>NZ_PXNO01000022.1 GCF_003007715.1 Marinobacter shengliensis | reverse complement strand
CCAACCAAGCAGGGTCTCTTTCAGATCTGCGATCACCTGGGCCAGTGAGTGGCCCCGTGTTCGGCGGCTCAGTATCCGGATCTGGGTTTTCAGCTTGCTGATGGCTTTGTCTGCCACCTTCAGTCGCTGCCCTTTCCGGCTGAGGGTGAAGCCCAGGAAGCTTCGCTTCCAGGGCCGGTCCACCGCGCTCTTTCGTGTATTCACTGTGAGCCTCAGCGAGTCCTCGATAAAGCGCGTCAGACTCACCATCACCCGCTCGCCTGCACGGCGACTGCCAACGTAGATCTGGCAGTCATCCGCGTAGCGGGCAAATTTCAGGTTGCGCCGTTCCAGCTCCCAGTCCAGTTCGTCCAGCACCACATTCGCCAGTACCGGAGACAGTGGCCCGCCTTGTGGCACGCCCTCGGGTGTCGGGGCTTTGCGGTTGCCGATCTGAACGCCTGCCTTCAGATACCAGTTGATCAGCCTGAGCAGCGGCCTGTCCGGCGTATGCCGTTTCAGCCGTGCCATCAGGCGATCGTGATTTACCCGGTCGAAGAAGGCTTCCAGGTCCAGGTCCACTACCCAGTTACGGCCTTCCCGAGCACAGTGCTGTCCGTATCGGACTGCCTGATGGGCAGAACGCCCCGGGCGGAAGCCATAGCTGTGTGGGTGGAAGCGGGGTTCCCAGTCCTGCTGGATCACCTGAGCGATTGCCTGCTGGATGAAGCGATCCAGCACCGTCGGGATACCCAGAGGGCGAGAACCGCCGTTGGCTTTGGGGATGGTGACCCGCCGGACCGGCTTGGGTCGGTAGGTCTGCTGGAGCAGTTGCTGCCGGATCTCGGGCCAATGTTGGCGCAGATAATCCGGTAGTTCATCCACGGTCATGCCGTCGATGCCCGGCGCTCCCTTGTTACGTCGAACCTGTTTCAGGGCGCGATTGAGGTTGTCCCTGCTCAATACACGCGCCATCCACGGTGAGGGTTGAACGGAGTGCGAGTTCTCCCGATTTCCGGCAACGGGTTCATCCCCTGGTTTCACCAGGGGCAGCACAAGCTGCTTTGCGGATGCCATCCCGTTTCCCTGCACGGACACTCGACTCCTGTCTCTGTTCGGGCCTTCGGTTCACGGGCGAACCTACTATGCCCTCGGCTGATTTCTGCCACGCGATCAGAGGCGATCGCTCGTCTCTCAGTGGGTCCGTCCACACGTGGCAGACCTCCCGGGGTAAGGCACAGAGCTTTCACGGCGTAGACGCCCGATTTATAAAGCACACCCCAGTCGCAGAAGGAGGGCTTCGCGGTCACGTGCCCGCTCGCCCCGGGTGTACCACACCTCGTATCGGGTTCCTGTTCGTCGCCCCGCCGCTTTGGATTGGGCTTCCTTCAGACCCCACCTCGCGATGACGCCCTTGCCCTTCTCCTAGCCTTCGGCTCTGCGAACACCTGGCAGGAGGACTTTCACCTCCCTAGTTCTGTGCCATGCCCGGCACACACGCCAGCCATAAACGGCGCCCTGAAAAGGGCGTCCGGTGGAGGCCGCAGGCCGGAACGAATTTGATGGCATTGTTAGAAACCTACAAAGCAACGTCATGGTGATGAACGGTTTCCTCGTAGTGCGACATGAGTGCCTTTACTTGCTCCGGGACTACTGCCTGCTCGAAGTTTGGGCCAGCAAAGCTTTTTACTGCTTCAAGCGATTCAAACCAGAATATAGTTGTGAATTCCACGTTGTCACCCATTTCGCAGCGTAGCAGGTTGGTACTGATGTGTCCGTCCACTCCCTGGGTAACTTTTGGAAGGACAGTATTCTTGAAAAGCTCCTCGTAGGCCGAGGCATTATTTTGAGTGGTCCATCCTTTCCAAATTCGAGCAATCACCTCGATCTCTCCCTGATTTCTAACGCCAATATTCAGCGGCGGCCTTTACGCAGCGAAGCGGAGAAAAGGCCGTCCGGTGGAGGCCCACCAGGGCCGGAACGAACTGGAATGACTGGTTATGACTCGTCCGGTGAATCATCATCTGCGTGCTTTAGCAGAAAGCGCCTCACAGTTTCTGAACGTTCTACCCCGAGCGCATCCATATTCCGAATTGCAGACTGAATCATCCACTTCGATTCATCTTCTACTTCAAAGTGAAGCTTTGCGTTCGAGTCTACGCCGCTATCCATGTGTTTGATGCTATTTTTGGGGCCAACCAACAGCTTCTTGAGGTCTTTCGAGCTTTGCTTCGCCCAACCCATTTTTTCCCATAGCTTTTCTTGTATATAGCTAAGGTCCTCAACCGCGCTAGTTAGACGATCTTTTTCACCAGCAACTCGAACCAATTTCCCGAATAATTCCTCCGCGACTCCTGCCAAGTTCATTGCAGCAAAATACCTTTGATGCAGCTCCCGCTCTTCAATTGCTGCGTCAAGGTATTCCAGAGCGATGTCAGACTTCGAATATTCGATCATTGGTCATAACGCTAGCGGTAACCGGCGCCGGAGCGCAGCGGAGGGAACCAAAAGCGGTACGCTTTTGGCGTCCGGTTGACCGCCTGGTTAAGGGCCGGTTACCCGTTGTTTTGTATTGGCACTCAATGCCGAATGCCCGCTCCCGATACCTTGCAGCAACTCAAACCATGGCGCTAGGAACCAGAGCACCGAATGGGCGGTTTTTTCTAGCGAATGCGCCGGATTGCTCCGCGACCTGACCACCAAATTACCGGCCAAAACCATTGCCAAACTGAGGGCTGTTTTCTGCCTGCCGGCAACCTGGCAAACCGCGGCCAAACACCAAACCAAAGAACACCGAAGCCAGGCCTTTAACACTGAAGCATTTAATGGTCGTGCGCAGCATGACCTTTAAATGTGGGTTGGACTAAGCCGCCGGCATCGAAGCCCGCGACCAATCTATAAGGGTAAAGTAATTCTTGGTCAGGTTCCGGAACAGCAATCCGAGGTAGCGAACGCGCTCGGCAGGCATGAATATCATCCCGTTGACTCCCATAAAAACTCCCATCCTTGTGTATGTGGTCAGACTAACCCGCTCTTTATTGCATTTCCAGTCACAACACGAGTCGGTGCCCAGCTCCTCCGGAACTGTATGTTTGCGGGAAGCCGCCAAGAGCGGCTAAGCCGTCAGTATACTCACAGCCCTGAACCGAGGAATCTGCCGAACCTTATGAACCATGCCACCATCACATTGCGAGCACGGCCAAGAGCTTGGTGACACGGAGTTACTTAATGCTTCAACCTCGGTCTCGATTGGTTGTTGGAGCGCCTGATGAATGGTGGCCAGCTTTCGTCGCCGGGTACGGTTACTCAAATAACCAAAGTGGCGGATCCGCATGAATCCCTTCGGCAAGATGTGCATCAGGAATCGGCGAATAAACTCCACTCCGTCCAGTTGCTGGGTCTTCTGGCGCCCTCCCTCCCGGTAATCCTTGTACCGGAACACGATCCGATCACCCTCCTGTGACAACAAACGGCCGTTGCTGATGGCGATGCGATGAGTGTAGCGGGCCAGGTAGTCCACCACCGTCTCAGCCTGGTTCAGACAATGGCGGGCGTAAACCACCCATTCCTGCTGCATCACACCGTTGAGCACGTCGTCAATGACATGGTCCTCCTTGAGCCTGTGCAGTTCGCCGGTCCTGACCGAGTGCCTGAGCGACGACACCATCCGTCCGCGAAAGCGCCGTGACAACGCCCTGACCGGGAACAAATATTGATGTTTGGCCCGATGCCATTCACCAGAATCTGTGAGCACCCCGCCCGGAATCAAACAATGCACATGAACATGGCGACTCAGGTTCTGCCCCCAGGTATGGAGCACCGCCGTCATTCCTAACTCACCCTGCAAGTGTTTGGTTTTAAGACCAAATTGACTGAGCGTGTTCCAGACTGATTCGAAAAGACGACGGTAGACCACCTCTGGATGCACCTGCACCCAGCCGTTCAAGGCATGTGGCAAGGTAAACACCAAGTGAAAGTAAGGTACTGGTAGCAGTGATCGGCGCTGGCGCTCACACCATTGCTGACTGGCTCGGCCCTGGCATTGTGGGCAATGCCGGTCCCGGCAGCCGTAGTAGTGAACGGTGCGCATATTGCACTGTTCGCACCGCATCTCCATACCGCCCATCCGTGCCGTTCGGCAATCCATCAGCCGGCTGCAGACCTTGCGACGATGGCTGTCTAATGACTCCTTTACCAGGAACCGGTTCAAAGCGGATTGAACCGTCACCGAACCGGTCATCGCACGCCCCCCAGATCCGCGATCAAATCCGCAGGCGAGCGATTCTGAGAGGATAGCCCGGGCAACCAATGCAGGTATCGCTCAGTGGTACGCAGATTACTGTGCCCCAGGAACTTTTGCAGATCGTTCAGTGGTACGCCATGCTCCAACTGATGCGTGGCATAGGCATGGCGCAACGCATGTATCCCTCCACACTTTTGCACACCACTGGCACTCTTGGCATGACGGTACACTTTTTGGGCGGTAGTGATCGTCAGATGCTTTCCTGTCAGCACCTCGCTTGGAAACAACCAAGACATGGGGCGCCCAAGACGCCAGTATTCCCGTAGCATCTCCAGTAACACACCTGCCAACGGGACCATTCGATCCTTTGCGCCTTTACCTTGATGGATTCGGAGCAACTGACGCTCACCATCAACATTCTTCACCTGCAGGGCGACAGCTTCACTGACTCGCAAACCGCAGCCATAAGTGACGGATAACAAAGCGCGATGCTTTGGGTTCTGAACGGATTCCAGAATCCGAGCCACTTCCTGGCGAGTCAGTAACTCCGGAATGCGTTGAGGACGTTTAGGTAAAACCAGCTCAACATCGAAGTCCGGCCAGTGCAGGACCTGCAGGAACAGAAACCGAATGCCGTGAAGGTAAAGCCGACAACTGGCGGGAGCAAGGGAGCGCTCCTGGACCAGATAGTTGAAATAGGTCTGCAGGTCATCAACTTCTAGCCGATCGGGAGACCGACGATAATATCGGGCCAGATCGGCAACCACGTAAAGGTAGCTTCGTTGAGTCTGTAGAGAAAAACCATGCTGGCGCATGGCCTGGATCATAGTCTGACGTAACGGTGTCATGACGGAATCTCCTCTTTTGAAAAGCCCACGCGGGCTGTTCAAAAGTATCCGTCACTTTCCCTGGTCTTGCGGAAAATCCCAAGACCACTCGCTACCGCGAAGCGGTTTAGTTCAACAGTGAATTATACGAACACGTTCGTATATCCCGCGTTCGTATAAATCCACCCCAAACGCGCCCAAAACATCATACTTTTCCCAACAAAAACAGAAAGTTAACAGCAAGCACCACGGCTACCGCCGGAGTTATACGCCCTTTTTCGAGCCACCCCCTGCTCCTATCCCGGGGCGTATAACTCCGCCCCTCAAAATCCTACTTTTCAACCATATCAGAAGGTTACATATATTTCCCATGCAATTTTCCGGAGTTTTGCGAACGCGTTCGTATAACTCCGGCTGTCATGCGTCTGTTCGCTGCAAGGCCCTGCCCAAGGATTGAAAGTAAGCAAGAAACGCCCGATTGATGCTTTCGCGCTGTGGCCCCTGTGGATAAAGCCCCAACTGGGCCTCTTCGCTTTCTTTGGTGCCTTTCACCAGGAAGGCATTTTTTACGGTGGCGTCCTGAACGAAGGCTTCGAAAGCTCTGGCACAGAGCTCCTCAGGCCGGCTGTAGTAATGCACGCCGGCGGCTTTGTCGGCCTTGGCTGATTGCCGGAAAAGATTGCTGGGCTGCTCACCTGCGCTGTCCAGCAGGATTGCGCGGTAGCAGGCTTGCAGTCGGTCATTCAGGGGGTGGGCGATGGCATCTTCACGGGTTAGCCAGAGTGTGGAGCCAAACTCTGCTTTGGCAGCGTTTGGGAACAATTTGTCCGCTATGTAGTGGTCGAAAGCATGAAACCATTCATGAGCAATGCTGCCGGGGCCGGCATTCTTCGCCAGGGCGAAGCTGCGGGTGGCGGGAGTGTAATGGGCGGAGACGCCGGGCCGGCCACCTATGCCGTATTGCAGGGCCAGGCTGCCGCGCAGGGAGATCAGGCTTTCGGTGCCGCCGAGGATGGTCATCAAGTCGCACAGGGCGTCGTAAAACAGTGCGGCGCTGCGCTGCTTTTCCGGTTCGGTTACCCAGCGGCCAATCTCCACGGTTCGGAACTGGAAGCGGCGGCGTACATCAAGGAAGGTAACAGGCGCCCCGGCACGATGGTCGGGGCCCGTTCGATAAAACTGTCTGGGCATGGTCGGATTGTACGAGTACGCGTCCCGCTTGTCTCAGTGCGCCGTTAACCGGCGGGGGCGGTTACCTGGTTTGCGCATTGCCCGGTCGATTCCAGTTCGGTCAGATTTCCCAGGGTGGTGCGCGCAATGCTCTCCAGGGCGTTGCGGGTGAAAAAGGCCTGGTGGCCGGTGATCACTACGTTGGGGAAGGTCAGCAAGCGCGCGAACACGTCGTCTTTCAGCACGATGTTGGACAGGTCTTCGAAAAACAGGTCACCTTCTTCTTCATACACATCGAGGCCCAGGTAGCCAATCTGTCCGGATTTAAGGCCCTCGATGATCGCGGCGGTATCGACCATGGCGCCCCGGCTGGTGTTGATCAGCATCACGCCCTGTTTCATCTTGGCCACGGCATCCGCGTTGATCAGGTGGTGGGTGTCGGGGGTTAACGGGCAATGCAGGCTGACAATATCAGCCTGGCTGAACAGGTCGTCCAGCGCCACATATTCACCACCCAGTTGCTGAGCTTCCGGGTTGGTATGAAGGTCATGGCAGAGCACCCGGCAGCCGAAGCCACGCATAATGCGCACTACCTCCAGGCCTATCTGGCCGGTACCCACCACGCCCACGGTTCGCCCTCGCAGGTCGAAGCCCAGCAAACCATCCAGTGCAAAATTACCATCGCGGATGCGGTGGTACGCCCGGTGAATCTGCCGGTTAAGGGTCAGAATCAGGGCGACGGTGTGTTCGGCCACGGCATAGGGTGAGTAAGCGGGTACTCGCACCACGCTGATCCCCAGGCGCTCGGCGGCTTTCAGGTCAACGTTGTTGAAGCCGGCACAGCGCAGGGCTACCGTGCGGGTGCCGCCTTCGGCCAACTGGCCCAGTACGGCGCCGTCTACCTGATCGTTCACGAAGACACACACCGCATCAAAGCCTTTGGCGAGTGCCGCGGTGGTTGTATTCAACCGGGGTTCCAGAAACACCAGTTCATGCTCTTGGCTGTCCCGGCTGGCCTGCCCAAGGAATTGCTCGTCGTAGGGTTTGGTGCTGAAAACAGCCACTTTCATGGGCTTGGCCTCTTCCGTAGAGAGCGCCCGAAACCGGGCGCCGTGCGCAACGTCACTGTGCTGCCATTACACTCCCGCCGGTGCCGTAGATCAACCTTAGTTGTCTGGGGCACCGGCGGTTTTAGCGTGTTACCACTCCAGCTGCGCCCCGGTCTGGTATTCAATCACCCGGGTTTCAAAGAAGTTCTTCTCTTTACGCATGGTGGCCTGCTCGTCCAGCCAGGGCGAAACGTTCTTGGCACCCGGGAAAGGTTCTTCCAGGCCGACAGTCCTGGCGCGGCGGTTGGCCACGAAGCGGAATTGCTCGCTGTGGTATTCCGCCGAGTAGCCGAGGATGGGGTCGCGCAGGATGTAGTTGGCGTAGGCCATCTCGGCCGCTTCGGATTCGTCCCACATGTCGCGCACGGCTTTGGGGTCGAAGGTGATGTTTTCTTCCTCAAGAATCTGATTGACCACTTTCAGGCCGAAGGAGAAGTGCATGGCTTCGTCCCGCAGGATGTACTGCAGTTGCTCCCCGGTGCCGCGCATCAGGCCCCGGCGCTGCAGGGCGAAGATGGGGCTGAAGCCGTTGTAGAACCAGCAGCCCTCAAACACGGCGGCGAAGAACAGGTACGACATGATGAATTCCTGCAGGTCGTCTTTGTTGCGCAGGTTCATGTCGGAGCGCATGGCGGCGTCCAGCCGTCGGTTGGCTACCTGGATCTTGCCGTTGATTTCTGGCACCACCCGGTAGCGGTTGTAGATTTCGCTCTGGTCCAGGTTGAGGGTTTCAATGCAGTGCTGGTAGGTCCAGGTGTGCAGTGCTTCTTCGTACACCTGGCGGGCCTGGTAGATTTGCAGTTCCGGCGCGCTCATCTTCTCCATCACCGCCAGGCCGATGTTGCGCATGGCGAGGATGTCGGAGGTGGTGAGGTAGGCCAGTACGTTTTCATACACGTGCTTTTCCGCCGGGCTCAGGCGGTGGTGGTAGTCGTGGACGTCCTGGGCCATGTTGACGTCCAGCGGGGTCCAGTGGTTTTTGTTGGCGTTCATGAAGTATTCCCAGGCCCAGGGGTACTTGAACGGCGCCAACTGGTTGATGTCGGTTTCGCCGTTGATCACGCGTTTGTCGTCTACGTTCACCGGCGCCGGTCCGGCGCTGGCCGTCGGCTTGTTTTCGGTTTTTGGTTCGTCGTCCCAATCCAGCATGGTTAGGCCTCCAAAGTTAAGTAAGTGGTTACTGACAGGCTTCGCAATCCGGCTCATCAATGCTGCACACCTGGGGTTGCGGGGCGGCTTTTTCGGCGCCGGTAGCGCCCAGGGAGCGCAGGTAGTAGGTGGTTTTCAAACCGCGTTCCCAGGCCAGTTGGTACAGGGCGTCCAGTTTTTTACCGCTGGGTTCGGCCATGTACAGGTTCAGGCTTTGGGCCTGGTCGAGCCACTTCTGGCGCCTTGCCGCGGCTTCTACCAGCCATCTTGGGTCGATTTCGAAGGCGGTGGCGTAGCGGGCTTTCAGTACCGGTGGAATGCGGTCGATCTGTTGCACGCTGCCGTCGAAGTATTTGAGGTCGTTGACCATGACGTTATCCCAAAGGCCTTCGGCTTTGAGGTCGCGCACCAGGGAGGGATTGACCACGGTGAATTCGCCGGAGAGGTTCGATTTCACGAACAGGTTCTGGTACGCCGGTTCGATGGACTGGGAAACCCCAACGATGTTGGAAATGGTGGCGGTGGGGGCGATGGCCATAACGTTGCTGTTGCGCATACCGTTTTTGGCGATCAGCTCACGCACCGGGGTCCAGTCCAGGCGGCTGTTGGTGTTGAGTGACAGGTCCCCTTCCCGGCGGCTGTCTTTCAGCAGGTTGATGGAATCGATGGGCAGGATGCCCTGATCCCACAGGGAACCTTCATAGGTTTCGTAGGCACCCCGTTCGCCGGCCAGGGTGGCAGAGGCGCGAAGGGCGAAGTAGCTCAGTTGCTCCATGGCCACGTCGGCAAACTCGACGGCTTCCGGGCTGGTGTAGGGCAGGCCCAGTTGGTAGAGGGCGTCCTGGAAGCCCATCAGGCCCAGGCCCACGGGGCGGTGTTTGAGGTTGGAGTTCTTCGCCTGAGGCACGGCGTAGAAGTTGATGTCGATAACATTATCGAGCATGCGTACGGCGGTAGTCACAGTGCGTTCCAGGCGTTGTACGTCCAGCTCGCCGTTGGCGATGTGGGCGGCCAGGTTGACCGAGCCCAGGTTGCATACGGCGATTTCGTCGGCGCTGGTGTTCAGGGTGATTTCGGTGCACAGGTTGGAGCTGTGCACCACGCCCTGGTGCTGCTGCGGGGAACGCAGGTTGCAGGGGTCTTTGAAGGTAACCCAGGGGTGGCCGGTTTCAAACAGTACGGTGAGCATTTTGCGCCACAGTTGTTTGGCAGGGATTTTCTTGAACAGTTTGATCTTGCCCTGCTCCGCCAGCGCTTCGTAATGCTCGTAGCGTTCCCGGAAGGCGTTGCCGTAAAGATCGTGCAGGTCTGGGGCATCGCTGGGGGAGAACAGGGTCCAGTCCCGGTCTTCACGCATGCGTTCGATCAGCAAATCCGGCACCCAGTTGGCGGTGTTCATGTCGTGGGTGCGGCGGCGTTCGTCACCGGTGTTTTTGCGCAGCTCCAGGAATTCCTCGATGTCCAGGTGCCAGCTTTCCAGGTAGGCACACACGGCGCCCTTGCGCTTGCCGCCCTGGTTGACCGCCACGGCGGTGTCGTTGACCACTTTCAAAAACGGCACCACGCCCTGGCTCTGGCCGTTGGTACCTTTGATGTGGGAGCCCAGTGCACGTACTGGCGTCCAGTCGTTGCCCAGGCCGCCGGCCCATTTGGAGAGCAGCGCGTTATCCTTGATGGCGCCGTAGATACCTTCCAGGTCGTCCTGCACGGTGGTCAGGTAGCAGGAGGACAACTGGGAATGGCGGGTGCCGCTGTTGAACAGGGTGGGCGTGCTGGCCATGTAATCAAAGCTGGACAGCAGGTTATAGAATTCGATGGCGCGGGCGTTGGGGTCGTCTTCCCGCAGGGCCAGGCCCATGGCGACACGCATGAAGAACACCTGGGGCAGTTCCAGGCGGGCTTTGTTCCAGTGCAGGAAGTAGCGGTCGTACAGGGTTTGCAGGCCCAGGAAACCGAACTGGTGGTCGCGCTCGGGGATGATGGCCGCACCCAGGCGTTCCAAGTCAAAGGCGGCCAGGGCTTCGTCCAGCAATTCGTAGCGGATACCGGCGTGGATGAACGCGCTCAGGGCCTGTGGATAAACCTCTGCCAGCGGCTGGTTGCGGGGCAGGTCCAGGGCCTCAGCCGCTTCCAGGCGAAGCTGTTCCAGCAACAGGCGGGCGGTGACGGCGCTGTAGTCCGGCTCTTGCTCGATACGGCCACGGGCCGTCATGATCAGGGCGGAGAGCACTTCGGTTTCCTCAATACCGTCGTACAGGTTGCGCAGGGCTTCGTCGACCAGGGATTCGCCATCAATGCCCTCCAGGCCGGTGGCAGCCTGTTCTACCTGCAGTTTCATAAGGCCCAAGTCCAGCGGCGCCACGTTGCCGTCGGCTTTTTTCACGGTCAGGTGCGGGTGCGCTTCCATGGGCTCTTCGATGGCGCGCTTGCGGGCGTGTTCTTCCCGGTAGAGCACGTAAGCCCGGGCCACCTTTTGCTCTTCGGCCCGCATCAGGGCCAGTTCCACCTGGTCCTGAATGTCTTCAATATGCACTTTACCGCCGGCTTTCAGGCGCCGGCTGATGGCCTGCACCACCTGTTCGGTTACCCGATGCACGGCGTCGTTGATGCGGGCAGAGCCGGCGGCTTTATCGCCTTCCACGGCCAGGAACGCTTTGGTCACCGCCACACTGATTTTGGCGGGATTGAATCCAACCAGGGTGCCGTTGCGTTTAATAACTTGAAGGGATTGGGTATCGGCGGCCGGGGCTTCGGCCAGAGCGGTGGCAGACATCGTGTTCTCCTGAAGTCGCGTCAGATTCCATTTAGCCTTCGCGAATGCAGGAGCACACCGTGCCTTGTTTCAGGGCAGGGATAACCGATCTGCTCACCTTGAGTCGCGAAGGTGCAGTACTGTTTCCCTGGCAGGTCTTCGGACTCAGGGGCGTGAACCTGTTGGTTCGGCCTTGCGTGGCGACTTCCCGGCGCTTGCCAGTGTCTTGATGCCACGCTCGTTCCCCAATACCGCTGCGCGTCAGTTCCGGATTCTCACCGGATTCCCGACTACCTTTATGCCTGAAGTGATCAGAGAATGATCACAACATATGGTAGTCAACCAAGGATTCGGTCACTATATACGGACTAATAGCCACTGACAAGGCACTTTATCGCAGGCCCGCTGTCTGCCATTGCAGTGGCCCGGAAACAAAAGGACAAGTCTATGAAGCGTTCATCACTGGCAGGCACTGCATGGGTGTTGGCTCTGCTATTGGCCAGCCCGTTACTGATGGCGCAGGAGTCTTTACTGCAACCCTTCTCCACCATGAGTTCATTATCCGATGGTTGGGAACCTCTGGAATTTCCCAGAATCGACCGGCACACACGCTATGAGCTGGTCACGGACGACGGTGTTCAGGTGGTCAAGGCGACCGCCGATAACAGCGCCTCCGGCCTGATTGCCCGATTGTCGTTAGAACCCGGCGAATCGCTGATTCTGCGCTGGCAATGGAGGGTGTCCAATGTGTTCGACCAAGGCGATGCCCGGAAAAAGTCCGGCGACGACTACCCGGCGCGAATCTACGTGGCCTTTGAATTCCAGCCCGACAAGGCAGGATTCTTTGAACGGGCCAAGCGCAAAACCGTGGAGGTGATGTTTGGGGAGACCCTGCCGGGTAATGCCCTGAACTACATCTGGGCCAACCGGTTGCCGGAGCAATCCATCGTCGCCAACGCCTTCACCGACCAGACCATGATGGTGGCGGTCAATTCCGGCCCGGAGCAAACCGGTGAGTGGGTCACGGTGGAACGGGATATTGTGGCAGATTACCGGGAAGCGTTCGGGGAGAACCCCCCGCGCATTGTTGGCGTGGCCATCATGTCGGATGCGGATAATACCGGTGAACGGGCAACAGCGTGGTATCGGGATCTGGTGCTTGAGAGGCCGTGACTTGTAGATCAAAAAAAGGCCCCGTATCGGGGCCAAACACGTGAAACGTCGAATCGGCTGTCAGTGGCTGATCATCCACGGGCGCATCGAGGGAAACATTTTCTTACCGTCCGCGGTATAGAACAGCATGGATTTGCCCGGCTTCGGTGAGCCGCAACCACAACTTCGGCTGTGTTCCTTGTCGTGTGCCCTGCGATCGGCAGTCGAGAACACTGGCTCGTGTTTTGAGCGCTCGTTCCGGTCCTGAGCCGATCGTTTGGCCGGGTCCATGGCGGCAATCTCCGGAGGCAGCACTATGACACGGGGTGACAGCGCCTGGCAGGTCGGGCACTCCGCCGGCTTGGCGCAGGCTTCCATGGTGGCCAGCTGGTGGAACAACCCGTGTTCCCGACATTTGTAGTCATACACAGGCATGGTGCTTACTCCTTGTCTTTCGAAAGGGGCACGTCCATACCGCCACTGACTTTCTTCTGTGGGCCATCAGCTGACGGGTTGATGTCGAAATCAAAGATGCCGGTTGGCAGCCAGAGCGTTGCACAGGCATTGGGAATATCCACCACGCCGCTGATATGCCCCTCCACCGGCGCACACCCAAGGATCGCGTAAGCCTGTGCCCTGCTGTAGCCGAACTTGGTCATGTATTCGATGGCATTCAGGCAGGCCTGGCGATAGGCCACATGCACGTCCAGATAGTGCTGGCCGCCCTCTTCATCCACCGAGATGCCTTCAAAGATCACATAATCGTCGTAGCGGGGCTTGATGGGGCTGGGCTTGAACACCGGGTTCTTGATGCCGTATTTACGCACGCCGTCTTTGATCAGGTTCACCCGCAAGTGAATCCAGCCAGCCATTTCGATGGCCCCACAGAACGTAATTTCACCATCACCCTGGCTGAAGTGCAGATCGCCTACAGACAGTCCTGCGCCATCTACGTAGACCGGAAAATACACTTTGGAGCCACGGGAAAGATCCTTGATGTCGCAGTTGCCGCCATGCTCCCTGGGTGGCACGGTTCGCGCGGCCTCAGCGCCAGCCGCCTTGGCTGCGTCCCCTCTCATCTGGCCCATGTGGGCCGTTTCACCGTTAGGCAGAGTAGCCAACTCCGGCACACGGTCAGGGTCCGTTGCTACCAGGCCCGCTTCCCGCTTGTTCCATGTATCCAGAAGTTCCTTGGAAGGCAGGCAACCAATCAGTCCGGGGTGGATCAACCCGGCAAACTCCACGTTAGGAATATGCCGGGACTTGGTGAACATACCGTTGAAGTCCCAGATCGATTTCTGGGCTTCGGGAAAATGTTCCGTCAGAAAGCCACCGCCGTTCTGCTTGGAGAAGAAACCGTTGAAGCCCCACTGGCTCTCCTCAAACGTACCTATGTCCAGAATGTCGACTTCCAGCAGGTCACCCGGCTCTGCGCCTTCAACGCCAATGGGGCCGGACAGGAAATGCACCTGGCTGAGGTCTACATCACGCACGTCGTCGGCGCTGTCGTTGTTCTTGATCTGGCCGCCGGTCCAGTCGTAACACTCCACGATAAAATCGTCACCGGGTTTGACGGTGGCCACCAACGGAATATCCGGGTGCCAGCGGTTGTGGACTTTGTCGTTCTCGTAGGCCGATTTATTCAGATCGATCTTGATGATGGTTTCAGCCATAGCGGGCGCTCCTGTACATTGGCTTGTCAGTTTGAATAACGCCTCTACTATCGGCTGCACGGCATTTCGGGGGTATTCGCCAAATACCCCCGGCGCCTACGTCATTCGACGTATTGGCGAACCTTTATCTCGCCGTTTTCGATGTCTGCGGCGAACTGCTCCGCCTCAGGATGGGCCAGTAACGCCCGCGCTAATTCAGGCTCAAGCCGCTGGCGAAACGTCCTGAGCATCTCCCTGGCGCCATAGCGACTGTCGTAACCGGCACAAAGCGACTCGCGCAGCCCGTCAGATACCGTTAACACCGCTTTTTTCCTCGCAAGTCGCCGGTTAAGGCCAGCCAGCTCGATATCCAGCAGCGCATCGAGCCAGTTTTCGGAAAGGTGGTTAAAGGTAAGAATCTGATCGATACGGTTGAGAAACTCCGGATCAAAGTGATCGCGCAATGCAGCATCCTGAACCCTTCCAACCTCTCCTGGCGAAAGGCCCAGCCATCGCCGCCAGCCCTGCTGAAAGCGCCGGTGGTGGTTCTCGGCCGCCAAGGCGCCGGCATTACTTGTCATGAAAATCAGGGTATTGCGAAAGTCGATCTCCCGGTTGCCGGAGGGAAAGACCAGCCGCCCGGTATCAAGCACGTTCAGCAGGGCACGAACCACTTCCTTGCTGGCTTTCTCAATCTCGTCAAACAGAACGATGCCCGGTTTGCTGAACGATCCCTGTACCTTGTCCAGATCAAACAGGCTGTGGCCCTCCTTGCTGCCGACATAACCCGGGGGTGCCCCGGTCAGTGCCGCTGCATAATGTTCCTGGGCCAGCGTGTTCATATCGACACGGCACAGGGCGTCCCGACGCCCGTGTATAGCCTCTGCGATCAGCCTTACCGTCTCGGTTTTGCCCACACCGGTCGGCCCGAGAAACAGGTAAACCGCCAGCGGGCGGTTTTCATCACCGATATCGGCTTTCACCCGCACCAGCATGGACTCCATGGCTGCGAGCGCGTGCTCCTGGCCCACAAGGTTCGCCCTAAGGCGTTCCATCACAGCATCCGGCTCAAAGCGGAACCGGGAAACACGAACCGGGCCTGAATCGGCCCGGCTCCTTGCCAGTGTTTCCCGGTTGGCTTCCAGCCGTTCGTTGATAAACGGCATTGGTACCTCCCGGGGTTACGCCCCTGCGGACTTTTCCTTGCCATCAAACGGCAAATCACCCACCGGACACTCGGCGGTGCCCACGGTCTTACGGGTCATAGCCTCCACGTTCTCCTGGGCTTTCTGGGCGTCCATCACCCAGGTGCGGTAGAACTCAAACGGACAATCCGCAATGCCCTTGTCGCCGTCACCGGAGGCATGCACACCGGTGTATCCCCGGTGCAGAAGCTTGAACAAGTGGTTCTGGGACTGGTCGTTGGCCCGGGCATCACGAATCTGGCTGACGGAGAGCTGGGCGTACTGCACTCCCATATCCTCCTCACCGCACTCACCCAGGGTGCGGCCATCAAAGCCGATGATCGCGGAGTGCCCGAAGTAGGAGTAAACGCCATCAAAACCACTGGCGTTGGCCACTGCCACGTAGCAGTTATTGGCCCAGGCCATGCTCTTGGCCATCATGATCTGCTGCTCCTTGGCCGGGTACATATAGCCCTGGCAGCGCACAATCAGCTCCGCACCCTTCATGGCGCAATCCCGCCAGATCTCCGGATAATTGCCATCGTCACAGATGATCAGACTGATCTTCATCCCCTTGGGCCCCTCAGTCACATAGGTGGTGTCGCCGGGATACCAGCCCTCAATCGGACACCAGGGAATGCACTTGCGGTACTTCTGAACAATCTCGCCTTCATTGTTGATCAACACCAGCGTGTTGTAGGGCGCCTTGTTCGGGTGATCCTCATGCCGCTCCCCGGTCAGGGAAAACACCCCCCAGGTATTGGCCTCACGACACGCCGCCGAGAAAATCGCCGTCTCGTCACCCGGGATGGCTGCAGCGGTGTCCATCATCTCGTCGTTGTCGTACATGATCCCCATGGTGCTGTACTCCGGAAACACCACCAGATCCATACCCGGCAGCCCCACCTTCATACCCTTGATCATGTCCGCAATCTTACGCGCGTTATCCAACACCTCGGCCTTGCTGTGCAGCCGAGGCATCTTGTAGTTCACCACCGCTACACCGACGGTATCGTTACTGCTGGAAATATCACCGTGTCTCATATTAATCACCCATCAATGCTGAACGTTTACCAAACAGGTTCGGGGAGAGGCGGTGGGGAGGTCCTTTCGGGACCGTATGCGCCAGGGATGGCGCATCCGAGCCTACACGGACGTATTCACGGCGTGTCCCGAAAGGACCTCCCCATCGACTCGACCTCCCCCAAATGAATTAAACAGCCAGATAACTGGCAATCTTGTCCTGATCCGCCTCCTCCCGAAGCTCCTCGTGAACAATCTCCCCCTTCTCGATCACCAGAATCCGATCCGCCGCATCCATCACAAAACTCAACACCTGCTCCGACACCACAATCGACAACCCTCGCTCATCGCGAATCCGCCGAAGAGTCTTGGCAATGTCCTTGATGATGTTGGGCTGAATACCCTCAGTCGGTTCATCCAGCAGCAACACCTTGGGCCGGGTAGCCAGCGCCCGGGCGATCGCCAGCTGTTGCTGCTGTCCGCCAGACAGGTTGCCGCCCCGGCGATGCAGCATTTCCTTCAGCACCGGAAACAGCTCATAAAGGTCCTCAGGAATCTTCTTCTCCCCGACCGCAGCCAGGCCGGTCTCAATGTTCTCCTTCACGGTCAGGGTCGGAAAAATCATCCGGCCCTGGGGCACAAAGCCGATCCCTGCCCTCACCCGCTGGAAACTCTTAAGGTTGGAAAGATCCGCACCATCCAGCAGGAGCTGCCCACCTCTGGTCGGCGTCATACCCACCAGGGACTTCATCAACGTGGTCTTGCCCATACCATTGCGGCCAACCACGGCAACGATCTCATTCCTACCAATCTCAAGGTCCAGGTTCTCGATGATGTTGCTCTGGCCATAGGCCACCGAATGTTGTTTGACGCTCAGCATGATCAATGCCCCAGGTAGACTTCGATGACTTTCGGGTCCGATTTCACGTGTTCGATGGACCCCTCTGACAACACCTTGCCCTGGTGCATCACCGTTACCCGGTCAGCAATGTCACCCACGAACTGCATGTCGTGTTCGATCACCAGAACCGTGTGTTCACGGGTAATCACTTTCAGTAATTCGGCAGTTTTCTTGCGCTCCACCACAGACATGCCCGCTACGGGTTCATCCAACATGATCAGCTTCGGCTTCTGAATCAGCAGCATGCCGATTTCAAGCCACTGCTTCTGACCATGACTAAGCAAAGACGCCGGCTGCTCAAGCATGTCTTCAAGAAAAATGGTCCGGGCAACCGATTCAATTTCCTCCACCACCGCAAGGTCCCGCTTGAACGCCAGGGCGCCCATCACCGAGTGGCCCTGGGGGTAAGACACTTCGAGATTCTCGAACACGGTGAGGTCTTCAAACACCGAGGGGGTCTGGAATTTACGCCCAACCCCAGAATGCACAATCTGGTGCTCTTTCATCTTTGTCAGCTCCCGCCCCTGGAAGCGAATGGAGCCTGACGTGGCCCGGGTTTTCCCGCAGATCAAGTCCAGCACCGTGGTTTTACCCGCACCATTGGGGCCGATGATCACCCGGATTTCGTTTGGGTCCAGGTAGAAGGACAGGTCGTCTACCGCTTTAAAGCCGTCGAACGATACGGTCAGTCCCTCTACCGCCAACAAAAAGTCCTTACTTTTGCTTTTGGCTGCTTTCATCAGGATTTCTCCGGGCTGTACTGGTCAATGAGCGGGTCGTATTCCTTGCCCCGTTCCCCAGGGGTTTGGGCCGGCGCTGTTGCCTTGGCTTTCTGGCTACCATCGGTCTTTGGCTTGCGTCTGAACAAACGCTCCTCCAGAGGCATCACGTAAGTCTGGTACAGGCCTGCAAGACCATTGGGGAAGGCCAGAACAACGCCAATAAACAGCGCACCCATGGCAAAGGGCCACAGTTCTGGAAAGGATTCGGAAAACCCACTCTTGGCGGCGTTGACCAGTAGCGCACCGTAGACGGCTCCAAGGATGGAAAGACGGCCACCCAGGGCACAGAAGATCACCATCTCGATCGAAGCCACGATGCCGATGAACGAGGGCGACATGAAGCCGACACTCAAGGTAAACAGCGCGCCGCCGATGCCCGCAAAAGCCGCAGCCAGGCAAAACACGAAGATTTTGAAGGCGGCCACGTCGTAGCCGGAAAATCTGACGCGATTTTCCTGGGTATTCATCGCCACCAGGATGCGCCCGAGTTTGCGCTTCTGGATCAGGCGGGCAGCGAACAGGCAGACGAACAACAGCGCAACCGTTACGAAGTAGAGGGCCGTTTTCGCTTCATCGGTACGGATGTCCCAACCCATCAGGGTCCTAAGGTCGGTGATGCCGTTGATGCCGCCGGTGTATCCCTGCTGACCAATGATCAGGATGGTCAGGATGGCGGCGATGGCCTGGGTGATGATGGCAAAGTAGACGCCACCCACACGCCGGGTGAACATGGCAACGCCGATAATGAGAGCCAGCAGAACCGGAACCCCGATCACGGCAATCAGGGTGAAGGCGAAGCTGTTGAACGGCTCCCAGAACCAGGGCAAAGCGGTGATCTGGTTCCAGTCCATGAAGTCCGGGATACCGGGCGTTGACTGTATGGCCGTCGCTTCCGGCGTTGAGGCCTCAAGCTTGAGGTACATCGCCATGCAGTAGCCGCCAAGCCCGAAAAAAACGCCCTGTCCCAGGCTGAGAATGCCTGCTTTACCCCAACACATCACCAAGCCAATGGCCACAAAGGCGTAGGTCAGGTACTTGCCGACCATATTCAATCGGAAGGCATCGAGCATGACCGGCAAAACAACCACCAGTAACAGCGCCAACGCCAGATAGTACAGCCCCTCTCGGGAGGCAAACCATTTCACAACGGGTGAGTCTTTCATGACGGTCTCCTAGCGACGAATCTTCAGGGCCATAAGTCCTTCCGGGCGCAGCATGAGAATGCCGACAACCACCAGAAGCGTGAGTACCTTGGCCATCGAACCACTCAGGAAGAACTCGAGGGTGGACTGGGCCTGAGAGATGCCAAACGCAGACACAATGGTGCCAATCAGGCTCTGTGCACCGCCAAAGACCACCACCAGGAAGGTGTCCACGATGTAGGCCTGGCCGGACGATGGGCCAGTCGAGCCGATCATGGTGAAGGCCGCGCCGGCAATACCCGCAATCCCGCAGCCCAGGGCAAACGTGGCCCTGTCGACACCGGCACTGTTGATGCCCACGGCTTCGGCCATGGGCCGGTTCTGGACCACGGCCCTTACCTTTTTGCCCCAACCGGATCGGTACATCAGGAAGTAAACGGCTATGGCGATGGACAGCGCGATGATCATCACAAACAGCCCGTTAATGGGCAGATCCACCATGTCGGTGACCTGGATTGATCCCATCATCCAATCCGGCAGGGTGACCCCTACTTCCCGGGCGCCGAAAATCGTGCGGTAGGCTTGCTGGAGAATCAGGCTCAGGCCCCAGGTCGCCAACAACGTATCCAGCGGCCGCCTGTACAGATGCCTGACCATGGCCCATTCGACAAAGGCCCCCAGCGCCGCGCACACCAGAAAGGCAAAGAGCATGGCGACGAAGAAATAGCCCCCGAACAAACCGGGCAGATAACTCTGAAAAGCACTGGAGGTCAGGTAGGTGGTATAGGCACCGAGGATCATGAATTCCCCGTGAGCCATATTGATCACCCCCATCTGACCAAAAATGATCGCCAGGCCGAGTGCCATCAGCACAAACACTGAAAACAGGGACAGCCCGGCAAACCCCTGCATGGCAAATATCGACATCAATTCACTGGTGGTGTAGCCATCAAACATGACCCTTACTCCCTAGAGATAACGCACCCAACCGTTTGGAAAACCGGCGGCCGGCGCCCCTTGGCACCGGCCAGCCGTGCTTACTGGTAACCTTCCGGGAAAGGATCTGGCTCCATCAGGTCTTCTGTTTCGTAGACCACTTTGTACTGGCCATTGCGCTGGGCGTTGCCAATACGGGTCTTGGACCAGAGGTGATGGTTTTCGTGGATGCGGACATAACCTTCCGGGGCTTTGGTGAACTCAATGCCCGGTGAGGCTTCACGCACTTTGTCGACATCGAAAGAGCCGGCCTTCTCGACAGCCATCTTCCACAGCCAGGGGCCAAGGTAGGCAGCCTGGGTAACATCACCGATGACCATGTCATCACCCCAGGCTTCTTTGAACGCCGCCACAAATTCCTGGTTGTTGGGGTTATCCAGGCTCTGGAAGTACTTCATGGAGGCATAGATGCCCTCCACGTTTTCACCACCGATGCCCCGGATTTCGTCTTCAGTGACAGAGATGGTCAGCAACAGCGGGCTTTCCTTGGTGAAATCAATGCCAGCGGCTTTCATCTGCTTGTAGAAGGCCACGTTGGAGCCGCCCACAACCGATGCGAAAATAACGTCCGGCTTACGCAGCTTGATCTTGTTGATCACCGAGTTGAACTGGGTATGGCCCAGTGGGTAATACTCCTCGCCGACTACCTTCAAACCCAGCTTGTCGATGTGTTTGCGAGCGATCTTGTTGGAGGTGCGGGGCCAGATGTAGTCCGAACCCAGCAGGTAGAAGGTTTTGGCGCCCTTCTCTTCAACCGCCCAATCGATACTGGCCAGGATTTGCTGAGTGGCTTCCTGCCCGGTGTAGATCACGTTCGGTGATTGCTCCAGGCCCTCGTAGAACGTGGGGTAGTACAGCATGCCATTGAACTGTTCGATTACCGGCAGGATGGCTTTCCGGGAAGCGGAGGTCCAGGCACCAAAAATGGCCGCGACATTGTCCTGGCGCAGCAGCTTGCGGGATTTCTCCGCGAAGGTGGGCCAGTCGCTGGCGCCGTCTTCCTGCACGAACTCGATCTGCCGGCCCAGCACACCGCCGGAGGCGTTGATCTGTTCAATGGCCAGTTTCTCGGCCTGTACTGAACCGATTTCACTGATCGCCATGGTGCCGGTGATGGAGTGCAGTATGCCAACCTTGACGGTGTCGTCTGTCACCGCAAGCCCAGTGGTATTCACCTCGGAGGTGGGGGGTGTGGCCGCCTGTGCCGATGTGGCCAGCATCATGGATGCTGCCAGCGTCATGAGCTTCTTGCGAAGCCCGGTTCCCTTGCCGAATGACCGCCCGTTGGCGGTTGAATCTGTCGTGCCCATGGTTATTCCTCGCAGTGTTGGTATGCCGGTACCGCACTTCAACGAACGAAGCACAGCGCCCACGACACACATTCTGCTCAGGCACTGACACAGAGCCCATTCGGCAATCACCCCAGCGGCCTACGTCATTTGACGCATTCCTGTCACGGGCTCAGCAGGCTAAAACGCGAAGACGAAAGCAATAATGTCAGGCGCGATTCCTTATCCGCACCATCACATGGCATGGATCTTGTTCCAGCTGTCAAAGACGGTGCTGCCAACCCGGTAGTTGCACCAAAAAGTCGCGCTCTGTACCAGAAGGCAAGGCACTATGGCCGCAAGACAGAATATTTTTCGGGTCCGGCGTCGTTACAACCAGTGGGTTGCCAACCAGACCCTGGAGGATTACGCGCTTCGCTTCACCGCCAAGAGCGCCCGCCGTTGGTCGGCTGCCAGGGTCAGTCATACCGCCCTGGGTGCCATATCCTTTCTGGCCATGGAAGCGATTGGCGGTGCCATTACCCTGCACTACGGCTTCGACAATGCCGTAGCGGCTATTCTGGCCGTCAGCCTGGTGATCTTTCTGACCGCCATACCCATCAGCTACTACGCGGCGCGATATGGCGTCGACATAGATCTGCTCACCCGTGGCGCCGGTTTCGGCTACATTGGCTCCACCATTACCTCGTTGATCTACGCCAGCTTCACCTTCATCTTTTTTGCCATCGAAGCGGCCATTATGGCCATGGCCCTGGAAATGCTATTCGGCATTCCTCTGGTGCTGGGCTACCTGATCTGTTCGGTGGTGATCATTCCCTTGGTTACCCATGGCATAACTACCATCAGCCGGTTCCAGGTCTGGACTCAGCCCGCCTTTATCGTGCTGCAACTGTTGCCCTTTGTTTTCATCATTTATGCCGATGCGTCATCGGTCAGTGACTGGACCCAGTTTGGCGGTGTCGGTGTATCGGAAGGTCAGGGTTTCAATGTGCTCATGTTTGGCGCTGCCGCCGCCGTGGTTTTCTCGCTGATTGCCCAGATTGGCGAGCAGGTTGATTACCTGCGTTTTATTCCCGAGCCCCAGACGCCAAAGGATAAACGCCGCTGGTGGATAGCGGTGATGGCCGGTGGTCCTGGCTGGATTGTGATCGGGATGATAAAAATCCTGGCAGGCTCTTTTTTGGCCGTGTTGGCACTGAATCAGGGCATTCCCGCCAGCGAAGCCGCCGATCCTACCCACATGTACCTGGTCGCGTTCAGTTACGTGACCCATTCCCCGGAAATCTCCCTGGCGTTCGCGGGTATCTTCGTCATTCTGTGTCAGATCAAGATCAACGTAACCAACGCCTACGCCGGCTCCATTGCCTGGTCGAATTTCTTCTCCCGGCTCACCCACAGCCACCCCGGCCGTGTGGTCTGGCTGGTGTTCAATGTGGCTATCGCGCTGCTGGTGATGGAACTGGGGGTGTATCGGGCTCTGGAGGAAACACTGGGGTTCTACGGCATCGTCGCCATTGCCTGGGTAGGTGCTCTGGTGGCCGATCTGGTGATCAACAAACCGCTTGGGCTGAGCCCCGCCCACATCGAGTTCAAACGGGCACACCTTTACGACATCAATCCGGTGGGTGTCGGGGCGATGATCACCGCCTCCCTGGTAGGTGTTGTCTGCCACTCTGGCGCGATTGGCCTTTATGCCCAGGCACTCTCGCATTTCATCGCCCTGGCGGTCGCCCTGGTCATGGCCCCGGTTATTGCCTGGCGAACCGGCGGCCGTTTCTACACCGCGCGCCCGTTCACACCGATCGCTACCGATCACCAGCTGGTGCAGTGCAGCATCTGCGAGCACGCCTTTGAGCCGGAAGACGTGACCCACTGCCCCGCTTATGCGGGCACCATCTGTTCCCTGTGTTGCTCACTCGACGCTCGATGCGACGATGTCTGCAAACCCGGTGGGGGCTATAAGGAACAGCTTCAGCTGTTCCTGGGCAAATTCGTTCCCGATTACCTGCTGGTTCGCCTGCGATCACGCCTCGGTCATTTTCTGAGTTTGTTGCTATTGATCAACGGCTTGTCGGGCCTGCTGCTATCTCTGATCTATTTCAAGACCCCAGTCGCGACGAGCGCGGAAGGCATCCTGCTGTCGGTAACGCTCTGGAAGGTCTTTTTCATTCTGGTCATCGTGACGGGTGTGATTTGTTGGCTGTTCGTTCTGGCCCACGAAAGCCGGGTGGTCGCAGAGGAGGAATCCCGGCGCCAAACCCGATTGCTGACCGAAGAAATTGTCGCGCACGAGAGAACCGATCAGGCTCTGCAGCAGGCCAAGGAACAGGCCGATGCGGCCAACCTGGCGAAAAGCCGTTACCTCACGGGCATCAGCCATGAGTTGCGCTCTCCACTCAATGCCATTCTGGGCTATGCCCAACTGATGGCGAACGACGACGACATCCCCGCCCACCGCAAGGAGGCACTGGGTGTGATTCATCGTAACGGCGAACACCTTGCCGATCTGATCGAGGGTCTGCTGGATATCTCCAAAATCGAGGCGGGCCGCCTGGACTTGCACCGGGACCAGGTGCGGATTGAAGTTCTGATGGAGCAGTTGGTCACGATGTTCCGTTTGCAGGCCGAGGAAAAAGGACTGGCCTTTGAATACCATTGCCCGTTGCCACTTCCTGAGCGGGTAACCGCCGATGAGAAACGTCTCCGCCAGATCCTGATCAATCTGCTGTCGAATGCCATCAAATACACGGATCACGGCCGGGTGTGCCTGACACTCCGCTATCGGAGCCAGGTGGCAGAATTCACCGTGCAGGATACCGGTGAAGGCATTGCCGAAGCCGACATCGAACGGATCTTCCGTCCGTTCGAGCGGGTTCGTTCCGCGGGGCAGAGCCGGATAGGAACAGGGCTGGGGCTGACCATTACCCGATTGCTGACCGAAATCATGGGGGGAGACATATCGGTTACCAGCACCCCCGGAAAAGGCAGCACCTTCAAGGTCAGCCTGATGCTATCCAGCCTGCATGAGGTTACCCCCCGCTCCATAACCGCACCTGCCCGGCGGATCTACGGCTACCACGGCACCCGTCGTAAAGTGCTCATCGTGGATGATGATCTGTCGCACCGCCAGGTCATTCGAGCCATGCTGTCGCCTCTTGGGTTTGACGTTGGCGACATGGGGAATTCTCTGCTGGTCTCACAACAGGTCAGCAGCGACCGGCCGGATCTGATCCTGCTTGATGTATCCATGCCTGGGCTTAACGGTTGGGAGATCCTTCAACAACTCAGAGATGCCCAACACCACATGCCAGTCATCATGATCTCCGCCGACGCCAACGAAGGCCAGCACTCACCGGGTTCGCCCCACCTGCATGATGGCTACATCATCAAGCCAGTTCGCCTGAATCTGCTGCTGGATACTATCGGCAAAGTGCTAAACATAGCATGGCGCTTCAAACCCAGCCCGGACCCGCTCGCTGCACTTGAGCCTCCGGCGCAAGCTGAACTGACGTTACCAGGATTCGAGGAATGCCAGGTTCTGATGTCGCTGGCCCGAATCGGTCATCGCAAGGGGCTGCTTGAGGCTTTGAACGAGCTTAAACACAGCGGCAAAGCCGACAGCCATTTCACAACCGAACTGACGAAACTCACCAACGAATTTCAGTTTGAGAAAATTCTTGCGTTACTTGAGGTACCCGAACATGAGTCTGCCTGAACAGAAAAAAACCGTGGTCATGGTCGTGGATGATGCCGTCGATTCGATCCGGATGATCAGTGACGCCCTGGAGGAAGCAGGCATGACGGTTCTCGTAGCGTTGGAGGGTGGACAGGCACTTACTATCAGTCAGAACATCGTGCCAGACATCGTTCTTATGGACGCCCTGATGCCCCACATGGACGGCTTTGAGACCTGTCGCAGGCTGAAGGAAAATCCGGCGTTCGCCGACATTCCGATCGTGTTCATGACCGGTCTCAGCGATACCGAACACGTAGTGATGGGGCTTGGTTCCGGCGGCGTCGACTACATTACCAAACCCATCAATACCACCGAATTGCTGGCCCGTATGCAAGTGCATCTGGCGAACGCACGCATGACACGAAGTGCCCGCTCAGCACTTGACCGGGCCGGCCAGAATCTGTTTTCCGTCAATGCCAGCGGTGAATTGCTCTGGGGAACGCCACAGGTTTACCGAATACTGCCGGGTAACGAAGACCCGGAACAGGAGTCCCTGCGAAAACAGATTGAAGTCTGGCTTACTCGCCAACCGGAACCGGGGCATGCCCTCCCCATCCGGCTTGCAGATACCCCGCGTTCCATCGAGTTCCTGGCGCCGATTGATGAGAGAGAATACCTGTTGAGGATTAAAACACCTCAGAACCCGCACAGTTCGGCGACTGCACTACGAGAGGCCTTTGAACTCACACTCAGAGAATCCGATGTGCTGTTGTGGATTGCCAACGGCAAAACCAATCGGGAAATCGGTCAGATTCTGGACATGAGCCCACGCACGGTGAACAAACACCTGGAACAGGTTTTTCGGAAAATGGGCGTGGAAAACCGGACGGCCGCAGCTGCAAACGCAATACGGGTGCTGGCCATCAGCTAGTGTCCCGTCTAGATCACTCAACGATACTCGTCAGGAAACCCCGGCAATACAAAGGTTTTCTCGAACCGGCGCACCGGCGGCACTTCACCACGCTCAGCCAACCGCAGATAGGCATCATCAAACGCCTCCCGAAGAATGGCTGCCCGGGAGCTAGCCAGCGAGAACATCCAGGCGCTGTTGCGGGTTCGTAGTTCCGATTCCCGGATAATGGCATCTGAGGGGTGGGTCAGGATTTCTCGCACCGGTTGGCGGTAATCGAGCAGGTAATCACCCCGCTTTCGTTTCAGCATGTCCACCGCCGAACGATGGTTAGGCGCCTCGGTGATGCGAATGTCTGGCTGGTCTTCCAACCAGTACCTAAGGCCTCCGTAGGTGTAGCCACCGATCAATATCACCATGCTGCCATGCAACTGGTCCATGTGTTCCAGCAGTTCTGTGTCTTGGCGGTACCAGGCACTCAACTCCACGGGAATCGGGCTGATCCAGCTTTCCAGAACGACCTCTTTCAGTACCGGCGTGGCAGATAATCCCAGCCAGAGGTCAACAGTGCCGTCTTTCAGGTAGAGGTAGGTGCGTGCCACAGGCAGATAGAGGAATTCCAGCTCGTAGCCGGCCTCAGCGGCAACCTTCCTGGTAATCTCCACAAACTCACCGGCTGGTTCACCCTCAGCGGTGCGGTAGGTGATGGGCGGAAACTCCGCATAGGCAACTCGCACGGCCTTCATACTATATGGGTCCTGATCGTCAGCATAAACCAGGGTGTTAAAAAGAAGTCCGATCAGAACAACAAAAAGCCCCGTCAGCGCACAGGCGCCACGAGGCAGATCAGTGGAGTAACGTTGGCAACTGCGCATGTATACCGCTTATCGTTATCTGTTTCTTTAAAGAGTAACAGATACACCAATCACTGTAGCGGCGAACGTCAAAAAATGTTGATTCAGAACGAATGGGTCACCATGTACAGCCCCACACCACCCATTACCAGGGTGTACGGAAACGCCATGATCACCATTTTCCCATACGACAGCCGCACCAGTGGCGCGATGGCGGAAGTCAGCAGGAACAGAAACGCCGCCTGACCGTTAGGAGTGGCCACGCTGGGCAGATTGGTGCCGGTGTTGATGGACACCGCCAGGGTCTGGAAGTGCTCATAGCTGATGGCGCCGGCATCCAGCGCCTGCTTGACCTCGCTGATGTACACCGTCGCCACAAACACGTTATCACTGATCATCGACAACAGGCCGTTGGCAATAAAGAACATGCCCGGCTGCTGGTGCTCCGGCAGGCTGAGTACGTAATCGATGATCGGTTTGAACAGATGCTGCTCATGAATCACCGCCACCACGGCGAAGAACACCACCAGCAGAGAGGTGAACGGCAGGGATTCCTGGAAGGCTTTGCCAATCTGGTGTTCGTCTGTGACGCCGGTAAACGAGGTAATCAGGATAATCACCAGCAGGCCAATCAGACCAACTTCAGCAATGTGAAACGCCAGGCCGATCACCAGGATGGCGGCAGCGATGGCCTGAATCCACAGGGATGCCTGGTCGGCTTTGGTGCGGCGGGCACGCTCGTTCTTGGCGAACTCTTCCAGCACCTGGCGAACCGGCTTGGGCAGTCGGCCGCCGTAGCCGAACCAGCGTAGTTTCTCCAGCGCCCAGCAGGTCGCCAGGCCGGCGAACAGCACCGGGATACTCACCGGCGCCATGTGCAGGAAAAAGCCCACGAAATCCCAACCGACCACTTTGGCGATCAGCAGGTTCTGGGGTTCACCCACCATGGTGGCGACCCCACCAAGAGCGGTACCGATGGCCCCGTGCATCAACAGGCTGCGCAGAAACGCCCGGAAGTTTTCCAGGTCTTCCCGGTGCAGCTCGATCACTTCTTCATCGCTGCCGGCGTTGTGATCTTTCTGTTGATAACCTTTGCCAGAAGCCACTTTGTGGTAAACCGAGAAAAAGCCCACCGCCACGCTGATAATCACGGCGGTCACCGTTAACGCATCCAGAAACGCTGAGAGCAGCGCGGCCGCACTGCAGAATAACAACGACAAAGCCGACTTGGAGCGAACCCCCACCAGAATCTGGGTAAAGGTGACCAGCAGCAGGTCTTTCATGAAGTAGATGCCCGCCACCATGAACATCAGCAGCAGAATCACCGGGAAGTTCACCAGAACCTCGTGATACACGGCGTCTGCCGTGGTCAGCCCGATCAGCAACGCCTCCACCGCCAGCAAACCGCCCGGCAACAGCGGATAACACTTCAGCGCCATGGCCAAGGTGAAGATGAACTCACCAATCAGCAACCAGCCAGTCACACCCGGCCCGAACACGTACATCACGATGGGATTGGCAATCAGAAACAACAGAATTACCTGTTTGTACCAGACAGGCGCTTTGCCAAGAAAATTATGGGTAAAGCCAGACAGGACGGTGTTGGGCATTGCGATGGTCTTCTGAGAAAGCGGGTTATTGGAATAGTGCGCCGGAGGATCAGCATCTTCCTTGATATTTGCGTACCGGGGTATGGTCCAAAGGTACAAACGTAAGACCGCTTTTGGTCTTAATAATAAAAAGGAGAGAGTATACGCTCGGGCTTCACAATAATTTTCGTAATACTACTTAATTATCCCTGGACGGGCGACGGCATTTTAACCGATTTTCGGTCGGATAAGGTGGTTTCATGAAAATTTAACCCATCATCCCCGGCAACCGACCATAAACGTGAATGATATTGGTTTGCATTAAGATTATTTAAGGAATAATATTCGGCGAATTTCGGTGATGTTTCACCCATTCTTGTTACTTACAGCCGTTACAAAGGTGCCTTATGCCCGCCGTTTTCCTGACCAAGCCGTTGACGCAAGCCATACGACTGACCCTGGCCGTTGGTATGGCAACCACCTGGGCCCCGCTTCTGGCACAGGATGCCGAACCCGCCAGCCTGGAGGCCCTGGTAGTCTCGGCCACAGCACTCAAGGTGGAGACACCGCTGGTGGAAACCCCACGACCAGCGTCGGTAGTGGAGGAAGAGGAACTCAGGGAGCGTAATGTTCAGTCCCTTGATGAGGCCTTCCAGTACCGCGCCGGTGTGGTGTCGGGTCACTACGGTGATGACAACGACACCGACTGGCTGAAAATCCGCGGCTTTGACCAGGCCACGTACCAGGACGGCCTGCGAATCTATCGCGAGGGCTTCTACCAGTGGCTGCCTGAAACCTACGGCCTGGAGCGGGTCGAACTGCTGAAGGGACCGGCCTCCATCCTTTACGGTGAAGCGCCTCCGGGCGGTGTGATCAACGCCATCAGCAAGCGCCCAACCGATAACACGCAGGGCGAGGTGCTGGTGCAGGCAGGTACCGACAAGCACCGCCAGCTTGGGGTTGACACCTCCGGCCCGGTCGCCGGAACCGATAACGTCCGCTACCGGTTGGTGGGCCTTTATCGCGACGGCGAAGGCGACCTGGACTTCACCGAAAACGAACGCTACTACATCGCGCCCAGTCTGGCCTGGGACATCACCGAAGACACCAGCTTGACCGTTCTGGCCAGCTTTCAGAAAGACGACGCCATCCCGACCAACCCGTTCAAGCTGGCCTACGGCACCGTGCAGGACACACCGTTTGGCAAGGTGGATCCCTCCACCAATTACAGTGAACCTGGTTACGACACCAACGAACGCACCCAGACCTCTCTGGGCTATGCCCTCAGCCACCAGATCAACGATACCTGGCGGTTCGAACAGGATTTCCGCTACAGCGAGCTGGATCTGCTGTTGCGCAGCAGCTACATCTTTTTCCAGACAGGTCCGCGGGAAGGCCAGCGTTACCTCACCTATCGTGACGGCAAGATCGACAGCTGGACGGTGGATAACCGTGTGGTCGGCAACTGGTACACCGATCGTACCGAGCATACGTTCCTGGCAGGTGTCGATTACCAGGATCTGAATAACAAGGGACAACAGAATGGTGCGGGTGGGTTCTCAATATTCGGCGGCCCCATTGACCTTTTCAATCCGCAGTACGGTAACTTCACACCAGTCACGGCCGCCGACCTGATCGTTACCGAGATCGACAAGCGGCAGACCGGCTACTACCTCCAGCACCAGCTGCGTCTGGATGACCGCTGGGTATTCCTGGCCGGCGCACGCTATGACCAGGCGAAGGTGGACAACATCAACCGCGATGCCAATACCCGCCAGAAGGCAGACGATGACCAGCTGTCGCTTTCCGGCGGTGTGATGTACCTGGCCGAAAACGGCGTCAGTCCCTATATATCCTATACCGAATCCTTCCAACCCATTGCCGGTACCGACGGCAACGGCGACCTGTATGAGCCGCGCACCGGCGAGCAAATTGAGCTGGGCGTGAAAATTGCCCCCCGCAATCTGGACGGGTACGTGACCGCAGCGGTGTACCGCATTGAAGAGAAGAACTCCCTGGGCACCAGCCAGGGTGGCTTCCAGATCCAGGACCGCGAGCGTACCACTGAAGGCTTCGAGCTGGAGAGCGTCAGCTACCTCACCGAGCAGCTCGAGCTGACCGCCGCCTACACCTACAACAGCGCCAAGGTTCGCGACCAGGCCACGGCCGGTAGCGAACGCCAGGCCCCCTTGATTCCACGCCACCAGGCCTCGGCGTGGCTGGACTACAGCTTCACCGACCTGGCCCCGGGCCTGAAGGTCGGCGCCGGCGCCCGGTTTGTGGGCGAAACCAAAGACGGCAACACGGAAGTGCCCTCATACACCGTGTTCGACCTGATGGCCCAGTATGCCTTCGCGCCCCAGTGGCAAGCCCAGTTGAACGTCAGCAACCTGGCCGACCGTGAATACGTGGCCAGCTGTGACTACTGGTGCTATTACGGCGCCGAGCGGAGCGTAGTAGCCAGCCTCAGCTATCGCTGGTAACCGGCACTGCCCGGCGGGGACCTGTGATGACGATTTCAAGCCGGTATGGCCAGCTTGGCAGGATCGAGCAGGTTCTCAGACACATTCACCTGAACCTGGACAAGCCTCTGGCCGTGGCCAGCCTTGCCAGGATAGGCGGTTGGTCCCGCTGGCAGTTCAACCGCGTGTTCTCGGAACAGACCGGACAGTCCGTAGGTCGATACGTCCGGGAGCTGCGGCTGAGCCTGGCGGCGGAAATGCTGCTTTTCACCGAACAGCGGATTATCGATATCGGCCTGACCTGCGGTTTCAGTTCTGACATCAGCTTTACCCGCAGCTTCAAACAGCATTTTGGCTGCCCGCCGGCTCAATATCGCCGGCGCGGCCTGCCCTGCCTGCTCACCACGCCACTGTGCCTTGACCCGGCTAAGCTTCCAGACGCCGCGTGGAGGGCACGGGTGCCCGCCATACGGCTGGATTCGAAACCGGCGTTTAGCGTATCAGGCCGCTCCGACAGGATCCGGGGGCTGTTCTCATCCAACCCTGATTTCGACACCAAGGTTCCCGCCCTCTGGGCATCACTCATAGAGAGTGAGAGGCTGCCGCCTGAACAGCCAAGGTTCGGTGTTCTCGATCTCTCCCGGGGGCCGGAGTCCGAATTCCGCTATCTGGCTGGCGTTCAGACAGAGATCCAAGACGCCGACACCGAGATCGAGACCCTTAAAGTACCCGCCCAGAACTACGTGGTGATCTCCTTCCAGGGACCAATCCAGTCCCTCTCGGAAATCCTGAAGTGGTTCTTCGCGGCCTGGCTTCCGCACGCAGGTTGCAATGCCGTCTACGGTTACGACCTGGAAGTGTACCCGCCTGACTTTGACGCCAACGCGCCCGAGGTGGCCATGGAATACTGGATTCCGGTCACCCTCAACGAGCCATTCATTGCCCGGCATGCACCAATCGGTTAAGTCCTGTTCAGCCAGATAAATATAATGGGAATGATTCGCACTTAATCGTTCCCACGTTAAACAGGACCCGACATGCCCTCACACGTGATCAAACCGTCATTACTTGCTATTGCCGTTAGTCTCTCTGGCAGCCCGTTGGCCGTCGCTCATACCGATGAACCCATGGAGCTGGACACCATGACGGTTTACGGCGAAACCTACAGGAACACTGCCACCAAGACGGCACTGGCGCCGGGCGACACTCCCCAGAGTATCTCAGTACTGGATCAACAGGCCCTGGAAATGCGCGATGCCGATTCCGTGGCCACTGCACTGCGCTATGCACCGGGCGTGAACACCGAACTTCGCGGAGGCGCAGTCGGCCGGCTGGACCTGTTCAGCATCCGCGGCTTCATCAATTACCAGAACTATTACGATGGCCTGCAGCTGCTGTACAACGACTGGAATCTGCAGCCCCAGATTGATCTGAAAGCTGTGGAGCAGGTTGAGGTGTTTCGTGGCCCCACCTCCACTCTGTATGGGTCCATGCCGCCCGGTGGTATGGTGAATCTGATCGGCAAACAGCCATCCTCAGAGCACTTCAACAAAATTGAGGTTGCCAGCGGTTCCCGCAATCTGGCCGAGGCGTCCATTGAAAGCCGCGGTCAACTGGGCGATTCCAACCTGTCCTACAGCCTTGTTGGCCTGACCCGCACCCGGGATGGCCAGGCCGCAACCTCTGAGGAAGAGCGCCACATGATCGCGCCTTCCGTGGATTGGCAGGTCAGTGACAACACCGTGGTGAACTTCAACCTCTACTACCAGAAAGATCCGGCTATGGGCATTTACACCACCCTGCCCGCTTCCGGCCTGTTCTTGCCCAACCCGAATGGAGACCTCCCGCAGGATGCCTTCTCCGGCGACGCCAACTGGAACGAATTTGATAAAGAGGTGTTGCTGGTCGGCTACAAGGTCAACCACAACATCAATGACAACTGGAACTTCCTGCAGAACTTCCGATATACCGATGCCGAGGCATTCCAGACCAATACCTACACCTACCGATTCTCCAACGACCCGTTCAGCCAGGACGGACGCACCCTGCAACGCCAGGCCTACCTGACCGACGAGGCAACCACCGGGTTTACGGTGGACAACCAGTTCTCGGGGCGCTTCCAGACCGGCCGGGCCCGGCACAACATTCTGGTTGGCGTGGACTACCTGAGTCTCGATTCCGACGTTATCTATGAAGACACTGCCGCACCGGCCATCGATCTGTTCGATCCGGACTACTATCAGATATCCAGAAGCACCATAAACATCGAGAATACGGCTCTGTCCTCGGACTTCAACATCCGCAAGAAGCAGCTTGGCGTGTACCTGCAGGACCAGATTGAGCTGGGCCGCTTCGTGGTGATCGGCGGCGTGCGCTGGGACGACTTCACCGGGGAAGAGTCCGGCCGCAAATACGGCGCGCCTGTGAACAGCAAACTGGACCAGGACAACGTCTCTACACGTGCCGGCGTGATGTATCGCGGCGCCAACGGTCTCTCGCCCTACCTCAACTACGCCGAGAGTTTCGAGCCGCAAAGCGGTAGTGATCGCAACGGCAACGAATTCGACCCTTCCAAGGGGGACCAGTGGGAGCTGGGGGTAAAATACCAGTCCCAGGATCAACGCACTTCACTCAACCTGGCGTTCTACCAGATCACCAAGGACAACGTGCCCACCCGCGACCCCAATGGCGGACCTCTGGACCAGGTCCAGGCGGGGGAAGTGCGCTCCCAGGGCATCGAGCTGGAGGCTCAGGCCCAGCCCATCGACAGTCTGCTGGTGACCGCCAGCTACACGCTGCAGAGTGTGGAGGTGACCAAGGACAACACCGGCCTGAAAGGCCAGACGCCCGTGTGGGTGCCCGACCAGTTGCTGTCGGTCTGGGCGGACTATGGCTTCTATAACGGCCCACTGGATGGCCTGGTGGCAGGCATTGGCGCCCGCTACATCGGCGAGGCGGAATACAACGCAGCGACGAACGAGGGGAACGTGCCGGACGCCACACTGGTCAATATCGCACTGCGCTACAACCTGGGACGCGTCTCTCACAGCCTCCGCGGTGCCGAACTGGGCCTGTCCGTGAACAACCTTACCGACGAGCGCTACTACAGCTGCTTTGACGCCAACAACTGCTGGTTTGGCGAGGAGCGCACGGTGGAGGCTTCCGTTTCCTACACGTTCTGAGTCTCGGTGCCCAGCCGTCCAGGCGGTCGGGGCTACTCGACCGTCACGCTCTTCGCCAGGTTCCTCGGCTGATCCACGTCGGTGCCCTTGAGTACCGCCACGTGATAGGAGAGCAACTGTAGTGGCACGGTGTAGACGATGGGCGCAGTGATTTCATGCACCGAGGGAATCTGCATCACGTGCAAGCCCTCTTCCGGCTTCACGTCTGCAGCCTTGTCGGCGAATACAAAAAGTTCGCCGCCACGGGCCCGCACTTCTTCCAGGTTGGATTTGAGTTTTTCCACCAGGTCGTTGTTGGGGGCCACGGTCACCACGGGCATTTCGCTGTCTACCAGAGCCAGGGGGCCGTGCTTCAGCTCGCCGGCCGGATAGGCTTCGGCGTGGATGTAGGAAATTTCCTTGAGCTTGAGAGCTCCTTCCATAGCGACCGGGTACTGGGAACCCCGGCCCAGGAACAGGCTGTGGTTCTTGTCCATGAAGGCTTTGGACATCTCCTCGATTTCGCCATCCAGGGCCAGCACATCGTTGACCTGGCCAGGCAACAGGTGAATGGCCTTCACGATGTCGGCTTCCCGTTCGGCATTCAGGCCGTTGTGGCGGGCCAGGGCCAGGGTGAAGATCAGCAGGGCGGTCAGCTGGGTGGTGAACGCCTTGGTGGAGGCTACACCGATTTCAGGGCCGGCCTGGGTCATGATCACCAGGTCGGATTCCCGCACCAGCGAACTGCCCGGTACGTTACAGATGGCCAATGCCGCTCGAAAACCGGCTTTCTTGGCCTGGCGCAAAGCCGCCAAGGTGTCGGCGGTTTCGCCAGACTGGGAAATGCACAGGAACAGAGTATCTGGCTGGATCACGTGCTTGCGGTAGCGGAACTCGGAAGCTACTTCCACGGAACAGGGCACACCGGCCAGGTCTTCAATCCAGTAACGGGCCACCATGCCGGCGTGGTAGGAGGTACCACAGGCGATGATCTGAACGTGGCGCACGTTCTCCAGGAGGTTTTCGGCATCGGTACCCAGGGCTTGCTCCAGCACCCGGGTAGCGGTAATCCGGCCTTCCATGGTGGCCTTGATCACTTTTGGCTGCTCGTAGATTTCCTTGAGCATGTAGTGCCGGTACTCGCCCTTGTCGGCGGAATCGGCACCGTGCTCGAAACGGCTGATGGAGCGCTCAACCGCCTGGCCCTCGCGATCGTGGATCTCGATCTTGTCCTTGCGGATATCGGCGATGTCGCCTTCTTCCAGGAACATGAACCGGTCGGTGACCGGCAGCAGCGCCAGCTGGTCAGAGGCGATGAAGTTCTCGCCGATACCCACGCCCACCACCAGCGGGCTGCCTTCACGGCACACCACCAGGTGGTCCGGCTCGTTGGCATGGACAACCGCCAGTGCAAAGGCACCGCGCAGGCGGCCAATGGCAGTCTTGACGGCGTTATAGAGGTTTCCGCCGGCCTTGTAGTTCTTGCCGATCAGATGGGCAACCACTTCGGTGTCGGTCTGGGAGGTGAACTCAAAGCCTTCGGCTTTCAGCTCTTCGCGGAGTTCCTGATAGTTCTCGATGATGCCATTGTGGACAATGGCCAGGCGGTCACCAGACATGTGCGGGTGGGCATTCACCTGGGATGGCTCACCATGGGTGGCCCAGCGGGTATGGGCGATACCGAGATGCCCAGCCAGGGGGTTGGCGCTGATAGCATCAGCCAGGGCAGCAACCTTACCGACTTCCCGGGCACGCTGCACTTCCGGCTTGCCGTTGATCACGGCCATGCCAGCGGAGTCGTAACCCCGGTATTCAAGGCGGCGGAGCCCCTCCAGAAGAATACCCTGGACATCCCGTTCGGAAACCGCTCCTACAATCCCACACATGCTGTTATCACCTGTCAGTTATTCGGTTGTTACGCTTTTTTCGGCCGTTCCCAGCCCGCGATATTCCGTTGCTTGCCCCGGGCCACGGCCAGTTCGCTTTCCGCGACGTTGCGGGTGATGGTAGACCCCGCACCAATGGTGGCCTCGGCCGCTACCGTCACCGGTGCAACCAACGAGGTATTGGAGCCCACAAACACACCGTCGCCAATCTCGGTTTTGAACTTGTTCACCCCATCATAATTGCAGGTGATGGTGCCTGCACCCACATTCACATTACGGCCCAGAGAGGCGTCCCCCACGTAGCTCAGGTGGTTGATCTTACTGCCCTCACCCACTACGGCTTTCTTGGTTTCGACAAAGTTGCCCACCTTGGTGTTGGCGGCCAGTTCGGTACCCGGGCGCAGGCGGGCGAACGGGCCAATCTGGGCATTGGCGCCTACAATTGCACCTTCAAGCACGCTGTTGGCTTTGATTTCAGCACCATCGGCGATGGTGGAATCCTTGATCACACAGTTCGGGCCGATCACCACGTTGCTGCCAAGGCTGACTTTGCCTTCAAACACCGCGTTCACATCAATCCACAGGTCGTTGCCGATGGTCAGCTCACCGCGCACATCCACCCGGGCAGGGTCTGCCAGGGAGGCGCCTTCGGTCATCAGGCGTTCCGCCTGCTGGCGCTGGTACCATCGCTCCAGTTCCGCCAGTTGTAGGCGGTTATTGACGCCCTGCACTTCAAACGGGTTTAACGGCTGGGATACCGTGACGGACAAACCATGGTCAACCGCCATAGCGATGATGTCGGTCAGGTAGTATTCACCCTGGGCATTGCTGTTGGATAGTGTGGGTAACCAGCTTTTCAGGTGCCGGGCAGAAACGGCCAGGATACCGGTGTTCACCTCGTGGATATCTTGCTGCTCGGCGGTGGCGTCTTTCTGCTCCACAATCGCCTGTACCTGGCCCTCAGCGTTACGAACGATCCGGCCATAGCCGTGAGGGTTGTCCATATCCACGGTCAGCAGGGCGAGATTGCCATCGTCCAGGTCACAGACCATGGCTTCGAGGGTGTCTTTGCGGGTCAACGGCACATCGCCGTAGAGCACCAGTACCCGGGCGTCGTCCGGCAGATCCGGCAGGGCCTGGGCCACGGCATGGCCGGTGCCCAGTTGTTCGGTCTGCATCACCCAGTTCACCGAGGGTTCGTCCAGCGATGCCCGCACCTGGTCTGCACCGTGGCCGATTACCGTGTGAATTTTCTCCGCCCCCAGCTGCTTTGCGGTATCAATCACGTGATGCAGCATGGCCTTGCCGGCCACCGGGTGTAATACCTTGGGTAGCGCCGATTTCATTCGGGAGCCCTGGCCTGCCGCCAGGATCACAACGTGTAATGGGCTCATGGGGCGGTAAGCTCCAATCTGGTGGTGAATCTCAAAATAAAAAACCGCGTCCCGGTGAATAACCGGCCTTCCCCTTGCGGGTGTGGCTGGTCATCCACCTGCGGATGCGGTTCACGGTCAGGCCAGTCCGGGCCCTGACACAAACCCTGCTTAGCGCAGGTGCTTGCGCAGTTTCTGGATGGTGCGCAGCTGAGCGGCGGCTTCTGCCAGCTCGGCGGCGGCACGGGAGTACTCAAACTCGCCTGTCTTGTTCGCCAGTGCCTTCTCGGCTTGCTTCTGGGCTTCCAGGGCTGCCGCTTCGTCCACATCCTTGGCACGAACTGCGGTATCAGCCATCAGGGTCACCAGGTTCGGCTGCACTTCCAGATAACCACCGGATACGTACAGAATCTCCTCAGCGCCACCCTGCTTGATGATCCGCACTGAGCCGGGCTTGAGCTCGGTCAGCAGCGGAGCATGGCCAAGCTGGATGCCTAGCTCACCCTCGGTACCGGTGGCGATCAGCATCTCCACCAGGCCCGAGTAGATTTTTTCTTCGGCACTTACGACGTCACAATGTACGGTCATAGCCATTTCTTACGCCTCTTGGGTCAGAAAGGGAAGAAGGTAATTTACTTGCCTTCTTTCGCTTTCATTGCCTTAGCCTTCTCGATTGCCTCTTCGATGCCACCGCACATGTAGAAGGCCTGCTCCGGCATGTCGTCGTAGTCACCGTTCAGGATGCCTTCGAAGCTGGCGATGGTTTCCTTCAGAGACACGTACTTACCCGGGGAACCGGTAAATACTTCCGCTACGTGGAACGGCTGAGACAGGAAGCGCTCGATCTTACGGGCACGGGCTACGGTCAGCTTGTCGTCTTCTGACAGCTCGTCCATACCCAGGATCGCGATGATGTCTTTCAGTTCCTTGTAACGCTGCAGAACGTTCTGAACACCACGGGCAACATTGTAGTGCTGCTCGCCGATCACCAGGGGGTCCAGCTGACGGGAAGTAGAGTCAAGGGGATCGATCGCCGGGTAGATACCCTTGGAGGCGATGTCACGGCTCAGTACCACAGTCGCGTCAAGGTGCGAGAAGGTGGTGGCAGGCGACGGGTCAGTCAAGTCATCCGCCGGTACGTAGACCGCCTGGATAGAGGTGATAGAACCGTTCTTGGTAGAGGTGATCCGCTCCTGCAGCTGACCCATCTCTTCCGCCAGAGTCGGCTGGTAACCTACCGCTGAAGGCATACGGCCCAGCAGTGCAGATACTTCGGTACCGGCCAGTGTGTAACGGTAGATGTTATCAACGAACAACAGAACGTCACGGCCTTCGTCACGGAACTTCTCGGCCATGGTGAGACCGGTCAGGGCCACACGCAGACGGTTTCCTGGGGGCTCGTTCATCTGGCCGTAAACCATGGCAACCTTATCGAGAACGTTAGACTCCTTCATTTCGTAGTAGAAGTCGTTACCTTCACGAGTCCGCTCACCAACACCGGCGAATACGGAGAGACCGGAGTGCTCTTTCGCGATGTTGTTGATCAGTTCCATCATGTTTACGGTTTTGCCTACACCGGCACCACCGAACAGGCCAACCTTACCACCCTTGGCGAACGGGCAGATCAGGTCGATAACCTTGATGCCGGTTTCCAGCAGGTCAGCAGACGCTGCCTGGTCGGCGTAGCCCGGTGCTTTGCGGTGGATAGCCCAACGCTCTTCTTCACCGATGTCGCCCTGCTCGTCGATCGGACGGCCCAGTACGTCCATGATACGGCCCAGAGTCTGGGTGCCCACGGGTACTGAAATCGGCTTGCCGGTATTCTCAGCTTTCAGGCCACGCTTGAGGCCTTCGGTGCTGCCCATTGCGATGGTACGAACAATGCCGTCACCCAGCTGCTGCTGGACTTCCAGAGTTGTTTCGCCACCTTCAAGCAGCAGTGCGTCATAAACGCTTGGCACGGAGTCACGTGGGAATTCCACGTCGATAACCGCGCCAATGATCTGAACGATGTGTCCGCTACTCATGCTCGGTTCCTCGTTATCTAGTAGTCAATAAAACCAGTAGGTTTGTGAGCGTTATCAAACAGATGCCGCGCCGCTCACAATCTCCGAAATCTCTTGGGTGATGGCTGCCTGGCGGGCCTTGTTATAGGCCAGCTGAAGCTCATCGATGATGCCACCGGCGTTGTCTGTCGCGCTCTTCATGGCAATCATCCGGGCAGCCTGTTCACAGGCCAGATTCTCTACCACACCCTGATACACCTGGGATTCGATATAACGTGGCAGTAGCCCGTCAAGAATCGGACGTGAATCCGGCTCATAGAGATAATCCCACTGGTGACCTACATCTTCGTCATCACCTTCCGGCAATGGCAGCAGTTGTAGCGAATTCGGGCTCTGAGTCATGGTGTTCACAAACTCGTTGCTCACAAGGTACAGGCGATCAATCTTGCCCTGCTCGAAACCATCGAGCATCACCTTGACGCTACCAATCAGCTCACTTGCAGACGGGTTGTCACCCATATGGGTCACCGCCGCTACAACGTTGCCACCGTAGTTACGGAAGAAAGACGCGCCTTTTTGCCCAATGGCGCAGATGTCGGTCTCAACACCCTTTTGTTTCCATTCACGCATTTCGCGAACGAGCAGTTTGAACAGGTTGGTGTTCAAACCACCACACAGGCCACGGTCGGAGGAAACTACAATGTAGCCTACCCGCTTGACCTCACGCTCCTGCATGAACGGATGACGGTAATCCTTGTTGGACTTGGCAATGTGTCCGATTACCTGCAGCATCTTTTCGGCGTATGGGCGAGTTGCCTGCATACGGTCCTGAGCTTTGCGCATTTTACTCGCCGCCACCATTTCCATGGCGGAGGTGATCTTCTGCGTGCTCTTGATGCTTCCGATCTGGTTACGTATTTCTTTTCCGACGGCCATAAGTCACTGCCTTTTCAAGTTAGACACTCAAAGGGACCAGCAGGCCCGCGCAATGGCGGGCCCAGTGGATTTACCAGCTCTGAGTGGTCTTGAATTTCTCCAGAGCAGCTTTCAGGCCAGCGGTGATGTCGTCGTTGAAGTTGCCCTCGGGGCCGATCTTGTCGAGAAGCTCTTTCTGCTCGGAACGCATCCAGTCCAGCAGCTGTGCTTCAAACTTCACAACCTTGTTTACATCAACATCGTCCAGGAAGCCTTCGTTTGCTGCGAACAGTACGGTACCCATTTCGGCAACCGTCATCGGGCTGTACTGGTTCTGCTTCATCAGCTCGGTAACGCGCTGACCGTGCTCCAGCTGACGACGGGTTGCTTCGTCAAGATCGGAAGCGAACTGGGCGAATGCCGCCAGTTCCCGATACTGGGCCAGGGCCAGACGGATGTTACCGCCGAGCTTCTTCATGATCTTGGTCTGGGCTGCACCACCTACCCGGGATACAGAGATACCGGCGTTCATGGCCGGACGGATACCGGAGTTGAACAGGTTGGTTTCCAGGAAGATCTGACCATCGGTGATGGAGATCACGTTGGTCGGTACGAACGCAGAAACGTCACCAGCCTGGGTTTCGATGATCGGCAGCGCGGTCAGAGAACCGGTCTTGCCTTTCACTTCACCGTTGGTGAACTGCTCAACGTAGTCAGCGTTAACGCGGGAAGCGCGCTCCAGCAGACGGGAGTGCAGATAGAAAACGTCACCCGGGAATGCTTCACGTCCTGGCGGACGACGCAGCAGCAGGGAGATCTGACGGTAAGCAACAGCCTGCTTGGACAGGTCGTCGTATACGATCAGAGCGTCTTCACCGCGGTCACGGAAGAATTCACCCATGGAGGTACCGGCGTACGGAGCCAGGAACTGCATGGCGGCAGGATCAGCGGCACCGGCGGCAACCACGATGGTGTGGTCCATGGCGCCGTGCTCTTCCAGTTTGCGCACAACAGCGGCAATGGAAGACTGCTTCTGGCCAACGGCAACGTAGATACACTTGATGCCGGTGTTCTTCTGGTTGATGATCGCGTCAATCGCTACAGCTGTCTTACCGATCTGACGGTCACCGATGATCAGCTCACGCTGGCCACGACCGATGGGAACCATGGTGTCGATGGCTTTCAGACCTGTCTGTACCGGCTCGTCAACGGACTGACGGGCGATAACGCCAGGTGCAACCTTCTCAACCGGAGAGGTCAGGCTGTTGCCCAGCTCGCCTTTACCGTCGATCGGGTTACCCAGGGAGTCAACCACACGGCCCAGCAGTTCGTTACCAACCGGCACTTCCAGGATACGGCCGGTACAACGAACTTTCTGACCCTCGGCCAGACCTTCGAAGTCGCCCAGTACCACTGCACCAACAGAATCACGCTCCAGGTTCAGAGCCATGCCGTAGGTGCCGTTGGCAAATTCAATCATCTCGCCGTACATAACGTCGGCCAGACCGTGGATCAATACGATGCCGTCAGATACTGACAGGATCGTACCTTCGTTCTTTGCTTCGGAAGAGATGTCGAGTTTCTCGATTCTCTTCTTGATGATGTCACTGATCTCGGATGGATTCAGTTGCTGCATGCCTTTGTCCTCAAACCTTGTGCTGAAATCAGGAGCCCAGAGCCTTGGCCATTCTGGCCAGCTTGCCACGGACTGAAGCGTCGATAACCAGGTCGCCTGTGCGTACTACCACGCCGCCGATCAGGGACTGATCCACCGCGGTTTCAAGCTCAACCTTGCGCTCCAGCTTTTCGGACAGTGCTTTGATCAACTTCTGCTGTTCGTCGGCAGACAGTTCGAACGCTGTGTTCACCGCCAGTTTGACGGTGCGCTCGAGATCCGCGCGATACAGACTGAACAGCGTAGCAACTTCCGGCAACAGCGCCAGACGCTTGTTTTCAGCAAGAATCAACAGGAAATTTCTGAGTGCTTCAGGCAGGGGCTCTTCGAAACAATCGGCGAAGAGTTCCGCCTTGCGTTGCTCAGACAGGCCGGGATTGGCCAGGATGTTCGCTACCTCTTGGTCAGCCGCGACCAGACCTGCAAAAGCCAGTGCCTGATCCCACTGATCAACGGCATTCTGTTCTTTAGCGGCATCGAATACGGCTTTCGCGTAGGGTCGGGCTAACGTAGTCAGTTGTGCCATGATGACCCTCGTTTAGAGTTCTGCGGCCAGCTTGTCCAGCATCTCGCTGTGAGCTTTGGCATCTACAGAGGTTTCCAGGATCTTCTCGGCACCGGCAACGGCAAGAACCGCCACTTCTTTGCGCAGTGCGTCGCGAGCCTGAACACGCTCCTGTTGAATTTCGGCCCTGGCCTGCTCAATAAGCTTTTCGCCTTCTTTGCGGGCATCGTCTTTAGACGCTTCCACAATCTGGGCGGCACGCTTGTTGGCCTGGTCAATCAGGGCTGCAGCTTCCTGTTTTGCTTTTTGCAATTCTTTGGAGGCTTTTTCCTGCGCGAGTTCCAGATCGAGGGATGCCCGATCTGCGGCAGAAAGGCCGTCGGCAATTTTCTTCTGGCGCGCTTCCATGGCAGCCGTGATTGGCGGCCACACATATTTGACGCAGAACCAGACGAAAATAGCGAAGGCAATCGCTTGCCCTATCAACGTAAGGTTTATATTCACGGCAATATACCTCTTGCTATTCGTTGCGTCCTGGTTTCCGGAAAACCGGGCGCGTCCTCAACTCAAGTGAGCAGCGCCCTGGCTTCTCGGGTGTAATTAACCAGCTACAACGAAGATCAGGTACATCGCGATACCAACACCGATCATCGGAACAGCGTCAAGCAGACCAGCCATGATGAAGGTCTTGGTTTGCAGCTGCGGAGCCATTTCAGGCTGACGAGCAGAAGACTCGAGCAGTTTGCCGCCCAGCAGAGCGAAGCCAATACCGGTGGCCAGAGCGCCAGAACCCAGGATGATAGCAGCTGCGATGAATACGATTTCCATTTAAAACTCCTTAGCTTTCAGTTTATTAAAGGTTAATTTGGGATTTCACAATCCAGGTTTTACGAAACTTCTTCTGTACTGTCCGTTAATGATCTTCGTGTGCCTGGCTCAGATAAACCACCGCCAGCGTTGTGAAGATAAAGGCCTGCAGCGTGACCACCAGAATGTGGAAAATCGCCCAGGGCACGTTCAGCGTCCACTGCACCCAGAACGGCAGAATCGCGATAAGAATGAACACTACCTCACCGGCGTACATGTTACCAAACAGACGCAGTGCAAGACTCAGCGGCTTGGTCAGCAGGCCCAGGATTTCCAGTACCAGGTTAAAGGGTACCAGCGCCCAGTGGTTGAACGGTGTGAAGGACAGTTCCTTGGCGAAGCCGCCAGCACCTTTTACCTTGATGCTGTAGAAGATGATCAGCAGGAACACACCGATGGAGATACCGAAGGTACCATTGGGATCGGTGGTCGGTACAATCTTGAAGTATTCAAGACCCAGCGCGTGGGCGATCTGGGGGATAAAGTCCACCGGAATCAGCTTCAGGCTGTTCATCAGGAAGATCCAGACAAACATGGTCAGGGCCAGCGGCGCGATGACCGGGTTCCTGCCGTGGAAGCCATCACGAACGATGGTCTGAACAAATTCGACGGTCATTTCGACCACGTTCTGGAGCCCGGAGGGCACGCCGCTGGTGGCCCGCTTGGCAACCATACGGAAAATGGTCAGGAACAGGATGCCCATAAAGATGGACCAGCCCAGGGTGTCCACGTGGAACGCCATGAAGCCCATATCGGTTGCTTCGGCCGAAGTACGCGCAAACGTCCAGGAGGCCTCCTGCAACACGGTGACATCATTGGTGTAGGGATCGACCCTCTCATAACCCGCGGGGAGCTTGCCGTAAGTGAGGTTCTGAAGGTGGTGTTGTATATATTCTACTGGGGTATCAGCTGCCATACTGCTCTCACGTCCAGTCTATAGCTGTCTTTGCGGTTGAATCAGGAAGCGCAGCACGCCACTGAGAACAACCATTACAGCAAAAGTGAATAACAGAGCCGGCACATGTACTGGCTCCATCAAGATGAAAACTGCCGCAAAACCCACTGCGGTAAGGGCAAGCTTGATGCCTTCTGCCCTGAACATGTTGCCCACCATCAGGCGCGCGTGTCGGGCGCCTTGGTACCGGTACATCCGGTGAGCAAAATACGCGTTTGGTATGACAAAAATAAGACCGCCGATAAACGCGGAATACCCGGCCAAACGACTTTCAAACAACCACAACAGACTGATAGTGACCAGAGCCGCCATCTCGATAACCAGCCACTTCAGGAGCGGCAAACGCATGATGGCTTTCTTCGAACGTGTCATGTCACCAGCTGTCATTGCAAGCGCGCGGAATTATATGTGTTAACCGATAGCTGTTCAACACAACTCGACCGAAAAATCGGCCAAGTTTTAACCAGATCGGGTCGGTATTTGATAGCAGATAACACAAGTTGTGTTCTGCAACCTCCGGAGCAACCACATGTGGTGTTTAATGCGAAAAGCGGGACTTTAGGATGATTTTTCCCGATTATCAGGCTGACTTAGCGGATATGGCCCAGAATACCATCCAGTTCATCCAGTGAACTGTATTCGATCACCACTTTGCCCTTTCCCCGTTTGCCATGGTTGATCGCAACCCGGGCACCAAGGCGGTCTGAAAGGTCGTCCTGCAGGGCGCGAATATTGGGGTCGAGGCCCTTGCTTTCGGTTTCTTCGGCCGCGGGCTTCTCCTGCTGAATCCGACGCACCAGGGCTTCGGTCTGGCGTACCGACAGCGACTTGGCCACCACCTGGCGGGCCACCTGCATCTGCTGCTCCGGCGGCAGGGTGAGCATGGCGCGACCATGGCCCATTTCCAGATCACCGTGCTCAAGCATGGTCCGGACATCTTCGGTGAGGCCAATCAGGCGCAACAGGTTGGTGATGGTGGTGCGGGATTTACCCACAGCTTCAGCCACCTGGGCCTGGGTCAGGCCAAATTCTTCCTGCAGGCGTTGCAGGGCGAAGGCTTCTTCGATCGGATTGAGGTTTTCCCGCTGAATGTTCTCGATCAGCGCCATGGCAATGGCGGCCTCATCGGGCACATCGCGGATAATGGCGGGAATACGGTCCAGTTCGGCTATCTGGGTAGCGCGCCAGCGTCGTTCACCGGCAATCAGTTCATAACGGCCTTCCGCGATGGGGCGAACCACCACCGGCTGCATCACGCCCTGTTGGCGAATGGAGTCGGCCAGTTCCTGCAGGGCGGCCGGGTCCATGTCACGGCGGGGCTGATAACGCCCGCGCTGGATCAGATCCACGGGAATGTCCCGCAGTTCTCCATCGTGATTACCGGGTTCCTGGTTCAGGTTTACTTTGGAACCCTGAAGCAGTGCCCCCAAACCGCGTTCGCCCAAACCTCGTTTCTTCGCCGCCATGGTGGTTGTCATTCTTCCTGTTGAAATGGTGGATGCATGGTCGCCTGACGGCGATCTATGTTACACCGCAACCGCGGCGGATGTCTTTTTCGATCCGTGCCGGCGCACCATTTCTCCGGCCAGGGCCAGATAGGCAATGGCGCCTTTGGAGGCCCGGTCGTAGGCCAGCGCCGGCATACCGTAACTGGGTGCCTCGGCCAGGCGCACGTTGCGGGGAATTACCGCCCGGTAGACCTTGTCACCAAAATACTCGTTCAGCTGGCTGGAGACATCCAGGGTCAGGCTGTTGCGCGGGTCGTACATGGTGCGCAGGATGCCTTCGACCTCAAGGTTCGGGTTCACCGTTTCCTTGATCTGCTCCACGGTATTCATCAATGCGGCCAAGCCTTCCAGGGCATAGTATTCGCACTGCATGGGGATGAGCACCGAATCCGACGCCGACAGGGCATTGACGGTCAGCAGGTTCAGGGACGGCGGGCAATCGATGAGGATGTAATCGAAATTCTCGCGAACGGTGTTGAGGGTCAGGCGCAGCCGGTGCTCCCGACCGATTTCATTCATCAGTTCCACTTCCGCCGCGGTCAGGTCGCCGTTGGCGGGCAGTATGTCAAAGCCGGAGGCCTCGGCCCTGACAATCACTTCGGCAGCGCTGGCACGTTTGGTGAGCACGTCGTAACCGGACAACTGCAGGCTATTCTTGTCGACACCGCTGCCCATGGTGGCGTTGCCCTGGGGGTCCATATCCACCAGCAGCACCCGGCGTTTGGTGGCGGCAAGAGACGCGGCAAGATTGACGCAGGTGGTGGTTTTGCCCACACCGCCTTTCTGATTGGTCACTGCAATCACGCGCGCCATGCTTTGCCTCCTGCTCTTGGGTTTAGCGGGTTTACTCAGCCCGGGTGACGATCAGCAAATGCCTCTCGCCATCTGCACCGGGCACCTTCAGGGAATGGCTGGATTCTACCTGCCAGCCGGCCGGAAGGGCAGCTACTTCATCATCCGGATACTGGCCTTTCATGGCAAGGAACTCGCCCTCACTGGCGAGCAACTGGCCGCACCAGGTCACCAGGTTCTCCAGGGCGGTAAAGGCCCGGCTGCTGATCTGGGTGAATGGCTGGTCAGGCTGGCAGTCTTCCGCCCGGCCATGGATAACGTCAACATTGCTCAGCCCCAGTTCCAGCACACACTGGTTCAGAAACCGGGTTTTCTTGCCATTGCTGTCAAGCAGGGTAAAGCGTTTTTCCGGGAACACAATGGCCAGAGGGATACCGGGCAGGCCGCCACCGGCGCCAACATCCAGCAGATGATTGGTGGTTATCCAGGGCAGGATGCTCAGGCTGTCGAGCAACTGCCGTGACACCATCACCCGCTCCTCCCGAACGGCGGTAAGGTTGTAGGCCTTGTTCCATTTATTCAGCAATGCCAGAAAAGCCAGCAACTGTTGCTGCTGGCTCTCGCTTAGGGACAGATTCATCGCCGCCAGCCCGTCGCTCAGCTGGCCTGGCCATTGTGGATAAGTCATCTCAGGCACTCTGCTTTCTGAGCAGGTCCCGCTTTTTCAGGTGCACCAGAATCTGGCTCACCGCGGCCGGAGTGACACCCTGGATGCGTGAGGCCTGGGCGACGGTTTCCGGTCTTACGGTTTGCAGCTTCTGCTTGATCTCGTTCGACAGGCCGCCGATGACCTCATAGTCCAGATCCACCGGCAGTGCGGTGTTCTCGTTCCGGCGCAGGCGCTCGATTTCATCGGCCTGGCGGGAGATGTAGCCTTCGTACTTGATTTCGATTTCTACCTGCTCAGCCACGTTCGGGTCCGCGGCCTGCTCGGCACCGATCTCGGCAATGTGCTGATAGGCGATTTCGGGGCGACGCAGCAGCTCGGCCAGGGACTGGTCCCGGGTCATCGGCTGTTTCAGGTAGCCGTTGGCACGTTCACCGGCTTCGGTGTTCGGGTGAATGCGGGTGCTTTCCAGCCGACTGCGCTCTTTGGCGATGCCTTCGCATTTGTCGCTGAACTTCTGCCAGCGTTCGTCGTCCACCAACCCCAGCTTGCGGCCGGTTTCGGTCAGGCGCAGGTCGGCGTTGTCTTCCCGCAGGATCAGCCGGTATTCGGCGCGGCTGGTGAACATACGGTAGGGCTCGCTGGTCCCCATGGTTATCAGGTCGTCCACCAGTACGCCGAGGTAGGCTTCGTCCCGGCGCGGATACCATTCGGCTTTTTCCTGGGCCCGCAAGGCGGCGTTGATGCCCGCCAGCAAGCCCTGGGCGCCGGCTTCTTCATAGCCGGTGGTGCCATTGATCTGGCCGGCAAAGTACAGGCCCTGGATAAATTTGGTTTCCAGGGTATGGCGCAGGTCCTGGGGGTTCAGGTAATCGTACTCAATGGCATACCCCGGGCGCAGGATGTGAGCGTTTTCAAAACCGGGAATCGAGCGCACGGCCTTGAGCTGGATATCGAACGGCAGGCTGGTGGAAATGCCGTTCGGGTACAGCTCGTTGGTGGTCAGGCCTTCGGGCTCCACGAAAATCTGGTGCGAGTCTTTGTCAGCGAAGCGATTGACCTTGTCTTCGATGGACGGGCAGTAGCGCGGGCCCACGCCCTCGATATTACCGGCGAACATGGGCGAACGGTCAAAACCACTGCGGATAATGTCGTGGGTTTCTTCGGTAGTGCGGGTGACATAACAACAGATTTGCTCAGGGTGCTCGTCACGGCTGCCGATGAAAGACATCACCGGTGTCGGGTCGTCACCCCACTGCTGCTGCATCACTGAAAAATCCACGGTACGGGCATCAATGCGCGGCGGGGTACCGGTTTTCAGGCGGCCAACGTTGAACGGCAACTCCCGCAGGCGCTTGGCCAGGGCATTGGCCGGCGCATCGCCGGCGCGGCCACCGGCGTGGTGCTGCATACCGATGTGGATAACGCCGCCGAGGAAGGTACCGGTAGTCAGCACGACGGTTTTGGCGTTGAAGCGAATACCGGTCTGGGTAACCACGCCCACCACCTGGTCGTTTTCCACAATCAGGTCATCGGCGGCCTGCTGGAACAGGGTCAGGTTGGGCTGATTTTCCAGGGTATGGCGAATGGCCGCCTTGTACAGAATCCGGTCAGCCTGGGCGCGGGTGGCACGCACCGCCGGGCCCTTACGGCTGTTCAGCACACGAAACTGGATACCAGCTTTATCGGTAGCCCGGGCCATGGCCCCACCCAGGGCGTCGATTTCCTTCACCAGGTGGCTCTTGCCGATGCCACCAATGGCGGGGTTACAGGACATCTGCCCCAGGGTCTCAATGTTGTGGGTCAACAGCAGGGTTTGCGACCCCATGCGCGCAGCCGCCAGCGCGGCCTCTGTACCGGCATGGCCACCACCAATGACAATGACATCGAAACGGGTCGGAAACTCCACACTACACCTCGGAAATCGGGCTTTAAAAAAGGGTCTGAAAACAGGGCGGCGAGTATAACGCCTCGCCGGCGAAATTGCAGTCTGAATGTGCAAATTTTAACCAGATATCGCCCCAGCGAAAAGCATCCCGGCGGCGGGTGCCAGGAAATCCAGTGGATAAACCCAGGGCTTAGGCTAGGTAAAAACCGAAACTTTTTGCTTTTCAGTCAGTTGTCAGCAGCTTCTCAGAAAAGTTTTCAAGAAAGTTATCCACACCCCTGATCACTTTTTCAACGCTTTAAAATCGAATTAACTATCTGTTTTTAATAGAAATAAAAAGTTTTATTCCGGGCTTATCCGTAGGTTTTCCAATTAATTATCCACAGATTTTTCGGCCCGGCGCCGCAACCCCAGCACACTCATCCACACCAGGCCGTTCGTCAGTGACAGCATCAGGAAAAACCCGGGAATTCCAAGCTCAAACACCCCCAGAACCACGATGCCTGCCAGGGCACTACAGACCATGAACAGCGAGTTGATCACGTTCAGGGCGGCAATGATGCGCGCCCGCTTGTGATCCGGGGTTTCATGCTGGATAAAGGCGTACAGGGGCACGATAAACAGCCCGCCACAAATGCCAATCCCCACCAGATCCAGCAATACCCGGATATACACAGGCTCGGTGATCAGGCTGAGCCAGGTAGAGGGGCTCGGCTCTGCCGGAACTGCGAAGAACAGATCGATCCCCAGCAGTGTCAGGCCCAGGGCACCCCAGGGTACCGGCGACAGCGTGATCCGATGCTTGGTCAGCCGCTCACACAGCATGGAGCCGATGGAAATACCCACGATAAACATCGCCAGCAACAGGGTGACCACGGTTTCATCCCCGGCCAGCCAGGTTTTGGCGAAGTTGGGGAACTGGGTCAGGTAGGCGGCGCCCAGAAACCAGAACCAGGAGATGGCCAGAATCGCCCACAGCACCTGCCGCCGCTCCGCTGCCACCGACATCAACCGCCAGGTTTCCAGCAATGGCCGGAACCGAACCCTAACACCCGGCGATTCGTCCCGGGTATTGGGTACTTGCCGGGCCGCAAGATATCCGAGCACCGCCATTACCACCACACCAACGGCGGTGACTTTCGCCGCCTGGTCAGCCCCCATGATCAAGCCCGCAGCGATGGTGCCCAGCAAGATCGCTACAAAGGTGCCCATGCTGACCAGGCCATTGCCGCCAACCAGTTCGTCGTCGGTCAGCACCCTGGGCAGAATCGAATACTTGACCGGACCGAAGAAGGTGGACTGCACCCCCATCAGGAACAACAACACCAGTAGCAACTCGTACCAGCCAAACCAGAGGCCCGTGGCGGCCACCAGCATGATGCCAATTTCCGCGGCTTTAACGTTGCGGATGATCACGGCCTTTTCATAGCGGTCAGCCATCTGGCCCGCGATACCGGAAAACAGGAAGAACGGCAGGATGAACAGGAACGCAGCGATGTTGACCACCACATTCACAGACAACCCCATCAGACCACCGGCCTGAAAGGTAATCAGAAGCAACAGGGCGTTTTTGTAGAGGTTGTCGTTAAAGGCGCCGGAAAACTGGGTCAGGTAGAACGGCAAAAACCGCCGTTGGCCCAATAACCGGAACTGACTGTGTTGACTCATAGGCTGTTGTTTCCTGGTGCGGTTAAACGCCGTTTGGTGATGTCTGGGCACCGTTCTGGTGCAAACCGTCTGGGCCTTGGGTGCCATCGTGCCGTTCAACCCCAGGCCTGCCTCGCTTTTTTAGAACCAGATACCGATGGCACGGAATTGGCTTCAGTTTTTCCCGGTAACTCCATCAGCGGCCAGGACGGCTACGCCATAGCAGTATAGGGCTCCTGACCATGAAAAGTGTGTTAAGCCTTGCAGACCACCGAGGCAAGGTACCTGGTAAATGTGCCAGATTTATAAAGCATCATGATTTCCAGTCTGTGTATCAACCCATTCTCAGCCCGACCCACCAGAAACTGGTTGGTTACGAGGCGCTGGTGCGGGTTCATCGGGATAACCGGCCAATTGCCCCACCCGAGTTATTTGAGCAAGCATCAATCTTGGGCGTCACCACCGGTGTCGACCAGCACCTGCTCAACCTGCATCTGACCAACTTCGGTCTTAAACAGGAACCGGTCTGGCTGTTTATCAACATCAATCCGGACACCTTGCTGCACCACGCCGGTTACCTGGGACAACTTGCAACCCACTGTCACAGCGCCGGAATTCCTCCGGAGAGGATAGTCCTGGAGCTCGTGGAAACCGCTACACGTGACACCAATGGCCTTCTGGAATTCATCCAGGAAGCCAAAGACTTTGGTTTTCAGATTGCCATCGACGATTTTGGCGTGGGCGATTCCAATTTCGAGCGGCTGTGGCGAATCAATCCACTGATCGTGAAAATTGATCGCAGCCTGCTAGCCAATGCGGAAACACACCAGCGTGCCCGGGTATTGCTGCACAGCCTGGTCAGAATGATCCGAGAAAGCGGCAGCCTGGTATTGTTGGAGGGTATCGAGAGTGAGAACCAGGCACGGATTGCGCTGGATACCGAAGCGGATCTTTTGCAGGGATTTCTGTTTGCCCGGCCCAAACACAGTACCCGGGAGTGCACGATCAATGCCGAAAACGCCCTGCAGCAGGTGATGTCCCGGTCCCAGCAGTGGAGCCTGAGGGATTATCACAGCCAGGAAACTTACCTGAAACTGCTCCGCTTTGAAATCATGGATGTCTGCCATCAAATCGCCCGGGGCGAGCCCTTTGAACGCGTGTGCAGAAACCTGCTGCTCATGGAAGGCGTCAAACGCTGTTTCATTCTGGATAGCCATGGCGTCCAGCAGGGCCGGCTGGCGCAGGTGGATATGGTCAGTGGCGACCGCTTCAACCCGCTTTACTACTCGGCGGGTGCCCGCTGGAGCCACCGGGAATACTTCCGGAATGCCCTGGAAAGGCCGCAACAAATCAACAGTTGCCGCCCTTACGTTGCGCTTCCGGATGCACGGCGAACCGTCACGTTATCCACAGGCCTTGCCGGTTCGACGGGCCAACACATTTTCTGTATTGATATCCACCCGGACGAGGTTCTGGACGGACATCTGGTGTTCCCGACAGTGCTGTAACCACCAGCGCTCTGATCAGAAGTCATCAGCCTTGCTTGCGGGTGAGCCTTTGGGGCTGGAGCCGCCAGCCGAACCGGACGCCAGGCGCTCCAGCTCCTTTTCCACCGCGTTGGACGACTTGGCGAATCGCGCCAGGAGGTTGTACAACACCGGAATGATGAACAGCGTCAGCGTCGTGGCGAACACCAGCCCACCGAGAATCACCATACCGATGGCCGCCCGGCTTTCCGCACCGGCGCCGGTAGCAATGACCAGTGGTACGGCGCCGAACACTGTGGAAATAGTGGTCATCAAAACAGGACGGAAACGCAGGGTGGCACCCTCAAGAATCGCGTCTCGCACCTCGTAACCCTTGTCCCGCAACTGGTTGGCAAACTCCACAATCAATATGCCGTTCTTGGCCATCAACCCGAGCAGCATGATAATGCCGATCTGGCTGTAAATGTTCAGACTGATCCCAGACCAGGCCAACGCAATGAGCGCCCCGGTCACGGCCAGCGGCACGGACAACATGATGATCAACGGGTGAATCCAGCTCTCGAACTGGGCCGCCAGCACCAGGAACACGATGATAAACGCCAGGCCGAAGGTCAGATAGATAGCCGCGGACGAATCCTGGAATTCCCGGGAAAGGCCCTTGTAGCTGAGCCGGGCCTCCGGCGGCAGGTTATCCACGGCCAGATTATTCAAGTAGGTCAGCGCCGAACCCAGGTCATAGCCATCGGCCAGGGACGCGCTGATGACCACCGCCGGCAACCGATCTATACGCCGAAGGTCCGGATTGGCGCCAATTTCCTCCACCGACACCAGGGCCTTGATCGGAATCAGCTCGCCGCCTTCTCTCGGTCGCAGAAAGATCTGTTCAAGATCCCCCGGCGTCGCCCTGTTGGCGTCGTCAGCCTGGATGATGACATCGTACTCGCGACCCCGGTCCACATAGGTGGTCACGTTGCGGGAGGCAAGCATGGTTTGCAGGGTCAGGCCCACATCCTGAACGGTGATGTCCAGGTCCGCCGCCCGGTCCCGATCAATGTTCAACCGTAACTCCGGTCGGGTCAGCTCAAAATCGGTATCCACATTGATCAGGTTCGGGTTCTCTTTCGCCCGTTCGACGATCTCTTCACTCCAGGCCTGTACCGATTCGTAATCCGGCCCGGCCACCACAAATTCAACAGGCTGATTGAAGCCTCGCTGGCCAAGGCCCGGCGGGTTGATCACGTTAATCCGTACACCGGAAATATCCGCCAGCTTCTGCCGGATTTCACTGGTTACCTGTTGCTGCTTAATGTCGCGGTTATCCCAATGGGTCAGGCCCATGATCATAAAGGCGTTATCTTCTTCCTCCCGGAAACCGACAATCGACAGGAAGCGGGCAGCAATGCCTTCGTCCAGGTACGGCAGTAATTGCGTCTCCGCCTGGCGGACAAAGTGGTCGGTGTATTCAACGGTCGACCCCCTCGGGGCGCTGGTGGGCATGATGATTACCCCCCGGTCTTCCGTAGGCGCAAGCTCCTGCGGCAGGCGCGGGAAAATGACGGTGGCTATGATCAGGCCAGCCACACCCAGGCCCAACAACAAACCCGGCTGATTCAGGGAGAATGTCAGCAGTTTTTTATAGCCATTGGTCAGGCCATTGAGCACTTTCTCGCTGAATGCCCACAGGCGGTGGCCTTCTTCGGATTCCGGGCTGTGCTGGAGCCATTTCGAGCACAGCATCGGGGCCAGCGTCAGCGCAACCAGGCTTGAAAAGATCACGGCAGCCGCCAGGGTGAAGCCAAACTCGGCGAACAGCCGGCCAACGTTGCCGCCCATAAACGAAATGGGCACGAACACAGCAATCAGTGTCAGTGTGGTGGCAATGATGGCGAAGGCCACCTGCTTGGCACCGCGATAGGCTGCCAACAGCGGTGGTTCTCCTTCATCAATGCGCCGCTGGATGTTTTCCAGCATCACGATGGCATCATCCACCACCAGGCCGATGGCAAGGATAATCGCCAGCAACGTAAGCACGTTGATGGAAAACCCCAGGAAACCCAGGCCGATAAACGCCCCGATCACCGCCACCGGTATGGTCACGGCCGGTATCAATGTGGCCCGCCAGGATCTCAGGAACAGGAAAATCACCAGAATCACCAGAGACACGGCGATGCCCAGGGTGATCAACACCTCTTTGATGGAGGCACGGATAAAGATGGATTCGTCGTAGCTTTCCGCAAGTGAGACTTCCGGTGGCAGCGTGTCCCGAATCCGCTCAAGTTCGGCACGCACCGCATCCGATACCGCCACGGTATTGGCTTTGGATTGCCGGATAATGCCCAGGCCAATGGCGGTTTTCCCGTTGGCCCGCAACCGGCTGATGTCAGATTCCACACCCATCTGGATATTGGCGACTTCGCCCAGCCGCAGCAAATCATTGCCGTCACGGCGCACCACCAGGTTGCGGAACTCTTCAACACTGGACAAGCGCCCCTCCGCCCTTACGGTGAAATTGCGGGTAGACGAATCCACCTGCCCCGCCGGTAATTCAACGTTGTTGTCCCGGAGTGCGCGCTCTACCTCCGCCACCGTGATGTTTCTTGCTGCCAGGCGCTCCCGGTCGAGCCACACCCGAATGGCGTATCGGCGCTCGCCACCAATTCGAACATCGGCTACACCATCGAGCACCGACAACCGGTCGACCAGCACCCGATCGGCGAAATCGCTGAGTTCTGCGCTGTCCCATACATCACTGAGCAGCGTTACCCACATCATCGGCCGGGCATCGGAGTCCGCCTTACGAACCCTGGGGGCATCTGCTTCATCGGGTAACTGGTTGGCCACACGGGCAACTGCATCGCGGACATCGTTCGCTGCAACATCGATATCGCGAGAAGTGTTGAATTCGATGGACGTTCGGGATTCACCTTGCTCAGTGGATGACTCAATGGAACGAATACCCTCAATGCCACTGATCGCACCTTCAATCACCTGGGTGATCTGGGTATCGACCACTTCAGCCGCAGCACCAGTGTAGTCGGTGGACACCGACACAATGGGTGGGTCAATGTCAGGATACTCCCGAACGGGCAGTTCCATCAGTGCCGCCACCCCGAACACCACAATCAGCAGGCTGAGAACCGTAGCGAATACCGGGCGCTTGATGGAAATATCGGAGAGGACCATAGATCAGGACTCCCGGCTGGAAATAAACCGGTTATCCGGTATTGCCAGATCAGACTCCAGCAGCCTGAGCCGGTCACCGGTACTCAGGCGATCCTGGCCGGTGACCACCACCTGGTCCTCGACCTCCAGGCCTTCCACCACCTCAACCAGGCCAGGCATTCGCGAGCCCGTGCGCACCGACACCCGGCGGGCAACACCATCTTCTGCCACAAATACATATTTCTGATCACCCCGGATCATGACCGCCTGTTCCGGTATGACCAAGCCTTCTCGTTCCTGCAACGTCAGAGACGCGGACATAAATTGGCCGGGTCGCAGGCGGCCCTCAGAGTTGTCGATCAATGCCCGAACAGACAGTGTCCGGCTCAGCTCATTGATCCGGGTAGCCAGTTCTATCAGCTCCCCCTCAAAAACTTCGCCCGGAAACGCAGGGGAGGTAGCCCGAACTCGTTGCCCAATCCTGACCTGACCAATGAATCGCTCGGGAACAGCGAAGTTCAGTTCCATCTTGTCATTGGTATCCAGGGTGGTGATGGTGGTGCCTGCCTGGAGAAATGCCCCAACGCTGATATCCGAAAGCCCGACCACACCGGCGAACGGCGCTTCGATCCGATGGTTCTGTAACCGGACCCTCGCAGCCTCTCGCTGAGCAATGGCAACGTCGACGGCGGTTCTGAGTTCATCGACCTGGGACTGAGAGATACTGTTATTGGCTCGCAGCCTCTGGGCCCGTTCATACTGGCGCCGGGCATCAGCCAGCTGTGCCTCAATAACTGCAAGGTCAGCCCGGGCCTGGCGATCATCCAACCGGAGCAGAACAGCCCCTTGGGCTACCGCAGCGCCTGGCTGCAGATTCAGTTCCATCACTCGACCGCTCACCTCAGTGGTCAACTCTACCGAGTTCAGGGCTCGCAGATTTGCCACGGCGCCAACGGTGTCACGAACCCTTTGTCGTTCCGGTGTTACCACATTGACGGCACTGGCCTGAGCCTCGCCACCGCTCTGGCCACTGTCTCCTGACTCCAGGTTCAGATAAATACCAGCCCCTGCAGCTACCACCACAACCAGGACCACAGCAATCAGCCATTGTTTCCACATGGATTTTGCTAACCTTTCAGATATAAATGTTACGAGTCGTCCCCGTACCCCAGTTTCTGGATAACCAGTACCACCTCACCAACCTCGACGCCCCATTTGCTCATGGTGGTCTGGTTGATCAGGGTGTCTGGTGTGATCAGGTACATCCAGTCGTCCATCCGGACGTCTATGGTGCCATCGCCGTATGACACCTTTAGTACATAATTCATATGGATGGCGTTGCCCTGCCAGCGCATGGTGCCGGGTTTGACCACATCACCGGCTTCGGCATGGTAGCTGTCGCCGGCTGGTGTCAGGGTCCAGACTCTGGTCTGGACCTCTCCGTCATCAAACCTGAACACCTCGTCCAGGGTACCCACGCCGTCATCGTCCCAGGTGGCGCTGATATCGGCATCGAAAGTACGAATGACCTTGCCGGAGAAATTCTTGACCACGCCACGGGCAGAAAGTTCGCCCTGGAAAAATTCCCGGGGAATCAGCTCCGGTTGTGTATCGCGATAATCGTCCAGTGAGGGGCCAGCACAGCCCGCCAGCACAGATACCATCAACAGTATAAGAGCAACTGACCAGACACCACCGGCTTTAAGTCGAATTTCCCTGTTTTGCATGACTTTTACACTCCGCTAGATGGCCTTGGCTAAGGCGTCGTCGAGTTGTGATTTACGGGCCCGGAGCAATATCCGATCAGGCAGATATGAAATGCGTCATTTGAGCCAATTGTCCATTCTGACATGCAGACAAGCGCTTTCCGTCAATGGCAGCCGCAAGTGAATGCCGTAAAACAGCAGTCATAACGGGCCTCGGGCCCGACCGGATTGCGATAACAGACTGTGAGGATGGGTTATGCCAGTGTACAAAGCGCCATTGCGTGACATGAAATTTCTGCTCAACGACGTGTTCGACTACCCGGGCCACTACCAGACCCTGGCCTCTGGAGAGAACGCAACACCGGATATTGTAGACGCCATTCTGACCGAGTGCGGGCGCTTCTGTGAGGAAGTTCTGAGCCCAATCTACCAGAGCGGTGATGAGGAAGGCTGCCGCCTGGAAAACGGCGAGGTCACCACGCCCAAAGGCTACAAAGAAGCCTATGACCAATACGTGATGGGCGGCTGGCAGGGCTTGTCGGCCCCGGAAGAATACGGCGGCCAGGGCCTGCCGGCGTCCATGGGCCTGTTCAAACAGGAAATGATGGGCACCGCCAACTGGTCATTCTCCATGTATCCGGGGCTGTCACTCGGTGCCATGAACACCATCTTCCTGCATGGCTCGGAAGACCAGAAGCAAACCTACCTGGTACCGCTGACGGAGGGCCGCTGGGGCGGCACCATGTGCCTCACCGAGCCACAGTGCGGTACTGACCTGGGTCAGGTGAAGACCAAGGCCGAACCACAGGCCGATGGCAGCTACAAGCTGACCGGTACCAAGATCTTCATTTCCTCCGGCGAGCATGATCTGACCGAGAACATTGTCCACATCGTGCTGGCGCGTCTGCCGGATGCGCCCAAGGGCACCCGCGGTATCAGCCTGTTTATCGTGCCCAAGTTCCTGCCGGCGGCGGATGGCAGCGTGGGCGAACGCAATGGCGTGAACTGCGGCAGCCTGGAAAAGAAAATGGGCATCAAGGCCTCGGCCACCTGCGTGATGAACTTCGACGGCGCCACCGGTTACCTGATCGGACCTGAGAACCAGGGCCTGGAGTGCATGTTTACCTTTATGAACACCGCCCGTATCGGTACTGCCATTCAGGGCGTTGGCCCGGCTGAACTGTCGTACCAGTGGGCGCTGGACTACGCCAAAGAGCGCCGTTCCATGCGCGCGCTGTCTGGCAAGAAAGAGCCAGACCAAGTGGCCGACAGCCTGATTCACCACGCGGATGTAAGGCGCATGCTGCTGACCCAGAAAGCCATCGCGGAAGGTGGGCGCTCCATGCTGTATTACGCTGCGAAGCTGGCCGACCACATGGTTGAGGCGCACACCGTGGGTGACGACAAGAAGGCCGAGAAATACGACGACAAACTGGGTTTCCTGACCCCGATCCTGAAAGGCTTCCTGACTGAATTGGGCAACGAAGCGGCTAACCTGGGTGTGCAGGTGTTCGGTGGCCACGGTTACATCCGTGAGCATGGCATGGAACAGATCGTACGCGATACCCGGATTGCCACGCTTTACGAGGGCACCACCGGCATCCAGGCACTGGACCTGCTGGGCCGTAAAGTGTTGCTGATGACCCAGGGCGGCGCGGTGCGGGAATTCACCCTCAAGATTGCCAACTTTGCCCGCAAGCACCTGACCAACAAACAGCTGCGCCCGATGGCCATCGAGCTGCTAAAACTGACTGCCCAGTGGAACCTGCTGACCGTCCGGGTGATGCTGGCGGCCCGCAAAGACCGCGATGTGGTCAGTGCTGCCGCCCACGACTTCCTGATGTACAGCGGTTACGTCACCATGGCCTATATGTGGTTGCGCCAGTCCGCGGTGGCCGCCGACAAGCTGGAGAACGGCGGCGACGAATCCGACGCCTTTTACCAGACCAAACTGGCAACCGCCGAGTTCTACTACGAGCGCCTGCTACCACGGGCCCAGGCCCACGCCACCAGCATGCTCAGCCCGACTCGCAACCTGATGCAGGTGGAGCCGGACAATATGGCCTTTACCGGGTGATTACCCGGTAACTTACCGTCCCGGGCCTGCCGGGACTTTTTTATTCCGGAACCGGGGCCTTGAAATCCCGGTTCCTGCCCTTACCCTCTCTGGTGCAAGTCTTTGCATCAATCCAATAACTTTCTGAGGAATATAGTATTTTCAGGCTTTCCCACAGCCGGGCAAGGCCTGACCATATCGGTACTGTGTATAAAAGAAGGAGGTTCGAATATGGAGACTCGTGCTGACGACTTTTATCCCACCCGCCTGGAACGCCCTGTTCCGGCTTTTGACCGGAGAGACCCGGTTATCCACAGCTCCGGAAACGCCCGTACTGAAGGTCCGCTGAGTGAGACCGAACTGGCGCGTTATGAACGGGACGGGTTCCTGGTGTTCAACAACTTTCTCGATGCAGACACGGTCAAACGTTTCCGTGACGATCTGCGCGCCTATGAAAACGACGACAGCATTCTCCGTTCCGAGGGCACCATTACCGAACCGGGAAAACAGGAAATTCGATCGGTCTTTGGTATTCACGAACTGTCAGACCGTTTTGACCGGCTGACACGGGACCCTCGCATTCTCGATATGGTGCATCAATTACTGGGTAGCGAGGCGTATATCCACCAGTCCCGGATCAACTTCAAACCCGGTTTTCACGGCAAGGGGTTCGACTGGCATTCCGACTTCGAAACCTGGCACGCCGAAGATGGCATGCCTCGCATGCGGGCGGTCAGCTTCTCCATCGCCCTGACCGACAATACACCGTTCAACGGCCCGCTGATGCTGATCCCGGGTTCCCACAAAACCTTTGTGCCCTGTGTCGGCCGAACCCCGGAAGACAACTACCAGTCGTCGCTGAAGAGGCAGGAACTGGGCGTGCCCAATCACCAGGATCTGCAGGAAATGGCGGACCAATACGGTATCCAGGCACCCACGGGTCCCGCCGGCTCGTTGATCATTTTTGAGTGCAACACCTTGCACGCATCCAACGCCAATATGTCGCCTTGGCCGCGCAGTAATCTGTTCTTCGTATACAACAGTGTGGAAAACCAATTGCAACAGCCCTTCTGTGGCAACAAGCCCAGACCGGAATTTCTGGGTAATCGCACCAACACCCGGGCCCTCAAGCCACTGGCGACTCCGGATTTGCGAAGAACCGGTTGAGGCTATATCCGCAAAAAGGGGAGCGTGTGGCTCCCCCCTGTCTCGATAGATTCGCCGAGGGTGTCAGAGGCCCCACTTGGTCTCTATGGCCTCGTACATCCCGTTGTTGCGAATGGTCTCCAGTCCCTGGCGTAGCTTGCGAATCACTTCCTCTGAAGTCTCGAGGTTCATCGCCAGGTACAGTTCGGTGTTATTGAACGAAAACACCGGTTCCAGGCCTTCAACGTCCTGTTGGGAGGCGAAGTAAGGTCCTGCCAGCCGGTCCGCTATCCACAGGTCAACCTGGCCCAGTTCCAGACGTTTGGGGTTGAGGTCATCGCTGTCCATGGCCGATACCCGGAAATCGCGCTCCAGCAGGTACTCGGTCATCACATCACCACGGTATCCGGCGTACAGCATGCCTCGGGTATCTTCCAGGCTGTCAATCTGCAAGTCCGTACCGGGGGGTGCAAAAATGGTCCACAGGTTGGTGGTCAGTGGCCCTACCCATTTGAACTGGGAAGCCCGGTTTTCCGTGTAGGTGGTGCAGTAGATGCCATGATTCTTCTTGTTCAGCGCACGGTTATAGCCAAAATCCCAGTTGCGCAGCTTGATCACGTAATCCAGCCCGGAGTGCTCGAGAATGGCCTTGACCATTTCTGTGCACAGACCATCAATGCCATCTTCGTTATGCTCGAAGGCACGCCCCGTGGCACTCATGTTGTAGGGAGGGAAGTTCTCGGTATAGATATAGATACGCTCAGACGCCACGGCCGGCAATGGTGCCGTAAACAGGGCAAAAACGACCGCAGTAACGCACAGCAGGTTACGCACAGGTTATCTCCTTTAACTCGAATGGCATGAAACCGCCAAACTGGCGGCACCAATAGACGTAGGCGGAGTTTACCCGACGCTTTGACGTTGTTTTACAACTAAACTGTTTGTTTTCGTAAGGGAATTCGTCAGGCCGCCGGGCGAATGCCGGCGGCCTGGGGTTGTGGATAACTGTGGATAACTCAGAAATCGACGGTTGCGGAGAGCCACAAACGGCGACCTTCTTCTACCGTTCCGCCGCTGGCCATGCCACGGAAGATATACACATAATCCGAAGCCCAGGCATCCACCTGGTTGCCATTGTTATCCACATACGAGTACTCACTGCCAGACAGGAACTCCTTGTCGAACAGGTTGTAAACGGTGGCGGTGAGTTTTACCCGCTCGCTGGCCTGATAAGCGCCGCCCAGGTGGAAGAGCGCATAGGCGCTCAGGTCACCCACCTGGTCAAACACCGCTGCTTCTTCTGCGGTGAAATTCTCCCGGTTCTTCAGGTAGCGGGTACGCTCACCTCGGTATTCGCCGGACAACCATAGATCCAGCTGCGGAGACGCCTGCCAGTTCAGGCGCGCATGCACCACATGCTCCGGCGTGTTGGTCAAAGGTGCCCCTTTGTTGTCACCACTCTTCTGCTCAGTGTCGGTATAGGTATAGTTGCCGCGAATACTCCAGTCCGGAGCAAAGCGCCAGCTGGACGCCAGCTCGATACCCCGGGTCTCAGCCTTGCCGATGTTATCCAGCTGGTCGTAGGTGCCGTCCGGAATCCTAGGGTCACCACTGATGGTCACCGGCGCTCCGCTGTCGATCTTGTCCTTGAACTGGGTGAAGAATACCGTGGCGTTGGCTTTGAAACCTTGCAGGTTGTCAAAGTAGGCGCCTACCTCGTAGTTGGTGCTTTTTTCCGGTTCCAGGTCCGGTGTGCCTATGGTCAGCACCTCACCCTGGCTGGTGACACCGTTGATGCCATTGTGCAAATCATTGATGTCAGGGGTTTTATAACCCTGACTGACACCACCCTTGAGGGTCCAGCTGGGTGACGTGTTCCACACCAGATAAGCCCGGGGCGTAAAATGGCCGGAGAAAGCGTCATGATCTTCGTAACGCCCTCCCAGCGTCAGGGCCAGATCGTCTCTCAGATACCATTCATCCTCGGCAAACACCGCCCAGGATTCCTGTTTGAAGGTGGTGTTGGCAACGCTGTCTTCCAGTCGGGTATCACGGTACTGTGCCCCCAGCGTCACGATGTGGTTGGCGGTGACGGGCGCAACCAACCGGGTATCAAACACGGTATCTTCCGATTCCAGCTTGCGATCCTGGCCACCAATCAGATTCTGATAGGGCGCATCGTAAGGCGTGCCGATGGTACCCGGAATGGTCCGGCCTTTGGTTTCGGTCACGTTGTACGTCAGATCACTGCTCCAGGTGCCAAAGCCCAGCTGGCTGGCATGGCCCAGGGCAACCTGGTCACGGTTGAACCGTAGCTCGTCCCGATAGCCATTGGCGGTGTTGGTGTCAGCGTTGCAGGCCCGATTCTGCCCATCCAGGGTACCCAGTTGGCAACTGTCATTGTTATACACCTGGCGCCCCTGTTCGGCATCCAGATAGAACTCATGGCCCTGAACCGGCACCAGCGTCAACCTTGCACCAAGGTTATGGTTACGACCATCCACCGGTGCAACACCCCGCTTGGGCGCCTCGCTACCGTCGTCGAAACTCAGATCCGCCGCCGATCGATCAAACACGCTGCCGCGTACTGCAAGCCCGAGCATATTGTCGATCAGCGGTCCACTGGTGTAGAAACTGGCTTTACCGTTATCGCCGTACTCCCGGTGTTGCTGGAAGGTGTGCTCGAGCGTGACCGAGCCAATCCACTCATCGGACACCTTCTTGGTAATGATATTCACCACGCCACCAATGGCATCGGAACCGTATAGCGTTGACATGGGCCCGCGGATTACTTCGATACGTTCAATCGCCGACAAAGGCGGAATGAAGCTGGTGGAGGTATCACCAAAGCCATTTGGAGTGACGTTGCCCGGAGGATTCTGGCGGCGGCCGTCAATCAGTATCAGGGTATATTCACTCGGTAGGCCTCGAATACTGATGTTCAGCCCACCGGTCTTGCCGGTGCTCTGGCGTACATCCACGCCTTCCACGGTTTCCAGGGCTTCCGCCAGATTGGAGAACTGGCTTTGTTGCAGGTTCTGCTGGCTGATCACACTGATGCTGGCCGGAGCATCGGTCACCTTCTGCTCAAAGCCCGATGCCGAAACAACCAGCTCATCCAGTTGCGTCGGTTGGGCAACACTGTGTAGAGAAAAGGTGCTGCTAACAGCCGCAACAGACGCGGCCAGAATTGAGGGCCTGAATACCATGAGTCACTCCTTGAAGATCAAGACTGAAAATCAGGAGCGAATGATATTATTTCTCATTTGATAATTACAACGATTTAACCGGGACGATGTGTCCCGGAAAATGGAACCCTTGACCGGGGCTACTTGCCGATGCAAAAGCTGCTGAAGATCTTGCCCAGCAGGTCATCGGGCGTGAGATGGCCGGTGATTTCACCCAAGGCGTCCTGGGCCGCCCGAAGATCCTCAGCCAGGAGTTCCCCGGCGCCATAGCCTTCCAGTTGGGTCTGTCCCTGAAGAAGGGAATCCCGAGCGCGTTCCAGGGCATCCAGGTGGCGTCGGCGGGCCAGAAAGCCGCCTTCGGTGGTACTGGCAAAGCCAATGCATTCCTTGAGGTGCGTACGGAGGGTGTCCAGGCCTTCCGACCCTTTGGCCGCCAGGCGAATAACCGGCGCGGTCTGGTGGGGTTCGGCACTGATGCCCACCGGCTCACCCGACAAATCCACTTTGTTACGGATAACCGTGACCGGGGCACTGGCCGGGAGCTGGTCAATAAAATCTGGCCAGATTTCATGGGGTTCGGTTTTATCGGTGGTGGTGGCATCCACCATCAACAGAATGCGATCCGCCTGGCGTATTTCATCCCAGGCCCGGGCAATACCGATCTGTTCCACCTCGTCCGGGCTGTCCCGGAGGCCGGCGGTGTCGATGATGTGCAACGGCATGCCATCAATGTGGATATGTTCCCGCAGGACATCCCGGGTGGTGCCTTCAATGGCGGTGACAATGGCCGCTTCGCGGCCGGCCAGGGCATTGAGCAGGCTGGATTTTCCGGCATTGGGACGACCGGCGATCACCACCTTCATGCCATCCCGCAGAATGGTGCCCTGCTGGGCTTCCGACAGGATCTGTTCCACCTGTTGCAACAGGCCTTGCAGATCAACCGCCACTTTGCCGTCGGCGAGAAAATCGATTTCTTCCTCCGGAAAGTCGATGGCCGCTTCCACGTAGATACGCAAGTGGGTAACCGCATCGACCAGTTCATCAATCCGTCTGGAAAACACACCTTGCATGGAGCGCACGGCGCAACGGGCTGCCTGCTCTGAGCTGCTTTCAATCAGGTCGGCAATGGCTTCAGCCTGGGCCAGGTCGAGTTTGTCATTCAGAAACGCCCGCTCAGAAAACTCACCAGGCCGTGCCAGACGGGCGCCCTGACTACAGACTTCCCGCAACAGCATATCGAGGATCACGGTACCGCCGTGCCCCTGCAACTCAAACACGTCTTCACCGGTGAACGAATGAGGGTTCGGAAAATACAGCCCGATGCCCTCGTCGATCAGTTCGCCCCGGCTATCGTGAAAAGGTCCATAATGGGCGTAGCGGGGCCGGGGCTCAAAACCGAGCATGTTCCGGGCAATCTCAACGGCTTTTGGCCCTGAAACCCGAACAATACCCACACCCGCCTGGCCTGGTGCGGTGGCAATGGCTGCGATGGTGTCTGTGGTTGCCTGCATGGTGTGTTTATCCTGATTAGAAATGACAAAGGCTCCACAGGGGAGCCTTTGTCAGGTCAGTGCAACTGATCACTCAGTGTTTCTTGCCTGCCATTTCCACTTCGATCTTGCGGGTAATGTACCACTGCTGGGAGATCGAAAGAATGTTGTTCACCAGCCAGTACAGTACCAGACCAGCCGGGAACCACAGGAAGAACACCGTAAAGACTGGTGGCATCAGCTTCATGATCTTCGCCTGCATGGGGTCTGGTGGTGTCGGGTTCAGGCTCATCTGGATGAACATACTGATGCCCATCAGAATTGGCAGGATAAAGTACGGATCCATCTGGGACAGATCGTTTATCCACAACATGAACGGCGCATGGCGCAGCTGCACACTCTCGAACAGTACCCAATAGAGCGAAATGAACACCGGCATCTGTACCAGTATCGGCAAACAGCCACCCAGCGGATTGATCTTTTCCCGCTTGTACAGGGCCATCATCTCCTGGGACATCCGCTGGCGATCGTCACCATAGAGTTCTTTCAGGCGCGTGAGTTGTGGCGCGACGGCCCGCATTTTTGCCATGGAGCGATAGCTGGTTGCTGACAGGTGGAAGAAGACGGCTTTTACCAGAACGGTCAGCAGAATAATGGCCACACCCCAGTTACCCACCAGGCCATAGAACCATTCCAGGATGTAGAACAGCGGCAGGGAGATGAAGAACAGCCAGCCAAAGTCAACGGTACGGTCCAGGTTAGGAGCCAGGGCTTCCAGACGATCAATGATTTTGGGGCCCACGTAAGCAGTAGCACCTACCTCAACAGTCTGCCCGGGGGCAACCGCGGTTGCTGGATAGACAAAACCCATCACATGCAACTGATCCCGGCGGGTGGTCTGGAACTGGGCTGTTTTATCACGGTCCGGAACCCAGGCGGTAATGAAGTAGTGCTGCAGGAACGCCAGCCAGCCATTAGTGACCGGTTCGTTTACCCGTTGTTTGCCCAGGTCGCTGAAATCGTATTTTTCATAGGGATCGTCAGGCGTGCTGATGACCAGGCCAAGGTAGGCCTTGATACCCATAGTGGTCTGGGAGGTTGGGTCAGGAGCCTCGTCCCTTACGATTTTGCCGGTGAAGTTACCTTGCCAGTCGGTATCGGACTGGTTGTTGATCAGGTAACGGATATCAATCTCATAGCTGTCCCGGGCAAGACGGTAGCGTTTGGTGATATCAACGCCATCGTCTGTGGTCAGTTTTAGGTCAATGATCAGTTCATCCTGGCCATCGGTCAGCTCGAAACGGGATGCTTCTGCCTGGTAAACCGGTGCCTGACCGGCACTGCGACCATCGGGGCCGTTGCGCCCGATCAAGCCACTTTCCAGAATATAGGTACGGTTCTGGGTGTTGGTCAGAAGAGTCAGGGGTTGTTCGCTGTCGAGCGATTCATCGTACTGAAGCAGGGAACTGGCAATGACATTGCCACCAACACGGTCGATGGTCAGTTCCAGTACGTCGGTCACTACCGTGATGAACTGGTCGCCGACACTTTGTTCGCCGTCAGAGGAGGTGGACCGGAGTTCGCCGGTTTCCGGCGTGACAAACTCATCGTCTGTCCGGGAAGCACTTTCCGGCAGAACCATGTCATCAACAGATCCGTTCGACCCCGAGGTTTCTACCTGGGTGACCTGTTCAGTACGGGGCTGGTTGTAGTCCTCATTCCAGGCAAGCACCATCAGATAACTGACAATAGCCAGGCCGGCAAACAAAACGATGCGTTGAATATCCATAAACGTTAGTTTCTGGTTTGAGTGTTGGTCGGAGAATATTGGGTCTCTGTGCCCGGTACGGGATCATAACCGCCTTCGGCCCAGGGATGACACCTTAATAATCGGCGGGTTGCCAGATACGAGCCTTTGGCTGCTCCGTGGTGTTGAATAGCTTCAACCGCGTACTGGGAGCAGGTTGGGAAATGCCGGCAATGGCTGGCCATCATGGGACTGATAGCGTACTGATAGAACCGGATAGGCAGTAACAGAATCTGTCGCATTAACCCGTACCTTTTGAATTCACAGTCGTTTGATCAACTGAGGACTGATGGTACTTCTTTCTGAGACGGCGCCAAAGATCGTTAAGCGACGATATGACTGAGGCGTTATCCAGTTGAGCGAGTCCTTGCCGACCAAGAACAATAATGTCGAGGTCCGGTAGATCCGTCTGATGCCTGAAAGTTTCTCGAACCTGGCGTTTTATCCGATTTCTCTGGACCGCCAGTTTGAGATTCTTTTTGGAGAAAATGAGTCCGACCCTGGCGTGGCCCAGATTATTTGGAGCTGCCAGGATCAGAAAATTCCTGTGCGGAACTTTCAGCTGCACATCATCGAAGACCTTGCTGTAGTCCGAAGGCCGCAACAGTCTGTGTGACTTCGGAAACGTCAAGGCCTTCATGAGGCAAACATCAGGTTACGCTGACAGGCGTGCGCGGCCCTTGGCACGGCGACGAGAGATTACCTTACGGCCGTTAGCAGTCGCCATACGGGCACGGAAGCCGTGAACACGCTTGCGCTTCAGGACGCTCGGTTGGAATGTTCTTTTCATGGTGATGTTCTCACAAATTCGTCAATGGACATTGGTCGTTGGCTGGAAAATAGACAGCCAAAACAGGAGCGGCATTCTAGTCAAATCTGCTAGCAAGTTCAATGACTGTGCATCGGGGAAGTGAATTTTTCGGTATGGGTAAAAGCCGAAGGCCTGACTAATAAAATCTATAGGTCTTTTTTAAATTCTTTCAAAGATTATTTATTACTGTTATTAGGCACCTTGATATCTGTGGGAAAGTCTGTTTTTTCCTTCAACAACAAATACTTGAATTAATGACAAGTACGGTGACAGGTGGCCGTGAGCCCTGTGGACGAGAGGGTGTGGAATTGTGAATAACCCGGTGTTTCGAGGAAGGCCCGAGTTATTCATGGTTTGGTCCAAGGCTTTCACACAGGGTTGGGGGCGGTCTGTGCACAAGGACCTGTGGGTAACTTTTTTTCAGGGCATTTCTGTACACAAGCCTGTAGATAGGTCTGGAACTTTCTGAAAGATGAGGAGAAATGTTTCCACAGGCTGTTTATGACAGTGATTGTTGGCCTTTTACTGTGGGCCACGGCGGGGTAGAATCCGGGGTCACCTTGAGCGTCGGGAAAAGCCTTTTCCGATGTGAGAACAGTCAGGTTTCGGGAGCAGGCGGTCGTGCCTAACAGTATGTGGCATCAATGTCTTGAAGTACTCCGGGATGAGTTTCCCGCGCAACAGTTCAATACCTGGTTGAGACCCCTCCAGTCGGATCTCCGAGAGGGCCAGCTGATGCTGTTTGCGCCGAACCGCTTTGTGATGGACTGGGTTAATGAAAAGTATCTGCGCCGTATAGAGGAAGTTCTGAAGGACCTCAACGGTGGCCAGGCGCCGCGGGTTCAGATGAAAGTAGGGTCGGCGCCCCGGGAAAGTGAACCGGTGGTGCGCTCGGTGGCTGAGCCAAAGCCGGCTAGTCTGGCCGACGAAATCGGGCAGCGGGTAACCGAGGAAGAGAAGAGTGTCGCGGCAACTGTCGCGGGTTCTACCTCTGCCGGTGTTAGCCGCAGTGCGCAGAAAATCAATGGCGAGCGCCGGCCGGTTCAAGTGGAAGGTGACATCAAGCACCAGAGCTTTCTGAATGAGACTTTCACCTTCGAGACCTTTGTTGAGGGTAAGTCCAACCAGCTGGCCCGCGCGGCCTCAATGCAGGTGGCTGAGAACCCCGGCGGAGCCTATAACCCGCTATTCCTGTACGGCGGTGTCGGTCTTGGTAAAACCCACCTGATGCATGCCATCGGTAATGAAATCGTCCGCCGTAATCCCAAGGCGAAAGTCGCTTACCTTCGATCTGAACGGTTCGTTGCGGATATGGTCAAGGCTCTGCAGCTGAACGCCATCAACGAGTTCAAACGTTACTATCGATCTGTGGATGCGTTGCTGATTGATGATATTCAGTTCTTTGCCCGTAAAGAGCGCTCACAGGAAGAATTTTTCCATACCTTTAATGCGCTGCTTGAAGGTGGCCAGCAGGTCATCGTGACCTGTGATCGGTTTCCGAAAGAAATCGTCGATATGGAAGAGCGATTGAAATCCAGGTTTGGCTGGGGTCTGACGGTAATGGTGGAGCCGCCGGAGCTGGAAACCCGGGTGGCGATTCTGATGAAAAAAGCTGAGCAGGCCAATGTGAAATTGAGCAGCGAGGCGGCATTCTTTATTGCTCAGAAGATTCGATCAAACGTTCGAGAGTTAGAAGGCGCGCTTCGTTTGGTGATAGCGAATGCTCACTTCACTGGGTCTGAGATTACCCCTCCATTTATTCGGGAAAGCCTGAAGGATCTGCTGGCGCTGCATGAAAAGCAGGTCAGTATCGATAACATCCAGCGCACGGTGGCGGAGTACTACAAGATCAAGGTGGCCGATCTATTGTCCAAACGCCGCACCCGGACGGTGACCCGGCCCCGCCAGGTGGCCATGTCCCTGGCCAAGGAGTTGACCAATCACAGCCTGCCAGAAATCGGCGACGCCTTTGGTGGCCGTGACCACACCACGGTGTTGCATGCTTGTAAGAAGATTGTGGAACTCCAGGAAACGGACCCTGGAATCCGCGAGGACTACCAGAACTTTATGCGATTGCTGACCACCTGACCGGGTGGCGATCAACCAACAACATTCACTTCCGACAACTGAAGCCGAGTGCCATGAAACTGACCATAAGCCGTGAATCCCTTCTTACTCCTCTGCAAAGCATTGCTGGCGTTGTGGAAAAGAAACAGACCATGCCGGTTTTGTCCAACGTGTTGCTGGAAGCTGAAGACAACACATTGACACTCACCGGTACCAATATGGAAGTTGAGCTGGTCGGGCGGGTTACGCCGGTCCACGTGGACCAACCGGGCAGGATCACGGTACCGGCCAGGAAGCTGTCTGATATCTGTCGGGCACTGGGTGACGAAGCCCCGATTGATCTGGCGCTGGAAGGCGACCGTCTGCACGTGCGTGCAGGCAACTCCCATTTTACCTTGTCGACCCTGCCGGCCGAGCACTTCCCCAATGTGGAAGACGAGCCGGAAAGCTTCCGCCTGGAGCTGCCGCAGAAAGAACTCGGCCGTATGCTGGACGCGACGGCGTTTGCCATGGCACAGCAGGATGTTCGTTACTACCTCAATGGTCTGCTACTGGAAGTCGACAGCGGCCATGTACGGGTAGTAGCAACCGATGGTCACCGCCTGGCGATGGCACATTCCGATCTGCAGACCGGGTGCCCGGAACCCCGGCAGGTGATTGTGCCGAGAAAAGGCGTGTTGGAGCTCGCCCGCCTGCTGGACGATGTGGAATCGCCGGTGACCCTGGTGATTGGCGACAATCATCTGCGTGCGACGGTGGGTGCGTATACCTTCACTTCCAAGCTGATTGAAGGCAAGTTCCCGGATTACAACCGGGTTATCCCCAGGGGTGGCGATAAGGTGGTGCTCGCTGACAGGGCAACGCTGAAGAACACCTTGCAGCGGGCCGGTATTCTGTCTCATGAGAATATCCGCGGTGTGCGCCTGAACCTGGCGCCGGGAGAGCTGCAGGTGTTCGCCAACAACCCGGACCAGGAACAGGCCGAAGATGCGCTGCCGGTGGACTATCAGGGCGAATCCCTTCAGATCGGTTTTAATGTAGGTTATCTGATTGACGTGATGAATGCGCTGGATGAGGCGCAGGTGAAGATTACCCTGTCCAATCCCAACAGCAGCGCATTGATCGAAGCAGAGAACGATAACAGCTGCCTGTATGTGGTCATGCCGATGCGGCTGTAACCTTTCCGGAGGAATTTAATGGGTGCCGTAACGAACGGAATCAAAGGTGCTTTCAGGGTTGGTCAAACACTGTCGGTGCTTGGCCGTACCGGTCTGAACTGGGTTCGGGGCGATCGCCCCCCTACCCCGAAACTGCTGCGCCAGACGTTTGAGAATCTTGGGGCCACCTATATCAAGCTTGGTCAGTTTATAGCGAGCTCCCCCACGTTCTTTCCAAAAGAGTACGTGGAAGAGTTTCAGTATTGTCTTGATAAAACCCCCAGTCTTCCATTTGGCGTGATCAAGCGCATTATTCGTGAGGAACTCGGGCGGCCGATTGATCAGGTGTACTCGGAAATCGATCCGGTGGCTCTGGCGTCGGCCTCTATTGCGCAGGTTCATGCGGCGAAACTGGTGACTGGCGAAGACGTGGTTATCAAGGTTCAGAAGCCTGGCGTGGAAAATATTCTGCTGACGGACCTGAACTTTCTGTACCTGTCGGCGCGGATTCTGGAAACTCTGGCGCCGAAGCTGTCGTGGACATCCCTGTCTGGCATTGTTGAAGAAATTCAGCAGACCATGATGGAAGAATGTGACTTCATCAAGGAAGCCAATAATCTGAAGGTGTTCCGGGAATTCTTGCTGAATACCCATAACGACGACGCGACCGTGCCCCGGGTATATGAGCAATGTAGTACTCGCAGGATCCTGACCATGGAACGTTTCTATGGCGTTCCGCTGACGGATCTCGAAAGCATTCGCGGTTTTTCGAAGGATCCCGAACGTACCCTGATTACCGCCATGAACACCTGGTTCGCCAGCCTGACCCAGTGTGAGTTTTTCCACGCGGATGTGCATGCTGGCAACCTGATGGTGCTGAAGGACGGGCGCGTCGGGTTTATCGATTTTGGTATTGTCGGGCGCATCAGGCCGGACACCTGGCAGGCGGTGAGCGATTTCATCTCCGCGATTATGGTCGGTAACTTCGACGGTATGGCTGATGCCATGATCCGGATTGGTGTCACCCGTCGCACGGTAAGGGTGGATGAGCTCTCTGCCGATCTGCAACGCCTGTATCGTCAGATGGATCGAATGGTTCCGGACGACGTTCCCTATGAAATGGGTCAGGCGGAAGATGACGTCAACAACATTCTTATGGATATGGTGAAGGTGGGCGAAAGTCATGGCCTGCACTTTCCGCGGGAATTTGCGCTGTTGCTGAAACAGTTCCTCTATTTTGATCGGTATGTGCATATTCTCGCACCGGAGATGGATGTGTTTATGGATGAGCGGTTGACCATGCTCCATTGACGAGCGTCGCCGCCACGCATCTTGTACACTAAGGCAATGTCGCGTTCCGGCATTGCCTTTTTTTGTGCTCCGACTCCGGTGATGAGAATTCCTCCTTTATGGCGCTTGTGAAACTCCAGACCCAGAATTTCCGAAACCTGGCGCCGGACCCTGTCGGTTTTTCACCTTCCTTTAATTTGTTGTATGGCGCTAATGGCAGCGGTAAGTCCAGTGCCCTGGAAGCGATTGCTTATCTGGGATTGGGGCGGTCCTTTCGGGTGAGTCGGCATCAGGCGGTGGTCAGCCATGGTCACAGCAAGTTAACGGTATTTGGCGCTCTGGACAGTGGGCTCAGCAATAATGAGGACCAAAGTGGTACGGCGGAAGGCACCACCGGCATCGCCCATCGTCTGGGAATATCCCGGGATGTATCTGCCAAGGAAACAGCGCTAAGGGTGGATGGCGAAGCTGTACGCAGTTTGTCATCCCTGGCCATGCATCTGCCTGTGTCGGTGATTGATCCGGGGGTATTCGACATTGTGGCCGGTGGCCCCGGAAAACGTCGACAGTTTCTCGACTGGTTAGTGTTCCACGTGGAACCTTCCTTTTCGGTAATGTGGCAACAGTGCCAGAGAGTGACATCACAGCGGAATCAAACGCTCAGAAATGGTAGACTGGACGAATCGTTGCTCCGGGTCTGGGACAGTCAGTTCGGTGCCCTGGCGGAAACCCTGAGCGATGTCAGAGAGCAGGTTTTCAGGCAGTTCAAAGGGGCGTTCGATGCGGTGCTGCAGGAGCTGGATGCCAGCTGGACGGAAGGTCTCAAACTTGAGTTCTATCCGGGCTGGGATCGGTCCCGCTCGCTTGTGGACATATTGGCGAGCCACCGGGAGCAGGAACGCCGGATGGGGCACACGTTGTATGGCCCTAATCGTGCAGATATCCGTCTCAAGTTAGGTGGTCGGCCGGTTGCGGAAACCTTTTCCCGGGGGCAGCAGAAGACACTGGTTATTCTGATGAAGATTGCCCAGGGAAAGGTGTTGAGTGATCTTGGTAAGCAGGTGACTTTCCTGCTGGACGACATCAATGCCGAATTGGATGTGCGCCATCGGATCATGCTGGCGCATAAGCTCCAGGATTTGCGTTGTCAGGTGTTTATCACCTCTATCGAGCATCCGGAACCTGACGTGCTCTGGGGCGACCGTGATGCACCGGAATACAGAATGTTCCACGTGGAACATGGAAAATTGACGGAAGAATAGACTGGCATAGGCGGCGTGTACCGTTTTCCGCTGAACCTGGCCGGTATCAACTTCAGGAGTCTCATTAATGAGTGAATCGAACTACAATTCCTCCAGTATCAAGGTCCTGAAAGGACTGGATGCGGTGCGTAAGCGCCCGGGCATGTACATCGGTGATACCGATGACGGCACCGGCCTGCACCACATGGTCTTTGAGTTGGTGGATAACTCCATCGATGAGGCCCTGGCTGGCTACTGTTCCGAGATCGGGGTCATCATTCACCCTGACGAATCCGTCAGCGTAAAAGATAACGGCCGCGGTATTCCGGTGGATCTCCACGAAGAAGAGGGTGTCTCTGCCGCCGAAGTCATCATGACGGTGCTGCACGCTGGCGGTAAGTTTGATGACAACTCCTACAAGGTCTCCGGCGGTCTGCACGGTGTGGGTGTTTCGGTGGTTAACGCCCTGTCCTCTACCCTGACTCTGACCATCCGGCGTGAGGGCAAGGTCTATGAGCAGACCTACACCCATGGCGTGCCCAATGCACCGTTGGCAGAAGTGGGTGAAACAGAAGCGTCCGGCACCAAGGTGCACTTTATTCCCTCACCGGAAACCTTCACGCACATTGAGTTTCACTACGATATCCTGGCCAAACGCCTGCGGGAACTGGCGTTCCTGAACAGCGGCGTGCGTATTCGCCTGACCGATGAACGCAGCGGCAAGGAAGAAGTGTTCGAGTATGAGGGTGGTTTGCGGGCCTTCGTAGAACACCTGAACACCAACAAGACGCCAATTAACCGGGTGTTCCATTTCACCCGTGATCGAGAAGACGGCATCTCGGTTGAAGTGGCGATGCAGTGGAATGACGCGTTCCAGGAGAACCTTTACTGCTTTACCAACAATATCCCTCAGCGGGATGGTGGTACGCACCTGGCGGGCTTCCGTGCCGCCCTGACCCGTTCCCTGAATAACTATATCGATCATGAAGGTCTGGGGAAAAAGGCCAAGGTAGCCACCACGGGTGACGATGCCCGTGAAGGCCTCACCGCCATCATCAGTGTGAAAGTACCCGACCCGAAGTTTTCCTCTCAGACCAAGGACAAACTGGTCTCCTCTGAGGTGAAAACCGCCGTTGAGCAGGAGCTGTACCAGAGCTTTGCCGAGTACCTGCAGGAGCAGCCCAACGAGGCCAAGCTGATCGTCAACAAGATGGTTGAAGCAGCCCGGGCTCGGGAAGCCGCCCGAAAGGCTCGGGACATGACCCGCCGCAAAGGCGCCCTGGACATCGCAGGCCTCCCCGGCAAGCTGGCTGACTGCCAGGAAAAAGACCCCGCCCTGTCTGAACTGTTCATAGTGGAGGGTGATTCTGCGGGTGGCAGTGCCAAGCAGGGTCGTGATCGTAAAACCCAGGCCATCCTGCCCCTGAAAGGTAAGATCCTGAACGTGGAGAAAGCCCGTTTCGACAAGATGCTGTCGTCTGCGGAAGTGGGTACGCTGATTACCGCACTGGGTTGCGGCATCGGCCGGGAAGAGTTCAATCCGGACAAGCTACGCTACCATTCGATCATCATCATGACCGATGCGGACGTGGATGGTTCGCACATCCGTACCCTGCTGCTTACGTTCCTGTTCCGCCAGATGCGGGAAATCATCGAGCGCGGTCACGTGTTCATTGCCATGCCGCCCCTGTATAAGGTCAAGCGCGGCAAGCAGGAACAGTATCTGAAAGATGAGAAGGCGAAAGAAGCCTACCTCACCCAGACTGCCCTGGACGGCGCTCAGCTGTACGTGAACCCGGAGGCGCCCGCCATCAAGGATTCCGCCCTGGAAACCATGGTCAAGGACTACCAGGCGGTGATGGCGATGATCGAACGCCTGTCCCGGGCCTACCCCGCGAAGGTATTGCAGCAGATGGTGTACAACACCACCCTCAAGCCGGAGCAGCTGAAAGACGAGGCGGCGGTTGCCAAGTGGGTTGCCCACCTGGGTGATGGCCTTGAACTGGATACCCGCACCGGCACCAAATACGTATTCTCGGTGACCCGGGACGAAGAGCGTGGCCTGTATCTGCCGATGGTTACCATCTATGTGCACGGTATTCCCCATGAGCACATCTTCAGCCATGACTTCTTCGAATCATCCTCCTACAAGGCGATTGCCCGCCTGGGTGAGACGCTGGAGGGGTTGATTGATGAAGGTGCCTACGTACAGCGTGGCGAGCGCAAGCAGGTGGTGTTGTCATTTGAGGGTGCTCTGGACTGGTTGATGAAAGAGGCCCAGCGTGGTCTGAACATCCAGCGCTATAAGGGATTGGGTGAGATGAACCCGGAACAGCTGTGGGAAACCACCATGGACCCGGAAAGCCGCCGCATGATGAAGGTCACCATTGAAGACGCCATCGCTGCCGACCAGATCTTCACCACCCTGATGGGTGATGACGTGGAGCCGCGCCGGATCTTTATCCAGACCAATGCTCTGGAAGTGACCAATCTGGACGTGTAATCACACCGACAGACTGGCATAAAAAAAACGGTGGCCCCGACAGGTGCCACCGTTTTTTGTTATCAGCCGGGAATTTTTATTCCGATAGATTACTTCGAGGATTCCGCGCGTTTCTGTTCCTTCTCTTTCTCCTTCTCCACCAGGTGCTGAGCCATCACCTCTTCCAGCGTGTACCCGGTAAGCCGGCGAATGGTGCGCCACAGGTAGTAGAAGATCAGCATCATCATGATCATTGAAGGAATGGCGATCATCGGATAGCTCACCAGGGTCATCCGCCCCAACTCTTCATTGAATGCCTGAGTGCCCGAGGGGCTCACCACAATCCACTTGGCCAGTACATAGTTCATGATTGAAGAGAACAGGAAGGTACCGGCAAAGAAATAGCTGGCATTGAGCAGCCGCGCCTCGAACTGGTCAACACAGCCCTTCTCTTCCAGCGAGGCGTGGATCTTATCCACATCCAGAATGTTCGGGTTGTACAGCAGCGTTCGTACCAGTGGGTACTTGGTGCGGGTGGATATCAATACCGCAAGACCAATCACTGCAGGTACCGCCGCCTCCTTGATGGCCAGCCAGCCGGCGTCCAGCTCCAGTAGCCCGATGCCGCCGGTCAGGCCAACGCTGATCAGGCCCAGCAGGGCGATGAAGTTTTTCTTGCGGTAACGAATCAGTTCAAACAGCCCCCAGCCAAGGGGAAACGCCAGGCCAATGACCAGCGCGTTGACACTGCCGAGGTGTTCGTCACCACTGAACTTCATCAGAATCACAGAGGGAATGATGATACTGACCAGAAGGTCAATCCAGGGTCTGGGCTTGTGGTCGGGAATGGAAGAGTTGGTCTGGGACGTCATGGTTACCGCCTATCGATGAATCGACGGCAGGCGCCTGAAGAGGCACTGCCGGAAAGAGCTTCCGGCAGTATACGACGAATTGAAGGCCGAACGTAACCGGACTCAGAAGCTACCGGACGAGCTGATGGATGAGCCAGCCGCGCCGGTTTGCACCTGGTTATTGGCACCGCTTTGCCACACCAATTGAGCATCCGGGTCTGACTCGCTGCGTTTGATGCACTTCCACTCTACCTGCGTGTTCGCAGGCATGTCGAAGCTCCCGGACCAGGTTGGATAATTACCTGGATCCAGTTTCAGTGCATTCGCAGGTGACCAGTTACCCAGGGTGGCATGATTGCCGGTAACGTAGACACTTTGTCCCCAGTCCGTGGTACCGTTGCTGCACTGGAAGGTGACACTGGCCTGTTCCGCGTCTGAACCGTTGCCGTTGTTTCCTTCATCAGAGCCGTCACCGCCATCACAGTCAGCGCTAACATGGAGGGCCGCCGCTTCCATCGGCGCCACCGACAGGCTCACCTGCCCACCCTGCACGGTGACGCAGCTACCGTCACCAGCTACGTTACGATACTGACCGTCGGGCAGGCCGGTCGTGAAGGTTCGAGCCAGAGTACCCCCTTCCCGGTTGATGGCCACAAAGCCCTTGTTGCCACGGCTGAAGGCGATCTGATTATTGCCGTTATCCCACCAATGGCTGACGCCGGAACCATCCGTCACATTGCGGAAAGCCACCATGTTGGCAATCGAATCCCAACGGTGCTCACAAATCCAGGCGCTGCCACATTGTGCGCTACCGTTCTGGTAAACCGCCTGGGCGGGTGGTCCCTGGTCGCCATCCGAGAAGCTGTAACTCGACATCACCTTCGGATACCCATAGGGCCAGGCCAGCATGAACACATTGGCGAGGTTATACAGGCCGCCATCCTTGTAGGTAACGATATTGCTGCCACCGGCGCCATGGCCCCGCTGGTTGTCGTGGTTGTCGGTAAACACAACCGCATCACCACCGGCCAGGAAACCCCAGCTTTCACCAAACCCGTTGAGATTGGCCAGGCGCTGGTTCTTGAACACGTCGCCAATAGCCGCGCTGTAGCGGAACTCGGTAACATCGGAAAGCCCGGTGTACTCGCCGGCACTCACCGCCTCGCCGCCCAGGTCTATCACTTCCTGGAATACATACAGTGGATTGTTCACCCGGTTCAAGATGCCACTGATATCCGAGGGCGACATATGCTTGGCGGCGTCGATTCGGATACCTTTAACCCCAAGCGCTGTCAGCTGGTTCAGATACCCGGCAATGGTGTTCTGAACGTAATTGTCTGAGGTATTGAGATCGGGCAGCCCCACCAACTGACAATTCCGAACCCGCCAGGCATCGGTGCCGTAATCTTCCGGATTGATACCGCAGGGTGTATGAAAATCATTGCTACTGTAGATAGGATAACTGAGGGAGGTTGAGCTGTACGCTGAACCCGCCGTGCCGGTACCACTGCCATTGGCCATATGGTTGATGACCGCATCGGCGTACACATCCACGCCGGCGGCGTTACAACGCTGGACCATGTCAGCAAATGCGCTGGCGTCGCCACTGCGGCTGTTCAGCTGATAACTTACCGGCTGATAGCGGGTCCACCAGGCACTGCCCTGGATATGCTCCTGGGGCGGCGATACCTGAACCGCACTGAACCCTTTGGGGCCCAGGAAGTTTTCGCATTCCTGGGCGACGTCGCTCCATTTCCATTCAAACAGATGCACAAAGGCACCGGCCTGGGCTTGTTGGGTTGGCAATGTCAGTGCCAGTCCGAGCGTGGCACCGGTTGCCAATCGGGAGAGTGAGATCATTGCATGCTCCTGTGTTGTCATTGTTGTGGTGCATTTGGGATCAGCCTCGGTTGTCGGTTTTTTGTTCAAACGGGCTGATGTTCACAACATGCAATGATCAATGATTAGCCAACACATCCTCAGAGCAGATAAAAGGGGCGTAGAGCTTAGGAGGGTATATTTTTTGGTCACATTGAATGATGTGAAGAGCGTGGGCGGGGGAAGCCCTTCTGAAACTGTGCAAGGCCCGTTGTGAGGGATGGCTCTCCAAAACACGCTCCTTGCGGCACATCCATGTGGCGCTTGGGCTCCGCCATCCATGGCTCCGCACAGTTTTGGAGAGCACTACCTCACACCGGTCCCGGTCATTGTGCAGGTATCAATAAGAGTGATCTTCAGAGTGGCATAAAAAAGCCGGGCAAAAGCCCGGCTCTCTGGAACTGAAAGAAAGCGCCAATATCAGGCACCCACCTCCTTCAGGCATTCCTCAACAATGTTCAGGCCCTCTTCCAGTACCTCATCTTCGATGGTCACCGGCATCAGGAACCGAAGGGTGTTGCCGTACATACCGCAGCTGAGCAGTATCAGGCCTTTCTCTTTGGCTTTCTTGGTTATCGCCGCTACCAGCTCCGGCATGGGCTTGCGGGATTCCTTGCTTTCCACCAGCTCAAACGCGGCCATCGGCCCCATGTTGCGGGCATTATCCACGTGAGTGAACTGCTCCTGCCACTGGTCGAACCGGGCCCTAAGTTTGTCACCCAGGCGCTGGCTTTTGCCGAGGATATCTTCCTCTTTGATCACATCAAACACCGCCAGAGCTGCGGCACAGGCAGTAGGGCTGCCGGTGTAGGTGCCACCGAGGGAATTCGGGCCCGAGGAGTCCATTACCTTGTCGGTACCGACGATGGCAGAGATCGGCATACCATCGGCCATGGATTTGGCCATGGTCATGATGTCCGGCTCAACGCCGCTGTGTTCAATGGCGAACAGTTTGCCGGTACGGCCAAAGCCGCTTTGCACTTCGTCGACAATCAGAAGAATGTCATTGTCATCGCAGATTTTGCGCAGGGCTTTCAGGAAACTGTCCGGGGCGGGATAAAAACCACCCTCACCCAGAACCGGCTCCAGTACGATGGCGGCGGTTTCGTGGGCCGGGGAATCGGCTTTCATGGTCATTGCCAGGCCACGCAGGGCGTCTTCCTCAGTAATGCCGTGGTAAGGCACCGGGTAAGGCGCGCGGTACACCAGGCCGGGCATGGGGCCGAATGAGGTCTGGTAAGGGGCAGCCTTGCCGTTCATGGCCATGGTGAAGAAGGTACGGCCATGGTAGCCGCCATCAAAGCAGATCACGTTGTTCTTGCCGGTGGCTGCACGGGCAATCTTGACCGCGTTTTCCAGCGCCTCGGCCCCGGAGTTGGCCAGCATCACTTTGCCGTGGCCTTTGACCGGCACCGCTTCGCTCAGTTTTTGGGCCAGTTTTACGTAACCCTCATAGGGCATTACCGTCTGGCAGGTGTGCATCAGCTTGTCGAGCTGGGCTTTAACCGCCTCGACCACTTTCGGGTGCCGATGGCCGATGTTCAGAACGCCGATACCGCCGGCGAAGTCGATCATGCGCTTGCCGTCGGCGTCCCAGACTTCTGCGTTCAGGGCGTGATCTGCAAATTGATCATTGGGGCTTGCCGCGCCCGCAGCGACGTATCGCTCTTTGAGTGCCTGCAATTCTTTATTGCTCACTTTGCTGTTCTCCCTGGTTCAGGATTGAGAAATTCTCTTAACAGTGTAGGGAGTACGCACTCAACACACAAACCGACCATTGTCCGTATCTGCGGCTTCGTCCCGGAACTGCAGGCTGGCCAGGCGCCGGTAAAGTTCGTTATCGCGCATCAGTTCATCGTGGCTGCCGACCGCCAGCAGCCGACCCTGTTCCAGTACCGCGATGCGATCGGCGTCTCTGACGGTTGCCAGCCTGTGGGCAATCACCAGAGTGGTACGCCCGGCGGTGAGCGCCGGCATGGCTTGCTGAATCAGGTGCTCGCTTTGGGCATCCAGGGCACTGGTGGCTTCATCCAGCAAGAGAATCGGGGCATCCGCCAGCAGCGCCCGGGCGATGGCCAGGCGCTGCTTCTGCCCACCGGACAACCCCAGCCCGGCATCGCCCAGCGGTGTGTCGTAGCCCTTCGGAAGCGCCTGGATAAACTCATCGGCGTGGGCAATCCGCGCCGCCTGCTCTACTTCGGATTGCTCTGCGCCGGGGCGAGCATAGCGAATGTTGTCGGCCACCGTGCCATGGAACAACGCCGGATTCTGGGGCACCAGGGCAAAGCAGCGTCTTAGCGCGTCCAAAGACAGATCGGAGGTGTCTATCCCGTCGATCAGAATCCGCCCGGAATCCGGTTGATAGAAATGCAGCAACAGATCGAACAGCGTGGACTTGCCGGCCCCGGAAGGACCAACCAGGGCCAGGGTCTCCCCGGGGCGGATATGCAGGGACAGATCGGAAATCGCCGGCTGGGCCTGTCGGCCGGGATAACTGAAGCCCAGATGCTCGATGGCGATCTCGCCGGTGACCGGCCCGGCAAAAGACCGGTTCTCCCCTTCTCGGACAAACGCCGGCTCGGTCTGCAGCAGCTCAAACAGACGGGCCGCAGACCCGGCAGCCCGTTGCAGTTCACCAATCACCTCACTGATCGCACCCGCGGCAACGCCAACCAGCAGGCTGTAGAACACAAAAGCAGCAAGTTCACCGGGGCTTATCCGGCCGTGAATCACATCCAGCCCGCCAATCCAGATCACAACGCCGACCGCCCCCATCACCAGGGAAATAGCCAGAGTGGTCAGCCACGCCCGCTGCCGGATGCGCTCGCGGGCAATGTCGAACGCCTTCTCGGACACCTCCGAGAAAAACCGCCGGTCGTGGGGCTGATGATTGAACGCTTGCACGGTTTTGATCTGGGAAAGGTTCTCCCCCACGTAACTGCCTACATCCGCCACCCGGTCCTGGCTCAGCCGTGACAGCTGCCGAACCCGGCGGCCGAAGAACAGGATCGGCGCAATCACCAGGGGGAAGCCCAGCAGGATGATGGCCGCCAGCTTGGCGTTGGTGACAAACAGCAGAATAAGCCCGCCGATGAGCATCAGCGTGTTGCGCAGGGCAATGGACACGGTGGAGCCGATCACCGATTGCAGTACGGTGGTATCGGCGGTAAACCGGGACTGGATTTCCAGGGCCCGGTTCTGCTCAAAAAAACCGGGATGAAGATCAATCAGGTGGTTGAACACCTTTTTGCGAATATCCGCCACCACCCGCTCGCCAATCCAGGACACCAGGTAGAACCGGGCAAACGAACCAAATGCGAGGCCGAGTACCAGCACAAAAAACAGACCGATGGCTTTGGCCAGGTTTTCCGGTGATTGCGTAGCGAGGCCCTGATCCACCAGAATACGCAGGCCCTGGCCCAGACCCAGGGTTATGCCGGCAGTGATGACCAGTGCCAGCAGTGCTCCGGCCACGGCGCGGCGGTAGGGGCTGATAAACTCTATGACGAGCTTTAACGCTTTACGATGGTTGGGGCTGATGGTCACTCTCCTGATCGATCAAGATTTAATAAAGCCGTTTGTTTTACGATTTGTTCTCCATTGAAGACGTATCATAGCCTTTAACTTTGGAGTCTGAGCACCTGGGTCCGGTAGGGCTTTCCGGGACACGCTGTAAATACGTCCCTGTACGCTCGACAAAAGCCATCCCTGGCTTTTGACGGTCCCGGAAAGCCCTACCGGACCCACGCGCTCCCCAACCATGGAGATTGCTGTTTGAGAGTCTACGCTGACAACGACTACCCTGCTGATCATAAGCCTGATTGGAAAGTGATTGCCGGCCTTTGGCCCTACTTGGCCGAGTTCCGTGGCCGGGTGGTACTTGCGTTGTCCTTACTGGTACTGGCGAAACTCGCCACGGTGGCCACGCCGGTCGCCCTGAAATACATCGTCGATTACCTGGACCAGCACCGCGGCGCCGACATGTTGCTGTGGATTCCGGTTGTGCTGGTGGTGGCCTATGGCAGCCTGCGCATTGGCGCCACCCTGTTCAGCGAACTGCGGGATGCCGTGTTTGCCCGGGTGGCGGAACGGGCTATGCGGCGGGTGTCATTGCGCGTCTTCGAGCACCTGCACCAGCGTGAGCTGGGTTTTCACCTGGACCGAAAAACCGGTGGCCTGGCCCGTGACATTGAACGGGGTACCAACGGCATCAGCTTCCTGCTGCGCTTTACCCTGTTCAACATTGTGCCCACCATCCTGGAAATCCTGCTAGTAGCGGCCATCTTGCTGGTAGTGTTCAACGTGGGTTACGTGCTGGCCATTCTGGTGGCGGTGGTGGTGTATGTGGTGTTCTCCATCAAAATCACCGAGTGGCGAACCAAGTTCGTGCGGGAAGCCAACGCAAGGGACAACCAGTCCAACTCCCGGGCCATCGACAGCCTGCTGAACTATGAAACCGTCAAATACTTCAACAACGAACGCTACGAAGCCGAACTCTACGACCAGGACCTGGACGAGTGGGAAAAGGCCCGGCTGAAGAACCGATTGTCTCTGGCCACCCTGAACGCCGGCCAGGCCTTGATCATTGGTGTGGCACTGATCGTGATCATGGCGATGGCGGTCGGCGAAGTAGCCAGTGGCGAGATAACCCTGGGCGACTTAACCATGATCAACGCCTACCTTCTGCAGTTGTTCATTCCCCTGAACGCCCTGGGCTTTGTCTACCGGGAAATTCGCCAAGCCCTGGTGAACGTGGAGCGCCTGTTCAAACTGCTGGGGGATCAACCAGCCATCCAGGATGCCCCGGATGCCAAGCCCCTGACTGTGGATAACGGCGAGGTACGGTTCGAGCACATCCATTTCGCCTACCGGCCAGACCGCCCCATTCTGCAGGATGTGAACTTCACCATTCCCGCCGGCCACACCGTGGCGGTGGTGGGCGCCAGCGGTGCCGGCAAATCTACCCTTGCCCGGCTGTTGTTCCGGTTCTATGAGGTGGATAACGGTTCCATACGGATTGATGGTCAGGACATCCGTGAGGTCACCCAGGACTCCTTACGCTCCGCTATTGGTGTGGTTCCCCAAGACACCGTATTGTTCAATGACACGCTTTACCGAAACCTGGCCTACGGCCGCCCCGAAGCGACCGAGGAAGAAGTACACCGGGCCGCGCGCATGGCCCACCTGGAAAACTTTATCCACAGCCTTCCGGAAGGTTACGAAACTAAAGTGGGCGAGCGGGGGCTGAAGTTGTCCGGCGGCGAAAAACAGCGGGTTGCGATTGCCCGGGTGATTCTGAAGAACCCGCCGTTATTGATTCTGGACGAAGCCACGTCGTCGCTGGATTCGTTATCCGAGCAGGCGATACTTGGAGCCTTGAAAGAAGTCAGTCAGCAGAGAACCACCTTGGTGATTGCCCATCGCCTCTCTACTATTCGAGATGCTAATACCATCTTGGTGATGGATGGCGGCCGGATTGTGGAAAGCGGAAGTCATAATGAGCTGTTGGCTGCAGGTGGCCAATATGCCCATCTGTGGGAGCAGCAGCACCGGAGTGAGGACAACTCCTAGCTGAGCCAGTGAGCGGAGGGCCTTGCCAAAACTGTGCGGAGCCATGGATGGCGGAGCTCAAGCGTCACAGGGACGTGCCGAAGGAGCGTGTTTTGGCAAGGCCCTCCGCTTACTGGCGTCCCGGAGCCCCCAAAGTCCGGAACACCAGGGCCTAGTTATCCCCAAGCCGAAGCGCCAGGCCAGACGCCCGCACCACCTGTTGCCCCACACTGTCCCTGAACACCTGAGCATCGCCAGCAATCAGGCTAAACCAGTTCTTTGCCCGGGTGATGCCGGTATAAACCAGCTCTTTAGTAAGCACCGGACTGAGGCGGTCCGGCAGCACCAGGCAGGTGTGGTTGAACTCCGAGCCCTGGGATTTATGCACCGTCATGGCGTAAACGGTTTCCAGTTGCTGTAGACGGCTTGGGGAAATCCAGCGGATGCCGCCGGTGCTGTCACCACTCGGGAAGGCCACCCGCAAGGTGTCTTTTGGCTCACCAGTGGCGGTCCTGTCCCAGGGCACACTGAAAGTGATACCGATGTCCCCGTTCATCAGGCCCAGGTTGTAGTCGTTGCCGGTGACCAGTACCGGCCGGCCGGCATACCAGCCTTCGGTTTTGTCGATCAGTTTCTCCGCCAGCAGCTTTTGGGCGATTTGCTGGTTTAAGCCTTCCACGCCCCAGGGGCCTTTGCGTAACGCACATAGAACCTGGAAGTCGTTGAAGGCTTCCAGCACGTTTGAGGCGTGGGCATCCCAGGCTTCCCGGGGACTGTCGGCGGTTAAACTGGAGCTGTGGATAACTTCCAGGTAATGGCGATAGCCCACCGGCGAAGGCAGTGTTTTGCCATTGACCACCCGGCCCTGCCCGGCGTTGAGGAAGCTCTCCGGGGTGCCGGTGATGGCGTGGCGGCAGATCAGCTCAAGCGTCTGTTCCGGGGCGGGTTTCGGGGTGTGGCCGTTCAGCCAGATGACATCCTCAAACTCGGCGTCACGAATTTGCTTGAGCACGGTGCTCGTCAGAGCGCTGGTATTAACGGCTTCTGCTAACTGTCGGATACCGCTGTCCTGCCCGAAACGATAGCTCTTGCGCAGCATGGCCACGGCCTGGTCGAGTGGCTGGCCTGAGTTATCCACAAGGCTGGCCGGTACCTGGGCGCCGGTGATGGCGGCCAGCCAACTGGCGGTGTCCGGGGTGTAGTGGGCGTCGAAGGCCCGCTGGCACAGCTCGCCCAGCACCGCGCCGGCATCCACCGAGGCCAACTGGTCTTTGTCGCCCAGCAGGATCAGCTGGGCGCTGGCGGGCAGGGCGTCGAACACCGAGGCCATCAGGTCGACATCCACCATGGAGGCTTCGTCGATCACCAGGATATCCACCAGCAGCGGGTTGTCCCGGTTGTGGCGGAACTGTCGGGTGTCGGGCCGGCTGCCCAGTAACCGGTGCAGGGTGGTGACCTTGGTGGGAATGTCGTCCAGTTGCACGGTGCCGGGCAGGTCTGCCAGCGGCAGCTTGCTGACGGCGCCGCCAATGGATTCGTTCAGGCGGGCGGCGGCCTTGCCGGTGGGCGCCGCCAGGCGAATACGGTACTTACGCCCTGCCCGTTCCGGGCTTTCCCCGGCCACCGCCTGCAGGGCCGCCAGAAGATTCACCACGGTAGTGGTCTTGCCGGTACCCGGGCCGCCGGTGATCACCGCAAAGCGGTTCCGGGCGGCAAGGGCGCAGGCCAGTTTCTGGTAATCCACCGGTTCTGTTGACTGGAACAGCTTGTTGAGGGCTGTGGATAAGGTTTGCGCGGCCACTGATTGAGGGTCTGCCAGCGGCGATGGCAAGGTCAGCCGTTGCTGGATACCCTCGGCAATGCGCTGCTCATAGCGCCAGAAACGGCGCAGATACAGCCGGGTGCCGTTGAGTACCAGTGGGGTTGATACCGAACCATCGCTCACGGCGAGGGAACCCTGAAGGGCTGCCAGGCAGTCAGAGAGCTCCACCCGCGCCAGTAGCTCCTGTGGATAAAGCTTATGCAGGTTGGCCATCTCGGCTTCTGAGAGGCCGGAGTTGGCCGGTTCTTCCGGCGGCAGTGCCAACGTATGGCCGGCATCGTCCAGCAGCGTGGCCAGGTCGATACACACGTGGCCGCGGCCCACCTGATGGGAGATCAGTGCCGCCAACAACAGTACCAGAGGCTGCGGGCTTTCGCCCTGCTCTTCACTGAGTTCCCGGATCAGCCGGGCAAAGCCGGTATCGAGCGGGCGAATCCAGCCGGCCTGTTGCCATTGCCCTAACAGGGCCTCGGTTTCGTTCAGGCTGGCCAGGAGGTGTGAGTTATCCACAGCTTTCCTCGATGCCGTGGCCGCCGGGTTCACCGGTGCGTCGTCGCCCAGGTCCAGGGCAAACTGGTTTTCAGTATGGCGGGTACGACTCATGCGGCCACCTCCCCGGACACCGGCTCGCCATCGAACAGGGCATCCAGTTGTTCAATCAGCGCTCTGGGTGGCTTGTCGGTAAACGCCCCGCCGCTGGCGGAATTCACCCCGCGCAGGAACAGGTACACCGCGCCGCCGATGTGCTGGTCGTAGTCATAGCCGGGCAGTCGGGCCTTCAGCAGCCGGTGCAGGGCCAGCAGGTAGAGGATGTATTGCAGGTCATAGCGTTTATCCAGAATCGCCTGGCCCATGGCCTGGTCGGTGTAGGCGTCGTCGTCCTCGCCCAGAGCATTGGATTTGTAGTCCAGCACGTAATACTGCCCCTTGTGTTCAAACACCAGGTCGATAAAGCCCTTGAGCATGCCGTTGAAGCGGTTGGCCTCGGCCCGGGGCCGATCGGCGCCGTTCAGGGTATAACGGGTGACCAGGGCATCCAGTTGCCGGATGCTGACGTTGCGGCTTTCAAACCAGAATTCCAGTTCCGGGCGCAGGCTGCCGAGTTGCGCCAGACTGGCGCTTTGTTGCCCTTCCCGGTCCAGCTTCAGCGGCTTTCGGATCAGTGCCAGCAGCCACTGTTGCAGGGGGTCCACCCAGTCGCCCCAACCCCGGGTGCCACAACGGCGGGCCAGCTGCTCATGCAGCAGTTCGGGGTTATCCACAACCCGCTGGAAGCCCTGGGCTGTGCACCACTCCAGCAATTCGTGCAGGAAGGTGCCGGGGCCGGCGCCCTTGGGGAAATGGTGGTGGTTGCGTATGGCGGGCACGGCGGGTGCCTCTTCCACATGCTCCTGGGCGCTTTCTTCCAGCAGGTTCTGGGTCTGGGCGTCTTCCACCTCGCCGGTGAACGTAATGCCGGTACCTGCCATGCCGGTGTATTCGATGGTGGAGTAACTGGCAATCCACCAGTCTTCCTTCGCTTCCCGGGTGGAGACCAGGGCTGGCCCCAGGGCTTCCGGGGCGGTTTCGGTGAATATCGTGCTTTCGGCCTCCGGCAGTGGGGTAATCCGGATGTCCGGGCGGCCTTGCGCCAGCGGGGCCAGGGCCTGGCTGATGGGCTGCTCCGGTGTTCCGGCAATCGCATAGCCCAGGCCACTCTGGTGCCAGTTATCCACAGCCGCCGCGCCCACCCAGGTGGCAAACCGGGCCCGGGTCAGGGCCACGTAGAGTTTGCGGATGTCCTCGCCCAGGCGTTCCTGGTCGGCTTGTTCGATGTCTTCCGGCGTTGGGTCGAACACCGTCACCAGCTTGCCGGTGTCGTCGTGGTAGCGAACATACGCCTGCTTCTGGCTTTCTGCCCGGAAGGCGGTGCCGAAGGGCAGGAACACCAGCGGGTATTCCAGGCCCTTGGACTTGTGCACGGTGATCACCTTCACCAGCCCGGCGTCGCTTTCCAGGCGCAGGGTGCGGTGTTCGTCCTCTTCGTCTGCCGCCCGCAGGATCTGGGTGAAGTGGTGTACCAGTGCATGTTCGCCGTCCAGTTGCAGGCTGTCCTGCTGCAGCAGTTCGGCAATGTGCAGGATGTCGGTCAGTCTTCGCTCACCATCCGGGCGCTGCAGCAGGCGGCCCGGCACTTCGAAGTCCATCAAAAAGCTGCGCAGCATGGGCAGCACGCCCTGGCTTTGCCATTGCTGTTGGTAACCCTGAAAGCGCTCGATTTCCCGTTCCAGCACCAACTCGTCGGTCAGCAGCCGGTCGAGCGCTTGCCAGCTCTGGCCCATGGTTGGTGTGGCCAGGGCGGCGCGGATGAAGGCCAGTTGCCGGGGTTCGGCGAAGGCGCGCAGCCAGCACAACACTTCTTTGGCTTCCCGGGAAGTCAGCACCGAATCCCGGTCCGACAGATACACGCTTTTGATGCGCCGGCGGCCAAGGGCGTCGCGCACCGCAGCCGCTTCGTTGCGGTTGTTCACCAGCACGGCGATGTCTTTGGGTTCGACGGGCTCCAGGTCAGTCGGGTTATCTGGCAGGACAAAGCCTGCCTGCCCGGCCTGGCCCAGGGTCAGCAGCCGGGCAATCTCGCTGGCGCAGGTTTCGGCCACCTCGGCGGTGGCGGCGCCTTTGGCGAGGCCTTTGGGGTTGCCATCCTTGTCGGTTTCATCGGATTCGTGGGTCCAGAACATCAGGCTGGGTTGGATTTCACCCTGCACCGCCCACAGGCGTTTGGTGCCGTTGGCATCCACGCCCTGGAACGGCAGTGGCGTGCTGTCCCCTTTGCCGAACAGGAAGGCGCCTTTCGGGCTGTGCTGGTCGCTGTACTCGAACACCCGGTTGACGGCGCTGACCATAGTCTTGGCGGAGCGGAAGTTGGTGCCCAGGGTGTAAGTGCGGGCCTGCACACCCAGCCGGGCCTGCAGGTAGGTGTGGATATCGGCGCCCCGGAAGCCGTAGATGGCCTGTTTCGGGTCACCGATCATCAGCAGGCAGGTGTTGGCGCTGTTGTCCTGCACCGCGTAGATCCGGTTAAAGATGCGGTACTGCACCGGGTCGGTGTCCTGGAATTCGTCGATCAGCGCCACCGGAAACTGCCGGCGGATGGTGGCGGCCAGCTGTTCGCCCCGGGGGCCATGCAGGGCGTCATCCAGGCGGGTGAGCAGGTCATCAAAGCCCATTTCCGAGCGCTGCTGCTTTTCCGCTTCCAGCCGCTCGGCAATCCAGTGGCTGGCGTGGCGCAGGATATCGGACTTGGCGCTGGGCTGGTTCTGGCCGAATTCCAGCAAGGCTTCGATGGCGTCAAAGGCCGGGTGCTGAGGCGCCGGGTCGTCCCCTTTCAGGATGTTGTCCAGGCCCTCGGGGGTCTGGTTCTTGAATCCGGCGGCGCTGTCCAGCTTCTCCGGCAGCAGGTCATCGGATTCGGCCCAGGTGACCAGGAACTCCCACACCTTGAGCATGGCGTTCTTGCTGCCGCCGTGCAGGCGTTTGCCTTTGTTCAGGTCGTTCAACAGGTCGGTAACTTCCTGCTGCCACTGGCCCCAGGGGTGGGCTTTCAGTTCACTGGCCCGTGCCAGCCGTTCGCTGACCACCTGGTTGATGGCCTGGTGCACGTTCTCTGGAGGGTTACCCAGGGCCTCTGGATCGTCGATCAGGTTACGCACCGCCTTGCGCAGGTCGGTGGGGGTTTTCCAGTGGCTCAGGGCTTCGTCCATCAGAGCCGGCGGCAACGGATAAACAAACGTGCGCCAGTAGTCCCGGGCCACGTCGTCCAGCAGTTCGCTCTGGTCGGTTTCCAGGGTGGGCTTGAACAGGCTGCCGCTGTCGAAGGCGTGTTCGCTGAGCATACGATTGCAGAAACCGTGAATGGTGGATACCGCGGCTTCGTCCATCCATTCGGCGGCCAACAGCAGCTTCTTGCGGCAGTCGGGCCAACTGTCCGGGTCCGGGTAGCTGTCATCCCGCAGCTTGTGGATAAGTGCGGTTTCCGGGGTGGGTTCAAGGTGGTCAGCGGCTTCGGAAAATACCTCGGCGGCCTGGGTCAGCCGGGTGCGGATGCGGTCTCGCAGCTCCTTGGTGGCGGCGTCGGTAAAGGTCACCACCAGCAGGTTCGGCGGCAGCAGGTTCTGCAGCGGGCTGTCTGCTGCCTGGCCATGGCCCAGTACCAGGCGCACATACAGGATGGCGATGGTGAAGGTTTTGCCGGTGCCGGCGCTGGCTTCGATCAGCGCACTGCCGTTCAGGGGCATGGCCAGCGGGTCCAGGTTGGGGTTTCGATTGGTCATCTGGTCGGTCATTCCATGCTCCCGATTTGCTCCGCCGCCGACTTGCCCTGTTCGGCTTCCCATAAGGGGACATAAAGCTGGTGCAGCAGGGCTTCAAACTCGCCGCTGGCCATCAGCGCCTCGGGGCTTTCGAAGGCGCCCAGCAGGTAGCCGGTGTCCCGGTCCAGGGCGGTGGCGTAGGCCTGTTCCGCCTCACTGATGGCCCGTTCGTGGTCGCCGACAAATTTCTTGCCACCGTAGTAGCTGGTAATCCAGGCGAAGCCGGCCTCGCAGTGCAATGGCAGGGCTCGGGTGGTGGCTTCCATCCAGCGGCTGACAATGGCTTCGACATGCTTTCGTGCCTGCTCCAGGGCCATCACCGGGAACTGGAATTTGCGGCCTTCTTCCTTACCGAGGATCAGGGTTTCAAAGGGCTGGCCGCTGAGTTGGCCGGCCAGGTGAATCAGCCAGTCCCGCAGCAGGTTGGCGTAGCGCACTTTTTTCGAGTAACCGGAGCCGGTGAGCAGGCCGGAACTGGCAATTACCAGGCGGCACAACTGCCCCTGGTGATTACAGCGCAGGTTGTCGATTAAATCTGCCACCTCAACCGAGCCAAGATCCCCTGAATAGCGAAACTCGAAGGGTAAAGGTTCGGCCACCACTTCCGGCCATTCCGCCAGGGCGCCTCGATAGCGGTCAAACAGATCCGGCAACCGGCCGGCCAGTTCCGTGCGCAGGCGATGTTCGGTGACGCCCATACCCAGGTCGCCGCGCCGGGCCATGCGGTCCAGGTTGGTTTCCAGCCGTTCGTGCAACTCTTCCTCGGTAGCGGCTTTCAGCACACTGTGCTGAATCAGTTCGTTATCCAGGCGCCAGCGGTCCAGACCGTTCAGGTCGAAGTTTTCGTTGTCGGTATCCTCGTCTTCCACGTCTTCAAAGCGCACCTGCAGCCGGCGCTGGTAGAAGGTGTCGATGGGCTTTTTCAGAAAGTTTGCCAGATCGTTCAGGCTGATGGGTTCTTCCGGAGCTTGGTATGGCAGGGCTTCCCGGCTCTGCTCAGAGTTATCCACAGCGTGGGCGCTGCGCCATTCCCGTTCGTAGGTGAACAATCCACGGGCCTGCAGCACCTCGGCCAGCGGCCTGGGCCGGGCCTCTTCGCCTTCGCCGACGCCATTGGCTTTCGGGAAGTAGTCCCGGCTGAAGGGTTGCAGCGGGTGCTGGGTGGTCAGGGCTTGGGTAACCGAGCTGTCCGTTTTGCCTGCCACGGCCCACAGGCTGTCCAGGTGATCCTGCAACTGGCCGATGAGTACCGAGGGTGGCCGTTCAGAGTCGTCTTTGATACTGCGCCCTACCCAGCTGATGTACAGCTGTTCCCGGGCGGACAGCAGGGCTTCCAGGAACAGATATCGGTCGTCTTCCCGGCGGGAACGGTCGCCGGGGCGATAGTCCTGGGCCATCAGGTCGAAATCCACCGGTGGCCGGGAGCGGGGGTAGTCGCCGTCGTTCATACCCAGCAGGCACACCTTGCGGAACGGAATGGCCCGCATCGGCATCAGGGTGGCGAAGTTGACCTTGCCGGCCAGGAAGCGCTGGTTCAGACCGCCTTCGTCCAGGCCCTGCAGCAGCACATCCTTGACGATGTTCAGGGGCAGTGGCTGATCATCAAGGCCTGCGGCGAGGGCATCTTCCAGCCACTGCTCCAGCTGGCGGCGGAAGCGGTTCAGCAACAGCAGGTCCTGGCCTTCCACCTTGTGGAAAAACTGCTCGAGCATGGCGGAGAACAGGGCTTCCCATTGCTCCGGAGTGCGGGTGGTTTGAAGGGCCTGCCACAGGGTTTCCAGCTGGTGCACGAACTCGCCCAGACGCCCCGCCAGGCTGGCTTGTAGGCCGCCAATTTCGCCATAGGGTTCCACCCCACCCCAGGGCTCGTCATCGCCCATGCCGTAGCCCAGCAGCATGGACCGAAGGCCAGACTGCCAGGTGTTGCGATCCAGCTCCGCCGGCAGGTCCAGGCTTTCCCGGTGCTGGCCGTGCAGGCCCCAGCGGATGTTGGCGCCTTCCACCCAGCGCCGGGCCAGGGGAATGTCGTCCTCACTGATATCAAAGCGGTCGCGAATGCCGGGGACTTCCAGCAGGCTGATGATCTCGCTTACGCCAAATCGGCTGCGGGGCAGCGACATCAGGGTTTCCAGGGCAATCAGCACCGGTTCATGGTGGCGCTGGCCCTGATCGGAAATGGTGAACGGAATGTGGCGCTTGCGGCCCGGTGAATAGCGGCCGAACACGGCCTGGATGTGGGGCGCGTACACATTGATGTCCGGCACCATCACGATCACATCCCGGGGCCGCAGCGTGGGGTCGGCATTGAACGCGGCCAGTAACTGGTCGTGGAGGATTTCCACTTCCCGCTGGGGGCCGTGGGCATCGTGGAACACCACGGAATGGTCACAGGCCAGATCCACCGTGCGCTGCTGCTGGCGGATTTCCTGCAGCGGCGTCAGGTTGTGGATATCGTTCTGCAACTGGTGCAGCAAGCAGGGGTTATCCACATCGCCATGGTCGGTGAAGATGTCGATCTTCTGCCCCGGGGTCTGAAAGCTGGCGCGGTAGTCGTCCGGGTTGTCGAATTCATCCAGCAGGCGGATGTAGTCCCGGCCCTGCTTGCCCCAAGCCGCCAGCAGCGGGTTAGCGTGCTGGTGCAGCTGGTCCGGGTCGTCAATCTGTGACAACACCGGGTGCGCGGCGCCCCGTTTGCGTTCGGCTTTTAGCAGTTCCCGGTCGCTGATGATGTCGGCCCAGTAGAACTGGCAGGGGTTGTGAACGCACAGCACCACCTGGCTGAACCGGCTCAATACAGACAAAGCTTCCAGTGCCTGCCGGGGCAGGGATGATACCCCGAACACCACGATGCGCTTGGGCAGGCGCCCCGGGTTGGCCGGCTGGCCGATGCGCTGGCCCTGTTCCATAAAGCGGGTGTGAATCTGCGAGCGGCTGGTGTGGGCCTCGCTGCCCACGTCCTCTACCAGTTTACGCCAGAGCAACGGCTGCCAGAGGGTTTCCGCATCCAGGGCCTTTTCCTCACCCCGGGCGGTAATCACCACGTCCTTGCCCTGCTCCCAGGCCGCCAGCCAGTCGGCCCGGAACACCTGGTACTGGTCGAACAGGTCGGCTACTTTCTCGGCCAGCTGGAAATTGCGCAGGTCGGTGTCGCTACCGTCCAGAAACCGCGCCAGGGGCGTGAAGGCCTTATCCTGCCCAACCAGTTCCGGCAGCAACCGGTACAGCCGCCAGACCAGCCGGCGCTTGTCGAAAGGAGACTGCTCCGGCACCTCGCCATCCGGCAGCACCGCACGATAGGCCTGCCAGATAAACCGCGCCGGAAACAGGAAATCCATGCCGGCGGCAATGCCCAGGCCGCCTTCCACACCATCGTCGGTGCGCTTTTCCGCCAGGGCTAGCTTCAGCCACTGGGCAATGCCGTTACTCTGCACCAGAAAGGTCTCGCTCTGCAGCGGCGGCATGGGGTTCTGGCGGCAGATGTACACCACCGCCCGGCGCAGATCTTCCAGATGATTGGCGTGAATGGCATGAAAGCCGGGTGCGATGGTGGGTGAGGCCGCCATGGGATTCCTTGTCTGGTGTCCGAGTCAATCCTGAGGGTACAGGTTACCGTATGTGACCGCAGATGCGGACCCTCGCATCGAGTCTCGGGGCGATTGATTTGGCCTGAGCAGCAACAGTGATGGATCAATCCGCAGCCGCAGTGGTAGCGTATTGATTAAAAGTTGAACAGAATGCGGGTGGTCGTCATGGGGCTTAACATCATTAACATCAAAACCGGCGTTATCCTGACTATTACGATGGCGTTGGTGCTTGCCTTGGCCTGGTCCTCCAGACCGCTGGCGGACGATGACGCGGATGCCGATATACAGGACGCCATCCTCAGCCAGATTGAAGCCTTTGCCAATGAGGATGAGGTTCAGGCCTGGGAGTATGCCTCGGAAGGGATCAAACGGCGATTTGGCACCTCTGAAGGTTTTCTGGCGATGGTGCGCGAGGCCTACCCCGCCGTTCACAGCGCCACCGCCATCGAGTTTGCCCAGCGGGTACCTCATGATGGCTTTGATATCCAGGTGGTTCGATTGCAAGGGCCCGAAGGCAAACGCTGGGACGCCTATTACCGCATGGAGATGACGGACGGAGCCTGGAAAATTGCCGGAGTTCGCTTGCAGCCTGCGGACCTGGGTATCTGACGATCTCAGGGTACCCGGAGACAATCCAGCAGCAGGCCCCTGACAATCTGTTTTGAGGCCTCGTCGGTGCAGGAAAAGTCCTGAACATGGAGCTGGTTTTTTGCCAACAGTCTGGCCAGGCAGTCAGCATCGATACTGATACAAACCTGACCACCAGGCTTCCAATCCAGCCAAGATATCTGTTCCGCCTGCTTCTTCCGGTATGCGTCCGGGATATTGAATAGCATTCCCATAACCCCTCCTTTGCGTTAGTGAGCGACCATTGCCGAACGTTGTGCCCGAGGTGCCAGTGGCGTGGCGGGCCAGTTCAGGTATTCTGCAAAAAAGCTGGCTTGCCGGGAGGTGTCCAGCAGCACTTCAATGCACTGATCGGTGCTGCAACCGCCGCTGGGACTGCCATAGCAGGGCTCGGAAGACTGCAGGCTTTCCAGGGCGCTGAACAGCACGTAGTCTGCCGCGTTGTGATCACCACGGTCCCGAAGGGCACGGCACACCAGAATGGCGGAAAGTGTGAGTTCCACGTGCATGCATTCCGGGTGGTCCGCCCTGGCCAGACAGGCCAGGTCAAAGGCACTGCCAGTGGCGGCGATCATCTTCTCGGTCTGCTCGGTTTCGCAGAACGTGAAGGCGTATTCCATCCAGAACAGCCATAGATCGTTCTGTTCGTTGATGGAGAGGCGGGCAAACATTTGGCGATGGCGCGGGCAGAGAAATTTCATGGCGTCCTCCTTGTCTTGATGCAAATGATAATAGTTATCATTAGAGGGGTTGGCAAGGCGTGTGATGATTAATTTTTGTGCATGGATTACAGTTCCAGCCCTATGACGACAGAACACATGGGTCAGCGCCCGCAAACAGCGAACCTTGAAGACCCCCTGTATTACCTGAGCAACATGGACACCATCGTGTCCTGGGTGGCCGATCATCACGCAGATCTGTTGACCGATCGGGAGCGAAACCGGCTGGCGGCGTTTGCCAACCTGGCGACCGGGCCAAGGGCCTTGCTCACGCGGATGGTGATGCGTACCGGTGAGCTGTTCCGGGCCGACAAGCTGCATTATCCGGAACTGCCGGTGCCGGAGGCCGAAGCGCTCAAGTTATTGGTGCAGGAGGGCTGGCTGGATAACTCGCCGGAGCTGAGCCTGGATGATCTGTTCCGGCTGTTTACCCTGGCTGAACTAAGGCCGGTCTTTGGCGGTTGGCTGCACCAACAGGGCCACCCGAAAACGCTGGGAAAAGCTCAGATGCGGGAGTTGCTGGCGGAAGCGTTCAGTGAACTAAAGCCCCTGCAGCACTGGCTGGCAGAGGCAGTCGGTGAACAGGCCCCGGAAGTGGTCCAGCTCCAGGACATGGCCCTGTTCGACCGTATCCGCCTGATGTTTTTCGGCAACCTGCGCCAGAGCTGGACGGATTTTGTGCTGGTGGAACTGGGCGTGCAGCAGTTCGAGCCGGTGGCCTTTACCCCGGAATCTCGCGCCTTTCAGCATCGCTCGGAAGTGGATGGTTACCTGCAAATGCATCAGTGCCGGGAACGGCTTGATCGGGGTGAGCCAGCCACAGAGGTCTGGGCGGATGTACCCGGCCCTGTGGATAACCCCTGGCTCACCAGCCGCCGGGACCGGCTGTTGCTGGAGCTGGGCCGGCAGGCGGAGCGCCAGGGCGAGCAGGAACTGGCATTGCAGGTATGGGCGGCCAGTGGCCACCGGGAAGCGCGACTGAAACAGCTGCGGTTGCTGGAGCGTATGAAGCGTTTTGATGAAGCCTGGGCCATTGCCTGTCAGTGGCGGACCAGTGAGCTGACCGACGCCGAAGCCCAGGGCCTGAACCGCCTGCTGAAACGGCTGGCGCCCAAGGTGGGGGCGGACAAGCCCGAGCCTGTGGATAAACCCACCCTCAGGGAATTCACCCTGACCTTGCCCAAGCCAGACACCGGCACCGTGGAACTGGCGGCCCTGCGTCATTTGGGCACCGATGACGCGCCGGTGTTCTATGTGGAGAACACCCTGATCAACGCCCTGTTCGGGCTGCTGTGCTGGCCGGTGATCTTCAAGCCCCTGCCCGGCGCTTTCTTCCATCCTTTCCACATTGGTCCGGCAGACCTGACCCGGGAAGATTTTGTCGACCGTCGCCAGCAGGCATTCGAGCAACGTTTCCGTTTGCTGGAAACCGGCGCCTATCGCCGGGACATTCTCGATACCTTTCAGACCAAGCAGGGTATCGCCAATCCCTTTGTGTTCTGGCCGGTACTGGATGAAGAGCTGTTGGAGCTGGCCCTGCACTGCATTCCCCCGCGCCATCTGGAGGCCCTGTTCCGCCGCCTGCTCAACAACATCAAGGAACACCGCAGTGGCTTCCCCGACCTGATCCGGCTGGTGCCGGACGCCGGGCAACGGGAACAGCGCTATGAAATGATCGAGGTAAAAGGCCCCGGCGACCGGCTGCAGGACCACCAGGTTCGCTGGCTTCAGTTCTTCGCCCGGCAGGGTATCCCGGCCAGCGTCTGTTATGTGCGTTGGCAGAACGACGAAGCAAGCCTGTGAAAGTCGCCGTCCGCACCCTGTGTGAATTCGCGGCCCGTCACGGCGACCTGGACTTCCGCTACACCCCGGCGCCAAGTGCCGAGGAGGGCATTGCCGGCCACCAGGCGATCCAGTCAAAACGTGGCTATGGCTATAAAAGCGAGTATTCACTTACCGGAAACTGCATGGAGCTGGAGCTTTCCGGCCGGGCCGATGGCTACCACCCCCACAAGAACCGGCTGGAAGAAATCAAGACTCACCGGGGGGATGTGTCCCGAATTCGCCCCCACCAGCGCGCCCTGCACCGGGCCCAGTTGCGGGCCTACGGCGCTTTGTTGTGCCGGCAGGAAAACCGTAAAAGCGTGGAACTGGCCCTGGTGTATTACGACACCGGCCGGGACAAGGAAACCGTGCTCACCGAAACCGCCAAGGCAGACGAGCTCTGGCAGGAACTGGAAACCCTGTGTGGCCGCTTTAAAGCCTGGGCCGAGCAGGAAGAGCACCATCGGGATCAGCGTGATGCCCTCTTGGCCACCCTGACCTTTCCTTTCCCGGACTTTCGCCCCCGACAACGGCAACTGGCGGAGACGGTGTACAAGAATTCCGTCAAAGCCGGCACCCTGCTGCTGGAAGCCCCCACGGGCCTGGGCAAAACCCTGGGCACCCTGTTCCCGGCCCTGATGGCGATGCCCGCGGCAAAGCAGGACCGGCTGTACTACCTCACCTGCCGCAACACCGCCCGGCAACTGGCGCTGGATGCTGTGGATAAGTTGCGACACGCCCAGGATGAGCTACAACCCTGGCCGCTGCGCACCCTGGAGTTGGTATCGAAAGACGACGCCTGCGAACACCCGGACAAAGCCTGCCACGGCGAGTCTTGCCCCCTCGCCAAAGGTTTTTTTGATCGCCTGCCTGATGCCCGGGCCGAGGCGGTGCAGAGCAAGGAGCCGCTGGATCAGCAGAATTTGGCGACAATCGCGGAAGGTCACGACATATGCCCCTACTTTCTGGCCCAGGAAATGGCCCGTTGGAGCGATCTGGTGATTGGCGATGTGAACCGGCTGTTCGACCAGTCGGCCCTGCTGCATGGCCTGATCCGCCAGAACAACTGGCGAGCCAGCGTGCTGGTGGACGAAGCCCACAACCTGGTGGATCGGGCCCGTGGCATGTATTCAGTGCAGCTGGAGCAACAGCGCTTGCTGAAATTGAAGAAGACCGCCCCGAAACCGGTAAAAGCAGCCCTGGACCGCACCGCCCGGGCCTGGCAGGCGCTGATTCGGGATCACGGTGAGCAGGCGCAGCCGGTGTTCCTGGCCACCCTGCCGCCGCAATTGCTGGGCGCGTTGCAGGCCATGGTTTCCGTGATCACTGACTACCTGGCCGACAACCCGCCAGACCTGGCCCTGCAGGAAGTGATGTTTGAAAGTGTGGCGTTTATGAAACTGGCGGACAGCTTCGGGGATCACTCGCTCTGCGAGTTCGCGCGCAGCGGTCGTGGTCGGGCCAGCCTGACCACCCAGAACCTGATCCCGGCGGATTTCCTCACCGAACGCTTCAAGACCCCGCACTCGGTACTGCTGTTCTCCGCTACCCTCAGCCCCGGCGTTTATTACCGGGATCTACTTGGCCTGCCGGAAGACGCCCGCTTCACCTCCCTGCCCAGCCCGTTCAGCGCCGAGCAATTGCAGGTGCAGTTCACCCCCGGCATCAGCACCCGACAGGTGCATCGGCAGGCCAGCCTGCAACCCATCGCCGAACTGATCGCCAGACAGTACCGGGAGCGGCCGGGCCATTACCTGGCGTTTTTCAGCAGCTTCAAATACGCCAAAGAAGTGAGTGATGCGCTGGCGGACCAGGCACCGGATACCCCCCAGCGTTCCCAGCAGCCGGGCATGAGCCCGGAGCAGCGCAGGCAATTCCTGGCGGAGTTCCAGAAACCCGAAGGCAGCGTCGCCTTTGCGGTGCTCGGCGGCGTGTTCAGTGAAGGCATCGACCTGCCTGGCGAGCAGCTGATCGGCGCCTTTGTGGCCACCCTGGGCCTGCCGCCCTTCGACCCCTGGCATGAAATCCTCAAAGACCGCCTGCAGCAACGCTTTGGCGAAGGCTACAACTACACGTACCTGATCCCCGGCCTGCAGAAAGTGGCCCAGGCCGCCGGCCGGGTGATCCGCACCCCGGACGACCAGGGCGTGATCTGGCTGATTGATGACCGGTTTCTGCAGCCCTCGGTAAAACGACTGCTGCCGGGGTGGTGGTTTATCTGAGCAGGCAGTTACGACAGCTATAGATAGCCGTCGCTGACAGCGACAGGTGTTACAACTCGCTATGGAAAATCTTGTTCGCTTGCTTAGAATCCGTGGCCTTTAATGACAATCCCACCGTTGATCAAGGACACAGATTGCAAATGAACCCAACGGATCTCGTATTTCAGAGCTATGGCCGCTGCTGCCGGAAAGATGAATTCTTCGTCGATTTCTACGACTTCTTTATGGCTAGCTCGGATGCTATTCGCGCCCGGTTTGTGAATACCGATATGCCCGCCCAGCGCCATCTGCTGCGTAACGGCGTGATGCAGATTATTCTGGTGGCCCGGGGCATGTCTGATCGCAAACTGCGGGATCTGGGTGAAAGCCACAGTCGCAAGCGCATGGACATCCAGCCGGAGTGGTACGGTTTGTGGGAAGAAGCCCTGTTGAAAACGGTGCGAGTACACGATCCGGAATACACACCAGAGCTGAGGGAAGCCTGGCGGGAAGTGCTGAAGCCGGGGATTGATCTGATTCGCGGCGCGTATTGAACCGCGTCACCAACAAAAAGGCCCCACGACGGGGCCTTTTGCACGCTTAGCCGAACTCGAAGAACGCCAGCTTGTTGCCGTCCGGGTCCCGCACATAGGCGCCGTAGAACATATCCGGAATTCGTTGCCCAGGCTCGCCATCGCAGGTTGCGCCCAGCTCAATGGCTTTGTGATAAAACTTATCGACAGCTGCTTTGGACCCCGCGGGGATCGCCACCATGTTGCCATTGCCCGGATGGTTGGGCTCACCGTTGAACGGTACGCACACCGCCAACATGGGCTTGGCCATGCTCTCGCCAATGAACGCAATGCGCTCCATATCCAGCAACACCTTGCCGCCCAGATCCCCCAGCAGATCGCTGTAAAACTGCTTGGCCTTGCCCATATCGCTGACACCGATGGTTACGTATCCGATCATGCCTGTTCTCCTTGATTGGTTGAGGTTCAGTATACGTCGCTTTTCGCATTCCAGAGCTCAGGCAATCACAGCAGTGTTTTCGCCGGCGCTTTGTTATGGTTGTTGCTGCATCTCCCTGAATCAAGGACAGCGCCTGATGAAACCCTTTGCTCTGCTGACCACCCTACTCCTGTTGCTGGCCGGTTGCACCGGCTTGCCCAAAGGCATCGAACCGGTCACCGGCTTTGACCAGAACCGCTACCTGGGCACCTGGTACGAGATCGCCCGGCTGGACCATTCCTTCGAGCGGGGCTTGAACCAGGTAACCGCCGAGTACACCCTGAATGACGACGGCAGCATCAAGGTCATCAACCGGGGCTATAGCGAAGAGAAAGGTGAGTGGAAAGAAGCCCAGGGCCGGGCAAAGTTTGTGGGTGACAGCAATGTGGGCCACCTGAAAGTGTCGTTCTTCGGGCCCTTTTACGCCTCCTACGTGGTGTTCGGGTTGGATGACGACTACACCACCGCCTACATCACCGGCTACAACCGAAACTACCTGTGGCTTATGTCGCGCACGCCGGAGGTGAGTGAGGAGGTGTTGGAGACGTTCATGGAAAGGGCAGAGGCGGAGGGGTTTGAGCTTGGGGAGTTGATTGTGGTGGAGCAGTCGCGTTGACGGGAATAAAAGATGACCATTTTCGTGAGATCACGAAAATGGTCGTTCAATGCACAAGTTGAGAAGCGAATTCCAAAATCTTCTTGTGCTCTTCAAAGGCAACCAGTTCTATGCCTTCACCTGAGAGACTCTGCTTGGTTTCTTCGAAAGCCTCTTGGCGGTGGTCGCCGGCTTTAGCATCCTCGGGGCCTTTTACGGGAAATAAAACTGGGCCATGAAGTAGTTGCCGTTTTCTGAGTTGTTCGACCTTAAGTTGCCACTGACCACCATGCTCGATAATCGCGGTTGAATCGGCCTGGCCCAGAAATAATGGTTTGATCACCCTCACTGCCTTTTGATTCTGCTCTTCGACAAAGGGGAAGGAAACACCGTAAACCTTGTCCTGAACTTTTCGCTTTTGATAGCGCTTGCCAAGATTTTCCTGATCTAGCAGGCGCTTGATACCCTTCTCCATCAGCCCTTCCTGATACTCCTTGGTCACGAAGTTGCGGCCAACGTAATAGTCGTAGAGTGCAGCGAGTGTTTCTGTCGGATTCTCCGTCAGAATGGCCCTTTGCTCGCTAAAGCGGACAATGGTCTCACGGGGACGGATGATTTCTTTGAAAATGCCCTTATGGAAGCCGTATTCAAGATTTGGATTGGCGGTTACCACAGCACCTTCCTTCAGCAGCCCCTCGATTCGGTGAAGCTCGGTATCCAGATCAGCCATGGCCTTCAGGTAGACCTGTTTATCCAGCTCTTCGAAGAATTGAGTAATTCGTCCGTACTTACGTCGTAGAAGTTTGAACAACAAAGTTTTCTGCTTGGGTATCCACAGCAAAACGCCGACGTTGGCAAACTCGCCGGTTTCGACGTATGGCATGAATCGCACAATGGCGTAGTTACAAGCAAACCTAGTCATTTCCAGTTCCAGAAGTCATCGCTCAGACAACGTAACAAATGCGTTTTAAGCTCATCGGTGCTCAGACCCAGCTCAATCGTCATTTCAGGATCAATATAAAACCACTCTTCTGGCAACCCGGCAACGATCGAATCCCAGTGGAAGAGTGCGTCATTCATTTTGTCAGTGTAGATCTGCCGCTCAACCAAGTCATCCGCAATGTCCGCAGACACATCGTGGAAGATGTGGTCACGGAAAAAGGTTTCTGCAGTAACTTCTGTATCGAAGGCCTGATTGTGATCGATAACGACCAGTTCCCTCTTGCTGGGCTCCCAGAACAGATTCGGATTACCACCGTTCTCGGAAAAGCACCGGTCGCCGTTTGCAATCCACCAGTCAAAACATAGAAGGGCCTTTCTGATCTTTAGCGGAACCTCTCGAATCTGGGGAACGGTTATTTCCGTGAGGCGTTTTTCTAAAGAGCCAAATGCAGGCCCAGCACCAAGATCTCTTGCATGGCCAGGAGGCAGTATCTCCAGAATCTCTTCTGGCACGTTTACAATTCTGAATGGCGCTACGGGTATACCGAAGAGCAGTGCCAGGTTACCGGAAACCCATTCTTTGATCTGACTGTCCCGGCCTGCGCCAATGCCTTTTACAAAGTAGAAGTTGTCATCGTCGCCCCGGCAGATAAAGGGTTCGGTCATCCCGTGCTCCGACCGGCGGATAACTTCTACGATTTCAACGGTGGATAAGGCTTTGGTCACAGAGGGTATTGTCCTTTCCCCATGTTCCATGACGCTGAAAGCGCCTTGGTTTTCCCTAAACAGAAAAGCCCCAAGGGCTCGGCACACCCTCGGGATAGTTGAGGGAGGCGTACTGCCAAGGGGCGGATGTGATTTGAAGTCTGATATGCTGGGTTTGGGTTGTCAAACACCTTTGATCTGTATACTACTCATCAATAACGCCAACAAACTCCCCAACCACTCGATATTGAAGTGCTTCTTCATCTGTCAGGAGAAGGGGTTGAAAACTGTCATCGTAAGAGTTCGGTTTCAGTTGAATATGGGTATGGCGCCAGCCGTATTTGTCTTCATTCTTAAAGCTTTCGTAGACCTTCACCGTGTAGCGTGACTCTGAATCTGCATCAATGCTGTCCATACACTCCACCAGAACCGTTTTTCCGTTTCTGGAACCACCAGGGTCGGTCCGAAACAGGCACAAGGCACCATGGGGAATAACCCGGTTCATGGATTCGCCGAACACCCGGCAGGCGAACATGTCTTTACGCACTCGCACTCCATCGGGCACTCCGACCCAGTCTGGGTGCCTGGTAGGGTCAATGTAGCTGACATCACTGAGTGCTCCGAAATCCCCCGCAGCCGCCTGCAGGTCGAACAGCGGCACGGCATTCACATAAGGTTCCAGCTCCACTACGTGTGTGGCTTCAGGCTGCTCGATATGAGCGGTGTGAACCGGAATGTGCTGCTTCAGATACTCCCGCAGCGCATCGTCACAGGCGTAGACGAAGGTGCCGCGGATGCCGCGCAGCATGATGGTGCGGTAGATGTTGATGATGTATTGCTTCAGTTCCGCCGGGTCTTTGATGCCCTGGCCACCGGTGCGGTCGTGGTAGTTGCCCTTGTCGATGACGATGGACTGGCTGTCCGGGTCATACCGGATCTCCTCTCCGAAGATAATGCCTGCATAGTTCAGGTCATAGCCCTGAGTGGTGTGAATGCAGCCCACTTCCCGGTGTGATCCTTCCTTGTTGATCCAGTCGGTATTGGTGCTGTTCCAGCGTAGCTGAACATCGTCGATCACGATGTCGTAAGCCTCATTATCCTTCTTCGAGGCCCAGGGCCAGGAATAACCGGCGATCAGCCGTGACAGCCCGACCTGTTCCTCTTTTTCGTTGATGGTATGGACCAGGTCTTTGAGGGAGTCGAAGACCTCAAATTCGTAGTTCTTTGCGGAGAACACCACGCCATCATCAACACGGCCGTTCAGTAACTTATCCACAAATTCGACATAGGGTTGCCCGGCCTTTACCCGGAACTGGGACAGCAAGCGATGAGTGACCGAGCCGTTGGCAACTTTCAGGCGCTGGAACACTTCAAGATCGGCATCGGAGGGTTTGATGGACTGGCCCTCGTCGTAGAAGAAGATTGCTTTGCCCGCCTGTTGGCAGACCCAGTCCACTTCGCAGCAGGTATGCTTGTCCATACCCAGCGCGGCACAGGCTTTGTCGAAGCTGCCGAAGTAAGCGCCCAGATTCTTGCGCTTGCGCAAACGGTGAGACTCGTCCACCAGAACAATATCGTAGTGTTGTTTGGTGAGCTCGGACGGGCTGATGACCATGTCAGGGCTGAGCCCGGAGACATGCCTGAACGCCTTCTTGAGGGTGGTTCGGAAGGAGGTCATCGGCACCACCAGCGCCATTTTCGGTTTGGGCATGACGGCTTTGAGCGACGAGAGCAGAGAGTCGATCTCGGCCTCTTCCTCAGAGAATTCCTTGAGATTGATCTGGTGTGCTTCCGAATGCAGCAGCTTGAACAGAAAGATGGCCAGTACCGATTTGCCGGTTCCGGCTCCCCCTTCCACCACGATGTTCTTCACACCGGGATTGAGCAGCTCATGCATGATGGTGAGCAGGCCCTGGCGCTGATCGAAGGACAGGGATTTGTAGGGGGAGTATTTAAAGACATCGGAGTTATCAAGGTGGTCCAGGGTGCGGGACACAACCCCCTTGGCAATCAACCGGTTCCAGACTTCCCGAAACACCTCTTCATACAGGGCACCGCGCTGGTAATAGTTGTGGTCAGCCAGCCCCAGGTTGCCGTTCAACAGGGTGTACTTGCCATCGGCGGCCATGTACTTGATCAGCAGAGATTCCACATCCAGGGTGGCAGATTTGTTGAAGTACTCGCTGGTAATCAGGTGCACCGCGGTCAGCAGTTGCTTTTCGTCGTGCTTGAGGTGAGTGCTCATGCGGGTGAGCGTGTCGGTGGTTTCGCCGATATAGGCGCGCCGGTGCTTTTCGTCACTGAGTAAGTAGACCAGGGGCCAGTTGCCCGCAGCAAAGGCATTATCGCGCAAGTCGTTCAGGGCGTCCCGGCTGAAGGGGTAGCGCTGAATCTCTACCATCGGTGAATGGCTCATAGCTCCGTGTACTTCTTCGAGGTTCCCCTGGCTTTGCTGACCGGGTATTTCCTTTCGTTCAGGGCAATCTTGTCGAGAACAATCTGTTCTACGTCCAGCTCATAGCTGTCTGCCAGCAGTAGCGCATAGGCAATCACGTCGGCCAGCTCTTCCTTCACTTTGCTGACATCGGCTTGTTCGGGAGATTTCCACAGGAACAGCTCCAGCAGTTCCGAAGCCTCGATACTCAGGGCCAGTGACAGGTCTTTCGGGTTGTGGAATTGTTTCCAGTCTCTGTCATCCCGGAACTGACGTAGCCGGGCGATCGCCTCATTCATCAAAATACCCCTTTAATCATGAGCAGATTTACTAAGGATACAGAAATTCATGGGCTCGGGGTGTAAGAACCCAGAGAAACAGCGTTGGAAAACTAAAACAGGAAAAGACAAAACAGGAGGGAAAATGGTCGGCGTGAGAGGATTCGAACCTCCGACCCCTTCGTCCCGAACGAAGTGCGCTACCAAGCTGCGCTACACGCCGATCAACGGCCGGTATTATACGGATTGCCGGCCGTTTTACTACCCCGTCCCTGGGGAAATTTATCCGTATAACTGCGGAGCGGTACCTCAGCTGGCCGTTGGCAGCAGGGAGATATCGGCCACTCGCAGGAACAGGTTGCGCAGGCGGTTGAGCAGTGCCAGGCGGTTGTCGCGCACGGCCTCGTCGTCTGCCATCACCATCACGTCGTCAAAGAAGGTGTCGACCGGCTCGCGCAGGCTGGCCAGGGAGGTCAGTGCGCTGGCGTAGTCGCCCTGCTCGAACAGCGGCAGTACTTTCTGCGCCTGCTCTTCTACCTTCGCGGCCAGGGTCTTCTCGGCGGTATCCTGCAGCAGTGCGTTATCCACCGTCTCGCCGATGCTGTCTCCACCCTGCTTGGTGAGGATGTTAGACACCCGCTTGTTGGCGCCGGCCAGGGCCAGGGCTTCTGGCAGCTGCCGGAAGGCTTCCACGGCCTTCACCCGGCGGTCGAAGTCCAGCGGGCGGGTTGGGCGGCGGGCGTGCACGGCCAGGTACACTTCGGCGCCGATGCCCTGCTCGTCGTAGTGGGCACGGAAGCGCTCTAGCATGTAGTCCACTACCGCCTCAGCGGTATTGGGCTCAGTTGTATTTGTATGTTCTTCCTCTGCCCATGCACACAGGTCGTTTAGATCCAGCGGCAGCTCTCGCTCGATGATGATGCGCAGCACACCCAGGGAGGCCCGGCGCAGGGCGAACGGGTCACGGGTGCCGGAGGGCGGCTGATTGATGCCGAACAGGCCCACCAGGGAATCAATGCGGTCGGCGATGGCCACGGCGCAGCCGGTTAGGGTGGTGGGCAGGTCGTCGCCGGCAAAGCGCGGCATGTACTGCTCGTTCAGGGCCTTGGCCACGTCGGCGTGTTCGCCGTCGTTGGTGGCGTAGTACTGGCCCATGATGCCCTGAAGATCGGTGAACTCGAGCACCATTTCGGTGACCAGGTCGGTCTTGGCCAGCATCGCCGCGCGCTCGGCCAGGGCCGGGTCGCTGTTGATGGCCTCGGCGATCTTCTTCGCCAATGCAGCCACCCGCACGGATTTGTCGTAAATGCTGCCGAGTTTGTCCTGGAACACGATGGGCTTGAGGGCCTCGATGCGGTCTTCCAGTTTGGTCTTGCGGTCCGTCTCGTAGAAGAACGCGGCGTCGGACAGGCGCGGGCGAATCACCTTCTCGTTACCGGAGATCACCTGGGCGGGGTCTTTGCTCTCCAGGTTGGCCACGGTGATGAACAGCGGCAGCATGTTGTCGCTGGCATCCACCACGTGGAAGTATTTCTGGTGCTCCTTCATGGAGGAAATCAGCGCCTCGGCGGGCACCTCCAGGAAGCGCTCCTCGAAGCGGCCCATCAGTGGCACCGGCCATTCGTTCAAGGCGGTGACTTCGTCCAGCAGGTCTTCGTCGATCACCGCTTTGCCGTTGGCTTCTTTCTCTGCCAGTTGGGCAACGCCCTGGCGGATCTGTTCGCGGCGTTCGGCGAAGTCGGCCAGCACGTAGCCTTCCTGCTTCAGTACCACTTCGTAATCGGCCGGGGTCGGTACAATCAGCTCTTTCGGGCAATGGAACCGGTGGCCACGGGTTTTGTTGCCGGGCTTCAGGTTCATCACCGGCATGTCGATCACTTTGTTGCCGAACAGCAGGATCAGCCAGTGTACCGGGCGCACGAATTCGGTTTTGTGGGCGCCCCAGCGCATGCGCTTGGGAATCGGCAGCGCTGCCAGGGATTTCTCTACCAGCTCGGGCATCAGCTCGACGGTCGGTTTGCCCTGCTCCACGGTGCGATACACCAGCCAGGCGCCTTTGTCGGTTTCCAGGGTGTCGAGCTGGTCCGGGGTGATGCCCAGCGAGGTGGCAAAGCCGGTCAGGGCCCGGGTGGGGTTGCCGGCGTCATCAAAGGCGGCTTTCACCGCCGGGCCACGCTTCTCTACCGGCTTGTCTGGCTGGGCATCGGCCAGGTCGCGAATGCGCACGGCAAGGCGGCGTGGGGCGGCGAAGGCTTCGACCTTGCCGAAGGCCACGCCCGCCTCTTCCAGGCCTTTGACAATGCCCTGGGTGAAGGCGTCAGACAGCGGTTTGAGGGCTTTCGGAGGCAGTTCTTCGGTGCCCAGTTCGACCAGAAAATCCTGTGTTGCCATGATTATGCGTTCCCCTGTTCCTGCGGTGCCTTGTTGGCTTTCTTGCCCTTCTTGTTGGCCTTGGCGTCAGCAGCCTCGGCGGCGGCCAGCACTTCCTTGCGAAGATGCTCGGGCGCCAGCGGGAAGCCCAGCTTGCGGCGGCTCTCGAAGTAAGCCTGGGCAACGGAGCGTGCCAGGGTGCGTACACGCAGGATGAAACGCTGGCGCTCGGTCACGGAAATGGCGTGGCGGGCGTCCAGCAGGTTAAAGGTGTGAGAGGCCTTGAGTACCTGTTCGTAGGCAGGCAGTGGCAGGCCGGCTTCGATCAGGCGGGCGCTTTCCCGCTCGTACACGTCGAAGCTGTGGAACAGGAACTCGGTGTCGGCGTGTTCGAAGTTGTAGGTGGACTGCTCCACTTCGTTCTGATGGAACACGTCGCCGTAGGTGACCACACCGTCCGGGCCTTTGGTCCACACCAGGTCGTACACGCTGTCCACGCCTTGCAAGTACATGGCGATACGCTCAAGCCCGTAGGTCAGCTCGCCGGTGACCGGGTAGCATTCCAGGCCGCCGACTTGCTGGAAGTAAGTGAACTGGGTCACTTCCATGCCGTTCAGCCAGATTTCCCAACCCAGGCCCCAGGCACCGAGCGTGGGGGATTCCCAGTTGTCCTCGACAAAGCGGATGTCGTGTACCAGCGGGTCCAGGCCCAGGGCGCGCAGGGAATCCAGGTACAGCTCCTGGATGTTGTCCGGTGACGGTTTCAGAACCACCTGGAACTGATAGTAGTGCTGCAGGCGGTTCGGGTTCTCGCCGTAGCGTCCGTCTGTGGGTCGGCGGCTGGGCTGGACGTAGGCGGAGTTCCAGGTTTCCGGGCCGATGGAACGCAGGAAGGTGGCCGGGTGAAAAGTACCGGCGCCCACTTCCATGTCCAGGGGCTGGAGAACCACGCAGCCGTGCTGCGCCCAGAAATTCTGCAGTGCCAGGATCAGACCCTGAAAGGTCTTGATGTCCGGCGCGGAGTTGTTGGTTGCCTTGTCTGTCACGACGTTTGCCTGCTGGTCAGTCTGTGTGTGGCGCCCCGGTTTGCGGGGCACTCCGAAATTTGAAAACGCGCATTATACGCTGGCTGGCGTTGCATTTCTAAGTGCCAGCCAGGGTGTTGTTTTGCTTGAGATCAATCAGAAGAAGGTGAGGCCCACCTGGAACAGCTTTTCCACGTCCCGGATCCGGGTTTTGTCCACCAGGAACAGGATCACGTGGTCATCGGGCTGCACTCGAATATGGTCGTGGGCAATCAGTACCTCGTTGTGGCGAACGATGGCGCCGATGGTGGTACCTGGTGGCAGATTGATTTCGTCCAGGCGCTTGCCGACCACCTTGGATGACCGGTGGTCACCATGGGCGATGGCCTCAATTGCTTCCGCAGCGCCCCGGCGCAGCGAGTGAACGTTCACCACATCGCCCCGGCGCACGTGGGTGAGCAGGCTGCCGATGGTGGTCTGCTGGGGCGAGATGGCGACATCGATATCACCGCCCTGGATCAGGTCGACGTAGTCCGGGTTGTTGATCAGGGTCAGCACCTTGCGGGCACCCAGCCGCTTGGCGAGCAGGGATGCCATGATGTTGGCTTCGTCGTCGTTGGTGACGGCGCAGAACACATCGGTGTTTTCGATGTTCTCTTCCAGCAGGATGTCCTTGTCGGCGGCGTTGCCTTCCAGCACTACGGTTTTACGTAAACGTTCGGACAGCATCACACAGCGGTCATGGTCCCGCTCAAGAATCTTCACCTGGTAGCGGCTTTCCAGGGTATTGGCCAGCCGGTAACCAATGTTGCCGCCACCGCAGATAAAAATGCGTTTGTAGGGCTTGGACAGGGGTTGAAGCTCGCTCATGACCGAGCGAATGTGATCGGAGGCGGCAATAAAGAACACCTCGTCGCCGTCTTCGATGACGGTGTCGCCCTGGGGCATGATGGCCCGATCTTTGCGGAAAATCGCGGCCACCCGGGTATCGATCTTGGGCATGTGGGTGCGCAGGTAGGACAGCTCATGGCCTACCAGTGGCCCGCCTTTGGTCGCCCGTATGGCCACCAGCCTGACCAGGCCCTTGGAGAACTCGAGCACCTGCAGGGTGCCCGGGTACTCGATCAGCCGGGTAATATGTTTGGTGACCAGGTGTTCAGGGCTGATCAGCACGTCGATGGGAAAGCCCCGGAGGCTGTCCAGGTCTTTGTCCATGTCACGACGGTAGAACAGCTCGGATTTGGCCAGATAGGCGTTTGCCCGCACCCGGCAGATCGTGGTGGGTGTCTTGTACAACAGCTTGGACACCTGGCAGGCCACCATGTTGGTTTCGTCGCTGTTGGTTACGGCGATCACCATGTCGGCGTCTTCGGCGCCGGCCTGGCGCAGTACCGTGGGGTAGGAGGCGCGGCCATGCATGGTGCGGATGTCCAGCCGGTCCTGAAGCTCACGAAGGCGGGCGCTGTCGCTGTCAATCACCGTGATGTCGTTGGCTTCATTGGCGAGGTTTTCCGCCAGGGTGCCGCCTACCTGGCCCGCACCGAGTATCAGGATTTTCATAGTTCAGGTTTCTCCAGCACGGCGTAGAAAAAGCCGTCATGGCTGTCCGGGTCTGGCAGTAACTGGCGCCCGGTGTTCATGTCCTGACCCCAGTCGGCATCAATCTCTATCAGCCGGGCCTGGTCCTGCTGTTTCAGGAACCGCTGGATTATACGGTGGTTTTCCTGAGGAAACACCGAACAGGTAGCGTACACCAACCGGCCACCGGGTTTCAGGATAGACCACATGGCCTCCAGTAGGCCAAGTTGAATGCTGGCCAGGGGCACGATGTCGGATTCCCGGCGCAGCAGCTTGATGTCCGGGTGCCGGCGGATCACGCCGGTGGCGCTACAGGGTACGTCCAGCAGGATGCGGTCAAACGGGTTGCCATCCCACCAGCTGTCGATATCGGCGGCGTCCGCCTGTGTCAGGGTGGCGTGCAGGTCGAGCCGGTCCAGGTTCTCCTGTACACGGGGCAGGCGCTCGGCGGATTCGTCGATGGCAATCACTTCGTCCAGTTCGCCACAGGCCTCCAGAATGGCGCAGGTCTTGCCGCCGGGAGCTGCGCAGGCGTCCAGTACACGCTGGCCTGGTTGCAGGTCCAGCAGAGTGGTGCACAGTTGCGCGGCTTCGTCCTGAACGCTGGCGCCGCCGTCTTCAAACCAGGGCAGACGTTCTACCGGCACCGGGCGATCCAGTTGGATGCCGTGGGGGGCGAAACGGGTAGGTTTGGCCTCGATACCTGCCTCAGACAGTAGCTTCAGGTACTCATCACGGCTGAAACGCAGCGCGTTTACCCGCAGGGTCATGGGCGCCTGGGTGTTGTTGGTTTCGAGAATGGTTTGCCAGTCGTCCGGCCAGTTGTGGCGCAGCTTTTCCACCATCCACACCGGATGGCTGTAGCGGCTGCTGTCGTCTTTCGGCTCCGGCGCACCTTCCCTTTCCGCAGCCCGCAACACGCCGTTGACCAGGCCGGTGAGGTGCGGTTTGTCCAGCGCCCGGCAGGCTTCCACGGTTTCGTTCAGCACGGCGTAGGTGGCCTGTTCACTGAACCGCAGTTGGAACAGGGCCACCAGCATCAGGTGATGAACAACGCGGTCCGGTTTGCGCAGGGGCTTTTTCAGGCGCTGGTTCAGCTCACCCTCAAGCCGGTGAAACCAGCGGCAGGTGCCGTAGCAGATCGCTTGTAGCTGCGGCCGTTGTTCCGGGGGTAACTGGTTCAGGGCTGGCGGCAGGCATTGGGTCAATGACTGGCCGCTTTCCACTGCCAGCAACACATTGGCAGCGACGGCACGGAATGGCAGGGGCTGGTAGGCCATGGTCAGTTCAGCTCCTGGCCGGGCAGCAGCACCTGCTTGCCGCCGTTGATCAGGTCGCTGATGCTCTGGGCTTTGCTGCCGGGTAACTGCACCGACGTAATCTTCAGGGTACCGGTGCCGCAGGCGACTTCAACGCCTTCTCTCTCGCGACTGATCACGGTGCCTGGCTCCTTGTCACAGCTCTGCTCCAGAGCGGTTGCCTGATGAAGGCGGATGCGTTGCTCGCCGAGATCGGTAAAGGTGCCGGGCCAGGGGTTAAAGGCACGAATCAAGCGTTCGATCTCGATGGCGCTGCGGGACCAGTCGATGTGGCCTTCTTCCTTGGACAGTTTGTGGGCGTAGTTGGCGTCGGCATCGTTCTGTGGCTCAGGGGCCAGTTCGCTGTTTGCCAGTTGCACCAGGGCTTCCACAATCGCTTTGCCGCCCATGTCCGCCAGGCGGTCATGCAGGCTACCGCCGGTGTCGTCGGCGTGGATCGGCGTGGTGACTTTCAACAGCATATCGCCTGTATCCAGGCCTTCGTCCATCTGCATGATGGTGATGCCGGTTTCGGCGTCGCCGGCGGCAATGGCCCGCTGGATCGGGGCGGCACCTCGCCAGCGCGGCAGCAGGGAAGCGTGGATGTTCAGGCAGCCGTGGGTCGGTATGTCCAGCACGGCTTTGGGCAGGATCAGGCCGTAAGCGGCCACAATCATCACATCTGGCTTTAACTCAGCCAGTTCCTGCTGGGCGTCTTCCGGTTTCAGGCTGACCGGTTGGAACACAGGAATGCCGGCGTCCAGGGCGACCTGTTTGACCGGGCTGGGCATCAGTTTGCGGCCCCGGCCGGCGGGGCGGTCTGGCTGGCTGTAGACGCCCACCAGGTTATAGCCGGCTTCCAGAAGGGCTTTCAGGGCAGTGGCGGCAAAATCCGGCGTTCCGGCAAAAACAATGCGCACGGTGGTTGCTTCTCTGTGTCGTTGATACGAAAAAACCGGGTCGTAACCCGGTCTGAATTCGGTTCTGTGCTGTTGGCGCCTCAGGCGCTTTGCTTGTGGAGCTTTTCCAGCTTCTTGCGAATGCGGTTACGCTTGAGCGAGCTAAGGTAATCCACGAACAGCTTGCCGTTCAGGTGGTCCATTTCATGCTGGATGCACACCGCCAGCAGGCCGGTAGCCTCAAGCACAAATTCTTCACCGTTACGGTCTTTGGCGGTAATCCGGCAGTGTTCGATGCGCTTCACGTCTTCATAGAAACCGGGTACCGACAGGCAGCCTTCCTGCATGGCTTCCAGCTCACCGTCCAGTACTTCCACTTTCGGGTTGATGAACACCCGGGGCTCGCTCTTGTCTTCCGACAGGTCCATGACGATGATCTGCTTGTGCACATTGACCTGAGTAGCCGCCAGGCCAATGCCGGGGGCATCGTACATGGTCTCGAACATGTCGTCGATCAGCTTGCGGATGTCGTCGGTCACCTCGTCCACCGGCTTGGCGATGGTGCGAAGGCGCGGGTCCGGGTACTCAAGAATCTCTAAAATCATAATGCTTTGGCTTCTCTGAAATGCGACGGCGGTCTGCGCAAATTTTCTCCACGAATCTATGATGGGGAGAACGTAATGGCTCTATTATCCGATAAATTGTCGATTGAGTACAAACTGATCAGTTAATAGTTAAAATCTTTCAGCCATACTGAAGAATTTACTGGAAGAACAAAAGATAACATCACAAATACCCGAACATCTTCTATAGTAACGGGAATAACAACGTAATAAGCTGCGGGGATACCGCTGCGACGTTACCCAACGCAAAGATTCAAGGCACGCGATCAAGGATATAGACAATGAGGAAATTGTTGTACGCTCTGGCAGCGACGGCGCTGCTGTTTACCTCCTGGGCCCAGGCACAACCCGAGCTCAGGTCTGATCATCCTGAGCGTTACACTGTCGTCAAAGGGGACACCCTCTGGGACATTTCAGCGCGATTCCTGAACAACCCCTGGTACTGGCCGGAAATCTGGCACGTTAATCCGCAGGTTGCCAACCCCCACCTGATTTACCCGGGTGATCGCCTGGCGCTGGTGTACATCGATGGCAAGCCCCGTATTACCAAGGTGTCTACCAGCGATGTCGTCAAGCTGTCACCGCAAATCCGTTCCGAAGCGATCGATACCCCGATTCCAGCCATCCCGCTGGATGCCATCAGCAGCTTCCTGACCGACACCCGCATTGTCTCTCCGGCTGAAATCAACGGCGCACCTTACGTGCTGGAAGGCGAAGATGGTCGCATCATCACCGGTGCCGGTGACCGGGTTTATGCCCGTGGCCAGAAGCCGGCTGACCGGGTTGGCGTTTTCCGTCGCAGCAAGGAATTTGTGGATCCTGAAACCGGTGAATTCCTGGGGCTGGAAGCGCGCAGCATCGCCAAGGGTAACATTACCGCGGAAAACGGTGATGTACTGACCATGACCCTGACCCGTTCCAGTGAGGAAGTGCGCATCGGTGACCGCCTGCTGGTCAACGAAGACCGCCGCCTGACCACCAACTTCGTGCCCAGCTCTCCGGACGAGGAAATTGAGGGCCGGATGATTTCCGTGGATGGTGGTGTTAACCAGATCGGTCAGTACAACGTGGTGGCCATCAACCGCGGCGAACGTGAGGGCTTGATGCCGGGCCACGTGCTGGCAGTCATGAAGAGCGGTAACCTGGTCCGTGACCCGGTCACCGGTGAAACCATCGAGCTGCCGTCCGAGCGGGCTGGCCTGCTGATGGTGTTCCAGTCTTACGAAAAGATGAGCTATGGCCTGATTCTTCAGGCGACTCGCCCGCTGGCGGTGGGTGATCGGGTCAAGAACCCCTGATCACCCCTGCATGGGCTTGTCTGTAATGAGGTAGAATGGCCGGGCCGGAGCGCCCGGCCATTGTCGTTTTCAAGGATGAAAAAAGATGTCTGTACGTAACTGTCTGGATTCGGCCAGCGACCGCTGGCTCCTGTTGTCTCTACTGCCCCGGTTTGGCCTTCGCCTGCGTGAGCGGGTACTCGCCAACACCGACCAGCTGACTGATATCCTCGAAATGAACGCCGCCACCCTGAAAGCTCTGGGGTTGGCCACCGATGCCATCAATGCCGTGATAGCCTGGCAGGCTGACGATTCCGGGCACCCGGTGTTGGTGGAGGCAAGCCGGATATGCTCGGCCTGCCGGGCGTCCGGAATTTTCCTGATTGGTTACGGTGAAGCCGGGTATCCGGATGCGCTCAGGCACATCCACAACGCCCCGTTGTTGCTGTACGGTCGGGGTGATCCCGACTTGCTGCACAAGGACCAGCTTGGCGTTGTCGGCAGTCGCAATGCCACCCGGGCTGGCCTGGAGCACGCCCGGCAGTTTGCCGCCGAACTGAGCCGGCGCGGGCTTCTGATCACCAGTGGCCTTGCGCTGGGGATTGACGGTGCCGCCCATGCCGGCGCCCTGGATGCCGGTTTTCCGACCATTGCCGTGGTGGGCTGCGGTCTCGACAGGTTGTATCCCGCACAACACCGAAAGCTGGCGGGGCGCATCATTAAGCAGGGGCTTATTGTCTCGGAATACCCGCCCGGAACACAGGCACGGGCCGCCCACTTTCCGCAACGGAACCGGATTATCAGTGGCCTGAGCCGTGGCGTGCTGGTGGTTGAGGCCAGCCTGCGCAGTGGCTCGCTGATCACCGCGAGAACCGCGCTGGAACAGGGGCGCGAGGTGTTCGCCATTCCCGGCTCGGTGCACAGCCCGGTGGCTCGGGGTTGTCACCAGTTGATCAAACAGGGCGCAAGGCTGGTGGAGACCGCTGATGACGTTCTGGAGGAACTGGGCACCTGGTGGTCGATGCAGCCCGCATCGGAATGTGATCAAACCGGCCCTGCAGAGCGGGATTTGTCCGGGTTGGACAGTCGGGAAATCGCGGTGCTTGAGGCTTTGGGGTATGATCCACAATCTACCGATGCACTGAGCCAGGCCACGGGCCTGCCAGCCGATCAGCTGATGCAGTCTTTGTTGCTGCTGGAGCTGGAAGGGCTGGCTAATTCCGCTCCCGGTGGTTATCTCCGGGCGGGCTGACGGTGCATTATTTGGGTTCGACCAACCGGATAGTACAATTTCGTTATGTCAGCGACGTCTCCCCTGCATTCATGGCAGCTCCATTGTGCCCGCCGCACCGTTCTGGCCGGCGGCGTTATTGCCTATCCCACCGAGGCCGTCTGGGGGCTGGGATGTGATCCCTGGAACCGCGAGGCGGTTGAGCGCATCCTCGAATTAAAGCAGCGCCCGATGCACAAGGGCATGATTCTGGTGGCTGCGTCTATTGATCAGGTGCGCTTTCTGCTGGACCCTTTGCCCCGGGTGCTGCAATGGGAAGCCGAGCAGCACTGGCCAGGTCCGATTACCTGCCTGGTACCGGATGTGCTCGAGCAGGTGCCGGACTGGGTGCGCGGCAGCCACAGCTCCATTGCGGTTCGTGTCAGTGACCATCCGGTAGTTCGGGCCCTTTGCGATGCCACGGGCATGCCGCTGGTGTCCACGTCCTGCAACCCCGCTGGCCGGGCGCCGGCCCGCAGCATCTGGCAGGTACGCCGTTACTTCGGTGATGAGCTGGACCGTATTGTGCCCGGAGCACTGGGTGGAAACCGCAAGCCCAGCCGAATCATCGATATTGTCACCGGAAAACAGTTTCGCTAGGAGAGTGCATGTCACAGCAGCCGGATACCCAAGCCGTCAAAGACTATCTAATTGGGCTTCAGGAGCGCATCTGTCAGCGTCTTGAGGCGGTCGATGGCGGGGCAACGTTTATCCGTGACAGCTGGCAGCGCCCGGAAGGCGGCGGCGGTATCAGCCGGGTGATCAGCGGTGGCAAGGTGATCGAGAAGGGGGGTGTGAATTTCTCCCACGTGATGGGCGACACCATGCCGGCTTCCGCCACCGCGCATAGGCCCCATCTGGCCGGTGCACCCTGGCAGGCCATGGGCGTGTCACTGGTGATTCATCCGGAAAACCCCTACGTGCCGACCTCGCACGCCAATGTGAGATTCTTCATCGCCACGCCAAAAGATGCCGAGCCGGTGTACTGGTTTGGCGGTGGCTATGACCTGACGCCCTACTACGGCAACGAGGAAGACTGCGTGCACTGGCACCAGACCGCCCGCAACGCCTGTGCCCCGTTTGGTGATGACGTTTACCCCCGGTTCAAGCAATGGTGTGACGACTATTTTTATCTGAAACACCGACAGGAGCCCCGGGGTGTGGGTGGATTGTTCTTTGACGATCTCAATACCGGTGATTTTGCCCGGGACTTTGCCTTTATGCAGGCGGTAGGCGACAGTTACATAGAAGCCTACGAGCCGATTGTGCGGCGCCGGATGGCCCAGCCCTGGGGCGAGCGGGAACGGGAATTCCAGCTTTATCGCCGGGGTCGCTATGTGGAGTTCAACCTCGTGTATGACCGGGGCACTCTGTTTGGCCTGCAGTCCGGTGGCCGCACGGAGTCCATTCTGATGTCGCTGCCACCGCTGGTGCGCTGGGATTATGACCGGCAGCCGGAGCCCGGCAGCGAAGAAGCCAGGCTGACAGACTACTTCCTGACGGGCCATAACTGGCTGGAGGGCGCCAATGACCAATGAACTCTACGCGGTGGTGGGTAACCCCATCAGCCATAGCAAGTCGCCCAGGATTCACAGCCTGTTTGCCTGCCAGACTGGCGAACCGGTGGAGTACACCGCCATTCAGGCTCCGATTGATGAGTTTTCCGGCACCGTGCGGCATTTTTTTGAGCGGGGCGGCAAGGGCCTGAATGTAACGGTGCCCTTCAAGGAGCAGGCCTGGACCCTGGCGGACCACCGGACGCCTCGGGCAGAGAAAGCCGGTGCCGCCAATACCCTTTACCTGGATCAAGAAAACGAGCTGGTGGCCGATAACACAGATGGCGTCGGTATTGTCCGTGATCTGCAGAACAATCACGGAGTGGCACTGAAAGGCTTGAAGGTACTGGTGCTTGGTGCTGGCGGTGCCGCTCGGGGCGTCATTGGCCCGATACTGGCCGAGCAGCCGGCAGCGCTTACCATTGCCAACCGAACGGTGGCCAAGGCGGAAGCGCTGGTCAGGCTGTTTGCGAAAGATGCCGGCGCAACGGTATTGAGCGCCAGTGGTTTCGAGGCACCGGATCAACCGTTTGACCTGATCATCAATGGCACCAGCGCCAGCCTGCAGGGAGACTTGCCCCCGGTGTCTGCAAATGTGATCGGGCCGGCTACGGTGGTGTACGACATGATGTATTCTCTGCAGACCACCACCTTCAATCAGTGGGCCCTGGATAACGGTGCCCGTCGGGTGCATGACGGCCTGGGAATGCTGGTGGAACAGGCCGCAGAATCGTTTTTTGTGTGGCGGGGTGTGCGTCCGGAAACCGCGCCGGTGATTGAAGAATTGCGAACCGATTGAGGCCGCGGGTTCCGGCCGTTTCATAAGGGTTGTTCATGGACATTCTCACGCTTGTCGGATTGCTTGCCGGAATCCTGATTGTTGTCCTGGCGATGCTGGCCAACGCCACGGTCATCACCTTCCTGAATCTGCCCGGACTGGCGATTGTTCTGGGTGGCACCTTCGCAGTGACACTGATCAAGTTCCGAATGCCCTCGGTAGTCAGCGCCTTCCGGTTGGCTTTTCGTTCGGCTTTTACTGACCGGTTGCCCCGTCCGGCGGAACTGATCCGGGAAGTGGGTGTACTGGCTCGGGTGGTTCGCAAAGAGGGCATCCTGGGCCTGGAAAACCACGAAACCGACGATGAATTTCTGCAAAAAGCCATCAACCTGTGTGTAGATGGCCACCCGCCGGAACTGGTAGAAGAGGCTCTGCTACAGGAAACCCAGCAAACCGCAGAGCGCTATGAAGTGGCTGAGCGAGTGTTTCGGGGTATTGGTGAATCCGCGCCGGCCATCGGTATGCTGGGTACCCTGGTGGGGCTGGTGCAGATGCTGAACACTCTGGATGACCCTTCATCCATTGGCCCGGCCATGGCCATTGCCCTGCTGACCACACTCTACGGCGCCTTTATTGCCCAGCTCATTGCCTTGCCCCTGGCGGATAAACTGCAACTCAAGGCGGAAGACGATTCCCGCAACCAGATGCTGATTATCACATCCATCAAGAGCATCATGCGTGGTGAGAACCCCCGGGTTATGACGGAGCTGCTGTCGTCTTACGTAACACCAGAGCACCGGACCAACCTGGAACCGGAGCGGGAGGCCTGAGGTTTGCAACCGGCGCGGCCACTGAAAAAAAACGCACTCAAAAAGCGTACGCCCGACTGGATTGTCACCTTCGCGGATCTGGCAACTCTGTTGCTGACGTTTTTTATCCTGCTGTTGTCGTTCGCCGAGATGGATATCGAGAAGTACCGGGCCATGGCGAACTCCATGTCCCTGGCGTTTGGCTCCAGCAATGTGGTGGCCGAGGACATCGGCGGTACACCCCTCACCCTGATTGAAGCCGATACCGTATCGCTGCCGGAGCCTTCTGAAAACCTGCAGGATCAGCCGGAGTTCATTGACGAGCGAACCGAGCGCTCGGAAACCCGACAGATTCCCGGTGGTGTCCTGGACTTGGCCAGCCGGTTGATCCAGGAGCTGGAAACCGAAGTTGCCTCCGATACCTTGCACATCAATTACGATGAAGACCAGGTGGTTATCCGTTTCTCCGAAGAAGCCACCTTTCGTTCTGGCGATGCCGCCATCATGCCGGGTATGATTCCGATCATCGAACGGGTGGTTACCGTGCTGTCGGCCTGTACCGGGGATGTGGTGGTGTCTGGCCACACCGACGATGTGCCCATATCCAGCAGCGTGTATCGCTCAAACTGGGATTTGTCTGCTGCCCGGGCGGTATCTGTCGTCCACGAACTGGTGCTGAACCGCCAGGTACCGGCTGAGCGGGTTGTGGCGGCCGGCCGTGCCGAAACCCGGCCGTTGGTGGCCAATGATAGCGCGGAGAACCGGGCGGTGAACCGGCGGGTTGAAATATCGGTTCGTAATCCCGAGTGTGACGATGCCGTGCCCACCCGCGACTTGCCTGTGGAAATCATCCCCTGAACGCTTATAGCCTGAGTGCAGATTCTCATAGTGCATTCATATAAGTGATGCAGATTCAAAGCCTTATACTGTGCCGCTCAAACCTTGGCAGATAACGGGAGTTTTCAGCATGAGCGGACCAGATAAACCGAAGGTTATTGGAGAAGAGTGGAGTGACGAGCGGGTTAAAAGCTTTCTCGATCTGTCACCCTGGGACAAGAACCTGAACCCGGATCATTTCGTGCTGATTCGCGCCTATGAGTCCATGCGGGCAGGTGATTTCGAACGGTTTTTGGCGTTCTTTGTGGAAGCCGGACGCGATCTAAACGCCGAAGATGAGCACGGCCAGACCATCTTGGACCGGGTGTCACAGCACCGTCGCAGCAGCGACTACGCCCGGGCTCTGGAAAAAGCCGGCGCAAAACAAAAGGCAACGGCCGGGAACTGAGCCCCGGCCCGAACATCGCCTTACTGCACTTCTACTTCGATGGCTTTGGGCTCTTTGGGTTCGGCCTTTTGGATGCTCAAAGTCAGCAGGCCGTCCTTGAAGTTGGCTTTCACACTGTTCTCGTCCACATTGTCCGGCAACGTGAACCGGCGCAGGAAGCTACCGTAGACCCGCTCGATGCGGTGGTGCTTCTTGTCACTGGTCTCTTCCTCGTGCTTGCGCTCGCCCTGAATGGTGAGCACGCCATCGTGCACGGTCACCTTCACATCGTCCTTGTTCATGCCGGGTAATTCGGCTTCTACAGTGAAGGCTTCGGCCGTTTCCTTGATATCCACAGCCGGAGCCCAGTCGCTGCGACTGAACAGGTCTTTACCTTCCCGTTCGCCATTGGTGCGTGCAAGCCCGAACATCCGGTTGTAGCGGTTCATCATGTCTTCGAATTCGCCGATCGGATTCCAGCGGGTCAGATTGCTCATAGGAACTCCTCCTTTAACGATGTCGAACCTGAGATTTTCATCAGCTTCGCTCGCGGAACAGCTCCATACCGGTGGCGCCAGCCGGATGGACTCCGTGAACTTCTGCTATTCACGAATATAGGATCGCCCGGTTTGTTTTCAAGCACCCCTCTGGTTACTTTTTGACCTGCATCAAGGGCCTTGAAGGTTCGCCAAACTGCGTGAGCAGAAATGCCCGAAATCGGCTCATGGGGGCGCCATCGGTATGTTCATCCGGCAGGGTACCAGGCCGGAATCCTGACAGGTCTCCGTTCAGAAAAGGGTTTACCAGTGTCGGGTTGCGGCTGATCACATGAATGATCACATCTCTGCTGGCATCGTCTCCAGTGATGAGTGGCGCTGGCTGGTGATCACCCAGTATGAATAGCAGTGACTCGTCAGTGAGGTAGCGAGCCGCGTAGTCTCCGGCAACGGCCAGGGCGTAATCGATGGCCTGAATGTAATGTTCCCGCACCCGTTCCGGATCCCGCCAGAGCGAGGCGGGCGCCTCGCCAGCGCCTTCCCATTGCTGGAAAATCCGGCCATCTCCAATGCTGTCCCAGTCGTCCAGCACTGGCAGTATCGGCACCCAGGGAGCGTGGCTGCTGATCAGTGCCAGCTCCGCGAACACCGGGGACGGCGTTGCCTGTCGCAGCTGTTCGAACCGGTGCCAGGTGAACTGATCGGGCATGGTGACCCAGTTGAACGCTGGCCCCTGGTAACCGAGCGCGTCTTGATCATAAATGCGGTGGTAGCCAAATAGCTGACCTTCCGGCCATTCCCGGGTGATGGCGGGCATCACCGCCATGGTCTGATGCCCGGTCACCCGGAAATCATCGATCAACGTGGCGTAGTTGCTGCTCAGCAGCGCTTCATAGGCAATCTGGGTGTTGATCCACTGCCCACTGAGCACCGAGAGATGGCCGAGCCAGGATTGCCCGCCCTGGATGGGTGCTTTCAGGCGGCCGGTGGCGACGGTCAGGCCGGCACTATCCAGCTGTTCGGCCAAGGTGGCCAGCCTGGGGCCCAATACCGGCCGGTAACGTTCATCGGTAAGCCCGGAGATGCCGTAGGATTCCACGAAGGCCAATACCACATCGGTATTGGCCAGGCCCGGCAGTGCGCGCGGTTGCCGGCTGGCGGTTGGTTGTTGTTCCAGGCCGGCACGAAAAGCCGAGGTGGCCTGATGCGTGTGTTTGATCAACGATCCCTGATTGGCGACGAAGGCCAGGGCCGGGCTCCCTACCCAAGGGGTCAGTATGGCCAGCGTGAGCAATGCCGTGGCGCTGAGCCCCAGGGCCCGCCCCCGTAACGGCAGCGTTCGGGCGAGGTGCAGTCCGAGCCGGCGAAACACCCAGGCCACGAGGGCCGCCGTCAGGATCAGCGCGACCAAAACCAGTACGGCCCCCGGGATACCCAGGTTGGTGCGGAGCAGATGCCAGGCGGCATCCAGCAAGCTCACTTCCAGATACAGATTCAGGCCCCGCCCCAGGCTCTGACGGACCAGCGCGTCGGCCGCAATCAGCAAGACCATCAGGGCGTAAAGGCTCGAGAACAGCAGTACCAGTCGGTTACGCTGGCTGGGCAGCCGGTGTAACAGCCACCAGATAAACAGGGCTTCCAGCGCCAGCCAGGGCGCCGGGCCCGAAAGTGCCATGGCGGGTAGCAGCAACAGCCCGTTAAGCAATACAAAGGCGGCCAGCATCAGAACGATCTGGCCTCGGGCGGTGGTGGCGCGTACTGGTACAGCCAGGTTTCAGTCAGTGCCTGGGAGCCTATTCTCAGGTAAAGGCGCAGGTCTATCGGGCTGGTGTCATCATCCGGAATCAGATCAAACATGGCGCGGAAGCCGTTGATGGCGTGCAGCGGCCTGGCCGATACCAGTTCTACCTTGCCCCGGCTGGCACTCACGACTGCCTCGACCCCGGCATGACGGTCCATCATTGAAAGGCTCCCGCCGGCAAAGTCCACCGCAAAGCGCCGGGAAAAGTAGGTTCTGGGTTGACCGATGACGCCGCCAACCCCGGTGCGGGTGGCGACCACGGCGCCAAGCTCCGGATTTTGATCCGGCATGGTTTCGCCCCAGGTGAGCCGGTACCCGATGGGGTAGGCTTTTCCGGGCCGCCAGGACTCCTTCGGATTCCAGAAGGCCACGATGTTGTCAAAGGTTTCATCGAGTGTCGGAATCTCCACCAGCATCAAGGCGCCCTCGCCCCAGTTACCTTGGGGGGTTACCCAAAGACTGGGCCGCTGTTCGTAAAACACGCCATCATCCTGGTAGTTGCTGAAATCCCGATCTCGTTGCAGAAGGCCAAATCCCCGGGGTTGGTTATCGACGAAATGGCTGACCGTCAGTTGCTGTGGATTGGTCAGGGGGCGCCAGATGCGCTCGCCGTTGCCGGTCCAGATCGCCAGGCCATCGGAATCGTGGATTTCCGGGCGCCAGTCATTGGCCATGCGCCGATCATTCTCACCGGTCTGGTACATGCTGGTGAGCGGCGCGAGCCCGAAGCGTGTCAGCTCCTTGCGGGGGTAAAGGGTGGCCTCCACGTCCATGGTCAGGTTGGCACCGGGATGAATCACAAACCGGTAGGCGCCGGTCACACTCGGCGAATCCAGCAGGGCATGGACCGTCAGTGACAGGTCGCCTTCGGCTGGGCGTTCAAGCCAGAAGGTGGTGAAGCGAGGAAATTCCTCGGGCTGCGGCAGCCCGGTATTGATCGCCAGGCCGCGGGCTGACAGACCGTACTGGCGCGACTCCCCCACCGCCCGAAAGTAGCTTGCGCCCAGAAATGCTGCGATGTCCCGGCTGAAGTCCTGGTGAAAATGCACGCGGAATCCGGCGTAGCCGAGGCTGTCTGGCAGGTCATCAAACGCGTCATTGTCGCCATAGTCGAAGTTTTCGTTCCGGTAGGGCAAGGCGTGGGCCCTGCCATTGACCACTTCGTAGAAGTGCACGGGCTCCTGGAAGTAGAGGCCCAAATGAAAGAACTGGACCTGAAAGGCGCTGTCTCGTTCCCGCCAAAGTGCCTGTTCTGGCCGGTAGCGTATGGCTTGATATTGGTCCCAATTGAGGGATTGCAGGCTTGGCGGCAGGGGGTTCTGGGGGGCGCGATAAGGTTGGGCCGCCAATATCCGGGCGTGTTCCCGGAGCCAACGGGCACTAAAAACCTGCCCGGCGGAGCCGGCAACGCTGGCCAGTGCTCGCCCGGTGCCGGACAGGGCAAGGGGGGCACCAGCGGCCAGTGCCAGTCCGAATTTCAGGAGGCGACGCCGATCCATGGGGAGTGCTCCGGTTGGTTTCTGTGGGTGTGAGTAGCGGTTTGTATCGGGCTCAGGTTCAGGCTCAGTCGGGCAAGTGCCCTACCCCAAGGTGAGTCGGGCTCAGACTGCCAAGCCTTGAGATGCAGAGATTGCATGGCTTCAGGGTGGTCGCAGAGCAGGCTGATCTGGCTGCTGGTGAGTGCGCCGGGGCCCTGTGCTGCACACTGGTTAACCAGGGCATTCAACACCCGTTGCTTGCTCCCCCCGGAGGGGCCGGGTTGGCGTTGCCGCCAACAGTGGTAACGGGGAGATAGCACTGTCTGTTCGAACCAGCTCAGTGATGGCAGGCGATTGTTCTGCGGGTGGTCCATCGAAGCGCGAGCGATGACTGGCACAGGGGATGCCTGTTCGGGAATGACCATTTGTTGGCCGGTGCGCTTGCCCGCTAGCCACACCGTGAGTAACGGCGCAATCAGCACCGGAATCGTGACCGGCAGGGCCCAGAGCGTCAGGTTCGGGCTGAACCACTGGATCAAAATCAGTACGCCGGCGCACACCAGTGCGGGCCGGGCAAAGTGCTGAAGCGCTTCCTCCAGCCCACCGGCACCGGTTCGATTCTGCCCCTGCCAACGCAAGCTGCTATTCACGACTGCACCGGCGACATGGCCGCTATGGGCGATCATTCGGATGGGTGCCAGTATCAGTGATATCAGGGTTTCAATGACCGTGCTGGCTGCCATCCGCCACCGGCCACCAAACAGCCTCTCGCGCCGGGCAAGGCACTGGTCTACCAGTGCCAGAATCCGCGGGCCCAGCAGCGTTGTTACGGTGAGCCCGATCAGGCAGGCTCCAGCCAGGTTCCAGCCTGTGGACGACACCCCGATCAGCCCGGGCAACGGTTGGCTAACCGGTGTTCCCGCCATGGCGAGGTAGCCAGACAAGGCAAGAAACGCCAACCACAGGGGTGAGGCCAGATAAGCCAGAATGCCGGTGAGTAGCGCCAGGCGGTGGGCAAAACGCAGCTTGGTCATCGTGAGCAAGGGGACCAGGTGCTGCAGGTTGCCCCGGCACCAGCGACGGTCGCGAATCAGGTCGTCTCCGAGGGTGGGCGGTGATTCCTCATAGCTGCCGGCGATGGCCGGTTCCAGCCACACCTCGAAACCGGCGCGGCCCATAAGCGCAGATTCGAGATAGTCGTGACTCAATATCGGGCCACGAAAAAGCCCCCAACCCCGTAACTTTCGCAAACCGCAGTGGGCCATGAACGGTGCTACCCGGATAATGGCATTGTGGCCCCAGTAATTGGCATCACCCAGTTGAATGGCTGCCAGGCCGGCACTGTGGATTCGGCCATAGCACCGATTGGCGAACTGTTGCAGCCTGGCAAAGCGGGTATCCGCCCGTACCAGCCTGGGTGCGGTCTGGATAATGCCGGCCCGGGGACGCTGTTCCATCAACTGAACGAGTTTTTCAATCGCTGAGGCTGTGAGCAGGCTGTCGGCGTCCAGCACCACCATGTAACGGTATCGGGCGCCCCATCGTCGGAGGAAATCGGCGATGTTGCCGCTTTTAAAGTTCAGGTTCACTCGCCGGCGGCGGTAAAAAAGCCGGTTGCCGGCAGCCATACCGGCGCTCAATTCAGCGCAGATTGCCTGCTCCTCAAGCCAGACTTCCGGGTCCTGACTGTCGGACAACACATAGACATCAAGTTGGTTGTGCCAGCCCTTGTCTTCAAGCTCTTGATACACAGCCTGAAGATTACCGAGGGAACGTTGCACCGGTTCGTGACAGACTGGCATCACCAACGCCAGCCGGCCTTTGAACGGCCCGGCGCCCGCACACCCTGAGAACCGGCGGCTGAGGCTGTGGGGATCGCCCCCGCGCCTGAGCATTGCAAAGCCGAACACCGCGGTCCAGAACCCGAGGCCTATCCAGGTAAACAGAATGGAAAACAGAACAACCAACAGTACCGCGGGCCACCCCTGTTGGGTCATGGACAGGCTATGGGAAAGCAGCCAAACGCCGAAAGTTGTCTGCCCCAGCACCAGCAGTGCGAGCAAAGCGCGCCGCTTGTAGGCGACAGTCTGCCAACGGGGTTCAGTCACCCTGGTACCCGATCCGGCTGCGGGTAAGTTTCGGCGGGGTAGCCTGGTGCTTGTCAGTGTCTGTCGAAAGAGAACGCTGAATGGCAGGCAGAACATGGTTCAGATCTGCATTGCCCGCCCCGTAACAGTGCCGGTCAACCACATGTTGCAGGCGGGACAGAGCAACGGGGCAGGCATCGTGCTTTACGGCACGAAGATACAACAATGCACGTTGATGGGTGGTGTCTGTCAGATCCACGGTTGTCTCCCGGCTTGTAACGGCACGGAAACATACGGCAGCGCCACGGTATTCAGACCACTTTATGACGCGTCGTTAAGATACTGGTCTTTGAGCTTCACGTAGTTGGCTGCGGTGTATTTGAAAAACGTGCGCTCCTTGTCTGACAGTGCCCGGGCCTGCTTGCACGGCGAGCCCACGTACAGGTATCCCGACTCCAGCCGCTTGCCCGGCGGCACCAGGGTGCCAGCCCCGATAATCACTTCGTCTTCCACGATGGCGCCGTCCATCACCGTGCACCCCATGCCCACCAGCACCCGGCTGCCAATGGTACAGCCATGCAAAAGGGCTTTATGGCCAACGGTCACGTCATCACCAATGATTAACGGCCAGCCTCCAGGGTTGAAGTCGCTGGCGTGGGTGATATGCAGAACGGAGCCATCCTGAATGCTGCAGCGGTCGCCGATGCGGATTTTGTGCATGTCACCGCGGATGACGGTCATGGGCCAGACCGAGCAGTCTTCGCCCATCTGGACATCGCCGATGACCACGGCGCTCTCATCTACCCAGGTCCGTTCACCAAATTGTGGTGTGATACCCTTGTGAGTTCGTACATTTGCCATTACATATACCTGTATCTCGTTTTCCCGAAGATTGGGGGTGCGTGTGGGGTAGGCCTTTCCAAAACCTTGCGGAGCCAGGGATGGCGGAGCAGAGCGTACAAGGATGTATTCACAGCGTGTTTTGGAAAGGCCTACCCCACACGCACCAATCGCCAATACTTGATAAACGGGAAGCTACCCTAAAGACGAACAGCTGAGAAGGGGACTTATGAATAACCCGCTTTTGACAGATGACTTGTTGCCGAAGTTCGGTCATATCCGCACCGAACACATGGAGACAGCCATTGACCAGATTCTCAGCGAGAATCGAATGAAAATTGCCGAGCTGTCCCAGCAGGACGACCCAACCTGGGACACCCTGGCCCAGCCGATGCAAGCGCTAGAGAACAAGCTCAGCAACGCCTGGTCGGTGATTTCACACCTGAACGGCGTGATGAACAACGATGACCTGCGCAAGGTGTACAAGAACTGTCTGGAAAAGCTGACCGAGTACAGTACCGAAGTCAGCCAGAACGGTGCCCTGTGTGAGGCCTACAAGAAACTGGCCGCACGGGAGGATTTCAAGGCATTGAGTGAGCCCCAGCGTAAATCCATCGAGAACGTGCTGCGGGATTTCCGCCTGGGCGGGGTCGACTTGCCGGAGGACAAGAAGAAGCGTTACGCGGACCTGTCCCGGGAGCTGGCGGAGTTGTCCAACAAGTTCAGTGATAACGTGCTGGATGCCACTCAGCACTGGTTCAAGCAGATTACCGACGTGGACGAGCTGTCCGGCCTGCCGGAAACCGCCATTGAGGGCGCCAAGCAGGCGGCGCGGCAGAAGGATCTGGATGGTTACGTCATTACTCTGGATTTCCCAAGCTTTTACCCGGTGATGACCTACTGCAACAACCGGGAACTGCGCCGGGAGGTGTACGAGGCGTTTGTGACCCGTGCCTCTGATCAAGGCCCGGATGCAGCCAAGTGGGACAACACACCGGTGATGGCGGAGATCCTTAAGCGCCGGCATGCGCTGGCCCAGCTGCTGGGTTTTGATAACTACGCCGAGCGTTCCCTGGCCACCAAGATGGCCCGGAGTGTCGACGAGGTGCTGGAATTCCTGAACCAGCTGGCGGCCAAGTCCAAGCCTCAGGCGGAGAAGGAGTTTGCCGAGCTGAAGGCGTTTGTGAAAGATGAATACGGTGTAGACGACCTGCAGGCCTGGGATATCGGCTACTACAGCGAAAAGCTGCGCCAGAAGCAGTACGACATTTCCCCCGAAACCCTGCGCCCCTGGTTCCCGGTGGATAAAGTGGTGCCGGGCCTGTTTCGGGTGGCGGAGAAGTTGTTTGATGTGCAAATTGAAGAGCACGCAGACGTAGAAACCTGGCATGACGACGCCAAAGCTTACTGCATCAGCCGTAACGGTCAGCCCATTGCCTGGTTCTACCTGGATCTGTTCGCCCGCCAGGGCAAGCGCGGCGGTGCCTGGATGGCCGACTGCCGGGTACGCTGGCGCAACCAGCGTGGCACGCTGCAGCTGCCGGTGGCATTCCTGACCTGTAACTTCACCCCGCCGGTGGATGGCAAACCGTCGCTGCTGACCCATGACGAAGTCACCACCCTGTTCCACGAGTTCGGCCACGGCCTGCACCATATGCTGACGCAGGTGGAGGTAATGGATGTATCCGGCATCAACGGCGTCGCCTGGGATGCCGTCGAACTGCCGAGCCAGTTCCTGGAAAACTGGTGCTGGAACCCGGAATCCCTGGCCCTGATCGCCAGCCACCATGAAACCGGCGAGCCACTGCCGGAAGACCTGCTGCAGAAGCTGCTGGCCGCCAAGAACTTCCAGTCTGGTATGGGAATGATACGCCAGCTCGAGTTCTCACTGTTCGACTTCCGCCTGCACGCGGAATTCACCGACGTGGCTCCCACCAACCCGCTGGACATGCACCGCAAAGTCCGGGAAGAAATCGCCGTGGTCCAGGCGCCGGAGTTCAACCGGTTCCCCAACGGCTTCTCCCACATCTTCGCGGGTGGCTACGCCGCGGGCTACTACAGCTACAAATGGGCGGAAGTGCTGGCCGCCGACGCCTTCTCCCTGTTCGAGGAAAAAGGCATCTTCGACCCGGAAACCGGCCAGGCTTTCCTGCACAATATCCTGGAAAAAGGCGGCTCGCAGGAGCCCATGGAATTGTTCAAAGCCTTCCGAGGCCGCGAACCGCAGGTGGATGCCCTGCTGAAACAATCCGGCATCACGGACGAAGCGGCCTGATACAATCCACCCCGGTTGTCGTAGTGGCGACCGGGTGTGTGTTACTGGAGTAAAGTTATGGCAAGTCCGAAACGCTTCATCGCCGGCGCTGTGTGCCCCCGCTGCGCGGAGATGGATAAGATTACGATGTTCACCACCGAGGCTGGCGACCAGATTCGCGAGTGCGTGGCCTGTGGTTATACCGATGCCCTGTCTGACCAGCCGCAGCCGGAGGCTCCGGAGATTGAAACGCGGGTGAACAAAAAGGCCAACACCGATGACCATACCGTCAAACAGGTGGTGTTTTTTAAGGCTGGCTCTGAGGACTGACCTTGTTTTGGGGTTTGGCCTCGTAGCCTGCTTGATTGGCGAATGGTCGGGGTTCGGGGGAGGGTTCCAAAACGGAAAACGGTGGTTTTCCTGATGGTTTTGGGACCCTCTCCCGAACCCCTTTTATTTGGCTGTTTCAGAACCGCTTGGGTGCCTGCCGTCCCGGGAGTCCAAGGTGAACCAAGGCTATTTTTTCGTTTTCGAGCGATTCCTGTGAAGATCAACGTTTGGGGTTGGTGAGGGGTGTCAAAACCATCAGGAAAACCACCGTTTTCCGTTTTGACACCCCTCACCAACCCCAAACCGTCCACTAAAACCGAAGGCTACAAAGCGAAGGCAAACACCAATCGTCAAAGCACCATAGCCGCCAACCACCCAAAGGCCAGCAATGGGAGGTTGTAGTGCAGGAACGTTGGCACCACGGTATCCCATATGTGGTTGTGCTGGCCGTCCACGTTCAGGCCCGCTGTCGGCCCAAGGGTGGAATCGGAGGCCGGTGAACCCGCATCCCCCAGGGCACCGGCCGTGCCCACCAGGGCCACGATGGCGAGGGGGCTGAAGCCCAGTTGCAGGGCCAGCGGCACATACAACGCCGCGATGATGGGAATGGTGGAGAACGACGAACCAATCCCCATGGTAATCAGCAGGCCCACCACCAGCATCAGCAATGCTGCCAGCGCCTTGTTGTCACCGATAGCGGCCACCGAACCCTCCACCAGGCTGGCAATCTCGCCGGTTTCCCGCATCACTTCCGCGAAGCCGTTGGCGGCGATCATGATGAAACCGATCATCGCCAGCATCTTCATGCCCTCGGTGAACAGGTCATCCGCTTCCTTCCACTTCACCACACCGGAAATGTTGAACAGCACGAAGCCCGCCAGGGCGCCCAGGATCATGGAGCCCAGCCAGAGCTGCACCACGAAGGCCACGGCAATGGCCACCAGCGCCATCACGAGGGTTTTGGGGCTGTACTTCACATCCACCCGCTCGGTGCGTTCGATGAGTTTCATGTCGTAGCCCCGGCCGCCCCGGTAGCTGAAGAACACGGCGATCAGTAGGCCGATGAACATACCCAGGGCCGGCAGGGCCATGGCGGACATGACGTTCAGCTCGCTGGCATCCACGCCGTTATCGCCGACATTGGCCAGCAGGATCTCATTCAGGTAAATACCGCCAAACCCTACGGGCAGGAACATGTACGGGGTGATCAGGCCGAACGTGAGCACGCAAGCTACCAGACGGCGGTCCATATTCAGCTTGGCCATCACGTACAGCAGTGGCGGAACCACAAGGGGAATGAAGGCGATATGGATTGGCAGGATATTCTGGGACGAGATGGCAATGGCCAGCAGCAGGCCGATGATCATGAACCGGATGCCGGTGGCCGCGCCGCCCTCCTCCTGTCGGCCGACAATGGCCAGGGCCTTGTCGGCCAGGGCGTGGGCCAGGCCGGATTTGCCGATGGCGACGGCAAAGGCGCCCAGGGTAGCGTACGACAGCGCTACCGTGGCACCGCCACCCAGGCCGGTGTTGAAGGCATTGATGGTGGTTTCCAGAGACATTCCTGCCACCAGGCCACCGGAAATGGCACCAATGATCAGGGCGACGACAACATGGATGCGGCACAGGCTCAGTACGAGCATGATCAGTACCGCAGCAACAACGGCATTCATGGCAAACTCCGGGTAGGAATTGAGGTTTTACCGGCGCCTTATGGGCGCCGGCAGCACGAAAAGTGCGCTAATGTGCAGGAAATGGCCGCGGCAGTCAAAGCGGTTATGTAACGGTCATTCGGTGTCCAGGCGGGCGAACCTGGGAACCTGTTCACCGGCCACTTCCACGGTTTCCCGGAACATGGCCAGCGGCCTCACCCAGAGGCTGTAGTCCCCGTAAAGGCAGCGGTACACCACCAGGGGTTCCTCGGTCTCGCTGTGCCGGGCTACGCCAATGACCTCGTAATCCTTGCCTTTATAATGGCGGTATCGACCGGGGGTGATGGGGTGTTTTTTGTCGAACATGCCTTCCTCTCAGGTGGTAACCGGGGATTACCCCTTAATTTCGGCGGACTCCCGCGCCAGTAACGTCTACACTTAACTCAGACGCTGGGGTTTGGATCTGTAGCCGTACAGCCGTTCCCCAGTGTAGTTCAAGACTCTAACGCCGGGAATAACAGACAAGAATGAATGGCCCATTTCCGCGCACTGTATGCCAGCTTTTCGGGCTGTTGCTGTGTGTTGTCAGCTTCCATGTGCATGCAGAGCCTGTGGGATTTGACTGGGTTGAGGTGCCCGAGGACAACCTGACCGTTACTCAGATACAGCAACTGCCTGATAGCCAATGGCAATACAATAGCGCTGCCAGGGTGTTGAACCAGGGCTTCAGCAATGGTGCGTTCTGGCTGAGGGTGCCGATTACGCCGGAGCCCGTCAACCGGGTGCTGGAAATCGCCTATCCGTTGTTGGATGAGGTATCCGTTTACTGGGAACTGGACGGCCAGATTGTCGAATCTCACCACACCGGAGACACCCGGCCATTCGATACCCGGCCGATCATTCATCGCAATTTTGTGTTTCTGGTGCCGTCGAACACCGAGCCAGTCGTCGCCTGGGTAAGGGTGAAAACTCAGGGAGCGGTGCAAATTCCCATGGCGGTTACGACATCAGCCCGGTTTCTCGCCAACGAGCAGTTTTCCTATGGCTGGCAGGCCATGTTTCTGGGCATCGTGGTGGCTTTGTCGTTTTATAACCTCTTTCTTTTTGTCATCGTTCGCCACACCACGTACCTGTGGTATGTGCTCACGGTTGTATCAACCGGCATGATCCAGCTCAACTTTAATGGCTTGCTATTCCAATGGATCTGGCCTGATCTACCCGGCCTCAACCGCTACTTTACGGTGCCGGCGATCAGTCTTGGCATGTTTTGCGCCGTCATGTTCACCATTAAGTTTCTGGCGGTACGCCACTACAGTCTCCTCAGTTATCGCATCTTGCAGGGGGTGATCGGCGCCTGCAGTTTTACCTTCTTCTACGGTGTGTTTGGTCCCTATCAAAGTGGCATTGCTCTGGTCAGTGGGATCGCTGCTTTTGCAACTCCGGCGGCGTGGCTGATCGGGCTGTATGTCTGGCGTCAGGGGCAGGTGCTTGCGGGGTTTTACGTGCTTGCCTGGACGCCTCTGCTGGTGGGCCATCTGGTGCTGGCGGTCAGTAAGCTGGGCTGGATACCCACCAGTCAGGTCACCGAACTGGTGCCTCAGGCAGGGGTGGCGATTGAGGCTATTCTGCTATCGTTTGCCCTCGCCTACCGGATCAACCTGGAACGTCGACGCCGGCAGGAGGCACAGGAGCATGCACTGAAAGTGCAGCAGCAGGCCAACCTGACGCTGGAAGCACGGGTGCGAGAGCGCACTGAAGAGCTGGAGCGTGCCAACGAACAGCTCAAGGCCATTAGCCTGACCGATGGCCTTACCCACGTGGCAAACCGCCGCCGGTTTGATGAGAAACTGGAGATTGAGTGGGGCCGTGCGCTGCGCCATGAGCACGAGCTGAGCTTGCTGTTACTGGATATTGATCACTTCAAGCGGGTCAATGATGAGCTGGGGCATCTGACCGGCGATGATTGCCTGGTGGCACTTGCCGGCATTTTGCGGGCGGAAGTCCAGCGGGCAGGCGACCTTGTGGCACGTTACGGCGGTGAGGAGTTTGCGATACTGCTGCCAACCACCGATTCCGAGGGTGCCCTGTTAGTGGCAGAGCGCATTCGCAAGGCGGTTGCGGGAACCCCTGTGGCCACTAAAGAGCAGGATGCGCCGGTGCCACTGACCATCAGCGTTGGTGTGGCAACCATGCTACCGGCGAGAGGCGTCAGCAGCCCAGAGCTGGTGCGCCGCGCCGATGAAGCACTCTATGCCGCCAAGGACAATGGCCGGAACCGGGTGGCGGTTTGGCAGCCGAAAGTCCCCGCGCCCACCGCCGACTCCTGAGCCTCAGTTTTTCAGTTTGTACTTGCCCGGCCCCAGAAAAATCACTGCAAAGGCAATAAACAGGAAGAAACCCTGCAGCTCCAGTGCCCAGCCTCCGTTGCTGCTGAGGCTCAACAGCTGATGCCCATGGACCAGGGCGATGGCGACAATCATATTGAAGACAATAATCAGTGCGCCGATGCGAGTCTGGTAGCCCAGTATCACCATCAGCGGTGCAATGACTTCACCCACGTAAACGCCGTAGGCGAAAATGGTCGGCAGGCCGTGAGCGGCGAGCTGTCCTTCAATGAAGCCAATACCATTTAACAGTTTGGCAATACCATGAAACAGCAAAAGTCCGCCCAGGGTGAGTCGGACAATCAGTTTTCCCAAATCGGCGTTTTCGAGCAAGGTTCAGTTCTCCATCCTATAAATTGCGAATGTCAGGATACATTGTCACGAGCGCTTTTATCAGCCGGTTTTGTGCGCCCGTGGGGATATCATTCCGCTCCATGGCTAAAATCAGGTTTTCGGCCAAGGCATTGAACTCAGTGTCGGTAATACTCATGTCGGAATGCAGTTCCCGCATCGGCCGTCCGGTGTAGGTACAAGGCCCGCCGCTGAGCTCGCACAGCTGGTCGGTCAGGTTGCGGTGGAACTGGGCTACATCCATGCCTTTGAATTGCTGGTTGATGCGTTCGTCGTCCACGATCAGGTAAAGCAGGTCCTCCACTACGTTGGCTATGCCCTCACGTTCACCGAGCTGCTGATACAGAGATTCGTCAGGCTGGTTATTCAGGCTCTGGCAGCCAACCAGGATCAGCGCGATCCCTGACAGTAGAGCGGCGATCAGGTGTTTGAGGTACAGATTGGCCATCATCAGAAACTCCCCTGCAGCGACAGATACAGGCCTTGTTGGTCTTCCAGTGTGGCAATGTCGCCCAGGCTTACGAAGGCGCCGGTAACTGCCAACCGACGGTCCGGGACCCAGGCTATGAACAGGTCCCACCAGTCATCTTCGGCGGCAAAATTCAGGTTGTCCGGCTTTTGCCGGTACTCCGCTCCGACCAGCCACTGACGAGTGAGGAAAATTCCTACGCCGCCTTCCATCATTACCTCATGGCTATTGTTTTGGTCACCGCCGAAACCTAGCAATCCGCCTTGGTTGGCCCGAGTTGCTCGGGCCGTCAGGTTAACCAGCAGGTTGCGATCCAGAACCGCGGCGAAGAATAGTTTGCTTCCACTGAAGTAGATATCGGTACCAGTGTCATCACGGGCACCGATTGCGGAGGGCACGGTAAAATCCCGCTGGCGCTTGTACTGTACCCCGGCGGACAATTGGCCCCAGGGGCTGTATAACACGTCGCCGGCGAGTCGGACCTTGGCCCCGAATATATCCAGGTTCAGTTCATCCTGTTCAAGGCCGAAGCCGTCTTTGAGGGTAAAGACCAAACTGTCCAGGTCTAGGGTCTGCCGTGCTACGGTGAGCTCCAGCCGGTTATTCCAGTTCAGCCCGGCACCAGTGACCGTGAGCGAGTAATCGTCCACTTCGGCACGGCTGAGTGCCAGGGTGCCGCCCCATTCCTCGTCGCTGGCATAGCTGCCCAGCAGTGCCCAGGGGACCAGGCCACCGCCGGCACTGCCCTCAATGGTGGTGACGCCTCCGGTCGCCCAAATCCGGCTGCCAATGTCGGCCATGGCGGTCGATGCCATCAGAAGCGCCATGGTGAGTGTGACCAACAGTCTTGCTGTCATTCTGAATACTCCGGGTTGGGTTGGCTCAGCTCCCCTTTGCGGTCGGCCAGGGCCTGTGCAGTCTCCGGCAGGTCCTCAGGATGAACCGGGCGGCTGAGGTAAAAACCCTGGCCGAGGTTGCAGCCCCAATGTTGCAGCAACTGCCAGGCTTCCAGATTCTCAATGCCTTCGGCCACGACTTTCAGCCCGAGGCCGTGGGCCATATCAATAGTGGACTTTACGATCAGCTGGTCCTGGGGCTCGGAATCCAGCTGCAGCACGAACGACTTGTCGATTTTCAGCTCCTGTACCGGCAGCTTGCGCAGCTGGGACAATGAGGAGTAGCCGGTGCCAAAGTCATCCACCGACAGGGTTACGCCCAGCTCCCGGAGCTGGTTCAGGGTGGCCATGGCCTCCTCCGGATCCTCCATCAGTGCACTTTCAGTGACTTCCAGGGTGACCCGCTCCAGATCGTGGTGCCAATCGTTAAAGGTTTCCGCGATGTGCCGGGTCAGGTCGGGCCAGGTCAGGTCCATTGCGGACAGGTTAATGGCGACGCCCGCGTCGACACCCTGCTCATGCCATTGTCGGGCATCCCTGGCGACCCGTTTCAGGATATGGGCCGTCAGATCGTGGATCTGCCCTGACTGTTCGGCGAGAAAGATGAACTCTTCTGGGGACACAAAGCCCAGTTCCGGATGAATCCACCGTACCAGGGCCTCTACCTGCACCAGCTTCCCGGTCTGGCTGTTCAGTTTTGGCTGGTAGTTCATGTGCAACCCGTCACTCAGGATAGCGGCATGCAGGTCGGTGATCAGTTTCAGTTCTCTGAGATGGCTCTCATCCTGCCCAGGCTGGTATCGGGTAAAGGGTTCTGGGTTTGCCTCGGCCTGTTCGAATGTCAGGTTGAGCCTGCGGCGCAGAGCATCGGTGTCTGAGGCGTCCTCGGGCAATTCCATGGTTACCATGGTGACGCGCAGGGAGAAGGGAGTCTGGTCCACCTGCAGCGGAGACTCAATGAGTGCGTGCAGTTGACGAATCCTGTGGTTGCGTCGCTCCGGGGGCAAGGGGGGAATCAGGGCCAGAAACTCGCCGCCGCCGGTACGGGCAAGGATTCGGGCATCCTGAAGTTCCTGTTGCAGGCGTTTTGAAATACCGATCAGCACCTTGTCGCCGAACTCCAGGCCCAGGGTATCGTTAATGTCGGAGAGGTCGTTCAGCCGGATACCCAGAAGGATGCCCTGGGCTTTTTGTTCAAACAGATCGGCGGCTGCCTGCATCAATGCGTTGCGGTTGCCAAGGCCAGTGACGTCATCATGGGTGGCCGCATAGCGGATCTGGGCTTCCCTTTCCCGGAGACCGGACAGCATGTCCCGCAGGGCGTTCCTGAGCTGGGTCAGTTCGCCGCCGGCCCGGATTGTGGGGGGGCGAGGGGTATTTCCTTCACCGATTGCGCGCGCGTAGCTTGCCAGTTGCAAAACCGGACGCCCCAGATTCCGGGCGATAACCAGGGCCAGCACGATGGCGAAAATAAGGATGGCGGTCACCAGCAAGGCAATTTCCACGGCCCGTCGGTAGTAGTTCTGAAGCGTGGCATCACGGCTGATCAGCAGCACTGCCTGGATGGCGGCGGGCTCCGATTCGCCAAGGTTGATAATGCGTGTGAAATAGCCGGCGCTCTCGATGAAATTGGCGTCCCCCGATGCCCCGGCGAGCTCCTGTTCAAGGTTGTCGTCAATGCTGGCGGTGGCGGCGAAACTGCTCAAACTGCCAGTCTGGTTTGATTGGGCCCGAAAAATTACCGATGTGCCACTGAGCCGGGCAATCACCTCTGCCAGGGGTTGGTCCATGGCGAAACCGGTGACCAGCCAGGCTCGAAGTCCGGGCGCCTCAATCGGAATAACAAGAACTTCGTAACCCTTACCGTCGATTGCCCGCAGTGACCGGGTGAAACCGTTGCGGCGGGAGTTGCTCAGCTGTTCTTGTGATATTTGAGGAAAGGGTTGTTGCAGTGTCGAGGCCAGAGGCTTTCCCTGGCTGTCCAGTAACAGCGCAAAGTCAGCACCCACCCTGCCGCTGTGATTTTCGAGAGCGCTGTCAATCGTGGCCGGGTCTCCGCTGGCGATGGCAGAACGGAAACCGAAATCCTGCACCACGACACTGAGCCGCGACAGTTCCAGCTCGGTGCGCCGGTCAATGACTTCGTTGGTCAGCCGTTTCCCAATGGCCAGTTGTTCCAGGGCCCTGCTTTTTTCATCCTCGAACAGGTACACCATCAGCAGGGCAACGATCACAAGACTGACCAGAGCGACCAGCGAGATCATGGCGGTAATGAGTCGGCCGCGGAACCCGAGACGAGCAGCCAAGGCCATTACAGTTTCCGGAAGCGTTGCTGGAGTCGGTCCAGGGAGCCTTCTGTGGCTGGCGCGGGTTCCAGATCGAGGGTAACGACCACTGTTTGACTGCCGTTCCCTATTTCCCGAGTTACCGGGTGAGTGTTATCTGGCAGGCGTGGGTGCCATACGTTCAAGGTTATGCTGCCCTGGTTGTCTTTGGCGCCCCCGGGATCGATGGGCAGGGTAACCTGACCATGTTCGTTGGTCTGGCCGAAGGTCGAAGTGTCTGTGACCACCACAAAGCCTTGCATGTGATCATGTATGTTGCAGCCCAGCTCAACGATGCCAGGTTTGTCGAATATGATCGGGGCGGCAGGGCGATCAGCGTAGAGTTCGATATTGAACGTCTTTGCGGGTGAAAACGAGTAGACGTGGTGTTGTGTATTGTCACGGTTCGGAAAATCCACGCTGGATCCGATGGGAACAACCAGAATATGAGGGTGGAAGGCACGATCCTTCTGATATATTTCTGCGATTACCGGGTCGGGCCTGAGGCCACTGGGCACCGAAACCACGGCATTGGCAACAGGCGCATCGCTGCCAACAAGCCTGACGGACACTGACAGTTCGTGGCCACTCGTTACGGCGGGTATTGCCGGCATTGAAAGGAGCGCCGTCAGGGTGACTGTGGACGTTTTCATGGATTCCTCGAGCACATCAGACCATACCGGAACCGAGCGAAAATCGAATGTGATTCCGTACTAACAGGTTCTCCCAATAATGCCGCATCCAGTCCCAGGCTCGGTTGTTGACTTGGTCGATAAAAGGATCAAGATCAAGATTGTAATAATCCGGTGTGCCGGCGATCTGCAGTACGGTGACGGTAATGGAATCATCGAGTTCGTTAGCGAATGGCTCGCCAATCAGTTCGTGGGCCAGCAGGTTGGCACGGGTTGCCTCCAGATCCACCAGTTCGCTGGCTCGAATTGAGCGGTTACTGTCGTGCATCTCTTCCATCAACCGATGACAGAGGTAGGCTCGTATCAGAAGCCCATCCAGACCGTCGTATTGCACCAACAGCACGGACGGCTGGGTAAAGTAGCGGATAGCGGCGTCGACGAAAGGCTGAAACAGCTGGGACTTGCCGGCCTCCCGTGCGCAGGCATCAACACACTCGATCAGTCTTGGCGCCATTTCGATGTATTCGACGGCAAACTGGAACAACGACGTGGCCGGCTGATAGCCGTCAACCACGATCGCTGTGGGCAGTTGGGCGGCTTTCTCCTTCATCTGCCGGAGAAATGCGCCGGAGCGGGCTTCCTTTCGCCTTGCCTGGTCAATGATGTTGAGAACAGCCTTTGGTGTCATTTCAGGAGATGCCAGTGTATGAACAAGTTGAGGTCGCAAGGCGTTCCCCCTGGGTCGAGGAGTACACGGGCAAAGGCGCCAATGCTGAATCACAAACGCCCCCGCCGTTTCTGATCAGTGTAGCCAAGATTTTGGGCTCTGCTGTGGTTATGACAGAAGTTAACCTTTCACGGCCAGAACGCGGTTCAGGGTCAGCTCTGGCTGAACCAGGTGTCCTGGCGGGTATAACGCCAGCAGAGCCAGCCCATGCTGGCGGCTCTTGCCAACATCAGGGCTATGAGCGACAGCCAGAGCCCATGGTTGCCCCACCCAGTGCTCAGCCACCAGACCGGCAGGAACACGCCAAGGGCCGAAAACAGCATGGTGTTCTGCATTTCCCGGGTGCGGGTGGCGCCGATGAATACACCGTCCAGCAGGAAACCCCATATCGCGGCCAGCGGCAATAGCCACAGCCAGGGCAGGTACTGCCAGGCCGCGGTGCGCACCTCTTCCAGCCCGGTGAGCAGGCTGATCAGCCATCGACCTCCAAGGACAAAGGCAATGGTCAGTATCAGCGAGCCCCATAAAGACCAGCGCAGGGCGCTTCGGAAAGCCAGGCGAAAGCGCCGCCGGCTGCCCTTGCCAACGGCTTCGCCAATCAGTGCCTCGGCGGCATTGGCGAACCCGTCCAGGGCATTGGAGATCACCAGCAAAAAGGTAATTAGCACAGCATTGGCGGCCAGGATCACATCGCCTTGGCGGGCGCCTTGGGCAGTGAAAAACGCCAGTACCAGCAGCAGTGCGATGGTCCTGACCATGATGTAGCGATTCACCTGCAGAATCGCCAGGTAATCGGACACCTGGCCGATCAGCGCCCGGGTCAGCCGCTGGCCTTCGGGCATTCTGCGTAACACGATGGCAAAACCGATCAGGGCGGCACCGTATTCGGCGATGACCGTGGCCAGGGCCACGCCGCGACTGTTCCAGCCCAGAACCGTCACAAAAAACACATCGAGCACGATGTTGATGCCGTTGGCGATGATGAGCATCACCATAGGCCCCCGGGGGAACTGGGTACCAATAAGCCAGCCCACCAGGGTGTACTGGCACAGTACCGCCGGCGCGCTCCAGATCCTGATTGCCGCGTATTCGGCGGCCAGCTCGGCCACCGCCGGGCTGGGTTTCATCAGGGTCAGGCCCAGGCTGATCAGGGGCTTATGAAATACGATGAGCATCAGGCCGATGCCGACCGCCAGCACGATGGAACGCAGCAGCAGCGCTACCTGGGCGAAGGGGTCACGTTTGCCCCAGGCCTGGGCCGCCAGCCCCGTGGTTCCCATGCGCATAAAGCCGAATGTCCAATACAGAATACTGAACAGGTTGGCACCGACCGCCACAGCACCAAGGTATTCCGGACTATCCAGGTGGCCCAGCACGGCGGTGTCCACCAGGCCGAGCAGTGGCACGGTCAGGTTGGTCAGCATCAGCGGCCAGGCCAGTGCCCAGAGGCGATGGTCTGTACTGGTCATTATGGGCCTTTTATGAGTTATGGTTCTCAAAATTCCGTGTTTATCCGTTTTGGATTTAAGGATTTTTTAGCCTTTTCTTGATCTGTGTCTATACTCGATCCTGATGTATCCATAATCAGGCTTTCACTCTGAGGCCATCCGGTGTTGCGAGCGCCGGGGTGTGTCGCAGGGGGATGACGCAAAATCCGACAAGAATAACACTCTGTGGAGACACAGTATGCGCGTGCATGCCAAGCGGGCAGTAGCCCTAGCCGCTGGTCTGTTGTTGCCGGTCACTGTCATGGCTGACTGGACCATGAACATGTCACCCGGGGTGACCAGCACCAGTAACCAGATTTTCAGCCTTCATATGACCATTCTCTGGATCTGTGTCGCCATTGGCGTCATCGTTTTCGGGGTCATGTTCTGGTCAATCTTTGCTCACCGCAAGTCCCGGGGTGCCAAGCCCGCGAACTTCCATGAGAACACCGTGGTGGAGGTGCTCTGGACCATTATCCCACTGGCCATTCTGGTGGCCATGGCGATTCCCGCCACCGCGACACTGGTCGAGATGTACGACACCACCGAATCGGATGTCGACATCAAGATCACCGGTTACCAGTGGCGTTGGCAATACGAGTACATTGACGACGATTTCAGTTTTTTCTCGAACATGTCGACGCCGCGCGACCAGATCCGCAATCGTCAGGCCAAGGGTGAACATTACCTGCTGGAGGTCGATAACCCGCTGGTGATTCCTGTCGGCAAGAAAGTCCGTTTCCTGCTCACCGCCAACGATGTCATTCACTCCTGGTGGGTGCCGGCATTTGGTGTGAAGAAAGATGCCATTCCCGGGTTTATCAACGAGACCTGGACCCGGGTGGATGTGCCCGGCACCTACCGTGGCCAGTGTACCGAGCTTTGTGGCAAGGACCATGGCTTTATGCCGGTGGTCGTCAAAGCGGTGCCTGAGGAGGAATACAACGAATGGGTGGCGGAGCAGAGAGAAATGGCTGAAATGGAACGCCAGTTGACCGAGAAAGACTGGACGCTCGACGAGTTGATGGAGCGTGGTGAACGGGCTTATGCAACCGCCTGTGCCAGCTGCCACCAGGCTGATGGTACCGGTCTGCCTCCGGCGTTTCCGGCTCTGAAGGGCAGCCAGATGGCGCTGGAAGACATGGAGGGCCATATCGATATCGTGGTGAACGGTGCGCCGGGCACAGCCATGCAGGCCTTCGGCAACCAGTTGAGCGAGGTCGACCTTGCCGCGGTGATTACCTACGAGCGGAATGCCTGGGGTAACAACACCGGCGAAATGGTCACGCCCAAAGAGATTTTTGATTACAAGAACCAACAGTAATCAACGCCAGATAACAACAATCACCAGCCATAACAAACGGCGGTAACGGGGGTTTTCATGAGTGCGGTTGCAGATACCCACACCCAGGACCATCATCATGGCCCGGCCAAAGGCATTAGCCGCTGGCTGTTGACCACAAATCATAAAGACATCGGGTCGATGTACCTGATCTTCAGTTTCGCCATGTTCCTGCTGGGTGGCAGCATGGCGATGGTGATTCGGGCCGAGCTGTTCCAGCCCGGCCTGCAGATTGTCGAGCCGGAATTCTTTAACCAGATGACCACCATGCACGGCCTGATCATGGTGTTTGGTGCGGTTATGCCGGCCTTCGTCGGCCTGGCCAACTGGATGTTGCCGCTGATGGTGGGGGCGCCCGACATGGCCCTGCCGCGGATGAACAACTGGAGCTTCTGGCTGCTGCCCTGTGCCTTCCTGATTCTGGTCTCTACCCTGTTCATGCAGGGCGGTGCTCCGGACTTTGGCTGGACCTTCTATGCACCGTTGTCGACGACCTACGGGCCGCCGAGTACCACCTTCTTTATTTTCGCGGTGCACATCATGGGTGTGTCGTCGATCATGGGGGCCATCAACGTGATTGCCACCATTCTGAACATGCGGGCGCCGGGTATGACCCTGATGAAAATGCCCCTGTTCGTATGGACCTGGCTGATTACTGCCTTCCTGCTGATTGCTGTCATGCCGGTACTGGCTGGTGTGGTCACCATGATGCTGATGGACATCCACTTCGGGACGAGCTTCTTTGATGCTTCCGGTGGCGGTGATCCGGTGCTGTTCCAGCACGTGTTCTGGTTCTTCGGGCACCCCGAGGTGTACATCATGATCCTGCCGGCGTTCGGGGCCATCTCGCACATTGTGTCTGCGTTCTCCCGCAAGCCACTGTTCGGTTATGCCTCCATGGTGTATGCGGTGGGTGCGATCGCTATCATGTCGTTCATGGTCTGGGCGCACCATATGTTCACTGTGGGCATGCCCTTGGCGGGCCAGTTGTTCTTCATGTACGCCACCATGCTGATTGCGGTGCCCACCGGGGTGAAGGTGTTCAACTGGGTGACCACCATGTTCCGGGGCTCCCTGAGCTTTGAGGCGCCGATGCTGTTCTCGGTGGCCTTTATCATCCTGTTTACCATTGGCGGGTTCTCCGGACTGATGCTGGCCATCGCGCCGGCGGACTTCCAGTACCACGACACTTACTTTGTGGTGGCGCACTTCCACTACGTACTGGTGCCGGGTGCCATCTTCGGCATCTTTGCCTCTGCCTACTTCTGGCTGCCCAAGTGGACCGGCCACATGTACGACGAAACACTGGCCAAGACGCACTTCTGGTTGTCGTTCATCGGTATGAACCTGGCGTTCTTCCCCATGCACTTCCTGGGGCTGGCGGGTATGCCGCGCCGGATTCCGGATTACGCCCTGCAGTTCACCGACTTCAACATGATCTCCAGTATCGGGGCGTTCATGTTCGGGGCAACCCAATTGCTGTTCCTGTTCATCGTGGTCAAGTGTGTGAAGGGCGGCAAGAAAGCGCCCGCCAAGCCCTGGGATGGTGCTGAAGGTCTTGAGTGGACCGTGCCGTCACCAGCGCCTTACCACACCTTCTCCACTCCACCGGAAGTGAAATAACCGGGAGACTGCACCATGTCTGAGCAAACAGGTGAGAAAACGCCAGAGCGTAAAAGTAATGCGAGGGTGATTGGCTGGTGCCTGTCAGGGGTGGTGGGCATGTTCGCCTTCGGGTTCGCGCTGGTGCCGTTGTATGAGGTGTTCTGTGAGATCACCGGCATCAACGGCAAAACCGGTGGCCGGTATGAAGCCAGTGCCACCCAGCAGGTGGATGAAAACCGGACCGTGACAGTTCAGTTCCTGGCCAGCAACGGCCCAGGTATGACCTGGAAATTCCGTCCGGTGGTTCGAAGTGTGCAAGTGCATCCGGGGGAATCGGTAACCATCAATTACTATGCCGAGAACCCGACCGATCAGCCCATGGTTGGCCAGGCGGTACCTAGCCTGGCCCCCTCCGAAGGCACTCTGTTCTTCCACAAGACCGAGTGTTTCTGCTTTAACCAGCAACCACTGGAAGCGGGGGAAAGTGTGGAAATGCCGCTGATCTTTATCGTTGACCGGGACTTGCCGGAACACATCACCAAACTGACCTTGTCATACACCCTGTACGATCAGGGCAAGCAGGCGGAAGTTTCAAAGTCCGACCGGGCGCAGACAACAACTAACAATAACGGCTAAGCCATCGGAGACAGTTATGGCGGATAACCAGACCTATTACGTTCCCGAACAGAGCAAATGGCCCATCGTTGCCACTGTCGGGCTGGGGGTGACCCTCTACGGGGTGGCCTCAATCATGGTCAATGGCAAACAGGGTGAAAGCACCACCGGCTCCTGGATCATGTTCATGATAGGCGCCTTGATCATGGCGTACATGCTGTTTGGTTGGTTTGGCGCGGTCATCCGTGAGAGCCGGGCCGGCCTGTATAGCCCCCAGATGGACCGTTCGTTCCGCTGGGGTATGAGCTGGTTTATCTTTTCGGAAGTGATGTTTTTTGCCGCCTTCTTTGGCGCGTTGTTCTATGTTCGGGTGTTTGTGGTGCCCTGGCTGGGTGGTGAAGGCGACAAGGGCAGCACCAACATGCTCTGGGAGGGGTTCCAGGCCAGCTGGCCGTTGGTGAACAATCCGGACCCGCAAGCCTATCCGGGCCCCACGGAAGTCATCGGCCCCTGGGGCTTGCCTCTGATCAACACTATCCTGCTGGTAACCTCATCCTTTACCGTTACCATTGCCCATCACGCCATGAAGGCGGGTGACCGGGCAAAGATCAAACTCTGGTTGATGGCGACCATTGCGCTGGCGGTTGTGTTCATGTTCGTGCAGTCCTATGAATACCTGCACGCCTATCGGGATCTGGACCTGACCCTGCAATCCGGTATCTACGGCAGTACCTTCTTTATGCTGACGGGCTTCCACGGTGCTCACGTATTCCTTGGCACCTTGATGCTGGTGATCATGCTGATACGCGTAAACAAGGGCCATTTCACCGCCGACAACCATTTTGGTTTTGAGGCAGCGGCCTGGTACTGGCACTTCGTGGATGTGGTCTGGCTGGGGTTGTTTGTGTTCGTCTATGTCATTTGACAACGATGTTGGCCATTACGGGACCGGGGTCGGGTTAAGCACAAGATCTCCGGTCCACAGGGAGGTCAGAACCACGGCAATCAGCAATACGCTCAACGCCACCCGAACTGCAAGGGAGTTCACCACCCGGCTGGTTTTGCCACCGTCGCGGATCAGGAAAAACAGGCCACTGAACAGGCTGACCATAACCGCCAGAAGCAGTACGACGATGAGAAGTTTTAACATGGGGTGTCCCTGTTGTTGAATGATTGTATGGGCGGTGGCTCCGGAGAAATGTGGGAACCTGATATCACTATAGCAAAGCATGGGTAGGTTCGGTTGATGAATCGCCGATGGCAGTTTGACTGGCGATTGCTGATGTTCAGCGGGTTGCTGTTGCCGGTGCTGCTGAGCCTGGGCGTCTGGCAACTCAACCGGGCAGAGGAAAAGCAGTTGCTGTTGGCGGCCTGGCAGCAACAGGCCAGCCAGAGTGATTGGCCAGCAATTGTCTCAGGCGAATTAGAAAAGGGGCAGCCGGTTGTTCTGACCGGCTGGTATACCGAATACACCTGGCTACTGGATAACCGAACCCGTGACGGCGTGCCCGGATACGAGGTGTTGACCGTGTTTACGCCGGTAGAGGGGCCGTCGCTGGTGGTCAACCGTGGTTGGGTTCGCGGCCCCCGCACTCGGGATCAACTGCCGGAAATCGACACCCCGGGCGGACTGTTTACCCTGGAGGGACGGCTGGATGATTACCCGGTGCCTCCGGTGCTGGCGGAGGATACCGGCCCTGCCAGTGGCTGGCCAAGACGGGTACAGGCATTACCTCAGGCCACTGTTGAAGACACGGTGGCCAGTCCGGCCGGGATGGTCCTAAAGCTCTCAGACAGCGAGCAGCCGGGTGCTTACCGCGCTGATCATGCACCGGATGTGATGGGCCCCCAGACCCACTACGGATATGCTGTGCAATGGTTTGCGCTTGCTGCAGCACTGACTATATTGACGTTAGTGGCGAGTTATAAAAAAAATGAAAGAATCCGAAAGACAGGAGCCGATAATGACAACGACAACGGCTGATTCCGTGACCGGGCAGGACCCTCTCAGCCCGGAACAGGTTCGTCGTGGCAGGCGCACCGCCTTGCTGCTGTTTGCGGTGGGTTTTGGGCCGATGATTCTGGCCACCATCATGTTTTATACCGGCTGGTTGAATCCGGTTGGTCATACCAACGAAGGCGAGCTCCTGATGCCGCCTGTGCCGGTGCAGGCATTGAATCTGGAAACCTCAAACGGGGTGCCGCTGGCAGAGCGCTTCGGTGCTGATCAGGTCGACCCTAACTGGCTTATGCTGGTGGTCTCCGGTACTTGCGGCAGTGATTGCGAGGAGCTGCTGTATCTGGCCCGCCAGGTCAACATCGCCCTTGGCAAAAATGCACCTCGGGTCAGCCGGGCAGCAGCGCTGGGCTCTGTGCCAGCAGGGCTCGAGCAACGCTGGCAGGCAGAGTACAGCTCCATGGAGCGACTGCGCCCGGCGCCCGGCGCTGCAGCGGCCTGGCCCACTGGCGTGTCACCCGAGACAGCCCCCCGGATCTTGCTGATCGATCCTTTCGGTAACGTGATGATGCATTACGGCACCGAGCACACTGGCAAGCAAATGCTCAAAGACCTCAAGCATTTACTGAAGTTGTCGCAGATTGGCTGACCAGGGAGAACGGAACGTGACGCAACAGTTTTCCCGGGAGCATTCTGCTCAAACGGTTAAGAAAATGGCCCGCTGGTCCACCGCTGCCTGCCTGCTGGCGGTGGTGGTGATTATGCTCGGTGCCTGGACCCGACTGGTGGATGCCGGGCTGGGTTGCCCTGACTGGCCGGGGTGTTACGGCTTCCTGACGGTGCCCCAGAGTGAAACCCGCATTGCCATCGCCAATGCCCGTTTCCCCGAGACGCCGGTGGATGTGTCCAAGGGCTGGCCGGAAATGATCCACCGCTACGCTGCAGGCATACTGGGCCTGGTGGTGTTTGGTCTGGCCGCCATCGCGGTTCGCAATCGCCGGGCAGGCGTGCCGGTCAAATTGCCACTGTTCATCGCGGCCTTCATCCTTCTGCAGGGTGCGTTTGGCGCCTGGACCGTGACCCTCAAACTCTGGCCACAGGTGGTCGCCCTGCATTTGTTGGGTGGGTTCACCACGCTCACCTTGTTGTTATTGCTGACACTACGTCTGCGCAAACGATCCCGGAGTGTTGCTCCGTCAAGCACTGCATCGCCAGCCCTCGCCCGCTTGCGCCCCTGGATGTACGGCGGTCTTTTACTGGTGATTATGCAAATTGCGCTGGGTGCCTGGACCGCAGCTAACTATGCCGCTGTAGCCTGTACCGACCTGCCTACCTGCCAGGGGCAATGGTGGCCGGAAGGAATGGATTTCCGGCATGGTTTTGATATTACCCAGCAGGTTGGCCCGAACTACCTGGGCGGCCAGCTGACGGCGGACGGCCGTGTGGCGATCCATGTTACCCATCGCCTGGGGGCCGTCATCGTGCTGGGCTATTTCCTGGTGCTGCTGGCGCTGCTGTGGCGCCATAGGAGTGACAGCGGGCTGGATAGCAGTATTCTGCTGGTTGCGGCGGCACTTGTGGTACAAATTGGCCTGGGGTTGGCCAATGTCTGGTTGCACATACCGCTGGCTATCGCCGTCGCGCACAATGCCATGGGCGCCGGCCTGTTACTGGCCATCGTGCATCTGATCTGGCATCACCGGCAGTTGCCGCAAGCACACACATCCCCCGCAACCCATACAACAACCATAAACCGGGAGGTAACGGCATGAGCGAGCAAGTCAAAGCGCTGCCGGCCGAGGAGCATGCGAGTTCCCTGAGCAAATCCATTTCCTGGCGGGACTACCTGGAGCTGACCAAGCCCCGGGTGGTGGCGCTGATGATCCTCACCTCGGTGATCGGTATGCTGCTGGCAGCACCTGGCGTGCCTGGCTGGGGCGTTTTGCTGTATGGCAACCTGGGTATTGCGCTGCTGGCTGGGGCGGCGGCCGTCGTTAACCACGTTGTGGATCAGAAGATCGACACCGTAATGGCTCGCACCCGTAAGCGTCCGGTAGCCACAGGACGGATTGCTGCCATTGATGCCCTGCTGTTTGCCACCGTACTGGCGGCCGTTGGTATGGTTGTGCTGGTCTGGCAGGTAAATGAACTGACAGCCTGGCTAACCCTGGCTTCACTGGTGGGTTACGCCGGGGTGTATACCCTGTTCCTGAAGCGGGCCACGCCACAGAACATTACCATTGGTGGTCTGGCAGGCGCCATGCCCCCCTTACTGGGATGGACCGCCGTTACCGGTCAGGTAGAGGGCCACGCCCTGCTGCTGGTACTGATCATCTTCGCCTGGACACCGCCGCACTTCTGGGCCCTGGCCATTCACCGTAAAGAGGAATACGCCAAGGCTGGTATTCCCATGCTGCCAGTGACCCATGGCAACAAGTACACCGAGCTGCACATTCTGCTGTACACCCTGATGCTATTGGCGGTCAGCCTGCTACCTTTTGTCACAGGGATGTCAGGTGGTATTTACCTGATCGGTGCACTGGCACTAGGCTTGAGGTTCCTGCAATACGCCATCCGGTTGTTGAAGGGCGATGACCGGCGGGTGGCGCTGAACACCTTCAAATACTCCATCACATACTTGATGGCGTTGTTTGTGGTGCTGCTGGTGGATCATTTTGTCTATTTTTGAATGACAGTTTCCGGGTTTATAAAGTGGAGGCCCCATGGGGCGATCGTTACGCATCACGTTGTTTGTCTTGTTCCTGGTGGTCATGCTGGTGTTCGGCCTGACGGTTGGCCGGCAGGTGTTCCTGAAAGGAGCCGGTGAATCGCCAGTGGCGGCGCCCGACCTGAGCCAGTACAACACTTATGTGTACGAGCAGCCAAGACCCCTGGCGGAGTTCACCCTTACCAACGAACAGGGTGAAACCGTCACCCGCGATGACCTGAAGGGCCAGTGGACGTTCGTGTTTGTGGGCTACACCAACTGCCCGGATATCTGCCCGGCGGCCATGGCCAACCTGCGCCAGACCGACAAGCTGTTGTCGGCGGATGTGCCCAAACCGGACTACCTGTTGGTCACGGCAGACCCGGAACACGACACCCCGGAACAGCTGAAAGCCTACACCGGCTTTTTCGGTGAGAACTTCCATGGCCTGACCGGCGACCTGGAGACCCTGCGTGAACTGGCCAAGAGTGTCAGCGCCGTGTTTGTTCATCGGGAGGTGGACGGGCAACTGCTGGTGGACCACAGTGGTCACTTCGCCTTGCTCAACCCCGAGGGCCAGCTTCAGGCCCTGATCCAACCGCCCCATAAGCCCCAGGAGCTGGCCCAGGCCTATCAGCGCATTACCCAGTGGGCCAAGGCCCGAAACCCCGGCTCCTGAGCCCGTGGCCCGTTCGGCGGGCGAGCGGCTTGGACCCTATCCTGCGAAAGTCACACTGACAATTAATCGGTAGTGACCTACACTGCTCGGCCGTTTCATTGATCGACACGACCTCCGGGCTGCGCTATGACCAACTCGCACTCTGCTGACCAAAGACAGCTGTTTACCGTTCTGACCGCCGGCGCCCTGGTGCTGCTGGTGGTGCATGGCCTTGGCCGGTTTATTTACACCCCGCTGTTGCCCTACCTGGTTGCAGACGGCCAATTCAGCGCAGCGGATGGCGCTGCCGTCGCCACCTGGAACTATCTTGGATACCTGATGGGCGCCATGCTGGCCATTCGCTGGCATCGGATTGACCAGATCCGTGTCATGCTGCCGCTGTTCCTCGCTATCCATGTGGTCACCACACTGGTGGTCACCCAGATCGACAACCTCACGGTTATATTCGCAAGCCGCTGGCTGAACGGCGTGGCCAACGGCGTGGTGTTCGTGCAGGCGCCTGCTTTGATACTGGAGTGGCTGGTGTTGCGCAACAGGGCCTCGCTCAGCGGCCTGGTCTATATCGGTGTGGGCATCGGCCTGCTGGTGTCCAGCGGACTGGTCACCGGTTCTGCGACCCTGCTTGAAGGCGCCGAGCGCTGGTGGCCCGCGGCGGTGTTGTCGATACCAATAGCCTGGTGGGGCGCCATGCAGCTTCGCAGGCTGGACGTACCGGTGCGCCAGCACGACGATTCCGGGCAGGTGGTCAGCAATACCCCGTTACTGGATCGCGCGAGTATTCCGTTGTTCCTGTCCTATGCCGGGGCTGGCCTGGGGTACATCCTACCCATGACCTTCCTGCCGCTGCTGGCCAAGATGACCTTGCCCCAGGGCCACGGGCTACTGGACGGCACCTGGGTGATCGTAGCCCTGTTTACCATTCCCGCACCCTGGCTCTGGAACAAGTTGGGGGCCCTGATGGGGGATCTGCCGGCATTGAGGCTGAATTTCCTGATCCAGCTGGCGGGGGTGCTGGCGGCGGTGGTCTGGCCTGGGGCCTTGGGGTTGGTCCTGTGTGCAGCCCTGGTAGGCGGCACGTTCCTGGGTACGGTGCTGCTGACTCAGCGTATCGGACGGGCATTGCATCCTCATCAGGGGCCCCGGTTGTCGGCGGCGATGGTGGCGCTTTACGGTTTCACCCAGATGGTTGGGCCGTGGCTCACCAAACAATGGCTGGATGCGGGCGGAACCCTTGGGTCTGCCTTCGGTATTGGAGTGGCGGCGCTGGCATTTGGGCTTTTGTTTGCGTTCTTTGTGCCTAGTGCTGACTCTTGGCATTCGCGGTCTTGATTTGGCCCCAGACTGCGGGTTCTGGGGGATTGATCGGGGTGGTGGGGTATTTTTTGCCTTGGAAATGAAACTCGCTGCGCTCAGACATTCATTTCCGGCGGAAAAAAATACCCCACCACCCCGCTCTAGCTGACCATGGCGGTTCCGCTGAAGAAAAAATTGCCGGGTGTGTTTGACAGCATGAGCCGCTTAACCCCAGACAGACCATGGTAACCTCTGGATATACCCTTAAAGTTACGCAGGGTGTGGGGGTGTTTTGGTTTTTTTGACCGAATAAAGGTGTCTGAGCGAAGCGAGTTCTTTTTCGGCCAAAAAAACCAAAACACCCCCGCGCCACACCCGAAACCAGCAGGCTAAACCCAACCACACCCCATGCTCCCAATAGAACACATACTCCCAGAGCTGAAACAAACGCTGAAAGAGGGCACCACGGCCCTGCTTCAGGCCCCGCCGGGCGCGGGTAAAACGACAAGGGTTCCGCTGGCTCTGTTGGATGCCCCGTGGCGGGACAACCGGAAGATCCTGATGTTGGAGCCCAGGCGGCTGGCGGCGCGGTCGGCGGCTCGGTATATGGCGAAGCAGCTTGGGGAAGCGCCGGGGCAGACGGTGGGGTATCGGACTCGTCTGGATACCAAAGTGTCAGGTAGCACCAGGATTGAGGTGGTGACCGAGGGCATTCTGACGCGCCTGATTCAGAACGACCCGATGCTGGAAGACTATGCTGCTGTGTTGTTTGATGAGTTTCACGAGCGCTCCTTGCAAGCCGATCTGGGATTGGCGCTGGTGCGGGAGAGTCAGCAGGCCCTGCGGGAAGACCTGCGATTGCTGGTGATGTCGGCCACGCTGGACACCGCGCCCATTGCCCGGGTACTGGGGAATGTACCTGTAATCACCAGCGAGGGCCGGGCGTTTCCGGTGGAGGTGATGTACCGGCCCCTGCCCCGTAATGGCCGGGTTGTGGATCAGGTGGTGGCGGTGGTTCAGGAAGCGCTTCGGGATCAGACCGGCTCCCTGCTGGTGTTCCTGCCCGGGGCCGGGGAGATTCGGCGAGTGGCGCAGCAGCTGGCGGGGCAGTTGCCGGCTAACGTACTGCTGGCCCCCTTGTACGGTAATTTAAAGTCCGAAGAACAGGACCGGGCGATTTCGCCGGCGCCGGATGGTACCCGAAAGATTGTGCTGGCCACGGCGATTGCCGAGACCAGTCTGACTATTGAAGGCGTGCGGGTGGTGATTGATGCCGGCCAGCAGCGCCGGGCAGTGTTTGATCCTAACAGCGGTATGACGCGCCTAGTGACCGGGCGGGTATCGAAGGCGTCTGCCGAGCAGCGCAAGGGCCGGGCCGGTCGGGTGGAGCCGGGGGTGTGTTACAGGCTGTGGAGTGAGTCGGAGCAGTTCGGGTTGGCGGACTACACGCCGCCGGAAATCCAGCAAGCCGACCTGGCGCCGGTGGTGCTGGAATTGGCCCAGTGGGGGGCCCGTTCCCCGGAGCAGGTGGGTTGGATTGATGCCCCGCCGAAGGCGCACTGGCAGCAGGCGGTGGCGTTGTTGCAGTGGCTGGAACTGCTGGATGCCGAGGGAGCCATCACAGACCACGGCAAGGCGGCCCGGGAGCTGGGCCTGCACCCTCGCCTGGCCCATATGGTGATCAAAGGCCGTACCCTGGGGCTGGGCCAGCTGGCGGCCGAGCTGGCGGCGCTGTTGGAGGAGCGGGATCTGCTCGGGCCAGGCTCCGGTGCGGATCTGCATGAACGGATTCGGGTGCTGCGGGGCGAACGCGGTCATCGCGGGCTGGATGCCGCACGGGTGCAGGCGGTTCGGCAGGCGGCAAAACGACTGTGCCGTGGCCAGCTGGCACAGGATTTACCCTCGGAAACCGACGTTGGGCGGGTGTTGGCCCAGGCCTATCCGGACCGTATTGCCCGCCGCCGCTCAGGGGCCATGCCCCGGTATCAGTTGAGTAACGGCAAGGGTGCGGTGTTGCGGGAGGACGATCCCCTGGCTCGGCAGGACTGGCTGGTGACGGCGGATCTGGATGGTAAGGCCCGGGAAGCGACGATTTATCTGGCGGCACCGGTCGATCTCACGGACCTTGAACAGGACCTGGCTAACCATATCGAAGAACGTGAGGATGCCCTGTGGGACGACAAACGCGGTACCATCGTCGCCCGCCGGATCCGTAAGCTCGGGGCACTGGTGCTGGCGGAGAAGCCGCTGAATCAGGTTGCCCCGGAACTGGTTCAGCAGGGGCTGCTGGATGCGGTGCGCCGCAAAGGTCTGGACAGCCTGCCCTGGAGCGATGCGGCCCGCCAGTGGGTTGCCCGGGTGCGATTGCTGGCGGGGCAGTTCCCTGGCGACTGGCCGGAGGTCAGCGACCAGTTCTTGCTGGACACTCTGGAGACCTGGTTAGCGCCGTTTATGGCGGGCATGAAGCGCTGGTCTGACCTGGCGGGTATCAATCTGGTTCAGGCCCTGAGTGCCCTGCTGGATTATCCGCAACAGCAACAACTGGACGAACTCGCGCCCAGATCTCTGACTATTCCCACCGGCCAGAATGTCACCCTGGACTACTGCGCTGAAAATGGCCCTGTGCTGGCGGCCAAGTTGCAGGCGTTGTTTGGCTGGACCGAAACGCCGAAAGTGGCGGGTGGTCGAGTACCGGTGTTGATTCACCTTTTGTCACCGGCCCAGCGGCCTTTAGCGGTTACTGCCGACCTGGCCAGTTTCTGGCAGAACGCCTATCCCGAGGTGCGCAAGGACATGCGTGGCCGTTATCCCAAACACCCCTGGCCCGACGACCCACTCACCGCCCAGGCCCAGCAGGGAACGAAAAAATGCCCTTCTCGCTGACCCGCCCGGTCACCAGGTTATCAGGCACCGGTTCGAAGTAGATATTGCGCACGGTTATGCCCGTCTCTGCGGGCCCCTGCAGTTCATCCGCGGGCATTTCCTCGAGTTGGATGCTGTTAACGGTTTCCGGGCTGTCCCGGAAAGTGTCCGCCAATACCCAGAACGGCGTTCCCGCATGCCGCGCGGCCAGGGCTACAAGCAGCGTGCCGCTCTTATTGATAAAGTGATGGTCCGCCAGCCAGCAGTCGCAGCCGGTGAACACAAGGTCTGCTCTCGGCATAAACAGACCGACCTGGGCATCGGTAATCAGTGTGACCGGAACCCCTTGGTGGGCCAGCGCTGTGGCCAGGCCGTGGCCCTCGAAACCGGGGCTGCTTTGGGTGCAGATCACCGAAAACTCCACGCCATCCCGGGCCAGTTCGGTCAGACACTGCAGCACCACAGAACTGGCGCTGTGGGTCAGGATGGTGTTGCCGTGTTGTACAAGTGCGCGGGCGTGGGCGATCAGCTGGCTGGTGGCTGATTCGAGCTCGATGATTAATGCCTGAATGGCGCTTTCAGCTGACTGTAGATTCTCAGCCATTGCTCGTTGCAGGCGGTCGACACTGTTGCCAATCACCACCATGCTGGGGCGGGCTTTGGTCAGGGCAGCCAACAACGGTTCCAGGCCTTGTATTGCCGCCGGTTGTTCAGCGACGTAGCGGTGCAGCTGGCGCAGAGTCGTCAGCGCCAGTTGACTGGCGCCCGAGTGGGTATCCTGTTCAACCTGCTGTAACAGTGCCTGCGCTTGCGGATCAAGAACGGCCATCGCCACTAACCTGTGTTCACCGGGTGAGTAGCCTTCAGGTTAGCAGCGATGGAGAACCGGAACAGCAATCCGTTATCTGATCACTTCCCGACTGACTTCAAGGTACTTCTGCCCGTGCTTTTTAACAGCGTTGCCATTAGCGTGCTCGGAGGCAACGTGAACTTCTTCCAGCACATCCGCCAGTTCGCGCAGTTCCTCATTGATCTTGCCCAGGGCGTTTTCCAGGGTATAGGTCAATTCGTGGACCTCGTTCATGGCCTCGGGGGTCATGTCTCCGGCCAATACCTTTTCCAACTTATTGTTGTATTCCGAGAAGTTGCTAACCGCTTGTTCCAGGGTGTCAGAGGGCTTGCCCTTGAAGTGCTCGACGTCACTGGCGTGGGCGTTGGCGCCGAATGCAAAGGCGGCGCAGGTGAGGGTGGCAAACATCAGGTTTTTGGTCATGGGTAGCTCCTTTTGTGTTAATGCAAAGTATTATCATTTATATTCGCTCTGTCCATGACGCCGGTCAATTATTTTTCCTGAGGTAGCTTGTCCGGAACCGGATTCTGTATAAAATGCGCGCAACCTATCTGGAGTGCCGCTGACACCATGCACCTGGTTTCCTTTGATATCTTCCGTACCCTTGGCTTTCCTGACACCACAGTACTCAAGCCGGAGCAGTTCCTTCGACACAAGGACCTGCTGCGAGACGCCGACTGGGTGCTGTTCCCGGAATACTGGCAACTGAACGCCCTGGTCCATGGGCTCAAGTGCCGCGTGTTTCCAAGCGAGGCCAGCTACCGCATTGGTCATGACAAGGTGGAGATGACCCGTGCGTTCCAGACCGTAGCGCCGGAACACACCCCCTGGACGTTGATCGAAGCCAACGGCCCCCAGGAGCGGGATCTGATCTGGGACACCATGGCCCTGCCCTTTGTGGCGAAGCTGCCCAAGGCCAGTATGGGCGAAGGAGTGTGGCTGATTGAAAACCGGGACGACTGGCGCCGGTACTGCGAACGTACCCACGTACTTTATGCTCAGGAATACTTGCCTATCGACCGCGATGTGCGGGTTGTGGTGGTGGGTGACCGGGTGCTGACGGCCTATTGGCGAACCCAGGCGGAACAGGGCTTCTACAACAACGTGGCCCGGGGTGGGAAAATTGATACCAGCGAGGTGCCAGGGGTGGTCACCGAATTGGCCCTGCGGTTGGCGAGAGAGTTGGGAGTAGACCACGCTGGCTTTGATATAGCGCTGGTTGACGGCTACCCCTACGTTCTGGAATTCAACCGGCTGTTTGGCAACCAGGGGCTCGGCCAGGGCAGCGATCTAAAAGAGGCCATTCTGGATTATCTGAACAGGCAGAGCTGCCCCCAGGATCCGGACGGGCCGACAGAGCCGACGCCGCTTTGGCCGGTGGCGGTGTGATACAGAATTCTCTGCCAGAGGTCCGGTTTCCGTTGCCGGATTTATGGGTATATATGCGCATTTGCGGTGGTCAGAAAAAAGCCTGATGATCGCGACTATTCACGGGTAACACGGCGAGGCTGTGCTACCCTTTTTTTATGCCCGTTTACCCTGTGGAGGGACACACCACCCATGAATCTGAACCCCAACGCTGACATCGCCGATTATTACAGCGCCGAGACCTTCAAGCGGATCAAGGACTTTGCCGACGGCAAGGAAACCCCGTTTGTGGTCATCGACACCCAGACCATTGACCGTCAGTACGAGGAGCTGGTGGAAGGGTTCCCGTACGCCAAGGTTTACTATGCGGTTAAAGCCAACCCGGCGCCGCAGATTCTGACCATGCTGCGGGATAAGGGTGCCTGTTTCGATATCGCATCGGTGTATGAGCTGGACAAGGTGATGGGCCTGGGCGTGACCGGTGATCGCATCAGTTATGGCAACACCATCAAGAAGGCGAAGGACATTCGCACCTTCTACGAGAAGGGCGTGCGCCTGTTTGCCACTGACTCCGAAGCCGACCTGCGCAACATCGCGAAAGCGGCGCCGGGCTCAAAAGTGTATGTGCGCATTCTGACCGAAGGCACCCTGACCGCAGACTGGCCGTTGTCCCGCAAGTTTGGCTGCCAGACGGATATGGCCATGGACCTGCTGATCCTGGCTCGCGATCTGGGCCTGGTGCCTTACGGTGTGTCATTCCACGTGGGTTCCCAGCAGCGGGAAATCGGCGCCTGGGATGCGGCCTTGAACAAGGTGAAGGTGATTTTTGAGCGCCTGAAGGAAGAAGACGGCATTGAGCTGAAGATGATCAACATGGGCGGTGGTTTTCCGGCCAACTACATCACCCGCACCAATGAGCTGGCGGTGTATGCAGAAGAAATTGCCCGTTTCCTGCGGGAGGATTTTGGCGACGATCTGCCGGAAATCATTATTGAGCCGGGGCGGTCGCTGATCTCTAACGCCGGTGTGCTGGTGAGTGAGGTGGTGCTGATTTCCAGGAAGTCCCGTACCGCGTTGCACCGCTGGGTGTTTACCGATGTGGGCAAGTTCTCCGGGCTGATTGAGACGCTGGATGAGTCGATCAAGTTTCCGATCTGGACCGAGAAGTCCGGCGAGGGCGAGGACTGTGTGATTGCGGGGCCGACCTGTGACAGTGCCGATATCATGTATGAGCACCACAAGTATCCGTTGCCTTTGAATCTGGCGATTGGTGACCGGATGTACTGGTTGTCGACCGGGGCTTATACCACCACTTACAGTGCGGTGGAGTTTAATGGCTTTCCTCCGTTGAAGGACTACTACATCTGAGTTTGGGAGTCTGGCCGCGGAGCGGGGAGGTCTTTTCCTCTGGAAAAAACAACTCGCTTCGCTCAGACATCTTTTTTCCGGCGGAAAAGACCTCCCCGCCCCACGGCCTGCTAGCTGTGTTCGGGGAGTCTGATTTTCGTCACTGTTTTGTGGGTCGCTTTGGCGGCCCTTTTTTATTTCTGTAGGGCCTTTTGGCGCTGTTCTTTGTTTTCGGCCTTGGTTTGCGGGCTGTCGGGTTGAGCCTCTTTGAGGTCGTCTGGTTCCGGTAGCGGATCTCTTGGCGGGTAAATCAGCGCCATGGGGTTTTCAGCGACCACCTGGAACCAGGCTTTGATCAGTTTCGGGAAGCTGGATATCCGGGTGTTTCTGGCTCTGAGTGCCACGTTCAGGGCCAGGGTGAAGCTGACGATGAGGTTGACGCCGCCGATCAGCAGGGCGAACAGGGTGAACAGGGCGAAGTCGCTGGCGCCGGGGATGAACACGGTCATGGCGTAGCCGACGTCGGCGGAGGAGAAGGCGACGTGGCGGATGTCGATGGGCAGGGCCAGGAGGTAGCCGATGTAGCCGGTGACGCCGAGCAGCACGCCGAACACGAAGTTGCTCATCAGGGCGCCGTAGTGTTCAGCCACGTAGGCGCCGAAGCGGGCGCGGGTTTCCGGCGGCATCAGGGGGCGCAGCAGGGGGTGTTGTTCCAGGCGTTCGGCCAGGTTCAGGTAGGCTGCGCGGTTGTCGAAGTAGCCGGCCACCAGGCCTGAGAAGAACAGCCAGACACCGGCGATGGCGGCGTACATCAAGGCCAGGCTTTGCCAGGGGTGGATGCCGGTGAGCATGTAATCGTAGCGTTCGGTACTGATCAGCGGAACGCCTTGCACATGGCTGTATAACGAGCCAACGGCGAAAGCCACAGAAAGGGCGACGGCGACGTTGCCCATGATGGCGACGAATTGGGTGCGGCCAACCCGGACCAGCAGTTCCGCCAGTTTGCGGGCGTTGGCGCGGCCCTGCTCGCCCTGCTCGACTTTTTCGGCGATGCTGGCGGCAGTCATGGCGGGCTGTTTGGTGGCCACGGTGCAGTGCAGCATGTGGATGATCATGAAGCCGATGCCGTAGTTCAGGCTGACCCAGAGGGTTTCCCAACCCTTGGTCAGGTCCAGTTGGAGTATCTGGATTTTGATCAGTGCCATGAAGGCGATGATAAACCCGCCGCCGGCGCCTGAGGCCAGCATGGCCAGGTATTCTTTTCGGCTGCCGGCGATGTAATGCTCGCCGTGGTCGCTGGCGTTCTCGGTGACGCTGCGGGACATCAGCCTGAGATTGGCGCGCCACAGGGCTCTGACGCCGTGGCGCTCGGCGCTGGCCTGGACCAGGGTCTTGAACAGTTCCACGGAGCGATTGAGCCGTTTAACCGGGTCTGCCGGGTCCAGAATATCCAGCAGGTGTTCAATCCGGTCCAGGGTCTGGTGCAGCCGCTCCAGCAGGTGGGTCAGCGCCATGGTGGAGCCGGCGGTGACGGATTTGCGTTGCAGTCGGTCAATCTCTTCACGGCATTGTTCAATCAGTACCCGGGCGTGGGCATCGTCCAGCTCAACGGATTCCTTTTCCTGCAGGGCATGCCCCCAGGATTGCACCAGCGCGGCGATTTCCCGCTGAAGGGCCACGAAGGCGGATTCCCGGTCGATGATCTTCGGGTTCAAGCGCAGGATGTTGGGCTCCAGTTCCTCGGCGGCGACCCAGATGGACATCATCTCCAGGGCGTTGAGCATCTGGCTGTAAATGCGATTGCGGGTGCGTTCCAGGGCCGAGGGCGAAAAGTGCCAGAGGGTAGTCAACAGGCGGATTAAAGCCTCATCGGGGATGCGGTGAATCCATTCGGCATCGTCTTTGCGGTGGAACACCACAAACAGCACGTTCTTGACGTTGTTGCGGTCTTTGGGGGCCGGGTTGATTCGCTCGTAAAGGCGCTCGCCGATTTCTTTCAGGAAGCCCCGGCGGGAATAGAGCCCCAGGCCAGACAACAACTGGAAAAACTGTGCCTGGTCGAGCCATTCCTGCAGCCGGCCAGAAACTGCCAGGTGTACGTCCAGGTTCTCGGTCAGGGCCGCTTCCAATTGCTTCATGCGGTCAACGGCGTTGTGGACGGTTTCGCTCCGTTGCGGGCGAATCCAGTCCACCACCAGGCTGAGTGTTTTCAGGGCGCTGGTGTCTTCATCCGCGAGCTGGTTAATCAGGGTGGCCAGTTTCAACACAGAGTCCTTGCTTGAGCATGGGGCTTAACGGCTTCCATACGATGTTTATTGGCTGACAGATGATACTCAGGCCGGTCGACGGCGCAGATCCAGGGTAAAGGCTATGGGTAACACCAGCAGGCTATACCCTACCATCACCATGATGGCGTGGCGGATATCCCCGCTCCAGTCGGCAATCAGGCCGCCGATCATGGGCACTGAAAACGCCAGGGTATAGCCCACCAGAAACGTGCCGGCCGACAACCTCCCGGTTTCCTCCGAGCGTACCAGCAGTGGTGGCAGCGCAACCAGCAGAATCAGCAGGATACCGGCAACAAAACTCATCAGGGTGGCGCTGAATATGGCTGGCCACCCCTCAAGGACAAGGGTGCCGCCGGTGCCGGCGATACTGAGCACCGCCATCAAGATGATCATGCTGCGCTTACCTACCCAGAATCGGGCCATCTTGAGCATCAGCAGCGAGGCCACCACTTGCGCAAAGTTATACCAGAAAAGCGCGTCTGCCAGCTTCTCAAAATGCCCCTGCTGTTCCAGCAGGTTCCCCATGTAGGCGTTAAGGCCAAAAAACATGGAGCCGGACAAGCCCAACAGCAGGCCAATACGCAGGGTCAGCGGGTTTTTCCAGTCTGGCAGCCAGGCGCTGCGGCGCACCGGCCGTGCCAGGTCCCGCTTGGGCAGAAACAGGGCTGCGGCAACCAGAAGTGCCGGTAACGACCACGCCAGCAGCGTGGCGCGCCAGCTGTTATCCAGCAATGGCATGAGCACCGGTAATGTGATGCCGGCACCAATGAATTCGCCCATCAACATGCCGTTCATGTAGATGGCAGAGCCGATGGCCAGGTGATGGGGCGCCAGCCAGCGTGGCAGCAAAGCCGGTAATGCCGGTTGCATCATGGCGACGCCGAGCCCCATGACCGCGCTGGCGAGCATCAGCGTGGTAGTGTCCGGCACCAGGCCGCGACCTGCGGAGCCGATCACCATGATCACCATGGCCATGGCCAGGGTGTTTCTGGGGCCGATGCGGGAAATGGCCAGGGAGCCAGGCATGGCGCCAATGGCCAGCATCAGGATGGGTAAAGTGGTGAGGGCGCCGGTCAGGGCCTGGGTAAGGCCTAGTTCATCTGAAATAAATGGCGCCAGTGGCGGCGCCACCAGTACCGGAATTCTCAGGTAAACACCGGCCAGCCAAAGCAGCACCGCCACCGGCAGCAGCCTGGCTGGCGATGGCGGTGCAGTGGTTGCCGAGGGGGTTGTCACGACAAGCGGGTTCAGTCTTCGCTGGTGTCGGGCAGGTAGGCGCCGTCTTCGTCGTGTACTTCGCGGCCGGTGACCGGAGGGTTGAAGGCACAGATCAGGCGCATGTCTTCGGTGCCACCGTAAAGGGTATGCTGGTCGTGCTTGTCGAGTGCATACAGGGTGCCATCGGTGATCTCGTGGGTTTCGCCGGTGGCCTTATCCAGGATTTTGCCGTTACCGGCAACGCAGTAAACCGCTTCCAGATGATGCTTGTACCAGAGGTTAAGCTCGGCACCGGCGGGAATAATGGTTTCGTGGAACGAGAAACCCATGCCGTCTTTTTTCAGCAGCATGCGGCGGCTGGTCCAGCCTGGGCCGGTGACTTCGCGCTCGGTACCGATAATGTCTTGCACTCGTACAATTTTCATTCGCATTCCTCATTGTGTGATGGAATAGCCGTACAGTATAAACATGCCAGTTAAGGCCGATTCAACCGCCAATCGTCGTAAACCATCATGGCATGCTCAATGGCGGTTGCCAGAATCTGTCGTTGCTGGTGGCCGAGAGATTTTTGTTTGCGACAACGGTCGAAGGCTTTCTGGATCTCCCGGCGACTGTGTTTATCGAGCCGTTCCAGCCAGTGCTGATCGGCCGGTTCCAGCTCCAGAAGGTCGCGGCCGGCGTGGTTTCGGTGGCTGATGTGCCACCAGTGATCCACCGCCCTGCCCAGGACAACATAGCCGAACTGGCTGTCCTGTACGGGGCCGAAGGTAGCGCTTTTCAAACCATCTTTCAGGGGGCCGATGTTCAGGGCCGGGAGCAGCAGCCGGTCACCGTAAAAGTAGCTGCCGGCGGCACCGATCAGCCCACCCACCAGGGCTCCGGTGCCCAGGGAGGTGCCGAAGGTCGCGGCGTCAATGCCGGCACCCCCGACCGCACCCGCACCAAAGCCAGCCCCGGCCAGATACTTCCTGCTGACCGCCCAGTGTTTCCGGGTGTCTTCGGAGAACAGGTCGTGCTGGTTGGCCCATTCCAGCTCTGCCTCCTGTCGCTGGATGCGCTGATGCTGGTACAGGTGTTCAATGTTCACCCGCAGGGTCTGTTCGCGCTGGCGCTGATGCCGATACCAGCGGTCCCGCAGGGTTTCAGCCAGGGAAGCATCACTGATGCTGGCCACCTGATCCAGGGTGAGTGTGCGCTTCTCCTGATAGCCCATCATGTCTTCCAGGGCTCGCGCGATCAGGCCGGCGGCCTGGTGGCGGCGCTGTTGTCGTTGCTGGGCCAGCAGGTCGGTGGCCCGGGCGAGGGTCTGCTCCCAGTCCGGTTCAAGCTGTCCGAAGGCTTTGAGCAGGCTGAGATGCTGCTCGAATGGGGCGCGAACGGCGTCGAACTTGCGGACAACCTGAAAGAACTGGCCGAGTGCGGCCTGCCAGGTATCGCTGTAGTCGTCATCACCTATGCTGTTGATCAGGGCCAGGCTTGGCCGGCCAGTCCAGCGCAGGATGGTCATTTCCGCCTCGTGCTCGGTACTGTAGGGCACGGAACCATCCACCACGTAAATGATCCCGGCGCCTTCGATAACGGGTGTCAGCAATTCGCATTCATCCACGTAGCGATCATCGCCCTGGTGCTGGAGCACGAACGCCCGGACGGTTTCCGGATGGTCGGAGGCCGACAGGCTGTGGGCTTCCAACCACTGCAGTACCCGCCGGGGTCGCTGGAAGCCGGGGGTGTCGACCAGGGTGTACAGCTGCTGGCCATCAACACTGAGCGGGTAGGCCTGTCGGGCCCGGGTGGTGCCCGGTTCCAGGGCGATGGCGATGGCGTCGTTCTGGGACAGGGTGGCCACCACACTGGACTTGCCTTTGTTGGGGTGGCCAACCACCGCGAAAACCGGCTGCTGGTTCATGGGCGTTCGTTTCCGGTCTGGTAGGGGTTATCCGGCACGGACGGCAGCACGGTGACCTGGGCAAAGCCCTCCGGTAGTCGCTCGGTAAAGCGCAGCCAGGGCTGGAGCAAGTGGTCGGCCGGCGCCCGGTTGGCGTCGGAGGCCAGCGGCAGTATCAGTACACGGGTATTCCCTGGCCATTGTGCCCGGGCATGGTCCAGGAAGTCGTGCAGTTCACCGGTGGGGGGCTCCCAACTGCGGGTGATCAACATAACGCTGGGTTCCGGGCTCTGCGCCAGGGCCTGCGCCAGGGTTGCCAGTACCCGGTCATCCTCTTCCAGGGAGGCCCGGCCTCCAGCCTTGAGGATCTGGGTCTGGTTGCCAAGTAGTTGTTGCGGTAACTCCGGCTCACCGGCGCCGGCCCAACAGACAATATGGTCCGTGTCTGATAGTTCGACGGTCCGGGCCCGGGTGGTGGTGTCGGGAAGGTCGTCGGCGTCGTTGTGCTGGTTGCCGGTGTCCAGGGTCGGGGTTTCCATGCGCCAGGCCAGCGCTTGCATGCCGGGATGCTGCTGCAGAATCCGGACGGCCTTGTGGTTGATCAGCCAGTGGCTGAAAGCCAGCAGCATCAAACGGGGCACCAGCACCCAGGTTAGCCACAGCATGACGACAAATGGCCACCATTGGCCCCATTGCGCCGGGGCTGTGCCGGCGCTATCCGGAGCCGCCCGGAAAAACCGCGTGGCTTCGACCAGTTCCTGGGACGGCACAGCCGCCGGCCACAGCCAGCCCCAGGGGGTGGCAAGCGCCTGCACCAGTGTGTGATACCCGCCGGCGGCCGTGTCGAGTGTGGTGCTCCAGCCAAAGGCCAGGTCTTGAATAACAAGCAACACCAGCAGGGTCAGTAGCCCGGTGGTGGCGAACGCGGTGCCGCCGGCGTGGGCGGCGCGGGCCATCAACAGCGGTTGCAATTGTGCCAGGGTTTGCCCCGGCAGTTGCGGCTGCAACCGCCGTTGCAACCAACCCCAGGGCTGCCAGCCGGCAACCGCCTGGACGGTGGTTGCGGTAGCCAGCAACAGCTGCAGCAGCACAAATGCCACGAACACCGTGATATTGATGCGCTGGCCGCCATCGTAGAACAGCAGGCCGGCCATGGTAATCAACCCGAACAGTGCCCCGGCTGCGATAAAACCACGCTGGATACGTTGCCACTGCAACTCGAGCTTGTGGTTCGCCTGGCTTGCACTGCCGGGGCCGCTGAGTCGCTGCATGTGTGCCAGCCAGGCCGCTGCGTCGGGGCGAATGCCCTGCTGTTCGCAGTCCAGTGCAAAACGCCGGTCCCGGCGGTGCAGAAAGGCGGGGGCTTGCTCCCTGTCGCGCTGGATGCGGTCATCAAACTCCAGCAGCAGACGAAGGGGATGGTGGCTCATGCAGAATCCTGTTGCATTCGGTCGGTTATGCTTTCCTGCTAGGATATAGCCAACAACGCCCGTTAAGCCAGCCGGAACGCCCTATGCCCCACCACCTGATGAACCTGCGTAACGTACCCGACGACGAGGCCGACGATATCCGCGCCCTGTTCGAAGAGCATGAGGTGCGCTATTACGAAACACCACCCAGCCGCTGGGGCATCAGCATGGGCGGTTTCTGGGTGCATGACGATGACGAGGCGGAGCGCGCCCGGGCGCTGTTGGATGACTACCAGGCACGCCGCCTTCAGGCCCAGCGCGAAGACTACCTGGCCCGTTGCCAGCGTGGTGAAACCGGGCTCTGGTATCAGTTTCGACTCCGGCCGGTCACCTTCCTGGCGGCACTCATCGCCATTGCCGTTATTCTCGGGTTGAGCCTGTTACCGTTCATTCGCCTGGGCTGATTGCGGCCCGGCGCCCTGGCGAGCCAGGAACCGGGCCGCCTGATCGACCGCATTGCCGGCGGTCAGAAAGCTGGTGACATGGCCCCGCAGGCGCATCCGGTAGATCTCGCGATACACCCCCTGGGCATCCAGGGCCTCGGCAAAACGCTCGGCCTGACTGAACGGAACCAACATATCCATGGTGCCGTGAAACAGGAAAAACGGCGGCGTTGCTGCACTCACATGGGTAACCGGAGACGCCCGTTGGTAACGATCGGGTTGTTCTTCCAATTCAGCCCCCAGAAGCTGACGCAATAGCCGGCCAGAGCCAAAGGCGGGCAAGTCCGCTGGAAGCCCGCCGGCCACCGCTGCCTGTAAGGCCGTGTCCGGTCCGCCATGGGGGGTGTTCAGATCGCTGTCTGTGCTGGCGACAGTCGCTAGCAGGGCCACCAGGTGAGCGCCCGAGGAGAAGCCGAAGCCAGTGACCCGGGAAGTGTCCAGGCCATAGCGGCCAGCATTCCGGTTCAGCCAGTGGCGGGCGATCTGCAGGTCGTGCAGCTGTGCCGGAAACGTGAAGTCCGGGGCGAACCGGTAATCCACGTTGAGCACGGCGAATCCCTGGCTGGCCAGGGACTCCGCCACCCAGGTCATATCGCTTCGAGAGCGACGCTCCCAACCACCACCATGAACCATCAGAACTACCGGGGCAGGATCAGTGCGCTCAGGCACGTAGAGATCGGCGTACAGCGGCTCTGGCCAGGTATCCGGTGAATATCGGAGTGAGGAATGAACGGTGAACCCGGTTTCCGGCAGGGTAACGGAGTGTGATGGCGTTGGCTGGTGGCTGGCGCAACCTGTCAGGAACAGGGCGGACATGGCCATGATGGCACTGAAATACCTGACATTACGAACGATCACTCCCTGCCTCCTTAAGGCTTGCCAATTACCCCGATGATACGAGCTGCCGCTGAAGATGGATGTCGATGGGGGCATGTGTCCGGATCGCAGGACGCTGTATGAAAAGCCGGACACGTCTGTAAAGGCCGCACTGCCGGGGATCGAAGGTGATTTGAGCCTGTGCATGTCCGGAAATCCGGAAGCTTTCACCTGTTGAATCTGTGTTATTTGAAATTAAATCAATAAAAACAGATGGTTGGGTTGTTGGCACAGGATCCGCAAGGGCACTTTCGCCTCTTATGAGGTGATTTCAAAAACAACAAACAAGGAACGATCATGAAACCCATAACACTCTGTGCCCTGATCGGGGCCAGCGGGTTGTTGCTGACTGCCTGCAACGACCGCAACCCCGCCTTCAATCAGTTGCCCGACTTCATCCAGGGCGACGTTCTTCAGCACGATTACGATGGCATTACCGACGATCTTCTGACCGCAGGCCTGGGGGCAGACGGATTGGCGTCTGCCACCGCTCCGGCGTTCGCCGACCCTCTCAACCCGACGGCCCGGGAGCGTCGCCGACTGGCTATTTACAACAACTACCGGGCGTTGGTGGATACTGCCCCGGGTGGCGGCTACGGTGAGCTGTTCGGGCCACACGTCGGGGTGACGGGTGATGGCCAGGTGCCCGGTGAGGAATTCCTGGCTCTGATGTCTGTGCCTGGCAGCCCGGTGCCGGTGACCGTGATGGTGCAGGTGCCGGCTAGCTTCAACGTTGATGCGCCCTGTATGGTAACCGCTCCTTCGTCCGGTTCCCGCGGAGTCTATGGTGCAATCGGTACGGCCGGTGAATGGGGGTTAAAGAAGCAGTGTGCCGTGGTGTACACCGATAAAGGCACCGGCACCGGTGCCCACAACCTGGCGAACAATCAGGCCCAGACCCTCGATGGCGACCTGACCGATCAGGATGTGCCAGTGCTGTTTCGGGCACCGCTGACCGACATCCAGCGCGGCGACTTCAACGCCCAGTGGCCGGACCGATTCGCCTGGAAGCATGCCCATTCCCGGGCCAATCCGGAGGCGGACTGGGGCCGGCATGTACTGCAGTCCGTTGAGTTTGGCTTCTACGTACTGAACCAAAAGTTTGGGCGCCTGCTGCCGAACGGTAAACGACTGAAAACCATTAAGCCGGACAATACCCTGGTCATTGCCTCCAGTGTTTCCAATGGCGGCGGTGCCTCGATACAGGCAGCAGAGCAGGATCAGCAGGGGCTGATCGACGGAGTTGCGGTGTCTGAACCCAATGTCAATCCGGTAGTGGATCGCAGCTTCAGCATTCGCCAGGGAGAGGGGCCCGAGATCACCGAACACAGCCGCAGCCTGCTGGATTACACCACTGCCCTGGCGGTTTATCAGGGGTGTGCCAATCAGGCCCCGGCCATTCGCGACCTGGCACCGTTGAACGGTGCATTCAATCCTCCGGCCATTGGCCAGAACATCTGCCAATCACTGGCCAACAAAGGCCTGGTGTCCGGCGCCACGGTGGATGACCAGGCAACCGATGCCCTGCGGATCCTCAATGAGGAATTTGCCATTCAGCCAGAACAGAACCTGCTGGCGCCGCTGCATTTCGGACTGGCCGTCGCCCAGAGCATTTCCATGACCTACGCCAATGCCTACAGCCGCAGCGGTGTGGAAGATCGCCTCTGCGACCTCAGCCTGGCCGCCACTGACGGTAGCGGGGCTGTCATACCCCTGGCTCCGGCGGCGGAGGCGGCACTGTTCTCGGCCAGTAATGGCATACCCCCATCAGCCGGTGTCAACATTGTGTACGATCAGGCGGAAGGGCAGCCCACCAACCTTGCCGCCAGTGTGTCTCCCAGCTCCAGCCTGCCGGACTACGGCCTGGATGCCCTGTTGTGCCTGCGTGCCCTTGCGCAAGGCACGCACCCGGAAACCGGTGCCGAGCTGACCGGTGATGCAGCGGCGCTGAGCGATGCGGCCGCCTCGGGTATTGCTGAGGTGCGGGCAACCGGAAACCTTCGGGGTAAACCTGCGGTGTTTGTGACCGGGCGCGCCGATGCAATATTGCCCATCAATCACACCTCACGGCCCTATGTGGGGCTCAACCGGCAGGTGGAAGGCAGCGGCAGCGGACTGCGCTATTACGAAATCCTCAACGCCCACCACCTGGATGTGCTCAACGGATTTCCCGGCGTCGGAGATCGTTATGTCCCCCTTCACCATTACTACTTCCAGGCGCTGGATTTGATGTGGGCCCATCTCACCGAAGGCCAGCCATTACCGCCAAGCCAGGTGGTTCGGGCCGTTCCGAGGGGCGACCTGGCGAATCCGCTGACGGAAGCCAACCTCCCGCCAGTGCTGCCGGTACCGGCGGACGCCGACCGGATTATCCATACCGGAAGCCAGCTTCGAATACCGGAGTAGGGCGAGTTTGGTCGGTTTCTGAAAGACAGGATATTTCGATTTGCCCCCGGACCGGGGGCTTTCTATACTTCCGTGACTGCGTCCGGAAATCCGGACGCCCAGGGTTGCCCCATGAACCAATTCCGGCCCGTGAGTACGCGGTACATGACCGAGCTGTTTACCGATAAAAACAAGAGTGGTCTGACAAGAGACCTGATAGAAGCGCTGTTTCCCATGTTTGAGGAAGCCAGTGCCGGTGCCATTGCCGTGGACCGGCATACCCGGATTACCTGGATTAACAGCAGCTATTCCCACCTGCTGGGCCTTGGCGACCCAGCCCAGGCAATCGGCAAACCGGTGCGCCAGGTGATACCCCAAACCCGAATGCCGGAGGTGGTGGAAACCGGCAAACCCCTGCTGTTGGACATCATGGAACACAACCAGCAGCAGTTGGTGGTTACCCGGCTGCCCTATTACGACCAGCAGGGTGAAATCGAGGGGGCGGTTGCCTTCGTCCTTTATGATGACCTGCAACCGCTGACGCCGCTGGTATCAAAATACCGTCGCCTGCACCGTGATCTCGCCGCCGCCCGCAAGGCGCTGGCGAAGAAGGCCCGGGGCACCCGTTACAGCCTTGGGGACTTTGTTGGTGGCAGTCCCGCTGCCCTGGAAGTCAAACGGCGTGCCCGTCTGGCCGCTGGCCGGGACATGCCAGTGCTGCTGCTGGGAGAAACCGGTACCGGCAAGGAGGTTCTGGCCCAGGCGATCCACGCGGTATCGCCCCGGGCCGACAAACCCTTCGTTGGGGTGAACGTGGCGGCCATTCCGGAAAATCTGCTGGAAGCGGAGTTTTTTGGTGTGGCGCCGGGTGCCTATACCGGAGCTGACCGGCGTACCCGTGATGGCAAGTTTCAACTGGCCAACGGGGGCACCCTGTTCCTGGACGAAGTGGGCGACATGCCGCTGCCGTTGCAGGCGAAACTGCTGCGGGCCCTCCAGGAGGGGGAAATCGAACCCCTGGGTTCAAACAAGGTGGCCAATGTGGATGTTCGGGTCATCGCGGCAACCAGCCGGAATCTGGAATCGATGATTGCTGAGGGCAGTTTTCGGTCAGACCTCTATTACCGCCTGAACGTGCTGGAAATCAACATACCGCCGCTGCGGGACCGCTTGGCGGATCTCGGGGTGCTGTGCGAGGCGCTGCTGGGTGAAATCTGCGACGGTCAGGGGCTGCGGGGGGAAATTACCGATGCCGGGGTGGCGGCTCTTGGCAGCTATGACTGGCCGGGCAATATCCGGGAATTGCGCAACGTGCTGGAGCGGGCGTTGACCATGAGTGAGGATGGCGACCTGCTGGATGCCGATGCCATCTTCAAGGTATTGCCGAGGGCGAGCCAGCGCACTGTGCCGGCCATGGCGCCCAGGCCGGTGCGGCCGCTCGCCCAGACCCTGGCCGAGGCGGAGGCCCAGGCCATCGAGCAGGCGCTGCTGGCCTGCCGGGGTAACCGTACCAAGGCCGCCCGTCTGCTGGGCATTTCCCGGTCGGTTTTCTATGAAAAACTGGCGAAGCTGTCCTGAATCCAAGACATATGTCCTGTTTTTAGGACACTTCACTCCGACCAAGGTCTTGAAGTGTCCGGTCAGCCAGACGCTCCGATGTTTCTGGAATATGGGGAAAAATCATAATTAATTGATAAATAAAGACTTTGTTTGGATGGCACGGTGTCTGCTACAGCCTGAATGCAGGACGTCAGAACAACGCTCGAAAACAACACTGGCGCACATTCGTTGGACCCGAACCGGTCAGTCGCGGTTTCGTGCGTTGTCTGATTCAACTCAGACCAGCCTTTCGGCACCAAGACCGAAAGGTGGATGACAACAACAAGAAGGATCCATTTCATGTCGATCAAGCAAAAGCTCTCGCGTCTTACCTATGGTATTACCGCTGCGGCTGTGATTTCCGGCAGCCTGATCAGCAGCGATGCCCTGGCATCGGAACGAGTCCGTTGGCAGGTGCCCCTGGCATTCCCGTCGCATCTGATTGGCCTGACTACCCCGGTCAAACACCTGACTGAGAACCTGAAAGCGGTTTCTGGCGGCAATATCCAGCTTCGTTACTATGAGCCGGGCGAGCTGGTACCCCCGTTTGAAATCATGGAATCCGTCAGCACAGGCAAGTACCCCGCCGGTTACACCTGGGTGGGTTACGATCAGGGTACTATTCCCGCGTTGCCGTTGTACTCTGGCGCCCCCTTCAACATGGAACCCCCTGCCTACCTGGCCTGGTATTACCAGGGTGAGGGCCGCGAGTTACTTGAAGAAATCTACGCTAAACGCAACATCCACCCCATGCTCTGTTCGATCATTGGCCCCGAGGGTGCCGGTTGGTTCGCCAAGCCGATCGAAAGCCTGGATGACATCGACGGCCTGAGAATCCGCTTTGCCGGCATCGGTGGCAAGGTACTGGAAAAGCTGGGTGCATCAGTCACCATGATTCCGGGCGGTGAGCTGTATCAGGCCCTGGAGCGCAAGACCATCGATGCCACCGAGTTCTCCCAGCCAGCCATCGACAAGATGCTGGGCCTGGACCAGATCATCAAGAACTACATCATGCCGGGTTGGCACCAGACTCTGACCACTTCTCACCTGCTGGTGAACAAGGACGTCTGGAACAAGCTCAAGCCTGAAACCCGCGCCGTGATCGAAATGGGCTGCGAATCGGCAACCCTGAAAGGCTTCGCCGAAAGTGAATGGGCCCAGCCCACCGCCCTGCGGGATTACGAGAAGGAAGGCGTAAACGCCCAGACTCTGCCGGAGCCGGTACTGCGTGAGCTGCAGAAAGTCACCAACGAAGTACTGGACGAGATCGCAGCCGGAGACGAAATGTTCCGTCGCGTTCTGACCAGCCAGCGTGAGTTTATGGAACACCACTCTATCTGGCACTCCAAGGGCTACCTGCCCCGGGACTTCTATCAGTACGACTGATACCGAGTCCTGAACCTGTGGATGCCGGCGTTGCCGGCATCCACCCCGAATTTTCCCTGATTATGTCGAGGTGATTGTGACTCACGAGCACGAATCCCCCAAGGCGCCCGTGCCTGCTCAGGCGGGGTCTGGCCTGCCCTACAACCGGTTGTCCTGGTGGCTGGACCGGTTTGTGGCTGGCGTTGGCAAGCTCAGTTCCTGGCTATGGATTGCCGTGCTGGTGGTGGTGCTGGCCAACGTGTTCAGCCGTTTCATTCTCAATGCCGGATCGATCTGGCTTGAGGAATTGTCCTGGCACTTCTTCGGTGCCGCCATGATGCTCACGCTGGGCTTTGCGGTGGTGAAAGACGATCACGTTCGGGTGGACGTGTTGCGGGAACGGTTTTCCCTGAAATGGCAGGCGAGAATAGAGCTGGCGGCCATCTTGTTACTGGCGCTGCCCATCGTCTACCTGATGGTGGAAACGCTGATTCCCTACGCCTACAGCTCTTATGTGTACAACGAGCGTTCCCAGGCCCCCAGCGGCCTGCCCTATCGCTTCATCTTCAAGAGCGTGCTGCCCATCGGCATGACCCTGGTGGGTATTGCCCTGGCTTCCCGGGCCCTGCGTTGCTGCACGCTGCTGTTCCGATTTCCCCGCGAGATTGCCACGCCCGAAGGTGATGGCAACGGCGAACACCCGCATCCGTAACGAGGCACAAGAATCATGGGCTTGGAAACACTTCTGGTTATTGCCATGTTCGCCGCCTTCATGGTGCTGTTGCTGCTGGGTTTTCCAGTGGCCTGGTCATTGGCGGGCATAGGCCTGGTGTTTGCCGTACTGGCGAACTTTCTGATTGAACATTTTGATGCCGACCTCTGGTTCACCTGGAACGGCACCATCGGCGTCCTGGATGCCCGATTGTATGGGGTGGTGGCCAATGAACTGATGGTGGCGCTACCGTTGTTTATCTTCATGGGCATCATGCTCGACCGCTCCGGCATTGCCGAGAGGCTGATGCACAGCCTGGTGCGGGTACTCGGCCCGCTGCGCGGTGGCTATGCCATTACCGTGGTGATTGTCGGTGTGCTGCTGGCGGCTTCTACCGGTATTGTCGGGGCTTCGGTGGTGTTGTTGGGCATGTTGTCCCTGGGGCCGATGATGCAGGCCCAGTACAACAAATCCCTGGCGGTGGGTACTGCGTGTTCCGTGGGCACCCTGGGTATTCTGGTGCCCCCCAGCATCATGCTGGTGTTGATGGCGGATCGTTTGGGCACGTCCGATGCGTCTGTCGGTAAGCTGTTCATGGGAGCGCTGATTCCGGGCCTGATGCTCGGCGCCATGTATATCCTGTACATCCTGATTGCCTCCTTCATCAAAAAGGACCTGGCCCCGGCGCCGAAAAACCGGGAGCCGCTGGATCTCAGGGCGCTTCTGGATGTATTCCTGGCGGTGGTGCCGCCGATGGCGCTGATCATTGCGGTGCTGGGTTCCATTTTCTTTGGCATTGCCACCACCACCGAAGCCTCGGCCGTGGGGGCGTTCGGTGCCCTGCTGATGGCTCTTTTGAGCCGGCGTCTTAACGTCAAGGTACTGCGGGAATCCCTGTACCAGACCAGCCGCACCACGGCCTTTATCTTCGGCATCTTTATCGGCGCCACGGTATTTGCCGCCGTCCTTCGCGGCCTGGGCGGTGATGATGTGATCCGCGATGCCATTACCGGTTTGCCGTTCGGCACCACTGGCATCCTGATCACCGTGCTGTTCATCACCTTCCTGCTGGGCTTCTTCCTGGACTGGGTGGAAATCACCCTGATCATCCTGCCCTTGGTGGCCCCTGTGGTGTTCTCCCTCGGCGTGGAGCCGGTGTGGTTTGCGGTGATGTTCGCCATCTGTCTGCAGACCTCGTTCCTGACCCCGCCGGTTGGTTTCTCCCTGTTTTACATCAAGGGTGTTTGCCCACCGGGGATCACCACACGCCATATCTACCTGGGTGTGCTGCCGTTTATTGCCCTGCAGGTGCTCGGACTGGCGTTGGTTTTCTGGTTCGAACCCCTGGCCACCTGGCTGCCCAACGAAGTCTACGGAGGTCGTTGATATGACCGCCCTGTACAAGACCAATAACAAACCGATCATCAACAAGGAGACAGTGTGATGCGTCTTCACAACCAAGTTGCACTCATCACCGGCGCTGGCCGGGGCATTGGCCGGGCCATTGCTGAGCATTACGCCCGCGAAGGCGCCCGGGTGGCGGTCGCGGACCTGACACTGGAAAGTGCCGCCGACACTGTCGCGGCCATCGAGCAGGCGGGCGGCACGGCCATGGCCCTGGCCATGGATGTCACCGATGAGCAGGCGGTGGACCAGGGGGTTGCTACTATCATTGAGCAATGGGGCCGGCTCGATGTGGCCCTGGCCAACGCAGGCATCCAACACATTGACCCGGTGCATAAACTGGCCTTTGCCGACTGGAGCAAGGTGATGAACGTGCACCTGGACGGCGCCTTCCTGGTGACCCGTGCCGCCCTGCGCCAGATGTACACCCAAGGTGGGGGTACTATGCTGTATATGGGCTCGGTACACTCGGTGGAAGCCTCGCCGCTGAAAGCGCCCTATGTAGCCGCCAAGCACGGCATGCTGGGCCTGTGCCGGGCGGTGGCGAAAGAGGGTGCCGAGCATGGGGTACGTAGCAACATCATCTGCCCCGGCTTTGTACGCACCCCGCTGGTGGACAAGCAGATCCCAGAGCAGGCCAAAGAGCTGGGCATTTCCGAGGAAGAAGTGATCAGCAAGGTGATGCTCAAGAACACGGTGGACGGCAAGTTCACCACCCTCGAAGACGTATCAGAGCTGGCGGTGCACCTGGCGGCCTTCCCGTCCGCCGCCCTCACTGGCCAGTCGATCGTGGTCAGCCACGGCTGGCATATGCAGTAATTTTCTGGAGAGACGGATGAGCAACACAGAACAATCACCGGTTGTCTGGACCCCGAGCCAGGAAACCCTCACCGGTTCCCGAATGGGCCAGTTTCAGGCCTGGCTTGAGCAACAGGGCTTTGGCCCGTTTGCCGATTACCACGCCCTGCACCAGTGGTCGATCACCGAGCTGGATACCTTCTGGCAGAAGATCTGGGATTATTGTGGCCTGGTCTGCGACACCCCCGGCAAGCGGGTGTTGGGCCGCCGTGAGATGCCCGGCGCTGAATGGTTCCCCGGCATGAAGCTGAATTTTGCCGCCAACCTGCTGCGGCTGGCGGACGGCGATCATGCTGATAAAGAAGCCGTGGTGGCCTACTGCGAAACCCGCCCGGTAATGCGCAAGACCTACGCTGAACTGAAAGCCGACGCCGGCGCCCTCGAAGCCTTCCTGCGCAGCAAAGGTATCCAGAAAGGTGACCGAGTGGCCGGCGTGGTCACCAACGGCTACGAAGCCTTGGTCGGCATGCTTGCAGCGACCAGTCTCGGTGCCATCTGGAGCTCCGCCTCCCCGGACTTCGGTATCGGCGCCATCAACGACCGCTTCGGCCAGATCGAACCCTCAGCGTTGATCGTGGTGAATGGCTACGGTTATGGCGGAAAGGTGTTTGCCCGCCAGGATGACTTTGCCGAATTGATCGCTGGCCTGCCGTCCCTGAAAGTGGTGGTCAGCGTTGCGCAACTGCCAGACGAAGCCCCGATTCCAGGGGGGATGGTCACCACCTGGGACGACGCCCTGAAGGCGGGCGAAGGCCAGGCCCCCTCATTCACCCCAGTGGACCCGGACCACCCGGTTTACATCCTCTATTCCTCCGGCACCACCGGCAAACCCAAGTGCATCGTTCACGGCACCGCCGGCCTGTTGGTCAACCACGCCAAAGAGCTTATGCTGCACGGCGACGTGGGTCCGGACGACCGCTTCCTCTACTTCACCACCTGCGGCTGGATGATGTGGAACTGGCAGGCCTCCGCCCTGATGACCGGCGCCGCCGTCATTACCGTCGACGGTTCCCCGGGGTACCCGAGCCTGAGTTTCCTGTGGGAAACCGTGGCCAAAGAGCGGGTGACCCACTACGGCACCAGCGCCCGTTTCATTGCCGGCTGCCGCAAAGCCGAACTGCAACCGGCCAAAACCCTGGACCAGAGCCACCTGCGCGTGGTGTTCTCCACCGGTTCCCCACTGCTGCCGGAAGACTACGACTGGGTCTACAGTGATGGCGCTCCCAACGTATTACTCGGCTCCATCGCCGGCGGCACCGACATCTGCGGCTGCTTTGTGGGATCAACGCCACTGCTGCCGGTACGAAGAGGCGAAATCCAGTGCCGCTTCCTGGGCGTGGACGCCGTCGCCTACGGCGATGACGGCCAGCCGGTCAGCGAAGGCCGGGGCGAACTCGTTTGCCGCCAACCGCTGCCCTCCATGCCCGTCAGCTTTTGGCAGGACCCGGACGGCGAACGCTACAAAGACGCCTACTTCAACACCTTCCCCGGCGTCTGGGCCCACGGCGACTTCATCGAATTCACCGAACACGGCGGCGCCATCATCTACGGCCGCTCCGACGCCACCCTCAACCCCGGCGGCGTAAGAATCGGCACCGCCGAAATCTACCGCCAGGTGGAAACCATCAGCGAGGTGAAAGACAGCCTCGTGGTCGGCCGCCAGATCGACGGCGACGTGGAAGTGGTCCTGTTCGTAGTCCCGGCCGACGGCCAGACTGTCACCGACGACCTGATCAAAACCCTGAAAACCCGAATCCGCGAAGGCGCCAGCCCCCGGCACGTACCCAAACACATCGTGGAAGTGCCCGACATTCCCTACACCCGCAGTGGCAAAAAAGTGGAACTCGCGGTGGCCCGGCTGATCAATGGCTCGAACAAGGCGGACAACCGGGATGCCCTTGGCAATCCGGAAGCCCTGGACCGGATACGTGAGCGGTTGGTGGAGACTGGTTTGCTCGCAAGGTGATTTGATCGGCCAGGGATGGCCATGAATGCAATGCTTCTGATTAGCGAGGGCCGGCTTACGACTTAGTACCACAAGTGTTCTGAATGTAGGCTTGGACTCGCTCGGCAATTCCGGTACATTTGCCAACACTACAGGCATGGATTGTGCCGATTAACACCTTGTGGATACACGGACGTGACCAAAATAGCAGACCCGCACTCGCTTGCGCTTCATGAAGCGTTGATGATTGAGGGTGGTTGGGACCAATACTCCGATAGGGAATTGGCCAGCTACCTTTCGAGTTCCAGTTCTACCCCTGCCCGATTAAGAGACCAGCTTGCCAGTGGCGAGTTGGTGTTGCTCAAAGAGATCCCGGCGGCTCCCGTTTTCAGGCTGGTATCCGGGCGCATTGTTCCCACGGAAAGCACCTCTGCAGCCATTGCAGAGAATGCCGTCACGGCCTTCGAAAAACGCTTCGGTGACCGGCAAGCGTTTCCTTCCAGAGGCACCGCCTACGCTCATTCCGATAGCCTGCCACCACCGCCCAAGCTCGACTACACGCCGGAACCCCCGGTGATTGAGCCACCACCTGAGCCTCTACCCCCGCCGGTGGTGATCTCGGAAAACTTTGGGCTTCCGCCCCTGGGGCCCAAGGTATTCGCCAAGTCTTGCACCCGGCCCTCCGGGGATACCGACAGTAATGAGGGCGAGGAAAAGGCCAGCAATTTCGGCACCCTTGCGATGCTTGCCCCCGCCACGGTCACCAGCCCTGGGGCAAACGGCTTGCGGCCGCTGGGCCTGATCTCTGGTTCGGCAATGAGACTGGCAAAAGGCTGGGCCATGGCCGCGCGCATTGGTGCCGGAGTACTCAGCACCGCCGGCAGTGCAGTGCTGTTGGCACTCTGGCCATCCAAATTGGGCGACAGCACCCTGTACACCGAGGAAGAACTGCTTGAGATGGCTGAGGCGGCCATTCGGGTGCGTTTTCATCTGCACGTGGATGCCACCGGAAACCTCCGGGTGGCCGGCTATCACGTCAACGACAGCACCGGATACAAAGACCGGGTTCCGGTTGCTCACGCAGAGCTCAAGGGCGAGAATTTTGAAGTGGTGGTTGATGACGACTTCACCCTCGTGTGGTACCCGGATGACAGCGGCCACCGCCCGGTAGTGAGCACCGAATACCCGGCGGATTCCGGTATTGATCCCTACAGCATTCTGGTGACACCCATCCAGGAGGATGGCCAGGAACATTCGCCACCCGGCTACCAGCAGCCCTTTGAGGATCAGGTTGAGCTGATCGTGAGCTTTCCGGCGGACAGCGGGATTGAGCCGTTGTATTTGGTTTTCCGGAAGACTGCTCGCGATGAACGAGGGGTGGTCACTGGAGGCGGAGAAGAAATTACCGGAATCTGGTTAGAGAATGCCTCAAGAGATCTTGGAGCGCCGATACCTGC
>NZ_PXNO01000021.1:0-517500 GCF_003007715.1 Marinobacter shengliensis | reverse complement strand
ACCCGAAAGCCTTCTTCACACACGCGGCATGGCTGGATCAGGGTTGCCCCCATTGTCCAATATTCCCCACTGCTGCCTCCCGTAGGAGTTCGGGCCGTGTCTCAGTCCCGATGTGGCTGATCATCCTCTCAGACCAGCTACGGATCGTCGCCTTGGTAGGCCTTTACCCCACCAACTAGCTAATCCGACTTAGGCTCATCCAGTAGCGCAAGGTCCGAAGATCCCCTGCTTTCTCCCGTAGGACGTATGCGGTATTAATCCGGGTTTCCCCGGGCTATCCCCCACTACTGGGCAGATTCCTAAGCATTACTCACCCGTCCGCCGCTCGTCAGCGGGGTGCAAGCACCCCCTGTTACCGCTCGACTTGCATGTGTTAAGCCTGCCGCCAGCGTTCAATCTGAGCCATGATCAAACTCTTCAGTTTAAATCATACAAGAACTCGAAAGTTCTTAATTCTTGCTCAAGACAAAACTCAATTTCGACGAGTCACTGTCCTGATATTTCGTATCCGAAATACCTCGGCCAGCGCCCACACGAATTACTTGGTTAACTTTTTAAAGAGCGTTTGAGCTGTTGCTCAATCAAGGCCGCGTATTCTACATCGTTCCGCTGCCCTGTCAACCGTTTATTTTTCGCCGTTTCCGCTTCCGAAAACCGCCGAAAAAACTGTCCGGCTTACTGCCTGTTTCGAGGTGCGCATTCTACACTGAACCGCCTTCCTGTCAACCGCTTTCTGAAGAATCTTTCGAACTTTTTCTTCAGCGCTTTCAAGCAGTTATCGCTTAGGTTTTGCCTCTTTTCAGTGGCCAGCCCCTCAAGCGAGATGCGCATTCTACAGACCTCTGCTGAGGAGTCAACGACCAATCTGAAATTTTTTCAAATTGGTCGCAACCAGCCTCACTTCACTCGACAATGACCACCCGGGCAATCTTCTTTTTACCCGCCTGGACAACGCAATCATCACCTTTGACAAACCTGCGATCACCTTCAAACTGTTTGCCATCTATATAGACAGCACCACGACCAAGAACATCTCTAGCAGCAGCGCCATTCTTTACCAGCCCAGCCAGGCGAAGGACGGCTGCCATCGGCATTTCATCCTGCCCCTCGAGAGAGACTTCTACCAGTGGCACGTTTTCCGGAATCTCCCCAAGCGCAACCCGGTTGCCGGCAGACTTGTGAGCGGTTTTCGCGGCCTCTTCGTCATGGAAGCGAGTAATCAGCTCTTCAGCCAGGAGTTTTTTATAGTCCTGCGGGTTGGCACCAGCTCCTACCTCAGCACGGAACTGCTCCACTTCCGCCATTGGCCGGAAGCTCAGCAATTCGAAGTAACGCCACAGCAACTCATCCGGCATCGACAACAGCTTGGTGTACATCTCTCCGGGTGAATCACTAACCCCAACATAGTTGCCCAACGACTTGGACATCTTCTGCACACCGTCCAACCCCTCAAGAATCGGAACGGTAATAATGGCCTGGGGCGCCTGACCATAATGCTTCTGGAGAATCCGCCCCATCAGCAAATTAAACTTCTGGTCAGTACCACCGAGCTCCACATCAGCTTCAAGCGCTACGGAGTCGTAGCCCTGAATCAGCGGATACAGGAACTCATGAATGGCAATTGGCTGCTCAGCTCTGTAACGCTTGGTGAAATCATCACGCTCGAGCATCCGTGCAACCGTATACTGGCCCGCGAGCTGAATCATGCTCGCGGCATTCATCTGGCTCATCCATTCGGAATTGAATACAACCCGGGTTTTCTCCGGGTCCAGAATCTTGAACACCTGCTCTTTATAGGTAATGGCGTTCTTGCGCACCTGCTCTTCTGTTAAAGGAGGACGGGTTGCGCTTTTTCCGGTTGGATCGCCGATCATTCCCGTGAAGTCACCAATAAGGAAGATGATTTCATGGCCAAGATCCTGGAACTGGCGAAGCTTGTTGATTAGCACGGTGTGGCCGAGGTGCAAATCAGGTGCGGTCGGATCGAAACCCGCCTTGATCCTCAGCGGCCGATCTTCTTTAAGCTTTGCAATCAAATCCTCTTCGGGAATCAGCTCGTCAATACCGCGCTTGATAACGGCCAACGCTTCCTCAATTGTTGCCATGAACCTTTCGTCCCCAGTTTGACTTGGTGTCAGGGTTTGCCGGCGGCAGTTACAGACCTCAACAAAACAAATCTGTGTTTAACCGACACCCTTGCTAAAGTGTGACTGCTCAGTTTTCAACCAAACCGAGCAATAAAAGGACCGGCATTATACCAGCGGCAGGCAGTTTTGTACGACCAGACACCCGCTCAACCGTAATGTTCGACACTGTCCTGATAATGTCAGATGCGGTAATCTGTTTGACTTTACTTGATCTAGCGCTTTAATTAGCTAGTACAACTTGCTGGAATACCGATGAAAACGGGTGAGCCACGTGCTTAAAACATTCCCCAAAACACATATTACTCTGGCAGCAGCAGCGACGATTGTTGTCTCTGCCGCTGTGCTGATGAGCCCCAGCGCTGACGTCGAAGCCAAGCGCATGTCCTACACCATTGACCTCGAAGAGGGCCTGGCGTCTGGCGCGGCATCGAAAGACACCAGGCCCGCCCAGACACAGGAAGCCACCGACACTCAGCCCTCAGAGGACAAAGCGCAAAGTGCCGGCGAACCAATCGCTCAGGCCGGGCGCACATCGAAACCCGATGTCCCGAAGGTCGACTGGCAGGAATTTCGTGTAAAGTCCGGCGACACACTGTCTTCGCTGTTTCGCAAAGCAGGTTTCAACGATGGCATCATGCTGTCGGTCATTCATGGTGAAGGCGAAGCAGGCAAGCTTCAGCGCCTTTACGCCGGGGAAGACATTCGCTTCGGTGTTGACAGTGAGGGGCAGCTAGTGGCCGTGGAGCTGCAACGCAGCCGCCTGGAAACTCTCAAGATCTCAAAGACCGACAACGGCTTCCTTGGCAACACAGAAGTTCGCAAACCGGAGCCGCGCCCGGCATTTGCCGCAGGCGTCATTGACGGTTCCCTCTATCTTGCTGCCAGGGACGCAGGACTGAATGACCGGCTCACCATGGAACTGGCCGGGATCTTCGGTTGGGACATCGACTTTGTCTACGATGTCCGCAAGGGTGACAGCTTTGAGGTAGTGTACGAAGAGCTGTACATCGACGGTAAAAAATTTGATACCGGCCGGATTCTTTCCGCACGTTTCATCAACCGCGGTACTGAGAATGTGGCTCTGCTGTATACAGACAAAAACGGCGAGAGTGACTATTACACGCCGGAAGGCAAAAGTATGCGTAAGGCGTTCCTGAGAGTTCCAATCAACGCCCGCGTGTCATCGCCCTTCAACCTGCAACGCCGACACCCGGTGCTGGACGTGGTCAGACCCCACGAGGGAACCGACTATGCCGCGCCCCCGGGCACACCGATCAAGGCAGCCGGCAGTGGGCGAGTGCAGTTTGCCGGCTGGAAAGGCGGCTATGGCCGCACCGTGGTTTTGCAGCATGGCGACAATATCACCACCCTGTATGCTCATATGAGCCGACTGGGTAAAGGCATCAAGAATGGCACACGGGTAAAACAGGGAGACACCATTGGCTATGTTGGCTCGTCCGGAATGGTGACCGGCCCTCATCTGCATTACGAGTTCCGGGTGAATGGCGTTGCCAAGAACTCCCGTACCGTGAAACTGCCCGACGCCAAGCCCGTACCAAGCGCTGAAATGGCAAGATTTCGCCAATTCACCGAGCAGCGGCTGGCGCAGTTCAATGGTTTCCGCGAAAGTGGTCGCCAACTGGCTCTGGCATCGGACAACTGATTATGACCTACTGGCTCGGCCTGATGTCAGGCACCAGCATGGACGCGGTTGACGCGGTGCTGGTGTCTTTCACTGGCCGGCATCTGGATATTCATTCCACGCTTTCGCTACCCTACCCTGAACCACTCAGACAAAGGCTCCTGCTGGCCACCCGAAACCAGTCAGACACTGACGAACTCGGTGAATTGGACACACTGGTGGGCCACCACTTTGGTCATACCGCAAAGGAACTGATCCGGCGCTCCGGCCTGAAACTCCGGGATATTCAGGGCATTGGCAGTCACGGGCAAACAGTACGCCACCAACCTGCCGGCCCTGCCCCCTTCTCACTTCAGATTGGCAATGCCGCCTGTATTGCGGAAAGCACCGGACTGACCACGGTCTCGGATTTTCGCAGCAGAGACCTGGCCGCAGGTGGTCAGGGCGCCCCACTGGTTCCGGCCTTCCATCAATGGCTGTTTACCTCGGACGAGCAGGACCGCTGTATTCTGAACCTCGGAGGCATCGCCAATATCACCTGGCTTCCCGCAGCCGGACGAAAACCCGTGGTCGGTTTTGATACCGGCCCGGCAAATGCCTTGCTTGATGCCTGGTGCCTGGACCAGACCGGGCGTCACTATGATGAATCCGGACACCTGGCAAGCGAGGGCACTGTGCATTCGGAGCTGTTGAGCAGCATGCTTTCCGACGCCTATTTCAGCAAGCCAGCTCCGAAAAGCACCGGCAAGGAGCGCTTCAACCTTGACTGGATCCGTACCCACCTGCAGCGGTTCCCCGATCTGGCTGCAGAAGACGTTCAACGGACCCTCTTACAACTGACGGTGATTACCGTTCTGAAGCAGTTGCCACAAGAGTCCGCCAACATGACGGTTTACGCCTGCGGCGGCGGAACGTTCAACCGGTTAATGATGAATGAACTCAGAGTTGGACTGGGGTCGGTAGCGCTGACCACAACGGCTGATCTGGGGTTGGACCCGCAATGGGTAGAGCCAGTGGCATTTGCCTGGCTGGCCAGACAAACCCTTGAAGGCCAGCCGGGAAACCTGCCTGAGGTAACCGGCGCCAGAGGCCCGCGGGTGTTGGGCGCGATTTACCCGGCTTGAGGCTTCAGATGGAAAACGAACTGCCGCAACCGCAGGTGGAGCTGGCGTTTGGATTCTGAACAACAAACTGTGAACCCTGAAGGCCTTCCTGATAATCAATTGTGGCGCCTACGAGGTATTGGTAGCTCATGGAATCAACCAACAGCTTTACTCCATCCCGCTCTATGACGGTATCGTCGTCTTCCTGATTCTCGTCGAACGAAAATCCGTACTGGAACCCCGAACAACCGCCACCTGTTACGAACACCCGCAGTTTGAGATCAGGATTCTCCTCTTCCTCGATCAACTCGCGAACCTTGGCAACAGCGCTGTCGCTGAAGAACAACGGTGTGGCTATTTGCTGTTGAACTACACTCAAGGTATGCCTCCGGGAGATAAAGCGGTCAGAGGATTATGGTATTCCCGACTAAAACAGTCAACTATTCGGATTTACCCTCACCCTCTGACTCCGCACTTAGCACAGACTCTTTATCGTGAGTCAGCAGGCCGCTGGTTTCATCCTGACGAACCAGATTACCGTTCACGGATGCCCCCATGGCCATCTCGATAAGACGATAGTATACGTTACCGTTAATGGCAGCGTTCTCTGCCAGTTCGAGGTGGCTGGTGGCGCGCACGTCACCGTTCACCTTGCCATTGATAATAATGTGTGGCGCAGTGATATCGCCGGTGATTTCACCCACTTCCGACAGCCGGACCACAGCGTCACTGCCCTCTTCCGCCAGCACCCGACCTTTGATTTTGCCATCCACGTGCAAGCCGCCCGAAAAGCGTACATCACCCTCAATGGTTGTTCTGGATGAAATCAAGGTATCGAAATGGCCAACGGAACGGCGCGGTTTCTGTTTTTTCTTGCCCAGCATGTATCAGCTCCCAGTTAACTGTGCCCAATCAAATGTTCGTTCTGCCTGTGAGGCATTCCGCCCCTGCGCCTGCGCCACCACCTGGATTTCGTGGGGCTCAAAGCCTTGGGGAAGGTTCAAGGTACCCTCTACATCCTGGAAGTACCGAAACCGGAACCTGACCCCCAGATCCTCGATGTCGTCGGACAGATCGCGCAAGGCAATCACTTCTTTCTCACCGTCCAACCGGCCTATGATATTCACGGCCACCTGCCCGGCAATAAAACTGTTGTTATTGCCAACCTGAGTTAGCACCATCTTGAACCGATAGGTGTTATCGCCACGGGCGGACGCCAGCGTAAAGCTGTCAACCTGCAGCCCTTTGCTCGTCTCTGAGGGCGCCATGATATTCCGATAGAACGTCAGGTCTGCCTCCAACTCCGATATTCGGGTTTCGAGCCCAACGATGGTGTTCCTGGCTTCCCGCAGCGCCTGTTCGTCAATCGCCCGCCCGCGCTCAAGATTCACCAGATTCTGCCGAGCGGTGCGGAACTGATCCCGCAGACTGCGCAATTCCTGCGCCAGCTGTTCGTTTGAAGCTTCAGCAGATGAAAACCGGAACCCGCCCTGCGCCATTCCAGCAGCGTAACCTGCAATGGCGGCAACCACGGTAAAAGCCAGCAGGATCATCGTCCGGCGCAGGCGGTAGCCCGGCCGGTGACGGATCACCACATACTCATCGTTCGGTTTGCGGGTATCACTCACCTTGTCTTGCCCTCAAGGAAGAAGTGCCGGAGCCTTCAGGCCCTGGGTTTCGTCAAGACCAAACATGATATTCATGTTCTGCACTGCCTGCCCGGCAGCGCCTTTGACCAGGTTGTCGATGACCGAGGAGACAATCACCACATTGCTCTGCTCCTGGCGATGCAATGCCATCCGGCACTGGTTGCCGCCGCGAACACTGCGGGTTTCCGGGTGACTGCCAAAAGGCATGACATCCACAAATGGCTCGGTCTTGTAGCGCTCTTCGTAGAGGGCCTGGAGCCGATCAAAATCCGCAGGCTCCGACAGCTCCGCGTACAAGGTGGCCTCGATACCCCGAATCATCGGTACCAGGTGCGGCACGAAGGTTACGCCCACCGGACCGGTAGCTGCCAGACTCAGGCCCTGGCGAATTTCCGGCAGGTGCCGATGCCCGGAGGCACCGTAGGCCTTGAAGCTTTCACCGATCTCACCATGTAGCATGCCGATGTTGCCCTGGCGACCGGCACCGCTGGCACCGGATTTGGCATCGGCAATCAGCCGGCTGGGGTCTACCAACCCCTGTTCGAGCAAGGGGAGGAAGCCAAGCTGCACCGCCGTGGGATAACAACCAGGGTTGGCGACCAACTGGGCCTGGCGAATCGCGTCACGTGCTACCTCAGGCAGGCCATAAACCGCTTTTTGTGCCCACTCCGGTGTTTCATGGGGCATACCGTACCACTGGGCCCAGACATCCAGGTCTTTCAGGCGGAAATCCGCAGACAGGTCTACCACACGAACGCCGGCGGCCATCAGTTCCGGAACCATGCGCATGGCAACCCCGTGAGGCGTGGCAAAGAACACCAGGTCGCACTGTGCCAGCACCGCCGAATCAGGCTCCGAGAAGGCCAGGTCAAAATGCCCTCGCAGATTGGGGTACATGTCGGCCACCGGCATACCAGCCTCGGAGCGCGAAGTGATGCATTTCACTTCTGCGTCCGGATGAACGGCAAGAATCCGCAACAGCTCAACACCGGTGTACCCGGTTCCCCCAACGATGCCTATTTTAATCACACTCATCTCCAACGTGGTCTGGTCAGAATTCCCGGGTAGTCTACCATGATAATCCAAGGACTTATTGCAGCCTGCAGACCCATGGTTACAATGTTGTCAGAATCCTTCTGAAGGACCCGCCCATCGACCCGGAACCCGGTGCTCATGCGTAACATCAGGCAACAGATCACTGAGAACCTGATCCCCGTTTTCCGGAGGAAACTGTCGGGTGTCGATGCACTGCCACAACTGGCTGTGCTTGGGCTGTTGTCCGGAATTGTCACCGGGGCGGTGATTCTGTTGTTCCGGCTCGCCATTGAATGGCCGCTGGAACATTTCCTGCCCGGTGCGGGCTCAGAGAACTTCGAGCAACTGGATATTCTGACCAGGGGGCTGCTGCCGCTGGCCGGCGCCGTTGGTCTGGGCATTCTGTTGCACAAACTGTCCATTCACGATCGCAAGGTGGGCATCGTCCACATTATGGAGCGCCTGAACTACCATCAGGGCTACATATCGTTCAAAAGCGCCATGGTTCAGTTTGTTGCCGGGGTTACCACCGTAGTATCCGGCCAGTCGGCTGGCCGGGAGGGCCCTGCGGTGCACCTGGGCGCGGCGTTTTCAAGCCTGTTCGGGCAATGGCTGAGGCTGCCCAACAACAGCATACGAACCCTGGTGGCCTGCGGCTGTGCAGCCGCTATCTCGGCGTCTTTCAACACGCCGATTGCCGGCGTGATCTTCGCCATGGAAGTGGTGATGATGGAGTACACCATTGCCGGCTTTACGCCAATTATTCTGGCGGCGGTCAGTGCCGCCATCATTACCCAGATTGTCTACGGCTCGGAGCCAGCCTTCAGCGTGCCCGCACTGACTATGAACTCTCTGCTGGAAATTCCATGGATCCTCGCGATTGCCGTGATCATCGGAATTGCCGCCGCGGCCTTTATCCATCTGGTGGACAACATGGGGCGCCATCACCACCGGCCGGTACTGCTCCGTATCACGGTGGCTGGCCTGCTGATGGTGCCGTTTGCGATCCTGGTTCCGGAAACCATGGGTATTGGTTACGACACGGTCAGCGAAACCATTCACGGCGAGCTGGGGTTCTGGCTGCTGCTTGGCGTGGGCGTGGCAAAACTGGTGATTACCGGGTTGTCTATCGGGCTTGGTATGCCAAGTGGCGTGATCGGCCCGACCATTTTCATGGGGGCGACCCTTGGCGGAGCGATGGGGCTGATCGGCGCCCAGATCTTCCCCGAGCTGGCATCGTCGGTGGGCTTTTACGCCATGCTGGGCATGGGGGCGATGATGGGGGCGGTGCTACAGGCACCGTTGGCCGCTCTGATGGCCTTGATGGAACTGACTCGAAACCCGAACATCATTCTGCCTGGCATGCTGATCATCACCACCGCCAGCCTGGTGACCAGCGAAGCTTTCGGAAAAAAATCCCTGTTCCTGACCATTCTGAAAAACCAGGGCCTGAGTTACCAGAATTCACCAGTGATCCAGGCGTTAAGACGAGTGTCTGTGGGCGCGATCATGGACCGGAGCATTTTGCGTACGGATCGGGAGCTGACCCCGGATGAAGCCCGCAAGGCACTGAAGTCGGAACCCAAATGGTTGCTGGTCGAGGGCAGCAACGGGCCAACCGCTCTGTTACCGGCAGTGGATCTTGCCCGCTACCTTGAAGACACCGAAAAACAGGTTGCCGAAGAAGGCATCGCACCCCCAGACACCGTCGACCTGATGGAAATCCCGGCCAACCGGCGGGATGTGGCGCCAGTGCAATATCAAGCCACCCTGGAAGAGGCCCTGAACGAATTCGACTCGACCCAGGCTGAGGCACTGTACGTACAACGCCATGTAGCCCCGATGATTCAGCGGGTTTATGGTGTCGTGCTTCAATCAGATATCGAAAGCTATTACCAATACCGACGGAGTTGATGGATGTTGTGGGTCAAGGCGTTTCATATCATTTCCCTGGTGTGCTGGTTTGCCGGCATTTTCTATCTGCCCAGACTGTTCGTGTACCATGCAGCCTGTGAGGACCAGCCGGGCCGCGAACGTTTCAAGATCATGGAGCGCAAGCTGTACCGGGGCATAACAACACCTTCAATGATCGCCACGGTGGTCTTTGGAATCTGGTTACTCAGTTACAATGTGTCCGGTTATTTCAGCATGGGCTGGATGCACGCCAAACTGGCTCTGGTCGCGCTGCTGGTCGTCTACCATTTCTATTGCGGCCACTTGGTGAAAGTCTTCCGGGATGACAAGAATACCCGCAGCCACGTGTTCTATCGCTGGTTTAACGAGGTTCCGGTATTCATTCTGTTAGCGGTGGTCATTCTGGCTGTTGTAAAACCCTTTTGAGGAGAGCAACCATTAATAGCTACACCCGCCCCCATGTTCTGGTGCTGTCAGGGCTGGACCCCTCCGGTGGTGCTGGCATTCAGGCCGATATCCAGGCGATTACTTCCCTTGGCGGGCACCCCCTGCCAGTGCTGACCTGCCTGACCGTGCAGGACACCAACAACGTGTATGGCGCCGAGCCTGTCAACGCTGAGCTGATCCGGCAACAACTGCAGTGCCTGGCAGCAGATGTGCCCATCCATGCCATCAAGACCGGCGCCCTGGGCAATGCCGATGTGGTCGATGTGTTGGTGGAGTTTCTCGACAGCCAGCCGGAGTTACCGCTGATTGTCGACCCGGTCATCAAGGCAGCTGGCGGCGGCGATCTTGCCGATGAAGCATTGGTTCAAGCCATGAAAACCCGGCTGTTTCCCAGAGCGGAAATGATCACACCCAACGGTGTTGAACTGGCCCAGTTGGGTGGCAGCGAAGACCCGGACCAGGCCGCGCGAAACCTCATTGACGCCGGCTGTCAATCGGTTCTGGCTACAGGTGGTCACGGCACAGGCATCCACATCATCAACACCCTGTACAACCATGCTCCGGAACCCATGCACTGGGAAGTGGAGCGGGTGGGCGCCAATGAGTTCCACGGCACCGGTTGTACCCTGGCGGCCGCCATCGCGGCCGGGCGCGCCAGCGGGCTATCGGCCAGGGCATCGATCTCCCAGGCGCAGAACTACGTTCATCGCGCCCTTCTGCACGCGCTGAACGTAGGCAAGGGTCAACGGGTTCCCGACCGGGGCATTCTGTGGGAACGCTGAACCGGATGCTAAAACCTGGCCTGTATGCCATTACCGATAACGCACTGACCCCGGCAGATCAGCTGATTGCCGCCGTGGAAGCGGCATTGCAGGGCGGAGCGACATTGGTACAGTACCGCGACAAGGTAGGCACCAGTGCCGAGCGATTGCGCGAGGCAACGGAGCTGAACGTTCTGTGCCGCCAGGCCGGCGTGCCCCTGCTGATTAACGATGACCCGGAACTGGCCCTGCGGGTGGGCGCGGCGGGTGTGCACCTGGGCCAGGAAGATTGCACCCTGGCCGACGCCCGGCATGTTCTGGGGCCAGAGGCCGTCATCGGCATTACCTGCCACCATCGGCTGGACCTTGCCCGCAACGCCAAGGCGGCAGGGGCCGACTACCTGGCGTTTGGCCGGTTCTACAACTCGGCCACCAAACCCGGTGCACCACCTGCAGAAACGACTGTATTGACGGAAGCCAGAGCGCTGGCGCTTCCGATTACCGCGATTGGCGGCATCACCACCGACAACGCCGAAGCCCTGATCCGTGCCGGCGCAGACCTGATTGCGGTAGTGGGAGGTCTGTTTGGTGGCACTCCGGAGGACATCCGGCACAGAGCGGAAACCTTTACCCGGCTGGTGGCCAGGCATCACCCTCTTTTCTCATCTTCAAACTGACAGGAGCTATCCGTGACTCACTCTGAAACGCTATTCGAACAGGCCCAGAAATACATTCCGGGCGGCGTAAATTCACCGGTGCGGGCCTTCCGCGGTGTTGGCGGTACTCCGGTTTTCTTCAAGCATGCCGAAGGCGCTTATCTGTACGACGAAGATGACCGCCGTTACATCGACTTTATCGGCTCCTGGGGCCCGATGATTCTTGGCCACTCAGACCCGCGCATTAAAGCGGCCCTGCACGCCCAGGTGGATCTGGGTGTGGGCTATGGCGCTCCTACGGCCATCGAAACCGAGATGGCGAAAAAGGTGTGTGAACTGGTGCCCTCCATTGAACTGGTGCGCATGGTCAACTCCGGCACCGAAGCCACCATGAGCGCCATTCGCCTGGCCCGTGGCTACACCGGCCGGGACAAGATTGTAAAGTTTGAGGGTTGCTACCACGGCCACGTGGATTCGCTGCTGGTGAAGGCCGGCTCCGGCGCTCTCACCCTGGGCGTACCCAACTCCCCGGGCATTCCCGCCAGCCTGGCCGAACACACCATTACCCTGAACTACAACGACATCGATCAGGTACGTGAGACCTTCAAGGACATCGGCGATCAGGTGGCAGCTATTATTGTCGAACCTGTTGCCGGCAACATGAACTGCATTCCGCCGGTACCTGGGTTCCTGGAAGGGCTGCGGGAAGTCTGCGATGAACACGGCACGGTGCTGATTTTTGACGAAGTAATGACCGGCTTCCGGGTGTCACTCGGCGGTGCCCAAGGCTTCTACGGCGTTAAGCCGGACCTGACCGCCCTGGGCAAAGTGATCGGTGGCGGCTTGCCGGTGGGTGCTTTTGGCGGCAAGCGGGAAATCATGGAGCACATTTCTCCACTGGGTCCGGTCTACCAGGCCGGCACCCTGAGCGGCAACCCCCTGGCCATGACCGCGGGCCTGACCACCCTGAACGCCATTTCTGAGCCCGGCTTCCACGACAAGCTGACGGACAAAACCAACAAGGTGCGTGATGGCCTGAAAGCCGCCGCCGACGAAGCCGGCATCCCGCTGACCGTCCAGTCCGCTGGCGCCATGTTCGGCTTTTTCTTCACCGATGAGCCCTCGGTGACCACCTTCGAACAGGTGATGGCGTGCGATGTGGAACGTTTCAAGAAGTTCTTCCAGGGAATGCTGAAGGAAGGCATCTACCTTGCGCCCTCGGCATTCGAAGCGGGCTTTACCACAGCGGCCCTCAGCGATGAGGACATTGAGTTCACCCTGGCCGCAGCCCGGAAAGTCATGGCGACCCTGTAACAGGGTCGTCTTGTCAGCTCTGGCCACCTCGGGCCAGGGCTGATGGTTTTCAGAATACCCCTTCCAGCGATACTGTATAGGTGTGACGACGGTAATCGTACCGGTCAATCCGGCTATTCTGATCCCGGAACAGCCACTGGTTACGCACCAGCCATTGCCGACTGATAGCGTACTCCGCCATCAGCCCGAACTCCCGCCGCACATCCCGGCGCCGCTGAGTGGCCAGTGTGCCTTGTTCGAGCCATTGGTGTGGATCTTCGTAACGACTGTGCCGCACGGCAACCTCCGCCCCTACCGAAAGAGCCGGCCCAACCGGATAAATCGCCTCAACGCCCAGTTCATGATGGACCGGGGATACGCTGGCGAAAAACTCGTCCTGTTGAAAGTCTTTCCGATGATTGCGCTGCCAACGATAGAATGCTTCAACAAGCAGCCAATCAACGTTTTGTTCGGCACGGACTTCAAACTGGTACCACTGGCCATCATAGGCGGCGTAATCCGGGCCACCATTCACCTGATCCGCTGACACCGACCATGAACAGCCGGACAGCCAGTCGGATAACGGGCAAACGCCGGAACGGCCGAACAGGCTCAGGCCTACACGGGTTTCCAGCTCATCATTGCCCAGCCAGGCCCGTGAGGCACCGGCACGCAGGCCAAGTTCCCACTGGTCAAAGCGGCGCACCCCGGCCGCCCGGGCCTGAACCACAGACGTATCGTCCGCCCGGCCGCGGGTATAATCCTGACCATAAATCACGCCATCCCAGACCACCCGCCAGTGCTCGCTGACCGGCTGGCTCAGAGTGCCCGCCGCCACCAGCTCGGCGAAAAAGCTGCCTCTGTCGCTCGGCGAGTCGTCGGGAACGCCGGCCACATTGCTGTCGTAGCCAAGCCCGGTAGCCAAGTAGCCTTGGGCAATCGATTTCATCGAGGACGAGTCAGAGGGGGCGTCTTCGGCCAGTTTGGCCAGCTGCCGCTGTGCCAGCTCACGGATGGTTTCTGGCGCTTCCTGACGGGCAGATTCCTGAAACCAGCCCTCAGCCTCGGCCGTTCGGCCATCCGCTAGGGCAACCAGACCGAGATTGTAGTGGGCAAGAGCCTGATTTGGCCCCTGCAAAAGCTGGAGAAACAGAGCTTCGGCGGCCGGATAATCACCGGTTTTGTAGTAGGTGACCGCCAGGTTGTAGGTCAGGGCCGGGCTGTCGTGACCCAGCTCCCTGGCCGCTTCAAACTGCTGTCGTGCGGCGGGATAATCGCCCTGCTGAAACTGTTCAATGCCAGTGGCCATGGCCTGCTGCGCGGATTGATCCGGCTCGGCAACAACGACAGCGGAGATGGCCAACAGGCCCACAAAACGAAGGGTCTTGAACAACCGAAAACCTCAGGCTCGACATCAACGGAACCGGCCGGGGCAGCCCCGTTCCGGGCGAGCCCTGAGGTTAACACAGATAAAAGATCAGGGACGTGACGATGGTGACGGTAGCTCAGGCCTCAGTTCGTCAAGTTCCCGTACAGTTTCCGGCAGACTGTCACGCCCGATATCCGGATTTCCACCCCGGACTTCCCGGGCACGCTCGGAGACCGACTGGCCAAAATTCCGCCCCCGCTCTCTGGCATCCTCTGCCGTTGCCCTGCCGGGCGCCAAGGTATTACCCCGTTCATGGCGGCGCAATCCGGGCAACTCCGGCAGGCGTATTTCCCGAGTCACGGCACCGGTGAGATCTTCGCTGTCGTCCACCATTCTCATGGTCACATCAAGGTCGTCAGCCAGCGCCAAAGGGGCGCTTACTACCAGCACGGCCGCCAGCATCAAGCGGGAAGAGCTGGCCCGCCACCAGGATTCACAAACGCTCATGTTGCAGGCTCCTCGTGATTTGTCCGACTGCCGGAGGCTGCCGGGCCATCATCGTTCGGGTACTGGGGCACCATCGCCCTGAAAACTTTCTGACGACCATTTGCATCGAGTTCGGCAACCAACTCGCCGGCGCCGGGAAACAGAATCGTCAAGGGTAACTCCAGCACATTGTCGCCCTGTACAAGACTCACCTGCCAGCTGACCCGATGCTGACCGGGCAAGCCTGACAACTCTACATGGGGCGGCAGATCCAGTGTCAAGGTAACATCATCCAGGGCTTCACCGGCATTAAAGGCCAGCCGTACCGTTCGTTCCACCGGCGCCATCTCTGACGGAGCCGCCGCTTCTTCGGTCAGATCCGTGGCTGCCACTTCCGGCTCCAGCCCGCGCTTATCGCTACCTTGGCCGAGCATCAGCCCCAGCACCAGCGCGGCCGCAACGGCACCGCCCCAGGCCACATGAACCTTGCGATTGGAGGCCGGTGCGGGAAGCTGGCCGAACACCCGGTTTTCAAAGCCCGGTGACGGTTCCGGCAGCCTGCAGCGTGAAGCCAATTCGGACATCAGCGAGCGCTCGAACGCCTCGTGCTGCTGGCACAGAGCACAACTCTCCAGGTGCACGCGCACCACCTGCGACTCATCGGCGGGCAGCTGGCCCCGAACATAGTCGGGCAATTGTGATTGGATTTGCCGACAGGACATAGTTATCACCTCAATGTTCCAGACGCCCGGAATCATCATCCGGTTCCATTGCCAACTGAAGATGCTTCCTCAAGGCAGCCCGACTGCGATGCAGCCGGGATTTGACGGTTCCGATGGGCACGCCCAACACTTCCGCCACATCTTCCTGGCGCCAGCCATCCACATCGTGAAGCAACAGCAGGGTGCGCTGGTCCGGCGACATCTGTTCCAGCGCCCGGTCGAGCATTGGGCCAAGCCGTTCTTTGTTTAGCTCCAGCTCGGGCGACTGATCGTCCGACATCTGGCTGTCGAGCCAATCAGACTGACTCTCCGCCTCCATCAATTCGCTCACCGGACGATCGGCCTGGCGCCCCTTCTTTCTGACGGAATCGATGAACTGACGGTACAACACCCGGTTTAACCACGGCCTGAGCTGATCCACGGATTCCAGCTCATCCAGGCGCGGGTAGAGCTTCACCACCACATCCTGCACCAGATCCTCGGCGTCCTGAAGGCTACCGGTTAATCGATAGGCAAAGCTGTGCAACGCCGTCAGGTGCGGCTGCACCAGGCGCTGAAATCGCTTTTGGGCGGATGGGCGAAACGGAAGAATGGCCAAAAAAGTACTGCCTGATGACGGTTTACGGAAGCGCGCAGTCTATAACAGCCCTGCCCTTATCGGCGAATTATGACCAACTCATGTGTAAATGTTAATCAAATCGAGGGGAACCCGCAGCGATTCCGGATCGTGAAGTCATTACTGGCGATTGCAACGCCGGATAAACAACGCAACGGATACGAACCGGAGGATTTATGAAGCGTTCAACCCAAGTTTTCGCGGTCTCCGCCCTTGCGGCCGCATTGGCCGCCTGTGGTGGGAGCGGTGACGGCAGCCTCTCTTCTGGGCAAACAGGGACGGTATCCATGGGGCTCACTGATGCTCCCACCATGGATCTAAGCAGCGTGAACGTGGCGTTCAATGCGATCCGGCTCAAACCGGTGGATGGACAGTGGCAGGAGTTCAGCCTGGACGAAGTCGGGATTATTGACCTGCTCACCCTGCAAGGCGGCGTGACCGAGCCTCTGATTACCGACGAGGAAGTACCTGCCGGTGAATATGAGGAAATCCGCCTGATTGTCGATACTGAGCAGTCTTGGGTGACCAAGGAATCCGGAGGTGATGCCCGCTATACCCTGGCGGTGCCCTCCGGCGAGCAAAGCGGCCTGAAACTCAAAGGCAGCTTTGTTGTTGCCGCCGACACCAGCCAGAGCTTCACCATCGATTTTGATGTTCGCAAATCCATTGTGAACCCTCCCGGAAAGGCGCTGGCGGATTACATGCTCAAGCCGGTACTTCGCCTGGTCAACAACCTGGAGGTGGGTGAGCTGACTGGCGAGGTGGATTACGCCACTATCCTGCAAGCTCGCAATGAAGACCCGGAGCAGCTCGACTGCAGCCCGAACTATGAAGGTGCAGTCTATGTCTACGAGGGTGAGATTGACGAGCCGGTAGATCTGAACGTCGAGCGAGACGGCCTCAATCCGCTGATGGTGGTGCCGGTCAACGAGCAGGAAGATGGTAACCTGTATGAGTGGACCGCCGCCTTCCTCACCGAGGGCACCTACACCATCAGCTACAGCTGCCAGCTGGATGATAACGAAACCGACGACGAGATCGAGTTTGAGGGTACCCAGACCCTCGACGTCATCGCCGGCGAAACCACTGTGGCTGACCCCATCCCGCTGCAGCCTTAATAGCGCTGCATTGACGCAAAGGCCAGGGACGGCCTTTGCTCTCCTGACATTCTCCTATCACAAAGCCCCGGCACGGGCCTCAGCCTGATCAGCCCCGGCCACATTACCCCTGGCCCGGCGAATGTCCGCCAGCAACAACCACCCCGAACGCTGCATTCTCGAATCGTTTCCCGCCAGCGACAGACCTTTCAAAGTGAACTGTTCTGCCGCCCCCAGATTATCACCAGACACATAGGCTTCCGCCAGCTTGAAATAAACCTCTGAGGAACGCGGCGCTATGCGTTGTGCCCGCTCCAGGCGGGCGATAGCGCCGGCAGAGTCCCCCTGCGCCAGGCGCTGGTCGGCGTCACGAATCAGGCTGACCGCTGCGGCCGGCAGTTCGTCACCGGACTCCCGATAACTGGGCGAGCGGGTAGCGGGCGCTTCCGGCTCGCTTACCTCGGGTTGATCGCTCTTGCGCCATACCCGGGGTTCAGACTCCTCTTGTGGTTCCGCCGACCTTGGCGGTTCCGGTGCACTGGAGCGATCGTCGCCACCCATAGGCACATAGATAGAGCCACCGCCGGGGCCGCTGGCGCAGCCTCCAAGACCCAGCGCCATGGCCAGGCAACCGGCGCGGGTAATCGTTGTTTTATTCATCGGAACAATCCTTCAAACCAACTGCGTATTTGCCGGCCGAACTGCCCTTCGCAATCCAGGCGCTGCTGGGGCTCACTGCCGGCGATAAATGGCACCAGACGGGCATCCTCACATCGCTCTCCGGTCAATGCCTGCTCCCGGGCATTGACCCAATGATACTGGACACCGTCCGGCATGACGGGGGAAAAGCCATGCTGTGGCAACTGCGCCATCATTGCAGACCACACCGGCAGGGCGCCAGAAGCACCGGTCAATACCGTGGGGCCGTTATCGTCGCGCCCCACCCAGGCCACGGCCAGATAGTCACCACTGAAGCCCGCAAACCAGGAGTCCCGGCCCTGATCGGTTGTACCGGTCTTTCCCGCCAATGTCAGTCGATCAGGCAGAGTGAGGTATGCAGAGCGGCCGGTGCCCTCCTGCATGGTTTCCTGCATGGCGTACTGCACCAGGTGCACGGCAGCGGGATCGGCAACCCGGTCCACCTTCAGACTGTAGCGAGACAAAGGCTCGTTACGAGCATCAGTCACTTCCCGAATGGTCCGTAAGGGTGTGTTGAAACCGGAGGTAGCCAGACCCTGATAGAGCTGGGCTACTTCCGCCGGCGTCAACGACATGGAGCCAAGCAGCAGCGAGGGATAGTCCGAAATCGGTGTGGTCACCCCAAATGCCCTCAACACTTTCTGCACGCGCGGGATGCCGACATCCAGCCCGACACGCACTGCCGGGAGGTTGTAGGATCGGGACAGGGCCAGGTGCAGGGGCACTTCGCCACGCTCCTCACCATCAAAGTTCTTGGGCTGCCACAACCGGCCGTCGTCAAACTCCAGGGTAAACGCGCGATCCTGTACCGGCGTAATCAAGGTATACCGGTCGGCCTGCTCCAGAGCTGCCAGGTAGGTAAACGGTTTGATCAGCGAGCCAATCGGCCGGCGGGCGTCCACCGCACGGTTGAAACCGGCAAACTCCGGGTCTTTTCCGCCCACCAGCGCCAACACCTCGCCGGTGTCCTTGGCGGTGACCACCAGGGCCGCCTCAAGAGCCTCGCGGGTCTCACCGCGGGCCAGCCGGGGCAGAGTATCGCGAATCGCCTTTTCTGACGCATCCTGAACCGCCGGGTCCAGGGTGGTGAAGATGCGCAAACCCTCGCTTTGCAGGTCTTCTTCACGGTAATCGCGCCCCAGGTGCCGGCGCACCAAGTCAATGTACGCCGGGTAACGGTTGTCGGTATAGGACGGCCGGGCGCTCACACCCAGGGGCTGGCCGATAGCCCGAGTAGCGGCGTCAGCGCTGATTAGCCCGGCCTCGGCCATTTCCGACAGCACCAGGTCTCGCCGAGCCTTGGCGCGCTCCGGGTGTCGGCGCGGATTGTAGTAACTGGGGCCTTTGACCATGCCGATCAACAGGGCAATCTGATGAACGTCCAGATCTTTCAGGGGCTCCCCAAAGAAAAACTGGCTGGCCAGGCCAAAGCCGTTGATGCTGCGGTTGCCTGCCTGGCCAAGGTAGACCTCGTTCAGATAGGTTTCCAGAATGTCGTCTTTCTCGTAGTGCCATTCCAGCAAGACCGACATCAGGGCTTCGTTACCCTTGCGCACCAGTGTCTGGTCGCGGGTCAGGAAAAAGTTCTTCACTAACTGCTGGGTCAGGGTACTGCCACCCTGCACAATCTGCCCCGCCTTTATGTTTGCCAGCATGGCCCGGGCAATAGACAAGGGCGCAACGCCGTAATGCTCGTAGAACTGTCGGTCCTCAATCGCCATCAGCCCAAGGGGCAACAACTCCGGCACCTCATCAAGACGAACCAGCACCCGGTCCTCCCGGTGGGAGGGATAGATACCGCCGATCTGGGCCGGTTCCAGCCGGACAATCGGGGAATCCGGGCCCGCCACTACCGAAAACGACTGAACACGGTCTCCCGACACCACCAATGACAATCGGCGCCTGGGCTCTTCACCATCGGGGAACCTGAAACCACGGGCGCTGATCATAAACCGCCCGCCATTTCGCTGATAAGTCCCGGCCCGAACGCCATCTCCGGCCCGGTAGCCGGCCAATTCCAGCTCCCGGGCAAGGCCTGCCGCGCTCACGCTCGCGCCATCATAAAGCTCCAACGGCCGGGCGTAGACACGGGACGGCACTTCAAAACGACGCCCCTCAAAACGGGAGGTTACAACCGCATCGAGGTACACCATCCAGCCGGCCAGAAGCACCAGGCCCAGGGCTCCGGCACGAAACAGAAAACGCCAGAAACCGCCGCGTTTGGCCGCCGGCCTGGATTTGGACGATTTTTTACGGGGGGAACGAGATTTGGTCATGGCGGGATTATAACGAAGCGGGCGCCCCCTTCGGCAGGTCTGTTGTGTGTTATTTCTGTAATCCGCCCGCTATAGTAGGCCAATCAGAACAGAGCGATAAAAATCAATGAGTTCAGGGAACCAGGAGCATACCGTGAGCGCGACCCCATCGGAGACACTGATCAAGGCACTGCAAAACCCGGCGCTGTATGACCACCCGGTACAGGGCTTTCAGGTGATTGAAACCCACATTTCACAAGTGTTGCTGACCGGCAACTATGCCTACAAGATCAAGAAACCGATGGATTTCGGCTTTCTGGATTTCTCCACCCTGGCGCGCCGCAAGCACTTCTGCGAGGAAGAGCTCCGACTCAACAGCCGCCTGGCGTCGGAACTTTACCAGGGCGTTTTGCCCATCACCGGCACACCGGAGCAACCGGTCATCGGCGGCGAGGGCGAAGCCTTTGAATATGCCATCCGCATGCGCCAGTTCGACCAGGACCAGCTGTTCGACAAGCGCCAGGAGCGCGGTGACCTGCCACCGGAGATGCTCACCAACCTGTCCCGCCAGGTAGCGCAGTTCCACGATAGCTTGCCTGCCGTTGCCGAAGATAAACCCCTGGGCACCCCGGAAGCGGTGTACGCCGCGATGCAGGAAAACTTCGACCAGATTCGCCCGATGCTGGACGACAACACCCTGCTGCTGCAGCTGGACAATCTGGAAGAATGGACCCGGACCACCTTCGAGCGGCACCGGGAGCTGATTGCCAGCCGCAGGGCCAAGGGCATGGTGCGGGAATGCCATGGCGACTTGCACCTGGCCAATATTACGGTGTTCAACGATCAGGTCACGGTGTTCGACTGCATCGAATTCAATGAGCCGTTCCGCTGGATTGATGTCATCAACGATCTGGCGTTTCTGCTGATGGACCTGGAATCCCGTCGTGAACCGCTGCTCGCCAACCTGGTGCTGAACAGCTATCTGGAATACCGGGGCGATTTCGAAGCCTTGGCGCTGCTCCCGCTCTACAAGGCTTACCGGGCGATGGTGCGGGCCAAGATTGCCCTGTTCACCATGGCTAACCCCAGCCTGGGCGAGGGCGAAAAAGCCGGCCTGATGCAACGCTACCGGGATTACGCCCAGTTGGCGGAAGATTACGGCGAGATCCCCAACCATTACCTGCTGGCCACCACCGGGCTTTCAGCCAGCGGCAAGACCTGCGTCAGTGCCGCCATAGCCGGCGAGCTGAATCTGATCCGGCTGCGTTCGGATGTTGAGCGCAAGCGTCTGCACGGCCTGGGACCGCTGGACGATAGTAAATCCGGCCTCGGTACCGACCTTTACAGCCCGGAAGTCACCGAACAGACTTACCAGCACCTCGCCAATCTGGCCCAGGACCTGCTGGCCTCCGGGCTTTCTGTCATCGTGGATGCCGCCTGTCTGAAAGAACGTGAACGCACCCTTTTTGCCAAGGTCGCCGAGACCCAGGGCGTGCCGTTTGCCCTGCTACACTGCGAGGCCCCGGAACAGCTGAGACGTGAGTGGGTGCGCAAACGCAAAGGCGATGCCTCGGAAGCCACCGAAGAACTGCTGGATGCACAGCAAAGCTGGTTCGAGCCACTGACGGTGGAGGAGAAAACCCACACCGTGCACCTGCATACCGACCAGGAGCATGTGGCGGAAGCGGTCGCAGACCGCATTCGGCAGCACTTTGGCTTGCCTCCGGGACAAAACGTCTAAACTTAGACGCATACGCTTGGCATCATTCCATTCGAGGTGTGAGATGGACGACGTTACGGAACACGAACTGCATCAGATTGATCACCCGCTGTACGACATACTGCGCAGCGAAGACATCAAGGCGTTCAATGTCGAGAAAGCAAAACTGAGCGAACTGCCCAGTTTTGCCCATGGCGACTTCCGGGGCCTGGATTTACGCGGCCTCGACGCCAAGGGGCTGGATTTGCGCCACGCTTACTTCCGGGGCGCCGACCTGCGCGGCATCGACTTTTCCAAATCCCGGATGGAGGGAGCCAGCATCGCCAGCGCCAAGATCTCCGGCTGCTATTTCCCCCATCGCCTGGAGGCCGATGAAATCGTGATGTCGTTGAACCACGGCACCCGGATGCGATACGCCCTGCTGCCAAAATGACAGAACAGAACCATCCCTGGCAGACCGTTTGCCCGGCAACAGATCTGGTTCCAGGCCGGTTTATCGAATTCCGGCTGAAACAGAAAGCCCGTGAACCGGAAGGCATGCCCCTGACCGGTTTTGTGTTTCTGGATGGTAGTGAGCCGAAAGCCTACCTGAACATCTGCCCGCACCTGGGCATCGAACTGAACTGGATGCCGGGCAAATTCATGGACGCCGACAACCTCTTTATCCAATGTTCTACCCACGGCGCGTTGTTCAAGCCCGGCACCGGTGAGTGCATTGCGGGCCCCTGCCAGGGCGATGCCTTGACCGCCCTGGAGGTACGCCAGAACGATGGCCAGATCGAAATCAGGCTTGGAGACTGACCGGCACCGCTTCAATCAAATCCAGCCTGCCACCCGGGTTGCCATTCGGCCCTGCAAGCGCGGCACGATAAGCCAATACCTCAACCCCGGCCGCCTGCGCCTGACGCAATAACTCACCGTAGCGGGCGTCAATGTGGTCCGCCGGGCGCACCGCTTCGATTCCGGTGTGGTTAACCACAAAGAACAGTACCGCCCGATCGCCCTTCTCCACCTGAGCCATCAGTTCCCGCAGGTGCTTCTGGCCCCGTTCGGTCACCGCATCGGGGAAATAGCCGCTTGAACCTTCCGCCAGCGTGACATTCTTTACCTCAACCCAGGCGTCTGGCCGTGTCGGATGGCCCGAAAACAACAAATCGATCCGGCTTTTCTCATCACCATAACGCACTTCTGCCCGGCATTCTGTGTAACCGGCCAGCTCCGGTACCCGCCCGGCTTCGATGGCCTCCCGTGCCTGAGCGTTGGGACGGGCGGTATTCACGCAGGCAAATACCGCCGGGCCGGTTTCCACCAGCTCCCAGGTGTACTTCAACTTGCGCTTGGGATTATCGCTACGGCTCAGCCAGACCCTGGCGTTATCGGGCTGGCAACCCAGCATGGAGCCGGTGTTCGGGCAGTGCGCCGTCACTTCCTCGCCATCGGGCAATCTTACATCGGCAAGGAAGCGTTTGTAGCGGCGAATCAGGCGCCCTTCCACCAAAGGTTCAGCAAACTTCATGTGATCTCCGCAAAAAGTCGTTGTCACAAGGCTGGCCACCCTGAGACTAATCTGCTATTTTCCGCAAATTCCCGTTTCAGGACGAATGCTTTTATCCAGGGTTAAACTGCGCAGCAACCGTGCTGGCGCGGCGGAAGCAAAGCGTTCTTGTAGTAGTACAAACAAGAGGCCGGGTTCAATGGCAAACACTGCAGAACAACCACGCGAACGTTTTACCAATTTCACCCCTTATGAAATGAAAAAGGGTGAAGACTACATGAGTGCTGACATGCTGCAGCACTTCAAAAATCTGCTCCTTCAATGGAAACAGGAGCTGATGGAAGAAGTGGACCGCACCATGCATCACATGCAGGAAGACGCCGCAAATTACGCGGATCCCAGTGACCGTGCAACCCAGGAAGAAGAATTCAGCCTGGAACTGCGCACCCGGGATCGTGAGCGCAAGCTGATCAAAAAGATTGACCAGACCATCGACCGCATCGACAAAGACGACTACGGTTTCTGTGATCAGTGCGGCGTGGAGATCGGCATTCGTCGCCTGGAGGCTCGCCCGACGGCTACACTGTGCATTGACTGCAAGACCCTGGCGGAAATCCGCGAGCGCCAGACTGGCATCTGAGCCCCACCGAGAGCCGGCCGCATAAGCAGCCGGCTTACTGAGTTTCTATGGAGCAACCACGGTACCGTGGGCGTTTTGCCCCCTCCCCGACAGGACCGCTGCATTTCGGCTCCCTAGTAACCGCCCTGGCCAGTTGGCTGGAAGCCCGCACCGCCGGTGGCGACTGGCTGGTTCGCATCGAAGACCTGGACCCGCTACGGGAGCCCCCCGAGGCCACAGGCCAGATTCTCCATTCCCTGGACTGCCACGGACTGTTTCCCGACGAACCGGTACGATTTCAATCCCGGCGCCACGACGCCTACCAGGCCGCCATTGACCAGCTCCTGGCGCAGCATAAAGCCTATCGATGCCGGTGCTCCCGAAAACTGCTCCAAAAGCACGGCGGTTATCATCCGGACCACTGCCGAGATGGCCAGCCGGCACCCGGTGACACTCCCTACGCCATTCGGTTTGCCCTGACCGACGAGCTCAGCCACTGGCAGGATCTGCTGCTGGGCGAGCAACAACAGCGAGTAGCTGCAGAGCTGGACGACCCGGTGCTACTGCGCAAGGAAGGCTTCTACGCCTACCAACTGGCCGTGGTGGTGGACGATATAGACCAGAACATCAGCCACGTGGTGCGGGGCTCCGACTTACTGGACATGACCGCCCAGCAGCAACAGATTTTCCGGGCTCTTGGTGCCCAGTCACCACAGTGGCTGCATATACCGGTCGTCGTGAACGACCAGGGCCAGAAGCTGAGCAAACAGACCCACGCTCCGGCACTGGATGATCAGCAGCCCGCAGCCAACCTGGTCAACGCACTGGCAGCCCTTGGCCAACAGCCTCCGCCCGCGCTTGTGCAGGCAACGGTGGACGATGTGCTCGCCTGGGGCCGGGAAAACTGGCGCCGGCACGCCATCCCCCTGACATCCCGGCAGGCCCGTGGTATAACCCCAAACACACACTTGCGTCCGGACCACTGAGCCGATGTATATCTACCGCCTGGTCTTTTTGCTGGTACTGGCCATTTATATTTTTTCTCCCAACATCCTGGACTGGTGGACCTCACCAGACAACGCCTGGTATAGCCCCTATGTGATCTGGGGTGGCCTGATTGCCATCGGTTTCTGGCTTGAATGGCGGCGAGACCCCAATGAGTTTTAGCGCCAGCGGCCTGCTACTGGCCAGCCTCCTGTACCTGATTCTGTTGTTCGGCATTGCCTGGAGTACCGAGCGGGGCACCCTGCTGCGCCAGTGGGTACGGCATCCTCTGGTTTATACCCTGAGCCTTGGCGTCTACGCCGGCATCTGGGCAGTCTACGGCGCCATCGGCATGGCGGCGGAATCCGGTTACGGCTTTCTGGCTTACTATCTGGGTATCTCCGGGGCCTTTCTGCTGGCGCCGGTGTTGCTGAACCCGATCTTGCGCATCGGCCGCGCTTATCAACTGACGTCCCTGGCTGACCTCTTTGCCTATCGTTATCGCAGCCAGTGGGCCGGCACCCTGGTGACACTCTGCTCAGCCGCCGCCATTCTGGCGCTGCTGAGCATGCAGATTCAGGCTGTTGCGGTATCGGCGTCCCTGCTCGCGCCTGACACCTCGCCCAAAGCCATCAGCGTGATGTTCAGCCTGATCGTCGTGCTGTTCACCATGCTCTTTGGCGCACGCCGGCACCAGAGCTCTGGCAACCATCAGGGGCTGGTGCTGGCCATCGCCTTTGACTCCCTGGTCAAGGTGGTTGCCCTGCTGGTGCTGGGCGGTGTGGTGTTATTCGGTGTGTTCGGCGGCACCGACGGGCTTGAAGAATGGTTGGCCCGGGCCTCACACCCCGAGGCAACCATGACCATGGCGATCAATGATGGCAGCTGGCGGGCCCTGCTGCTGATGTCGTTTGCCGCCGCGCTGGTCCTCCCGCACATGTACCATATGACCTTCAGCGAGAACCCCTCGCCAAGGGCCCTGGCGAAAGCCAGCTGGGGCCTGCCCCTGTATCTGCTACTGCTTGGCCTGCCAGTGCCCCTGATTGTCTGGGCCGGCCAGGCCCTGGGTGTTGTTGTGCCCCAGGCGTTTTTCAGTATCGGGGTGGCCCAGGCACTGGAGAGCCCGGCGCTAACACTGTTGATGTATATCGCAGGGCTTTCCGCCGCCAGCGGGCTGATGATCGTCAGCACCCTGGCGCTGTCGGGCATGGTTCTCAACCATGTTGTGCTGCCCCTGAAAACTCCCAAAGACCAGGGCGACATCTATCAATGGCTGCAGTGGGTAAAACGCCTGCTCATTGCCGTTATCCTGTTTCTGGCGCTGCTGTTCCACGAAACCATTGGCCAGAACCTGGACCTGTCCATCCTCGGAGCCATCTCGCTCTCCGGCACCTTGCAGCTGCTGCCAGGCGCCCTCGGCGTTATCTACTGGCCGGAGGGCAACCGGCGCGGTCTGATCGCCGGACTGCTGACCGGCCTGGCCATCTGGATGACCACCCTGGTGCTGCCGTTTTCCTACGCCGCCGACCTGCTGTCCTGGCTGGATCTTCCGGTCACCCCGGGTTATGACAATTGGCACCTGTTCACTTTCATCAGCCTGACGGCCAACATTTCGGTGTTTGCACTGGTCTCAATCCTGAGCCCCGCGTCTCCGGAAGAAACCAGCGCGGCACAGGCCTGCTCCCTGGGTGCGCTGTCTCGCCCACAGCGCAGGGAACTGCTGGCAACATCCTCCAACGACTTCGTTCAACATCTGACCGACCCGCTGGGCCCGACCGTGGCCCGACGGGAAGTAGAGCGTGCACTGGGGCAATTAAAGCTGCCCAACGTGGAGTTTCGCCCCTACCAGCTCAGGCGCCTGAGGGATCAGGTTGAAATCAACCTGTCGGGCTTGCTGGGCCCCGCCGTAGCCAGGGATATTGTCAAACGCCATCTGGGCTTCAAACCCCTGACCCACGGCGGCACCGGCCAGGACATCCGCTATGTGGAGCGGGCGCTGGGCGACTACCAGAACCAGCTTACCGGCCTGGCCGGGGAGCTCGACAACTTGCGGCGCCACTACCGGCAGACCCTGCAGAACCTGCCGATACCCGCCTGCTCTGTCGGTGAGGATGGCGAAATCCTGATGTGGAACCACGCCATCGAATCGCTCACTGGCATTTCTGCCGACGAGGTGGTCGGCGCCAAACTGATGGCCCTGCCGGAGCACTGGCATACCCTGCTGGACGACTTCAACCGGGGCGACGACCTGCACCGTTACAAGCACCGGCTCGACCTGCGCGGCAAGCCCCACTGGCTGAACCTTCATAAGGCTGCCCTGAGCGGGCCGGACCATCCGGAAGGTGGCTCGATCATTCTGGTGGAAGACCAGACCGAAACCCGATTACTGGAAGACGAGCTGATGCACAGTGAACGGCTGGCCTCCGTGGGCCGACTGGCCGCCGGTGTTGCGCACGAGATTGGCAACCCGGTCACCGGTATTTCGTCGCTGGCCCAGAACCTGAAACTGGAAACCGACGACCCGTCCATTCTGGAAACCGCAGACCAGATACAGCAGCAAACCCGACGCATCTCCGCCATTTTGCAGTCACTGATGAACTTTGCCCGAACCGGCAACCACGCCCATGCCAACCGCTATGAGCCGGTCAGCATCCACCGCTGCGTGGAAGAATCCATCAACCTGTTGTCGCTGAGTGACAAGGGCATGGGCATCCAGTACCGGAACGAGTGCCCGGAAAACCTGCAGATACTGGGGGATGAGCAACGCCTGGTGCAGGTCTTCGTCAACCTGCTGGCCAACGCCCGGGATGCCTCGCCAGACGGCGGTACCATCCGGGTCAGTGGAAAGGGCGATGGCTACTCCGCTATCATCGAAGTGATTGACGAAGGCACCGGCATTCCCGCTGACCAGCTGGACCATATCTTTGAACCGTTTTACACCACCAAAGCACCGAACAAAGGTACGGGCCTTGGGCTCTCACTGGTGTACAGCATTGTTGAAGAACACTATGGCAACGTACAGGTGGAAAGCCCGGCAGATACCGAACGCCAGCGGGGAACCTGTGTAAGGTTACGCCTGCCCGCCTACGAGCCAGACACCGATACCGGCAACAGCACCCCGAACGAAAGGTCGTGAACGCGATATGCCCCGTATTCTGATAGTTGAAGATGAAGACATCATCCGCTCTGCGGTCCGCAAGCTTCTGCAGCACGCCGGTTACGAAGTGGCGGATGCCGTCTCCGTAGAGGAAGCGGACAACCTGGAACCGGACGGCTTTGACCTGATCATCACCGATCTGCGCCTGCCCGGCGCGGCGGGTACCGAGATGATCAACCGGGCGCCCAATACCCCGGTGCTGATCATGACCAGCTATGCCAGTCTGCGCTCAGCCGTGGACTCCATGAAACTTGGCGCCGTGGACTACATCGCCAAGCCCTTTGATCACGATGAAATGCTCGCAGCCGTGGAGAACATCCTGGCTCGCCAGAGTGCGCAGCCTGATGAGCCCGGCAGTGGCGAGAGCGCCGGGCAGCACCAGGCGACCGAATCCGACCCGGCAGCCATCATGTATGGCCAGTGCGAGCCCATGCAGAAGGTGTTCACGCTGATTCGCAAGGTGGCCCCGACCGAAACCACCGTCCTGATACAGGGCGAGTCCGGCACCGGTAAGGAACTGGCGGCCAGGGCCCTGCATCTGCTCAGCCCCAGGGCCACCAAGCCGCTGATTTCCGTAAACTGCGCAGCCATCCCCGAAAGCCTGATTGAATCGGAGTTGTTCGGCCATGAGAAAGGCGCATTCACCGGCGCCGTTTCCGCCCGTACCGGCCTGATTGAAGCCGCCGATGGCGGCAGCCTGTTCCTTGATGAGATCGGCGAACTGCCAGCGGAAGCCCAGGCCCGGCTGTTGCGCGTGCTGCAGGAAAGCGAGATCCGCAAGGTCGGCTCCACCCAGAGCCGGAAAGTGGATGTGCGCATGATTGCCGCAACCCACCGGAACCTGAAAGCAATGACCCGCACCGGAGAATTCCGGGAAGACCTGTATTACCGCCTTAACGTAATGCAAATCCGAATTCCGCCCCTGCGAGAACGCCGGTCAGACATTCTGGGCCTGGCCCGCCGTTTCCTTAAGCGGCAGGCAGAGAAGCTCGGACGGCCGGAGCTCAGTCTCAGCCCGGAGGCCATGCAGGCGCTGGAGCGGTGCCGCTGGCCAGGAAACGTGCGGGAGCTGGAGAATGCCATCGAACGGGCGTCCATTCTCACCGACGGCGACATCATTACCCCCGCAGTGCTGGACCTCGATAACGAGGGTAGTGACGAGTACATTCCGGAAACCCTGGTAGAAGGCAACAACGAGCAGACCCGCACCCGTGAGCCGGACTCCGCCAACGACCTGTCTCTGGAAGACTACTTTCAGCATTTTGTGCTGGAGAACCAGGACCGGATGAGCGAAACCGAGCTGGCCCAGAAACTGGGCATCAGCCGGAAATCTCTGTGGGAACGTCGCCAGCGTTTGGGTATTCCCCGCAAGAAAAGTTCCTGAATAAAGAAATGAACCCCAAATCATTTGTTACCCAGCGTTCCCCAAGGTAACACTTCCGACTCAGGTTACGTGAGACAGGTAACACTTTAGACGTATACGGGGTAACACTTATTTCTCACAAAAACATAACCCTATGTTAATTAAAGGTTTTCAAAAACTGGCACAGCCTTCGCACTCTTATTAGCGCACAACAACAAAAACAAAAGTGACAACGCAGCGGCAAAACAAAAACAAAAAGCTGCACGAGCATCCGGCAACAAAAACAAGAACAGGATGCAAGCGAACTGAGTGTTTTGGGTACTTTGCTTTTTAGTGGTCCCCAGGCATGTGCGAGTTGTAGATGTAGAGAAGAATCGCTCCTGAAGCGGCACTGCAACTACCCCGATAACCCGCACCTTGCTCCTGACCGCTCTATGTATTCAAAGCTTTCCGTTTGCGTTACTTGATGTCCTTACTGTTGGGACAACACGGTGGGGTAGAAAAATCAAAAAGAATCCCGGCAACAACAAAAACAATGCAGATCGTCAACGCTTTCAGGGCGGGTTCGTGAAAACGAATCCGCCTTTTGATTATCTGGCCTACAGACTCACCCTGACCGCCCCACTCCCTGAACAAAAATCACCTTTTCGATTTCCGATTCCGCCTAAACATGTGCAATTCCTGCGCAAACCGTTAAAATCCCCGTCTTTGCGCATCGCAATCACGGAATTTCATGCCTAAACGACTTGTAGAAAAACTACGCTCCTTCATTCCCGGCAACGGGAAAAAGAAAGCCCGACGCTACCAGCGGCAGGAGATCCCTCGGGATCAGCACACCGTGTCCCGCTCCATGATCAGCGAGCCCGCACGAAAAGTCCTGCATCGACTCAACAAAGCCGGCTATGAAGCTTATCTGGTGGGTGGCGGCGTGCGCGACATTCTTCTGGGCGGGCAGCCAAAGGACTTCGACATTGCCACCGACGCAACCCCTGAGGAAGTTCACGACCTGTTCCGGAATTCCCGACTGATCGGGCGCCGGTTCCGGATTGTGCATGTGGTATTCGGCCGGGAAATCATCGAGGTGACCACTTTCAGGGGCAATGCCCGGGACACCGAAGACGAAGCGGCAGCCGATGAGCACAGGACCAGCGAGCATGGCCTGCTGTTACGGGACAATGTTTACGGCAACCAGGAAGAAGACGCCCTGCGCCGTGACTTCACTATCAACGCGCTCTATTACTGCATCCGGAACTTCACCATCATCGACTACGCCAATGGCGTTGAAGATCTGAAAAATCGCCAGATCCGCCTGATCGGTGACCCGGAAACCCGCTACCGGGAAGATCCGGTTCGCATGCTTCGCGCCATCCGCTTTGCCGCTAAACTGGGTTTCGAAATTGAACCGGACACCGAAGCTCCCATCCGGGAACTGGCGCCATTGCTGACTCACATCCCCTCGGCCCGGCTGTTTGATGAAGTGCTCAAGCTGTTCTCGGCGGGCCATGGCGAAGCTACCTACGACTTGCTCAGCGAGTACGGCCTACTGGCGCCCTTGTTCCCGGAAACCGCCAAGGCCATCGACGCCGGGGAATCCGACGAACTCATTCGCCAGGCACTGCGCAATACCGACGCCCGGATTGCCCAGGGCAAATCCGTCACGCCTTACTTCCTGTTTGCCGCCATGCTCTGGCCGGCCCTGCAAGTGGAATGGCGCCGCCGCCAGGATAATGGCGACCCGGTGCAGCCCGCCCTTCATGGCGCCATCGGCAAAGTCATTGGCCGGCAGGTGCAGGCCACAGCCATTCCGAAACGCTTCTCAGGCCCGATGAAAGAGATCTGGGAAATGCAGATGCGCCTGCCCAGGCGCCAGGGCAAGCGAGCTTTTGGCACGCTGGCCCACCCGCGCTTCCGGGCTGCGTACGATTTCCTGCTGGTACGTGAATCCGCCGGCGAAATCGAACCGGGCCTCGGCGACTGGTGGACGGAATTCCAGCGCCTGGATGAACGCGGGCAGGAAAAAATGCTGTCTGAGCTAGGCTCCGCCAGCACCCCGCGTAAACGGCGCCGCAAACGCAGCCCAGTCAAAAGGCCACCCCAAGCATGACGGTAGTGGCCTATGTTGGGCTGGGCAGCAATCTGGAAGACCCAACCGCCCAGCTGGCACGCGCGGTTGCCGAACTGGCCAGCCTGCCCAATACCACCCTGCTGGCACAGTCTGCCTTCTATGCCAGCCGGCCGGTTGGCCCCCAGGATCAACCGGACTTCGTGAATGGCGCCGTGCAATTGTCCACGGAGCTGACGCCGCACCAGTTACTGGATCATCTTCAAGCCATCGAACAGGCTCACGGCCGGGAGCGACTGCGCCACTGGGGGCCCCGAACCCTGGACCTTGACCTGCTGCTTTACGGCAACGACAGCATCCACGACGAGCGACTGACCGTACCCCATGTTGAGCTGGCCAACCGGGACTTCGTGCTGCAGCCCCTGCTCGACCTGAATCCCGGGCTGACGCTGCCTGATGGCCAAAGCATTGAAACACTGCGACAAGCATGCCCGGACAACCAGCTTCGATTATTGCCCCCAAAGGCCGGAAGTCACTGACCCCAAGCCAGACTCCCATGCTACTCTTGTGTCAGATATACCCCGGCATTAATCTATCGCTCTGAACTCGGACGACCCCGAGCCAGAACCGGCCCATCCACCCAAAAGGCAAGGATCTTATGGCAGTTACCATCAATACCCTGCGGGAATACAAGCAAAAGGGCGAAGCCTTCTCTGCCCTGACCTCCTACGATGCCACCTTCGCACATGTGGTCAGCGAGGCCGGCGTTGACGTTATCCTGATTGGTGATTCGCTGGGCATGGTTCTGCAGGGGCATGACAGCACCCTGCCAGTCACAATGGAACAGATGGTTTACCACACCAGCTGCGTTGCCAAAGGCAACCAGGGTTCACTGATCATGGCCGATATGCCCTTTATGTCGTACGGCACCGTGACCGACGCCCTGGACAACGCCGCAGAACTGATGCGAGCCGGTGCCCACATGGTCAAGCTTGAGGGTACTGACTGGATGAAAGACACCATCGAAGCCCTGAGTGAGCGCGGTGTACCGGTTTGCGCCCACCTGGGGCTGACGCCACAATTCGTTAACAAGTTTGGCGGCTACAAGGTTCAGGGCCGTGACGAAAAGGCTGCCGAAGCCATGATCGAGCATGCCTGCGAGCTGGAAGCGGCAGGCGCCGATGTCATCCTTCTGGAATGCGTACCCGCCCCTCTCGCTGCCCGCATCACCCAGGCCGTCCGGGCCCCGGTGATCGGCATTGGCGCAGGCGCAGACACCGACGGCCAGGTGTTGGTGCTGCACGATATGCTGGGCATCACCACCGGTCGCAAACCCCGCTTCGTGAAAAACTTCCTGGCGGAAACCAACTCTATTCCAGAGGCCATCGCCGCCTACGCCCAGGCCGTCAAGGCGCGTTCATTTCCGGCCGAGGAGCATACGTTCAAGGCATGAGAACCGTACATTCACTTAAAGAACTCCGAACCATTCTGCGCAGCTACCGGCAGCAGGGTAAAACCATTGGCCTGGTGCCCACCATGGGCAACCTGCACGAGGGCCACGTTTCGCTGGTACGGAAGGCGGCAGAGGCTGCAGATATCGTTGTCACCAGCATTTTTGTCAATCCGATGCAGTTCGGCGCCAACGAAGACCTGGACACTTACCCCCGGACACTCGCCGACGACCAGGACAAGTTGGCCGCCGCTGGCAACACCCTGGTGTTCGCGCCTTCGGCGGACGAGATTTACCCCGAGGGCCTGGCCCGACAAACCAAAGTGGTTGTGCCGGAAGTCAGCGAGGGGCACTGCGGTGCCAGCCGGCCAGGGCACTTCGAAGGTGTGGCAACGGTCGTTACCATGCTGTTCAACATGGTTCAGCCCGACCTGGCCGTGTTCGGCGAGAAAGATTTCCAGCAATTGGCGGTCATCCGCAAACTGACCCGGGACCTGATGATTCCGGTTGAAATTATTGGCGCCCCCACTGTTCGCGAAGAGGACGGGCTGGCGAAAAGCTCCAGAAACGGCTATCTCAATGAAGAGGAGAGAGCCATTGCGCCGGTGGTGTATCAGACGTTGACCAGCGTGGCTGCGCAGCTGGAACAGGGCCGCTCCGATTTTGACGATCTGGCACGGGAAGCGAACGACACGCTGGCCAAAGCCGGGCTACGCCCGGACTATTTCAACATTGTGAACAGCCAGACGCTGAAACCCGCCAGCGAAGCAGATCGGGAGCTGACGCTTCTGGTCGCGGCGTTTTTAGGGACGACCCGGCTAATCGACAACCTTAGCGTCACCCGATAACACCAGGAACCACCGCCTGAAGACTGCCCGGCGGCGAACAGAAAGGAACCTCTGATGCCCGACAAACCGGCACCACTGACTCATCTCCCGGAATGGCGGGTTCTGGCCCAACTCAAGGATCTGCTGGCCGGAACGCCGATACGGGATCTGTTCAGGGACGACCCGCAGCGAGCCCAGCGGTACCTGGTGAGCGGCGCAGGCCTGACCCTGGACTTCTCGCGCAATCGGCTTACCGATGCGACCTTCAACGCGCTGATGGACCTGGCCCAGGCCTGTGGCCTGGAGCAGCAGCGAAACGCGCTGTTTGATGGCGGCATCGTCAATCGAACGGAAAACCGCCCCGCCCTGCACACGGCATTGCGCCAACCCCGCGGCCACGACGTTCGAGTGCACGGTGAAAACATTATTCCGGAAGTGCACGCCACATTGGACAGGATGGCGGAGCTGGTGTCTGCCATCACCGAGGGCCATCATACCGGCTATACCAACAAGCCCTTTACCGACGTGGTGAGCATTGGTATCGGCGGCTCGTTCCTCGGCCCGAAACTGGTGGTGGAAGCCCTGAGACCCTTCTGGCACGGCCAGCTGCACTGCCACTTTGTCGCCAATATCGACGGCACCGACATCGCCGAAACCTTGAGGTCACTGAACCCGGAAACCACCTTGTTTCTGGTTCAGTCAAAGTCGTTCCGCACCCAGGAAACGCTGGATAACAGTCTGCTGGCCCGCCAATGGTTTCTCGATAAGAGCGGCAGTGAGCCCGCGGTGGCCCAGCATTTCCTGGCGGTTACCGCCAACGTGGACGAAGCCATCCGGTTCGGCATCGACCGCAACAACGTCTTCCCCATGTGGGACTGGGTCGGGGGGCGCTACTCCCTCTGGTCGGCCATCGGCCTGCCCATAGCCCTGACCATCGGTATGGAGCACTTCCGGGCACTGCTTGAGGGCGCTCACGCCATGGACTGTCACTTCCGTGAACAACCAGCGGCCAGCAACCTGCCGGTGATCATGGCCATGCTGAGCGTCTGGTACAACAACTTCTGGGACGCACAGAGCCACGCGGTTCTACCGTATGACGAATACCTCAAGCATCTGCCGGAGCACTTGCAACAGCTGGATATGGAAAGTAACGGTAAGCGGGTAACGCAGATCGGCACCGCCGTGGATTACGAAACCGGGCCAATCCTGTGGGGCGGCGTTGGCGCCAATGGCCAGCACGCTTACCACCAGCTGATTCACCAGGGCACACGGCTGATCCCGGCTGACTTCATCATCCCCTTGCAGTCCCACAATCCGGTGGAACATCACCACGCTACCCTGTTTGCCAACTGCCTGAGCCAGGCCAGCGCGATGATGGCCGGGAAAACCCGGGCCGAGGCGGAACAGGAACTGTTGCAGGCGGGCTTGGCCTCGGCTGACGCAAAAGCCCTGGCACCCCACAAGGAAATCCCAGGCAATAAACCCAGCAATATTCTGGTGATGGACAAGATTACCCCGACAACCCTTGGGGCCGTGATCGCGCTGTATGAGCACCGCACCTTCGTGCAAAGCGTGATCTGGGATATCGATTGCTTTGATCAGTGGGGCGTGGAACTGGGCAAGCAAATTGGCAACCAGATCCTGCCCCGGCTGCTCGGGGATAAATTCGAAGGCACCGCCGGCGACAGTGCCACCGACCAGATGATCCGGCTATTCAGGTCAGCCAACCGCCCGTGAAATCTGGCACCCCTGCCAGCTGAAGTCGACCGGCCAGAGCTTCTGGTCACGCTGGTAGTCCTGCCAGAGCTGCTGGTAAGTTTGCCGGCAGGCCGGATGCATTTCCGCCCCGGCAATGTCTGCCAGCGGCCGCAACACGAAAGCATTCTTGAGGATCTCCGCCCTCGGCAGCTCGACACCGTCGACCACCCCGACAGAATCATCATAGGTCAATATATCCAGGTCCAGGGTTCGCGGGCTGAATTTGGGCGCAGATCGGGTTCGGCCGTTGTCGGCTTCCAACTGCTTGAACCGGCGGGACAGCTCACCCACCGAAAGCCCGGTGTCGATTCCCACTACCAGATTGAGGAAATCGGAACCTTCAAAACCGACGGATTCACTCTCGTAAACCGGCGAGATGGTCAAATCTCCAAACCACCCGGCCAGCGCGTCCAGCGCAACAGTGACATGGCGGTAGCGCTCGATGTTCGTGCCAATACTGATGTAAACCCGGCTCATGCCCGCGTTCCCCGCTCAATCCGGACGCCCACGGAGCGCGCAGCCGGCACGGCCCCGGGCTTGTTCAGGGTCAGCCGTAGCCAGCGCACACCAAATTCCGACTGCAACAGCGCAGCAATCTCTTCCGCTGCCCGTTCCAGCAGCTGGGGTTTCAGGGTTTGCAGGCATTCACTCACCCGCTCACTAACGGCCGCGTAATCCAGTGCATCGGCGACATTGTCGCTGGCCCCGGGCACACGGTTGTCCCAGGCCATTTCCAGATCCACCAGTATCCGCTGGGTGATTTCCCTCTCCCAATCGTAAACGCCGATCACGGTGTCCACTGCCAGGCCCTCGATGAGCACTGTGTCTACCAAACCTTCTGCCAAACCGGACTCCCAGTGTGTTCCACTCAAGGCTGATTGAATAATGTGCAGGCAAACGATAGTGTGGGAGTTTGCCTGTGTACTGAGCTTCAGGGCGGGCATTTTCTCACAGAACACCCGGCGCCGTCTGCGCGCCCGTGATATGGCCATGAACCTGACCAGTAACCCAGTTCTGATTGTCGCACTCTGCTTCGGCGCCTACCTGGCCGGCTCCGTGCTGTTTGCCATCCCGGTATGCAGGCTCTGGCGCCTGCCTGACCCAAGAGCCCTGGGCTCCGGCAACCCCGGCGCCACCAACGTATACCGGGCCGGTGGCTGGCAACCGGCGGTGGCTACACTGGTACTGGATGCCTTCAAAGGCTGGCTGCCAGTGTGGCTATCACACGTTGCGGGTATGTCGATACTGGTTCAGGCCATGGTGGCACTGTGCGCGGTCACCGGCCACATGATTCCCCTGTTCTATCGTTTCAAAGGCGGCAAGGGCGTGGCCACAGCGCTCGGGGCCGGTTTGGCGTTGGCGCCGGTGACCACCGGTATCATGGCGCTGCTTTGGCTGCTGATCATGTGGCGCTGGCGCATTTCAGCGCTGGCCTCCCTGGTAGCGGTTACCAGTGGGCCGGTTATCAGCGCGCTGATTGAGCCGGAAACCCTGCCACTGTTCGGGCTGCTGACCCTGCTGATCGTGGTGCGCCACCGCAACAACCTGATCCGCCTCGCCCAGGGCCGGGAAACCGGGCTTTAAAGCCCGGCCGGGTTAATCGACCAGGCCATTCGCCCGCGGCTCGTTAACCGGCGGCAAGGTATTCATCGGCCAGCGCGGCACCGAAACAATGCGCTCACCGTCCCTTTGACCGCTCTGGAGCCGCTGGGCACCGGCATACGCAATCATCGCGCCGTTGTCAGTACAGAACTCTGGGCGGGCGTAAAACACCGAGCCATTGAGTTTCGCGGTCATCTTTTCCAGCCCTGCCCGCAACCGCTTGTTGGCGCTTACTCCACCGGCAATAACCAGGCGCTTGCAACCGGTTTGCTCCAGCGCCCTCCGGCACTTGATGGTCAGGGTATCCACTACAGCCGCCTCAAAGGCCAGGGCGATGTCTGCTTTTACCTGCTCATCGAAGGCATCGTTATCTTTCGCATCGTTCACCGTGTTCAGGGTAAACGTTTTCAAACCGCTGAAGCTGAAATCCAGCCCGGGACGATCCGTCATTGGCCGGGGAAAACGGTAGATTCCCTCCCGGCCCTTCTCCGCCAGCGCCGCCACCCGGGGGCCTCCGGGGTAATCCAGCCCGAGCATCTTGGCGGTTTTATCAAAGGCTTCGCCGGCGGCGTCATCCACCGATTCACCCAGCATCTGGTACTGCCCGATACCATCCACCCGAACCAGCTGGGTGTGACCACCGGACACCAACAGAGCAACAAAAGGAAACGCTGGCGGATTGTCTTCTAACATTGGCGCCAGCAAATGCCCTTCCATGTGGTGAACACCCAGCACCGGAATGCCCAGCGCGAAACCCAGAGCATGGGCCACGGAACCACCCACCATCAGCGCCCCAACCAGCCCGGGGCCGGCGGTGTAGGCTATCCCTTCAAGATCGTTACGATCCCTGCCAGCCTTGGCCAATACCTGGTCACACAGCGGCAACAGCTTGCGAACATGGTCACGGGACGCCAGCTCAGGCACTACCCCGCCATAATCCGCATGCATAGCAATCTGGCTGAACAGCGCGTGGGCCAGCAAGCCCTGCTCGGTGTCATACAGGGCAACGCCGGTTTCGTCACAGGAGGTTTCAATACCAAGAATCAGCATAGTCTGGGCCGCGTCCGAAATGGGAATGAGGAACTGGCGGCATTTTAGCAGAAACCCGAAAGGCTCCGGCAGTTTCATTGAACAGTCATTGACCTGAACATATCCAACGGCTATCATTGCCGCCCTAAATTATGCACTGGTCGAGTTTTAGCCAATCTGACCAGGTATCGAGCCCGCGTGGCCAAGGCCGGCGGAACCAATTGAAACCGAATCTATCAGGTAGGTGATTTTCGAATGCCAGCTGTTAAAGTGAAAGAGAATGAGCCGTTTGATGTAGCACTGCGTCGCTTCAAGCGTTCCTGCGAGAAGGCCGGTGTACTGTCTGAAGTACGTCGTCGTGAGCACTACGAGAAGCCGACCGCTGTTCGTAAGCGTAAAGCAGCTGCCGCCGTTAAGCGTCATCTCAAGAAGCTTCAGCGTGAGCAGCGTAAGTTCGAGCGTCTGTACTGAGTTCAGCGCGCATCGACAGCAAGACTGATTGCCGGAACGGCGTTTCGCCTTCTCCGGCAAACTGAAAATGCCGCCGAGGCCTGGCTTCGGCGGCATTTTTGGCTATGGCGAATACCGGTTTGTATCAGGCACCCCGACTGAAGTGGAGCCACCATGAGCGGACTGATCCCTCAACGATTTGTTGAAGACCTGCTTGATCGGATTGATCTGGCAGAGCTGATCGGTAGCCGCATCACCCTCAAAAAGGCTGGCGCCAACTACAAGGCCTGTTGTCCGTTTCACGACGAAAAAACACCGTCGTTCAACGTTCGGCCAGATAAAGGCTTTTACCACTGTTTCGGGTGCGGCGCTCATGGTGATGCCATCAGCTTTATCCGCGAATTCGAGGGGCTTGGCTTTACCGAGGCTGTCGAAGAGCTGGCCAAACGGGCAGGTCTTGAGGTGCCCTATGATAAAGCCGCGCGCCAGGAAATGCAGCAGGCCAGATCCCTGACCGACGCCCTGGATTTCGCCAGCCGCTTCTACCACTCGGCTCTGGGCAGCCAGCAAGGCGCCTACGCTCGGGACTACCTGAAACAGCGCGGCCTGGACGATGCCATCATCGAGCAGTACCAGATCGGCTTTGCGCCCGGCACCGGAACGGCGCTTTTTGACGCGGCGCCGAAAGACCTGAAAGAGCCATTACTGGAAACCAAAACGGTTTCAGACAAGTACGGCCGGCCAAGAGATCTGTTCCGCAATCGGGTGATGTTTCCGATCCGGAACACCCGGGGCAAAACGGTGGCCTTTGGCGGCCGAACCCTTGGAGACGACAAGGCCAAATACATCAACTCCCCGGAGTCGGATGTGTTTCATAAAAGCCGAGAGATCTACGGCCTTTATGAGGCCCGGCAAGCCATCCGCCAGCTAGACAAACTGCTGGTGGTTGAAGGCTACATGGACGTGATCGCGTTGGCCCAGCACGGCATACACGATGCCGTTGCAACCCTGGGCACCGCAACCAACCAGGACAGCCTGACCGCCCTGCTAAGGCAAGTCCGGCACATTGTGTTCTGCTTTGATGGCGATCAGGCCGGTTTCCGTGCTGCAGACCGCGCCATGGAGAACGCCCTGGAACTGATGGCCGACGGCCTGCATCTGCAGTTTCTGATGCTGCCACAGGGTGAAGACCCGGACACACTGATCCGGAAGGAAGGCGCAGACGCCTTCAGGGAGCGGATTGAGGCGGCAACGCCCCTGTCGCGTTACCTGTTCGACCGGCAGAGCGAGGGTTTGAACCTGGAGCTGCCGGAACACCGGGGTGAACTGAGAGCCCGTGCAGAACCGCTTCTGAACAAGATGCCCCGCAGCACACTGCGGGACGCCATGTGGCACGAAATGATGCGTCTATGTGGCGGCCGGAAGCCCTGGCAGGAACTGCCCAAAGGCAATGACTTCAAAGCCCGCGGATGGCGCGGCGAACGGCAGAACCGGCCGACAGAAGAACGGATAGATGTGAAGCTGAGCAAAGACAGCACGCTTTGCCTGGCACTACTGGAAGCACCGGAAATGGCGGCGGAAGTCAAAACATTGGCTGACAGCAACCGCCAGCTGGAGCAGGCCGGGCGGTTCGCCCGCTGGCTGATGGAACAGAATATCAGTACCCGCAAGGCATTAGTCTCGGGGCTGGCAACGGACAAACAGGCCAGAGACAGGTTCTACAACCTGTTTGATGGACTGGAGCACATACCGGCCCGGGAAAGCATACTGGCAGCCGCCAGAGAACTGCTGAGCCCGAACGAAGAGGCCGCGCGCCAGCAAAGACTGGCAACCCTGCTCCGGAATCTGGCCACGCTCACCCCGGAACAGCGGGAAGAGCTGAGAACGCTCAGCAAGGGCAACGTAGATTGAAATCTGCGTTATATCCCGTTGCTGGGGCATGACCACTTGAAACTGACGCCACTGATCACCATCTAACCATTCGGTGGCACAGCAGATACGCGGCAGCTATAATGGCTGTTTAACTTTTTTCCTCTTTAAAAGCGAGTTCACAGGGTGTCTATGTCAGGCAATTCGCAGAAATCACGTTTGAAAGACCTCATCGCACGAGGCAAGGAACAAGGTTACCTGACTTACGCCGAGGTAAACGACCACCTACCGGAAGATATCGCAGATCCGGATCAGGTTGAAGACATTATCCGGATGATCAACGACATGGGTATCCAGGTGTGCGAAGAAACACCCGACGCCGATACCCTGTTGATGACCGAAGGCGACTCCACCGCCGACGAAGCCGCCGCCGCTGAAGCCGCCGCCGCTCTCGCCGCCGTGGAAACCGATGCAGGCCGCACCACCGACCCGGTGCGCATGTACATGCGTGAAATGGGCACCGTTGAACTGCTGACCCGTGAAGGCGAAATCGTGATCGCCAAGCGCATTGAGGAAGGCATTCGCGACGTCATGGCGGCCGTAGCCCACTTCCCCGGCACCGCCGGCACCGTGATTCAGGCTTACGATCGCATCATCGAGAACGAAGGCCGCATCAGCGACATCGTTACCGGCTTCCTGGACCCGGACGACGCCGAGCCGTTCATGGGCGAAGACACCAGTGAAGACACCTCTGCTGACGACAGCGACAGCAGCGATGATGATGACGACACTTCAACCGAGGAAGAAACCGACAACGGTCCGGACCCGGAAGAAACCCGCCTGCGTTTTGAGTTGCTGAAAGAAAAACTGGATGCCGCCGACAAAGCCCTGGCCAAGCACGGCCGCAGCCACAAGAAAACCCAGGAAGCCCTGAACGAATTGGGCCAGGTGTTTGCACCATTCAAGCTGGGCAACAAGGCGTTTGACGAACTGGTGAACGTGGTTCGCTCCACCAACGATCTGGTGCGGGAGAACGAACGGGCCATCATGCAGATCTGCGTACGCGACTGCAAAATGCCGCGCAAAGATTTCATCAAATGGTTCCCGGGCAACGAGACCGACCTGGAGTGGGCGAAAGAAATCGCGGCCACCAAGAAGCCATACGCCGCCGCCATTGGTGAACGCATCGACGAGATCGTGCGCCTGCAGAAGCGCATCCAGAACGTCCAGACCGAAGTGGATCTGGACGTAGTCGACATCAAGGAAATCAACCGTCGGGTGTCCATCGGCGAAGCCAAGGCCCGCCGCGCCAAGAAAGAAATGGTCGAGGCTAACCTGCGACTGGTGATTTCCATCGCCAAGAAATACACCAACCGTGGCCTGCAGTTCCTGGACCTGATTCAGGAAGGCAACATCGGCCTGATGAAGGCCGTGGACAAATTTGAATACCGTCGTGGCTACAAGTTCTCCACCTACGCCACCTGGTGGATTCGCCAGGCCATTACCCGCTCCATCGCGGACCAGGCCCGTACCATCCGGATTCCGGTGCATATGATTGAGACCATCAACAAGCTCAACCGTATCTCCCGCCAGATGCTGCAGGAAATGGGCCGCGAACCCACGCCGGAAGAGCTGGGCGAGCGCATGGACATGCCGGAAGACAAGATCCGCAAGGTACTGAAGATCGCCAAAGAGCCGATCTCCATGGAAACCCCGATCGGCGATGATGAAGACAGCCATCTGGGCGATTTCATCGAGGACATCCAGGCCCTTTCGCCGGTGGATTCCGCCACCGCCGAAGGTCTGCGCGAAGCCACCCGCTCCGTGCTGGCTGGCCTGACCGCTCGCGAATCGAAAGTACTGCGCATGCGCTTCGGTATCGAAATGAATACCGACCACACCCTGGAAGAAGTCGGCAAGCAATTCGACGTAACCCGGGAGCGTATCCGTCAGATCGAAGCCAAGGCCCTGCGCAAGCTGCGCCACCCTTCCCGCTCCGATCACCTGCGCGGCTTTATTGACGACCAGGGCAACGGTTAATCCGCAAGACAGTAGCGGGCGCCACCCCTCGTGGGTATAATGGCGCCCGCTTCCCTTTTAGGGCCTATAGCTCAGTTGGTTAGAGCAGAGGACTCATAATCCTTTGGTCCCTGGTTCGAGTCCAGGTGGGCCCACCACTCCTTTCAGTCGCGCTGAACCTCATCGGACTATTCCAGCCAGAAATCACAGATTTCTGTCGCTTCGCAGGGCGAAAGCTTCGCTTCCGCTTTATCCTGCTTCGCCCAGGTGGGCCCACCATACTTCAAGCAGTTACATCACTTCTGATAACCCTCTCCCCGTTACGTGTCAACCAAACGTCAGCGGCGCTTTTTACGGCTAACCTAGACGATACGACTCTGAGGTTCTGTTATGCTTCCAGGCTGATATACGGGGGTATCCATGACCGAAATATACAGGGACACACCAATGGCGAAGGCCATTTTCGAAATGTTCGATAACCTGGCTGACTTCCTGGAAGACCGAGGGGCCAAGCCTGGTAGCTGTAAGGCGTATATTTTCGGCGGCTGTGCTCTCCATCTCCATACTAACGCTCGTGGTAGCAGTGACCTGGATATAGAGCTCGAAGCGATGGACAGGATTTCTCCAAATGAGCTGGTTCTTGCCCTGGATGAAGTCTTTTTTGATGATCCGGAAACCGGCCCTTCATCTATCGTATTCGATCCGAATTTCACTCCGACCCTCGCACCGCTACATGAGGATTACCAGGAAGACGCCATTTGGCTTAACTGGAACGAGGAAGACTCACCGGTCTGGGTCTACCTGGTTCAAAAAGTGGACCTGGCTGTTTCGAAACTCGGGCGCTATGGAGACCAGGACATCGATGATATACACACGCTGTTTGACCATGGACTCTCCATCGAGGAGTTCAAATACCGCGCCGAGGAGACCCGTAAGTACTTTCCCGGCAACCTCGACAGATTGACAGGGAATATCACCCACGTTATAAAAACGTATACAAAGTGATCAACGCGGATATTTCATGACTTCCTTACTTAACGTCGCACACAAAGGACTCGACCGTGTGACAGACCAAGAGGTTGTAAAAGCAGCCCTTGAAGTCTGGCATCAGGGCTATGTCCCGACGCTTTCAGGGTTGCCCCAGGAAGAGCGACGCCTGGCCGGCTATCTGGTTGACCGTTTATCCAGGTTCAACTGCCTGAGTGCCGAACAGAAGAAGGAACTGCAAACCGTCGCCTCTGATGCGAAGGCGAGCCTTCCTGAACGTTTGTCCCGGGCCCGTGTCGACGGGCTGGCCCAATCCTGGGGGCTCGATCACGATCTCAGGCCGTTTATGAAAGCCCTACTCCCCTTCCAAACCCGGCACTACAAGCGCGGTCTCGATAAAACCGCTGCCTGAAGATACCATTTAGGCCAAAGGGCCCTGGACTAAGGGGGCGTCGGATTCGTTGAATCGGCCGCACTTGAATTTTGGTCGCTGGCTCGGGTCCAGGTGGGCCCACCACTTCCTCAAGTTCACACCAGATCCCCATTCGCTTAACATTCGTCGCCCACCTTGGCTGGCAAACTTCCGCGTTTTGCATACTTTTACAACTTTTTTCCCTGAAGAACTCAACTTTTATACCAGATGGTAGATGCTCCGATTGTGTCGCTCTCCTACTCTGTTCGGGTACTTAATCCCGTGATCAGAATGGATGTCGACCATGAATACGAAGAAGAATCTCCTGGGTTTAGCAGTTTTAACCACCTCACTGGCGCTGGTGGGTTGCGGTGGTTCCAGTTCCTCTGGCAATCAACAGACGGATGAGGACACGACGCCGGATGAGCCAACCTTCCCGGCCGCGTTTGCGTTTAGCCAGGATCCGGCGACGGCGCTGGATGAGATGAAAGGGCTGCCAGAGCAGGCGTTCCCGGTCGAGTTGTATAACCTCTTACGCCAGCAGTTCATTGAGGGTACCTCTACGTCGAGTACAGAAAGGCTTTCGTTTTGGATAAATAAAGATGACTTCACCAACTTTAGATGTGGCGCGAGCAACTTTGGCGACGTAGCAACACCCTCTAACCCAGCCGTGGACATACCCGACAATTCCTTTTACGTGGCGTTCAAAGCTGTTGCGAATAACGAAGCAGAACTTGGGGCATACCCGAACAGCACCAGTACCGCAGCACTCTTCAGAGAAAGTGCCCTTCTACTGTTCAATGATTGTGAGCTCGTCGACCCGGCCGATTCAAGCACCGTCGTCGCAACGATTAATGGTGAAGTCAGCCTCATTAGAGAATGGGTTGGTGAAAGCAGTGGCGACAACGGCAGAAGCCAGATTATCATGGATAATTTCTTCTTCAGTTTCGGCAACGGCGGTCGTGAAGAAAGCACGCCGGTCGACATCACCCTTAACAACAATAACTACAATTTAGCGTTTGGTTTTACCGACACTCACGTCTTTGGAGAGTTTTCCCAAGCACAACAAAATGCGCTGAACAGTTTTGAGTACGCCAATCCAAATCGTAGCCGGTTTTTCAAACAGCGCTTAGCCGATAATAACTTTAAAGGCATGTATGCCTTTGATGCGCCGAGCCTGAGAATCATTACCACACCCAATGGTGGCACGGCATCGCAGGTGAAATTCAACAACTTTGCGTCTGTTTTTGTAGCCCCTACTGAATTGGGTAACAACACGCCAGATGACATCTACAAATTGTATGTCGAATCACCCTACCGCGGTGATGAAAATGCCGAAACTACCTCTATCGTATTCGGTAGTGGTGAGGATGCCAAAACGCTCTTTATCGAAACCCTGTCGAACGGTGGCAATGATAAGTTCATTACTGCAGACTTCGAGTTTGTCGGAAGCGAAGCGAGCTTCCTGCGAGGCAGATCAGACCAAGCGCGACTGGATTGCCCAACCGATGCCACGATTGGCTATTCCTCTACACCCAGCGCCCCCCTGGTAGCCGGTATCAGTTTCCTTCTGGACGGCAATTCGCAGGAAACGACTCGCGTGTACGTGGATGAGACCAATACTCAAACCGACCGCGACCCAGCGTCAGCCATATCCACCGATAGCCACGATGCGGCCTGTCGCAATGGCGATAATGGCCCGACCAAGTTTATTCCATTACCCGGTCTCGGTGGCGCACAGTACTTCAACCCGGTCTGACATTAGCTTTTCTAAAGCCGTCACCGGATCGCAAGATCCGTGGCGGCTTGCCTGAACCATTCCCAGCTTTCTTTATCCAGCCATATACCCCGGCACTCATCATCCAGAAGGCACTGCCGTGCCCAGGCAACCCGTTCTGCCTGCTTCTCCGGCACTGGCTGCCAGCCTAGCCCATTCCACAAACGCGCCTGACAACTCACCCTGTCCTCCAGGCCCCAAGTATCATTCTCCCGGCCCTCAACGTAGCGAATCTCAACCTGCGTCTCCGGCAGCATTCTTTCGAGCAATTCGCCGTACAGGTGGCCAGCGGTGGTCTGGCCAATATCTGGCTGCGCGTTCACTTCGATCACCCAGGCGCAGGTATCACGCCAGGACCGTCGAATGTCTGGCATAATCAGGTCGATGCCTACCAGGTCCAGCCGGCACAGGCGCGCCACTCTGGCGGCCAGCTCGGCATTGTCCGGGTGCACTTCGGAGAATATGGGTACGGGCTGGCCACCGGCAGCGACATTCGGTAAATGCGACAGGGCAACGATATGCCCTTTTTCAGGCACGCTGGTGGGCTTAAGGCTTTGAGCTTTTAGCAGGTCTTTGGCGGCGTCCACACTTGGCAGTGATTTGAGCGGGCTGTGACCGGTGCCTGAGCGCTCTGGCCGGGCGTTTTCATGGTCGATCAGGGCCGCCACGGTATCCTTGCCATTGCCAATCACTCGAGCCGGAACCCGTTCGATCGCCCAGACACACTCCCCCGCATACACCGTTAACCGGTAATCCCGGCCCTGCACCTGGGGCTGAACCAGCACCTGTTTGCTCAGCTCCCGGCACTGCCGGTAAGCCTTCACCAGTGAAGGCAGGTCTTCCAAATGCAGATGAACGCCCTGGCCACCGTCCAGGTCCGCCGGCTTGCAGACCAATGGAAACCCCAGAGCCTCTGCAGCATGCTTCAGCTGGCTCTCGTCAGTGATCAGCGCCTGCTTGGGCACCGGAATACCCGCTTTGGCCAGAAAGTCGCTGGTAGCCCCTTTATTGCGCACCAGATTGGCCGACATAACCGACGTTCCAGAGGTAAACGAACTGTCCAGCCAGACGCCGGATGCCCCGATGCCGATCTGGAACATGTGGTGGCCCAGGCTGACGACGGGCAGCCGTGCCTCGAACGCCGCGAACAGGAAGCGCAGGGTATTGGCGGAGGTTGGAGCACCGGCCGCCAGTGATTTCATCAGTGCCTCAAGGCTGTTCATTGCCTCACGCATCAGGGTGTCGGTTTGCGGCGCCATGGAAACCGTCAACAGCCACTTCAAAAGTGACAAGCTGGCGTTCTCGGTACCCTCATAGGCTGGGCAATACATCCGGTAATACTGGGGCTTATCCGGCGATGACAGTGCTTTTGGCGTGTCGAATACCGGTAAACCGGCGCATCGAATCACCCGATGGTACCAATACCCGAGCCATTCCAGCCAGGGCTCGGGGCCAACCGGGTGAGCCGGCGGTTTCGGTAAGATACCAAAGGCCGGTTCCGGAAATGCGCGTTCAAGCAAGGTAGCGAAGGTCGGCGACAGCGGTTCAGCCTCCCTAGAAGGTGGCCGGATATTCACGCAGAAGCCCGGCTGGCGGGTAGTATCGGCGCCACCAGGGTAGCGAGTAACCGGCGGCTGCATGTTCCAATCGGGTCTGGACGGCATTCAGTGCTCCCTCTGGCTCGGAAACCGTTTGCGAGCTACCACACGGTAGAGGCGCCATGGCATCTGCACCGGTTCGTGCGAATCCATGCTTGCCCTGAAGTCCAGGTATCGGACAACGGCATCCAGTATCATCGTATTGGAGACGTTCTGCAGACGAAATAAGCCGCGACAGAAATCACAAAGCTCGGTTTTGCTGACGAATTGCCAGTGACAATCCACCATCCCCGCCGAGAGGATCTCCCAGTGTTGTGTATCACACTGCAACACGAACTCAGGCCCGAGATAGTCGCCCTCATGCCCCATACCATTGTATTCACCCACAAACTCATCCAGGAAGTGGGCTTCGGGCGAACCGGCTCGCACATCAAGAACAGACAACAAGCCCCGGGGCACCAGCGCACGGTGACAGGCATTCAGAAACGGGCGCTTATCCGTGCAATGATGCAGCCCTGCAAGGCTTACAAGTGCATCGATGGATTGATCAGCAAAGGGTAAATCGGCCAGCCCGCAGCTTTCGTGCAGGTCGCTATTAAAGCCCGAGCTGGGGTCAAAGCCCTGATAGATGATGGAGTTGGGAAGGAAATACTGAAGATACTTACCACCGGCGGGCACATCCGCTACCCGCAGCATGGGATTAGCTGCGAGATCCGCAGCCAGCGGCTCAACGGCCCGCTGAAACTCACGCTCCCGGGCATGGGGCACATTTAACATGGCTCGGTGGTAGCTGCCGCCCCGGTGCTGGAAAATTTCTGCATAGTCTGCAATCACCTGCCCGTGACTCCCCTGATTTTTTGGTTAACATTAATACGCCTAGCTCAGGGCAGCATCTACCATCTGGTATAAAGTGATCCGGTAAGGCCCCGGTTTCGTTTAACCGATAACACAAATCCGGCGGAGACAGATGCCAGACAATCACAATCTCAAAGAACTGGTTTCTGCCGTGGCGGCCAGGAAAGCAGAGTTTGCGGACCTGATCGTGGCCCTGGCACCGGATCTCAGCTCGCAAGCCATTCTGCCCACGGAACTGGCGCTGGAGCTGTCGACCGCTCTGCATGACCTCGAGGAGCGTGCAACCGGGCACGACCCGCTGTACAAATTGGTCAATGACCACACAGCGCCTGCCCTGGCGCTCAACGAGTCTGGCCAGGTTGTGGCCCTCAATGCCGGTGCCGCTCAGCTGTTTGATATGCGATCCGGTGACGGTTTGGTCGCTCTTGGCATCAGCCCGGAGGCTTTCCACCAGTTCAAGGAACGCCTTGCCACCGCTCAAGGGCCCACGTTGCTTAAGGCCTATCGAAAAGGGAGCGACGAGCATGCCCTGCCTTTGATTCTCGTGGGCATGTACCACCAGAAGCTGAAAACCTTCGTGCTGAATGCTTTACAACAACACTGGCCAGAATCCATAGATCTGGCCTTTGCCGGCGTCTTTGGCCTGTCCGCCAGCGAACGCCATATTCTCGCGCTTCTGTCTCGCGGCTGCTCGTCAGAAGAGATCGCCGAAGAGCGGGGCAGCTCAGTGACAACCGTTCGGCAACAGATCAAAAGCCTGTTGCAAAAGCTCGGCGCCAAAAGCCAGGTGCAGGCTGCTACCATGGCCGCCTCTGCAGCGACTGCGATGGACACCGTGACGACAAAGGGGGATCTGCTGTCCGTTCACTACGACGATTACCCCATGAGCATCCACGAGCTGTTTCGCGAGCAACGACGGATTGGCTGGCGAAGATTTGGTAAACCCGGCGGCCGGCCAGTGCTTTTCCTGCACGGTCCGTCTTTCGGTGCCGGGGATTTTCCGGATGAGCGGCGACTGGCCGCGCAGTTTGGTCTGGATATCATAGCCGTTGAACGTGCCGGCTATGGCCGGACCGAACCATCGGACAAAACCGAAGACCCACTGGAAAGCCAGTGCCACGATATCCTCGCCGTACTTGGCTCCCTGTCGATCTCCAAGGTAACCATTCTGTCCCACGAAGTCGCCCTGATACCGGCACTTGCGCTCATGCAACACTCCGGCATCCAGATAAACGGCGTTGTTTCTGTCTCTGCCGCGCCACCGTTCAAGGAGCTGGAACAGATCAACGCCATGCCAGCTCATCAGGCCATCTTCATACAAGCTGCCCGCCACGCGCCCTGGCTGGCCAGGTTATTGATTCGCCTGCTGATCCTGAGGATGAGAAAGCTCGGCCCTGAGCAGTGGCCGAAAGTGATTTTCGAGGGTGTGGAACCGGATGAACATTTGATTCGCAAGAATTCCCTAAAACAGGGAGTCGTTGCAGCCTATGGGTTTTATGTCAATCAACTCGGAGCGGGGTACCTGGAGGACCTCAGGATCATGATTCAGGATTGGGGGCACTTGCTGGAAACTCCAAACCTGCCCCTGACACTCATTCATGGAAGCCACAACGCCAGCACGCCGCTTTCTCACCTGAATATTTTCCGAGGCATTAACCCCGACATCCCCATCGAGCTGGTTGAGGGCGAGGGGCTGACACTGGCGGTCTCGCAAACCGAGCGGATATACAAAACTCTGGCAACCATAGCAGATTCCCGCAACTGCCGGCTCGCAAATGAGCATTAACAGATCCCTTAACAGGTTTTACGAGCCAAACGTCAGGTAACTTTACACACCTTGCGCAAATCGAGACAAAAATCCCATATCGATCAATGCCCTGAAACCTTGGCCCGCCGATTGCTTTACCCTCTATGACATCCGTATGGAAACCCGACACTACACGCCCTTAAGGAATGGGTAGTGAAAAGATCGATACAGGGTGCCGTTGGTCACCGACAGGTGCTGATCTCAAGGAGTGTGTCATCATGAAAATCAAAACTATGTTATTCAGTGTGTTACTGGCTTTCAGTGTCAGTGGCAGCGCTTTTGCCTACACCATCGCGGGTGGTACAGACGTGGGTGGTTTGGATACGTTCATGGCAGAAACAACCGGAATGAGTTCTGGCGAAGCCACGGAAACAGCTTGGGCATCCGGCATAGCAGGTACCCAGTTGACCTTCGCAGGCAAGACAGACCCCGCCAGCTTCCAGGTTACAGTGGAAGATGCCGGCGTTATCGCCTTCCAGCTGTTCACTGCACCAACTTACTTTCTGGTAAAAGACGCTCGGAAACACGTACTGTTCAAGAACGAGCAGAGCATGGACTGGGGCGTGTTTAACCTGCTTGCCTACTTTGGGGCAAACAAGTTGGAAGAGCTTGAGCTCAGCCATCTGACCGAGTTCAACGGTGGAACTGTTACCGTACCCGAACCCGGCACGCTGGGCCTTCTCGGCCTCGGCATCCTGGGACTGCTGACGGTTCGCCGGAAGCTGCAACGCACTGCATAAACAGCTAAAGTCGTTGCCGTCTCTTCAGAGCCCTCCTATCGGGGGGCTTTGTTTTTAGCGACCACGCTGATCCTGGCCCACCATAGAAGTAGCTGTCAGGTTTCTTTACGCATCAAGCGGAATTACCGCGCTCATCAACACACGGCTGAACCCCCCAAATATGTGAAACTCATCACAAAACGGACAACTTGATCCCTCCCGCACTTCTCGGGCTGGCTCGCAAACCCAATGCCAGACAGTGACTTATATCAATCTTGACCCTCAAACGCCTCTTTACCTGTCACCAAAGCCACACCACGCAGTGCGCCGTCCAGCTTATGATCACAAAATAATGATAAATCGGTCACAAGACCGACAAGCGACTAAAAAAAACAACGGAGTATTACAATGCACGGCTTTGATTTCGCAGGTAAGCGGATTCTCTGCGCCTCTGTTTCGGCGATCAGTCTATCCCTGTCGTTACCCGTGTGTGCCAGCATGGGAAACCTTGGTACCACCTATGGCGTGATGCCCACTGATGTTGCCTCAGCGCAGGCATTGTCGATGTTTAATACACAAGTGTCTGCCACCTATTACAACCCCGCCTATCTGACCAAGGACCCCCGGGGTGAGCTCACTGCCGGCCTGCTGCATGCCGAGCAGGAACTGCGCGCCAGCGGCCCAAACCGGGATGGTGACGTGGTTTCCAGCTCCCCAAGCCAGCATGTATTGGTCGGCATGAAAACCAATCTGGGCTCGCTGACCCGTTTCGGCCATCCGCTGTATCTGGGCTTTGTGGCGGGCGTTGAGAAATACGGAAAGGAAATGCTGGCCTTTGAATCGGAAACCTCGGAAGACGGCCAGTTCCTGCAATACGGCCGCGAGCCTCTGTTTCTGAACATCGGCGGCGCAACCAAGATTTGGCGGGGCATCGATGCGGGTGTGGCGGCGCGGATTACCCTGCAGGCTGAAGCCAGCCTCGACGCGCGTTCTACGCTCGGTGGCGAGACCAGCCAGGAAAGGCTGGGCGTCAGCGCAAAACCGTCTATCAAAGGCATTGCCAGCGTCAACGTCGATCTTGGTGAAACGATCTGTCCGGAGCAGGTGTGCATCGTCAGCGGCTTCGAGACGGCCCTCGCCTATCGCGCCCGCTCCAATACCAAAACCACGGTGGACGCCAATGTGGTGGTCCCCCAGGTTATTCCCGAGCCGGGATTGCCCCTGGCTGTCTCCACCATCGACTCCTTCCAGCCCGAGATCATCGCTTTCGGCCTGCATTACCGGGGTGATGGCTGGCGTGTTGGAGCCAGTCTCGAACATCAGAAGTGGTCGGAACTTGAAGATGTCTTCGCCAATGACACCATCAAGAATCAAAGCGGTGTCAGTGAAGGGTTGAGAATGTCTTTCGACGACATTCTCGTCCCCAGAATTGGCGGCGAATACCAGCTGACCAGAGCCTTTGCTGTCACTGCGGGCGTCGCTTATGAAGAATCCCCCTTGCGCAGCACCCAGAACCCGGAGGTCAACTACTTCGACAACGACAAGATCGTAATTGGTCTGGGCGTCAGCGCTGAATACGAGCGCACTCGCCTGTTTGCCTATCCGGTCCGGTTTGATCTCGGCTACCAGTACCAGCAACTGCAGAAGCGGGATTTTCAGGTAACCCCGTTTGGTAGCGAAACCGCCAATGAAACCGTCGAAACCGATGGCGACGTGCACGTTGTCGCGGGCTCTGTGACCTTCAAGTTCTGACGAGGTGTAGTATGAAGCGTTCCATTCTGGCAATAGCCCTGGTCACGTCTGTTCTTGCGGGCTGCGGCGGCGACGAGCAAACCGTGAACCGGTCAGAGCTAACGAAGGCTGACCTGTATTTCAGCTACCCCATGGCCGGGCAAGCCGCCGTGGCCATCAGCACGCCCATCTTCCTGCGCTTTACCCAGGGCATAGCCACCCCCGAGGGCGAACTTGCCTCAAGTCTCCAACTCGAGAGCGAGCACGGCGACACTGTAACTCTGACGGACGCGAAAATGACCGCAGAGAACCGGGGGGTGGCCCTTCGGCCGGCAGAAGCGCTGTTACCCGGCACCCGTTATACCCTGATCACCAATGGTCTAAAGGCGGGTAGTGATCTGGTAACGCTCCCGAATGGCGGCATTGAATTTACCACGGCGCCGGCTACCAGTGGCCCACTATTGGACCGCGCAGAAGGCACCGGCTTTGATCTGGCCCGGGTTATTCCTGCAGGGAACGATCGCTATCCTGTAACAGACATCTCGGCCCTGAGGATTCAGTTTACCGAACCAGTGGATGAACAAACCCTCCGTTACGGAGACACCATTGCACTACGGGATAGTCAGAATGAACCGGTTGCAGCGCAACTTTATGTCAGTGGCCACCGGGTCACCATTGACCCTGAGTCAGACCTGGACCCGAACCAAACCTATTCCCTACACCTCAGCGACAACATTCGGAGCATGCTGGCCCAGGCGCCATTGAACCTGTCGGATGACTCCCTGCTGACCATCCAACCTCTCGATTCCCGTTCACCCAAGGGTGAGAGGGAGCGGATGCCGCAAACCGCCACAACCACCCTGGGCGATCTTTCACTTTCCGGTGAAGGCTTCAATTCAGTGGGCCTGCGTTCAATTCTTTTGGGACAGGACAACAGTACCCGTGCGCAGGGAACCGTCTTCGCAGAGCTAGGCTACATACCGCGTTTTGACGCCAACAAACAGAGCGTGCCGCTGCGGATTGATCGGGGCACCCTGATGTCCGGCTCCAATGTGGATGTCAACGTGGCGGGCGCCCTGCCCGCAGGTTTTTCATCAGAGGCAATAGAAGTGCGCTTCCTGTCAGATGCCAATGGCTTTCTGATGGCAAACCCTTACACCGATGATGAGAATGCGCCACGGATGGTTGAGCTCTTTATCGACATGGCGCTCAATACCGGCAATACCATTGCCAATGCTGCGCTGGCTCAGGAACTGCTGCACGTGCACTTGGTTGGCACCGCCATCGTGGAGCAAGGCACCCTGACCATCGAAGCCGTTGGCGTAATCGAGCCCGACGTGATGGGCGTGGATGTGGCATCCGGGCTGATTTCTTTCCGGCTTGAGGGCTATCGGAACCCAAATGATGCGCCTGCGGCAGAAAACTTTGCCGACACCCAGGCACCGTTCATCAAAAGCTGGGTGCCTGGCGACGATTCCGAAGATACGTTACGCCCCGGTGACCCGCTAATCGTCTACTTCTCGGAACCTGTGCTGCCGGGCACGATCAATCAGGACACCGTTAAACTGTTTGGAGGCGGTAACGAGCTTAACGCAGAACGCGCTCTGAACGGGTCTGTCCTGATTATCAAGCCAGAGCAAACACTGGTGCATGGCACGGAGTACAGCTTGATTCTGGAGAACATCAAGGACACAGCTGGGCTTAGCCTCGGCTCTACCACACTTAACTTCAACCTTGCACCCACACTGCCGGGCACACCTGAGGATCAATCACCGCTGGTGCTGGCGACCATGCCCGGTTTTCCGTGCACAAAAACCGGAATCAACCTTAGCCAAGGCCATCAGGGCCGATGTGCCGGAGGCAAGACAACGGATGACCTGCTGCCGATTCCCGAGCACGCAAGACATAAGCCTCTGGTAGTGCGCTTTTCACAGAACATCGATCCAGACACGCTGATCCCTGGCACAAGCTTCTCTCTAGAGGCATTCCAGGATGGTCTCTGGGTGCCGGTACCTGTCGGCGAATACGATGTTACCCGCACGCCACGCAGCCTGGTGATTACGCCAGTTATAGGCTGGGAACCCGGAGGTCAGTATCGGTATACCTTGAACAGCACTGACGCCATCCGCTCTGTTTCAGGCCTTCCGCTGCAAACCGAACTGCTCACTCAGGGCACACGGAATCGAAACAATCGGACCTTTGGCGGACAGGCCCTGGTAAATCATTTCATTGCGGTAGCCGAGAAGTCGCAAACCGTTAGCCTGCCTCTGCGTAACCTGCCAACTGCAGATGCCAACTCCGACCTGACTTATCAAAAGGGAATCGAGCAAGGTGCGACGGGTGACGAAACACTCCGCAATTCAGTGGGTCTGAATGCAACCGGCGTTTCACCGCTGAACACCACAACGGTCGTAACCAATGCAAATATTGGCTGCCAGGTTGGTATAGACTGTGCCAGCGACCAATCCATTTATCTGACCGCGATGCTTGATACATTGGTCTACGGTAGCCCCCAGGCTAATGACGGCGATAACGGACCGAGAATCCCAGTCGATATCTATCCGTCGATATTAGCGACAACCTCCAGCAGCGTCTGGGTCCGGATTGACACCAGCTTTATTGATGCCTTTCCGGATTTCATTCTTAGCGTCGACCTGAGCCCGAATGAAGAGATTCCCACGGGCCCGATGTTGATGCGTATCCGATACGATAACGACAGCGAAGCCGGTCGAATTCCCCCCAAGGGCTTCATTTCCACCGACGAAAGTGGACAACTGACGTTCGAGACCACTCTCAACGTTTACCTGGATGCGCCCTACCTGAACCCAAGCATCGGACCAGCCAACCTGACTCATAACCTGCGCAGTTATGAAATCAACAACCTGCAACTAAGAGGCCCTATTACTTTCCTTGACGATGGCCGAATGCAGATTTCATTGAGTAACACGGACGCTGTGCCCATCAACGTGGACGCCCGAGGAACCATCGAAATCACCGGGCAGAATACGGGCGGTCTCTGCGGTATCTGGCCGTTTACCTATATCTGCGGAGGTATCGCCAATGTCGCGGTTGATGCTAACAGCCGGATTCATCTGGAGATCCCGCCGGGCAAACTGAACCTGAATTACCTCTCCCCCTACACACAGAAATAAGGTCAGGCCAGCCCGGGCAACCGGGCTTCGCTACTCCACCGAACCTTCCTTATGGCCAGCCATCCGCTGGCCTTTTTTATACAAAGTGTCGCATTTACTCACAAATCCCCAACAAACCTGACCCGAATTGATCTACACAGCTCCCTGCTTTTGTCTAACCATGTAGGTGGGAAATTCTGTGTTCAATTCGACGCAAATTTGCGTCATCCGGGCCAACGTCCCAAAAAGACAAGCGGGCTAACATCCAGCATAGAGGTGTAGATACGAAAAACGGCCTGCATGATCGCCGGCGCATGAACACCTGAATGACAAAAATAACAGGAGCTTTACACATGATAGGTTCTCACCGCTTTGCCCTGCGGGCACTGTCCGTGGCCATTGTCACAACAACCGCCGGCCTTTCTTTCAATGCTCACGCCAGTATGGGAAACCTGGGTACCAGCTACGGCGTAATGCCCGTTGACGTAGGCACGGCTCAATCGCTCTCCATGTTTAACGATCAGGTGTCCGCGACCTACTACAATCCCGCGTCATTGACCAGTGACCAGCGCGGCGAGCTGACAGGCGGCATACTCCATGCAGAACAAGAGTTGCGTTCGAAGAACCCCAATGCCGATGGCGACGTGCTGTCAAACTCACCCAGTCAGCACGTGTTGATCGGCATGAAAACCAATCTGGGCTCGCTGACCCGTTTCAAGCACCCGATCTACCTGGGCTTCGTGGCCGGCGTGGAGAAATACGGTAAAGAGATGCTGGCCTTCGGGTCCGAGACCAGCGAAACCGGTCAGTACCTTCAGTATGGCCGCGAACCACTGTTCCTGAATATCGGCGGCGCCACTCCGATTTGGCGCGGCATTTCCGTCGGCGCCTCGGTCAGAATCACTCTGGAAGCCACCGCCAACCTGGATGCGGTTTCCACCCTTGGCGGTGAGACCAGCCGTGAGCGCCTGGCGGTCAGCGCTGAGCCTTCCATGAAAACCATTCTGGGTACCCGAGTCGATCTGGGCAGCACCTTCTGCCCGGACAGCAACTGCTTCCTGGATGGCTGGGAGACCGCGTTCACCTATCGTACCAAGTCATCAGCCTCCACCACCGTGGACTCCAACATCATCGTCACCCAGACCATTCCAGACCCGGGCCTGAGCCTGGCGGTGACCACCATCGACTCCTTCCAGCCGGAAACCTTCGCGATTGGCACACAGTATGTCGGCGACGGCTGGCGCGTGGGCGGCAGTATCGAGCAGCAGAACTGGTCGGAGCTTGAAGATATTTTCGCCAGCGACACGATCAAGGACCAGGGCTCTGTTGCTCCGGGCAACCGTATCCGGTTTGACGACATCCTCATTCCCCGCCTCGGCGGCGAATATCAGTTGAACAAGAACTTCGCGGTACGAGGTGGTGTTGCCTATGAAGAGTCACCGCTGAAAACAACGCGTAATCCCGAACTCAACTACCTGGACACCGACAAAATCATTGTTGGCCTTGGCATCAGTGCCACCTATAACCGGACCCGCCTGTTGGCTTACCCGGTGCGCCTGGACCTGGGCTATCAATACCAGCAACTGCAGAAGCGCGATTTCACGCTGGTCGACTTTGACGGCAATGAAACCGATGTGACCGCAGACGGTGACGTCCACGTCGTCAGCGGCTCCATCACCCTGAAGTTCTGAGGAGAGCAAGGCCATGAACTACAACAAGACACTGGCACTCGTTCCCGCAATTTTGCTCGCCGCCTGCGGTGGCAGTGATGAACAGGCCATGAGTGAGCGTTCCGCGCCCGGCTCCGTGGTGTATTCTTTCCCGATGGACGGCCAAGCCGACGTGAGCCCGAAAACCGGGCTGGTGCTACGATTCTCACACGCCATTACCGACGATGAGGCCACACTCCGTGAGAAAATCAGCATCAGTTCTGGCGATAGCTCTCAGGACTTTTCCGTCGAAAAAATCGACGGTGGCAAAAGCCTGAAGCTCCAGCCCACTGGCAGGTTCGATATCCTGACCCGCTATTCCGTCACCTTCGAACAGCCGCTGGTAGCGGAGGGCGGTCGCACCGTCGCCACGCCTAACGCGGTCGGCGAACCGGGTATCCAGTTCGACACCCGGGGTGACTTTACCGCTATCGCCGGCCTGACCAATACTGACGAAACCTTCCGGGTGGCCTGGCAGGTACCGGATCAGGGAAGCGCCTTCCAGGCCATGAACTTCTCCACCTTCCGCCTGGCCATGACCCACCCTGTCCATCCGGACTGGAAAAAACTTGGCGGCACTATCGAACTGCTGGATTCAGACAACCAGGCGGTACCGGCCACCGTGCTGGTCAAAGGCAATCGCATTACGGTTGATCCCTGCGTCACAGCAGAACCGGAAGACTGCGGCAGCAAGGCAGACGTTCTCGAAGCCGGCCAGACTTACACTCTCAAGCTCAACAACCTGGCCAGCCTGACCAATGGCCCGGATGGCGACCGCTTCAGCCAGGAATTCAGCTTCCAGCCCCGCGACACCGGCCCCACCGTGGTGCTTCAACAGGCGGCGGTGGATTCCGGCCTTGGTGAGGGAGTATCAGAAGATGCCGCCCAGCGCTCTATCCTGAACGGCCAGATTATCAACGGGGTAACCCTGAACTCCGTCCTTCAGGGCGTGGCTGGTCCTTCTCAGCAAACCGGAGATCTGTACGCCGAGCTGGCCTTTGCCCCCGCTTTCCGGGCGGATGAGGCGCTGCCTTTGCGGGTACCAAAAGGCAGTGTTCTGAACAGCACCAGCCTGAATGTCCGCATCGGCGGTGAGGTTCCCATCCTGAATGCCACTACCGGCCAACTGCAGACAACTGGCAACATTAAAGTCACCATGTTGTCAGATGCTTCAGGCTACCTTAGCCCGAACCCCTACACTGATGACCTGAACGCTCCGCGCCATATCACCCTGTTTATGGACGTATCCATGAACACCGAGGAGGCCCAGCCCAACGCATCGCTGTCTCAGGATCTGATGGGGGTAGAGCTGCGCGGGATTGCGCTGGTACAGGATGGCGTTCTGACGATTGATGCCATCGGCATGGTCGAGCCTAACCTTCTGGGGCAGGAATTTACCGACTCCACCATTGCCTTCCACTTGCAGGCGGCTACGGACGTAGATTCTGTGCTGGACGCCGATGCGATGCGCGAACTGGACACCACATCGCCACAACTGGTTAGCTGGATGCCAGGACCTGAGAATGCCATTCCGGACACTCGCCAGGCCATGCAACGCCCTGGTGACCCAGTAATTCTGAATTTTGATGAACCACTGGACCCGGCGACGGCCCCGGATGGCGTTACTCTGTTTGAAGCTGGAACCGTTGTTGAAAATCTTCATGTGAAAGTGGACGGCACAACGCTCACCATCAATCCTGAGGGCGGCCTGAAACATGGCCTGGCATACCGTGTATCGCCGAGCGGGCTCTCAGACCTGGCGGGCAACCCTGCCCTCTTCCAGGACCTCGATTTCGTCATGACCTCAACCGGCGACAACGATGACAGCGTCACGAAACGCTCGCCGATTGCCTTGACGACGTATCCCGGTTTCCCCTGCGTGACCACGGCCGCTGATTTCGCGTCTCTGAGCCATGGCCAATGTCTTGATGCAGCGCCCAGCGGCCCTGCTGGCGATGTTCTGCCAATTACAGACATGCCAACAGACCGCCCGATCATTGTCGTGTTCTCCCAGTCCATGCAAGTTGACACGATCAACAGCGAGACACTGGTTGTTGAAAAGGTCAGCGACCCGGCAACCGCTATCGGCGCTGGCGAAATCGTCAGTGGCCGTATTGAAAAGAACAACCAGCGCATCCGGTTCTTCCCGGATCTGCCGTGGGAACCAGGCGGCTTCTACCGCTACACGCTGCGTTCGTCGACCGCCGTGGGCGATTGCGCTCAAGCTATTTGCTCCGACCTGGGGCCGGGCTATCCGCTGAAAACGGATCTTCTGGTTAACCCGGAGGCTGTCGGCGGCCCGGACATGACGATCTACTTCCGGGGTGCCGAGTCCATCGCGTCGGTATTTACCCCGCTGAGAAATCTGCCTGTCAGGGATACCAATTCCAACTTTGAAATTGATTGCCCTACTCTCGGTGATGAAGGCTGCCTGGAGCCATTCGAGCAGGAAAGTGACGGCATGGGCGGCTTTCTACCTTCGGCTAACGCTGCGAAGCTGATTGTTAAAGACAAGCAGGCAACGGTCCTGGGCGCGCCAGCAGGTGCCGCTGTAGGATGCTCCGCCGATACCGAAGGTGACTGCCCCCGCGACAAGTTTATCTACCAGACCTACGGTTTGAACACTGAAGTGGTTGGCCCAGCCATCGACCCGGAAACCAACAAAACAGGCGTTAAGGTTCTGCTGTACCCGACCATGCTCGTTGCGACGTCCGCAACCGTGGTTCTGGACGGACTCGGCGATCAGGTTACCGGGCCGCAAGTTCTGAGAATGCGCTACAGCGAGGGTGCAGAAGGCCGCAGGGACCAACTGATTGAAGGCATCATTATAGAAGATGCCAACGGTGGTCCTATCTTCAAAACCACGGCTGAGCTGACACTCGATGCACCCAACCTGTCTGTACCGCTTGAAGGCGCCCTTCAGCACAACCTGTACAGTCTGCCGATCACCTTGAATCTGGACGGCCCTATCACTTTCTTCGACGATGGCCGGATGCAAATAGAACAGCGCAACAACAACGCGCCTGACATTAACGTGCTGGTCAGTACCGAAAACGCGATTCTTGATTCCGGCATCGAGCTGATCAGCTGCCTGGGGGGACTCCTGTTCGGTGATACTTCAGCCTGTGAGGACCTTCTCGACGAATCGTCCGAGGACACAGGGGCAGTCCTGATTCCGTTGACGATTCCGGAGGGCGGTATTTACCTGAACTTCATCTCCAACCCGCTAAAGGAACTGCCTATCGAACAATAAGGGTTCCACCGACATTTCGATAGACGTTCAGGCCAGTCTCCGGACTGGCCTTTTTTATGAACAAAGGTCAGCTGCCCTTTACCATCCGTTCTTTCATCTGGCGGCCATTTCCTGATAATCTGGTTGCAACTTGAAACCTAAAACAACAATTCCGGGAGAGCCCCATGCAAAACGGCACACACTACCGTACCTGTCATCTTTGTGAGGCCATGTGTGGCGTCGCCATTGAGGTTCAGGATGGCAAGATTGCCTCCATCAAGGGCGACGAGCAGGACCCGCTCAGCCGGGGCCATATTTGCCCGAAAGCGGTGGCCTTGCAGGATTTGCATGAGGATACCGAGCGCCTGCGCAAGCCGATCCGTAAAACCGCCGACGGCTGGCAGGAGATCGCCTGGGATGAAGCCTTTGACCTGGTGGCCGAGCGACTCACAGATATTCGCAAACGCCACGGCCGCAACAGCATCGGCGTGTACCTGGGCAACCCCAATGTGCACAACCACGGCACCCTGATGACCACCATGCCGTTTTTGCATGCTATTGGCACCCAGAACCGGTTCTCCGCCACCTCCAACGACCAGCTACCTCATATGCTGGCAAGCCTGGAAATGTTCGGGCACCAGATCCTTTTCCCGATTCCGGACATCGACAACACCGACCTGTTCATCTGCATTGGCGGCAACCCGATGGCGTCCAATGGCAGCCTGATGACAGTGCCGGACGTACGCGGGCGGATCAAAGCCCTGAAACAACGCGGCGGCAAGCTGGTTGTAATCGACCCCCGACGCACGGAAACCGCCAAGCTTGCGGACCAGTTCCACTTTGTTCGCCCCGGCACCGATGCCCTGCTGCTGATGGCCATGGTACATACCCTGTTTGCGGAGAACCTGGTTAACGCCGGCGCGGCTGAGCGGCTGGTGAAAGACATGGATTTGCTGCGGTTGGCTGCGCTTGGCTTCAGCCCGGAATCGGTCGCGGAACCCACCGGCATTGCCGCGGACGACATTCGCCAGCTGGCCCGGGATTTGGCGAACACCCGCAAGGCCGCGCTGTATACCCGAATGGGCACCAGCACCCAGGCGTTCGGTGCCACCACCACCTGGTTGGCCTACTGCCTCAACATACTGACCGGCAAACTGGATATTCCCGGTGGCGTTCTATTTACCCAACCCGCCGTTGATCTGGTGGCTCTGGGTGCCCTGTCTGGCCAGAATGGGCACTTTGCCAAGCGACACAGCCGGGTTCGCGGGCTGCCGGAGTTTGCCGGCGAGTACCCGGCCAGCACCATGGCCGACGAAATGCTCACCCCCGGTGACGGGCAGATCCGTGCATTCGTGACCGTGGCCGGGAACCCGGTTCTGTCGAATCCTAATGGACAACGGCTGGATGAGGCCCTCGAAGGTCTCGAGTTTATGGTGTCGGTGGATTACTACCTGAACGAAACCACCCGGCACGCGGACATAATACTGCCGCCCACCGCCGCGCTTGAGCGCAGCCATTACGATCTGATTTTCAGCATGTTTGCGGTTCGCAACGTGGCCAAATACAGCGAAGCCCTGTTTGAACCCGTAGCAGACGCTCGCCACGACTGGCAGATTCTTCTGGAACTGGCCCACCGCCTCGAGAAAGCCCGCAAAGGCGGACGTTTGCCGCTACGCTCTGAACTGGGCTGGAAGGCATTCAAAGCCCTGGGGCCAGACCCGATTCTGGACGCCCTGTTGCGCACCGGCCCCTACGGCGCCAACCTGGGCAAGGCTGGCAAGCTGATTCAGCCGGCACTGGACCTGGCCATTGACAGCTTGCCCAAGCGCCACCCCCTGAAAGGCCTGGCCAAACTCAGCCCGCTGAATCGGCGCTGGCAAGAGTTACCCAAAGGTTTGTCATTGTCCTTGCTAAAAGACTATCCCAGCGGCGTTGATCTTGGCCCCCTGCAACCTTCGCTGCCGGAGCGCCTGTATACCCGGGATGGCAAGATAAATCTGGCACCACGCCGATATCTTGCCGATGTAGAACGGCTGAAAGCCTTGCTGGAGCCCGGCAAAGCCAATGACTTGCAGCTGATCGGCCGGCGCCATGTGCGCAGCAATAACTCCTGGATGCACAACAGCCAGCGTCTGGTTAAGGGCAAGAGCCGTTGCACACTGATGATGCACCCAGTGGATGCCAAAACCCGTGGGCTGACTGATGGCCAGCAGGCAGAAATCGGCTCTGATGGCCGATCAGTGGTCCTGCCTGTGGAAGTGACAGAAGATATCATGCCTGGCGTGGTGTCCATCCCCCATGGCTGGGGACATCACCGTCCGGGTACCGGCCAGTCCACGGCAGCAACCCATGCTGGCGCCAGCATCAATGACGTGCTCAACGACGCCGATGTGGACCCGGTTTCCGGCACATCCGTGTTAAATGGGCAGGTAGTGAGTGTCAAAGTCTGGCAAACTGAGGCGCAACTCAAGCAGGCCTGACACATTCACCACAGGGAGACACATCATGCCCAGAGGGCTCCAGCTGGTCATCATCGTTATTGGCCTGGTGGCCATAGGCATTCTGCTGTTCTACATCTGGCGCCAGGCCAGAGCGATCTCGGAACACCGGTTGCGCCAGAAAAAATCAGAGGAGTTCCAGGCCAAGCGCCGGGACGAAATGATTGAGAGCATCCGGATTATTGCCATGGCGGTGGAGGAAGACCAGGTGGAGTACTCCGAGGCTTGCCTGCGACTCAAGGGCCTGTTGGATCACGTTGCCCCGGACCTGCTGGAAAAATCACCGTTCCGGGTGTTTCAGGAGGTTCACAACAAGATTCAGCACATGCCGACTCATCGGGCCCGGCAGGCCACCGACACCCGCTTTGTCGAGAAGATGGATAAAGAACGCCATGCTGTCGAACAGGCCCATTCAGACGAGGTGCGCCGGGCAGCGACCGCCATAAGGCACCACCGTTTCGATTGATCGGCGCCTATTTTGTAATTTTTTGTAACTGATAGCCGGGCGCCCAGAGAAATATAGCAAAGCAAATCAATAGTTTTGCTTTCCGTGCAAATCTGACGTTGCGCTCATGGATTCCGTAGCAGCGTTTGGTGCTTTCCTTTTCCCGTAGCTTGTCTAACTTTAAACAAGGACGCTGCCCCCACGCATCCGGGGCAGAAACCTGTGTTGTTGTCTCCTGATAAGTATGGACGACTCTGCAAAGCGGTTGAATTTGCCGGCCTTCCAAGGCCGGCTTTTTTACGAGCCCTGCCCCATCATGCCGGCCATGGCCATAATGCTGTCTTTGCTGTTGACCAGCTCATCGAACTGTTCCTCCACAGCCTCTCGATCCAGGCCCAACTCCTCATATACGGAAGCGTCAGCCAGCTTTCCCGCTCCCAGGGCCACCCCTCGTTCTGTCAGCAACTGACGCCCCAGCCAAAGCAATCGCGCGTAATCGCTGTGGGGGCCATCGTAGGTGGGATTCTTTTGATACCGGATGGCCAGGGTTACTTCGTCGGGCATGCCCCAGTTTTCCATCAACTGGGCGGAGATCTGCTCACGGGTGATGCCCAACAGGTAGTGTTCGATCACGCTGGAATCGATATGCGGGTTCACTTCCAGAGAGCGGCAAACCAGTTTGAAATGGGGAGGAAACACCTGGGCCAGCACCAGGTGGCCAAAGTTGTGCAGCAGGCCAGCCAGATACGCCAGGCCAAACATCGGGCGCCGGCCCCTGGGCATCATACTCGCCAGAATGCCAGCCGATTGCGCCTGCCAGATGGCTTGCTGCCAGTAATCCACGTAGCCATCCGGGTGGTCTTTCGGGTGTTTGAGTGCCCGCCCCAGGGCCAGGCCCATGGCAAGGTTCATCACCAGATCAAAGCCCAGCACCCGCGACACCGCATCGTGCACCGAGCGCACCTGCCCCGCTGCGGCATAAAACGAGGACGACGCCCAGCTTACCACCTGGGCTGCCAGGCTGGGATCGCTCTCAACCACATCCACAAGGTCACCCATCACCGCGTTCGGGTTTACCCGAAGGTGAATAATGCGCTGGGCGGTCTCAGGCAGTGGCGGCAATTCCAGGGTATCTTCCAGTCGTTGCTGGATGCGCAGGCCAGTAAATTTTTTCAGCGCAGAGTGCAACTGGTCCCGATCAGCACCGTGATTGTCGAGATTCACAGAGATGGTGCCGGTATCCACCGCAAAGTCATGGCGTTCGGCCTTGGCGGTCAATTGGCGGAAATCCTCCGCTGGCATCATGATCGCCAGTTTCTGATCCGCCAATTCCAGGGCGACGGATTCCAGTTCATCAACCCTCTGGTCGATCACGGTCGGCCAACCGGTCAACGATGGCAAGGCGGGCAACTCCTGTAATCCGGAGCGCTGGCGCACCCGGACCTGCTCGCGCCGCTGCATCATCCTCAGGTCACGGCCAAGCTGTTTGTTCAGCGCTTCCAGATCCAGCAAGTCATCCCGCCGGCAAATAGCCTGCAGATTACCTTCGCTGTCATTCAGCAGCACCATACGCAACAGGTGCTGCGGCTGAATCTGGTTCGCGTTTCTCAGCGACACCCCCGCGGCGCTGTCGCCAAGCGCTTGCTGAACCGAAACAGGGAGCTCCATAACTTTCTCCAAAAGAAGGTTTGATACCTATTTGGCTGCATTGTGCAGCTAATTTCAAGCAAACTCTGGGCAGAAAGTGGGCCAGGCCACAATGAGCCAACAGAGTATGGCTTCGGCCTCACACCTCGCCGTACCGAATATTCTCCCCGAGCCATCGCCTGATCAAAGCGGACACCACCGCTGGATGTTGCATGAGCGCCGGCGCCATCTCTTTGACGGGTTCAATCCAGCCCTTGTCCCGTTCAAAGTCCGCGAGCCTGAACTGCATCAGGCCCGTCTGGCGGGTACCCAGAACTTCACCCGGGCCACGAATCTCAAGGTCTTTTTCGGCAATAAAGAAACCATCCTGGCTGTCTCTGAGCGCCTGCAACCTTGCTTTTCCGTTATTCGACAACGGCGGGTGATACATCAACACACAGAAACTGGCCTGTTCCCCCCGGCCCACGCGCCCCCGCAACTGATGCAGTTGCGCCAGCCCAAGGCGCTCCGGGTTCTCAATGATGATCAGCGACGCATTGGGTACATCAACCCCCACCTCAATCACGGTGGTGGCCACCAGCAAGTCCAGCTCGCCACTCTTGAACCGTTCCATCACGCTGGCCTTATCTACGGCTTTGAGCCGGCCATGGACCAATCCGATTTTCAGATCCGGCAATCGTTCCGCCAGTTCCTGCGCTGTCACCTCCGCAGCCTGACACTGTAGCGCTTCGGATTCCTCAATCAGCGTGCACACCCAATACGCCTGGCGGCCTTGACGGCAGGCGGTGCGCACCCGTTCAACAATATCATCACGGCGGGAATCCGGCAGCACAACGGTCTCTATCGGCTTCCGGCCGGGCGGCAGTTCGTCAATCACCGAGGTGTCCAGGTCGGCGTAGGCACTCATGGCCAGGGTTCGAGGGATCGGCGTTGCGGTCATGATCAACTGATGCGGGGCCAACTGACCGCCGACGCCTTTCTCGCGAAGCGCCAGGCGCTGGTGCACACCAAAACGGTGTTGTTCATCGACAATCACCAGGGCCAGACGATGGAACTGAACCTCGTCCTGGAACAGCGCATGGGTACCGATGGCCACCTGCGCCTGGCCGGAAGCAACCGCTGCCAGAGCCTCCTGACGTGCCTTGCCCTTGACCTTGCCAGACAACCAGGCGAGTTCAATCCCTAAGGGGGCAAGCCAACCCTGGAAGTTCCGGAAATGTTGTTCGGCCAGAATCTCCGTCGGTGCCATCAGGGCTACCTGGGCACCCGAGCCAATGGCTTGTAGCGCTGCCAGAGCTGCCACCACGGTTTTTCCGGAACCAACATCGCCCTGAACCAGGCGCAGCATTGGCACCGGCTGACTGAGGTCTTGCCGGATCTCCTTCATCACCTGCTTCTGGGCGCCAGTCAGGCTGAACGGGAGTTGCTCAAGGAACTGCTCCGGCAAGTCACCGGTCGGCAACAGTGGGAGCGCCGCCCGGGCCTGAATCTGCTCACGCACCTGCAACAGGCTGAGTTGATGGGCCAGCAACTCCTCCATCACCAGGCGCTGCTGGGCCGGATGCCGGCCCTCCATCAGCAAATGCACCGCTGCATCGGCAGGCGGAGAATGCACCAGTTTGACCGCGTCAGTAATCCCAGGCAGTTGATAGTCCGATAACAGTGACGGCGGCAACCAGTCCTTGATCGGGAAACGGGCCAGGTAACCCAGGGCCTGTTGGCATAGGCCTCGCACCCGGGGCTGCTGAATGCCCTCGGTCAGTGGGTAGACCGGAGTCAGTGTCGCCTCACCGGCTGCTGCCATGGGCGGTGGGCTAACCTGGTATTCGGGGTGATAGAACTCATAACCGGCCCGGCCGGGGCGAACCTCGCCGAAGCAACGAACCCGAGCGCCTTCAGTCAGCTGATTTTTCTGGGCTGCGTTAAAGTGGAAGAACCGCATCACCAGAAAACCACTGTCATCCCGCAGGGTAACCTGAAGCGATCGACGGCGCCCCATTACCAGGTCAGCCTTCATGACTTCGCCTTCAACCACCGCAATGTCGCCGATACGCAAACTGCCCATGGGGACAACGCGGGTTCGATCTTCGTAGCGATAGGGCAAATGAAACAGGAGGTCCTGAATGGAATGGATACCCAGCTTGGCGAGTTTCTCCGCGAGGGCGCTTCCTACGCCCTTGAGCTGGGTAACGGAAATGTCGTCCAGTGACGTCATAACAGCCCTCAGGCGCGCTCAGCGACCACCGGCGTTGCCGTTTTCGCCTTTTCCATCACTCGGCACTGGCTGGCCGCCAGCGACAACACATCAATGGCTTTCGGGCGGGGGAAGGTTACGCGCCAGGCCAGGGCGACCGTGCGGAAGGGTACCGGCGGCGCAAACGGGCGCACCGCCAGGATATCTTCCTGGTATTTGATGGCGGTGGCGGCAGACAGGGGTAATACAGTGATCCCTAACCCGGAAGCCACCATGTGCCTGATGGTTTCCAGAGAACTGCCTTCAGTAACCAGTTCAGGTTGGCCGTTATCAGTGCGCTTGGTGATGGCATCAACCAATGGCGGGCAGGATTCCAGCACCTGGTCACGGAAACAGTGGCCTGGCCCTAACAGCAGAAGCTGCTCTTTGGACATCTCTTCCGCCGTGATCTGGTCTTTCGCCGTCAGCGGGTGGTCAGCCGGCAGTAACACCACGAAGGGCTCATCATATAGCGGCAGCGTGACCACCTCCGGCTCTTCAAATGGCAAGGCGATGATAATGGCATCAAGATCGGAATGCCGGAGTTTCTGGCGCAGGTTGGCGGTGTAGTTCTCTTCTATGTAGAGCGGCATTTCCGGCGCGGCGCGGCGCAACTCCGGCAACAAGTGCGGGAACAGATAGGGACCAATGGTGTAGATGGCCCCCACCTTGAGCGGTGAGTTGAGCTGATTCTTGCCGTCCTGTGCCATGTCCTTGATGACACCCACCTGGTCCAGAACCCGCTGGGCCTGCTCGATAATCCGCTGGCCCACTTCCGTCACCCGGATACTGCTTTTGCTCCGCTCAAATAACGGAATGCCGAGCTCATCTTCCAGCTTTTTAACCGCCACACTCAACGTGGGCTGACTGACGTGACAACGCTCTGCCGCGCGGCCAAAATGCCTTTCCCGGGCAAGCGTAACGACGTATCGTAACTCGGTGAGTGTCATGGTGAGCTCCGGTCACAGGGTGCAGGTCGAAGTTTCACATACTTTATCAGCGAAAGCATAAGGATTGAAATTGTCTATGGCAATGACGGATCGCAAACATTCAACGCGAATCCTGGTGGCGGGCTGCGGCAAGCTGGGTGGCGACATCGCCTCCTTGCTGGCCGAGACGGCTGACGTGTACGGCTTGCGCCGGAACCCACACAAGGTACCGCCGGGAGTTACAGGTATAGGTGCCGACCTGACCCGGCCAGACACCCTGACGGGCCAGTTGCCAGAAAATCTTGATGTGGTGATTTATTGCCTGACACCATCAAGCTACGACGAACAGGGTTACCGGGGTGCCTACGTCACCGGACTACAGAACCTGATCAATGCCCTGGGTCCGAATTTATTAACCAGACTCCTGTTCATCAGCAGCACCAGCGTGTACGCCCAGAACGACGACAGCTGGGTGGATGAACACAGTGAGGCCAGGCCAGACCGCTTCACCGGGAAACTCATTCTCGAAGGCGAACAGACCGCCCTGAACAGCATTCACCCGGCCACCGTGGTCCGGTTCAGCGGCATTTACGGCCACAGCCGTCAACGCTTTCTGGAGGAGGTGCTTGAAGGGCGAATGAACCCAGAGCCCCCTGCCCCATTCAGTAACCGGATCCACGAGCAGGATGCAGCCCGGGCGGTCGCCTGGCTGACTGAAAAAGCCATAAAGGGAGAACCACTGGACGATCTCTACATTGGTAGTGATTGCGAGCCGGTGCGGCTGGATGACGTGGTAGCGTGGGTTCGGCAGCAGGTGCCGTGTAAAGATCCGGTGGAGGGTGCCCGTAAGGGAGGCAGAGCCGGCAGCAAGCGATGCAGCAATCAGCGCCTGCTGGCCACCGGCTTTGAGTTCCGGTACCCCGATTACAAGGCAGGATACCGGGAACTCATCGACGGCCTTAGCTGAGCACCATCACGGCTTCCATTTCCACAGGCACACCTTTCGGCAACGCTGCCACGCCCACGGCAGCGCGTGCCGGGTAGGGTTCCTGGAAATAGGTCGCCATGATTTCATTCACGGTGGCAAAGTTGGCCAGGTCGGTCATGTAAATGTTCAGTTTGACGATGTCTTTCAGCTCACCGCCAGCGGCCTCGCACACGGCCTTCAGGTTTTCAAACACCTGGCGGGTCTTGGCGGCAAAGTCACCTGCGACCACTTCCATGGTTTCCGGGTCCAGCGGAATCTGGCCAGACAAATACACGGTGTCCCCGGCTTTCACCGCCTGGGAGTATGTACCAATCGCCTGGGGGGCGTTTTCAGTCTGGATGACAGATTTGTTGGTCATGACCTGTAATTTCCTCTCGTTCAAAACGCCAATCGTCACCCTTCGCCGTGGCCACTGTCAACCATACCTCGGTCTGGTCAATGGCGAACCCGGCTGATGTGGGTCACCGCCCGAATGTTGCGCACCCGGCGCATCACCCGCGCCAGGTGTTTACGGCCATTCACGTGAACCACCAGGCTGACAATACCGAACTTGGCATTCTGCTCCTCCACGTTAATCCGCTCGATGTTGCCATCGGCCATGGCAACAGCGTTGGCCATTTCTGCAATCACACCGCGCTGGCGCTCCAGCTCTACCCGCAGCTCCACTGAGAACTCATCGGTGATGTCTTTGGCCCATTTCAGGTGGGTCAGGCGGGCACGGCCTTCGTCGTCTTCCGGCAGACGGGAGCATGTGTCGGAATGAATGACCATGCCATTGCCGGAATCCATCATGCCGACCACCGGGTCGCCCGGAATCGGTTTGCAGCAGTTGGCAAAGCGCACCAGCATGCCTTCGGTACCGCGAATGGTCACCGCACCCTGTTTGTCGACCTCCACATTCTCCAGACTGGCCGGACCATCCAGCGCTTCATTGCCAGATACCAGCTGCCGCGCCACCAGGTAAGCCATGCGATTGCCCAGCCCGATATCGCCGATCAGGTCATCAAAACTGTTGACCTGATTGTGGTTCACCACGGCCTGTTTCTGGGCATCGCTAATGTCCGCCAGCTTGGCACCGAATCCTTTCAGGGACTTTTTCAGCAGGGTTCTGCCCAGCTCGATGGACTCTGCCCGCTTGCGGGTTTTCAACACATGTCGAATGCTGCTGCGGGCCTTACCGGTGACCACAAAGCTCAACCAGGCGGGGTTCGGCTTGGCGCCGGGCGCGGTGATGATCTCGACGGTCTGACCACTTTGCAGCGGCTGGCTCAGGGAGGCGAGGTTGCGGTTGATCCGGCAGGCAACCGCGGCGTTACCGATATCGGTGTGAATGGCGTAAGCGAAGTCAACCGATGTGGCGCCGCTGGGCAATTCCATGATGCGCCCTTTAGGCGTGAACACGTAGATTTCGTCAGGGAACAGGTCAACCTTTACGTGCTCGATGAACTCCATCGAGTCATCCGCCCGCTCCCGCATTTCCATCAACCCTTTCACCCATCGATCAACCCTGGACTGATTGATGTTGGTGACTCCGGAATCGTCGGTTTTGTACATCCAGTGCGCGGCAATCCCGTTATTGGCGATATGCTCCATTTCCTCGGTGCGGATCTGGATCTCGATGTTGACGTGCATCCCGAAAAGGGTTGTATGCAACGACTGGTAGCCGTTGGCCTTAGGCATGGCAATATAGTCTTTGAAGCGGCCCGGCAGCGGTTTGTAGAGGCTGTGCACGGCACCCAGAATACGGTAACAATCGTCTTCCGTGTCTGTGATGATCCGAAACGCATAGACATCCATGATTTCATGAAAGGATTTCTGTTTGAACTTCATCTTGTTGTAGATGGAGTTCAGGTGTTTCTCCCGGCCCTGAATGCGCCCGGGCAAACCACGTTCTTCCAGTTTCTCCTGCAGCTTGCCCCGAATCTCATCAATGATCTCCCGGTGGCTGCCCCGCAGCTTGTCGACCGCCTTGGAAATGTACTTGGACCGCATTGGGTACAGCGAGGAGAAACCAAGATCTTCCAGTTCTGTGGAGATGGCATGCATCCCGAGCCGGTTCGCAATCGGGGCATAGATATCCAGGGTTTCGGTGGCAATGCGCTGGCGCTTTTCATAGGGCATCGGCCCCAACGTGCGCATGTTGTGCAGGCGGTCTGCCAGTTTGACCAGGATTACCCGGATATCCTTGGCCATGGCCAGGGTCATTTTCTGGAAATTCTCGGCCTGGGCTTCGGCTCGGGAGCGGAATTCAATCTGGGTCAGTTTTGAGACACCGTCCACCAGCTCCGCGACGTCTTCACCGAACTGTTCTGTCAGTGCGTCTTTGGGAATTCCGGTGTCTTCAATGACATCGTGGAGCATGGCGGCCATCAGGCTTTGATGGTCCAGTCTCAGCTCGGCAAGGATATGGGCTACGGCCAGAGGGTGGGTAATGTAACGGTCGCCACTTTTACGCATCTGCCCTTCATGGGCCTGCTCCGCGTAATAGTAAGCCCTTCGCACCTGATTGATGCGACTGGTATCCAGATACGAACTGAGCTCTTTGGCCAGTTCTTCAACCGTTGCCTCTTCCGACACCGCGCCTCCAGTGTTCTCTGTTCGCCAGGGACAAAAAAGCCCGAATGCATGCATCCGGGCCTTTCCTTGTCCTTCCAGCAGGTTTCTATAGCTACACTATAAAACTGCGGTGACAGATTTCAATGGGTCTCAATCGCTGGCAGGTAAATGTACGCACTCCTGCCGTCGATTTTACTCGTCGTCGTCTTCGGTCAGCAGATCGCGAGTAACCTTACCTTCGGCGATTTCACGCAGGGCGATAACCGTCGGCTTGTCATTCTCTTCAGCTACCATAGGCTCTGAACCTTTGGTGGCAATCTGGCGGGCGCGCTTGGTGGCCAGCATGACCAACTGGAAGCGGTTATCAACGTTTTCCAGACAATCTTCAACGGTAACTCGTGCCATTATCTTCCCCGACAAAAAAGAATCACTGATTTAGCAGACCGCGTAGTTTACTGTCCCCGGTTCAATTTGTATACAGGGAAAACCAGATTCAATCCCGACTGACCAGACCCGCCAGCAGTTTGCCGTGGCGCAACTGTTGCACCGACATTTTCAGTCGCTGGGCGCGGGTGATGGCCAGCAGGTCAGCCAATGCCACGCCGAAATCGTCGTTCACCACCAGGTAGTCAAACTCGGCAGCGTGCCGACACTCTTCTTCCGCCTCTGCCAACCGGCGCTCGATCACCTCCGGCGCATCGGTGCCGCGGCCAATCAGGCGCTCACGCAGCACCTCCGCTGAGGGCGGCACAATAAAGATACCGACGCACTCGGGAACCAGGCGGCGAACTTGCTCGGCGCCCTGCCAGTCAATTTCCAGGATGACATCCCGACCTGTCGCCAGGGTCTCGCGGACCCACGCATGTGAGGTGCCGTAGTAATTGCCGAAAACATCGGCATGCTCCAGGAAATCGCCCTCGGCAATCATCGCCTCGAACTCATCACGGCTGACGAAGTGGTAATTCACGCCGTCTTGCTCGCCGGTGCGCATGGGCCGGGTGGTGTGAGACACCGACACACCCAGCTGCGAATCCTGACGGAGCATTTCCGCGACAAGGCTGGTTTTGCCCGCGCCCGAGGGAGCGGAAATTACAAACAGGGTACCCTGCTCACCGGCCTGGCTCATGGCTTACTGACTCCAAATACAGTTTGCGCAGCCCCGGGGGCCTGCGAGAAAGCGGTGAATTATACGGGGTTTGACTTATATGCGCATCCCGAGCCGTGTTCTACTGATAATATAGCGTGTTAAACCCGTACACCGGGGCCATCAGCCCCTCACCCTGAATCTGCCGATTAGTGGAAGCCCGGAATGGACAAACTCCTGATCATCATGGACCCGAAACACAAGCACCAGACCGCACTGAGCCGGGGTATTGAAATGGCCCGGGCAACCGGTGCCAGCCTCGAGATTGTGGCCTTCGTGCATGAATATCTCGACGCCCTCCCCTCCGACCCGGTGATTCAGAACAATGCTCGGACGGCACTGATCGAGTTACGCCAGGAATGGCTGGAGAAAATGCTGGCACTGGCAGACTGCGACGACCTGAACGTGGTCGCCCACACTGTCTGGGCCAAGCAGATTCACCAATGGATTAACGAGCATTGCGAACGCGAGAATATCAGCACCGTGGTGAAAACCGGGCATCGATCCGAGACGTTCCTGTACACACCCACCGACTGGCACCTGATTCGGGAATGCCCGGCGCCGGTGATGCTGGTGGCAGACAACAAATGGAAGAAAGCACACCCGATTCTGGCCGCCATTGACCTGAGCTCGGAGAAGCCGGTCAAACGGGCCCTGAACAACCGGATTATTGATCATGCCTGGCAGCTGGCCAAGGCCATGGATACCGAACTGCACCTGGTGCATGCGCTACACACGTCGGTGGTGCTGGCTGATCTGGACATCATTGATACCGCCGCCCATACACGCAAGCGCGAGGAAGAACTGAAGCCCAGAATCGAACACCTGCGCAACACCTGGCACCTGAACCCGGAGCAGGTTCACATTGTCGCTGGCCCGGCACAAAAAGTGATCCCGAGTGTCGCCAACAAAATCAAGGCTGATATGGTGGTCATGGGCACCACCGGCAAAACCGGTCTGGCGGCCAAAGTTATCGGCAATACGGCTGAGAAAGTGCTGACTCACCTGAGGACCGATCTCGTGGCCATTAAACCGGCCGAGAAGGATTAAGGCAGAAACGGGCCGACCTACTTCGGCCCGCGACAATCATTCAAGGTTTTGCACCTGTTCCCGCATTTGCTCGATCAAAACCTTGAGGTCCACCGCCGCGCGGGTAACCGCCGCGTCAATACTTTTACTGCTGAGGGTATTGGCTTCCCGGTTCAGTTCCTGCATCAGGAAATCCAGCCGCCGGCCGATGGCATCATCGTTTTTCAGGGTATCGGTCACTTCACTGATATGAGCCTCCAGCCGGTCCAGCTCCTCGGCCACATCACTCTTCTGCGCCAGCATCACCATTTCCTGGGCCACACGCTCCGGCTCCAGCTCCACTTTTGCTTTATCGAAGCGATCCCGCAGATTCTGCTCCTGGGCGGCCAGCAGCTGCGGCATTTTCTCCCGCACTTCTGCCACCAGCTTGCCCATGGTGGCCAGACGATCCTCAAATAACGGCCTCAAGCGCTCGCCCTCCCGTTCGCGAACGGACATCAGCTCTTGGACCGTGTCTTTGAAAAGGCCGGCAGCCGCCTCTTTCGCCGCGCTGTAGTCTTTCTCCGGCAAAGACATCACGCCAGGCCAACGCAGAATATCCAGTGCATTAATATGGGCCGGATTATCCAGAATGCGGTTGATGTGGTTGGCTGCCTCGTTCACCGCCTTGGCCATCTCATCGCTGATCTCGAAGCTCTGCACCTCGTTCTCGGCAGACTGCAGGCGCATGGAGATATCCACCTTGCCCCGCTTTAACCCCTGACTACGCAGCTCTTCTCGAAACCGGTTCTCCAGTTCCCTGAACGCCTCCGGCAAACGGAAAGACGGCTCCAGGTAGCGGTGATTTACGGTACGGATCTCACACGTGAGCGTACCCCAGTCACCCTGGGTATCCTTGCGGGCAAAAGCAGTCATGCTGCGGATCATATTGGCTCCATAACCGATGAACAGAAGCATCGAGTTTAACAGGGTATTTGCCCGGGCGGCGAACCCGACCAAAGATCACCCGGCAAGCCCACCGCCCCGTGCTTGCTACGTGTTATACTCGCGGACCTTTCACCGATTCCGACCGGCACCGCCCGGACATGTATTTTCATAAACAGGACACACTATGCGACCAAGTGGCAGAACGCCCGAGCAACCCAGAGACGTCCGCATCACCCGCAACTACACCCGCCATGCCGAAGGCTCGGTACTGGTAGAGTTCGGTGATACAAAAGTCATCTGTACCGCCTCTGTTGAGAACAAGGTACCGCCATTCCTGCGCGGTGAAGGCAAAGGCTGGATCACCGCCGAGTACGGCATGCTGCCCCGCTCCACCGGCAGCCGCATGGGCCGCGAAGCTGCCCGCGGCAAACAGGGTGGCCGCACCGTGGAAATCCAACGCCTGATCGGCCGCAGCCTGCGCGCTGCGGTAGACCTGAGCGCCCTGGGTGAACACTCCATCACCATCGACTGCGACGTTATCCAGGCCGACGGCGGCACCCGCACAGCGGCCATCACCGGTGGCTGCGTGGCATTGGTTGACGCCTTGAACCACCTGGTAGCCACCAAACGCCTGAAGAAATCTCCCCTTGTTCAAATGGTGGCAGCGGTCTCCGTTGGCGTTTACAAAGGCACGCCGGTAGCGGACCTGGACTATCCGGAGGATTCCGAAGCGGAAACCGATATGAACGTTATCATGACCGACAAGGGCGGCTTCATCGAGATTCAGGGAACTGCGGAAGGCTCACCGTTTGAGCAGTCAGAACTGGATTCGATGCTGGCGTTGGCGCGGAAGGCGATTGATCAGTTGTTTGAGCTTCAGAAAGCGGCGCTGGCTGAGTAAGTTAGACGCCAGATGCACAGGTAGCGGGTTCGGAGGGGGAGACCTTTCCGGGACCCTCTCCGGCCAAGGATGGTCGGAGCGGAGCGCACATGGGTGAGGCAAGGGTTTATGAAGCGCAGCTTCATGCGCAGACGAACGACAGCAATCTATGATTGCTGGCCGGACCCGCTTGCGGGGGCTCGTAGCGTGTCCCGGAAAGGTCTCCCCCTCCGGACACGCGGCCCCGCTTCTCAGAGGCCGATTTCGATGTCGTAATCCATGATCACCGGCGCGTGATCAGAGAAACGGGTGTCTTCATCAATCCAGCCATCACGGATGGTCTTGCGAATACCCGGCGTCAACAACTGATAATCCACCCGAATACCCGCCTTCTTGCGGGAACCCTCGGTTTGCTCTGGCCACCAGGTGAACTGATTGCTCTGCTTGTTGATTTCCCGGAAACCATCAATGCAGCCCATCTCATCAAACAGGCGATCAAGCCATGCACGCTCATGGGGCAGGAAACCGGAAAAATCCGTCTTGTGGTACAGCGGGCTGGCGTCCGTCACGTGGTGGGCGGTCTGCAGATTGGCGCAGAAAATAAACTGACGACGCTTGCGCAGGGTCTTCTGCATATGCAGGCCAAAGGCTTCCATGAACTCGTCTTTGTGGTCGAGCACGGTCAGGTCGTCTTCGCCAATCAGCTCGTCCTCCCGACCAAGGGCGCAGGGCGCCAGCACGCAGGCCACGGAGACCTTGTCGAAATCCGCCTGGATAAAGCGACCTTCGCGGTCTGCCTGCTCATTAGCAAACCCGTACATGATGGCCTTCGGAAAATGGCGAGTGTAGATACCCACACCACCGTGTTCGTTCAACTCACCATCAATAAAGTAAGCCTCATAGCCTTCCGGAATCAGGTTTTTGTCTTCTACTTCATAGGCACGCATGCGGTGGTCCTGCACACAGACGACATCAGCGTCCTGCTCTGCAAGCCAGTCAAAAAAACCCTTCTCAACGGCCTGTTCAAGACCATTGACGCTGATTGTAACTACCCGCATACATGTTCCCTGATTCGGTTTGTGTGTATGATACCGGTTTTACGCTTTAATTAAAGATCAAACCCCGCCAGAAGCCTTGCCATGCACGACTATCAGCAAAATTTTATCGAGTTTGCCATTGAGCGGAATGTTCTGCGCTTTGGAGAGTTCACGCTCAAATCCGGCCGAACCAGCCCCTACTTTTTCAACGCTGGGCTATTCAATACCGGAAACGACCTGTTACAGCTAAGCAAAGCCTATGCCGCAGCCATCGAACGCAGCGGCCTGAATTATGACATTATTTTCGGCCCCGCCTATAAGGGCATTCCGTTGGCCACAGTGACCGCTATGGCCCTTGCAACAGACGGTAACAGCAAACCGTTTGCCTTCAATCGCAAAGAAAAGAAAGATCATGGTGAGGGTGGCAATATTGTCGGCGCCCCACTACAAGGTAAGGTACTGATTGTGGATGACGTAATCACTGCCGGCACCGCCATTCGGGAATCCATCGACCTCATTCGTGCCGCTGGCGCGGAGCCCGCCGGCGTGCTGATTGCGTTGGACCGGCAGGAGAAAGGCAATGGCGAGTTATCCGCCATCCAGGAAGTGGAGCAGGAATTCGGCATCCCCGTTGTCAGCATCATTCGTCTTGAGCAGGTACTGGACTACCTGAAGTCCAATCCGGAGTTTGCCGGTCACGCGGAAACAGTGGCCAGCTACCGGGACCGTTACGGAGTCTGACCATGCACCACCGTGTGTCCAAATCAACGGTTATTGCCAGCCTGGCCGCAGCAGGACTGCTGCTGTCCGCCAGTGTGCAGGCCAATATGTATCGTTACACGGATGACAACGGTCAACTGGTGATCAGTAGCACCATCCCGCAGGAGGCTACCAAACGCGGCTACGACATCCTCAGCACCAATGGCCGGGTGATTGAAACCATTCCACCCGCCCCCACAGCCGAGGAAATCGCCGCCCGGGAAGCGGAAAAAGAGCGCCAACGTCAGGCCGAGATTCAACAGGAGCAGGATCGCCAGCTGTTGAAGCGCTTCAGCCATCCAGACCAGGCTGTTCGCGCCATGCATCGGAAGATTCGCGAGCTGGAAGGGATCATCCAGTTAAAGCGCGGCAATATTTCCGTGATTTCCAGTCAACTTGACAACGAGCAAAGCCGGGCAGCCGATATGGAGCGGGCCGGCAGGGATATTCCGGAAGCTACCCTGGAACGGATTCGTCGGCTGGAGTCACAGATCCGTGACGTGGAACGGGAGATTGCCGCCCAACAACAAGACATCAGTGCGATGAAAAAGGAATTTGAGGCGGATATCAAAAGATTGGAAGTCGTTACTGGCCAGGAGCGGACACTCCCCCTGGAGCCGGAATAAACGTTTGTGTTAGCGGAAATGACAAAGGGCGCTCACCAGAGCGCCCTTTGTAGTTACAGCTCGCCGTTATGATCAGGCGGAAGCTGTTTCCTTCTTGGCTGCCGTCTTGCGAGCCGCAGGCTTACGAGCGGCCGGCTTCTTGGCAGTGACTGACTTCTTGGCATCCTGGGCTGCTTCCGCAACGTCTTCGGCGGCGCCGGAAACGGCGTCAGCGCCTTCTGCAGCTTCTTTCTCCAGCTTGGCAACCAGTTCGGCCGCAAAGTTGCCGAAACGGCTGTTCAGGCTACGCAGCTGCTCGAACAGGTTCTCGGAGTAACCAGTGTAACGCTTGCGCAGGGTCTTGACGCTGTATTCGCGGGCTTCCGCTTCCAGCTTCTCTGCGTAATCGAACGGCTTGGAAGCCAGCTTCTTCTGCTGCTCTTCCGCGGCGTTGATGCCTTTCTCAACGATGTCCTGCAGTTGTTCCTGGTAGGATTTAAGTTTACCCATGGTAGTTCTCCTTGATATTAGGATCGTTTCGGCACCACAAGCCCTCGCTTCTGCGTGCCTTTGGTAACTTTCACCTGCCAAGGTACGGATAAAAATTAGAATGTTCATACTAAAACCAGTTTTCGGTTTTTACAGATTGTTCACTTGATCGAAAGGTAGCGGCTGGCATAATCGCATCTTGTTTCAGGTAGCCCGTCTCCCGGTTTTATTCAGGCTCCATACGATCAGTAACCAGAGAGCCTTCCACGGCTCCGTATGCGAGTTGACCATGAAAATTCTACTGCCACCCCTGCCCGGCCAGGCTGCGCTTTGCCTTCTGATTATTGCCCTTTCCTCCATGATCACTGGCTGTCAGGAAGACACTCGCGCCAGCAAACTCGACACACAGCGCGCCTCGGAAGTCTCAGATGCCCGGCTGAAACAAGCACAATCAAACCTCCTGGCCACACTGGGGCAATCGCCCACGGCAAAGGAGAGTCAGTATCCTGCGGATAATACCGGAAGCCCCCGCACCCTGGCCTGGAACCCACCGATGACCCGCGAAGATGGCTCGTCACTGGCACCGGGCCAGATCTCTGGGTATCGCATCTATTACCGGATGAAGCACAAGAATGATTTCAATATCATTCCGCTGAACGATGCCAGCACAACCCGTTACCGCCTTGAGGACATGCCCCCCGGCGCCTACGAGTTCTCGATTACGACGGTCGATGTGGATGGGCTTGAAAGCCGACGCTCAGACCCGGTGGAAGTCAACCTGATCTGAGCGCAAAGGAAAGGTGCCAGGTTACCAGCGGAAGATCACCCAGCTTGGAATCAGCAGGTCAGACTCAGTGTCCTGTATCCAGCCACCACCAGATGGCACCAGGTAGTATTCGGGCCCGACGTTAGGCACCACCTTGATTTCCATAAGCTGGCCATTCACGCGGTATTCATAGAACACTTCATTCTCCCCCGGCCGGATCACAATTTCCGGCCCGCCTTCCGGGGGCTGGTAATCGGAAATAACCACAGGCTCCTGGGGCGTGACCACCGGGGTGGCATCCAGCGAGCCTTCTTGCTGCGCCATCACCGGTAATGACACAAGCCCAGCCAACATGGCGGAACAGGCGATTCGTTTCATTTTCGTGGTACCCTTTCGTTCATCTTTCTGGCTAGAGTTGCACAAGCCAACCCACGCTTCAATCAGATTCCGGACCGGCTTTGATATGACTGAGAAAAAGACCCCACCCGTGGTTCTTGTTGACGGATCGTCCTACCTGTTTCGCGCTTACCATGCGCTGCCACCACTGACTACCAGCAAAAACCATCCGACCGGAGCCATCAAGGGCGTTATCAGCATGCTTCGGCGTCTTGAGCAGGATTTCCCCGGCTCCAAGGTGGTGGTGGTGTTCGATGCCAAAGGCAAAACCTTCCGCCATGACATCTATGAAGAGTACAAGGCCAACCGGCCACCTATGCCGGAAGATCTGGCCGTTCAGATCGAACCGATCCACGAAATCGTCCGCGCCATGGGGCTCCCCCTATTGATTGTTCCGGGCGTGGAGGCCGATGACGTCATTGGCACCCTGGCCTACGAAGCCACCAGCAAGGGTATCGATGTGGTGGTCTCCACCGGCGACAAAGACATGGCCCAGCTGGTGAGCGATCACGTGACCCTGATCAATACCATGACTGAAACCGCCATGGATCGGGAGGGGGTGATCGAGAAATTCGGGGTGACCCCGGAACAGATCATCGACTACCTGGCCTTGGTGGGTGACAAGGTGGATAACATTCCGGGCGTGAACAAATGTGGCCCGAAAACCGCGGTGAAATGGCTGCAGACTTACAACGATCTCGACAACCTGATCGAACACGCCGACGAGATCAAAGGCAAGATCGGTGAATACCTGCGGGAAGCCACCGGCACCCTGCCCCTGAGCCGGGAACTGGCCACCATACGCCTGGATGTCGACCTGGACTTCGGCCTGGAAGATCTGCAGGAGCGGGAACAGGACGACAATTCCCTGCTGGAACTGTTCAAGGAATACGAATTCCGAAGCTGGATTGCTGAGTTGGAGAACACCGAAGGTTCCGCCAGCGACCAACGTGAGCGCTCCACCGAGCAGGAATCCGCAAAACCGGCAGAGAAACAGTATTCCGTGGTTACCGAGCAGGAAGAGCTGGATACCTGGCTGCAACGACTGAAAGCCGCCGACCAATTCGCTTTCGACACCGAAACCACCAGCCTGCGCTATATGGACGCCGAAATCGTGGGTGTGTCTTTTGCTATCGAGCCGGGGGAAGCGGCCTATGTACCTCTGGGCCACGATTACATGGGGGCACCGGATCAACTGGACCGCGACCATGTGCTCAACCAGCTCAAACCCCTGCTGGAAAGCCCGGACGTGAACAAGATCGGCCAGAACCTGAAGTACGACAAGAACGTGCTCGCCAACCATGGTATCCAGCTGGAGGGCATCGGCGACGACACCATGGTGGAGTCCTATGTACTCAACTCAGTGGCCACCCGCCACGACATGGATAGCCTGGCCCTAGAATACCTCGGTGAGCAGACCATCACCTACGAATCCATCGCCGGCAAGGGCGCCAAGCAGCTCACCTTCAACCAGATTAATCTGGAGAAAGCAGGCCCCTACGCAGCCGAAGACGCCGACATTACCCTTCGCCTGCACCAGATTTTGAGCCCGAAACTGAAAGAAACCGGCAAGCTGGAATCGGTGTACCGGGAGATCGACCTGCCGCTGGTACCGGTGCTGTCACGCATGGAACAAAGAGGCACTCTGATTAGCGCCAGCACCCTGCGCCAGCACAGCCAGGAACTGGCCGAGCGCATGGCGGAACTGGAGAAAGAGGCCCACGAGGTGGCCGGCGAAAGCTTCAACCTGGGCTCCACCAAGCAGCTGCAGGCCATTCTGTACGACAAGTTCGGCCTGCGCGTGATCAAGAAAACTCCGAAGGGTGCACCCTCCACCGCCGAGCCAGTATTGCAGGAACTGGCCCATGAACACGAACTGCCCCGACTGATTGTAGAGCACCGCAGCCTGAGCAAGTTGAAGTCCACCTACACGGACACCCTGCCAGAGCTGATCCATCACCGCACCGGCCGTGTACACACCTCCTACCATCAGGCGGTGACTGCCACGGGGCGCCTGTCGTCCTCCGAGCCGAACCTGCAGAACATTCCTATCCGCACTCCGGAAGGCCGCCGCATTCGCCAGGCCTTCATCGCGCCGGAAGGCTACAAACTGTTGGCGGCGGACTATTCCCAGATAGAGCTGCGAATCATGGCGCATCTGTCTGGCGACAAGGGCCTGCTGAGGGCCTTCGAACATGGTGAAGACATTCACAAAGCCACCGCCGCCGAGGTCTTCGGCGTGAGCCTGATCGAGGTCAGCTCCGACCAACGCCGCAGCGCCAAAGCCATCAACTTTGGCCTTATCTACGGCATGTCTGCTTTCGGCCTGGCCCGCCAGCTGGAGGTCGACCGCAAGACCGCCCAGGAATACATCGACCGCTATTTCGAACGTTACCCGGGCGTACTCAAATACATGGATAACATCCGCAAACAGGCCCACGACGATGGCTACGTGGAAACCCTGTACGGCCGCCGCCTGTACCTGCCGGAGATCAACGCCCGGAACAAACAGCTGCAACAGGCTGCCGAGCGCACCGCAATCAACGCGCCCATGCAGGGGACCGCTGCCGACATAATCAAGCGGGCGATGATCGATGTGGACCAGTGGCTGCACACAGAGCATGCCGACGATGCCTGGATGACCATGCAGGTGCACGATGAACTGATCATCGAAGTGCGGGAAGAGGCTCTGGAGACCGTGCGCAAGGGCCTGGTGCAGCGAATGCAGGCTGCCGCCAAGCTGGACGTACCGTTACTGGTAGAAGCCGGCACTGGCGACAACTGGGACCAAGCTCACTAGACCTGAAACCTAACCCGATAACGCCCTGTTTTTGTTCATTTTCACTGGAAAAGCACAATGACAGGGCACCCTTCCCCCTTCACTCCGCCTTCCCGCTACGTTCAAGCGCCTCCCGATCACGGCACGAAAACTGCACAGATCTGAGGGTCTGGGCTCTTTGATGCCCTATGCCGTGACAGCGATGCGAGGCCTTTCCATGAATTCCGTAGCGAATGAACGCAACTGGTTATTCGACCCATCCCACCTGAAACTGGTGCAACAGTGCCGCCGGCTGATTCAGTCTGAATTCGGGGTAAAGCTCCACCTGAACGAAGACCACCTTGCGGAGCACTTGGCTGAATACGCAGGTAAAACCCGATCGAAGCATCTGGTGCATACCTGGGAAGCGCTTAAACAGAGGGTGCCGGAGCTGGGGCAGATAGATGCAGCGCCAGCCGCTGCCAAAACTTATCGCGGGCAGGAGATTGCTGGTTCAGAGGAGGAGGCAGGCGGGGAAGAGGCCCGACCACGGAAGAAACAGGTTATCTATCGTGGTCAGGTGGTAGGCTGACCCGGACTGGCCGGATCAGCTATCGAGAAGGACAGCCGCTTAGAAGGCCTTGCTGAACTCGATGGCGGCGCTCCAGGCGCTCAGGTCGTATTCCGCCTGATAGTTGGATGCACCGAAGTTCGGATCTTGCTGAGTCGGATTCTCATGCTGATAGAACACTTCGTCTACTTTGGCGTTGCCGTCAAAAATCAGGGTCCCGACTGCTGCATCAACCGTCCAGCCACTATTGACGTCTTTCCACTGGGTTCCCAGTGTCAGCCAGTGACGATCCGTTGACGGAATACGGGCGGTAACGTACTCACCAACTGGTGATTCGTCATAGGCATAGCCTGCTTTGAAAGCCCAGGCCGGGGTAGCTTGCCATATCCCACCAACATTGAATTGCCAGGTATTACCCCACTTTTCCGTAGTGTGGCTAATCACCGCACCCGGAACGCCCGCGATCTCTCCATTAGGGTCACGGCTAATGATGTCCAGTTCCTCGAAGCGACTCCAGCGAGAGTATGTTGCACCCGCCAACAGGGTTACATCATCTGTCAGTTTATGGCGCGCCCCCACAGTAATGCTCTCGGGAATCGCCAGGGGCACCTCAACCTTTTCATTCAGGGTTGTTGTTACTCCAGGCATACCTGGGACGGGAACACCCGTCACCTCCATATCACCCTTAAGGTTGAGTTCTGTACCGGTTTGCGCCGTCATGCCAAACTGGGTTTTGTCAGACAGTTCGTACAGGAAACCAACGCGAAAGGTCACACCAATATCATCGCCTTCTATGTCAGCGTAGGGTTCTGCGCCGACCGGGAGCGGCTCCGCACTCGGCCCAAGATCCTGATTCCTGGTAAGCCGGCCCTCAGCATAGATGATATTCAGCCCGGCACCCATGGACAGGCCCTGACCATTGTTAACGGCGATCGAGGGTGTAAACGCAATGGCGGTTAACTCGGTTTTGTCCGCAAAAAACCGCCCCACAAAATCATCCTCGTAGTCACCGGCCAGCCCGTAGGGAGCATGAATACCAAAACCGACGTCTACTGAATCACTCACCTCATGGGCCAAGTAGAAATTAGGCAGCCACGCGCCATCGGCTATATCCCCGCCCCGGCCAGCCGGGGTGACAGGATTACCGGATATCCGAGTGGCAGACGCCCCGCCCTTTGCCTCTGCATCAATGTCGAGGTAGGCCGCACCAAACGAAATATTGGTCCCAGACAACTGGCTCATGCCAGCGGGGTTAAAGAATACAATAGTGGCATTCTCGGGGTTAGCCGCCGCACCGGCATTAGCAGTGCCCATGGCACTGGCGCTCTGCTCGTTCAGGGCGAATCCGCCGGCCAAAACAGTGGCTGGGGCGGCGAGAGCTGTCACGGTAGCGAAGCGGATGGCCTTTACGAGGGCATTGGTATTCTTGTGCATGCTGTCTCCTTTGTTAGTCGCGCGCGGAGTATACGCAGGGCAGCACAATGGCCTCAAATGCCAAAACTACTGGTTGCAGGCACTAACAAAGTACGACTTTGGTATTAAGGCGGCCCCGGACAGGGCCGCCTGGAAGGAGGATCGCTGTTCGGTTTCGATCAATCGTCCTGAATGGTGAGCTTGTCGACCGAAGATGACAGCTTGTCGGCACCCTGGGCATCGGCACCGAGCTTGATCATCAGGCGCAGGTCGTTCGCGGAATCCGCGTGGGCCAAAGCGTCTTCATAGGTGATGGAGCCTTCGGCGTACAGCCGGTACAACGCCTGGTCAAAGGTCTGCATGCCGGATTCGTTGGACTTGGCCATCAACTCTTTGAGTTTGTGCACTTCGGCTTTCCGAATCAGGTCCGCCACCAGCGGCGTGTTGATCAATACTTCGATTACGGCCTTGCGGCCTTTGCCATCCGGCGTCGGCACCAATTGCTGAGCCACGATGGCGCGGAGGTTCAGGGAAAGGTCCATCCAGATCTGGTTGTGCTGTTCCGGCGGGAAGAACTGGATAATCCGGTCCAGGGCCTGGTTGGCGTTGTTAGCGTGCAGGGTGGCCAGACACAGGTGGCCGGTTTCTGCGAACTGTACCGAATACTCCATGGTCTGGCGGGTACGCACCTCACCAATCAGGATTACGTCCGGCGCCTGTCGCAGAGTGTTTTTCAGGGCCACCTCGAAGCTTTCGGTGTCGATACCCACTTCCCGCTGGGTGACGATGCAACCCTGGTGCTGGTGCACGAATTCAATCGGGTCTTCGATGGAGATGATGTGGCCGCGGCTGTTGCGGTTACGGTGGCCGAGCATGGCGGCCAGGGAGGTGGACTTACCGGTACCGGTGGCGCCCACAAACATGATCAGGCCACGCTTGGTCATGGCCAGATCTTTGACGATCTCGGGCAGCGCCAGGTCGTCAATCTGGGGAATTTTCACTTCAATCCGTCGCAATACCATGCCGCACAGGTTGCGCTGGAAGAACGCTGACACGCGGAAACGGCCAATGCCCCGGGCACTGATGGCGAAGTTACATTCGTGGGTTTCTTCGAATTCGGCGCGCTGTTTGTCGTTCATGGCGCCGTAGACAAACTCCCTCGTCTGCTCCGGCGTCAGCGCGTTCTTGGTGACCGGGAGCACTTTCCCGTTTACCTTCATGCTCGGCGGCACACCCGCTGTAATAAACAGGTCCGAACCGCCTTTCTCCACCATCAGCCGTAACAGTTTTTCGAATTCCATTTGTCTACCTATACCGTTTTGTTCTCACCACGTTGACTCCCCGAACAGTGTTCGAGGAGCGGGGCGGGCGGCCTTCCCGGGACTGTCTGCAGCATGGATGCTGCAGTCAAGCTTACAGGGACGTATTTACAGCGTGTCCCGGGAAGGCCGCCCGCCTCGCTCCCTCCCCAAAGGTGGAAGCAAGGAGCCCGAAGTTAAAAGTTATCAGGCATCTTGGCCTTGGCCCGCGCTGCTTCACGGGAAATAAGACCCTTCTGCAACAGGCGCTCCAGGCACTGATCCAGCGTCTGCATGCCCAGGGAACCACCCGTCTGGATAGACGAGTACATCTGGGCAATCTTGTCTTCACGAATCAGGTTACGGATGGCCGAGGTGCCAATCATTATCTCGTGGGCGGCAATACGGCCGCCGCCCATCTTCTTCATCAGGGTCTGGGAGATAACCGCCTGCAGGGATTCCGACAACATGGACCGCACCATGGACTTTTCCTCGGCCGGGAACACGTCAACCACCCGGTCGATGGTCTTCGCAGCGGAGGTGGTGTGCAGGGTGCCGAACACCAGGTGGCCGGTTTCGGCGGCGGTCAGGGCCAGGCGGATGGTTTCCAGGTCCCGGAGCTCACCTACCAGGATGATGTCCGGGTCTTCCCGCAGGGCTGAACGAAGAGCCTCATTAAAGCCCAGGGTGTCCCGGTGGACTTCCCGCTGGTTAACCAGGCACTTTTTCGAGTCGTGCACGAATTCGATCGGGTCTTCGATGGTCAGGATGTGCTCGTAGCGGGTGTCGTTGATGTAGTCCATCATCGCCGCCAGGGTGGTGGACTTACCGGAGCCGGTGGGCCCGGTGACCAGCACCAGGCCACGGGGTACAGACGAAATATCCTTGAAAACCTGGCCCATGCCCAGATCTTCCATGGTCAGAACCTTCGAGGGGATGGTCCGGAATACAGCGCCGGCGCCACGGTTCTGGTTGAAGGCGTTTACCCGGAAACGGGCCACACCCGGCACCTCGAACGAGAAGTCGGTTTCCAGGAACTCTTCGTAATCCTTACGCTGCTTGTCGTTCATGATGTCGTAGATCAACCCGTGCACTTCTTTGTGCTCCATCGGGGGAAGGTTGATGCGGCGCACGTCGCCGTCGACACGGATCATGGGGGGCAGACCGGCAGACAGGTGCAAATCCGATGCGCCCTGTTTCGCCGAAAAGGCAAGCAGTTCAGTAATATCCATAGGATTCCTCGGAGGGCTTTTTCTTTTAGTCCAGAAGCGGCAAACTCACACTATGAGCAGCATAGCAGACAACATCGGGAGCGTAACCCGACGCATACAAAAAGCAACATTGAAGGCAGGCCGGGACCCCGGCAGTGTGCGCCTGTTGGCAGTCAGCAAGACACGCCAGCCAGACGAACTCAGGGTCGCGGCCAGTGCCGGCCAGGTTGCCTTTGGTGAAAACTACCTTCAGGAGGCGCTGGACAAGATTGAAGCCCTGAAGGATCTCGATCAGATTGAGTGGCACTTTATTGGCCCCATCCAGTCCAACAAAACCCGGCAAATTGCGGAGATGTTCGCCTGGGTGCACAGCGTTGACCGGCTGAAGATTGCCCGCCGCCTGAGCGAGCAGAGACCTCCCGGTTTACCACCATTGAATCTGTGCCTGCAGGTCAACATCAATGACGAGGACAGCAAATCCGGCTGCACCCTGTCCGAACTGCCCGAACTGGTGGATGAGATCGGCGATTTGCCTAACGTAAAATTGCGAGGGCTTATGGCGATTCCCGATCCAGACCAGTCCGAGGCAGATCTGCGGATGAGTTTTCGCAAGCTGGCCAATACCCTGCGGGAGCTTAAACGGGGGTCTCCTGAGGCGGGCCCGATGGACACACTGTCTATGGGTATGTCGGATGATCTCGAGATCGCCATCGCAGAGGGCGCAACCTGGGTTCGCGTAGGTACCGCTCTATTTGGGGCAAGGCCATCCAAACACAGCCAGAGCTGAAACCGCTGGTTCCTGCTATCATCGCATTCAACGAATTAACTGACCAAAGCCCTGGAGTGACCCTTGAGCACATCACCCACGATTTCTTTTATAGGTGCCGGCAACATGGCCAGCGCCATCATCGGCGGCATGCTGGAGAACGGCTACCAGGCCGGTAATATCTGGGTAAGCGCCCCTGACGATGGCCACCTGCAATCCATCCGGAAGCGTTTTGGTGTCAGCGTTACCACGGACAACCGGTACTGCTCCCAACAGGCGGATATTGTGGTGTTGGCAGTTAAGCCCCAGGTGATGGCGGATGTCTGCCACGACATCGCCCCGGTGGTGCAGAACACCCGCCCGCTGATGGTTTCCATCGCCGCAGGCCTGACCGCTGAGACTCTGGACAACTGGCTTGGCGGCGGCATGCCGCTGGTTCGCGTGATGCCCAACACACCGTCGCTGGTTGGCAAGGGTGCCGCCGGGCTGTTTGCCAACGCACAGGTCAAAGACGCACAGAAGACATCGGTACAGTCGATGTTCGAAAGCATCGGCTCAGCGCTGTGGGTGGACGACGAAGACCAGTTGCACGGCGTTACCGCGCTATCCGGAAGCGGCCCGGCGTATTTCTTCTTGATGCTTGAAGCTCTGGAAGGCGCCGCCACCGAAGCCGGCATCGCACCTGAAACCGCTCGGGCACTCGCTATTCAGACCATGGCGGGCGCGGCCGAAATGGCGGCCCGCAGCGACGATGACCCAGCGCAGCTCAAACGCAACGTCATGTCCCCCGGCGGCACCACCGAGCGTGCCGTGAATACCTTTGAGGACGGCGGCCTGCGGCAACTTGTGAAAAAGGCCTATGGCGCGGCGTTTGATCGCTCCCGGGAAATGTCCAAAGAACTGGCAGATAAACAGTAACCGTTAACGGAGACACAGCTACATGCTGGCAGATATTGTGATTACGATCCTGCTGATCGCGTCCACCTTCTACATGACCATCGTACTGCTGCGCTTCCTGCTACAGCTGGCCCGGGCCGACTTCTATAACCCGATTTCCCAGTTTGTGGTGAAGGCCACCAATCCGCCGCTACGCCCGCTGCGCCGTTTCATTCCCGGCTGGGGCGGCATTGATGGGGCAGCGCTGGTACTTGCTGTCATTATCCAGGCCATTACCTTCTTCCTGATCCTGGTGGCCCTGAACGGCGGGATTCCCGGCATCAATCCGATTACCCTGCTCGTCTGGGCCGTTTTGAATGTGCTCAGCCTGATTGTCAAAATCTACTTCTGGTCAGTGATTGCCGTGGTGGTGGTCAGTTGGATTGCCCCGCAAAGCAGCCACCCGGCTATCCAGCTGGTCGCGCAGATTACCGAACCGGTCATGCGACCGGTGCGTAGCGTCATGCCTTCCATGGGCGGGTTGGATCTGTCACCAATCATTGTGTTCCTGATACTGAACGTCATCTCTGTGGTGATTGACCATATGAAGATCGCCGCGGGCCTCGGCTCCATCGGCCTTGGAATGTAACCTGCCTCACAGATATACATTCAGTTACAGTTTTATCTATTTCGAAACACCGAAGGCTTCAGCGTCAACAACATGATTCTGAAGCTTTTTTTGCATCAGTTCCCGACCTGCCGTAAAAAATGCCGACTGGCGCACCCCACCCAACTGACTAAAAAGGCTACTATTAACGTCATTTAATCTCGGAAGTCGCGCAGAAGGATTATCCAATGAATCAGCAGGGAACTCTGTCGCAGCAGGTTGAGGCATACCACAACTGGAAGAAAGAGCTGATACGGCAGATTGGCCGGTACCGGCTCTGGCTGCAAGATAACAATCTGTTCTCGGAAGACGTCAGCACCCGAATTCGCCATGGCCTGGAACTGCTCATTGAAGATGAGCTGACCATCGCCTTTGTGGGCGAGTACTCCCGCGGCAAAACCGAGCTGATCAATGCCCTGTTTTTTTCGGAGTACGGTCAGCGCATGCTGCCGTCCCAGGCAGGCCGCACCACCATGTGCCCCACGGAGCTGTTCTTTGATCGCAGCGCCAACCAGAACTACCTGCTGCTCCTGCCCATCGAGACCCGGACCGGCGAACTTTCCCTGCAGCAACTGCGCAAGCAGCCTGAGCGCTGGGTAAAGCACGAGCTGGACGAGCGCAACCCGGAAGTCATGCGCGAAGTGCTGGCCGAGGTTGCCCGCATCAAAAGCGTGACCCCTGACGAAGCGCGCCAGTTGGGCTTTGACGAAGCCATGCTGGAACACGATCGCAACAACCCCGGCAATGTACTGGTGCCTGCCTGGCGCAACGCCCAGATCAGCATTCGTCACCCGCTGTTCGAGCGTGGCCTGCGCATCCTCGACACGCCGGGGCTCAACGCGCTGGGCTCCGAGCCAGAGCTGACCATCAGTATGCTGCCACGCGCCCACGCGGTCATTTTTGTGTTAAGTGCGGACACCGGCGTAACCGCCAGCGATATGACGATCTGGAAAGATCATATCGATACCGAACACGCGGACCACAGGGCCGGCCGGTTCGCCGTGCTGAACAAGATTGATGTGCTGTGGGACGACCTCCAGGGCGAACAGCATACACTGGATGCGATCGAGCGCGTGCGCACCTACACAGCGGAACATCTCGGCATCCGTCAGCAGGATGTGATTCCGTTGTCCGCCAAACAGGGCCTGCTGTCGCGAGTACGCAAGGACGAAAGCCTGTTCGAGCGTTCCAATATCGGCCAACTGGAACAACTGATCATTCAGCGCATCCTGATGCACAAGGAGCAGCTGATTACCCAGAACCTGATCAACGATCTGCTGGGCATGCTGCAGAACAGTCAGGCGGCCATGCAATACCGCCTGGAGTGCCTGGAGGAAGAGCGCCAGGCCTGCACCGGCGCCACCATGGACAAAGCCGCACTGGGGCGTCTGGCCGAGCGCGCCCAGAAGGACTACGACTTCTACTACAAAAAACTGATTACCCTTCGCTCCTCTCGCCGGCTGATGGACTCCCAGGGCGACATGCTGAAAAAACTGGTGGCGGAAGATCGTTTTGAAGACCACGCAGCCAAGGTCCGACACATGATGTCCAAGAGCTGGACCACCGCCGGCATGAACCGGGCCATGGACCATTTCTTTGAACTGTTGGAAAGCGACCTGACCAACCTGCTGGCCGAAGGCCGGCTGGCAGAGAAAATGGTCGGAGCCATCTATCGCCGTTATAACGAAGACACCCGGGCCAGGCACCTGGAGCCCATCCCGCTGCGGGCGGGCCGCCATGTCATCGCCATTCGGGAACTGCGCAAGAAAGCCAAGCGCTTTCGCATCAGCCCGAAAAACCTGCTGACCGAACAGTCCCTGCTGGTGCGCCGCTTCTTCAACGTCATGGTGGGCGAAGCTCGCACCCTTCACGGCCGGGTGCGTAAGGATGTCGAACGCTGGCCCCAGGAAGCTCTGCTGCCGATCATGCAGTATTCCATGGAGCAGAAACAGCTGTTGGAGCACCAGATCCGGCGCCTGCGCGACATGGTCCGCAGCGACCGGGACAGCCGCGCGGAGCGCCAGCGCCTGGATAATGCCATTGCCGACCTGCGTAAACAGCTGGAACTGGCCGACGCCATGATGCGGCAAATCCGCAAGCCGGCCCCCACCATGATTCAGCAGAAAGTGGTCAATATCTCAGGCGCCATCTGAAAGACCGGGGCCCGCTCGAACATCGCGCGGGCCCCGAAAACGGCGCCACAGCCACGCGCCGGTTGCAGCAACCCCCACCCGCCTTTAAACTGCGATGCTGTCGCGCTTTTCTGAACACTTCAAGGCCAATGGCCAGACACTTGTGGACCGGACCAGGAACTCATCACCGCCATGCCTGATTCCCTGCCCTCGGACTCCGTGGGCCTTGTAAGCCCCCAAACCATTCGCTTTGACACGCCGATCGAACTGGCGTGCGGCCAGACCCTGGACAGTTACGACCTGGTGGTGGAGACCTACGGCACCCTTAATCCGGACGCCAGCAACGCAGTGCTGATTTGCCATGCACTCAGCGGCCATCACCATGCTGCGGGCTATCACAGCATGGAAGACAAGAAACCTGGCTGGTGGGACAGCTGCATCGGCCCGGGCAAGCCCATCGATACCAATCGTTTTTTTGTGGTCAGCCTGAACAATCTGGGAGGCTGCCACGGCAGCACCGGCCCCAATTCCACCAACCCGGCAACCGGCAAACCCTATGGCCCGGACTTCCCGGTGATTACCGTTGCCGACTGGGTAAAAAGCCAGGCTTACCTGGCTGACCACCTGGGCATCGAACAATGGGCCGCGGTGGTCGGTGGTTCGCTGGGTGGCATGCAGGCGTTGCAGTGGAGCCTGGACTACCCGGAACGGTTGCGTCACTCGGTGGTGATTGCGTCCACGCCCCGACTCAGTGCACAAAATATCGCCTTCAATGAAGTGGCTCGCCAGGCCATTACCTCCGACCGGGAGTTCCACGACGGCCGATACTACGATTTTGGCGCGGTGCCTCGCCGGGGCCTGATGCTGGCCCGTATGGTCGGCCACATCACCTACCTGTCCGACGCCTCCATGGGTGAGAAATTCGGCCGGGAGTTGCGGGAAGAGGCCTACAAGTTCGGGTTCGACGCCGAGTTCCAGGTAGAAAGTTACCTTCGTTACCAGGGCGAGCGTTTCTCAGAAAGCTTTGATGCCAACACCTACCTGTTGATGACCCGGGCCCTGGACTACTTCGATCCGGCCTATGCCGCCGGCGGGGATCTGGCCAAGGCTCTGGCACCGGCAAGCTGCGAGTACCTGGTGCTGTCATTCAGCACCGACTGGCGCTTTTCGCCCGAACGCTCCGAAGAGATGGTGAACGCCATGATCTCTGCCCGCAAGAAGGTCAGCTACGCCGAAATCGATGCCCCCTGGGGCCATGACGCGTTCCTGATTCCAACCCCCAGGTACACCGATATTTTCACCGCCTATATGGACCGGGTAGCACGGGAGGTGGGCGCATGAGACCAGACCTGGACATCATCCAGCAATGGGTCCAGCCAGGGCATCACGTACTGGACCTGGGTTGCGGCAATGGCACCCTGCTGGACTTTCTTCAGCGGGAGCGAGGCGCCACGGGGTTTGGCCTGGAGATCAACCCGGACCACATCACCACCTGTATGGCGAAAGGGGTGAGCGTGATCGAGCAGAACCTGGACACCCAGGGGCTGGACAATTTTGACGACGGCATGTTCGACGTGGTTCTGATGACCCAGGCCCTGCAAGCGGTGCGGCGACCGGACAAAGTGATCGAAGAGATGCTCCGGGTCGGCCGAGAGGGCATCGTCACCTTCCCCAACTTTGCCCATTGGCGCCTGCGCTGGGGACTGGCTCTGAGTGGCCGTATGCCCGAATCCGACGCACTACCGTATAAATGGTATAACACCCCCAACATACGGCTATGCACCTTCAAGGATTTTGAAGCCTTGTGCCGTCAGAAAGGCATTCGCATCAAGAGCCGCCGGGTGGTAGACGGTCAGCATCAGAACAGCTGGCTGGCCAGGCTCTGGCCGAACCTGTTGGGGGAAATTGCCATCTATCGAATCACGCGGGAGAACCCATGATGATGACTCGTTCGATCACTCGCCTACTGACCCTGACCCTGGGACTGCTGTTATTCGCTCAGGCGCAGGCCGGCCAGGAAGACTTCGGTGACTATCAGGTGCACTGGAGCGTTTTCCCAAGCACCTTCCTTGACCCGGAAGTCGCCAGGGCCAACAACCTGCAACGCAGCCGGGGCATTGGCATCATCAACATTTCCATTATGACCGAAGGTGAGCATGGCCAGATCCGGCCGGTTGGCGGGCAGGTACAGGGCCAGGTGACCAATGACATCCAGCAGGTGAATTTCCTGGCCTTCCGTCGTATTCAGGAGGGTGATGCAGTCTATTTCATCGCCCAGTACCAGTACCGTTCCGGCGACCTGATGACGTTCAACATCACGGCCCGGCCCACTGGCCACAACCGGGATCTGCCAGTTCGTTTCTCCCATACCCTGTTCAATGACTGACACCATGAGCCAGAAATTTGTCATCGCCAGCAATAACAAAGGCAAGATTGCCGAACTGACAGAACTGCTCAGCCCCTTGGGGTTGCAGCCGGTTGCCCAGGGCGAACTTGGCGTGAGCGAGGCCGAAGAACCGGCGGTCACCTTCGTTGAAAACGCCATCCTCAAAGCCCGCCATGCCGCCCGGGAAACCGGGCTGCCGGCCCTGGCAGACGACAGCGGCCTGGCCGTGGATGCCCTCAATGGCGAGCCCGGCGTGCGCTCGGCGCGGTACGCCGGCGACGCCGCTTCCGACGCCGACAACGTGGCGGCACTTCTGGATGCCTTGAACGACGTTCCCGCCGCACAACGCAGTGCCCAGTTCCATTGTGTTCTGGTGTATCTTCGACATGCCGACGACCCCACGCCGATCATTTGCCATGGCCGCTGGCCCGGGCAGATCCTGACCGAGCCCCGGGGTGACGGCGGCTTCGGTTATGACCCTGTATTCCTGGCGCCGGAGTTCAACTGCAGCGCCGCAGAACTGACCCGGGCACAGAAAGGCAAGATCAGCCATCGGGGCCGGGCCCTGGCCAGCCTGCTGGAACAACTCCAGGCGGAGCGGTAAACCCATGACCGCCACCCCGGTTGCGGTCTGCCCGCCACTGAGCCTGTACATCCACGTGCCCTGGTGCGTGCGCAAATGCCCCTACTGTGACTTCAATTCACATGCCGTCAAGAGGGAAATTCCGGAAACGGCCTATCTGAACGCCATTCTGGAGGATCTGGATCAGGACCTGTTCTATATCCTGGGGCGCCCTATCGAAACCGTCTTTATCGGCGGCGGTACTCCTTCCCTGATGAGCGGCGCCTTCTACGAACAGCTGTTCGACGGGCTCCGCCAACGCCTGGCGTTTTCAACCGATGCGGAAATTACCCTGGAAGCCAATCCCGGCACGCTGGAAGCGGGCCGCTTCGAAAGTTTCCGCGCAGCCGGCATCAACCGGCTGTCCATCGGGGTACAGAGTTTTCACCCGGAACACCTGCAATCCCTCGGCCGTATCCACGATCAGGCCATGGCCCACCGAGCCATCGAATCCGCCCGGGCTGCCGGGTTCGACAATTTCAACATCGATCTGATTCACGGCCTGCCGGGGCAAACTCCGGAACAGGCGGTCAGCGACCTGCACGCCGCACTGGCCCACCGGCCAACCCACCTGTCCTGGTACCAACTCACCATTGAGCCGAACACCGAATTTTTCTCGCGACCACCGGCGTTGCCGGACGACGATCGGCTCTGGGACATTTATCAGCAGGGGGCAGCCCATCTTCGGTCAGCGGGCTTCGATGATTACGAGATCTCGGCCTGGAGCTTGCCCGGCCGGGAAAGCAGACATAACCTGAATTACTGGAGCTTTGGCGACTATCTGGCGCTGGGTGCCGGCGCTCACGGCAAAGTCAGCCTGGCCGACGGCCGGATTCTGCGGTACTGGAAAACCCGGCAACCAGACGCCTACCTGCAAAGGATCGGCTCCCGCACCTCCGGTAGCGAAGAGCTGGCACCGGAGGACCGGCCGCTGGAGTTCATGATGAATGCGTTACGCCTGAAACGGGGCACGTCGGAACAACTGTATCTTGAGCGTACAGGTTTACCCTTGTCGTCAGTTGCGGTACAACTTGAGCAATTACGCAAACAACATCTGCTGACCCCTGATCGCCTGCAGGCGACCGAGCAAGGACAGCGTTACCTGAATAGCCTGCTGGAGCACTTCCTCTGATGAATTCAGCTCAGCACACCGTGCCATCCGGGCCTCGCCCGATGAAACCGCCCATGAAGGTATCCATCGTGGTGGCGGTGGCGCTGTTTCTGGTTCTGATGGCCATCAACCAACCCCTGAAGACCGGTTCTGCCCCTCAGGGCATTGTCAGCTTCCAACTGGCAGGCACGGCAGACCAGGCCTACGCCATTATCCGCAGCTGGCGCGAGAACGGCTTGATCTGGGCAAAAGCGTCATTGTGGGTAGACTTTCTGTTTGTCGTGGCTTACCTGGCCGCGCTGTTGCAGTTGACCAGACACTTCACCCGGGACAGGCCCGGCATCCGGGAGCGCAAGGTCGCACGCTGGGTGCGCGCGCTGTTTATCACGGCAGGGCTGAGTGACGTGGCGGAGAACATTGTACTGCTGAACAACCTGAGCCCGCCCACAGACTCCATGAGCATGACCGCCACTATCCTCGCGTTGATCAAATTCACCGGGCTGCTGCTCGGAGTGGCCGGACTTGTCATCATCCGGGCTGCCCGCCGGCATCCGCTGAGCCACTCCTGACACCGTCCCGCCTCAATTGGTGCGATAGAACAACAAATCCCAGACTCCGTGGCCAAGATTTTCACCACGCTTTTCGAATTTGGTGATCGGACGGTCATCCGGGCGCGGTGAGTAGCCACCCTGCTCCTGAGTATTGGCGAACCCTTCCGAATCGTTCATCACTTCCAGCATGTGCTCGGCGTAGTTTTCCCAGTCCGTCGCCAGGTGCAGAATGCCACCAACGCGGAGTTTGTGACGAATCCTCTGAACAAAGTCGTGCTGGATCAGGCGACGTTTGTGGTGCTTTTTCTTGTGCCAGGGGTCCGGAAAGAACACCATCACACGGTCCAGGCTGGCATCTGGTAAGCACAAGTCGATGACGTCATTGGCGTCGATATTGTAAACGCGCACGTTCTCAAGTCCGCGATCCTCCACCTCTTTGAGCAAGGCTCCAACACCGGGCAAGTGCACTTCCACACCGATAAAGTCCTGCTCGGGGGCCGCTTCCGCCATATCCGCCAGGGATTTCCCCATGCCAAACCCAATCTCCAGATTCAGCATGTTGTCCCGGCCAAACACTTCCCTCGGGTCGATCATGCCGTTGTCGCGGGTCAGGCCGTACTTGGGCCAGCTGCGTTCATAGGCCTTTTTCTGACCCTCGGTCATCCGGCCCTGGCGCAAGACAAAACTGCGAACACCGCGGCGGGTGGTGATCGGGTTGTCGCCGGAGGCATCGTGCGTCTCATGCTGGTCAGTCATCTGTGGTCCTCAACCGTCAATACGGATCTGATTTAGGGAACGTTACCCGCCAGTTTACCAGAGTAGACCGCCTCAAGCGGAGACAACCGAGCTTTGCCCCTGTTGACGGTCCAGTTGCCGGTAGCCGAGCGCTTCCATCAGATAGTTTCGGGTTACCGCTGGCTGGCCATCCAGGTCCGCCAGGGTGCGGGCCACTCGCAGAATCCGATGCAACGCCCGCGCAGACAACCCAAGTTTCTCCATGGCTCCGGACAGCAGTTTCTCGCTCTCCGCATTCAGATGGCTGGCCTCGTGCAACGCCTTGCCAGCAAGGGCCGCATTGAGCACGCCCCGTTCTGACTGCCTGGCCCGGGCCCGTAGCACCCGTTCCCGGACGCTGGCGCTGGACTCTCCGGTTTCACCCGCCCCCAACAACACGCCCCCGGCCTGCACCGGCACTTCAACGTGCAGGTCAAACCGGTCCAGCAACGGCCCGGATATCCGGGAGCGATAGCGCATGACCTGCTGCGGCGTACACTGACACTCCATGGTCGGATGCCCACTGTAGCCGCACGGGCAAGGGTTCATAGCAGCAACCACCTGGAATCGGGCAGGAAAAGTGACCTGCCGTGCAGCCCGACTGATGGAAATTTCACCGGTTTCCATAGGTTCCCGCAATACCTCCAACACGCGGCGCTGGAACTCTGGCAACTCGTCAAGAAACAGTACGCCTCGATGGGCCAGGGAGATTTCTCCGGGCCTTGGGCTGCTACCACCTCCCACCAGCGCCACCGCCGAAGCGGTATGGTGCGGGGAGCGGAATGGAGCCTGCCGCCAACCACCGGGCTTGAGGGGAAGGCCGGCGACCGAATGCACACTGGCCACCTCCATGGCCGCGGCGTCGTCCAGGGCTGGCAGTATGCCGGGCAGCCGGCTGGCCAGCATGCTTTTGCCGGTGCCTGGCGGGCCAAACAGCAGAAGATTGTGCCCGCCGGCAGCCGCCACTTCCAGGGCCCGTCGGGGAACCTGCTGGCCCCGGACGTCCGCGAGGTCCAGCCCCTCGTCCCGGGGCCCGGCTTCTGGCTGGGCTCGAGCTACCGGGGATATCCGGGCGCGACCAGACAAATGCTCACAGACGGTCAGTATGTGGCTGGCGGCAAACACGTCATCATCGCTGGCCAGCGCGGCCTCTTCAGCATTGTCTTGGGGAAGCAACAGCGCGCGACCGGCGCCTCTTGCCGCCAGTACCGCCGGCAATACGCCTTTCAGGGGCCGTAATGCGCCATCCAGGGACAACTCGCCAATGAACTCGAGGTCTTTGAGACTTTCGGCGGGAATCTGCCCGGAAGCGGCGAGGATGCCAAGGGCGATGGGCAGGTCGAAGCGTCCACCCTCTTTGGGCAGGTCTGCGGGGGCCAGGTTAATGGTGATTCGACGGGCGGGGAATTCGAACCCGGCGTTGATCAAGGCACTGCGAACCCGGTCTTTGCTCTCACGCACACCGGTTTCCGGCAATCCAACAATCGACAGGGCCGGCAGTCCGCCAGACAGATGCACTTCAACAGTCACTGCCGGTGCAGACACACCGATACTGGCACGGGAATGGACAATAGCAAGCATGGCAACCTTCCTTGGCAATCAGTTTCTTACAAGTCCCGGCCGCTGCATCCTGCGGGCCGGGCCAGACCGGTCATTATGAGGACAGTTTCTGCTCGAGTTCGGCAACCCGCTTCTCAAGCGCTTCCACTTTTTCACGGGTTCTCATCAATACCGCCTGCTGGGCATCGAACTCTTCGCGGGTGACCAGTTCCAGCTTCGACATGACCGTCATCACCGTTGCTCTGGCCTGGGCCTCAAAATCGTCTTTCGCAGCCCGAGCCATATCCGGAACGAACTGGCCAAACTGGCCCTGTAACTGAGCAAAAAAGTCCTGTGGCCCTTTCATAAATCACCTCTGAGAGTCTCTGTTTCCCGACGCGGCAAACGCCGTGGCTGAGTCGCTATCCGCTTTGGTGGGAGTGTATCACACCGCCGCCCCTGCCATACTGTGCCCTGTCCGCATTATAATGGCGGCGGATGGCTAACCCGAACATGCTCTTTTTTGAGCCAAGGGCGGGCTCATCGCACCAAGTTGGTGCGCGTTATTGCGCCATTCTGGAACAGGATATAACCAACAAACTGATTTAAAACATTTTTTTTGCGTTGGCACACCCGATGCTAAAGCTCTCGTACGCAATCCGCACAATTGATGTGCGAGGTGGCAGCATCCCGAACTCAACAACCGGCCGCTGGCCCTCACTGTTGGGACGGCTTTACCAAGGAGAAAGCAATGAAACTTGTGACAGCGATCATCAAGCCTTTCAAATTGGATGATGTCCGTGAGGCACTATCCGAGATTGGCGTACAAGGCGTAACCGTCACTGAAGTCAAAGGCTTCGGTCGGCAAAAAGGCCACACAGAGCTCTACCGTGGCGCGGAATACGTGGTGGACTTCTTGCCCAAGGTCAAAGTGGAAATCGCCATTGGCGACAACCTGCTTGACCAGGTCATCGAAGCCATCACCAAGGCGGCCAATACCGGCAAAATCGGCGACGGCAAGATCTTCGTGACCGAACTGGCGCAAGCCATCCGGATTCGAACCGGCGAGACTGGCGAAGAAGCGGTCTGACAGCAGACTGACTCTGAAAAAAGCCAACGCAAAAAATTTATAACCTAAGAGCCTTGTGCGGAGGGCCTCCTATGGAAAGCACTGTTTTTGAAATACAGTACGCATTAGATACGTTTTACTTCCTCGTGTGTGGCGCATTGGTCATGTGGATGGCAGCAGGCTTTGCCATGCTCGAGTCCGGCCTGGTGCGCTCAAAGAACACCACTGAAATTCTGACCAAGAACGTCGCCCTGTACGCCGTTGCCTGCACCATGTACATGGTCTGCGGCTACGCGATCATGTACGGTGGCGGCACCTTCCTGAGCGGCATCACTGGCATGGGCGTTGAAGAAGGCTTCGAGTATGAGGCTGCAGCAACCTACGCGCCATCCGCTGACTTCTTCTTCCAGGTGGTCTTCGTTGCTACAGCCATGTCCATCGTATCCGGTGCCGTGGCCGAGCGCATGAAGCTCTGGGCATTCCTGATCTTCGCTGTGGTCATGACCGGTTTCATCTACCCGATGGAAGGCGCCTGGACCTGGGGCGAAGCTGACGTCTTCGGCATGTACAACCTGGGCGATCTTGGCTTCAGTGACTTTGCCGGCTCTGGCATCGTACACATGGCTGGCGCAGCTGCGGCCCTGGCTGGCGTCCTGCTGCTGGGCGCCCGTAAAGGCAAATACGGCCCGAACGGTGAGATCCGCGCCATTCCCGGCGCCAACCTGCCCCTGGCCACTCTGGGTACCTTCATCCTGTGGATGGGCTGGTTCGGCTTCAATGGTGGCTCGGTTCTGGCGACTGCTTCCGCAGAATCCGCTAACGACGTCGCCATTGTATTCATGAACACCAACGCCGCAGCGGCTGGTGGCGGTCTCGCAGCTCTGATCCTTGCCCGACTGATGTTTGGCAAAGCTGACCTGACCATGCTCCTGAACGGTGCACTGGCTGGTCTGGTGACCATCACTGCCGGCCCGGACACCCCCACTCCGCTGCTGGCAACCATCTTCGGTGCCTTCGGTGGCCTGCTGGTGGTGGTAAGCATTGTGACCCTGGACAAGCTGCGCATTGATGACCCCGTCGGTGCCATCTCTGTTCACGGCGTCTGCGGTCTGCTCGGCCTGCTGCTGGTGCCGGTTACCAACGGCGACGCCAGCTTCAGCGGCCAGATCATCGGCGCCATCACCATCTTTGTCTGGGTCTTCGTGACCAGCCTGATCGTGTGGAGCATTCTCAAGGCGGTCATGGGCATCCGGGTATCCGAAGAAGACGAATACGAGGGTGTGGATTACTCCGAGTGTGGCATGGAAGCCTATCCAGAGTTTGTCAGCGGCAAGCAGTAAGCCAGCCTGACAACCACGAAAAACAAGAAGGGCGCCAAACGGCGCCCTTCTTGTTTCTGTTCCTGGCGCTCCGTCACTAACAGACGCCCTGGAACAATTGGTCATCCGCGTGCCGCAGATACAACATCAATTCCATTTCCGCTTCGTGGACACTGTCAAACGGCCCCTGGATCGAGCCCTCGCGAGTCTGGAAAAACCACTGTCCGTTGACCAACGAGAACCGCTCACTACGAAACCAGTGACGATCCTGTTCACCTTTGCGCGTTTCCATAACAACTCCTTTCACTCCGAACACAGCACGATGATCAATAAATGACCACACTGTTTCAGCATAGCTCAGAGTGCGGAGCTGTCTAATTTTTGTCAGGCCTCTTCGGGACGCACCGCGTCTTCCAGCGCATCCACCATAAACTGAGGCATCGCCAGGGCTCCGTGGTGAATGCCGGCGTTGTAATAGCGGGTCACGAACGGGCGGTTGTTGGCGTCTTCCTCACGGAAATACTTCAGCGGGTTATCCTTGCTACCCATGGTGCAGCTCCACCACCCGGTCGGGTAGACAGGCTGAGGGAACGGCAAAGTCTGTACGTGGCCGAAGCCGGCCTTCTGCATATCGCTGTGGATGTCCTTGATGATGCTGTCCGTGTGCAACAGCGGCGATTCACTTTGCTGCACAATAATGCCGCCCTCCCGAAGCGCCGCCATGGCGTCCCGGTAGAAATCCAGGGCAAACAAGCCTTCGGCGGGGCCCACCGGGTCGGTACTGTCGATAATCAGCAGGTCGATGCTGTTGGGCTCAATATCCCGCATCCACTTGATACCGTCGCCAAAAAAGAAATTTGCCCGGGGGTCATTATTGGCCTCACACAACTCCGGAAAGTATTTTTCCGACATGCGGGTAACCCGCTCGTCGATTTCCACCTGCCAGGCCTCCTCGACACCGGGGTGCTTGAGCACTTCCTTCAGGGTTCCGCAATCTCCACCGCCCACTATCACCACTTTCTTCGGGTTCTTGTGAGTGAACAACGCAGGATGGGTCATCATCTCGTGGTACAGAAAGTTGTCACGGGTGGTCAGCATCACGCAACCGTCCAGCACCATCAGGTTGCCAAAGGTTTCCGTTTCATAGATTTCCAGCTTCTGGAACGGCGTCTGCTCTTCGTGCAGCTTGCGCTTGACCTGCAGGGAAAATGCCGTGCCCTGATCCTGGAATACCTCGGTAAACCAGCCTTCGTTCAATACCGTCATCTGTACCTCCCATTCATTGCGCCACCACGGGGTCGGGGCCTGTTCAAAGGGGCGTATTGTAGGGGGCCCACGGCCATAGCCAAAGTACTATTCCCCTTCGCCGCCACGTATTTTTCACATTTCAGGCCACTCGTGGCCCGGCAATCCTTTCGATCCGGCCTGTCAGGTCCTACAATGCAGCCTGACAACGGCCTGCGGGCCATTCCGGTTTCCTGACAGGATAGCAACAATGCCTGAAACCACAGCCTTACCTGCCCACAAGGTTTATAACATCGCTCACTGGAGTGATGGCTACATCGCGGTGACTCCCAGGGGTGAAGTCGAGATCTGCCCAGACCGGGGGCGGACAGCAGCCCAAATCAACCTTCCTGACCTGACCCGGTCTCTGGCCGAGTCCGGCGTTGCCCTGCCGGTACTGATCCGTTTTACCGACATACTGCACGACCGGGTGAACAAGCTTTGCGGCGCCTTCAACAAGGTGACCGCTGAACAGGGCTACCAGGGCCGCTATACCGCGGTCTACCCGATCAAAGTGAACCAGCAGCGACGGGTTGTGGAAGAGCTGTTGGCGGCACAACCCGCCGCCTCGGCCGGACAGGTCGGGCTCGAAGCCGGTAGCAAGCCGGAATTGATGGCGGTATTGGCCCTTGCCCCCAAGGCGGGGTCAGTGATTGTCTGCAACGGCTATAAAGACCGTGAGTACATTCGCCTGGCCCTGATCGGCCAGAAGCTGGGCCACCGGGTGTTTATCGTGGTGGAGAAGCAATCGGAGCTGCCGCTGATACTGGAAGAGGCTGAGCGTCTTGAGGTATCACCGCTGATTGGAGTGCGGGCACGATTGGCCACCATTGGCAAAGGTAACTGGCAGAACACCGGCGGCGAAAAATCCAAGTTCGGGTTGTCCGCCAGCCAGGTTCTGGATGTGGTCAATACCCTTAAACAGGCCGGCGCTTTGGGTACCCTGCAGCTGCTGCACTTTCACCTGGGTTCACAAATTGCCAACATCCGCGATATCCAGACCGGCCTGAAGGAATGCGCCCGCTTCTACACAGAACTGCACCATTTGGGCGCACCCGTCGGCACCGTGGATATCGGCGGCGGCCTGGGCGTGGACTATGAGGGCACCCGCTCCCGCAGCAGCTGCTCAATGAATTACAGCGTGTTTGAATACGCCTATAACGTGGTGCATGTGCTGCAAGCCGAATGCGATCGCCAAGGCATTCCCCACCCGGACCTGATCAGTGAATCCGGCCGTGCCCTCACAGCCCACCACTCGGTTCTGGTCACCAACGTGATTGATCGGGAATCTCCAGACCATCGGGAAGTCACTGAGCCCGAAGCAGACGCACCAGCACCACTGCATGACCTTTGGCGCGACCTTCTCAGCCTGCAGGATGATCACTCACCCCGGTCACTGGCCGAGATTTACCACGATGTGCTGCATGCGATGAACGATGTCCACGCCCAGTTCGCCCATGGTCTGCTGTCACTCAGCGAGCGAGCCCAGGCCGAGACTCTCTACACCACCTGCTGCCGCCTGCTTCGGGTTCAGCTGGACAGCGGCAGCCGGGCGCACCGGGAAATCATCGACGAACTCAACGAAAAGCTTGCTGAAAAGCTCTTTGTTAACTTTTCCCTGTTCCAGTCCCTGCCGGATGTCTGGGGCATTGACCAGATCTTTCCGGTGATGCCGATCAATGGCCTGAACCGTCCGCTGAGCCGGCGCGCGGTGATTCAGGACATTACCTGTGATTCGGATGGCCGGATTGACCAGTACGTGGACGGCCAGGGCATCGAAACCACCCTGGCATTGCCGGAGGAAAAGGAGGGCGAGCCACTGCTGATGGGGTTCTTCATGACCGGCGCCTATCAGGAGATCCTGGGAGACATGCACAACCTTTTCGGCGATACCCACTCGGTGGATGTGCGGCTGAACGACCAGGGCGAGTATGACATTGGCAAGCCCATTACCGGCGACACCGTCGCCAAGGTACTTCGTTACGTCAACTTTGAACCGGAGAACCTGATCAAGTCCTACCAGGATAAGTTTGCCGCCAGCAACCTGGATAAATCCACACAGGACCGATTACTGGGCGAACTGAAAGCCGGTCTTGAGGGCTACACTTACCTGGAGGAATAGCCTTCAGTCGCCCTCGGCCTGGTGTAGCCGACGCCAGGCCGAGGGTGAGATACCCTCCCACTTGCGAAAGGCCCGGCCAAAATTGGACGGGTCGCTGTAACCCAGGTGTTCCGCAATGTCGTCGATACTCAGGGGTGAGTGTCGCCTTAGACAATCCAGCGCACGTTGATGGCGCACGGTTTCCTGTAGCAGCTGGAAACGGGCGCCTTCTGCAGCCAGCTGGCGCCGCAGAGTGCGAGCAGACACATGTAACTGCCCGGCCAAATCCTCCAGACTCAACAGGCGGCCGTCACGAATCGATTCCAGCATCCTGACTACTCGTTCCGTGACCGAGGTGGATGCCTCCATCTGCCGCATTTCTTCCTCGCATTGAGCCTCAGCCACGCGACGAGCCACAGGATTGGACAACGATAACGGCAGGTTCAGAAACTGCTTTTGGAAGCGGAGCTGGTTAACACCGGTGCAGAAACTCACGGCATTGCCAAACAGCGGCTGGTAAGGCCCCACATTGGCTGGCTGCTCGTAGTCCACCAGGCACCGCCCGCCCTCCAACAACCGCTGACCAAACAGCAGGTTGTTCACTTCCATCAGGGAAGCCAGGACCACCTCGATGTTGAAACGATGTAAATCCCGGGTGTCGTGCTTGATATCGAGCTGAATGACAGCTTCATCGCCTTCGATAAAAAACGACAGGGCCATGTAGGCAAAACGAATCCGGAAATATTTGATCAACACCCGCAGCGCCTGCTCGAGCGTGTCGCAGCTGATGGCGGCCTGAGACAGCGCACCATGGGCGGTAAATTTCAGGCGCCGGCCAAACTCCAGCCCCAGGCTGTCGTCCTTGCAGCGAACAAAGGCTTGACGACACAGCTCAGTGAACTGGTCCAGGGTAATGAAATTATCCGGGTGGCTCAGCTGTGGCTGGCGGATACCGGCAGCGCTGACCAGCTCTTGCTGGGCAACACCCCGCTCCTCTGCCAGCTGGCAAAGAATCTCGGCGTAATGGGCCCGGATAACCGGCAGGGTGCCGCCGGAAAGCAGTGCGTTCATGGTTTGAACTTTGAGTCGTTATTATGGTTGTCAGACTAGCGCCTGCTCTGGGATCCGGCAATCACTCCACTGACACAACTCCGCCGACAATGCGGCCAGATTTTTTTCACTCAAGGCAATCCACTTCTTGCAGCCTCCCGTAAATAACCAGACTGACAAACCAGCGGCGAGTGCCTAGAATGATGACTGTAATCAGCTCAACTCATGCGACTGTCAAGGAGCGTCCGGTGACCACACTGGATCAGCAACCAGCGAAAGCCGAGGGCCGAAAAGACCCTTGGGGTGTCTTGCTGGAAAAAGTAGGCAAACACCAGGATAGAGCTGCATACCACGCTTTGTTCGAACACTTTGCGCCGCAGATAAAGTACTACGCCATTTCTAACGGCATGGCCAGCCACGCCGAGGAACTGGTGCAGGAAGTGTTCATTTCCATTTGGCGCCGCTCCTGCCTGTATGACTGGCGTAAGGCTGCGGCGTCTACCTGGATCTTTACCATTGCCCGTAACCAGCGGATTGATATGCTGCGGAAAATGCAGCGGACCAGCGCTGAAATGGCAGTGGAAACCGAGGATCTGTGGCAGATTCCTGGCGATAATGAGGATGAGCCGGTGACGTCCCTGCACCGTTTGATGTCAGAGCGCCGGATTCGTGAGTCTCTCAGCCAGTTACCGGAAGAGCAGATTACCGTCATCGCCAAGGTGTACATGGAGCATAAGTCTCACCAGATGGTGGCGGATGAACTTCAGATCCCCCTGGGAACCGTGAAGAGCCGGGTACGCCTGGCGTTGAACAAGTTAAAAGTGATTTTGCAGGATCAGAACGTATGACACGGCACCACCCCGACAGCCTCAGCCTGATGGAGTACAGCGCTGGCAATCTGACCGAGCCCCATGCTCTTTGCATCCGGCTGCACCTTGAGCAGTGCCCACACTGTCGGAGCCGGGTGGACACCCTGAACAGCCTGGGCGCGGTGATGATGGAACAGCAGCCCAAGGTCACTGTGTCGGATAGCAGTTTCGAGCAGTTGATGGCACGTATTGACTCAGCACCCCAAGATACTTCACCGGTTGTGCAGGCACCGCGATTGAGCCCGCTGCAGAAGTTGCTTGGTCAGGACATCAACGAGCTGCCCTGGAAACGTCAGCTGGGCGATGTCAGCGTACTGGATATTTCGGAAAAGTTTCCCGGTCAGGGTGAGCGGGTGGTACTGCAGAAACTGGTGGCAGGCGGCAAGGCCCCGGCCCACACACACCGCGGTGATGAGACAACGATCGTGCTGCAGGGTGCGTTCGCCGACCAGAAGGGCGTGTTCAACCAATGGGATTTCGTGGTGTTGAATGAGCAGGACGAGCACAGGCCCGTTGCCGTAGGGTGTGAAGACTGCATTACCTTGTCTGTGCTGAGCGCCCCGGTCAAGCTGACGGGCACCTTCACCAGGATGTTGAATCCGTTCATTCGGTAAGTTTAGTTGATCAGTCCAGTGAGAAACGGAGGCAGGTTGCCTCCGTTTTTTGTGGCGACCGAAGATCCGTTATCGCAATCCGGTAATGGTTTAATTGACTTGGGCGCCCATCCCCCTAAACTGATCCATAGTAGGTAACAACTCCAGCACCATTCAAAACGCAACAGCTGACACATGCCCGACATCATCGTCATGTTTTTCCTGCTCGGCCTGGTAGCAGGAACCGTCAAATCTGACCTGTCCATTCCACGAGAAGCCTACGACATTCTCAGCCTGCTGCTGATGCTCACCATTGGCCTGAAGGGCGGAATGGCCCTGTACGGGAACCTGGCACCAGGCCTGCTTCTGGAAATGCTTGCGGTAGCAGGCCTGGGCTTTGCGCTACCCCTGCTGATGATCCCGATCCTGCGTTACGGCGTCGGACTTTCAATCGCCGACACCGCCAGTTTCGCCGCCCACTATGGCTCGGTCAGTGCCGGCACTTTTGCCGTCGCCCTGGCGTGGGTTGAAACTCGCGGCCTCAGCTCCGGCGGCCAGGTCACGCTCTATCTGGTACTTCTGGAGTTACCGGCCATCATGGTCGGGCTCTGGTTCTACCGGCGTTTTGGCAAACGCACGGGCGATTCCAAGGGCACGCCGCTCTGGCAGGAAACCCTGACCAACCGAAGCGTTATCCTGCTGGTGGGTGGTGTGGTCATTGGAGCGCTTTACGGGCCCGGACAGGGCACCGGCGTCACCGCCCCCCTGACCAGTGCGTTTTCCGTCATTCTGTCGCTGTTCCTGCTGGAGATGGGGCTGGTGGCCGCCGAAACCCTGCGCAACCTGAAGCTGATCCACTGGCGGGTTGTACTGTTTGGGCTTGCGATGCCCCCCGTGCTGTCGGTGGCTGGGCTAACGGTGGGCACCCTGCTCGGGCTCGACACCGGCTCTATCGTCATCCTCGCAACGCTCACCGCCAGTGCGTCCTACATCGCCGCACCGGTGGCGATTCGCCACGCCGTTCCCGATGCCAATATCGGCCTGGCTATGCTGGCTTCCCTGGGCGTCACCTTTCCATTCAATGTGCTCGTCGGCATCGGGCTTTATTACTCAATGCTCAGCTGGGCGGTGCCGCTATAGTGTCCCGCCTGGCGCCGCCTACCAGGGTAACTCCGAACCATCCCAACTGAAGAACCGACCGTTACTGCTGTCGTCCAGGGCGCCCAATACCCGGATCAGGTTATCAGCCGTCTGCAAGGGCTTATGTACCGTCAGTTTGGACAATGACTGGCTGAACGGTGCACTCAGGGTCGACTCGGTGGTCCCCGGATGCAGCGCCACGCAGGCAATGGGCTTGCACCGACGAGGCAGTTCGATGGAAAGATTCCGCACCAGCATGTTCAGGGCGGCTTTTGAACTTCGATAAGCGTACCAGCCGCCAAACCCGTTATCGGATATCGACCCCACCTTAGCCGAAATGGCCGCCACGCGCTTGAACTCACGATGCCGCAGCCAGGGCAGCAGGGTCTGGATCAGCAAGGCAAATCCGGTGGCGTTGACCGCGGAAGCCCGGGCCATGTTAACGGCCGCCACGTCGTCCAATCGCTTTTCGGGAAACAGCCGGTCATCATGCAGCAGGCCAGCGGCGTAAATCACAGTGACGATCGGGCCGGAACCGTCCAATGCCGTTCTCAACTCGGCTTTATCAAGCCGCTTCTCATCTTCCGCATCCCAGGCCAGCAATCTCACACCGGGATGATTCCTGAGATCGTCCGGTGCCCGCTGAGGATCACGACACAGACCAATGACGGCCTGGGCCGGGCAAGTCTCCAGATAGCGTTTCGCCAGCGCCGCACCAATTGCACCGGATATACCGGCAATCACGATCGTCATTCCCACGCCCTTCCACTATCAATGGATACCATGCCGGTGATACGAAAATTCAATGCCTTCGGGCCACCAGCCAGCAAACCAAAAAATTCAAACGCTCGTATGAAGAGACACTTCCGGATTGAAACAACGACATCCGGCAGTCATTCAGACTGCTAAATCCAAACAGGAGAGTATCCATGCAATACCAGGCACCAGCGAACGATCTTCGCTTTCTGTTGTTTGATGTGTTGGGCGCAGACAAACTGCACGAACTGGAAAAGTACGCCGATGCGACTCCGGATCTGATTTCGGCGGTGATCGATGAAGCCGGCAAACTGGCGTCAGAGGTCATCCAGCCTACTAACCAGATTGGCGACCGCCAGGGTTGCAGCTACGATCCGGAAACCAAATCGGTCAAGACACCTGATGGCTTCAAAGAGGCCTACCAGAAGTTTGTGGAAGGTGGCTGGACCGCTCTGGATGCACCACTGGAATTCGGCGGGCAGGGCCTGCCCCACACCCTGAAGTTTGTCGTGGACGAAATGGTGTGCTCCACCAACCTGTCCCTGGGCATGTACCCGGGCTTGACCCACGGTGCCATCAGCGCCCTGTATGCGCACGGCTCCGAGGAGTTGAAGCAGACTTATCTGGAAAAACTGATTTCCGGCGAGTGGACCGGCACCATGTGTCTGACCGAGCCCCAGTGCGGCACCGATCTGGGCCTGATCCGCACCAAGGCCACACCGAATGACGACGGCAGCTACGCCATCGAAGGCACCAAAATCTGGATCACCGGCGGTGAGCACGACCTGGTCGACAATATCGTACACCTGGTACTGGCCAAGCTGCCGGGCGCACCGGACACCACCAAGGGCATCTCCCTGTTTGTGGTGCCCAAGTTCCTGCCGGATTCCGGCGAGCGCAACCCCGCCTTCTGTGGTGGCCTTGAGCACAAGATGGGCATCAAGGGCTCTGCCACCTGCGTGATGAATTTTGAAGGCGCCAAAGGCTGGCTGGTAGGCGAGCCCAACAAGGGCATGAGCGCCATGTTCACCATGATGAACGAAGCCCGGCTGATGGTGGGCATGCAGGGCCTTGGCTTGGCCGAGATGGCTTACCAGGAAAGCCTGGCGTTTGCCAGGGAGCGCCTGCAAAGCCGCTCCCTGAGCGGCCCCAAGAACCCGAACGGCCCTGCTGATGCGATTATTGTGCACCCGGACGTACGCCGCATGCTGATGCGCCAGAAGGTGCTGAATGAAGGTATGCGGGCACTGGCGCTGTTCACTGGCCATCAACTGGACCTTTCCGTGGCTCACCCGGATGAAAGCGTGCGTGAAAACGCCGATGACCTGGTGCAGCTGCTGACGCCTGTGGTTAAAGCCTTCCTGACCGACGAAGGCTATAACAACGCCAACTGGGGCCAGCAGGTTCTGGGCGGTTCTGGCTTCACCCAGGATTGGCCGCTGGAGCAGCTGGTTCGGGACGGCCGTATTGCCCGCATCTATGAGGGCACCAACGGCATCCAGGCGATGGACCTGGTGGGCCGGAAGCTGTCCCTCAAGGGAGGCCAACTGGTTCGCGCCCTGTTCGCAGAACTGACCGGATACCTGAAGGACAACCCGGAGGCGCCGTACCGCGAAGAACTCAAGGTTGCGCTGAAGAGTCTGGAGCAGGCCACCATGTGGCTGGCCCAGAATGCCCCCAAAGATCCGGAACAGGCCGGCGCTGCCGCCACCCCGTACCTGCGGATTATGGCCCTGACCGTGATCGGTTATCTGTGGTCCCGCATGGCCGGCGTCGCAGGCCAGCAGCTGCAACTCGGAGAGGGTAATAAGCCGTTGCTTGAGGGCAAGCAGGTATCCGCCCGCTACTATTTCGAGAAGCTGATGCCTGAAGTGGACTGGCTGCTAAAAGACATCCAGACCGGCAAAGACAGCCTGATGGCGTTTGAAGACGAGCACTGGGTGGCTTAAACGGCAATACCGGTCTGGCCAAAATGGCTGGCCGAAAATGACCGGTAATTGGCAACTTCTGACCTTCTTAAAGACAGATCAGAACTTGATAATAGTCACGTTGATTAGTGTCTCTGAACTAGTCCAACCCGCCTCTTGCCGAGCCGGGTACCTTCTTGAAGCCGCGCTCTTGCGCGGCTTTTTTTATCGCGTTTTCCCGCCTGCGGCAGTCTCGGTTACAATGCGCTTCTCTTTTTTCCCTGCATTCCGGAGGCTGAATGACCGCCGATGATTATCCGTTCCGCTTTGGCGGCATAGAGCGCCTCTATGGCCGCAAGGCCCTGAACGCCTTCCGTAATGCCCACATAGCCATCGTCGGCCTCGGTGGTGTTGGCTCCTGGGCCGCTGAATCGCTGGCTCGCAGCGGCATCGGCACGCTCACCCTGATCGACATGGACGACATCTGTGTGTCCAACACCAACCGCCAGCTGCATGCCCTGGAGGGCCAGTATGGCCACACCAAGACCGATGCCATGGCCGAGCGGCTGAAGGCCATCAACCCCCAGGCGGATATCCGGGTGCATTTCGGGTTTTTAACCACCAAGAACGTGGCAGAGTTGATTACCGAGGATATGACCGGGGTGGTGGACGCCATCGACAGCGTGAAGGCGAAAGCAGCGCTGATTGCCCATTGCCAGCGGCGGAAGGTTCCGATTGTCTGTGCCGGCGGGGCCGGCGGCCAGATGGACCCAACCCAGATTCAGGTGGCCGACCTGAGCAAGACCACCCAGGACCCGTTGTTGGCAAAGGTGCGCAATATGCTGCGCCGGGAGTACGGGTTCTCCCGGAATCCAAAGCGGCGTTTTGGAATTGAGGCGGTGTATTCACTGGAACAGCTCACCTACCCCGCCGCCGATGGCGAGGTGTGCCTTCAGAAGCCGGCCACCGAGGGTCCGGTGCGGCTTGACTGCGCCTCTGGCTTCGGCGCAGCCAGCCCGGTAACCGCCAGTTTTGGTTTCTTTGCCGCCTCCCGGTTATTGAACCGGATTGCCCGCAAAGCCAATCAGGCCGATTAACGGCAATCCAGCACCAGCTTGCCCCGCACATGACCGCCTTCCAGCAGTTCGTGGGCTGCCTGTACCTGGTCCAGGGAAAATACCTGCTCAACATGGACCTTCACATCACCGTCTTCAATCAATTCGGCGATTTCATCCAGATGGAAGGCATCCGGCCGTGAGCGCATGCCGTGGGCTCGAACGCCCATGGCTTCTGCGGCGCTGACCACGTCATCGGCGGTCACCGTGGGGATGGTTACCAGCACGCCGGAATCACTGAGAGTTTGCAGGGAACGCTTGCCGGTCTCTCCCCCTACCAGGTCCAGAACCACGTCCAGGCCATAGCATTCTTCGGTGAAGTCGGTGGTGTGGTAGTCAATCACCTCATGTACCCCGAGTTCCGCCAGGAAATCCCGGTTACGGGAGGACGCCGTCACGATGACGTGGGCGCCCCGCTCCAGGGCAAACTGAACCGCAAAGTGCCCGACACCGCCGGCCCCGGCATGAATCAGGATTTTCTGGCCAGACTCCAGCTCCGCCACCTCAAAGAGGGCCTGCCAGGCAGTGAGTGCAGCAAGGGGCACGCCGGCAGCCGCGATCAGGTCAAGCTCTTCCGGTACAATGGCGAGATCTTCAGCGTCGGCAATGGCGTACTCGGCGTAGGCTCCGCCAGTGACCGGGAAACCGATCATGCCCATCACCCGGTCCCCTGGCACCAGCGTGGTCACGCCTTCACCCACGTCCACCACTTCACCGGCCGCGTCGTAACCGGGCGTCCAGGGCAGACTGTTTTCTATCTGGGTTGCGACGAATCCCATGCCCTTACGGGTTTTCCAGTCGATGGGATTGAGGCCGGCTCCGTGTACGCGAACAAGCACCTCGCCCTCACCCGGTTGCGGAATGGGCGATTCTGTCACGCGCAGCACATCACGCTCACCAAAGCGATCATAGACCACGTGGCGCATGGTGCCGGTTTCGGTCAGATCAGATGATTCCATGGGTGTCTCCAGACAGCAGTGAACGGTGCCGTTACCGGCCTGAACTCTCAGACTAGCAGAATTTTACCTGCCCGGCCTCAACCGGGCAGGCCCCGCCCGCCGGCTACCAGCGCGCCGCCAAGTATCTCGGCGAAGGCCTTGGGCGCCCGGGCTGGCCGCTGGGATTTCATATCGACACAGGCATGGGTGGAGAGCGCGCGCAGCAAGGTTTTGCCATCGGCCGGGCGAATCAGCTGAAACTGCCGGGCAGAGCGGAAACGGCCATCCCAGTCGGTGAGCCAGGTACCCAGCACCAGTTCATCCCCGGCATTGGCAGAGGCCAGGTAATCCAGCTCAGTGCGGGTAATCGCCATGGCCTTTCCGGTTTCTTCATGCAGGGCCCAGGTCATGCCCAGGCTGTCGATGTGCTGCCAGCTCACCTCTTCCAGCCAGCGCACATAGACCACGTTATTGGCGTGGCCCAGGCGGTCGGTGTCTTCCGGGCGAACGGTGATGGTCATGGTAAACGGGTCAGGCAAGTCCCAGTTCAATGCCTGTGTCATGGTTGCTCTCCAAGGCCGGGAATAGCATGCAACGGTAGCCGGCCAATGCGGTCATTGTGAAGTGAACCAAAGTATAGAACGCCATCGTGGGGATTCACCGAGGTAATTTCCTGAAGGTGGGTGCCCCGGGTATCGTGCAGGCTGGTGATCATCTTACCGCTGGCATCAAAAGCAACCACCAGCCCATACTCCTGTGGCTGGGGCTTCAGACTGTCAGGCAACTTGGCCACCAGATTCTTCAGCCAGGGCTTGCGATGCATGCTGTCCACCTGAGCATTGCGTAAGGTTGGAAACGCGACCCAGTAGCGGCCCTGATCATCTACGGCCAGGTTATCGGGAAACCCGGGCAGGTTGTCTGCAAAGACTTCAGCCTGGCCCGCCCTGGGCCCGGTGATCCAGTATTTCAGGATACGGTACTTCCAGGTTTCGTTAACCAGCACGTAGTCACCCGCCGGCGACACCGCCACGCCGTTGGCAAAGTGCAGGTTGGCCAGCAGGACTTCGGTACGGCGGGTACGAGGATTATAACGAAGCAGGCGGCCGTGGGGGCGCATTTCCAGCAAATCCAGAAGGTAGTCCGGCTGGCGGAAGCGGGAACTGGCGTCGGTGAAATAGATACGGCCATCCGGCGCAATGTCCACGTCATCGGTAAAGCGGAACGGCGTGCCTTCGGCCTCGCGGGTCAGTACCGACAGGGTGCCGTCTGGGGTGATGGACAGCAGGCCTTTCCAGGCATCAGCGACAATCAGGTTGCCCTGGGCATCGAATACCATACCCAGTGGCCGTCCGCCGGTCTCCAGCCAATTCTCTACAGTACCATCAGGAAAAACGCGCACGATCTTGCCGTCCTGGGTACCGGTGTAAAGCACGCCGTTTGCATCAATGGTGGTATCTTCCGGACCATAGACTTGGCCCCGGGCCAGCAAGTCTGCCAGGCGCAGGCGTTCGTTGGGCGCCAGCACACCGGTCATGGCCGGCGGCGATGGTGCCTCCCAGGCCTTGCTGTCAACCGGCGACGGCGTGAGCAGGAAGCTGCCCAGCAGTAGAAAGATGACCAGCAGGCCTATCAACAACCATTTCATCATGTGCGCCCGATCCATTGGTGATTGTTAGACGGTAGGCAATATCAAAGCACCCTAACCTTAGCAGACATTACCGGGTTTCTGGCAACGCAGGACAGGCCGTCAGGATCCGAGAAAACGACGACACAAAGCCGCAAAGGTATCGGGCTTTTCCGCATGCAGCCAGTGCCCGGTACCCTCGATTATCTTCAGTTCGGCGGCCGGGAACAGTTGCCGGATGGGGTCTTGATGTTTGCTTTGGATATAGGCGGAATCAGCGCCTTTGATAAACAGCACCGGACCATTGTATGGCCCCTCACCCTCCGGCGCGGCGGCCAGTTTCTGATAACAAGTGTCAATCACAGGCAAATTCAGGCGCCAGCGGAACATCTGATCACCATCACGGGCCTGCTCTGCCGGTATCCGCTCCAGGTTTTTCAGCAGGAACTGCCGCACGCCCGGGATTTCAACAAATTCGGCCAGGCGCTTGTCCGCTTCCTGGCGAGTTGTTACGCCAACCAGGTCCAGGTTCTTCATACCATCCAGAACCGCATCATGCCGGGCTTTGTAGGTGACCGGTGCTATGTCCGCGACGATGATACCCTTGACCCGTTCCGGATAACCCAAGGCGACCTGCATCGCCACCTTGCCACCCATGGAATGACCCAGCACCCAGGCCTTGTCCAGATTGTGAGCGTCCATGTAGGCCACCACATCGGCCGCCATGGCCGGGTAATCCATGTCGTCGGTGTGGGGCGAACTACCGTGATTGCGCTGATCGAGGGCGTGAATCTGCCAGCCATCTTCCAGGCGGCGGGCGATACCCCCAAGGTTCTCAAGGGAGCCGAACAGCCCATGCAGCAGGATCAGGGGCTCGCCCTGGCCGGTAATACGATGATTCAGTTCAACGGTCATGCGCTGACAGCCTCCGGTGATGGGGATGAACCGGATACACTACCATCGCCAGACTCGGGGGCAAGGAGAAATTAGGCAGACAAACCGCAGGCACAAAAAAGCCGGGATAAACCCGGCCAGAAGGTCACAGACATTACGACGGACAGATCAACAGTAGAAGATGCTGTCCAGATATTCCGCCAGTGCCAAAACGTTTTTACGCTCGGCCTCGTTATGGGGTACAAAGATTTCCCGTTCCATACAACACCTCCATTTTGCCTGTTGGCTACTTCAACCTGATGCGTACCATGCTATCGTTGAAGCTATGGCAAGCCGTTGACTGGCTGTGCCAATCGTTTGACATTTTGTATCACTCTGACACACAACCACCCGGAGCCAACCATCGGCATGCACGCGCAAATGGACCAAGCCGATCCCCCGCAGGTTGCGGCGTCCAGCACCCTGGCACTGGTTCACTACCTTGATACGCTCGGGCTGTTAGACCGCTCCCGCGTAGAGGCGCTCACCGGCCTGAGCCTGGAAGCCCTGGAAGATCCGGATTTGCGCATTCCCGCCAGCACTCACTACCAACTTTGGGAACTGGCGGAACAACTGACTGGAGACCCCGGTGTTGGACTGCATGCCGGGCAGGTTGTTGACCCTGAACGAATGGGCCTGGTCGGGCATGTATTCTTCAATTGCGACACACTGGGCGAGGCCGTCGTGCAGTACGTGCGGCTGCACCGGCTGATCAACGAATCGGTAACCCTGAGCTTTGAGCAAACGCCGGATCAGGCCATCCTGACCTGGCAGCCAGACCACCCCGATCACTACTGTCGTCAGGATATGGATCGCACCCTGGCGGCGGCCCTGTGTCGAACCCGTCATTTTATTCACCGGGGCATTGAAGCCGACTGGCTGGAAGTGGCCCATCCGGAACCCGGCTATGCCAGCGAGTACCGGAAACTGTTTGGCGGGCCGGTTATTTTTGGTGCCGGCATCACCAGAATGGCGTTCTCCAGCCAGCACCTCGGGCACCCGATTCCCCATCGCAACCCGTATGTCTATTCCGCCATGCTGAAGCAGGTCAATGCGGTACTGGCCCGTCTGCAAACGCGGAAGTCGTTCAGCCGCAAGGTTCGCCGCCTGATTTCGCGCCAGATGGCCACCGATCGCATTGATGCCGACACCCTGGCCCGGCAATGCCATATGAGCCGCCAGACCCTGTACCGCAAGCTGAAAAAAGAAGGCCTGAGCTTCCATGACCTGGTGGAACAGGTGCGCCAGGACAAAGCCCTTCGGTATGTGGCTGACGATCAGTACGCACTGGGAGAAATTGCCTTCCTACTCGGCTTTTCCGAACTCAGCGCCTTCAGCCGTGCCTTCAAACGCTGGACCGGCGTGGCACCGGCCCAGTTCAGGGCAAGCCACCAGGAAGGCAAGAGATGACCCCGGATAACCTGTCACTGCTGGCCATCCCCCTTGCTGCACTGTACCTGGCGGCCCTGGCCTGCATTTATCGGATCCTGCTCAGCTACCGCACCGCCCAGGGGGCCATTGCCTGGATCATCGCGCTGGTAGGCCTGCCCTATATCGCGGTGCCACTGTTTGTTCTGTTCGGCAGAAGCCGCTTTGGCGGTTATGTCAAAGCCCGCCGGATGGGCGATCAGTCCCTGACCACTCTGCTGGACCAGTTCGAGAAGCAGACCACGTCGATCTCCAACCCCGGCCACGAACATTTCAGCGATGAGCTGCAGGTGCTGTGCAAGTTGAGCCGGCAGCCGTTTACCAGCGGCAACCAGTGCACCCTGCTGAAAGACGGAACCGCAACCTTTGAGGCCCTGTTCGAAGCCATGGAGGATGCCAGGCAATACATTCTGCTGGAGTTCTACATCGTGCGCTCAGACAAGGTGGGGCAGCGCATCAAGGCGATTCTGGAACGCAAGCTGGCGCAGGGTGTCGAGGTGTGGTTTCTGTACGACGACATCGGCAGTGTGTTGCTGTCACGGCGCTGGCTTAACGAACTGTCAGCCGCCGGCGCGCGCATCGCTTCGTTCGGCAACGGTAACGTACGCCGCCGGCGTTTCCAGATCAATTTCCGGAACCACCGGAAGTTACTGGTCTGTGATGGCAAGGTGGGCTTTGTTGGCGGCATTAACCTGGGCGACGAATACCTGGGCACCGCGATGGACCAGGAACCCTGGCGCGATACCCACTGTCGCATTGAGGGCCCGGCCGTGACCGGGTTGCAGCTGGCGTGGCTGGAAGACTGGCACTGGGCCAGTAATATCCGCCCGGGACTGGACTGGCACCCGAGCTTTGACACCGGCGGTGATCAACAGGTTCTGGTACTGCCTACCGGGCCTGCAGATACCTGGGAAACCTGCACGCTATTTTTCCTGAACAGCATCAACAATGCCCGCACCCGAATCTGGATTGCGTCGCCCTATTTTGTTCCGGATTTCCAGATCATGAACGCCCTGCAGCTGGCGGCGCTGCGTGGGGTGGACGTTCGCATCCTGATTCCGGAAAAAACCGATAACCGGCTTATTCGCCTGGCAGCCTATTCCTATCTGGTGCAAGCCAGCCAGGCCGGCATCGGGATCTATCGCTACCAGCCCGGTTTCATGCACCAGAAGGTGGTACTGGTGGATGACCGCTACGCTGCCGTGGGCACGGCGAACCTGGACAATCGCTCCATGCGCCTGAACTTCGAGATCACGGCGGTGAACACCAACGGGGACTTTGTCCGCTCGGTCGACACCATGCTCCGGGAAGATCTTGAGTACTGCCAGAGAATGACTGAACGGGACTACCAGGACCGATCCATCCTCTTCCGACTCAGCTGTCGCGCGGTGCGACTGCTGGCGCCGTTGCTGTAGCGGTTATTCTGGCTCCGGCAAAAACATTGTGCGACCATGGCCTTTCCGACGGTTCACCTGCTGTAAACAAATAACCCATGAACGCATTCAAGCCCAGAGAAACCCTGACCGAACAAGTCGCCCGCCATATTGAAAACCTGATTGCCTTTGAACAGCTGAGATCCGGTGAGCGCATCTACGAAAGCGCCATGGCCAAAGAGATGGACGTCAGTCATGGTTCCATCCGCGAGGCGCTGTTACTGCTGGAAAAACGGCACCTGGTGCGCAACGTGCCACGCAAGGGGGCGTTCGTTACCCCGCTGGACGAGCACTTTGTACGCAGTCTCTATGAAATTCTCGAGCTGTACCTGACCCACACCGGCCAGAAACTGGTGCGACAGTGGCAACCCGAGGACATGGCCCGGCTTGAGAAGCTGTACCGGCAAATGAAGGATTGCTACCAGAAAAACGACCTGATGGCGTTTCTGGAACTGGGCATTGAATACACCAAGGCCTCGCTGGTGTACGCGGACAACTACTTCATCGTCTCCGCCATCGACGATCTCTGGCCTTCGGCCAAACGCTGTGCGTTTGTCGCCTTTCGCCAGGGCGGCGCCCAGGTACTGGAAGACAACCTGGTGCACATGGAAGAATCCATCCGCGCCATTGGCAACCGGGACGAAGCGGCCCTGGCCGACATCCTGCACCGATACGCCATCCAGCAATGCGAACAGGTTCTGGCCGCCATCAACGTGGGTTGAGGCTGGCGCTGGCTGACGGGTCAGTAGAACAGCTGGGTAAACGAGAAGCCGATATTCAGGTAGGCGGTCCAGTTATCCTCGTTGTTGTAGGCAGCGGCCAGTTGCACCGGCCCGAGCAGGGTATCCACGCCAGCAAAGGCACTCCAGGACCGCACGGTGTCCCCCCACCGGGCATCGCGCATACTGTCCCAGGCATTGCCGGTTTCAAAACCGGCGCCGGCAAACCAGGGCATGACCGGACCACCAAACTCCCGCCGACCGTACACAGAGGCCAACACCGCGTCGTTGCCGGTAATTTCCCCCGGGGCATAGGCTGAAAGCTGGCGAAAACCACCCAGGCGGGCGGCGTTTTCAATACCGGCATCGCCGCTGAAAATCTGGCGGGTATACAGCAGCCCGGTCAGGTTAAAACGCTCCCAGGTGCCAGTACCCAGCAGCATGACCGTGACGCCGTCAAAGTGACGATCTGAACCCAGGTCCTCCCTCTCCACCCGCCCGCGAATCCCGGCAAAAGCGCCGGATTTCGGGAAGAAGGCATCGCTCAGGGAATCGTGCACCAACTGCAGGCTGACATGCCCCTGATGCACATTGTCGGCGGGGGCGACCGGAACACCCACTTCGTCATCAACCGAGGCATACCCGCGCACATAGGCCAGACGAACTTCTCCGTTGCCTCCCAGCTCCATACCCAGGGCCAGGTCCACTTGCCGGAAGGTGACATCCACTTCCGAGATGCGCCGCCCCTGATCGTAAATGCTGTAATCGTCCCGGCGATACTCCACACCGACAACGGCAAACCGGTCATAACCGTAGGTCAGCGGCTGGTACCACTGGCTTCGGACCCAGGGCTGGGTACCCAACTGAACGCCGGTCAGCCATTCGGCACCCAACCGGTTCAGCTCGGTCATGCGCAGGCCGGCTGCCAGGTTGAAGCGGGTATTTCCCTCAAAGTTATCTTCATAGTTGAGCCCGAACGACAGGTAATTAGGTCCCCAGCTTTTCTCCCGCGCCCGTATCACAAGGACCGGCCCCGCTTCCGTAGGTGCCAGCGACCAGCCCACGGATTCGTAATAGCCAAGGCCATAGATACGCTTCAGGTCTGCCTCAAGCTCCGGTACGTCCAGTACCTCCCCCGGTTGCTGGCGAATCCGCTCCCTCAGGAAGTCTGTCGCCAGACGCTCGCCCTGGGCGATCTCAACCCGAACCACAGGCCCGGGCACCCAACTGCCTGCGGCACGGCGCGACTGATACGCCGCCCACTGTTCCTCAGGCACCGACAGCCGATTCAGGGCAACCGCATGCTCTCGGGCGGCGGTGGCACCCAGTTCGAACAGGACCGGTGCATCGTAAAAGTCGGCGGAGCCAAAGCCTTCGAGGTCCGGGTGAACCAACACGTCCTGCTCGGTCAGCATGGCCAGTTGGGCATCGGTATTCCTGCGGGTTATCAGGGTAGTCAGTTGCCCCACCACTGAGAAAGCCTCCCGCAATTGGTCGGCGCTCATCATCGGATCGGTGATATCCACGGCAATGACCACATCCGCGCCCATCTCCCGGGCTACACTGACCGGCAGATTGTTGGCAACGCCTCCGTCCACCAACAGCCGACCGTCCCGCTCAACTGGCGCATAAACGCCCGGAATGCTCATGCTGGCCCGAATGGCCTCGGCAAGATTACCGTCTCCGATGACCACCTCTTCCCCGGTTTCAAGGTCGGTGGCCACGGCTCGGAAGGGAATGGGTAACTGATCGAAATTTTCAACCAGAGCGGCATTGCGGGTGAGTTCATTGAGGATAAAGCCAAGATTCTGTCCGGTCACCAGGCCTCCGCCCAGGTGGACACCTTGCCTGCTGACCCCCAGACCGGGCACCAGTGGCAGACGCCAGTCGTCCTGTTTGCGCCGGACCGGCTTGAATGCCCGGCCGGGGTCATCGCGGAAGCTGGACAACCAGTCCAACTCCAGAAACCGCTGCTCAATCTCGGAAACCGACATGCCCGACGCGTAAAGTGCCGCCACGGCGGAGCCGGCACTGGTGCCAACCACCACATCCACCGGCACCCGCATTTCCTCAAGAACCCTCAGCACACCCACATGGGCCATGCCTTTGGCACCACCGCCACTGAGCACCAGCCCAACTTTGGGGCGTTCTGAAGGTTCCGACGCCAATACTGGCACCCACAGCAGGGGCGCCAGAATCAACACCAGAAACTGACAATACCGAAAGCCTGGCAAACCCCGGTCAGCTCTTGTCGTGGTGTTTGTCATCGTCGGCCAGGGAAAGGTGGGAAACGTCCGGAACCATCGGAGGTGGCAGATCCCGCTTTACCCCCAGATCGGAGCCCGGGGGCGCCAGGCTCCAGTCGTCCAGATGCTCGAACATGGGCGCTTCCGGGTCTTCATGCTCCACCAGGGTGACACCCACAGGGTCCAGGGTCAGGCCTGAGCCAGCAAGGATATCGTCCACTTTCTCGCCAGCCACTGGCAGGCGATCTCCAGGTTCTGTCGCCGGCACATTGCCCTTAGAGGCCGCTTTCGGCGGGGCCGTTGGTGCGTCTGTCTCGGTTTGCTGATCGGCCTGGGGAACCGGCGCAGGTTTCGGTGCCGGGGCGGCAGCCTGGGCTGACCCAGCCATCGGCTGTACATGGGCAACCATGCCATGCCTGCGCAGTACCGCCTGGTATTTCTCAGCCTGAACCTGCTCCAGCTTGTTGCGGATAACAACAGGCTGGCCACTGAACATGCGGTCCAGTTGCTCCACGCTGGCTTTGAACAGGGCCCGGGCGTTATTGCGCGCGGTTTCCACATCGGTACCCGGTGCGCACTCACCCTTGAATACAAGCTGGAACATGGCAATCCCTCTCACTTTCCCAATGGTTCTGGCTCCATGATAGCGGAAAACCGGCCCTCCGGCAGGCTGGCAAGCACCGGGCGACACTGAATTATGTCCAAAATGCAAACAATTGAAAAATACCGTGTATCAATGACGAAATTTCCGAGACTCTCTGCAATAATCAACCGTAACCAAACTTTACACTTGGTTACATATAAGTTATTCCATCCGTTTTCGGGAGTGCTCGTTATGCGCACCAGACTATACGCCTTCGCATCCGCGGTTGCGTTATTGATGTCAGCCAGCCAGGCACATGCCGAAAATCTTGACGTTTTGATGAGCCAGGTTTTTTCCAACCAGGAAGCCACCTACATCGGTTTTGAAAGCGTGGAACGGGAAGACATCCCGGAACAAGCCGCCGTAGACCGGAAATATCTGATCGTCGACTTCCGACTCGCCGAGCAGAATCCGGAAAGTGAGCAGCTTCAGGCCAGCGTCCACAAAGTCTGCATGACCCTGCTGAAAGACCGGGCGCTGGTTCGCTCCCTGTCAGACTCCGGGTACGACATGGTGTCGGTGGCGTTCGACCGCAAATCCCAGTTCGACTGCCTCTAAGCTCAACGCTGGCCCAGCAATTTGGGGAAAGCTTCAAGGGCCGTATTAACCGCATCCAGATTGAACGCCTCTACATCCGCCAGCAGTTTTTCGCCGTAGCTGGTGACCGACGGCGAACGATGACGTTGACCCCACTCAACAATTCGTAGCGCAAAGTCTTTCATCTGTTCCGGGTCGCCGCTTTCACGAACATCCTGCCACTGGTCACCAAAATCCTCCGCCAGCTTCTCCCGCAGCCAGCCTCGCTCCTGCATACTCATGGTCTGGGCCAGCAGCCGCTCGGCTTCCTCCGGCGCCCCGTCATCTTCCGCCTGCTCTACGGTGGCCTCAACCCGGGGCAACACGAGAGTAAAGGTGGACCCAACATCCGGTTCACTCTTTACCGTCAGTTCACCGCCCATCATTTCCACCAGCTTCCGACTGATGGCCAGGCCCAGGCCGGTGCCGCCGTATCGCCGGGAGCTCTGACCTTCCTGCTGCTCAAAGGCGTCAAAAATACGATCCTGCTGATCCGGCGCAATCCCAATGCCGGTGTCAGCCACGGTCACTTTCAACCGGTAGTAGCGGATATCCGCGTCCTTGCCGGTGGATTCCTCCAGTTCTTTGGCCACGGCCCGCACTGTCACTCCACCCTCATGGGTGAACTTGATGGCATTGCCCACCAGATTGAACAACACCTGGCGCAACCGGGTTTCATCCAGCATCATTGCCGAGGGCATACCCGAGCCTACGCTCACCTCCAGGGTAATGCCCTGTTCGGTCGCTCGCAGATCAAAGATATGCCGGACATCGCTGAGCAGCCGGCGAACCGAAACCGGGCCAAAGTCCAGGCGCATCTTGCCCGCCTCGATCCGTGACAGGTCAAGAATGTCGTTGATCAGCATTAACAGGCTACGGCTGCCGGCGCGGATGGCGTTCAGGTAGTTCCGCTGCTGGGGATCGGTCACCGAGTTGTAGAGCAGATCGCTGTACCCAATGACCGCATTCATCGGGGTTCGGATCTCATGGGACATATTGGCCAGGAACTCACTCTTGGCCCTGCTCGCCGTCTCCGCCTCCCGGGCCAGGCGCTCGGCCTCAAGCTTGGCCGCTCGCAGTTCATCTTCGCTGCGCCGCAAGGCATTCTCGGACCGAATCCGTTCATCCACTTCCAGCGACAGCTTGCGGTTCCAGTAGAGGAAAATCAGTACCACCACGATGGCAATCAAAATGATGCGCCTGACCACCGTATAGTCGGTTTCCTGTTCGATATCCAGGTGTATCCAGCGGTTATACACCGCCTCGGTTTCCGATGCTGGCAGGCTGCTCAGGGCCTTGTTGAGGATACGGTGTAAAATCGGGTTGTCCTTGCTGACCGCCAGCCGCAGGTCATATTGATAGGGCGTGATGCTGGTAATCCGCAGGTTCGACAAGCCCAGCCGGGCAACCGTGTAACTTACCGCCGGAATATGCGTGACCATCACATCCAGGTCGCCGTTGGACAGCGCCAGGAGCCCCTCTTCAACCGTTTTTTGCGGATACAGATCCAGGTTCGGGTGATTGATCAACAGATAGTCGTGACTGGCCTGGCGGTTAACCACCCCAACCCGCTCGTCCCGCAGCTCTCTGAGGTCACCAATGAACCGGCCGGTATCCCGGATGGCCAGGGCAATCGGTACCGACACATAGGCCCGGGTGAACAGGAATTCCTGTTCGGTTCGGGGGGTGCGGGACATACCCGGCAGAATATCCACTTCACCCGCCTTCAACATGTCCTCGGCCGACTGTCGGGAGCCCGCAATCACCCGGTTGAAGCGAACATCCAGGTTCTCCTCCAGCCGTTTGACGAGGTCAGAGGCAAGGCCCGCCGGGCGGCCATCTTGCTCGAATTCAAACGGTGGCCAATCGCCACGCATACCCACTTTCAGCCCGGGATGGCGTTTCAACCACTCCAGTTCCGAAGCGGTCAGGGCCACGCCACGGCCCTCAAGGGCTGGCATATTTGCCTGCAACCAGGACTGGCGAATATCCCGGTGCTCGTTGTGACTCAATGCCTGAACGGCCCGGTCAAACACCCGGAAAAGGCGGTCACGGCTGGTCGGCACCTGCAACACGACATCCACCGGGCGATTATCCAGCAGAACGGCCAGACCGATACCATTGATCATCGCGGATTCAAGGTAATCCGAGACCACCGGGACCGGTCCGAGGAAGGCGTCGGCCTTGCCGGACAAAACCAGGCTGATGGCTTCCCCCAGACTGGCGACGGGCACCGGCGAAAAGTTATCAATCGGGTCCAGCAGTGGGAACTGGTTGGGATCGCCACCAATAATCGCGACATTGGCAGATTCCAGATCCGACAGCGTCCGGTAGGCGGCGTCACCGGCATTCACAAATATCCCATAGGTCAGCGACATCATCGGTGAGGTGTGCCGAAGACCCGGGATCACCGGCGATCCCGGAATGCGGGTGGTCAGAACCAGGTCCGCATCTTCGCCCTGGTCGACCGCCATGAAAGGCTCAACCGGCACGCCAAGCTTATCTGACAAGCGGGCGAGATAATCAATCCAGATACCCGCCAGCGCACCCTCACCGGTATCGAACACCAGCGGCACCTGGCTCTGCCTGACAGCCACCCGGAAGCCATCCTGCTGGCCCAACCACTCCAGGTCTGCAGCGCCCAGAACCGGCGCCGGCGAAGCCTGGGGCGGTTCCGCCCACACGACCCCTTGAATCAGGACAAACAAGAGGCCATACAATAACTGTGGAAGAGACTTCACTGGATATCCTCGGTGGTTCCACTACATTTCAGGGAACAATACCTGCAAATGTGGAAGATTTCATACTGCCTCACCGCACACAGGAGAAGCCTGTCTCATGGACACCAGCAAACACACTCTAAGCGTCCTTTTTCAGCAGCTTGGTTTACCATCAGATCAGAAAAGCATGGAGAGTTTTATCGCCCGGTATTCTCCACTGCCTTCGGAAATTGCCATCCAGGACGCCCCTTTCTGGTCCGAAAGCCAGTCGCAATTTCTTGAGGAGGGGCTTGAGGAAGACAGCGACTGGGCCGAGATTATTGATGAACTGGACGCCCTGCTGCGGCACTGATCGGCGCCGTCAGTCCACCATGACCTGATTGCGGCCGGCATCTTTGGCCTGATACAGGGCCCGGTCGGCACGATCAAACACGGTATCTTCGGCATCACCATCCCGGAACTCTGACACGCCGGCAGAAAAGGTGATTGATACCGGCTTGCCGCCAAAATGGAACGGCAGTTTGCCGACATGCTCACGAAACTGCTCTACCACGTCCCGGGCAGCCTCCAGCCCGGTCTCCGGTAACAGCAACACGAACTCCTCACCACCAAACCGGGCGATGAAATCCGTGCTGCGCAGGCGGCTTTTCATCTCCCGTGCCACCAATTGCAGTACCCGGTCACCGGCTTTATGGCCAAAGGAATCGTTGATTTTCTTGAACAGGTCAATATCAATCACCGACACACTGAGCGGGTGTCGGTAACGCTGCCAGCGGTTGTATTCGAATGACAGCCGCTCCTGCCAGGCTTCCCGGTTGGGCAGCTGGGTAAGCAGGTCGGTCATCGCGCGCTCCCGCTCCCGGCGAACCTGCGCCTGCATCTGCTCGGAATGAGCCTCCATGGCGGCGACCTTCTCCTGCATGGCATTGAGTTGCTGCGCCAGCATTTCCTCCCGCTCGGCATCCCGCGTGCAGAATCGTTCCAGAGCACCGCCGATGAACTCCAGTCGCTGGCTCACAGACTGCTTGAGGCTCTGCAAGTCCTGACTATGTTGGATATCCTCGGATACTTTGCTCAGCTCCGACCGGATTTCCCGGTCCAGCGTTGCGGTATCATCGTGTCTGGAAGCGTAGGCATCGGACTGTTCCGAAAAGTGCTGACGCAGGGTTTCCAGGCGCTCGTCCAGCCGTTTGAGGAAAGTCTCGAACTCTCGCTGGCTGCGGGTAACCGCCTCAATCACCAGTTCAGCCACCTGATTCAGGCCTTCCCTAAGGACCTCCCAGTCGTTGCTCGATAACAGGGTTTGCTGAAGCGTCCTGGCCTGCGACTCCACCTCTGGTTCCAGGCTGACCTGATTCAACAACAGCCCCAACAACTGGCCCACACGGCGGGCGATTCTGAGCCGATGCCCCTCTTCGGCGATATCATGCTCACTTCCCGTCGGCTCCTCCGGCGCGACGGCCTGTGTGTCGGCCTTTGGGCCCTTTGGCTCGGCTTCATCAAGACGGGTAATGGCTTTGTCAATCTGATCCTGCAGGGTTTTCCAGGCATCGATATCGAACTTTTGTTTGCGCAGATCGGATCTCAGGCGATTGAGCAGGTTATCAAGTTCCGGAGTCTGGCCTTCCGAGGCCAGGCTGGTTCGCACCAGCATGCGCTCAAGCACATTGCGCTCGGCTAACCACTGTTTTTCGCGCTGCTCTGCCTCGTCCAGTTCCCGAAGATACTTATCCTTCCAGGACTCCTCAGATGCCATGAAACACTCCCTCAAGAACCGGTATGATCATTGTCGTTGCGGTTGATATGGTTGGTCGAACGTCGACGCGCCCGGGGATGACTTTGATCGTACACCCTGGCAAGATGCTGAAAGTCCAGATGAGTATAGACCTGTGTGGTGGCGATGTCCGCATGACCAAGCAGTTCCTGCACCGCACGCAGGTCGCCGCTGGACTCCAACATATGGCTGGCAAAGGAGTGCCGCAGCAGGTGCGGATGCAAGCGCTGGTCGGCACCCTGCACCATGCCCCAGCGGGCCAGGCGGGCCTGGATACTGCGCTGGCTCAGGCGACCACCCCGCTGGCTGACGAATACCGCGGTTTCGCCCTCGTTAGCCATAGCTGTTCGGTGCGCCAGCCATTGGTTCAGGGCCGCGACGGCTTTGCCACCGACCGGCAGAATGCGCTCCTTGTTACCTTTACCCAGAACACGCACCTCCCGGCCTTTCAGGTCCAGGGCGGGCAGGCTCAGGCTGGCCAGTTCTGCCAATCGGAGGCCCGAAGAGTACATCAGCTCGAACATGGCCAGGTCGCGGATTTCCAGAGGGTCGTCCGGATTGATGTCCAGCAGCTGGCTGATCTGGTCAACGTCTGCCACCTTCGGTAACCGGCGACCGCTCTTGGGGGCCCGGACGTCCAGAGCGGGGTTGTCCCGGGCAAGCCCTTCCCGAAGCAGGAACTGATAGAAACGCCGAATGGCGGACAGGTGCCTGGCAATGCTCCGGCCGCTTAAACCGTCTCTGCTCAGCCGGGCCACGTAGCGGCGGATGTCGTGAATCGTCAGCTCTGACCAGGCCGGGATGTCAACTTCGATCAGCCAGGCGACCAGGCGATCAAGGTCTCGTTGATAGTGATCACAGGTACGGGGGGAATGGCGCTTTTCGGTGGCGAGATGCCGGACAAACGCAACCACCGGGGCGGCCATCGCCTCGGGTGGTCGGGTGTCCGTCGCCAGCCCGGTCACCCCTGGCCGCTCTCCACAGCCAGGCCAGACACCGGGGCATCTGTGCGATAACGATCAAGCATGGGGGGCAGCAGCCGGCTCAGGGTATCGCTGATATAGCTGAGAAACAGCGACCCCATGCTCTGATCAAAATAACCCTGCTCGCAGCTGCCGACAGCAAATACGCCAACCAGTCCCTCGTGACGCAGCGGTACCAGGGCCACCGAGGCAATCGGTTCATCCCGGTCCGGGAACAGGAACTCCCGCTCGCTTTCCCGGAACTGGCCGCACACCGCACGGTCACCCTCCAGCAACGAGCCCAGACGCTCCCGGGCCTGGACGGAGTTGACGATGTGCAGGGCTCCCTCGCCTTTCTCCGGCTGCGCCGAATCGCTGAACAGCAGTACCGAGGCAGCATCCAGGCCAAAATCGCCGCGGATGCTGTCATCGACGGCGGCGGCTATATCGTTGAGTGACCTGGCTTCAATCACCTGCATCAGCAACCGTTTGCTTTTCTCGAACAGCCGGTCGTTATGACGGGCGATCGATACCAGCTCCACCAGTTCACGGCGAAGGGTATCCCGCTGCTCACGGAACAGATGAACCTGGCGTTCCACCAGCGAGATGGCCCGGCCACTGTCGTGGGGCAGAGTCAGGCTGCGCAGCAGTTCATCCTGATCAAGAAAAAAATCAGGATTGGCGCGAAGATAATCGGCCACCTGCTCCCGAGTGAGTTCGCCGGCCTTCTGGCGGGCCGTTTGTTCTGTCATCGTGTTCTCCTGAGCCGTCAGGACCTTGTTTTATTGGTTCGGGAACTTCTGCGACGCCGGGGCTGGGGATCGCCCGGCAGACGAAGCTGCCCTTCAAATACCGTTTTAGCGGGGCCTTCCATCATAACAGGGGACCCATTCCCCTGCCATTCGATCACCAGAGGGCCACCCCGCAGCTCCACCTCCACCCGGGTATCCAGCAGGCCTCGCAGCTGGCCGGCCACCACCGCAGCACAGGCGCCACTGCCACAGGCCAGGGTTTCTCCCGAACCACGCTCAAATACACGCAAGCGGGCATGGCTCCGGTCGACGATCTGCAGGAATCCGATATTGGCCCGCGCGGGGAACCGGGGATGCTTCTCCAGCATGGGGCCAAGGGTGGCCACCGGCGCCGTGTCGACGTCATCCACCACCAGTACACCGTGGGGATTGCCCATGGAAACCGCCGACAATTCCACGCTCTGGCCATCAACATCGACGGTGTACACGGTCTTCTGACAGTCCGCGGCGAAGGGAATGGCGGGCGGATTGAGTTCCGGCACGCCCATATTGACCATCACCAGGCCATCCTTGCCGATTTTCAGCTCGATCACGCCCTTGGCAGTCTGTACCCGGATCACCCGCTTGTTGGTCAGGCGCTGGTCACGCACAAACCGGGCAAAGCAGCGGGCGCCGTTGCCGCACTGCTCCACTTCCGAACCATCGGCATTAAAAATACGATAGCGAAAATCCACATCAGGCAGGCCCGGCGGCTCCACCACCAGCAACTGGTCGAAGCCGATACCAAAGTTCCGGTCCGCCAGCTCCCGGATCAACTCCGGGCGCAGGCGGAAAGGCTGGCTGATGGCATCCACCACCATAAAGTCGTTCCCCAGCCCGTGCATCTTGGTAAACCGGAGCAACGGCCCCTGGCCCCGTCTTTGCGGATTCATTTCTTGCTCCCCGTTCATTCCGGCAGGCAACTTTCAGGGCCAAGCTGATCGTCCAGGGTCTCCCGGCGGCGCACCACATGCACCTGATCGCCGTCAACCATCAACTCGGGCGGGCGGTTACGGGTGTTGTAATTGGATGCCATAACGAAACCGTAGGCACCCGCCGACCGAACCGCAAGCAAATCGCCCGCCTTCAGCCGGAGTTGACGATCCTTGCCCAGAAAATCGCCGGTTTCGCACACCGGCCCGACCAGATCCCAGGCTTTTTCCTCGCCATCCTGATGGGGCTGTACCGGGATGATGGCCTGCCAGGCGCTGTACAGTGCCGGGCGGATCAGGTCGTTCATGGCGGCATCGATAATGGCGAAGTTACGATGCTCGGTGCACTTCAGAAACTCCACGCGGGTCAGCAATATACCGGCGTTGGCGGCAATGGAGCGGCCCGGTTCCATGATCAGTTCCAGCTCCCGATCACCCAGTCGCTCGGCCAGTGCCTTGACGTAATCCGCTGGCTGCGGGGGCTGTTCCTGATTGTAGGTCACGCCCAGGCCGCCCCCCATGTCCAGATGGCGGATATGAATGCCCTGGTCCGCCAGAGTATCGATCAGCACCAACACCCGGTCCAGGGCATCCAGAAACGGAGAGACTGACGTCAGCTGGGAACCAATGTGACAGTCCACTCCATGGACATCCAGGTTTGGTAACGCTGCGGCACGGGCGTAAACCTGAGGGGCCTCGGCGATATCGATACCAAACTTGTTTTCCTTCAGTCCGGTGGAAATGTAGGGATGGGTGCCGGCATCGACATCCGGGTTCACCCGAAGCGATACCGGTGCCCTCACGCCCAACTCTCCGGCCACTTTGTTCAGGCGGTCCAGCTCGGTGTCAGATTCAACGTTGAAACAGCGCACGCCCACTTCCAGCGCCCGCTTCATTTCCCATTCCTGCTTGCCAACGCCGGAGAACACCACCCTGGCGGCATCGCCACCGGCGCGCAGCACCCGCTCCAGCTCACCGGCAGAGACAATATCGAAACCGGCGCCCAGGCGCGCCAGCACATTGAGCACCGCCAGGTTGCTGTTGGCCTTCACGGCATAGCACACCAGGTGCGGGCGGCCATTCAGCGCGCTGTCATAGGCCCGATAGTGACGCTCGAGGGTGGCCCGGGAATATACGTAAGCCGGGGTGCCAAAACGCTCAGCGATTGACGCCACCGGAACATCTTCGGCGTACAGTTCGCCATTGCGGTAATTGAAATGATCCATGTTGATCCTGACTATCTGGATGGGTTACTGCCAGGGTTGGTGGCTCAGCGTTCCGGCGACTCATCGGTGTCAGCGCTCTCGTCCGCCTGCCCGGACTGGACCGGATCTGCCTGTGGCGCTTCGCGGTACAATGGCCCTTTCTGGCCACAACCGGCAAGAAACAACAGCAATAGCATCACGAGCGCCCAAGGCCGGCGAGATGGTCCAACCTGCATACCCATACCCCTGAGTGAATAATGGCCGAAGTATACCCGACACCCGCCCCTGATCGCGAGGGACCCGATGGCTTATGGCAGATAACGGTTGAGGGCGTCCTCCAGACTGGTGCGGTAAAACAGTGACTGACCGGTCTGGATATCCCGTTGATACAACTGCGGGTCCAGATCGTGGGGCAGGTGCAGGTCGGTGAGATACACCGGATAAGATTCGCCACTCCGGCGCAGCGAACGGATGTAGTGGGCGACGGCGGGAATCAGCCGGTCCCCGTATTCCTGCACACTGAATTCCTGATCGTTGCAGTAGATATCAAACCGTAGGGTACTGTCGCCCTGCTGAACGCCAACCGCCTGCACTTCCAGGCCTGAAGGCGGCGCCATGGTGCTCTGATAGGGCCGAAGCTCGGCAAGCCAGCGGCCGTCGCGGCGAACCATTTCATAGCAGCGGATACCACCTGCCGGGTCCAGGTTATCAGCCTGACGCAACAGGCGCCGTTCCACCAGGTTCTCCAGAAAACGCATCAACGGACCGAGCAAGTGGTTGCGATGCCCTGCCCGCATCGATCGGGTCCACAAACTGCCATGTTCATCGACAACCCAGAGCTGGCCACGGTCACCCTGAAGCAACCAGAACACCTGAATATTGCCCGCTTCGGACGCGGCGCAGACCGCCTTTAGCACCGGCTCGTCCCGCAGGGCATGGCGGTCCGGCACTATTGGCAGATACTCATCCTGCGGCTGCAACAGCGCTGCCAGCAGAGCTTCACGACTGTCCAGGGCGACAAACCCCGGTTCCCGGCCGCTGAACTGCAGCAGGAAATAGCGATGATCCATCTCGATGATGTAACGCAAGGGGTGCGGCCCGGTGCCGCCGGCAAAGAACTGGCGTAATACATCTCCAAACAACTCCCGCACCCGGCGTGCAATGGCGCTGCCATGCCCCCGACTGGGGGCCGCCACGCGGATTTCCGGCAGCTCGGCCGGGTTGATCGCCACCTGAGCCAACACGTTTTTCAGGCACTGGATCAGGGTATCTCCGGCGGCATAGTGCTGCAGACTGATCTCATGCCAGCTGTTCAGGGTAATCTGATCAATGGTCAGCACCAGGTTATCGCGCCCACCGCTGAACCCCAGTGAATCGGAACGGGCACTGAGCTTGTGTAGCCCACGTTCGGTCAGGTGGGCTTGCGGGTCCACCGCCACATTAATCAGCAACAGGTTTTTCAGCGGGCGCACACCTCGGGACAGCGCCTCTCTGGGCGCCGGAGACATGGGCATAGGCAGAAAGCCCGACAACACCTCCACAATGTCTTTAAGTTCGGCCACCGAGGCAACACTCTTGCCCGCCCGGACATTGAGCCGGGTGGAGCGATGCAACAAGCCGTTGCAGTAACACCACACCAACAGCTCCGCCAGATTGCCTGCGCGGCGGATCACCGGTTGCCAGAAGGCGTCGGAGGGATCTTCAAGATCCCGGTACAGCAACCACCCATCACCTTCCCCGCCCTGTTCGGACTGGTGGTGAAAAGACAGGTTTTCCTCCGCCAGCGACGGCACCAGACCAGGGTTAACCAGTTCGATCTTGCCCGCCTTGCGCTGAAAGGCGGCGTAGAGTTTGCGGCCCAGCAGGTTAATGTCATTGGCGCTGATAGCCGCCTGGGTGTGCTGCTCCCGGGCCATGCGCGACAACAGTCGGTAACTGTGGGTAAGCTCCGCCACGATGTTCCGCCTGAGGCCTGTCACCTCTTCTGCCCGCCAGCGCTGGCGATCGTCCAGGGCGCTGAGGCGGTCTTCGCCCCATTCCCACTGCTGCACTAGCTGTCGTAGCAGATCGATTCGCCATTGGTCCCCGGCCATTCCGGCCCGGGTGAGGGGCAAACCCGCCTTCAGGTACAGGCTCCGGCGCACCAGGTCGAGGCGCTCCGGAGCACCACTGGTTAACAGCCATTGCTCCAGGCGCTGATACAGCATGACGTAGGGGTCCAGAACATCGGCACTGGTTTGCCCCTGATACACCGCCTGTTTGAAGCTGGCGGACAATAACGGCTGGGCGGTATCGGTGGCGTAACACTCAATCAGAAACAACTTGAGAATGGCCTTCCAGGGAGCATCAATGCCTTTGTAGAGCTGCCAGATACCGGCGCCGGGGAACTCCTCATCCGGAATCGACGGCACGGCGCCAAAATCAATGTACTCGCTGGCCTTGATGAACCGGCACTCCAGCAAACGCCGGCGGCATTCCCCGTAGTCCGCCTCGGCCTCCGACGGGATCAGCCACCAGAGCGGATAGCGCCCAGCCAGATGGATGCTGGTCCGGTAGAATTCATCCAGCAACAGAAAGTGCTGGGCACTGCCACAGTTCTCTCCGGTGACCTCGGCCCGCTGCCGGCCGGCCCGCCAGTCAGCGGCCGAGAAGACAAACACGTGGAGCTCAACGCCCAGCGTTGCCGCCCATTGCGACAGCTTTTCGGCCTTGCGCTCCAGGCTGCGGATGCCCTGTTCAGACAGATCATCCCGATGACAAAGCCAGGCATCCAGATCACTGGCAACCGAGTGCCCAAGGGTGCCGGGACTGCCCATCAGGAACAGACTGTCGAGATCGGCCTTGCGAAGCCCTTGATCGCGAACACTGAAACTTCGGGCAAAACGGCGCGCGGAATTCAGCACATCGTTACCCGGCGTATAGCCGGCCAGGCCCTGGGGGCAGCTGCCATCAAGATAGCCCGGCAAAGCGGGATGATTCAGATGAAACGCCAGCGGTAACAGTTCAAGCACCACCTGCTGCCGGTAAGTCAGGGCCGAACACGCCCGTTCCCAGCGCTGACGATTGACCAATAGAAACCGGTCCCGCAGCCGCCGCAGGGTTTTTCGGTCGATGCCGTCCTCAAAGTCGAGAACGATGGGCGGTGCGAGAACGGTCAAGAGGGCTCCGGCAAGTGGTTATTTTCGGTCAGATAGTCAGTATGATGAATGAATCGTGGCAAAACCGGTAAAAAAATAAAAGGATGACCCGTTTCCGGTAAACACCGGAACCGGCACCTCCTGAAGAGGCACCTGCGCTGTGAAAGAATTCATTATTCAACGTTATCGGCCGGATCTGTCTGGACCTGTCATTCAGCCAACCCTGCTGCGGGTGGACGACGATGGCCGAATCGCCCACGTCGACCGCCATGCCGAGGCCATGTTCGGCTACGACGCCGGGGCGTTGATCAGACAACCGGTGCAACGCATTCTCGCCTCCCGGCAGGACGATCCCTTTGCCCCGGCCCACCGACACCATCTGGACAACGGCCAGACCGTGCTGGTGACCTTCCGCCACAAGGATGGCTTCTTTTTTACCGCCATTCTGGGCTTGCGCATGGAAATGCGTGATTCAGACCAGGCCGCCAACGCCACCATTTCCCTGAAAGACAGCGGCGACATGGACAGCCGCCTGTTACGACTGGCAGAACAAGGCGCCGGTTTCGGGCTCTGGGAGCTGGATATGACCTCCAATGAGATCAGCTGGTCTGAGGGCATGTACCGTTTGCTGGAGTTGCGCCCCGGGACGGAATTGTCACCCGAACAGGCCTTGTTCTACTGCCAGGTCGGCCAGAACCGCGTGCGTGCCCTGTTCCGCCGCTGCATGCGCACGGGCCGCCCGTTCAGTATGGAGCTGTCGGTACTGACCAGCCGGCAACGTCTGCAACGAGTCATCCTGTCGGGCCGCGCCCTGAAAAGCGGCGGCCGGATCCAGAAGCTCGGTGGCGTGATGGTCAACCACAGTGAAGCCATGCTACACGACCACGCCCGGCAGCAGGCCCAGAGGATTCTGGAAGCAACCGCCAACGCCACGCCAGACCTCGTGGTCGCTGTCGACACCAGCCTGAACCTGTTGCATTTCAACGCTCCCTGGGCAGAACAGTTCCGAAACGCCTTTGGCGCCGAACCAAGGCCCGGCGACAACCTTAAAACCCTGCTTGCCGACTTCACCAACGAACGGCGCATGATTGAGCGCCTGTGGCAACGGGCCTTTGACCGGGAGCACTTCGTGGCCGAGATGCCCCTGAACCGCCAGGGCGAAGGCCTGCCAGTCTACGAATTTCATTTCCAGAATATTCAGGGCCTGCAAGGCGAGGTGGTCGGTGCCGTCCATGTTGCCAAAGACATCAGCAATCGTGTCCAGCACAGCGGCAGCGGCGACTACCGGATGCGCCATGACCCGGTGACCGGATTGATGAACCGGCGCTCCTTTGTCGAGCATCTGGAACGGGCCATGAAGCATAAGCGCAAACGCCAGTCGATGGACGGCTTGCTGCTGCTCGACCTGGACAGTTTTGAACAGTTCAACGAACAGGCCGGCAGTGGCACCTGCGATCGGTACCTGCGTGAATTGGCCGGTATGCTCGGGCTGCGGGTGCGCCAGCGGGACGCCCTGGCCCGGCTGTCCGGTGACACCTTTGCCCTGTTCATAGAGAACTGCCCCGAACCCAGGGCCCGCAAGATTGCCGAGGAAATCCGGGAGCAGATTGCCCAGTTCCAGTTTGAATGGCAGGGCAGACAGTTACAGACCACCGCCAGTGGCGGCCTGCTGATTCTCGGAACCGACGCTCCGCTCCAGCCTGAACAACTACTGACCCAGGCCGCCGACCTGTGCCATACCGCCAAGACCTCCGGGCGCAACCGTATCCACACCACCCAGGCCTTGCCCGGCGAGTTGGCCAATCGGGGCACCGACCGCCAGCTTGAACAGCTGCATCAGGCCCTGGATAATGGCCAGCTGATTCTGGAGTTTCAATCCCTCAAGCCGGTGGCCAGCGTCACCTGGGGTGACCACATTGAAATCCTGTGCCGGATTCCGGGTACAGGCGACGACTCGCCCCTGCTGCCGGAGCAGTTCCTGCCAGTAGCAGAACGGTTTGACCTGGCCAAGCGCCTGGACCGCCAGGTTATCCGACAGACTCTCCAGTGGCTGAGCCAGCATCGACTGTTGGAGCCAAGGCTGAAGTACTGCGGCTTCAACCTGTCGCTGGCCACCATTCTGGATGACACCTTTGCTGATTTCATGGAACAACAGGTGCGCCAGACCCCGTTCCAGGCCCATTGTTTCTGCCTGGAGATCCGTGAATCCCACGCCACCCAGTATCCCGATGAGGTAGCCGTATTATGTGACGCCCTGCACCGGGCGGGGTGCCGGGTTGCCCTGGAAGGGGCGGGGGCATCCGTGGAAAGCTACAGCCTGGCCGCCAACCTGCCGGTGGATATCATCAAACTGGACCGGCGCATCATGAACGATCTGGAACGTGATCCGGTGCAGCAGATCATGGTGGATGCCCTGCATCGGATTGCCGAAACCGCCGGCAAGGAAACCGTCGCCACCTTTATCGAGAACGATGAAACCCTCAGGAAAGTCCGAACCCTGGGCATTCACTTTGGCCAGGGTTACCGTTTGTCACGGCCGCGGCCGCTGGAAGAGCTCAAACCAGCGGAGGTAGAACTCAGCACCGGCCGCATAGGCGGGTAAGCGGTTGCCGGGAGCTGCCTACCAGCCCTCCATCGGGATGCCATGTTCCCTGAGGTAATCACCGTGTTTTTCGAGATAATTCCTGGTTCCTACCTCAAAATCATCCGGGTCACCCGGCACTTCCGTGGCCTGCATACGCATCACCTCGATTTCGTTGCCAATCTGGTTCGAAATCCAGACCACCACAGTACCGCCGGGCGCCAAGCCAATGGTCAGGAGGTTCCGGGGGCCTGAGCGCACATCAACCTGCGTAACATAGGTTGCCGGCTCCCGCATTCGGTCCAGCAGGTCTTCCGGCACCTTAATTATCTTGGTGTAGTACTTCTGCTCCGCGTAGGAAAACCAGTTGACCAGAATCAGTTCCGGAAAGGGGTCAACTCCGGCTCCCTTGCCACGGGGACCATGGGGCCCCTTCCAGCAACACCCCACCGTGCCGATGGGCTGGCGCCAGCTCCGCTCACCCGACTTCTCCAGAAACATGTCGGTCACCCACACTTCATAGTGTTGTGGCGCCGCTATCCTGATCATCCAAAGTGTGTCGTCTGCCTTCGACCACGCCGAACACCCGCTGCCCAACAGGGCGATGGCCACGATGCCCATGGCCAGAATTCTCTGAATCATCATTCGCCCTCTGTCTGTGGATAAACCAGGCGCTCCCCGGAGAGCACCGGTGCATGGGGATGCAATCCCTCTAACTTCGCAGGTGTTCCCGCCACCAGGGTTTCGATGCCGTTGTAGTGTGCGGAGTAATGGATATAGCGTTGGAGCAACAGGTGTTCATGTTCCGTGGTCAATGAAGGGGCGTCGCTCCCTTGTTCAACCTGTTCCAGGAGTTGTTGCAGGATGGGGTTCAGTTCATTTGGCAAGGTATTGTCGGTTCTCCTGGTATCGATATCTTGCAGCGGCGCACCGCTATCGGTGGCCAGCCGATGCATCAACCTCAAGGCCACCTGCGAATACTCCCCCCGCACCTGGCGCAGCATCCGCAACACCAGTTCCACCCGGCCATCCGGCGCCGGGTGCTCCTGGCGCCGGGTAACAATTTCCAGCCGGGCTGGTCCTTCAGGGCCCAGGTCTTTCGGCCAGGCCTGCAATTGTTCGGATTGCCGTACCGGCAGGTTGTCGGGGCCAATCCAGCCTGCGGCCTCTACCTGTTGCCGTTTGGCCTCCAGGTTGTCCCACTGCAGGGTTTTGTCCGGCCAGCGCAGCCGGTCGCGAGGTATCGGCAACCTGGGGCTTAACAGCACGTCCTCGCGCTGGCTGTCGCCGTAACCACCGCCAATATCGGAATGAACTCCAGGCAGGGAGATTTCCCGGAAGTTGGCCGGCAAGCTGCCGTCGCGGCTTCGCAGACTGTTCAGAGCAAAGTTCCTGCGGTGCTCATGGGCGGCGGTCAGGTGCACTGCATGGCGCACCTTGTCCGAACTCAGGTACAGCTTTACCGGGTAGTTGCGGTTGTTATGAGCCGATAAATCACCAGCGGCCGGGTTAACGATGGCGGCCACGGAATCGAATAGTCCCACGAAGCGAATTTCTACTGTCTCCGGCCAAGGAATATGGTTCTGAGCCAGTATCTCGGCGAGCAGGCCGCTTTCCCCCTGATTAATCTCATGCGCAGCGTGGCGGGCCGCAGCAGCCCCCCGACTGAAGCCGAACAGATCCAGGGTCAACCGATTAATAGGTTTGCCTTGTGATGAGACTTTGGCCCGCTCGGAGAGTCGTGAGAAAGCTAATGTCACCTGTGGGACTATGCCAGCCTCTCCCATACCGGTCGCTGCGCTGTACAACGCATCATCCTCACTGGTCTTGGTGCCCGCCCCCCAGGGGCATAGATACTGAAGCGATGGGTAATGGTGTTGCCCGACTCAATTCGACCCTCATCGTACAAATCCCACAACTTAGCCACATTGCTGGGGGCATTGGCATAACTGTCACCCAACATCAGGCCCATCCGCCGCTCACACTCTTCACGGCTAATGGTGTTGCCCTCATAGGGAATCAGGCATTCCTGCTCCAGCTGCTCACCAAAAGCATGGGTATTGGCCGCATTGTTCATGGTGCCGTCGGTAAACAGGCCAACTTCCAGATGAATCTTGGGAGAAGGTTCCCGGGAGGAGTCCTCCTTGGCGCCTTCGGACATCAGAACGGGAGCCACCAACGCGGAAGCCCCTAAGGGCAGGCTCAGCCGGTGGTCATCTTCGCTGCCCTGAGCCGCCTGCTCCTGACGCTGACACTGCCGGTAGTGCGTCGAGAACATATTCACTTCCAGCGCCCCCACCCCCCAGGGGTCGGATTGGCGCAACTGATCGGGGGTCACGCCGCATTCGTTCAGTTGCGCCACCGCGCTCTCAATCGCAGAAGATGTGTATATCCAGCTATCATTTACCCGCCACCGCCCCCCCGGCAGGCGAGCTGTTGTCTGGCTGCCAGGTCACCATGGGGGAGAAGGGGCCATCCCAGCCTTCACAGACCAACATCAGCTCACCGTCTTTCACTGCCCGGTGGACAGTCTCGGCTATGTTGCCTCGGTCACGGTAGTGGTGCCTGAATAACGAGTGCATGTTTGAACGAACATGGTTGTTCTCTTTAACCAGGCGCCTGGCCTTATCGGCGGCGAAAAAGGGGGTTTCAACGAGGGGAAGATCACAGGCTCTCAGCTCCGAGGGCCTGACCAGTTTCATGAAGCTCATCGTCAGCATTCCTTGTTGACGGTAGAAGACGGGTAAAAATGAATCGGCAATCCTAGCCGATATTTCATGTTTATGACAAAACCGCACTTTACGGTTTTGTCATAACTTTTCTACACCGTTCAGTTCAGTCCATGACACACTCCATGGACTCTACACCAGCGTTAGCCCCTTCCGGGCGCGGGCCACCGCCGCACGCACCTGGTTCGGTGCGGTGCCGCCCAGGTGATCACGGGCCTGCACGGAGCCTTCCAGGGTCAGCACGTCAAACACATCCTCACCAATTACGTCGGAGAACTGCTGCAGTTCTTCCAGGGTCATCTCGGACAGATCACGGCTTTCGGCCACACCAAAAGCCACGGATTTGCCGACGATTTCGTGGGCATCCCGGAAAGGCACGCCTTTCTTGACCAGGTAGTCGGCCAGATCGGTGGCGGTAGAGAAGCCCCGCTTGGCTGCTACCCGCATGTTATCGGCCTTGGCTTCGATCGCCGGAATCATGTCGGCGTAGGCCTTCAGGCAGCCCTTGATGGTATCGACGGTGTCGAACAGCGGCTCTTTGTCTTCCTGATTGTCCTTGTTGTAGGCCAGCGGCTGGCTCTTCATCAGGGTCAGCAGACTGATCAGGTGACCATTGACCCGGCCGGTCTTGCCGCGCACCAGCTCCGGCACATCCGGGTTCTTCTTCTGGGGCATGATGGAGGACCCGGTGCAGAAGCGGTCCGGCAGGTCGATGAAATCAAACTGGGCCGAAGTCCACAGCACCAGCTCTTCACTGAACCGGGACAGGTGGGTCATCAGCAGCGCGGCAAAGCTGCAGAATTCGATGGCGAAGTCCCGGTCAGACACCGAATCCAGGCTGTTTTCAGTGGGCCGGTCAAAGCCCAGCAGTTCCGCGGTCAGGTTACGGTCGATCGGATAGGTGGTACCGGCCAGGGCGGCAGCGCCCAGGGGCATCACGTTTACCCGCTTGCGGCAATCCTGCAGGCGATCGGCATCGCGCACCAGCATCTCGTACCAGGCCAGCAGGTGGTGGCCGAAGGTGACCGGCTGGGCGGTCTGCAGGTGGGTGAAGCCGGGCATGATGGTGTCCGCTTCGCGCTCGGCCAGGTCCAACAGGCCAGCCTGCAGGCGGGCCAGTTCCTCGGCAATCACGTCGATTTCGTCCCGCAGGTACAGGCGGATGTCGGTGGCTACCTGGTCGTTACGGCTGCGGCCGGTGTGCAGCTTTTTACCGGTAATGCCGATGCGGTCGGTCAGCCGGGCTTCGATGTTCATGTGCACGTCTTCAAGGCTGACAGACCATTCGAAGCGGCCGGCCTCGATGTCTTCCTTCACGCCTTTCAGACCATCAATAATCTGGTCTCGCTCAGCGTCAGTGAGCACACCCACTTGAGCCAGCATGGTGGCATGGGCGATGGAGCCGGTAATATCATGGTGATACAGGCGCTGGTCAAAACCGACCGACGCAGTGAAGCGCTCAACAAAGGCGTCTGTGGGCTCGCTGAAGCGGCCACCCCAGGGTTTTTCGGAGGATGTGGTCTGGTCAGACTTTTTCTGATCCGTCATGGTCTATCTTTCCTGCTGACAGCCCGGCATCATCACGCCGGCAATGGGTAAGTGAAAATTTGCCGCAGTATAGCATTCTGACCACGGTTAAGGAGACTCCCCTGGCAACCGACAAAGGCATCAACAAGAAGGACTCCACCGACTTCTACGTTCCCGATCTTTGCCGGGTGCGGGCGGTGTTCCTGCTGCTGGTCACCAGTGAGCTTTTTGTCCTGGTGTTGTCTATCGTGCAGGCCGAGCGCGGCTGGATAGACTGGAACTACTTCGGCTTGCTGTCCCTGTTCGTACAGTGGACCACCCTCACCAGTGCCGCACTGATCTGCCTGCTGCGGCCATGGCTGGCGCAAATGAGCGTCGCCCGCGCCACCCTCGCCATTGTGGTCATTGTGCTGCTGGATGTGCTGGCTTTCAGCCTGTTTGCCGACAACGTATTGCACCCGCAGCCGGGGGTTGCGCTGTGGCAGGGCATTGCCAAGAAACTGTTGGTGGCGCTGCTGATCGTGCTGATGGTGTTACGCTACTTTTACCTGCAGGACCAGTGGCAACAACAGCGAGAGGCCGAAATGCAGGCCCGGCTGACGTCGCTGCAGGCCAGGATCCAGCCCCATTTCCTGTTTAACAGCATGAACACCATTGCCAGCCTGATTGCCAGCAATCCGGAACAGGCAGAAGAGGCGGTGCTGGATCTGTCCGAGCTGTTCCGGGCCAGCCTGCGCACCGATGATCAACTGGTACCACTCAGCCGTGAACTGGAGCTGTGCCAACGCTATCTGGCCATTGAAGCCCTGCGCCTGGGAGACCGGTTAAAGCTGGACTGGGACATACAGCCGGGCCTCGAGCAACAGGCCATTCCTCCGCTGACCTTGCAACCGCTGGTAGAGAACGCCATCTACCACGGCATTCAGCCCAGACCCGAAGGCGGCACAGTGCGGATCGAGGTGTACGGCAAAGGCCATTTTGTATACTTGATGGTCCAGAACCCGAAACCGGAGTCCAGCAACCGCCAGCACCAGGGCAACCAGGTGGCCCTTGTTAACATCCAGGCCAGGCTCCAGGCTTTGTTCGGCGAGCCAGCGGTTCTCAAACACAGCCATCAACACAACATCTACACAGTTACCCTCAGGCTGCCCGCAAGGACAGCAAGCTGACAAAACAGACCAGGCGACCGCAGGAGCACCATGAACCAACAACCGCAGCGCATTCTGATCGCAGACGACGAACCCCTGGCCCGGCAGCGCATTCAGCGCCTGGTGGAAGAACTGCCGGAATACCGGGTGTGCGGTGAAGCGAGCGATGGCAATGACGCCCTGCGCAAGGTGGCCGAGCTGGAACCGGATATCCTGCTGATGGACATTCGCATGCCGGGCATGGACGGCATGGAAGCGGCGCACCAGCTGAGCCAGCTCAGCAACCCGCCGGCGGTTATTTTCTGTACAGCCTACGACCACTATGCCATCCAGGCGTTCGAGGTTCGCGCCATCGCCTACCTGCTCAAACCGGTGCGACGGGAGGCTCTGGCAGACGCCTTGGCTCGGGCGGGAAAGGTCAACCGGGTTCAGCTCCAGGCCTTGACCCACAACAGCGACCTGACCACCGAACAGGTTGCCGTGCGCACCCACCGGGGAACAGAACTGATTGATCTTACAGACATCCGCTACTGCGAAGCGGACCAGAAATACGTCACCCTGCACCACAGCCGGGGTGAAACGGTCTGTGATTACACCCTGAAAGAACTGGAGCAGGCGTATCCGGAAAAACTGTTACGCATTCATCGGCATACCCTGGTCGGCGTGCGTTTCATCCAGGCCCTGCGGCGCAACAGCGATGGTCAGAGTATGCTGGCACTGAACGACTCAGACACCCTGCTACCGGTCAGCCGCCGCCATGCCAGCCATGTCAGGCAGTGGTTGCAGGAGCACCAACCCTCCCCCTGAGGGGGTACAGGGCCGTCTACGGCGGGACTTTTTCACTGCCACAAGGTAACCTTGGGGCACATTTTTTCCTACGACTGTGAGTGCCATGTCAACACGAACCCTTCGCATTGCAACCCGCAGCAGCGCCCTGGCGTTGTGGCAGGCGGAATTCATCAAATCCGAACTGGAAAGGCTGCACGATCACATCACCGTGGAGCTGGTGAAGATCAAAACCCAGGGCGACAAGATTCTGGACGTGCCCCTGGCCAAGATTGGTGGCAAGGGGCTGTTTGTGAAGGAGCTGGAAGAAGCCATGCTGGACGGCCGGGCCGACCTTGCGGTGCATTCCATGAAAGACGTGCCCATGGAATTCCCGGAGGGCCTTGGCCTGGTGGCTATCTGTGAGCGGGAAGACCCGACCGATGCGTTTATCAGCAATCAGTACGATCATCTGGACCAACTGCCCCAGGGTGCCGTGGTTGGCACCTCAAGTCTGCGCCGCGAAACCCAGCTCAGGGCCAACCGCCCGGACCTGGAAATCAAGATGCTGCGAGGCAACGTCAACACCCGATTGGCCAAGCTGGATGCCGGCGAATACGACGCCATTGTTCTGGCCAGCTCCGGCCTCAAGCGCCTGGGCTTCCACGACCGGATACGCTACTGCATGCCGGATACTGTCTCGCTTCCGGCCGTTGGCCAGGGCGCGCTGGGTATTGAATGCCGCCTTGATGACAGCGAGCTGCGGGCATTGCTGGCACCACTGAATCACGACGATACTTCTGACCGGGTGAAAGCGGAAAGGGCCCTGAACCGGCGCCTCGAAGGGGGTTGCCAGGTTCCCATTGCCGCCTATGCCCTGCTGGAAGACGACAACACATTGTGGCTGCGCGGGCTGGTGGGTGCTGTCGACGGCACCGAGATTTTTCGGGTAGAAGGCCGCGCGCCCCGTGCCGAAGGCGAACGCCTGGGCCGTGAACTGGCTGAGCAACTGCTGGCTATGGGTGCTGACAAGGTACTGGCTGAGATCTATGGCCACACCCCAAGCTGATCGGAATAGCCAGGCCCTGCCCTTGCAGGGCCGGCGCATACTGATTTGCCGGCCAGAACCCGAAGCCAGCCGCCTGGCACAGGCTTTTCAGGCCGCCGGCGCCGAGGTTCGCCGGATGCCCCTGGTAGTCCGGGAACCGCTGCCGGAAACACCAGAGCGCCGGTCAACCCTTCAGAATCTCGACCACTTCGCTCACATCATTGCCGTCAGCCCCTACGCAGCCAGCTTGCTGCTTGATGAGATCGATCACTGGTGGCCTCAGGTGCCGATGGGCATTCAGTGGTATGGCGTGGGTGCCGGCACCGCCGCGGTGTTCGCCCAGCATGGTCTTAGCCCGAACAAGCCAGACAATGGCTGGACCAGTGAAGCTCTGCTGGCCCTGCCGGGTTTGAAGGATCTAAACCACGAAAAAGTGCTACTGGCGCGGGGAGAAGACGGCCGAGAACTGATCCGGCAGACCCTGGAGCAACGGGGAGCCCGTGTAACGGTTCTGCCCCTGTACCGACGCTTCCGGCCGTACTATGCTGCCAACGACCTAAAAGACAATTTTGCTGGGTTCCGGCCGGAGGTGATTATTGCGCTTTCCGGTGAAACCCTGAACAATCTGGTAGAGGCCGGCAGCGCGTTCCTGCCGACCCTGAACAATGCGCTGGTGGTGGTTCCAGCGGAACGAGTCTCGGAGCTGGCCCGCAAGGCCGGCTTCAGGAGTGTGCTGGTTCCGGACGGCCTGGCTGACCAGGATCTGGTGACCAGCGTGGCTTCCTGGCTGATGCAGGAGGCCGGTAACAACGGTAAACCAAGTAAGGATGCCCGTGACTGAAACAACAAAGCAACTGCCCGCTCCGGTAAACCCTGCCAATTCCGCCCGCGTGCGCCTGTGGCCGGTATGGCTGATTGCCATGCTGGCGCTGATTATTGCCCTGGCCCTCGCGTTCTGGAACTGGCAACAATGGCAAACCCAAAAAACCACCATGCTGTTGATCCAGGAGTTGCGCCAGGATACGGCACAACTGGAAGACCGTTATGGCAGCCGTGGCAGCGAGCAGAGCCAGCGCCTTCAGTCACTGGAAAATAACCTTTCAGCGCAGCGCGAGCTGATCGCCACCCAGCAGCGACAGATTGACCACAACGCCCGGGAACTGCTTGAGGCCGGGAATCGTACCCGTACCGACTGGCTGCTGGCCGAGGCAGAATACCTGCTGCGCATCGCCAACCAGCGCCTGTTGATTGAGAAAGATATCCGGGGCGCCCTGTCTGCCCTGGAATCCGCGGATGAGGTTCTGCGGGAATCCGATGACATCGGGGTTTACCCGGTTCGCCAGCAGCTGGCCCGGGAAATTCTGTCACTGCGGGGCATCCAGGGCGTCGACCGCACCGGACTGTACCTGAAACTGGAAGCGGCCATTGCCAGCATTCACGACCTGACCGACCTGGCCCTGATTCACGATCAGGCCCCCGGCTTCCAGATGACCGAAGACCCGAATGCCCCGACCGATGGCCGCAATATGTTTGTGCGGGGCTGGAATCGTTTCCTCGATACCCTCAAGCAGGTGGTCGTGGTCCGTCGCCTGGACGAACCGGTCAAACCCCTGTTGTCGCCGGACCAGAGCGCCTGGGCTCGCCTTAACCTTCAGTTGATGCTGGAAGAGGCGGAGATGGCCGTGCTTCGGGGCAACCAGCCTTTGTATGAACGGGCCCTGAACAAGGCCATCACCACCGTCAATGACTGGTACGACGCCACCAATCCGGCCATCCAGGGATTGGCGGATACGCTGACGGAACTGGCAGACCGCAATGTGGACCCCACCCTGCCGGATATCAGCCAGTCTCTCGGCTTGCTGAAAGAGCGGCTGGCCGGTCGGCTGGCGACCCGTAATGGTGACGCCTCCGAAACCGAACGCGGGGGCAATGGCTCATGATCCGGCTTCTGCTGCTCCTGCTGGTCGCGCTGCTGGTCGGCACCGCATTATCCCTGGGGCTGACCTATGATCTTGGCTATATTCGCATCAGCCTGGGCCATTACCTGATCGAAACCAATTTCTGGGTGGGCCTCGGGCTGATAATCCTGCTAGTGGTATTGGCGGTTTCTCTGATCAATACCTTCAGGCACCTGCGCCAGGGCACCGGGATGGTGGCCGGCTGGGTATCCCGGGGCAACGAACGCCGGGCCCGGCGCCGCACCACCCAGGGTCTACTGGCACTGGCCGAGGGCAACTGGCCGCGGGCCCGCAAGCTGCTGGCCACTTCCGCTGACAAAGCCGACACACCGCTGATCAACTACCTTGCTGCCGCCCAGGCGGCCTTTGAAACCGGTGACCACGAAGCGGTGGACGAGCTGCTTCGCAAAGCCTATGACAGCACCCCCGGCTCAAATATGGCGGTGGGGCTGACCCAGGCCCAGCTGCAACTGGCGGGCAACCGGCTGGAACAGGCCCTGGCGACCCTGCTGCGCCTTCGCAAGGAGTCGCCCCATCACCCGTTTGTGCTGAAGCTGCTGAAGAACACCTACCTGCGCCTGGAAGACTGGCGTGAGCTGTCCCGGTTGATACCGGAGCTTCGCAAGCGGGATGTATTGCCCGGCAAAGAGCTGGACGAGCTGGAACGGCAGGTATGGCATAACCTGCTGGAAAGGGCCGCAGAAGACACCCAGAAGCTGCGCAAAGACAACCCGGCGGCGTCTCTGGAACCGCTGACCCGGTTATGGGACGAACTGCCCGGCTTTGTGCGCCGGGACGAATACACCATCCGGGATTACGCCAGCCTGCTGGCCAGGCTGGGTGACGAGGCCCAGGCGGAAACCCTGTTGCGCAAAGTGCTGAGAAACCACTGGAGCGACGAGCTCATCAACCTGTATGGGCGGGTAAAGGGCAACCAGCCCGAAGAGCAACTGCTGATTGCCGAACAGTGGCTGAAAGACCGGCCCAACAATGCGGAGCTGCTACTGGCCCTGGGCCGCCTCAGCCTGCGTAACGAGCTCTGGGGCAAGGCAAAAGAGTATTTCCAGACCAGTCTGCACCTGCGCCGGAGCCGGGAAACCCTGGCCGAGTTAAGCCGGCTGAATGCTCACATGGGTGAAGAAGAGGCCAGTATCAAGCTGCTGATGCAGGGCCTGGAAAGCGATAACAGCCTGCCAGACCTGCCCATGCCAAGGGCCTGACACTGGAACCAAAAAGGCCGGATGATTACCATCCGGCCTTTTTGGTTCACCATGGCGGTGTTCAATCCCGCGGAGCGTATTCCAACACATCCGAAAAGAACGCCTGCTTTGGTAACCCTTCAGCCATCAGCGCATCCATCAGGGTGTAGACCATTGCTGGCGAGCCACTGGCATGCACTTCCACATTTTGCCAGTCTGCCCCGGATGCCAGCACGGCACCCACCAACTGATCGTGATGGCCACCCCAGTCGTTGTCCTCGTCGTCACCCACTACCGGGAAGAAGCTGAACGGTGACCAGTCGTCATGCCATTGCTGGGCCAGCGACCGCAGGTACATATCCTCGTGCTTGCGCACCCCCCAGTACAATTTGACCGGGTGCTGGAAACGGGTTTCCTGCAGGAATTCGCACAGGCTTTTCATCTGGGCAAAACCGGTGCCTGCCGCCACCATCAGCACCGGTTTGTCCGGCGCGGCAGCCAGGCACGCCTTGCCGTGAGGCAACTCCACGGTAACATCCTGCCCGGAGGTCAGGGCATCAATCACCTTCTGGGCAGACACCCAGTCTGGCGAGGCCTGGATGTGCAACTCGATATTGCCGGCAGATGGACTGCTGGCAATCGAAAAATAGCAGGGCTCGGCACCTGGAAGATTCACCGACAGGTACTGGCCGGCGTGAAAAGACACCTCGCGGCGCTTCGGCAACTGCAATTCAACCCGATACACATCGTGACTGATGGAGCGCACATCCACCACTTTCGCCGGGTATTGCCGGGGTTGATGATTTCCTGATGCCATAACGGCGGGTATCTCCAGTTTCAGGTCAGTCAGCGCCAGAGTTCGACACATCATTAAACGCTCACCAACCGTGATGAGTTTCTGATTACGGGTATTCAGGGCCTGACCGGACACCAGCCGGGCCTCACAGATTTCACATACGCCATTTCGGCAGGCGGCCGGCACCTGAATACCGGATTCAGCAGCGGCCAGCAGCAAGTCCGTATCGCCTGCCACCTGAAAACTCAGGCCGGATGGCTGAAGCCGAATCCGATGCATCCGGCTGCTCCTGTCAATCGGGGCGAGCGGCGGGAATTTCAATGCCGAGGCTGTCCCACAGGTCGTCCACCCGCCGCTTGACCTCATCGGTCATGGTGATCGCGGTGCCCCACTCCCGATCGGTTTCACCGGGCCATTTGTTGGTGGCGTCCAGGCCCATTTTTGAACCCAGGCCGGACACCGGCGAGGCGAAGTCGAGATAGTCGATCGGTGTATTCTCCACCATCGTGGTGTCCCGAACCGGGTCCATCCGGGTGGTCATGGCCCAGATCACATCTTCCCAGCTACGGGCATTCACATCGTCATCGGTGACAATCACGAACTTGGTGTACATAAACTGCCGCAGGAACGACCATACGCCCATCATCACCCGTTTGGCATGGCCCGGGTACTGTTTTTTCATGGTAACGATGGCCAGCCGATAGGAGCAGCCTTCCGGCGGCAGGTAGAAATCCACAATCTCCGGAAACTGCTTCTGCAGGATCGGAATAAACACTTCGTTCAACGCCACCCCGAGCACCGCCGGCTCATCGGGCGGGCGACCGGTGTAGGTGCTGTGGTAAATCGGGTCTCGGCGGTGCGTGATTCGCTCCACGGTGAACACCGGGAAATGGTCCACCTCGTTGTAATAACCGGTATGGTCGCCGAAGGGGCCCTCCGGAGCCATGTCGTCCGGGTAGATAAACCCTTCCAGCACGATCTCGGCGCTGGCCGGCACCTGCAAGTCACTCAGGCCAGCCTTTACCAGCTCGGTACGGGCACCCCGTAACAACCCGGCGAAGGCGTACTCGGACAACGAATCCGGCACCGGGGTAACAGCGCCGAGAATGGTCGCCGGGTCCGCGCCCAGGGCCACCGCCACCGGATAGGGTTTGTCCGGGTTGGCCCGGCGGAATTCCTGGTAGTCCAACGCCCCACCCCGATGGCTGAGCCAGCGCATGATTAACCGGTTGCGACCAATCACCTGCTGCCGATAGATTCCCAGGTTCTGGCGCTCTTTATTGGGCCCACGGGTGATTACCAGCGGCCAGGTTACCAACGGGCCGGCGTCACCGGGCCAGCAGTGCTGTACCGGAATCTGGTACAGGTCGACCTGGTCCTTGTCGATCACTACGTCCTGGCAGGGCGCCGAGCGGAGCACTTTCGGGCTCATGCGCATCACCTGTTTGAAGATCGGCAGTTTTTCGATGGCATCCCTGAAGCCCTTGGGGGGATCCGGCTCTTTCAGGAACGCCAGCAGTTTGCCAACCTCCCGCAATGCCGCCACGTCTTCCTGCCCCATCCCCAGCGCCACCCGTTTGGGAGTGCCAAACAGGTTGGCCAACACGGGCATGTCGTAGCCTTTCGGGTTTTCAAACAACAACGCCGGCCCACCGGCCCGCAGTGTGCGGTCGCAGATTTCGGTCATTTCCAGGTGGGGGTCGACTTCTACGCTGATGCGTTTCAGCTCGCCCAGTTTTTCCAGCTGGCTGATGAAGTCTCTCAGGTCGTTGTATTTCATGGTGTGCTCCGTTTCTGGTCTACGGTACTACGGAGTTCGGGCTTAACCGGACTGCCCTGTATTTCGCCTTTTGATTTTTTTGTTCGGAGTTTGAACAAGGCCGGAAAAGGGTGTCAAAACGGAAAACGGTGGTTTTCCTGATGGTTTTGACACCCTCTTCCGGCCTTGTTCTTTGGACTTTGGGGGGGGCGCCCCTGGGTCAGCCGCGCATAGACATCAACATCAACGACGTTTCATGGACTGGAAGAACTCGTCGTTGGTCTTGGTGTCACGCAGCTTGTCTAGCAGGAATTCCAGTGCACCGGTGTCGTCGTCCATGGAGTGCAGCAGCTTGCGCAGAATCCACACGCGCTGGATGTCTGCCTCGCTCATCAGCAGGTCTTCACGGCGGGTGCCGGAACGACGGATGTTGATGGCCGGGTAGACACGTTTCTCGGCAATCTTGCGGTCCAGGTGCACTTCCATGTTACCGGTGCCCTTGAACTCCTCGTAGATAACCTCGTCCATCTTGGAACCGGTATCCACCAGCGCGGTCGCCAGGATGGTCAGGCTGCCGCCCTCTTCCACATTCCGGGCCGCACCGAAGAAGCGTTTGGGCTTTTCCAGGGCATGGGCGTCAACACCACCGGTGAGCACCTTGCCGGAAGACGGAATCACCGTATTGTAGGCGCGGGCCAGGCGGGTGATGGAGTCCAGCAGGATGATGACATCTTTCTTGTGCTCGACCAGGCGCTTGGCCTTTTCGATCACCATTTCCGCTACCTGCACGTGACGGGCCGGCGGCTCATCGAAGGTGGAGGCTACAACCTCGCCGCGCACGGTGCGCTGCATTTCAGTCACTTCTTCCGGGCGCTCGTCAATCAGCAGCACCATCAGGTGACATTCCGGGTTGTTGCGGGCGATGGACTGGGCAATGCCCTGCATCAGCAGCGTTTTACCGGCCTTGGGCGGGGACACAATCAGGCCACGCTGGCCTTTACCGATCGGGGCTACCAGGTCGAGTACCCGAGACGAAAGGTCTTCGGTACTGCCGTTGCCCACTTCCAGGGTCAATCGCTCCTGGGGGAACAACGGGGTCAGGTTTTCAAACAGAATCTTGTTGCGGGCGTTGTCCGGCTTGTCGAAGTTAATCTCGTTAACTTTCAGCAGGGCGAAGTAACGCTCACCATCCTTGGGAGGACGGATTTTACCGGAGACGGTATCGCCGGTACGCAGATTAAAACGGCGAATCTGGCTGGGGGAGACATAGATATCGTCCGGGCCGGCCAGGTAGGAGGCGTCGCCGGAGCGAAGGAAGCCGAAACCGTCCTGCAGAATTTCCAGTACGCCGTCGCCGTAGATGTCTTCGCCGCTCTTGGCGTGTTTCTTCAGGATGGTGAAGATAACATCCTGTTTGCGCGAGCGAGCCAGGTTGTCCAGGCCCATTTCTTGCGCGATATCGAGCAATTCGGGCACAGATTTCTGCTTGAGTTCAGTAAGATTCATAATTTGTAGGATTGTCAGGAATGGAAGTAAACGACTGTTGGAATGACAGGGGTGCCCCTGAACGCATTGATCAAAAAAGCTGAAACATGGTGCTGGCTAGATGGAGCAACCGGTGCAGATGGAAGCCGGATTTGTTTGCTGAAGCCAGAGAGTGGGAACAACCGTTCGCCGGGCAAGCCGCATAATCGACCACCTTGAAGGCGTCTGTCAAGACCTCTGCCCAAAATTAAGTCAGTTTCATGATCTTCCGCCACCGGCACGCCTCCCTCTGATGGGTTACTCCCTTCCCATCTGCGGCCCGTACACGGATACTGACACTACTATTGATGAACGCATCTCGAATGCAGTAGAGCGGAGCCAAGCCATGAGCACTGAGCTTACGAATGAACTCAAACCTCTGAATATTGCCATTTTGACCGTATCTGACACACGGGGTTTCGAACAGGACACTTCCGGGCAGTTCCTCGAAGACAGCGTTGTCGGGGCCGGACATCGTCTGGTGTCTCGCCGAATTCTTCCGGACGACGTTTACCTGATACGCGCTATTATTTCACAATGGGTTGCGGACCAGGACGTTCAGGCTGTCATTATCACCGGCGGCACCGGCTTTCACGAACGAGACAGCACACCGGAAGCGGTCAAGCCTCTGCTGGACAAGGTCATTGAGGGTTTTGGCGAGGAATTTCGCCGGTTATCGGCACTGGAGATCCGCTCTTCCACGATTCAGTCACGATCATTCGGTGGCATGGCCAACAACACCGTTATTTTCTGCCTGCCGGGCTCAACTGGTGCCTGCAGGACTGGCTGGGAAGGCATTCTGAAAGACCAGCTGGACAGCCGGCACGGCCCCTGCAACTATTCCGGACTGGTCATGCGCAAGCCAGAGCGCGCCTTCGGTCGGCTCCAGGAAGTGATTGGCAACCGCGCAGAAAAATAACCGGGAGGTACCATGGCAGGCTCTGACCTGATCTCTGTTGACGACGCGCTCAACTACATATTGGGCCGCGCCACCGCGGTGACGCAATCCCAGGCGGTGCCACTCAGTGAATGCCTGGGGCGGATTCTGGCGGAAAACCAGTATGTGCCGGCGGATGTCCCCCCTGCCGACAACAGTGCCGTAGATGGCTATGCGGTGCACCACTCAGATGTCGCCCCCGGGCGGGCGCTGGTGGTCTCTGACCGGGTGCCGGCGGGCACAGCCCCCAAACCACTGGAGCCCGGTACCGCGGTGCGAATCTTCACCGGTTCAGAGATTCCGGAGGGCGCGACTGCGGTGGTGATGCAGGAGCGGGTGGAACGTACCGATGACAACATCCTCATCGTGGCCGAAGTCAGCGCCGGGCAGAACATTCGTCGTCGCGGTCAGGACCTGACCCAGGGGGAACTGGCATTGCCCCGGGGCACCCTTATTCGCCCCCAGGAAATGGGCTTACTGGCATCAATGGGCATCGCACAGGTGCCAGTACTGGACCGGTTGCGGGTGGCCATCCTGAGCACCGGTGATGAACTGGTGCAACCCGGCGAGCCGCTTGCCCCCGGCCAGATTTACAACAGTAATCGCTACACCCTGCTCGGGATGCTGGCACAGGCGGGATGTGAGGCTATCCTCTGCGAGACCGTTCGGGATACTCGCGACGGCACCCGACAAGCGCTGCAAGAGGCGGCAAGAAAAGCCGACCTGATCATCACCAGTGGCGGCGTCTCGGTGGGCGAAGAAGACCACGTGCGCGCGGTGCTCGAGGAGTCCGGCCGGCTGTCTTTGTGGCGGATGGCCATCAAGCCTGGCAAACCACTGGCGTTCGGCAGCATTGACGACACGCCGGTGCTTGGGCTGCCCGGCAACCCGGCCTCTGTGTTGATTTCCTTTATGGTCATCGTGATGCCCTACATTCGCAAACGCCAGGGACGACCCGACGCGCTGCCGATCGGGGAATGCCTGCCTGCAGGCTTCACCACCCATTCACCATCCATCCGCCGGGAGTTTGTGCGCGCCCGCAAGACAGGCAATGGGGCCACCGCTTCCGTGTCCGCTGCCCCGAACCAGAGCTCCGGCGTGCTGAGTGCCGCTTGCTGGAGCTCCGGCCTGGCGGTGGTGCCGGAAAACAGCACCATCAATGTTGGTGACCCGGTGATGTATTACTCATACCCTGAACTGATGAGCTGATCATGACTGACCAGAACCTGACTGTTCGCTTTTTCGCACGGCTTCGCGAGGAGCTTGATACCGAGAGCCTTGAGTTGCCGACAACCCCGGGCCAAACCGTTGGGGGCCTGTTGTCGGAACTGGCCGCCCGGGGCGGCCCCTGGGCCCAGCTGCAGGGCGAGCAGCCGGTCATGGCGGCCGTCAACCAGGCCATGGCCAAACCTTCAACGCCGGTCATGCCGGGCGATGAAGTGGCCTTCTTTCCACCGGTGACCGGAGGTTGAAATGATCTCTATCCAGACGGAAGATTTCGATGTCGGCGCGGAATACGAGGCGCTGCGCGCCTCCGGTTCCGGCACTGGTGCGGTGGCGACCTTTTCCGGGCTGGTGCGGGACTCCGGGGACCTGTCCGGGGTGACTGGACTGTTCCTGGAGCATTATCCGGGCATGACGGAACAGGTGCTTCAGGGATTGATTGACTCCGCCTCCCAGCGCTGGGATGTACGCAAGGCGAGGGTGATTCATCGGGTCGGGCGGCTGGCGCTGTCGGATCAGATCGTGTTTGTCGGGGTGTGCAGTGCTCACCGGGGGGATGCGTTTGCAGCCTGCGAATTCATCATGGACGCCCTGAAAACGTCAGCCCCGTTCTGGAAAAAGGAAATCACCGGAGACACCGAACACTGGGTTGAGCAAAAAGACTCGGACCTGGACCGCTCCAAGGCCTGGAAATAAAGCTCACCTTGCGACTGGCGGCCAGTGAGGGTGATTGAGGCATAAAAAAACCGCCCGTGAACCATGTTCAGGGGCGGCTTTCTTCAACAGCGGCTCAGAGGTTGCTGTCGAGGAAGGCGGCGAGTTGTGACTTGGACAAAGCGCCAACTTTGGTGGCGTCCACATTGCCGTTCTTGAACAGCATGAGGGTCGGGATGCCACGGATGTTGAACTTGGGCGGGGTCTGCTCATTCTCGTCGATGTTGAGTTTGCAGACCTTGAGCTTGCCGTCGTATTCGTCGGCGATTTCTTCCAGAACCGGGGCAATCATCTTGCACGGGCCGCACCACTCAGCCCAGTAGTCAACCAGTACCGGGACGTCGGACTTCAGTACGTCCTGTTCGAAAGAAGCGTCGGTGACATTAACGATATTTCCGCTCATTACCTTTTCCTGATTCAGGCGCTCCGGGGCCTGTAACGCAGCCGCGTCGGAGTCGCTGTTGACTGTAGCAGGCTGTACAAACCGTCATCGGAATGTCGCCTGCCCGGATTTCGTTAGACGAATACTTTACGCGATTGCCGGCCTCAATGTGAAGCGAGATCTGTTTCCACCGGCAACGATCGGCATCCGTATTCACCGCAGACCGTTACTGACAGCGCACCGCGCTTTCTTTTATAGTACGGCCATTGTATCGACAAGTTCACACCATACAGGACGCCAACCCACGTGACGGCCGCATCCCCTGCCGAGAACACCGCCCCCTCCCCGGATATGCTGGCAGCCATTGATATGGGCTCCAACAGTTTTCATATGGTCGTGGCCCGTCTGGTCCATGGTGAAATTCGTACCGTCGAGAAGATGGGCGAGAAGGTCCAGTTGGGCGCCGGGCTTGACCCCTATAACCGGCTGACGGAAGAAGCCCAACAAAGGGCCCTGGAATGTCTCAGCCGGTTTGCCCAGCGCCTGCAGGGCATGCCTGCCGAGGGCGTTCAGATTGTCGGTACCAACGCCTTGAGGGTGGCCCGCAACGCCCCCGAGTTTATTGCCCGGGCGGAAGAGGTCCTCGGTTACCCGGTAGAGATCATCGCGGGGCGGGAAGAAGCCCGTCTGATCTACCTTGGCGTTTCCCACACCCTGGCCGATGACGAAGGCAAACGACTGGTCATCGATATTGGCGGCGGCAGCACCGAATTCATCATCGGCCAGCGATTTGAGCCCCAGGAGCTGGAAAGCCTGCACATGGGTTGCGTGTCGTTTCGCAATCGCTATTTCCCGGACGGCAAGATTACCCGGCGGCAGATGGACAAGGCGATCACCCACGCTGAACAGGAGCTCCTGAACATCCGCCAGCACTACCGCTCGGTTGGCTGGCAAAGTGCCGTCGGCTCCTCCGGATCCATCAAGGCGATCTGCAGCGTGCTGGCCAACCTGAAGATCACCGATGGCACCCTCACCCGAGAGGCCATGGAAGAACTGCGCAAACGGCTGGTAGACATGGGCAGGGTCGAAAAGCTGGCAGACCTGGGCGTGCGCCAGGACCGGCAAAGCATCTTCCCGGCTGGGTTTGCCATCCTGCTGGCCGCGTTCCGATCGCTGGATATTCAAGCGATGACCTTCGCCGATGGCGCTCTCCGGGAGGGGCTGCTGTACGACATTGTAGGCCGTATCCAGCACGAGGATGTGCGGGAGCGCACCATTGCCGCGCTGCAGGAGCGCTACCATGTGGACCAGGCTCACGGCGCTGCCGTTGAGCAAACGGCTATCGCTGCCTGGCAGCAAGTGGCCGACCAATGGGGCCTGCATACGTCAGCAGACGAGGATGTACTGCGCTGGGCCTGCCGGCTGCACGAGATTGGCCTGACCATCTCCCACAGCCAGTACCACAAACACGGCGCATATCTGCTGCGTTATTCCGACTTGCCCGGTTTTACCCAGCAGTTCCAGAAAGATCTGGCCACCCTGGTGCGTGGCCATCGACGGAAATTCTCCGCCACGGTGTTCGAGGGCATAGAGCCAGAAGACAAACCGCGCCTGCGGTACCTGTGCGTTTTGCTGCGGCTGGCCGTATTGATTCAACACCCCAGGAATCTGGAGCAGCCTCCCGAATTCGTCCTCCATGGCCATGAAAACAAGCTGGTGGTGGAGTTTCCGGAAGGCTGGCTGGATAACCGGCCACTGACCCTGGCAGACCTGGAGAACGAGCGGGATTACCTGTCCAAACAGGATTTCACCCTGGAAATCGGCACCCGGTAAACCAGACGGGGCACTAGCCGGCCAGTTCGGCTTCCAGGTTTTCCACCGTTTCACTGACCTCCAGCCACTCGGCCTCGGTCTCCTCCAGGGCCCGTTTGAGTTCGGTCTGATCCGCCAGCAGCGCCTTCAGGCGTACTTTCCCGCTGTCTTCGTACACCGCAGGGTCGCCCAGAGAAGCTTCCACGCCCGCCAATTGCTGCTGCAACTGATCCATCCGGGCTTCCAGGGATACCTGTTTTTTCCGCCACGGGCTCAGTTTCTGACGCAGTTCCGCCTCCTGGCGTTTTCTGGCCTTGCGCTCTTCGGCCGTCAATGCCTGGCCACTGCCCGCCTTCTTTTCAGCATCTGAATCCTCAGCTACCTGGCGTTTGGGGGGCTCGTCCTCATCCTTCCTGCGGTCTGCCAGCCAGCGTTCATAGTCTTCCAGGTCGCCGTCGTATTCCTGGACTCTGCCATCCGACACCAGCCAGAACTCGTCTACGGTATTGCGTAACAGGTGCCGATCATGGGACACCACCACAATGGCACCATCAAAATTCTGCAATGCCATGGTCAGGGCCTGGCGCATCTCCAGGTCCAGGTGGTTGGTGGGCTCATCCAGCAACAGCAGGTTGGGTTTCTGCCAGGCGATCACCGCCAGGGCAACCCGGGCTTTTTCACCCCCAGAGAACGAGCGAATCGGGCTCAGGGCCTCATCGCCATGAAAATCAAAGCCGCCCAGAAAGTTCCGCACCGATTGCTCGGACGCACGGGGCGACAATCGCTGTAGATGCAGGAACGGGCTGGCGTCCAGGTCCAGGGCTTCCAGCTGGTGCTGGGCAAAATACCCGATGGCCAGGTGCTCGCCACAGGTACGCTCACCCGACAGAAGTGTACCGGTGCCCCGCAGGGCATCCATAAAGGTTGACTTGCCCGCACCGTTGGGGCCGAGCAAACCAATGCGCGAGCCGGGCAGCAAAGTGACGTTGATACTATTCAGGATAGCCGTCTGGCCATGGCCGGCCACACCGTTGCGAATGGACAACAACGGGTTGGACACCTTGTCCGCCATTGGAAATTCAAAGCTGAAGGGCGAATCCACATGGGCTGGCGCGATTCGTTCCATGCGCTCCAGGGCCTTGACCCGGCTCTGGGCCTGGCGGGCCTTGGTAGCCTTGGCCTTGAAGCGGTCAATGAAACGCTGGATCTCGGCAATACGGGCCTGCTGGCGCTCGTAATTGGATTGTTGCTGGGCCAGGCGCTCACTGCGCTGCACTTCAAACGCCGAGTAGTTGCCGGTGTAGAGTTCCAGCTTTTTGTTATCAAAGTGCACCAGGTGTGTGGCCACCCGATCCATGAAATCCCGATCATGGGAGATAAACAGCAGGGTGCCAGGGTATCGACGAAGCCAGTTCTCAAGCCACAGACAGGCGTCCAGGTCCAGGTGGTTGGTGGGCTCATCCAGCAACAGGAGGTCCGATGGCCGCATCAGGGCCTGGGCCAGATTCAGACGAATACGCCAGCCCCCGGAGAACGCCGATACCGGCCGGTCCACATCGCTATCAGCAAACCCCAACCCACGCAGCAATGAGTCGGCCCTTCTGGGCGCAGACCAGGCTTCATGTACATCCAACTCGCCGTGCAGGCGGGCAATGGCGTGATGATCATCCCGGGCTTCCGCATCGGCCAGCTCACGCTCCATACGGCGCAAGTCAAAGTCGCCATCCAGGACAAAGTCCCGGGCAGAACGCTGGCTGGCCTCAACCTCCTGCGCCATGTGGGCAATACGGCAGCCCCCTGGCAGCGACACACTGCCCTGCTCCGGCGCCAGATGGCCCAGTAAGAGCTGGAACAGGCTGGATTTTCCGGCACCATTGGCGCCAACAATTGCTACCCTCTGGCCGGGCTGCACCGTCAGGCTGACGTTTTCTAGCAACCAGACGCCGCCTCGTTGTAAACTGAGATCGGTTATCGTTAACATAGACTGTCTTTATCCATGGATTTCAGCCAGGGAAGTGCCCTGCCATGACCGTTCCGCAGACAGAATCATTGAATCTGCCCGCAACAATGGAACCGGATAATCCCCTGTGGCGTTATGCACTGGCCTGCTGGCAAAACCCGGAGCTGGCCGAGGCCTGCCTGACGTTGCAGGCCTGTGACTGGAGCGTTACCCGAATTCTCTGTGCCGGCTGGTTGGGGGTGAACGGGCACCTGTTCACTGGCGTTGAGGACGCTAAGGTAACAGAGTGGCGATCCCGTGTAACCGGCAGCATTCGTTCCGCCAGAAAATCCATTCCCCGGCATCATATTGGTTGTCGTGATCTCCGGGAAGCGCTGGCACGGGCCGAACTACAGGCCGAGCAAACCGAACTTGCCCTGGCCTGGCACACACTGACACCCAGGTACCCGGAGACTGGCAACATGCACAATCGCAAAGCCGCCATCTTGCAAAACCTATTGGCCGCAGCACCGCGTCGGGACACAGACACCCAGGCACCCGTATCAATGGACACTCTGGCAGGCCTCCTGGCGGCTGCGGCAGGAGAACCCCAGCCATGATGATGAAATGGCTTATTAGGCTATCGTTTCCAGCCCTTGGCCTGCTTTTGTTGCTGATTTTCTTTGGACTGGGGGACCCAGGCAAGGTATCGGAGTCTGCGGCCGAGGAGAAACCCGAGGCCATCCCTTCGTTTGAAGGCCTGCTGCCGGCCCCCATCCCCACCGAGGGCCCGGAGATTGTCTTCAAATGGCAAGACACCGAGGGGAACTGGCACTATGCCGACCAGCCACCCGCCCAGGGCCCCTGGAACGCTCTGGCCATTGAGCGGCCGAGCAAGAACCTGCATAACGAACGCCGGGCCGACAATGACAGCGACTGGCGTTCTCCCTACCGGGCCCCTTTTTCCCTGGCGCCATCGCCCGGGGATAACGGTACCTGACGCCAACAGCATCACACTGTTACCACAGTTTCAGTGGCATCCTGTGGCTGAACCCGTTACCTTTCCTGTTTGCCAAATCCAAGTGGGCCGTCAGGCCCTGTTACACGCGCGAAGGATACCAGTATGAAGAAAACCCTGTTAGCTATCGCCATGACCGGCCTGGTTGCCGGCTGCTCTACCGCCCAGGACTCCGAAAAGGACCCAGCCCTGGACACGACGCCGGAGAGAGTCAGCTACGGCATGGGCCTGGTGCTTGGTGAGCGCATGAGCAATGACCTGCCTGACCTGCAAATGGACCAGTTCCTGCAGGGTATCCAGCACGGCCACGCTGGCGACGAAGAGACCAAACGCCTGACCAGGGAGCAAATCCAGGAAGCACTGATGGCCTACCAGGAGGAGCTTCAGGGGCAACAGGAACAACAATTCGAAGAACTGGCCAGCCAGAACCTGGAAGCCGGCGAAGCCTTCCTGGCCCAGAACGCTGAGCGCGAAGGCGTGGAAACCACCGAGTCCGGCCTGCAATATGAGGTCATCGAGGAAGGCGATGGCAACAACCCGACAGCCTCAGACCGGGTACAGGTGCACTACACCGGCGAGCTGATCAATGGCGATGTGTTCGACAGCTCCCGTGATCGTGGCCAACCGGTTACCTTTGGCCTTAGCCAGGTAATTCCGGGCTGGACCGAAGGCCTGCAGCTGATGAGCGAAGGCGCCCGCTACAAGCTCTACATCCCCGCCGACCTGGCCTACGGCCCGGGTGGCAATCAGGCGATCGGGCCCAACGAAACCCTGATTTTTGATGTAGAACTGCTGGCAGTGAACCCGGAAAGCGAATAACTCCGGGCAATAAAAAACGGCCTGAACATTCAGGCCGTTTTTTTTGAAACACTCTACTGGCTGCCCGAAATCAGGCTGAGGCCATTTTTCCAGCGTGGGCGTTATGCAAATGCTCGATCAGGAAATCTTCCATCTCGAACCGGCTTTCCAGCACCTCACCCAGCTTTGACAACTCTGAGAACAGCTCTCTGACGTCGTCTTCGGTCAGTAGTCGACCATCAACGCGATCGTTGAAATTGAGAGCCACGCCGGTCGTCTGCTCAATCCGGGGATAGACCTTTGCCGCCAACTCCAGGCCGCCATCGTTGAACTCACGGGCTTCCTGGATCAACTGTTCGTAGACTTCGAAGTGCCCGGCAGACACATAATCGACCAGCACCTCACAGAGGCGGACAAACTTGTCTCGCAGCATCTCGGTCTGGGAAAAATCGGTCTCGGTCGACAGATCGCAGTAGCGCACCAACAGCTCCTGGCGCTCTTTCAGCCAACGGTCGATCAGCTCGCTGACTCCGCCCCAACGCTCCCTGGCGTTTCTGCAGTTCTCCAACATGACGTCTGTCTCCCCTCAGTCAGTCTGCCTGATAAATGGCCGTTCACTTGATTGTTGTCATGACTGAATCAAGTTACCCCAAGGCCATGGTGGCCCGCAACCGTTTCAGCCCTGCAACCAGTTTTTCGGCCGGTATCGACGGAACATCATCACCAGGCCAACCAGCACCAACAAGCTGAAGAACACGGCTGTCCAGCCAGGAATGCTCAACCCGAGAAAGCGCCAGACCACCTCGGCGCAATCACCGGTGCCTTTCAGGGCCGTCTGCAGCACCTCAAACCAGGGCAACACCTCAAGCATGTAGTCCACGGACGGGCCGCAGGCGGGCACCTGATCTTCCGGCAGGCTTTGCAACCAAAGTTGCCGGCCAGCAATGCCCAGCCCGGTACCGGCGGTCAGCACCAGAAAAAAGCCATACACCCGGTTACCAAAACCGGCGGGACCATGGAGAAACGCAATCAGGGCTACCAGCCCTGCGCCCATGAAACCAAAACGCTGCAACCAGCACAACGGGCAAGGCTCCAGGCCCATGACGTGCTCCATGTAAAAGGCCACGGCCAACAGAGCTGCGCACAGAAGAAAAACGACGCCGAACACCCATTTGCTTGTCAAATCAACACCCCGGAATCATCATGTAAGCTGATGCTGCCAATCCTAACCCATGAAGAACATTGCGCCTATGACCTTTCACCGAAAATACGCCCTAACGCTGTTACTCGCTGTCGCTTCCCTGATCGCCTGGCCGGCCATGGCCGAGGAGGAGCCGGAGGAACGGGGGGTAACCGACTACATCGCCATGGAGCCGGCTTTTGTGACCCATGTGGGCGAACCCGGCAACAAGGTCATTTACCTGAAAGCGTCTGTAACCCTGCGGGCCTCGCAGGAGACGACAAGAGCTGCTGTAGAGGCCCATATGCCAAGATTACGGCACGAATTGGTAATGTTGTTCGGTGAACAGACCGACGTTGACCAGCTCACTACGCAACAGGGCCAGCAAGCGTTGAGAGGGGAGGCAGCACAGCGCATCAATGCTGCCCTGGAAGAACAGAAAACCGGTGAGCGCATCACCGGCGTCCTGTTTACGGAATTTGTGGTACAAAGGTAGGTCAGGCGATTCGGGAGAACAGGTCGTCGCTGGAGGGCTGCTCGGCAGCCACCTGGCCGGCATCATCCCAACCCGCTTCCCAGGCAGCGATGATCACCTCACCCCGATACGGGCATCGGTTTTTATCCATGCCCATGGAGCCCGCCATGTACCCCTGGCGATATGCCTTGTTGAGGGCTTCCACATCCCATCCGAGCTTGATATCTCTTGCCATGGCTCCGTCTCCTTACCTGTTGTAAACAAAAGTAACAGCAGGTAACGAAGCCGGCAAACCGTTCTGTGGTTTCTGTGCGTCACGTCCCTTTCGGGTTGTGACTCAACCACGGCTCACGAGCGAAGATACTCTTCCAGGAAGGTGGCAAACGGAAGTTTATCCGACTGTTCCTGGGCCTTCTGTTCGGCCAGGGATTCCCGCGACATGCGTTGGTAATCCGCCATTACGTCCGGAGCCAGTGGTTCGCTTCTGAGGGTTTCCTGATGCTGCCGGGACAACGCCAGCACCCAGTCCCGGTGACCAAGCCCGGAGGCTTCCATCGAAGCCAGTACGCGGGCTGATGGCACAGACCACTCCTGCCCCTGCAACTTTTCACGCTGAGCAGCCAAGGCTGAACGGTAGGTCTCGTCCTTACCCCAACTGTCCAGCAAATCCGCCAGTGGCTGCAAGCGATCCAGCAACTCACGGGCCGCGTTACCCACCGGCACCCGCTGGCCACCCTGGCACACCCCCAGCTCCTGCCAGCGGCCTGATGCCACCACATCTTTGTAGTTGTCATCCAGCCGCTGACATTCATCATCTCCGATGCGGGGAGAGTCGGTCAGCAGACAGTCAAGCAGGAACAGATCCAGAAAATCGATCTGCGCCTGGTTGACCCCTACCGGCGAGAATGGGTCCAGATCCAGACAACGTACCTCTATGTATTCAACTCCACGGGCATCCAGCGCCTGGATAGGCTTCTCGGCACGCTCGGTGGTGCGTTTGGGACGAACGGCGCTGTAATACTCGTTCTCAATCTGCAACACACTGGTGTTGATCTGGATAAACTCGTCGTTACGACGGGTGCCAATGGCTTCATAAGCCGGCCAATTGGTATGGATAGCCTGGTCCAGGGTACGGGTGTAGGTGCTCAGCTCGTTGAAACAGATGTTGAGGGAGGCCTGGGCATTGTTGTGGTAACCCAGATCACCCATCCTCAGCGACGTAGCGTGTTTGCCATACCAGGTTCGCTCATCAAACCGGCTTAGGTCATGCTTCACGCCGGCAACGAAACTGGCATCCAGGGCTGGTGATGCACCGAACAACAGCATTAACAGCCAGCTTCGGCGGCGGAAATTGCGGATCAACCAGAAATACTGGTCGGATTTGAAATCCTTCAGGGCATCCTGATTACCGGTGAGTTGCTGCCACTTATGCCAGAAACTGTCGGGTAACGACAGGTTGTAGTGGGCCCCGGCAATACTCTGCATGATGCGACCGTAACGCACAGCCAACCCCTGCCGATAGACATGCTTTAGCTGGCCAATGTTCGAGCGGCCATACTCAGCGATGGGAATGCTCTGATCGCCATCAATCTCACAGGGCATGCTGGCCGACCAGAACACTTCGTCACCGAGATTCTGCTGGACAAACCGGTGGGTGTCTCGCAGCGATGCCAGCATGGCCTCAGTAGAGCTGAAAACCGGGGTGATCAGCTCGAGCAGGGCTTCGGAATAATCGGTGGTAATCCGTGGATGGGTCAGGGCCGAGCCCAGCGCCTCCGGGTGCGGTGTCTGGGCAATGAAACCATTGGCATCCACGCGAAGGCCTTCTTTTTCGACGCCTTTGAGAAAACCATCCCAATCGCTGGCCGCAAACTGGTGAAACAGGGAGTGGCGGGATTCAGCCATGGTGAGCTCCTGTTGGCGCGATTGCCCCCTTGTGAGGGGCAACCGCGTTGAATCGATGAGGTGATTTAACGACCGTTCTTGCGGGCAGAGGCCAGCGCCTGCGCCAAAGCGCCTGCCATAGCGCCCTGCGTCTGGCCTTGACCACCCTGGGGTTTGCGACCACCGGAGCGACCTGCGTTGCGGTCGGCGCCCCGGGCTGGCTTGGCCTGGGTCTCGGCACCGGGCTGGTCATCCATACGCATGGACAGCCCGATCCGTTTACGGGGAATGTCCACTTCCATCACTTTGACCTTAACAATATCACCGGCCTTGACCACTTCGCGCGGGTCTTTTACGAAAGTATGAGACAAGGCGGAGATGTGCACCAGGCCATCCTGGTGAACGCCAATGTCGACAAAGGCACCGAAGTTGGTGACGTTGGTTACCGAACCTTCCAGCACCATGCCCGGTTTCAGGTCATTCAGGGTTTCCACCCCTTCCTCGAAGTTGGCAAAGCGGAACTCGGGGCGCGGGTCGCGGCCCGGCTTTTCCAGTTCGGAGATGATGTCTTTGATGGTTGGCAGTCCAAACTGTTCGGTAACGTAGTCCTGAGGGTTCAGGCTGCGCAGAAACGCGGAATCACCAATGATATCTTCCACCTTGCGGCCATTCCCCTTCGCGATGGCCTCGACCACACCGTAGGCTTCCGGGTGCACCGAGGAACGGTCCAGCGGGTTGTCGCCGCCAGCAATACGCAGGAAGCCAGCCGCCTGCTCAAAGGTGCGCTCACCCAGCCGGGAGACTTTCAGTAGCTGCTTGCGACTGACAAACTTGCCGTTCTGGTTGCGAAAATCGACGATGTTCTGAGCAATGCTCGGGTTCAGGCCGGATACCCGGGTAAGCAGAGGCACGGAGGCCGTATTCAGGTCGACCCCAACGCCGTTTACACAGTCTTCCACCACCGCATCCAGGCTACGGGACAGCTGCACCTGGGAAACGTCATGCTGGTACTGGCCAACCCCGATGGACTTGGGTTCGATCTTTACCAGTTCCGCCAGTGGGTCCTGCAGGCGGCGGGCGATGGACACCGCACCACGGATGGTAACATCCAGATCCGGCAGCTCTTTTGAGGCAAATTCCGAGGCGGAGTAGATGGACGCACCAGATTCGTTGACCACAATACGGGCCAGCTTCAGTTCCGGATAGCGTTTGCACAGGTCGCCCACCAGCTTCTCGGTTTCCCGGGACGCGGTGCCGTTGCCGATGGCGACCAGCTCAATCTGGTATTTCTGGCACCAGGCCGCCAGTTGGGCAATGGATGGCTCCCATTTGTTCTGGGGCGCATGGGGGAAGATGGCCCCGTGGTCCACCACCTGGCCAGTGCCGTCGATCACCGCGACTTTAACGCCGGTACGCAGACCGGGGTCCAGGCCCAGGGTTGGCCGGGGGCCGGCCGGGGCCAGCAACAACAGGTCTTTTAGGTTGGCGGCAAACACGTTGATGGCTTCGGCCTCTGCGGCTTCCCTTACCTGAGACATCAGGTCGGTTTCAATCTGGGTAGATAGCTTCACCCGCCAGGTCCAGCGCACCACTTCCGACAGCCATTTGTCGGCGGCCCGCCCGTTATCCCGAATACCCCAGCGCGCGGCAATCCGCTGCTCGGCGGGATGGGGCTGACGGCGATCGTCTTCAACATCCCCCACCACCAGCGAGTAGGTCAGTATGCCTTCGTTACGTCCGCGCAGAATCGCCAGGGCCCGGTGTGAAGGCACTTTCTTCAGGGGCTCCACGTGATCGAAATAATCCCGGAACTTGGCGCCTTCGTTTTCCTTGCCATCCACCACCGCGACTTTCAACTGACCTTCCTGCCAGATAAAGTCCCGCAATGAACCCAGCAACTCGGCGTCTTCGGCAAAACGCTCCATCAGAATGTGGCGGGCGCCTTCCAGCGCGGCTTTGGTGTCTTCCACGCCAGCTTCCGGGTTCAGGTAACCGGAGGCGGTGGCTTCCGGGTCCAGCGTAGGGTCGCCAAACAGGGCGTCAGCCAAGGGCTCCAGCCCGGCTTCACGGGCAATCTGGGCCTTGGTGCGGCGCTTGGGCTTGTAGGGCAGATACAGGTCTTCCAGGCGGTTCTTGGTGTCTGCCTCCTGGATGGCGGCGCGCAGCTCATCGGTCAGCTTGCCCTGCTCGTCAATGCTGTTGAGGATGGTGCCGCGGCGGTCTTCCAGCTCGCGGAGGTAACGAAGACGCTCTTCCAGGGTTCGCAGCTGGTTGTCATCCAGTGAGCCGGTCACCTCTTTCCGGTAACGGGCAATAAACGGAACGGTGGCCCCTTCATCCAGCAAGGCAACGGTGGCATTAACCTGTTGCTCGCGTACGCCGAGTTCGTCGGCAATGCGCCGGGAGATACTGTTCATGCAACCTCTGTGTATTATCGCGTTCGGAATTAATGCGCAAAGGTACAGCGGCTTACTGCTGCAGGCAAGCGGACTGGTTACGGTGGTTCAGGAATTGTACAAGATCATTCCAGGGCATGGGGCGGGCAAAGTAATAACCTTGAATCTCATCGCAGTGCTGCTGGCGCAGGAATTCCAGCTGGCTTTCGGTTTCAACACCCTCCGCCACCACACTGATCTGCAGGCTGTGGGCCAGGCTGATGATGGCCCGGATAATGTGCTCGGCATCCGCCGACTGCCCCAGTTCCTGGACGAAGGATTTGTCGATTTTCACCAGGGAAATGGGCAGGTGTTGCAGATTGCTCAGGGATGAAAAACCGGTACCGAAGTCATCCAGGGCAAAGCTGATGCCTAGCTGATTGAGTTCCCGCAGGCATCGCTGGGCGTAATCCGGATCGTGCATCATGGCGCTTTCGGTCAGTTCCAGCTCCAGCAGGCTGGTGTCGACGTTAGCGTTGAAAATAATCCGGAAGATGGTTTCGGTCATCTTGCGGTCGTGGAACTGGCGGAATGACAGATTGACCGCAAACACCAGGCCGGGAAAGCCCATTTCGGCGCTTTCCTGCAAGCGTTTACACGCCTGCTCGATCACCCAGTAGCCAATGGGGACGATCAGGCCACTGCGCTCCGCCACCGGTATGAATTCGTCCGGACCGACCAGGCCCCGCTTGGGATGATTCCAGCGCAGCAGGCACTCGACACCGCGAACCTCCTCAGTCGCCAAGTCAATCCGAGGCTGATAATACAGCTCCAGTTCCTTGGCTCGCAATGCGTTGCGCAAGTCCGCCTCTAGCCGGAGCTGGTAGCCGGCAGAAATATGTAACTGGCGGTCATAGAAACGGTAGCTGGTGCCCGGGTCCCGTTTGGCCTCAAACATCGCCCGGTTGGCCCGCCTCAGCAGTTCTTCCGGGCTGTCGCCCGCCTCGGGATAAGTCGCCACGCCCAGGCTGGCGCTGACCACAATCATCTGGCCGTCAACCGTCAGCGGCTCATCCAGTGCAACCACTACCTTACGGATAATCTGGGTAATATCGAGCGAGTCTTCCACCTTCTCGATAATAATCGCCAACTCGTCGCCGCCGATGCGCATCAGCGAATCCACCCGGCGCATCTTCTGGCGCAACCGCTCCGCCAGCCGGAACATCAACTGGTCGCTTTTCTGATAACCGAAGGATTCGTTGATACTGCGAAAATCATCAACATTCAGATGCAGGAGTGCCAGCCGGTGGCCGGCTCTCTCCGCCCGCAACAGGGCCTGCTGCAAGCGGTCGAAAAACAGGTCCCGATTGATAAACCCGGTTGCCACCTCACGGCCTAACTGGCCGTGGGCCGACTCGGACAGCTGCACGCGATACCAGAGATATTTCACCGCCCGGCGAAAGTTCCAGCGATCCAGAGTCTGCCGGCACAGGTAGTCGGATGCACCGTCGCGCAGCAGCTCGCCCCCTCGCTCTTTACAGGGTTCCGCGCTCAGGGCAAGCACCGGCTTGTCTTCACTGGAAACGGACAGATACTGCAGAAACGCCTGTTCGTCACCACCGTGAAAAATGCAGTCCCAGACAATGACATCGAAGCTGGCGTTGCGGATAAGATCATCACAATCCACCAGGTCCGGGCACCATATGGCGTCCGGACTGATTTCCGGATCGTCGTCCAGCAGCGCGGATAACCACAGAAAATCCGCGTATTCCGGGGTCAGTACCAGCAGGCGTAGACGATCAGGTCTGGTGTCCAGAGACAGTGTCATCGAGCAAAATCCATGTGTCGGCCAACAGCAGAGTCCATTCTAGGAAGCATAGCTGATAGATCGTCAAGGTACAGAAAGTCTGGCTGGTGTAGAATAGCTCCACGCTAAATACCTCCCCATGGTTCCCGATTTGGTCTCTACATTGTGAACAAGCTCAACCCGAGACAACGCGAAGCGGTTCGCTACGCCGAAGGCCCACTGCTGGTGCTGGCCGGTGCGGGTAGTGGCAAAACCAGTGTGATCACCCGCAAGATTGCCTATCTGATTGAGGAATTGGGCATTCCCGGGCGACATATTGCCGCAGTAACGTTCACCAACAAGGCCGCCAGGGAAATGAAGGAACGGGTCAGCCGGATTGTTGACCGGGGCAAGGCCCGGGGACTGATCGTGTCCACCTTTCACAACCTGGGCCTGAACATCATCCGGGAGGAGCACGCGCACCTGGGCTATCACCCCGGTTTCTCCATCTTCGATGCCGAAGATGCCAAGGCACTGCTGCAGGACCTGATGATGCGGGAAGCCAGCGCCGAGGCCGGCGACGAGCTGAACGATGTACAGATGACCATCTCGTCCTGGAAGAACGCCATGCGCAGCCCGCCCGAAGCCTACAGCAAGGCGGCTGACGAGCGTGAGCAGCGTATCGCCATTGTCTACAGGCACTACAACGAGTATTTGAAAGCCTACAACGCAGTGGATTTTGACGACCTGATCCTGCTGCCGGTGCAGTTGTTCCGGCACACCCCGGACGTGCTGGCCAAGTGGCGCCGGAAAATCCGTTACATGCTGGTGGATGAATATCAGGACACCAACGTGTGCCAGTATGAACTGGTCAAACAACTGGTTGCAGAGCGGGCCGCATTTACCGTGGTGGGCGATGATGACCAGTCCATCTACGCCTGGCGTGGAGCCCGGCCGGAAAACCTGGCGCAACTCAAAGAAGACTTTCCCAGCCTGAAGATCGTCAAGCTGGAGCAGAACTACCGCTCCACCGGCCGCATCCTGCGCAGCGCCAACACGGTGATTGCCAACAACCCCCACGTGTTCGAGAAGGCCCTGTGGAGTGACCACACCATCGGCGAGGAAATTCGCATCATCCGATGCCGCAACGAAGACGCGGAAACCGAGCGGGTAGCCACGGAGATACTCGACCAGAAGCTGAAGAACGGGCTCGATTTCAAAGATTTTGCCGTACTGTACAGGGGCAACCACCAGGCCCGGTTGCTGGAAATGAAGCTGCAGGCGTATCAGATTCCCTACCGGATTTCCGGTGGGCAGTCGTTCTTCTCCAAGAACGAGATCAAAGATGCCATGTCGTACCTGCGGTTGATGATCAACCCGGATGACGACGCCGCCTTCCTGCGGGTGGTGAACGTGCCTCGCCGGGAGATTGGTCCGCGCACCCTGGAACAGCTGAGCCACTACGCCCGCGCTCGCAATGTCAGCCTGTTCAAGGCACTGGGCGATATGGGCGCGGAAACCCACGTCACCGAGAAAGGCCTGGACCGGCTGCGCCGCTTTGCCCACTGGGTGGACAAAACCTGCGAGCGGCTGTTTTCCGAAGATCCGATACCGGTGATCAAGCAGCTGTTCACCGACATTGAATACGAGGAATGGCTGCACCAGCATTCCGGCAGCCCGAAGCAGGCCGAACGGCGGATGGAAAACATCTGGTACCTGGTGGAATCGATCCAGCGCATGCTGGACGACGGCAAGGGTACCGCCGATGAACTGGGCATAGAAGATGCCATCGCCAAACTGATTCTGCGCGACATGATGGAGCAGCGGGAAGAGGAAGACGACAGCGACAAGGTGCAGTTGCTAACCCTGCACGCTTCCAAGGGCCTGGAGTTCCCCCATGTTTTCATCATGGGCCTGGAAGAGGAAATCCTGCCGCACCGTACCAGCATTGAGGAGGGCAATATCGAAGAAGAGCGTCGCCTGATGTATGTGGGTATCACCCGGGCCAGGGAAACCCTGGCGTTGACCTATGCCGCCTCACGCAAGCAGTACGGCGAGAAACTGGAGACCATTCCCAGCCGGTTTCTGGACGAGCTGCCAGAAGACGATGTTCGCTGGGAAGGTCTCGGGGACCAGGACAAAGAGGCCAACCAGAAGAAAGGCAAAGCCACCCTCAGTGCCCTGATTGGTGATCTGGGCCTGTAAACCAATTACAGAGCAACCTTACCTAGAACTTCACCCTCACACCCGTGGTGACAATCGTGATGTCCTCGTACTCCGGGCTGTAGCAGGTTCTGCCAGATTCCGTGCACCAGAAACCACGCTCGAAACTGTGAATCTTGGCGCCGGCATAGGCATCAAACATATCCATCGGGCTCCAGACATAGCCGACACCAATCACCGATCCTTTTTCATCATCCTTGTTACGATTCATGGTCTCGCCATAGTGGATATCAAACGCATGGGTCCGGTTGGGACGATACCCCAGTTTGGCATAGCGGAACTGACCTAACTCGGATCGGGTTGATGAAAAGTTACCTTCCGTTTCCGAGGTGGTGCGCTCAGCGGAATCGTTCACCGCAGCGAGCGTCAGGTTTAAACCGGTGTCGCTGTGAAAATAGGACACCGAGCCACCGTATTTCCTGACGTAAGGGCTAACGCCGGGATCCGGGTCAAACGCGACGCTGGGGTCTACGTTGGTGCGCTCCGCCCGGGAGTACCCAAGGCCCACCAGCACACGGCCACCGGGGGCACGCAACCCCGACCTGAGACCCACTTGCATGATGGATTCATGACCTTCGCCATCACCACCGCTTTTGTGTCCGACACTGGCCGAAAGCGTCACCGGGCCAATGCGGGGGCTGTCATAGCGAATACGGTCATGCCTGCCTTCAAAATTGTAATCGCGAATGCTTCCGGCGATGGTTGTCCGGTTAACGCGCCCTGCGCCATCCGCGCCCCGAAGCTCATCTTCCGTAAAATTTTGACGATCCTGGAAGCTGCCATCGGCATTGAATTGGGTTTTAACGGACGAGTCTTTAAGCTTGTAATACAGACTGCCACCAATCAGACCCGGGTTACGAAAACTGATCACGCCTGTGCCAGAGTAATCCCGGCGCGCAGTGTTATAGGCGGCTCCCTCTCCACGACCGACAGTGATTTTACCGTAAGGTGAATCAATAAAAGCGTCAGTGATTCTCTGCTCAAGTTCGCCTGATGTGGATTTATTGGCAGGCTCGACATCACTGGAAGAATTGGAATATGCCCCTATTTCGATCAGTGCGCCTGCCGTCCACCCCTCAAACAATCGCTGGGTGGCACCGAGATTGAAGCGCGTTGGGCTGTTTCGATTATCAACATGGTAGTACTCAGTATCCGAGCCCCGGCCCAGAATGGCAGTGCCGTCATTGGCTTCAAAACCGTAACCGTCCTGCACGTACATGATTGCCCGGTTGACCTGCCCTCCCACCTCTACTTCCAGCGCTGACGCCGGGGTGGCTGCGGCGGTTAAGATGCTAGCCGCCAGCAGCGTTCTAGAAACGTTCATAATGCCTCCGGTTCTTGTTTTTTCTGACACCTGCGTCAGTGGCTTTATTCAATCTACCTTTCCTTTATCGGCTACTATAGATACCTATGTAAATTGAAAACATCTGATAGATATATGCGTTATATGCATCTAAATTTGGATTTATTATGAACATCAAGAAATTGAAGTGCTTTCGCGCTGTGGTTATCCACGGTTCGCTGGTTGCCGCCGCGTCGGTCATGAACCTCAGCCAGCCGGCCACCAGCCGCTTGATCTCCACGCTCGAAGACGAATTAAAGCTGAAACTGTTCAAACGCGAGAAACGACGCCTGACTCTGACCCCGGAAGGCAAGGAATTCTACCGCGAGACCGAAAAAATACTGGCCAATCTGGACGACCTGCCGCGAATCGTTCGGGAAATAAAAGAGGGTGGCACACGCACACTGCGTATTGTTGCTCTCGCGCGTCTGGCCAATAGCCTGGTATCGCCTGCTCTGGCACGTTTTGTTGCCGAGCATCCGGAACAGCGCTTCAGCGTGGATGTCCGGGGCCACCGGGATATCGAACAATGGGTGGCAGGACGCCACTACGACATTGCGGTCGCGCTGACCCGGCCCTGCAACCATCCTTCGGTCATTCAGCAGCCGTTCTTCGATACCGACGCCATGGTCATGGTGCCGAGGGGGCACCCGCTGGAACAGCTGGATTCGGTAACACCCGCGCAGTTGGCCGAGCATGACATCATCGCCCTGGCCCCCGGCCTGCGCCCGCGCTTTCAGATGGAGGAGATTTTTAACTCAGCCGGCATTGAGCTGAGCTGCAAGATTGAGACAACGTCCAGTGTTATGGCCTGCCAGATGGTCGTGGAGGGGCTGGGGGTCACCATCATTGATCGGTTGGCTGCAATGGCAATGGACCAGAACCGCTTCAGCCTCCGCCCGCTTGCCCCTCACTACAGGCTTCAGTTTGTTCTTCTGTTTCCACCAGGTTTCGAGGAAACACCAGCCATTACCAGCCTGGTTCGATGCCTTCAGGATCAGGTCGTCTCATCCCTGGGGGAACATGCAACGATGACGGGTGATAAGACGAATGCAATTTAAGCATGCATTAAACGCATAGAAATATGCTTTATATTCAATTTTAAAATCCATACCCCCTGCCTAAACTGGCCTCAATTGCTGATCGTGCATCCACGCTGACAGTCGGGAAAAGGCGATCAGACTCTCCAATAACTATAATCAGGAGAAAAGATGAGAATCCGGACCCTGGTGCAATCAGGCATCCATTTGCTAGGCGTCGTCATCAGCTCTCTGAGCCTGTGTGCGTACGCAAGCCCGAAAGACAATAGCCTGGTCGTTGCCTTTTCAACGCCACTGACCACCGTCGACCGGCTTTATTCCATCCAGCGCGAAGGACTGATTCTCTCGCGCCTGACGGATGATGGTCTGTTCTACGTTAATCCGGACACACTCGAATTCGAGCCTCTGGCGGCCGAATCCTACCAGTGGATCAACGATACCCAGCTGGACATTAAGGTCCGGAATGACGTGAGGTTTCACGACGGCAGTCCGCTGACGGCAGACGATGTGGTCTATACGTTCGAGTGGGTGCTGGACGAAGCTTCCGAGACCAGCCGGGGCCCGGTGATTCGGTCCTGGCTTGAAAGTGTTGAGAAAACCGACACTGACACAGTTCGTTTCAACCTGCACCTTCCCTACCCCATGGCCCTGCGGGACATGGCCATCAGTATTCCGATTCGCAAAGCCGGAACGTACGACGGTACCCGAGGGCGGGAGAACGCCGCCGAGGATATCCCCCTCAACGGCATCGGCCCTTATAAGCTCAAAGAGTTCCGGGCCGGGCGAGAGATCGTGTTAGAGCGGTTTGACAACTATTACCAGGCCAGCCCGAAAGCCAATCCCGCCATCGACACCATTGTGTTCCGGGTTATTCCCGACCAGGGCACGCAGCAGGCGGAACTGCTCAGCGGTGGCATCGACCTGATGATGGACGTTCCACCGGATGTGGCGGACAACATCAGCCACCTGCCGGGCGTGCGCAGAAAAGAAGGCAACGATATCCGGATTGGCTACATCACGCTGGATGCGGCTGGTTACTCCAACCCGGACAGCCCGTTCACCAATGTCAAAGTGCGCCAGGCCATTAACCACGCCATCAATCGCGAAGAGATAACCCGCTACCTGGTTCGCGGCAGCGCCGAAGTGGTTCATTTCGCCTGCCACCCCCGCCAGTTTGGCTGCGACAGTGACGGCCCCCGATATCCGTACGACCCGCAGAAGGCCAAAGCTTTGCTCGCAGAGGCGGGCTACCCGGACGGTTTCTCCTTCAACCTCTGGGCCTACCGGGAAAAGATCATTGCCGAAGCGGTGGTCAGCAACCTCAGAGCCATAGGGCTGGATGTGGACCTGCGCTTTGTAAAGCTGAACGTGTTTTCCAAGGTCCGCAACGATAGAAACATGGAAACCTTCTTTGCCTCTTACGGCAGCGGTGGTACCGCTGACGCATCGGCGTCTGCCGGCGTCCACTTTGCCAGCAATACCGCCCGTAACTTCACCAAGGATGAAGAGCTGGCCGAGACGTTACTGGCCGCCGAACAGACCATTAATCCGGATGAACGTAAACGCCTGTATCGCAACGCTCTGAACCGTATCGCTGAACAGGCCTACTGGGTGCCCATGTTCTCCTACAGCCAGAACTATCTGCTGGCTCCCGGGCTGGAGTTTCCGGTGCCTAACGATGGCGTCCCCCGATTCTGGCAAGCCAGTTGGAGCGAACAGTAATGCTTACTTTCATACTTCGCCGCGGTCTGATGGCCATACTGGTGGCCCTTACCGTTTCCTTCGGTACGTTCGCCCTTTTCCATTACGCAACAGACCCGGCACAGACCATTGCCGGTGAGGATGCCCCACAGGAAATGGTCGACGAGATCCGTAAACAGTACGGCTTTGATCGCCCGGCCGCCGTGCAGTATTTCGATTGGCTGGGAAGCGCCCTGACCGGCGATTTTGGCGAGAGTTATTTCTGGAAGCAGCCGGTGGTACAGCTGATTGTGGACCATGCCCCGGTCACCATCACCCTGGCACTGGCGTCGCTGTGCGTCACCGTGCTGATCGCCCTGCCGCTGGGCATCAGCGCCGCCCTGAAACCCAACAGTTGGGTGGACCGCTTTGCCCTGTCAACAGCCGTTTCAGCCCAGGCCATCCCGAACTTCTGGCTGGGGCTGATGCTGATCATCCTGTTGGCGGTAACCTTCCCGATTTTCCCGGTATCGGGTGACGCTACCTGGCGCCACTTTGTGCTGCCCTCGCTGGTTCTGGGCGCCAGCTCTGTGCCAGCGGTCATGCGCCTGACTCGCACCGGTCTGCTCGACGTGCTGTCTTCCGACTATATTCGCACGGCCCGGGCCAAGGGCTTCACCGGCTACCGGCTGATTGTCCAGCAGGCCATGCGCAACGCTCTGTTGCCCATTGTCAGTGTGCTGGCCGTGCAGCTCGGCAACAAACTGGGAGGGTCGGTGGTCACCGAATCGGTATTCAGCATGAATGGCCTTGGCCGGCTAGCCGTTGAGTCCATATTCAATTCCGATATCCCGACCGTTCAGTCACTGATCCTGATTTTTGTTTTGACCTTTGTATTGCTCACGCTGGCGGCTGACCTTATCAACGCCTGGCTTGACCCGCGGATCCGGATGGGGTGAACGATGACGACCAATCAAGCAATCAATGAATCCGGCCTTACACCAACCACCGCCGTTCAGGAAGACAACAGCCTCGGCCTGAGCCCCACCATGGCCGCCCTGAAACGCGCGCGCAGCCATTACGGACTGAAGATCGGCCTGGGCATTCTGCTGGTGATGGCGATCTTTGCCCTGTTCGCACCCTGGCTGGCACCTCACGACCCTTACATGCAGAACCTGCCAATGCGCATGTTGCCACCGGTCTGGGGGGAAGGCGGTCAATGGCAATACCTGCTTGGCACCGACCATCTGGGTCGTGATTACCTGAGCCGACTGATCTACGGCGCGAGAATCTCCATGACCATCGGAATCGGTGCCGCCACAGTCGGCATGATCATTGGCGTCACGCTCGGCCTGATTGCCGGCTACTATGGCGGCTGGCTGGATCAAGCGGTCAATTTCCTGGTGACCTGCCAGCTCGCCGTTCCCAGCCTGCTGCTGATCATGGCTCTGGTGTTTGTGATCGGCCAGTCCGTCACCGTGGTGATCTTCGTGATCGGCGCCACCCACTGGGTGTTCTATCTGGTGGTCACCCGCTCTGCCACCCTGCGCCTGCGGGAAATGGACTTTGTCGCCGCCGCCCATGCCATGGGCTGCAGCAAGTTCCAGATCGCTGTGAAAGAAGTGCTGCCGAATCTGGCGAACCAGATCATGGTGATTTTCACCCTGGAAGTGGCGGTGGCCATCCTCAATGAAGCCACCCTGTCGTTCCTTGGTCTGGGTATTCCGTCGCCAATTCCGTCCTGGGGGCTGATGATTGCTGAAGGCAAACAGGCCATGTTCTTCCAGCCCTGGCTGGTGGTTCTGCCGGGGATCGCCCTGTTCGTTCTCGTGATTGCCATCAACCTGCTGGGCGATGGGGTTCGGGACGTGACCGTGACCAATCGGAGAAACTGATATGGGTACTGATATGAGCGGCGCATCCATACTGGACATCCAGAATCTGGCGGTCGAAATCCCCACCGACTCCAGCACCCTGCGGGCGGTCCGTAACATCAGTCTTGAGCTGAAACGGGGCCAAACCCTGGGCATTGTGGGCGAATCCGGTTCCGGCAAATCCATGACCGCCCTGGCGCTGATGAACCTGCTGCCGCCTGCGGCAAAGCGCTCGGCGGCCTGCATCAATTTTGACGGCGCCGACCTGACCCACGCCACCGAACAGGAGCTGGCCAGCAAGATTCGCGGGCAGCGGATTGGCATGATCTTCCAGGAGCCAATGACCAGCCTCAACCCGGTCTACTCCATCGGCCGCCAACTGCGGGAAACCATGACCCTGCACCGCAAGGTGTCCGACGCCGACGCCCAGAAGCGCGCCATCTACCTGCTGGAAAAGGTTGGCCTGCCTGACCCGGCCAGCCGGCTGAAGCAATACCCCCACGAGCTTTCCGGCGGACAACGCCAGCGGGTGATGATCGCCATGGCCCTGATGAACGAGCCGGAACTGTTGATCGCCGACGAACCCACCACGGCATTGGACGTAACCATTCAGGCCCAGATTCTGCATTTGCTGCAGGATCTGCAGAAAGAATTCGGTATGTCGATGATTCTGATCACCCACGACCTGGGCGTGGTCTCCCGGGCGGCCGACCAGATTGCGGTGATGTACGCCGGTGACATTGTGGAGTCGGGCAAAACCGCTGATGTGCTGAAAAACCCGAGGCACCCTTACACTCAGGGCCTGCTGGAATGTATCCCGGGTTACCAGGGCGCCGCCCGGAAACGCCTCGGCGCCATTCCCGGCATCGTGCCGTCAATGACCGGTCGGATCTCCGGCTGCGCCTTTGCCTCCCGTTGCCCCCGTGCCGCGGATGTGTGCAAAACCGATACACCGCCCACCAGGGAGCTCCATCCCGGGCGGTATTTCGTGTGCCACGAACCGGAGGCAAACGCCGTTGAAAAAGCCGGGGCACCAGACCTGGCCGGAGTGCATGCAAGGCCCTTCAGCGGCCAACCGGTTCTGACCGTTGAGAATGTCAGCATCCGCTTTTCCGTCCGGCGAGGGCTGTTTGGCAAGCGGCGCCCCTTACAGGCACTCGATAATGTCAGCCTGACCCTGAACAAGGGGGAGGTACTGGCCCTGGTCGGGGAATCCGGCTGCGGCAAAACCACCCTGACGCGCTCCATCATGGGGCTTCAGCAGCCTGACACCGGCTCGGTCACTCTGAACGGCCGGCACATCGGTCAATTGCCGCCCATGGAACGGGCACGGATGATTCAGCCAATCTTCCAGGACCCCTATTCCTCTCTGAATCCCCGCAAAACCATTGGTGAGATCATCACCAAACCGCTGGCCGTTCATAAGCTGGGTGCCCGCCAGGAACAGCGAGAAAAAGCCAGGCGAATGATGGAACTGGTCGGGCTGCCCTTGCGGGTATTCAACAGCTACCCCGATCAGCTCTCCGGAGGGCAGCGCCAGCGTGCCGCCATCGCCCGGGCGCTGGTACTGAACCCGGAAGTGATCATCTGCGACGAACCCACCTCGGCACTGGACGTGTCCGTGCAGGCCCAGATTCTGAACCTGCTTCTGGATCTGCGGGACGAGCTGGACCTGACCTACCTGTTTGTGACCCACGATCTGTCCGTGGTGCAGCACATGGCCGACAGGGTGGCCGTGATGTACCTGGGCGAAATTGTGGAATGCGGCAACCGTGACCAGGTGATGTCCGCACCGAAACACCCCTACACCCACGCGCTGATGAACTCGGCACTGAGTATTTCGCCCGGCGAGTCCATACCCGATCCCGGCTTGTCCGGTGATTTCCCGAATCCGATGAACCGGCCCAGTGGATGCCCGTTTCACCCACGTTGCCCGATCGCCAATCAGCAATGCCGTGAACAGGCGCCTGGCCCAGAAATCATCGACAACACGCTGGTTCAGTGCTGGAAGGCGAAAACCGCCGGCAGCCAGCTCAAATCCTGACCCAAACAAAAACACAGAGGGCTAGCGCCATGAAACTCATCGCCATTCTGCTTGCAGGGCTGCTGTCAGCCCTCTCCGGCTGTGCCTCGGTGCAACCGGGTAATGCGGCACTCAGTGAGGACGACGAATCCAACCTTTTCAAGCTCCCAACGTTTGAACGTTACGGGTCTTTGGTTGTACCGGCCGGTACCGAAGCAAAGCCCATTAACATGCGGCTGTGGTACTCCGCCCCCGATCAGATCACCCCTGACACACCGGTTGTCATGGTCATGCACGGCGGCCGCCGCGATGCCGACCAATACCGGGATTACTGGGGCAGCTACGCCAGGAAATACGGCGCTCTGATCGTTTCGCCGGAAATATCCAGGAAGGACTTCCCCACCGGATGGGGCTACCAGGCCGGCAACTGGGTCACTCCAGATTCCAGCTCCACAGACGCAACCAAAGGCCAGCGGGTACCCGTAGAAGAAACCTCGTTTGCCGCCCTCGAGCGAGCGTTTGACCAACTCAAAGAGCGCTTTGACCTGAACGCTGACACCTACGACATCTGGGGCCACGGCAGCGGTGCCCAGTTTGTCTCCCGCATGGTCATGTTGTATCCGCAAGCGCGCATTGGCACAGCCATCGCCGCCAACGCCGGCACCTACACCTTTCCGGACTGGACCCTGCCCCTGCGTTACGGACTCAAGAACACCGGTGTACAACCGGAAGACCTGAAAGCCGCCTATCAACATCACCTGGTCATCATGCTGGGCACGGAAGACAACGACACCTCCCATCGCCTGCTGAGTCAGCTCGACATCGCCAAAGCGCAGGGCGAGCACCGCGTGGCAAAAGGCAGGAACTTCTTTCAGGCAAACAAGGCCCAGGCAGAAAAGCTGAACACCCCTTACAACTGGGAACTGCAGACGGTCTATGGCATTGGCCACAGTGGCCGGCGAATGTCGAAGGCGGGTGCCGAGTACCTGCTGGAGGGGAAAACCGAACAGCCCCTGTTCACCAACGACATGGAAGTGAGCGAGCCCTATCGCCGGTCCGGCAAGCCGGGAAAAACCAACGATTTACTAAAAGGTTCGGACGACGGTGAAGCGTCACCCTTCTAGGGAAAGGCGCCTCCATCTCTGGACCACTCAACCATGAGCGAGTCAAACATCATGAAACAGCCAATCCCCCGGTCGATTGTCCGCCTCGCGCATGGTCGACTCAGCTATCTACACCGCGGCAGCGGAACACCGGTGCTCTTTCTTCACGGCCTCAACGGCAATGGCTCTAGCTGGGTCGACCAGCTGTCAGCGCTGGCCCCATTCATGGAAATGTGGGCCTGGGACGCTCCCGGCTACGGTGAATCCGATGTGGCGGGTAGTTCGGTCACGGCGTTGGCGCGAGTTGCCATCGAGTTTTTATCGCACTGTCATCAAGGACCGGTCAATGTCGTCGGCCACTCCATGGGCGGGCTGGTCGCCATGAAAATAGCCATTCTGAGGCCGGATCTGGTGAACCGCCTGATACTCTCGTGCACCCATCCCGGCCACGGCCTTACCGACGGAGCCAACGAGCGATATCAAAGACGGTTGCGGGAACTGGCGGACTTGCCGAAAGCAGAATATGGAAAGCGGCGGGCCACCGGGATGCTGCCCGAGGGTACCGATGATACGATTTTCCAACGCGTCGCTGACATTGCAGCGGAATCAAGGCAGGAGGGTGTAGCAAATGCTGCCCTTGCCATTCAAACCGCCAACCTGATACCGGAGCTCGCGCGAATTCAGGCCCCGACACAGGTGATTACCTGCGACCGGGATTCCGTCGCACCACTGACAAAAGCCCAACCGCTGTTGGACCATATACCTGACGTACACCATTTGGAGCTCAGGGGCCTGGGCCACGCGCCTTACCTCGAAGACGCAAAACAGTTCAATTCTGCGGTATCCAGCTTCCTGCTGGGCTGATCAGCCAGACCCGATCGCAATGGCCGACATTGCGACAATCAGGTTGAAGGCCATATGCATCATGATGGGCGACACCAGCCGCTGGTGACGTTCAAAAAAGTATCCGAAACAAATACTGGGAACAATCACACCTGCCGCGAGGAGCAGCCCACCTCGCGGCAAGTGTGCGATGGCGAACAGTGACGAGGTAACAATGTTGGCCAGGGTAATGGGCCCGTAGCACCGCCGTCCTATCGACGTTTTGAGCAGCCCGCGCTGCATCATCCCCCGAAAGACGAATTCCTCCAGAAACGGAAAAACAACCACGAATACGACCAGTGGTAGTACACCGGCGTCGAAAACCCCTGCCGTTGGCTCTATCCACCATACCCACAGAAAGCCGATGGGGATTGCAACACTCATGGCTGCCTGAAACTGCCAATCCCTTAGTATGTCGATACTGGACCACGCCACGCTGGTTTGACGGCCTTCTCCGCTACGTTGCATTAAGTTCCTGCCTTGCGTTCATTCAATCGCATCATGCCACACCATCACTGCCCGGGCTGAAAAGATCAGCGCATTCCCCCTGCCGGGCACAAAAAAAAAGCTCCCTGCCGACGACAGGGAGCAAAGATGACGGCCGGACTGATCGTCAGGCGTTAGTCCGCCGCGCACCCCTCGCCAAACCGATCAAAGCCATCAATACCAGCATGGGCAGCACAGGGTCCTGACCGCCACCCAGGCTGCAACCGAATGAACTACCGCTGCTTTGACTGCCAAGCTCTGAGCGATTAAGACGGGTATAGACTGCGGACTGTATCTCTGACACCGCTTGCCCGTCTGACGCCAACGCCCGGAGCTCTGTTGTCTCGATTAACTCGATGGTCTCCCCAGGCTGCAACGCCAGGCTGCTGGTATCCGGATCAGAACCGTCTGTGGTGATATACAGCGTGGTCCCCGGGCGGCCGTTCACGGTGACGACCAGCCTGTCCAGGAAACTCTGACCGCCGTCCGGGCTGAAGGTAGGTCTGGCAAGCGTCAAGGCCGATAACTGTACGTCATCCACGAACACGGTACGGACCATACCGCTATCCGGAGCGCCACTGCCGCCGGACTGATCGCGGACGCTGAGGGTAAGACGCATGGAACCGCTGCCAGCAATGCTATCGGCATCGATATCGTCCGTGGTCCTGATGAATAGCCACTGCCGGGGATCCGCCGTGATCTCCAGCTCCCCTTCGAGGTCATCCAGGGTGTCCTCATTGACACAGGCATCGTCCGTGAAGAACTCCGCACGTAAGGCGGCCATCAACCCAACAGCAGGTTCATCGCTTGAGACATTGACCGACGGCTGGAGTACACCGGACGGGATATCATCCCGGCTGATGCACTGAACCAGTCTGGCATCCTCGTATTCGCCGGTCAGACGCTTGAAGTAAAGGCCATTATCACCACTCAGCGCAAAAGGAAGGGGACCCGCCGAAGCCAGCGGAGTGATGCTGTTACGGGGTGACAATGCCAGCTGCCAGCCACTGGCATCGGCTGTTACGAAGTCTCCATCCTTAAGGGCCGGATGGCTGAAATCGTTATTGATCAGCACATTTTCGCCATTCTGCTCCACCCGAATATCGTCCAGCCAGATTCGCACTTCCTCGGGATCACTGACGGCATTAAGGCTAAAGGGGCGAATGGACAGGCGAACCGCCTTTGCTCCTTCCGAAATCTGGTCGGCGGGGTGAACCATCGGGCCGGTTGTCTCGCGATTCGCCTCCTCGACGAACGCCCATTGATTTTGCTCAACACCACCATCACCAAGGTGAAATCTGCGGTTTACATCAAACTCACCGTCCGTTAACCGGTTGTCGGTGCTGTTGGCTTGTATGTCCCTGTTGCAGGTTTCCAGATCACTGTAAAAGTTGGTGTTCAGCTGAACCCGGAGACTGTTGTTGACCGCACTACGATTAGTGAACACCCAGTAGCTGAACTTGATGTCAAGGTTCTCATCAATGGCGACACACTGCTCCAGTCTGTTGGCATCGAAATCATTGGTTATTTGCTCAAAGGAGAACACGCCCGTGCCCGATACCGGTACTGGTGAGTCGGTGATGACAGACCCCTCTACAGACACGGTCGCGGATGGATCTCGGGTAGCGAGAGTCAGGTCCCTCAGGAAGGTCCAGGACGGAAGAAAACCAAGGCCAACATCGCCGCCGATGTCCACCACCTCAAAATTGGTATCTTCCGGGAAGGGGGTTACGTCTGAAAAATCACCGTTAGGTGCAGCCAGTGCCAGACTCGACAGACCAGCAGTCGCTAAAATGAACAAGCCTTTAAGGGGGGGATGCATAATCACGCTCCACTTTTTTGTTTTCGTAAGGTCTCCTCGGTAGATGTCACCTTTTATCTTCAGCAGACTTGACTACTATCCCGGTAACAAATCTGGCTCAATTGGCGCGGTCTACCCCCTATTTGTCCGCCATTACCAATACCAAAGTAAATTGAAATAATACGATATACCTATGCATATTTTGCATTGAAATCGAAAAGCCACAACATATCAGGACACTGGGAAGGTGTCGGGGGCTAGGACAAAATCGGCAAACAGAACACAGGAAACGCCACGCTCAGAGAACCAGCCAACCGCCACCTCGTCACATTGCCGGACAATATGACATTTTTTTGAAACTTTTCCTGCTCCCCTTCGTATCAATAGGTAGTGGTCGCATAGACCACTGCATGCCAAACAAATACAAGATAAGGGAGCATACGATGAATAGAACAAAAATCGGGTTTTACAGGGGCGTCCCCATTTTGTTGGGCGCTGCCTATCTTTCAGCCTGCGGCGGTGACGGCGCTGAATCGGGCAATACCGCCGACACACGCACCGAAGCGCCAGCAGTCGCGGACGCGGCTCAACCGTCGCCCAGGCCTCTGCCCGCCATCCCGGAGAATTACTCACCTATCGGTGTGTTCAGCGCACCGTTCGCCGAACCCACCATCGTGGTAGATGGTGAAGTGGTCGAAACCGACGAAAAATGCATCACCACCGAAGACGGTCTGCAGGAATGCAAGCCAGCCGCCGGCACCATGGCGCTGCTTCCTGACGACCGCCTTCTTTACCTGAATGCGCTGGAGGGAACCGAAAACGTTGAGTTGTCCATTGTTGCAGAATTCGGCGAGGTATCGGTAAACGACCAGACCCGTGTGCTGTCACTGGGTAACGACGATCGCCCCGACTGGCTGAAACCCTCTCCGCTACGCGGTGGTGCCAACCCGGACGGCAACGACAGTGAGACGTTGCTTGGCGGAACGCCGCTGGACGGTTTGCTGGACACCGCCGACAACACCAACCGGAATGATGGCGCCCTGTTCTGCTCTGACGTGATCGGGCTCGCGGATGGCAGTGTCATGGCCGTAGGCGGCACCGACTATTATTCCGAGCCGGGCATTGATGGCTTACCCCTGGGGGTAGCTGAGCTGGAAGGCATCAAGAATTCCCGGATCTTTGATCCGACCACCAATACCTGGCGACAAACGGGAGACATGAACTTCGGCCGCTGGTATCCCTCCATGGTCACGCTGCCAGACAGCAAAATCTTTGTTGCCAGTGGCGTCACCAAACTGCTGAAGCCGGTTTATCCCGAGGAGCCCATCAACTCCGGCCGCAACGTGGTGCAAACGGAAACGTTCAACCCCTGCACCGGCGTGTGGACCCAGAACCCCAGCACCGCTGATCGTTCTCTGCCTTTGTACCCCCGCTTGCACCTGCTGCCCAACGGCCACGTGCTCTACAATGCCGGCGGCCAGGCCTTCAATCCGTTTGGCCAGGGTTATGACCAGGCACTCTGGAACATTGTCGCCACCTTTGACCCTGCCAGCCAGCGTTGGAATGACATTGGCTATGCCGGCCTGCCGTTGCGGCTGGACGAAGTCGGGTTGGGACAACTTGCCAGCACGCTCAATCTGACCAACCTGACCGAAGAGCAGCTCCGGTTGTTTACCGAAGACCTGTTATCCAGCACGGATGGACTGATCAGCTCCGTCACGGATCTGCTGACCAGCCCGGACGATTCGCTCCTGACAACTGACACGCTGATCAAAGCCATCGGCGGTGGTATGCGGGGCTCCACCTCCTCGACCATGCTGCCGTTAAAGCCGGACGAAAATGGCGAGTACAACAACGTTGAACTGCTCACAGCCGGTGGCGTGCCCAGCTATGCACTGCTGACCAGCCCTGGCGGCTACCTGCCGACCGATCAGAGCCGGATTGACCGGATTGAAACCAACGGCGACCAGATTGGCTATGAATCACGGCTGACCGGCGCCCTGAACCAGCCCCGCTGGTATGGCACCAATGTGGTGATGCCTGACGGCAGCGTGATGGTATTCAGTGGTGGCACCCGAGACGGCGTTGTCTTACCGGGGCTTGAAGGCGCCATCATGACCGCGGAGCGATTTGATCCGGACACCGAAACCTGGACCGAAATGGCCAGCGGCCATCGCCCAAGAACCTATCACAACACCGCCGTGTTGATGGCCGATGGCCGGGTCATGATTGGCGGGCACGCTCCGATCAACACAGCGTATTTGTCTCACATCAGCCTGGAAGACTTCGGACTGGCCCCGAACGATGGCCGGGACCCAAGCTTCGAGATCTACACACCGCCCTACGCCATGCGTAATGATCGGCCCACCATACTGTCTGCACCCGAGCAGCTCAGTGTTGGCGATAGCTTTACCATTCAGGTGGACCAGGCCCTGGACATCGACAAGGTGCTGCTGATCCGAAGAACGGTGATGACTCACCTGATTGATGGCGATCAGCGGGCGATTGAGCTGCCGGTCAAGGCTCGCAACGGCCGCAACCTGCAACTGGAAATGCCCGGAAAACAGAGCGTTGTGCCCGCCGGGCAGTATATGTTGTTCGTCAGCAAATCCACGCCGGAAGGGCGGGTACCCTCGGTTTCTGCGCCAATTGCGGTGGTAAACGAAGCGTTCCAGTGCCAGGGCGATGCCACCATGGCGCAGCTGGACCAGGACATGCTTGAGCTGTTGACTGGTGCATCCGGCTAAGGAGGCGATCATGCAGATGACGAAAAAGGCGCGGACATTGGCTGAGGCCGCTGTGTTTGCACTGCTAGGCACAGCTTTACCCTCAACCTTGCTGGCGCACGGAGCCGTTGAGGTAGACAACGCGCCCGAGCACATCCTGCAGGCGAGCATCAGCCAGCCTGCAGCGATCCCCGGGCTGTCTGCGGTTATCCTGGATGCGCCACAACCGGGCATACTGGTGTCTTACCGTGGGAGCAGTGTTCTTACCGTGGAGGACACAGAAGGCGAGGGGCTGCTGAGGTTCGGCCCGGAAGGTGTGATGGCGAACCGTTCGAGCGCGGACTGGCCCGGCCTGAGCGAGGCAAGACCGGGTATGGTCAACAGCCACAACAAGGACAGTTCCTGGGTAAAGGTGTCTGCGACGCCAAGCTTTGGCTGGCTGGATCCACGCCTGGGTGTTGAAAACGGGGAGGGACTCTGGCGAATTCCCGTCATTACAGATTCGGGCGCTCAGTCTGAGATCAGGGGGCGCCTAACCAGAAACCCACTACCCAAGGATGACCACCACTGATCCGCACAAAATAAAACAGCCCCTTTATGAGGGGCTGTTTTATTCATCCAAACATTCTCAAGCCGAATTACTGGCTCTCATCAATGATGTGCTCAATAGCAGCAACGATTTCCTCATCGGAGCAGCTGGCACAGCCGCCTTTGGCCGGCATGGCGTTGAAGCCGTTAATGGCATGATCAATCAGAGTATCCATGCCCTTGTCAATGCGAGGCGCCCACTGGTCGGCGTTGCCGATAACCGGAGCACCGGCGGCACCGGTGGTGTGGCAAGCCATACAGGCTGCATCGTAAACTTCGCTACCGGAGCGAGGGCCAGAGCTGGCGGCGGCCGGAGCAGCTGCTGCTTCACCACACTCCTCACCCTGCAGGCACACTTCGCCCACTGGTTTGATGCGGTTACGGATCTCATCTTCAACACTTGCCAGTGCAGCACCAGCGGCCAGGCCAAAACCCAGAACAACAACAGCCAGGACTCTCTTCATCTTCACAATGCACCTCGCATTTGAGCGTTATAATCTTTCGGTGGCAGCATTATAGCGATTGAGCCCCCGCAAAAAAACCAAAGGTCAGAAACAGAATTTGATTTCAACCATTTTAGTGACAGTTTCGTAGACTATAACGGAACTGAAGCTATTTCCGGTTACCATACCTGCTGGCCGTGTGGTTTAACATTATTCCGGCAGAACAGGGAGTCATATGTCCGACAACAACCCCCACCGCCTGCGCAAACCGCTATTGATCGTCGAGTTCTCCAGCCTCGCGATTCTGTTGGTTTCGATGGCCTGGTTTGGCAACCAGTCCACTGCTGAGACGCCGATGAGCGCGGCTTGGCTGCTTGTTCCAGCGGTGGCCAGCCTGGGCGTATTCCTGAGTTTTATCGGCCTGATGTATCTGCGCTGGGTTGCGTCTGCCAGCAACGAAGGCAACGCCCGGCACAAGCTGATTTTCCTCCTGCTGGCCCTGAGCCTGCTGGGGATCTGGATTTACAGTATTGCCAATACCTGGCTCAGCCTGACCGCCACCAATTGAGAGGATTCGATGAAAGGAAATCACAGCGGTTTGCCGGCCAAGGTGCTGGCCATGATTTTGGTGGCTACAAGCAGTGCTGCGCCGGCCGATGAGCGCACCCCATCCGATCAGAGCGCTGTTAACTGCGCCCTGATTCGAGACGGCATACAGCGCTTGGCCTGCTACGACGCCCAGAACGACCCGGGGGCAGCAAGAGAGGCGGCTGACGAGGAGGCATTAGAACAGGCCGACGAGGAAGCTGCCGAACTGGTGGCAGATGACGCCACCCGCGAGGATATGGTTGGTGATGCCCTGGGAGATGATCCGGATGCCGGCGTGATGGCAGCTTTGGTTGATAATTATCTGACCGCAGAAAAAGCAATCTTCTCATTCACCGGCAGCTTTGTTACCCATCGGCCCAACTATATCCTGCCGATTACTTACGTAGACGACCCGAATCCAAGGCCCGTCAGCCCGCGATTGGGCACCGGTGGTTATGACTACGGTCTGGAGCAGGAGGAAGCGAAATACCAGATCAGTTTCAAGATACCGTTGCTGACCGGCATTTTTGATGATCGCACAACCTTCTGGTTCGGTTACACCCAGCAGTCCTACTGGCAGGTTTATAACACCAAAGAATCCGCGCCTTTCCGGGAAACCAACTACGAGCCTGAGATTTTCTTTCGGCAGCGACTGGATTGGAAGGTGGGGCCAGGAACCCTAAGTGGTGTCTCTATCGGGCTCAATCACCAGTCAAATGGTCAATCAGACCCCCGTTCACGAAGCTGGAACAGGATAAAGGGCGGGCTGGCTTACAGCTATGACCGCTGGCTGTTTATGGCAAACCCCTGGTACCGGCTGCCGGAGAGCAGCAGCGATGACGACAACTCGGATATCGAGAAATATCTGGGGTATGGCAGTTACCATGCCGTCTATAAGCTGACAGAGGACCGGACGTTCTCGCTGAAGCTTTTGAATAATATGCGGTCTACCAATCGGACGTCGGTTGAGTTTGGGTACAGTTTCCCGATGGGGGATACGTTGAAGGGCTTTTTCCAGTACTACAACGGGTATGGGGAGAGTCTGATTGATTATAATGAGCGTATTGAGCGCTTTGGGGTGGGTATTATGCTGAATAACTGGCTGTAGTAAATATAGTGCAAGACCGGGGTAAGGGGGAGGGCTTCCAAAACGGAAACCGTGGCTTTCCTGATAGTTTTGGAAGCCCTCCCCCTTACCCCGATCCCGAAGCCCATCCGTGGTTTCAACTCACAGTCTTAATTCTTGTTCAGTCTGTCCATTTCCTGCAGTAAGTCTTCCGTTTTCGCCTCCATCAACGCTTTGTCTGCCCTGGATTCCACGTTCAGGCGAACCACCGGTTCGGTGTTGGACATCCGGAGGTTGAAGCGCCAGTTGTCGAATTCGACGCTCAGGCCGTCTACGAAGCTGACGCTCTTGGCTCCCACGGAGTATTTGGCTTCGATGGCGGCGATGACCTTGGGGGGATCGTTGATGGTGCGGTTGATTTCGCCGCTGGCGGGGTAGGCTTCGATTCTGGCGTCGATCAAAGAAGACAGCGTCTGGCCGGACTGGCACAGGCGCTCGGCGATCAATAGCCAGGGAATCATGCCGCTGTCGCAATAGGCGAAGTCGCGGAAGTAGTGATGGGCGCTCATTTCGCCGCCGTAGACGGCGTCTTCGTCGCGCATTCTCTGCTTGATAAAGGCGTGGCCGGTTTTGCTTTCGATGGCTTCGCCGCCGGCGGCTTTGACCAGGTCCAGGGTGTTCCAGGTGAGGCGGGGGTCGTGGATGACTTTGCCACCGCCGGTTTTGCGCAGGAACTGGTCAGCCAGCAAGCCCACCACGTAATAACCCTCTATGAACCGGCCATTTTCGTCGAAGAAGAAGCAGCGGTCGTAGTCGCCATCCCAGGCGATGCCCATGGCGGCACCGTGTTCGATCACGGCATCTGCGGTGGCGGTGCGGTTCTCCGGCAGGATCGGATTGGGTACGCCGTTGGGGAAATGGCCATTCGGCTGGTGGTGCACTTTCACGAATTCGAATGGCAGGTGCTGTTCCAGCTCGTCAATTACCAGGCCGGCACCACCGTTGCCGGCGTTGCAGACAATGGTCATGGGCTTGAGGCTGGCCGCATCGATGTAGCCCAGCAGGTGGTCTACGTAGGCACTCATCACTTCCAGCGTCTCGTAACGGCCCTGCTCCGGCGCATTGGCGAAGGGCTCCAGAACCCGATCCCGAATGTCGTTCAGGCCGTTGTCGGAGCTGATCGGCCGTGACTGGGGGCCAACCATTTTCATGCCGTTGTGGTCTTTCGGGTTGTGACTGGCAGTCACCATGATGCCGCCGTCCATGCCGTAGTGGCTGGTGGCAAAATACACCTGCTCGGTGCCACACAGGCCGATGTCATATACATCCGCGCCGGCGGCCATCAGGCCGGAGCTCAAGGCTTCTGTGATTTCCGGGCTCGAGAGCCGGATGTCGTAACCCACGATGACTTTTTTTGCGCCGGTAATGGCCACGTAGGCCCGGCCAATCTTTTCAGCCAGCGTGGGGTTAAGCTGGTCCGGCACCCGACCGCGAAGGTCGTAGGCCTTGAAACAGGACAGGTCCATTGTCAGTGCTTACTCCGCTGCAGAAGATTGAAGCTGAATGTAATTCTGGATACCCATCTGCGAAATCATTTCCAGTTGGGTTTCCAGCCAGTCGATGTGCTCTTCTTCGCTATCGAGGATGCTGCGGAACAGTTCACGGCTGGTAAAGTCCTGCACCTGCTCGCAATAGAGGATGGCTTCTTTCAGATCGGTGTGGGCAATGTGCTCGAGTTTCAGATCGCACTCGATCATTTCCTGGACGTTTTCGCCGATCAGCAGCTTATTCAGGTCTTGCAGGTTGGGCAGGCCTTCGAGGAACAGAATGCGCTCGATCAGCTGATCGGCGTGTTTCATTTCATCGATGGATTCTTCATATTCCTTGGCCGCCAGCTTGGTAATACCCCAGTCCTTGTACATGCGCGAGTGCAGAAAGTACTGGTTGATCGCCGTCAGCTCGTTGGCGAGCACTTTATTCAGGAACTGAATGACCTTTTTATCGCCTTTCATAGCCGGAGTCCTTTGATTTGCTGAGTTGTCAGCTAGTCAGGATAGCCGGTTTGTAGCCGATAAAAAATGTCTGTGGCATTTTTAAGAGGGTTTCGCGCCCCAAGATGAGGAGTCTGGCGCCCGCCAGTGTCAGGCGGGCTGGGCCAGCATGTTGGCAAGGGTCAGGTAGTCAGGAGAACGTGCTTCTTTCAGGATTTCCCGGGCCGTACAGGCGCAACGACCACACTGGCGACCAACACCCAACTCCTTGCCCAACTGACGCATGGAGCTGATACCGTTATCTGCCGCTTCGCGGATTTCTCTGTCTGTTACCCCGACACACAGGCATACATACATAGGAGACACTCACCAACTGAAAAACGTTAGTGATAATTATTGTCATTACAAACGAGAATTGCAACCATTTGTACTTAACTTTTTGCTAATAAATGTATCAGATCATCCAGAAGGCCAGCGGCAGGAACAACGCCGTGAATACGCCCGTCAGCCCCATCCCCAGAGAAGCAAAGGCGCCGGCAGTATGACTGATCTCAAACGCACGGGCCGTGCCAATGGCGTGACCATTGAGGCCAAGGGCAAAACCGATGATGCGGTCGTCGGTAATCCGAAGCCAGCGGGCGCACCAGTCCACGAACAGAGAGGCCAGCACACCGGTGATCAGCAGCCCGCCCAGTGTGAGCGACACCGACCCGCCCAACTCCTCAGTGATACCCATGGCAATGGGTGCGGTAACCGACTTGGGCGCCAGCGATGCCAGAACCATGGGCGCCGCTCCCATCAACCAGGCAATAGCCAGGGCATAGAACGCCGCCAGGCTTGCGGCCAGGGGCAGCGTCACCATAATCGGCCGCCACAGCGCCCGGATGTGATGCATTTGTTGATACAGGGGAATACCAAGCGCAACCGTTGCCGGCCCCAGCAGCACCGTTAGCCAACGCGCACCCGCCTCGTAACGTTCAAAGCCCAGGCCACTGGCGGCCACCACCGCCGCCAGCAACAGCGCTGCAATCATCACCGGCGGCAACCACAACGGGCGCCGCAGCCTGGCAAACAGCCACTGGGCCACGATAAAGGCGCCCAGGGTCAGACCGATGGACAACATGGGGCCAGCCGTCCATGCCGCCAGCAAAGCGTTGAATCCGCCCGGTTGATCAGTCATGTTGATCACCTCGGGCTTGCTCGGTCGTCAGTTTCTTCATCAACAGCAACGTGGTGAATACACTCATCAAGGTGCCTAAAACCAACGCCACCACCACGGCTGTCCAGTGTCCGGCAAACTGATCCGCAATAAAAAACACACCAACAACACCGGGCGTGATCAGTAACACCAGAACCGATATCAGCCCCTGGCTGGCTGCCGCCAGCTCGTCGGTTACCCGCCCGCGAAGCATCAGGGTAAAGGTTGCCATCACCATACCCAGAACACCACCGCTGATGGGCAGCCCCACCAGTACACGCACCGCTTCACCCAGCAGAAAAAACACCACCAGAACCAGAAAACCCCGCAACACCACCATGCCGCTATGCCCTGCCAAGTCAAAATTGCTCTACACTATTGCCCTGCCACCCAAAACACAGGACGCTCAATGGCACTGAAAGCCACTATCTTCAAAGCCATACTCCATATCGCGGATATGGACCGGCATTACTACGCCGACCACCACCTGACCATCGCGCGCCACCCGTCAGAAACCGACGAGCGAATGATGATCCGGCTGCTGGCCTTTGCCCTGAACGCCACAGATACGCTGGAGTTTACCAAAGGCCTGAGCACCGATGACGAACCGGAGCTGTGGCAGAAATCCCTGACCGACGACATCGAACTCTGGGTAGAGCTGGGCCTGCCAGACGAAGACCGGGTTCGCAAAGCCTGCAACCGGTCCCAGCAGGTCATTCTGTATACCTATGGCGGCCGCGCCGTGCCGGTGTGGTGGGAGAAACACCATAACAAGCTGGAACGATTTGGCAACCTGACCATCGTCGACCTTCCCGCCGAAAACACCGCAGCGCTGGCCCGCCTGGTGGAACGCTCCATGACCTTCCAGGTGTCGATGCAGGACGGCGAAGTCACCTTCAGCAATGACACCGATTTGGTCAGCATCACCCCGGAACAGAAACTGCCAAAGGTATGAAAACAGAGTTACCGCAAGGGGCTGGACAGACGCCCCCGGCGCACGTAAGATTGCGCACTCGAAATTGACGAGCAATCCGCAGTTTCGAATGCGCCCGTAGCTCAGCTGGATAGAGCGCTGCCCTCCGGAGGCAGAGGTCAGAGGTTCGAATCCTCTCGGGCGCGCCATATTCAATAAAAAAGCCCACCTCGCGTGGGCTTTTTTTGTGGAACTCTGGTTCACCCGAGGGCCGATGCAGAACTTTCGTTCGCCCCTCCCCCTCACGCGTTATAAACCACCCGCCCCAACTCACTGATGTCATACCCCCCCAACGCCTCTGCCCGCTGACCAAAACGCTCGCATCGGGCGAACGCCAGCAAGCGCTGCATGGCGGGCTCAAAGTAGTGACGCCGGCGCATGGCGAGATCAAAATGCTCCTGCTGCAGAGGAATAAACGCCAAGCCCTGGCGGCGTGCTGCCGCTTCGATACCCAGACCAATATCCGCTTCGCCCTGGCGAATGGCCAGCGCTAGGTCGTCCTCGCTGAGTGACGGGTGAACAGCCCATCTGAGTTGTTTCGCGTCAATACGGTGGCGAGCGAGTAAACTCTGCAGCAGGTGGCTGACGCCGGCGTCGGGCTGGCGATGGGCAACCCGGATGCCGGGGCGGGCGATGTCCTCTAGCCGTACCAAGTGGTGGGGGTTGTCGGCGGCCAGTAAAAGCCCCTGCTGACGTTTTGCCCAGCGGATCAGCACCAGGTCGCGCATGCCGCTCAGGCCCAGGGTGGTCGGGTCGTTGTAACACTGGCTGTCTTCGTGCCAGATATGCATACCGGCGAGCATGGCACGCCCGTCAACCAACCTCTGCACACCATCGCCACTACCCTGGCACAGCATCGCCAGTTCCGCGCCACTTTCCTTAACCGCCCATTCCAGCAGCGGGTCCTGGCTGCCCGCCAGGACGGGCGGGATCGGCGTGCTGACGGCGTCGTCACCCTCCAGGTGGTTCATCAACCAAAGATCCAGCCGCTGGCGTGGGAAGAGAAGCTTGCCTGTCACCCGGACACAGGGAATCACGCCCTGGCTGACCAGGTCGTAAACCTTGCGCTCTTTAAGCCGCAAATACTCGGCGGCTTCAGCGGTGGTGAGATAAGCAGGAAGGGGCATCATTCTCTCCAACTGCGCGGGGAAAGCACAGGACTGTTTCAGGCTGCATGAATTCCGGAAGGCTGTGCAAAGCGTAGTTAAAAACGCCACGATGCTCAAATAATAAGGAGACGCAGCAGTGGAAAATAATGCGTTCTATGTGGCGTTGTCGTTGCTGTTAAGCCTAGACGCCTCGCTCATCCAGATCGTCGCGCTCTCGCTACAGGTGTCGCTTCTGGCCGTGCTGATTGCAGCGGTGCTGGGGTTTCCGCTTGGCGCTGCAGTGGCGCTGTGGCGCTTCCCGGGGCGCGGCGCCGTGGTCGTGATGCTCAATGCATTAATGGGGCTGCCACCGGTGGTGGCCGGGCTGATGGTGTATTTGCTGCTCTCCCGCGCCGGGCCCCTCGGTGAGTGGGGACTTCTGTTTACTCCCGGCGCCATGGTGATCGCCCAGGTGGTGCTGGTGCTGCCCATACTGGCGGCGCTCTCACGCCAGAAAGTGGAAGAGATGCTGGGCGAGTACCGGGAACAGTTCGTGTCTCTCGGGATGTCTCGGGCACGCATGATGCCCACCCTGCTTTGGGATGCCCGTTTTGCGCTGTTGACGGTACTGCTCGCCGGGTTTGGCCGGGCCAGTGCCGAAGTGGGTGCGGTGATGATGGTTGGCGGCAATATTGATGGGGTCACCCGGGTCATGACCACCGCCATCGTGCTGGAAACTGGCAAAGGCAATCTGCCCCTGGCGCTCGGGCTCGGCATTGTGCTTTTGACGCTGGTCATGCTGATCAACGCCGGCGCCTATCTTGTGGGTGAACTGAGCAGGAGGCGGACAGGATGACCTCACTGAACGCCCCCTACTTTTACAAATCCATCCTGCTTCCACCACCGGCCCTGTCCTTTCAGGGTGTCGCCTTCCATCACGAGGAAAAGACATTGCTGGGCCCCTGTTCCTTCACTCTCGACGGCCCCGGCCCTACCCTGGTGATGGGCCCCAACGGCGCCGGCAAAAGCCTCCTGCTGCGACTGGCCCACGGGCTGCTATCGCCAACCCAGGGCCGGATTATCTGGTCGGATGAGGGCACTCCCCGCCAGGCCATGGTATTCCAGCAACCGGTGCTTCTGCGCCGCTCGGCGGTGGCTAATCTGAGGCACGCGCTGGCGGTCAACAGCGTCCCCCGCCGGGCACGGGCGAAACTGGCACTGGATGCCCTCGAGCGCTTCGGCCTGGCTGCCAGTGCCCACAAACCCGCGCGGGTGCTGTCGGGTGGCCAGCAACAGCGCCTTGCGTTGGCGCGGGCCTGGGTGCTTTCACCACAGGTGTTATTTCTTGACGAACCCACCTCGGCGCTTGACCCGGCCGCGATCAAGGCCGTTGAGGCCGCCGTGCTGGATTTTCACCAGCGAGGTACACGCATTGTGATGACCACCCACGACCTGCACCAGGCCCGGCGGCTGGCCGGAGACGTTCTGTTCCTGTCTGGAGGCAAAGTGCGCGAACACACTGCTGCTGACGCCTTCTTCAGCAAACCCGTGTCTCGCGAGGCACAGGCATTTGTTAGCGGAGAACTGGTGGAATAGCTCCGTTATCAGGATTCGGATAGGAAGTGATCTGAAAGACGCTCCCAGTGCACGCAAGGAACAACAAGATGAAAAAGGCCCTGAACCTGCTGTTTGCAAGTGTGCTGGCGGTGGGCATGCTGCCCACTGCGCACGCCGGGGAATACATCATTCTCGCGTCTACCACCTCAACGGAAAGCTCGGGGCTTTTTGACACTATCCTGCCAACATTCCGAAACGCCACCGGCATCGATGTGCGGGTTGTAGCCGTTGGCACCGGCCAGGCCTTTGAGCTTGCCCGCCGAGGCGACGCCGACAGTCTGCTGGTGCACGACACCACCGGCGAACAGCGATTTATTGAGAATGGCCACGCCACCGGGCGAGCGGATGTCATGTTCAACGACTTCGTGCTGATTGGTCCAGCAAGCGACCCCGCCAATGCCCGCAACGCCAGAACCGCCGCCGAGGCCTTCGCAGCCATCGCCAGTGCCCGGGCCCCGTTCACATCACGGGGTGATGACAGCGGCACCAACCGCGCCGAGTTGCGCCTTTGGGAAAACGCCGGCGTTGAGCCCGATGGCGACTGGTACCGGGAGCTTGGCAGCGGCATGGGGCCAACGCTCAACACCGCCGCGGCCATGGACGCCTACGTGTTGTCGGATCGCGCCACCTGGGTAGCGTTCGGCAACCGCCAGAACCTGACCCTGCTGTTTGAAGGCGACGACGTGTTATTCAACCAGTACGGCAGCTTGTTGCTCTCGGAACAGAAGCATCCGCACCTTAAACACAATCTCGCCCGACAGTGGCACAACTGGCTGATTTCCGAAGAGGGCCAGCAAGCGATTGCTGACTTTAAAGTGAATGGACAACAGCTGTTTTTCCCGAATGCCAAATAGGCTAATCTCTGGCTATGTCCGTAAATAATGCGGTATGCGGAATCCCTGAAAGAGCCAGAATAACAATGACGATTGATTCCATACTTCCCGATCCTAAAGATCCCAGATTGTCCCGGGCAGTCGAAGGCGTTGATGAAACCGGCCAACCCAAGTCCATCAGTGTTATCGAAGAGCGCCCCCTGACCATTTACCTGAACAGCCAGGAAATCGTCACCGCCATGACCATTGGCGATCACCCGGAATACCTGGCCCTCGGTTTCCTGTTGAATCAGGGCATGCTGAAAGAGACCGATCAGGTTACCGGGATTGATTTCGACGAGGAGCTGGAAGTGGCCGTGGTACGCACGGCCGGCATCACGGATGTTGAGGACAAACTGGAAAAGAAAACCCGAACCTCCGGCTGCGCCGTGGGTACGGTGTTTGGTGACATGATGGCAGGGCTGGACGGGCTTTCACTGCCAGACACCCCGGTACACACCAGTACCTTTTACGACCTGTCCTACCAGATCAACCATACCCCCAGCCTGTATATGGAAACCGGCGCCATCCATGGCACCGCGCTGTGCCAGGGCCGCAGGATTCTGGCGTACATGGAAGATGTCGGACGCCATAACGCGGTCGACAAGATCGCTGGCTGGATGCATCAGAACAAAGTGCCCGCGGACGATAAGGTGCTCTACACCACCGGCCGTTTAACCTCCGAAATGGTGATCAAAACGTCCCTGATGGGCATCCCGACCCTGATCAGCCGGTCCGGTTTCACCGCCTGGGGCGTGGATATTGCCCGGCAAGTGGGGCTAACCCTGATCGGTCGGATGCGGGGCAAGAAATTCACCTGCCTCAGTGGCCAGCACCGCCTGGTGTTTGATCAGGACCTGTCTCAGGTTCCGGATGAGGACAAGAAAATGCGTCGTAAAGGGGCTGAGCATGACTGAGTGCGCCGTGATTCTGGCCGGGGGCCAGGCCAACCGTATGGGTGGTGGCGATAAAGGCCGGTTGATGCTGGGGAGTCATTCCCTGATTCATCGGGTTATCGAGCGGATAACACCGCAGGTAGACGCCGTGGTACTGAATGCCAATGGCGACCTTTCCCGGTTCGATGATCTGGGGTTACCGGTGGTTGCCGACTCCATACCGGACTATGCCGGCCCCCTGGCCGGCATTCTGGCGGGCATGGACTGGGCGGCGGAACAGGGCCATGAGTGGCTGATCAGCGTTGCGGCGGATACCCCATCGTTCCCCCTGAACATGGTAGAGCGCCTGTCCGCATCTGGCGCCCCGGTGGTGCTGGCAGCCACCCCGGACCCAGAGCGGGGGCGGATTCCCCAGCCCACCTTTGGCCGCTGGCAAGTCGCGCTGCGGCATGACCTGAGAGCCGCCCTGAACGACGGCGTGCGCAAGATTCGCCAATGGACGCTGGCCAAGGGTGAAACCCTGGTGATGTTCGAGGAGGCCGACTTCTTCAACATCAATACACCGGAAGACCTGGCTTGGGCGGAGCAGCATCTGACGTGAACGTGATAGGTATCGTAGGCTGGAAGAATTCGGGCAAGACCACCCTGGCCAGCGCCGTGATTCACGAGTTGTCCAGCAGAGGTTTGACCGTTAACGCCATCAAACACGCCCATCACCTGGTGGACATAGACCAACCCGGAACCGACAGCTACAAGCACCGGGAGGCTGGCGCTCAGGAAGTCATCCTCGCGGGCGGCCAACGCTTTGCGATCATGCATGAACTCCGGGGCGCCCGGGAGCCAACCCTGGATGAGTTGCTGGCCAGGCTGGGCCCCTGCGACTGGGTCGTGGTTGAGGGATTCAAAACCAACGCCCATCCCAAAATTGAAGTTCACCGGCAGGACAGCTCCCACGCCCCCCTGTACCCGCAGGACCCAAGCATTGTGGCGGTGGCGGCAGACTATGCCGCGGATTTCCCGGGCCCGGTCTTCGACATCAACGATGTCACCGGCATCACTGACTTTATTCTGAAGCGTGAACAACCATGAGCAACGCCGCCAATAACGGGAGCCCCACGAAACCGCTCCGTAACGACTGCTTTGCCCTGCCTCCCGGGGTGAACTGGACACCGGTGGACGAAGCGCTGGCGCGGCTGCGTTCCCGCCTGCACCCGGTGGTGGGGGTGGAGCAAGACGTCCCGCTGTCTCAGCTCAACGGCCGAATACTGGCTAAAGATGTCCATGCACCCAGAGCCCACCCGCCAAGCAGCAATTCCGCCGTCGATGGGTATGCCCTTGCCGGCCCTCTAACCGAGGTTCCTTGTGTGCTGCCACTGGCCGATGGCCGCAGTGCTGCCGGTGAACCTTACACCGGGCAGGTTCCCGAGGGATACGCCATCCGCATACTCACCGGCGCAGTGATGCCGGCAGGCACAGACACCGTAGTGCTGGAAGAAGACTGCGAGGTCATCGATGGCCAGCTGCACCTGAACGGCACGTTAAAGGCGGGTGCCAACCGGCGCAAAGCCGGCGAGGATATCCAGGTACAGGATTGCATTCTGACCGCCGGTACCCGGCTGACACCTACCCAGATTTCGGTACTCGCCAGTGTCGGCATCGAATCGGTGGATGTTTACCAGCGGCTGCGTGTTGGCGTGTTGTCGACAGGAGACGAAGTAAAGCCCGTCGGTGCCCCGGTGACCGACTGGCAGATTTACGACGCCAACCGCCCGATGCTCAGCGCCATGGTGACGCAACTGGGCTATGAACTGGTCGACCTGGGCCATGCGCTGGACCGGGCTGAGGACGTTAAAGCAGCACTGGAGCGCGGTGCGGACCAATGCGACTTGATCCTCACCAGCGGCGGCGTTTCCGCCGGGGATGAAGACCATGTCTCGAAAACCCTGAAAGCCCACGGTGACATCAGCAACTGGCGCATTGCCATCAAACCGGGCCGCCCCCTGGCGCTGGCCATGTTCAAGGGCACGCCCGTGGTGGGTCTGCCGGGCAACCCGGTGGCGGCCTGGGTCTGCGCATTGCGCTTTGGGGTTCCGGCCATGGCACTGCTGGCCGGGGGTGAGTGGTTTGAACCAACGAGTTACCTGATTCCCGCCAACTTTTCCAAGAACAAAAAACCGGGGCGCAGTGAGATGTTGCGGGCACGGGTGCGGGACGGGCAGGTTGAAGTGTTTGGTTCCGAAGGCTCCGGGCGGGTGACCGGCCTGGCCTGGTCTGAAGGTCTGGTGGAGCTGGACGAGAGCGCCCAGGAGATCGAGCCGGGAACGCCCGTTCGCTTTATACCTTATGGCAGCTTCGGGCTGTAATCACTCAACGCTGCCGTGCACGGCGAAGGCTTCCAGTGAGGCATCCTGCGGGGCCCGGGAACGGTAGGTTTCCTCAACCCCCAGTTCGGTCAGGGTTCGGCTGACCATCAGCAGGGTATTGTCCTCGAAGTCCTCACACATGCTGCGCATCTGGTCGATTTCTTCGCAAGCCACGGGGTAGGCCGCCTCTATGTCTGGCGCCCCGTATTGCTCGACAAAGGTTTGCGCCAGGGTCCGGCGCAACCCCTCCAGTTCGGTTTCGGTAATGTCACACACACCCACGAAACTGGCTCGACCGCCGGATTCGATGCTGTACCAACCATTACTGAAGGCCTGCCGGGCTTTGCCCTTCAGCTCCGCGTCGGTCCAGTTGGAGAACTCGAATCCGCCCGAAATAGCCCATTCGCCGCTCGGCGCCGGATTCTCGAACACATTGTCATCAGACACATCCAGTCGCAGGCTTCGGGCCAGTTTCATAGGTGCTCCGCGAATTCAATCAGGCTTACGGTTTCTGTCATCACATCTTCCCGTAACAACATCCGGCCTTTGTCATCCAGGCCAACGAAGAGTCCCGGCCTCGGGTAGTCAATCTGCATGCCAAGGGTGTCGCAACGTGGTCGCCAGTCGGTATGTATGCGCTCGAATCCGCTATCCAGAAAGTAGGTCAGCCAGAGCAATGTGTGCTTGGACCAGCTTTCCAGCAGCGACATGGGGGTGATATCCACACAGCCTTCTTCACACAGGCAGGTTTCGTCCGGATTGTCACCGGGTTCGTTGCCGGCCATGGTGAACGGCACATGAATACCGATCACCAGCCAGTTCGGGTACGCCTTCGGGTCTGACACATCCGCGGCAAAGCGAACACCGCCGCACACGGCACCATTCACCTTGATACGATCCGGCCACTGGAAATGAACCGGCACCTCTGGCGGCGCCAGCGCACCCAGGCTCTCAGCCAAGCCGATCTGGGCCACGTAGACAGCCTGAATGGCCTCTTCCAGTGGCGTTTCCGGTGCCAACACAAGCGCGGCACGCAAGGTATCCTCCCCTTGCGAGTAGAAGATGGTGCCAGAATCGACCCCGGCGATGGCACGGCTGACCGCCTTGTCAAAAGGGTCGGTATGTCTGGGCACTACTTCGCCCGTCAGCAGTGGCGGGAATTGAGGAGCAGGCAGATTCATAGCACGGCCCGGGCGTACACATCGGAAGCCACAATTTCATCGGCGATTCGCTGAAAGGCCCTGGCCTGGGGGCTTTCCGGTTTCGACACCACAATCGGCACACCTCCGTCCGAGCCGATACGGATATCCAGGTCCAATGGGATTTCACCCAGGAAAGGCGCTCCAAGCTTTTCCGCTTCCGCCCTGGCGCCGCCAGAGCCGAAGGGATGATGTTCTTTGCCACAACCGTCACAGACGAACGAGGCCATGTTCTCGATCAGGCCAAACAGCGGCACATCCATGCGGTTGAACATGTCGATGCCCTTGCGCGCGTCCATCAGGGCAATGTCCTGGGGCGTCGACACCACGACGGCGCCGGCCACAAAGAATTTCTGGCTCAGGGTCATCTGGACATCGCCGGTGCCGGGGGGCAGATCCACCAGCAACACGTCCAGCCTGCCCCAGTCCACCTGGTTCATCATCTGTTCCAGGGCGCCCATCAGCATCGGCCCACGCCACACGATCGCTTCGTCTTCCGTGGTCATCAGGCCCAGTGACATCAGTGTTACGCCATGATTGCGCAAGGGCAGAATGGTGTGCCCGTCCGGGCTGGACGGGCGGCCGGAAACCCCCAGCATACGGGGCTGGCTGGGCCCGTAGACGTCCGCATCAAGCAGCCCCACTTTGAGCCCTTTCGATGCCAGTGCCACCGCCAGGTTGGAGGCCACGGTGGATTTGCCAACACCGCCCTTGCCCGAGGCAATGGCGATAATCCGGCTGATGCCTCTCGGATTCTTGTCCTGCGGCCGGGGCGCATCGGTTCCGATCAGATTGCTTTTGTCGGCATTAACGTATTGAACCATACAATGTCCCGATCAGATTTAGTGGTCGCGATAGTCATCACTGGTGCGAACCCGGGGCCGCTCACCGCTGGCCATGGGCGCACTGTCGCCATGGAACTGGGCCTTTACCCGGCAATCGTCGCACATCTTGATAAGCTGGACGTTGTCAGACTTGGTGTACATCCAGTGTTGGTTTTCCAGCTTCTCAACAATCCGGTTAATGGTGCTGGCAACACCGAAGGGTTTACCACACTGGATACATTCGAAGGGATCTTCACCGTGCAGGGCGCGGGCGCTCAGCGCCGCCTTGGACAGGTCCAGCTGTGGCTTCAGAGTGATGGCGGTTTCCGGACAGGTGCTTTCGCAGACGCCGCACTGCACACAGGCGTTTTCGGTGAACTGGACTTCCGGCCTGTCCGGGTGATCGCCAAGCGCGCCGGTTGGGCACAGGGATACACAGGCAAGGCACAACGTGCACTTGTCTGAATCAATTTCGATGGCGCCGTAGGGCGCGCCCGCCGGCAGGGGAATGGGCCCATCAATCTTGTCTGCCATCGCGGTGGCGGCAACTCTGGTGATATCCCGGCGGCCGCCCACCAGCAACACAGGTTCACTCAGGCGGCCGGCATTGTCACCGGCTTCGCCGAGATGTTCCGCGGCAATAACCCGAATCCGGCTGGGGGAATTGTGGGTACCCACCAGCATGGCCTGGGCCAGTTCCACTTCGGCAGCGACAGCCCGCCGATCCAGTTCGTTATCTGCCAGCATCAGCACTTCGGCGTAGCCCGCACCAAAGGCCGCCAGTATCTCTGCATGGCCTATGCGGTCAATCTGCTCCAGGCCAAACGGAATCAGGTCGTCCGCCAGCCCGTCGTGATACCTGGCCAGGTAGGCAATGGCCTCGGCGCCCGCACCCAGGGAATGAAACACCAGCCGTGGTGCCTCGCCCGAGTGCTCCCGGTAGGTCCTGGCCATCACATCCAGAGCTTTGGTAATCGACTCAAAGGGGGTTTCGTTCATGGTGATGGCGGAGGTCGGACAAACCGCCGCACAAGTCCCGCAACCGGCGCAGATATCGGAATCAATCTGAATGTGGTCGCCGGCGGAAAAGATTGCCTCGGTGGAACAGACATCCAGGCAACGGGTACAACCGGGCTGGTTCGCCCGCGAGTGGGCGCACAGGGATTCTTCCAGCCGGAAATACACGGTTTTCTCAAACTCACCCACCCGCTCTCTGGCGGTCAGGGCAATGCGCTCCAGCTCACCGTTTTTGGCAGGATCAGCCCAGAAATAGCCGTTGCGCTTCTGGTAGTGTGGAAATGCCGGGGCACCGCCCCGCAGATCGATAAAAATGTCGCACTCGCTGCGGGCCGTGGCCTTTGCGTCACCATAGGCCGGTGCACCCCGGCCCGCCGGATTCAGCATTTGCAGCTGGGCAAATTCCAGCTCGAAGTTGCCCAGCGCCCCTTTGGCCGAGGTCAGTTTACCCCTGGCTACGTCGTACCTGGCGGAGGGTAACTGGACAGGGCCGGCATCACTCACAACGCAGGTAACGCCAAGCTCATCCTGCACCAGTTCCGCCATCCGGATGGCCTGGTCGGTTGGGCCAACGATACAGCAGACGCCACTGGACTGGATGAGCTTTGCCGGCGCCATGGCCGCCGGCAGCTGCGCCCCGGCCATCAACGCGGCCTGCTTGGCATGCAGACGTTTGGGATTGGCATCCGGCGCGCTCCAGCCGGCACGGTCCCGGATATCGATGGTGCTCAACGGCGCGGACTGGCCCACTTCCGCCTGCACATCCTCACCCAGGCGCTCGAATAACGCCGCTTGCTGGCCGCAGGCAATGAGCACTTCACCAGTACCGCTCAAGTGTTCGGCGGCCGTAGCCATGTCCTTGCCACACAACTCATCCACAACAATCACCTGCCCGGCCGCCGAAGCCGCTTTCAACGCTTCAGGGCTGACGGACTGCGTTTTTTCGCAGGTGCATAAAAGAAGGGTTTTAGTTGGTGTCATCAGGAAAATTACTCTTTTAGTTATTTTTGTACGTATTGATTTCAACCGTGGCTCTTCGAGCATGCCACAGCTGTTTGGCCTTGGACAATCGGATAATTGGATAATTGCTCTGGCTCTGCTAGCTTCAAGAGATAATAAGAAAGAGAAACATCATGAGCAGTCGTACGGACAGTTGGAAACGAGAATTGCCGGTCGGCGCGGTGGTTCGGCGTACCCCCGGGGTCACCCGCTGGGCCCGACATATCTGGACACCGGTTGCGGTTATACCTGGTGCACCGGAGGCTTTCTGGAAAGAAATGGTCCGGGAGGGCGAGGTGGTGGATTACCACGCCGGCACGGTGACCATGCAGCTGTATCGTGCCGACGCAGAGGCCTACCTTGTCTCCCTGAACATGATCACCCCGTCTGTCTGGGTCATCCTTGATCGGGACCAATCCGGACAATCTCCGTCAGGGTGGTTTGTCAGTGATATCACCGCCAGCGCCTATGAGGCGCAGGATGCTTTGGACAGCGGCGAGAGCATTGTTGAACCCGTGCCCATTCCCGAGTCACTGGCCGCCTGGATCAAGGAATTTATCGATCTGCACTACATTGAGGAACCGTTCAAGAAGCGCCGTCGCGACAAGAAAAGCGTCGATGGCAAAGAAGACGGCAAAGGCGACCCACGAATCCGCCAGCAGAGCGACGTTTACCGCGCACCCACCAACCTCAAAAAACGGAGGGTGCCGTAATGACAGAGTCACGCCTGCAACGATGGTCGCGCAAAAAAGCTGAGCACAGTCACAAGACTGAAGCCTCTCCCGCTTTACCAGTGGAAAACGAACCGTCCGCTGAAGAGCAGGAGCTTGCGATCAATCAGACCCTGCCCGAGCATGAGGTTCTGGCGAAATATGGATTACCCGATCCGGATGCAATCCAATTGGGCACCGACGTTACCGGCTTCATGCGCAAAGAGATCCCGGAACTATTGCGCCGCAAAGCCCTGCGTGCACTCTGGAGATCGAACCCCGTCCTGGCCGTGCTTGATGGTCTGAACGACTACGACGAGGATTACACGAACGCTGCCACCGCCGGCCAAACCGTCAAGACCCTGTATAAGGTCGGCCAGGGCATGTTCGACAAAACCGCAAAGAAGGCTGAGCAAGCAAAGCCGCCTGCCAAGAGTCACTCTGGAATTGCGGAGCTCGTGGAACCCGTTGACCCCGTTGAACCTCCGGAACCGGCAGCACTAACCGAACAGCCGCACATTCAGAATACGGCTGAGCCACCGAGCGCGCCACGACAGCCGCTGCCTGAAGCGGAGGTGGAAGAGGCAGAACCCGCTCCGCTCTACCGACCGAGGATGCGATTCGAGTAGAAGCGACCATAAATCCGACATGTCTCGAGACTGGTTGCGCCTTTGCCTTTTCGGGACTATAAATCTGAATAGCACAAAAATTAAACAACAACGTAAAGGAACGAGACTTGGTCAACACCGCTGAAAGCCTATGTCCTCGCTCGATCACTGAAGAGGATCGCGCCAGGGCCCAGATTTACCAGTTGCTCGGCAGCCTGCTGAGCAACCCGCCTTCGGCTGAGCTACTCAAGGGTTTGGCAACGCTTCAGGGCGACGATACGCCCATCGGGTCGGCCTCACGGAACCTCGCTGCTCTGGCACAACGCACCAGGGCCGAGGACGCCGAGCGTGAGTTCAACAATCTGTTCGTGGGGCTCACCCGCGGGGAGCTGCTGCCCTACGCCAGCTATTACCTCACCGGATTCCTGAACGAAAAGCCCCTGGCAAATTTACGCAGCGATCTTTTATCCAGGGGCATCAGCACCCGTAACGACGTAAAGGAGCCCGAAGACCACATGGGCATCCTGTGCGAGATCATGGCAGGCATTATCAGTGGCGAGTTTGGTGGTGCGAGCGACGTAACCTCGCAAAAAGCCTTTTTTGAAGCCCATCTGGCAAAGTGGGCGCGATTATTTTTTACCGATCTGGAGGAAGCGCAAAACGCCATCTTCTACGCACCGGTGGGCTCGCTGGGTCGAGCCTTTATGACCGTAGAAGAAGAAGCCTTTGCAATCCAGTAACCGGGATCGCTCTGATCCCTCAAAACAGGTGGAGATGTCCTATGGACAACCAAAATGAGCAAAACAGCCGCCGCCAGTTTCTGCGAATGGCGGTCGTTGCAGCCCCGGCTGCAGTCGCGATGGCCGTTGCACCGAACGCTGCGGCCGATGTGGTCAAGGACGCCCCGAAGAGCAACGGACTGCGCGATACAGATCACACACGCAAGTACTTCGAAACAGCTCGCTTTTAACGAATCTGCACGCCATTCAAGGTTGCGAAAGGCTCTTGAATGACCGCACCTTCTGAAAACGAGAACAATAAAAGAGAGAGGTATTCGACATGTTAAGGAAGAGAACCAACGGGGTAGCGAAAGGCCCCCGTGCTGGATCTTTACTTTCATCCCTCGCTACCAAAACCATGGACCGTCGTAGCTTCCTGGCGGCCTCGGGCATCACGGTAGGTGGACTGGCAGCACTATCACTGCCAACAACCCGGGTAGAAGCGTCAACGCCCTCAACGGGAGGCGGCGAAGTCGTTCGTAAAAAATCCGTCTGTACCCACTGCTCGGTCGGCTGCACGGTTGAAGCCGAAGTCCAGAATGGCGTCTGGACCGGGCAGGAGCCCGGCTGGGACAGCCCGTTTAACCTGGGCGCCCACTGCGCCAAAGGTGCGGCGGTTCGTGAGCACGCCCACGGCGAGCGTCGCCTGAAGTCGCCCATGAAAATGGTCAACGGTGAGTGGCGTAAGATCTCCTGGGAAGACGCCATCAACGAAATCGGCGACAAGATGCTGCAAATCCGCGAGGAAAGCGGCCCCGATTCCGTGTACTGGCTCGGCAGCGCCAAGCACAACAACGAACAAGCCTACCTGTTCCGCAAGTTCGCCGCTTACTGGGGCACCAATAACGTTGATCACCAGGCCCGAATCTGTCATTCCACCACGGTTGCTGGCGTAGCCAACACCTGGGGTTACGGTGCCATGACCAATTCCTACAACGACATCCACAAGTCCAAGGCGATCTTCCTGATCGGTGGCAACCCGGCGGAAGCGCACCCGGTGTCTTTGCTGCATATTCTGAAGGCCAAGGAAGAGAACAACGCACCGCTGATTGTGTGTGATCCGCGCTTTACCCGCACCGCCGCCCACGCAGACGAGTACGTGCGCTTCCGTCCGGGTTCGGACGTTGCCCTGATCTGGGGCATCCTGTGGCACATCTTCGAAAACGGCTGGGAAGACCGGGAATTCATCCGCACCCGCGTTTACGGCATGGAGGACATCCGCGCCGAAGTGGCGAAGTGGAATCCGGAGGAGGTTGAACGCGTCACCGGTACTCCGGGCGCGCAACTTGAGCGCGTTGCCCGCACCCTGGCCAACAACCGCCCGGGTACCGTAATCTGGTGTATGGGTGGCACCCAGCACACCAATGGCAACAACAACACCCGCGCTTACTGCATCCTGCAACTGGCCCTGGGCAACATGGGGGTTACCGGTGGCGGCACCAATATCTTCCGTGGCCACGACAACGTGCAGGGCGCTACCGACTTCGGCGTAGTCGCCGACAGTCTGCCAGGCTATTACGGCGTTGCCGCCGGTTCCTGGGCACACTGGGCGCGGGTCTGGGAAGAGGACCTGGACTGGCTGAAAGGTCGTTTTGCCACCTGGGACAAAGACGGAAAATCCCGCGCCATGATGTATGAAAAAGGCATTCCAGTGTCTCGCTGGATTGACGGCGTTCTGGAAGCAAAGGAGAACCTGGAACAACCGGACAACACCCGAGCCATGGTGTTGTGGGGCCACGCACCCAACTCACAGACCCGTATGCTGGAAATGAAGGAAGCCATGGAGAAACTCGACCTGCTGGTTGTGGTGGATCCTTTCCCGACCGTGTCTGCCGTATTGCATGACCGGACAGACGGCGCCTACCTGCTGCCGACAACCACGCAGTTCGAAACGACGGGTTCGGTCACCGCCTCCAACCGTTCATTGCAATGGCGTGAGAAAGTGATGGAGCCGCTGTTCGACTCCAAGGTGGATCATGAAATCATCAAACTGTTTGCGGACAAGTTTGGCTTCACTGATCGTATGTTCCGCAACATCGCCATTGAAGGCGACGAGCCGGTAATTGAAGACATCACCCGCGAGTTCAACCGTGGCATGTGGACCATCGGGTATACCGGCCAGTCTCCTGAGCGGCTCAAGCTGCATATGGCCAATCAACATCACTTTGACAAAACCACCCTGCGCGCAGTGGGTGGGCCCTGCGATGGTGATTACTATGGTTTGCCATGGCCGTGCTGGGGTACCCCGGAGATGAACCATCCGGGCACCGCCAACCTGTACGATATGTCGTTGCCGGTATCCAAGGGCGGCCTGACCTTCCGGGCCCGATTTGGTGTTGAGCGTAACGGTGAGAACCTGCTGGCTGAAGGGGTTTACTCCAAGGATTCGGAAATCAAGGACGGCTACCCGGAATTCACCATGCAGATGCTGATGGACCTTGGCTGGGACGGCGATCTAACTGCCGAAGAGCGTGCGGCCATCGACGCGGTTGGCGGACCGGAAGCCAACTGGAAAACCGATCTGTCTGGCGGTATCCAGCGTGTGGCGATCAAGCACGAGTGCGCACCCTTCGGTAACGCCAAGGCCCGCGCCATTGTCTGGAACTTCCCGGACCCGGTGCCACTGCACCGCGAACCGCTTTACACCAACCGTCGCGACCTGGTGGAAGACTACCCGACTTACGCCGACAAGACCTTCTGGCGTGTGCCGACCATGTACGAGTCGATTCAGAAGAACGACTTCAGCAAGGACTTCCCCATCATTCTGACTTCTGGCCGACTGGTGGAATACGAAGGTGGCGGCGACGAAACCCGGTCAAACCCCTGGCTGGCAGAACTCCAGCAAGACATGTTCATAGAGGTGAATCCACGCGACGCCAATAACTTGAACATTCGCGATGGCAGGGATGTCTGGGTGTCTGGCCCGGAGGGCGCGCGCATCAAGGTAAAAGCAATGGTTACCGAAAGGGTTGGCGAAGGCGTGGCCTTCATGCCGTTCCACTTCGGCGGTCACCTGCAAGGCGAGGATCGTCGGCATAAATACCCTGAGGGTGCCGATCCGATCGTGTTGGGTGAATCCACAAACACCGTTCAGACATACGGGTACGACTCGGTCACGCAGATGCAAGAGACCAAGTGCACCCTGTGTGCCATCGAACCAGCATAACAAGAGGTGTAGACCATGGCACTTGAAGGACAAGCAAGAGCAAAATTCCTTTGTGACGCCGAGCGCTGCATCGAATGTAATGCTTGCGTGACAGCCTGTAAGAACGAGCACGAAGTCCCCTGGGGCATCAACCGCCGCCGCGTGGTCACCATCGAGGATGGCAAGCCAGGCGAGCGTTCCATCTCGGTAGCTTGCATGCACTGTTCAGACGCGCCGTGTATGGCCGTTTGCCCAACCGACTGCTTCTACCAGACGGCGGACGGCATCGTGCTGCACTCCAAAGACCTGTGCATCGGGTGTGGCTACTGCTTTTACGCCTGCCCCTTCGGCGCGCCCCAGTTCCCCCAGGCGGGTAACTTTGGCAGCCGGGGCAAGATGGACAAGTGTACGTTCTGTGCAGGTGGTCCTGAGGAAGACCATTCAACAACGGAGTTCAACAAATACGGTCGCAACCGTATTGCAGAGGGCAAGTTGCCGCTCTGTGCGGAAATGTGCTCAACCAAAGCCCTGTTGGCCGGTGATGGCAACACGGTTTCGGACATCTATCGCCAGCGAGTGGTGAACCGCGGTTTCGGTTCCGGCGCCTGGGGATGGGGCACAGCTTACGAGAAGAAGGGCGCTTAAGCTCACCCGTGGATTCCGGAGCCTCAGGGCTCCGGAATCGATCGGGATAACTTATTCTTTTTGTTCATTCCGCTGGAGCGCTCTCATGAACCGAAAACTATTGGGTGCCGCCCTGCTTGCAATGGCGACACTGCTTTTTAATCCTGCCTGGGCAAGCGATGCCCCGGCGGTTGATCGAACCGCGACCGGGGGCGCGCAAACCCTCGAAGATATCATGGCTCGCCAGCAACAGCTGAAAATGGACGAGTCGTTCCGTTCTGAAAACCTCGGCAACCCGGCCAACGCCAAACCGATCACGGAGCAACTGGGCACCCGGGGCGGCGTGTCAGACTCCGATGTCTGGCGGGGCATCCGCTACAACCAGAGCGATATCAAAACCCAGGCCAGGGGCCCGGGGGCTGATGTGCTGATTCAGGACGGCGGCATGCCCTGGTACAAGCTCCGGGAAGGCCCCATGATCACTTACGGCGGTGGCGCCCTTCTGGGCATCATTCTGCTGCTGGTAGTGTTCTACTTTGTTCGCGGCAAAATCATGATCGATGGCGGCCCTTCCGGCACCAAGATCGAACGATTCAAAGCCATCGAGCGCTTTGGCCACTGGTTATTGGCGGGGTCGTTTATCGCCCTGGCGCTGACCGGCCTGATCACGCTGATGGGGCGAAGTTTCCTGATTCCCGTGATTGGGCACGAGGCCTATTCAACCCTCGCCGTGGGTTCCAAGTGGTTGCACAATAATGTCGCCTGGGCCTTTATGCTGGGCCTGGTCATGACCTTCGTCATGTGGGTCGCGCACAACATACCCAACAAGCTCGACTGGCAGTGGATCAAGGCGGGCGGTGGCATCTTCACCAAGTCCCACCCCTCCTCCAAGAAGTTCAATGCCGGCCAGAAGATCATTTTCTGGACGGTGATGCTGCTGGGCGTCTCGGTGTCCCTGTCGGGCCTGTCGCTGCTGTTCCCGTTTGAAATGCCCATGTTCGCTGGCACCTTCAGCGTTATTAACAGTGTTATCGGTACCGACTTCCCGACTGCGCTGACGCCCCATGAAGAGATGCAGTACGCCAACATCTGGCACTCTATCGTTGCGTTCGCCATGATGGTGGCCATCATCGCCCACATCTACATCGGCTCTGTCGGTATGGAAGGCGCGTTTGATGCCATGGGCAACGGCCAGGTTGACCGCGAATGGGCCCGCCAGCATCACGACCTGTGGGTAGAAGAGGTTGAGGCGAAACAAGGCAAAGGGGGTTCATCATGAAAGTTATGGCAGCCGCGTTTGTCGTGGCCCTGGTCATTGCCTTTTGTGCGCCCGTGGTACTGAACCAGTTTGGCTGGTCCTCTGCGGAACAAGGCAGTTCCACGAGTGTGCGCCTTGACTGACCAGGCAGAGGTATACCGGATCGACGCTGTCGGTCTGGTATGCCCGCTTCCGGTTTTGCGCTTCAAGAAACGCACCCAGGGGCTGCCCAGTGGCACCCGGGTGGAATTCCTGGCGGATGACGTCAGTGGCCGCCGCGATTTGCAGGCCCTGTGCGAGATCACCGGCCACCAGATTGAATCGGTCCACGAAGAAGATAACGGCGTCATTCGTTATCGTATTTGCCTGGCCTGAAGCAAAGCGCCCAATACCTCTGGCCACAGATCATGTTTGCGATGCACTACGACGTCGATATTGGTCCGGTGTAACGCCAAACCACCGCTTGAATGCCCGCCGGAAATTCGCGCTGTCGTGATAATTCAGCAACTCCGCAATGGCCTCGACGGACACCGAGCTGTCCCGCAGATAGCCTATCGCCTGCTGCGACAAAATGCCGTCTCTCAATTGCCGAAAACTGGCGCCTTCCGCTTTCAATCTTCTCGCCAACGTGCGCTTGCAGATAAACAGCGCGGCGGCGGCCTCTTCTTCAGTCAACACCCCGGGCGGATGAGACAGCATCATTTTCTGTACCCGGTATTTGCAGCTCTCACGGTCGGACTGCAATTGCGCCAGCATGCATTCACACTGCTTCAGCGCCATCATGTAGTTCTCATGGTTGGCGGACGCATTGGGCACCTTGCACACGTCGAGCGGAATGTTCAGCGCGAGTGAGGTTGCGCCAAACGTTATCGAACCCGGAATGTAGTCCGCGTAGCAATGGCTGTACCCAGGCTCCTTGTGCAGAAACCCGCATACCACCTCCCCCACCGGTCGGCCCACAATAAATTCCGCACAATCAAAGAAGATCACCGCAAAGCTCTCACTCAGAACCTTTAAAAGTGATTCCGACAATTCCACATGAAAGCGGCAAGTCACCTCCAACCAGTTGTCCCTGGCGGCCATCTCAAGGCGGGCCAGGTTCATGCGGGTTGGCAGGAAGACCTGAAAAGCCCGAATGGCAGTCAGCAGGTCCGGGCTGCTGTTGACCAGAAACCCCATGGCACCGTGGGTAGGCGACGTCAGCCGCCGGCCCAGGCGCAATCCGAAGGTATCGTCATTAGCCAGCTGCAAACTGTTATCCAGTATCTGCAATTGCTGTTGCGGGGTCAGCAGAGTGTCCTCCTGCAGAAACTGATCCACTGTCAGCTGGGTCATCGCCAGCAAATCCGGGACATCGCGGGTTTGTAAAGCCAACTCCCGGGCAATCAGTCGGCTGTAATTGGAGGGAATACACGGCTGGCTCAGGTCAATGTCGCGCATCATTATTCTTGTGTCCTTGAGTGAGCGCCTGAAGACCGGCGCACACCTTGAGTGTCTTTAAATGACCCCTCGCTGTCAATTAATGACCTGCCACCCGAACATCGCTGATCGTAATCTGGCTTCCACTGAAACCACTCCAAAAACAACAGAGGTGAAACGCGTATGGGTCAGATTACATTTATTGAACACAACGGTGCCGCACATGTGGTCGAGATTGCCGCAGGCCAAACGCTGATGCAGACCGCCGTTGATAACGGCATCCCGGGAATAGACGCGGATTGTGGCGGCGCCTGCGCCTGTGGCACCTGCCATGTAATTGTTGATCACGACTGGATTCAGGCCACCGGCAACATCAACGCCGATGAGCAGGGCATGCTGGGTCTCACGCCCGAAAAAGCCGATACCTCACGCCTGTCTTGTCAGATCACCGTCTCGGAGGCCCTGGATGGCCTGATCGTGCGCCTGCCCGAGTTTCAGATGTAATCCACAAGAACTCTGCTGCATGTCGGCTTACCCGCGCCGGCAATAACGAAACAACTGTGTTAACCGAGGTATCCTATGAACCTGCTGAATTCACTGATTGAGCCTGCCCTGAAGCCGGTTATGGATAAGGCTGCGGCGGTTATTCCTGTTCATTGGCAAGTCCGTGGCGCTCATGCTATTCAGAGCATCAAGCAGCGTACCGGCAGGAGCCGCGAAGTGCCGGTGTTCAATGAAGTCCCATTACCCGATGTATCCACTCTTGCGTTACAAGACATCGACCTGAGCAATCCGTTTCTGTACCGGCAAGGCCTCTGGGTTTCCTATTTCAAGCGGTTGCGGGATGAGTGCCCGGTGCACTTCCAGAAACAGAGCCCGTTCGGCCCGTTCTGGTCGATCACCCGCTACGAGGACATCATGTTTGTGGATACCCGCCATGACCTGTTCTCCGCCGAGCCCATCATTTCCATTGGCCCCCAGCCTGAAGGGCTGGAAATCGAAACCTTTATTGCCATGGACCCACCCAGGCACGATGCCCAGCGCCAGGCTGTGCAGGGTGTGGTAGCACCGAAAAACCTGGCGCAAATGGAGGCGCTGATTCGCAGCCGCACAGCCGATGTGCTGGACCAGCTGCCGGTGGACGAACCCTTTGACTGGGTACAACGGGTATCGGTTGAACTCACTTCCCGTATGCTGGCCACCCTGTTCGATTTCCCCTTCGAGCTACGTCACAAACTCGCTTACTGGTCGGATGTGGCCTCCGGCGCCCCGGAATCCACCGGAGGGCACGCCAACCGTGACGAGTTTTTCCGGGCGGCCGCCGATATGGCGCAGCAGATGTCGTTGTTGTGGCGAGAAAAGGAGGCACGGAAAGCGGCCGGCGAAGAAACCGGATTCGATCTGATCAGCTTGCTGCTGGCCAACGAGGACACCCGAGATATGATCAATCGCCCCATGGAGTTTATGGGCAATATGGTGCTGCTGATCATTGGCGGCAACGACACCACCCGTAATTCCATGACCGGCGGCGTGCTGGCGCTTAACCAGTTTCCGGACGAGTTCACAAAACTCAAACAGAATCCCGAGCTGATTCCCAATATGGTGTCGGAAATCATCCGCTGGCAAACACCCCTGGCCTACATGCGCCGAGTGGCCAAACAGGACGTAACACTCAACGGCCAGACCATCAAACAGGGTGACAAGGTGGTTATGTGGTACGCCTCGGGCAATCGGGATGAGCGGGCCTTCGAGCAAGACCCGGACCAGTTCATTATTGATCGGAAAAACGTGCGTAAGCATCTTTCCTTCGGTTTCGGCGTGCACCGCTGCATGGGTAACCGCCTGGCAGAATTGCAGCTCAGGATCTTATGGGAGGAAATACTGAAACGCTTTGACCGTATTGAAGTTTTGGCAGAGCCCGAGTACGTTCAGTCCAATTTTGTACGCGGCTACAGTGCGATGACGGTAAAACTCTCCGCCAAGCCCTGACCAGGAGGGTTAACACCGGATGGGCATCACCTGTTAAACTGCTTTCGGAGCAGGCCCGCAGGGCGTGCAGTACGCAATCAGGTTTAAAGCTTGTCGGAACGGTTTCAGGGCGAGCGGGGTTTATTGAACGATGGCAAAGCAACAGGCATTCACTCCAACTCACAAGGTGCTGCTTGGCATCACCGTGCTCATGGTGTTGATCGCCAGCTTCTGGTCCACACAAAGCTCATCCGCGAAGATACCCGCCCTTCCGGTTGAGCCCCTGGTTACCCCTACAGATCCCTCTGCCAGCGTTGAGACGCTGCCCGATACGCTTGCCGAATCCCGTTCAGATACCCGCACCCAGCACCACGAAGTTCAGCCCGGCGATACCCTGAGCAGTATTTTCAGCCGCTACGGGGCACCCACGTCTGATCTGTACAGAATCATGGAAACGGATGTGGAATACCTGGCCCTGGAAACCCTGCAACCCGGCACCCAGCTGCGGCTGACCTTTGACGATCAGGACAGGTTCACCGAGCTTGCCCTTGTGCTTGATTCCGCCCGCACCGTTTTCTACACCCGCACAGACGATGACCAGTTCGAATACCGCCGGATGGAAGCAGACACTCACTGGGTGTCTGAAGTGCTAAGAGGTTCCATTGAAGGCAGCTTCTACGTTTCTGCGGTAAAAGCCGGGCTCACCGCGCACCAGATTGCCTCGGTCAACCAGTTGCTTGAACACCGCCTGAATTTCCGGCGGGATTTACGTGCCGGCGACCAGTTTGCCGTAATCATCAGCCATGAAATGACCGATGATCAAAGCACCGGTAAAACCCGGGTTGAAGCGGTTTCGCTGAAGCGGGGGAGCCGCACACACACCGCATTCCGGTTTGAGGACGGCAATTACTACGACCAAAACGGCAAAAGTGTGCTGCCCGCGTTTCGCCGCTGGCCCACCCAGACGCCTTACCGGGTCAGTTCCCACTTCAATCCGAACCGCAAGCACCCGGTCACCAAGCGAATCGCCCCACACAACGGCGTTGATCTGGCCACCCCCGTTGGCACCCCCATTTTCAGTACCGGCGATGGCATTGTGCAGCGCGTAGGTAACCATCCTTTCGCAGGCAAGTACATCGACATCGACCACGGCAACGCTTACAAAACCCGTTACCTGCATCTGCACAAGATTCTGGTCAAGAAAGGGCAGTCCATTCAGCGGGGTGAGAGAATTGCGCTGTCTGGCAACACCGGGCGCAGCACCGGCCCTCACCTGCATTTTGAGCTGCATGTGAATGGACGGCCAGTGAATCCTCTGAAGGCAGATATACCTACCGCAGCGGACATCCCCAGTGAACACGCCAAAGCGTTCAAAGAGGACGCTTCCTACAAACTCGCTGTTATGGAGCGGGCGGGTAGCCGTTCGAATCTGATGTTGGCGGGTGCTCGGGTTTCGTTTGAGTGAACCCGACCATTCAGCACGGGTAACCATCAACCGCTTATAGCCCAAGGATACTAGCTATGCCCGAGAGCCTGGCCTGGTTTCCAGACAACCTCAGCCTGCCGGAGTCGGCCTTACCACTGCTAATCAGCACCACACTCCTGATCCTTGGTGTGATTGCCCTGAGGGTTGTCATCGCAGGGGTTATCCGGCGCAACGTGGCGTCATCTGAGCTGCGTGGCCGGCTCTTGGTCAATTCCCGAAATGCACTGGTGTTACTGGCGGTGTTCGGCCTGGTCTTTATCTGGGGCGAGCAGCTTCGTTCCCTGGCGCTGTCGATCGTCGCCATCGCGGTAGCGTTTGTGGTGGCCACCAAGGAACTGATTCTTTGTGTGTCCGGCTCCATTCTCAAAGGCGGTGCCGGCTCATTCAGCATTGGCGATCGTATTCAGGTAAAGGATTTTCGGGGTGATGTGATCGACCAGACCCTGCTGACCACCACACTGCTGGAAGTTGGGCCCGGCAAGGCCAGCCATCAGCGCACCGGGCGCATGATCGTGTTGCCCAATGCGTTGTTTGTATCGGAGCCAGTCACCAATGAGAGCTTCACCGACCACTGGGATTTCCACGTTTTTACTGTGCCGTTCAAACGTGAAGACAACTGGCCAGCGGCCCGGGAGGCCCTGTTAAATGCCGCAAACCGCCACTGCGAGTCGTACCTGGATACCGCTCGCAAATACATGAGCAAAGTGGGTACGGCCCGAGGACTGGAAGTGCCCTCTGTCGATCCCAGAGTCACTATCCAGGCTCCCGCCGCCGGAGAGATTCACCTAACCGTCCGATTACCCACCCGCACTGGGCAACGCAGTTATATCGAGCAGGCCATTCTGTCAGAGGTTTTTCTGAACAATGATTTTTCTGCCAAGAAAGCTGAGCCCGAACCAAGCGAACCCACGAAGGAATAATTGAACCTTCCAGTTGTCAAAAGTAGTCGAACCTTATCGTTTTGATCTGCTCGCAGTTGTTGCGTCTGCTGGTCAGATCCTCGCAACTACCTTCATACCCCGTTCGCATCCCCCCAGATAACCGGCACCAAACAGGTTGTAGTGATTCAGGTAATGGTAGAGGTTGTAGATCTCGCGCTTGGTGGTATAGACCTCCGAGCGAGGATAAACACTGTCATAAGCGCGATAGAAGGCCGCACCGAAGCCGCCAAACATTTCTGTCATTGCGATATCCGCTTCCCGGTCACCCTGATAGACCGCAGGGTCAATCAGCCAGGGGCCGTCGTGATCGAACAACACATTGCCACGCCACAAATCACCATGCAGAAGGCTGGGGTGCTTGCAGTGACTGTCCAGCCAGCGGGTAAGCGCAGCGCTACTTTGGTCAACAACGCGTTGAAATCTTTCTCTAATAACCGGATCAGCAATCCGGCTGACCTGGTACCGGAGTCGATAGTCGACAAAGAACTGCCCCCAGGATTCCGTTAGCCCGTTGGGCTGTGGTGACAGACCGATATAATTATCCCGGCCCCAGCCGTAGTGTTCCCGCTCTTGCTGGTGAAGTCGGGCCAGGCCCTCACCGAGCAGGGCCTGGCCCCTTTCGTCCGGAGCAACCGACACGATCTGGGTCATCACCAGCTTGTACTGATCGACCTCAGCCACTTGCGGAATTCTCAGATGCTCCACACCAACCTGCACCAACACTTCGCGAAGGCTTTCCAGCCCCTCCGCCTCACAGGTTAATGCATCGGCAAAGCCGGTGGTGTTGGTTTTGACAAACATAACGTCGCCCTATTGCTGCTGGCGCAGCAAGGCATTCACAGTAAAGGTATACGGCGCATCCACACCCAGTTGCGCACACCGGCGCAGCACGGCCCCGGCGATGCTGTCCAGCTCCAGCGGACGGCCTTTTTCGTTGTCCACCAGCATGGAGGTTTTGATGGCGTTGAAGTTGCTGATCAGCTCGAACATGTCATCCAGGTCTTGCCGTGTCAGGTTCACCCCGTCTGCTTCCGATGCCTTAACCGTTTCCGCCATCATGCCGTAGACCACTTTGCCGAACTCCGGGTGATGAGTCAGGCTGCGGGTATCCAGATGAGTGAGCGCTGACAACGGATTAACTCCATTGTTGATGACCAGCTTGCGCCAGAGTTCGTACCGGATGTTTTCCGATACGGTGGTGGGAATGCCCGCCTCGTTAAAAGCCAACGCCAAAGTCTTGAGCAGTTCCACTCGTAGGTCGTCAGTTTTTGGTATGGGCCAGGCGCCCATCACGATCTGGGCCACGCCTTCGGCGAACACCTTGCCCGGCTCGGTTATGTGGCCGCCAATGCGCACCGCAAGGCCGCCGAGCACACGTTCTTCGCCCACCACCTCGGCAATCAGGGGTTCATTATCAATACCATTCTGGAGAGACAGCACCGGAACGGAGCCTGCACACAGCCAGTCAGAAAGCTCCGTCATCAAGGCACCGGTCGCCGTCGATTTGAGGGCAATGGCAACCAGATCAAAATCATTCGGGTGGTAATCCCGAATGAGCTCCTGATGATCGCAGGCCGGGAGGCGATGCTGGAGAACCTGCCCTTGATAATCTACGGTCAGGCCTTTTGCTCTCAATGCCTCAAGGTGATCGCCACGGGCCGTCAGCACAACCTGGTGACCGGCGTCAGCCAACCTTGCGGCGTAGTAACCTCCGATGCCACCAGCACCGATCATCAGAATCTTCAAAGCAACCACGGCAACCTCGATCAGTCAGGGCGTTGGTCAGAGAGCGTTCAGGGACAGCAGCCCAGAGTATATCAGGCCCGCAGCGCCGTCAGCTCGCGAGGACCTCCGCTGCAGAAAGGGCGCATTCAATGTCCTCATCTTCACTGCCACCAGATACCCCAATGCCGCCTACCAGAACGCCTTCCCAGTACAGCGGCACGCCGCCGCCAATCACGGTGAATTCACCGGCCTTGGTGAGGCCTTCAAGCACTCTCGCGGGAGCCGACGCGAGCATATTTTCCAGATCAACCGTGTTAACGCCCATACCTGCGGCCGTGGTGGCTTTTTTCCGAGCCAGTTCGGAGGACACCAGGAACGACCCGGCCATTTTAATGAACGCCAACTGGCGCCCGGACGTATCCACAATTGATACCGTCGCCTTGATGCCCAGCCCACTCGCCTTGTTGACGGCAGCCTGGAGCAGGCTTAACGACGCTTGCTCAGTCATAGAAAACGAGGGTTGTACGAGTGTGAATTGCTGATTGTCATTCATGGTTGCTATCTCATCCAGCCAAATCCGGACAGCATCTGTGCCGCATTGTTCATTCCACTGCTGAACATCCGTTGGGGAAACTGCGAGCCCCCCAGGGTAAACGCGGCATTGAGCAGGCACACCGTCGGGTCATCCAGGCGATTATTCTGGGCGGAGCCCGCAGCATCTCCCTTGAATGACATCACGGCCCCCCACTGCTGATCCTGTGCCCAGGCGTTGAGTAGCTCCCGTAAATGCCGGTCATGCAGGGAAATACCGTCCGCTTCTCTATGGCAGGCCTTGTCATCAAGGCAGATTAAAAGGACATCCTGTTCCCGAAGCACCTCCAGACAACGTCCGACTCGCCGGTATTCAAGCTCACTCATACCGGTATTAAGGATCAGCTCCGTTAACTCCCCGGGCTCCTCTGCCAGAAGCACCCGGAACAACTGGTGCCGGCTCGAGACATCCCGTGAATGCACTTCCGGCTCAAAACCCTGGTCTGAGAGCAGGACCTTTATCCTGCCAGCGGTGCCTCCGTGGCCTTTAAGCTGCAGGATTTCCGGGGCTTTTTGATCGGCACGGGAGCTGATCACCACCACGCTTTTGTACTGCTTGCCCCAGATCATCCGGGCAGGCCCGGAACAGGTCTGTTCCCGGGACCGGATGCTGTCAGCGTCACAGGAGACAAATAACACCGGAAGTTTTGTCATGTGTCTTCTCCTAATAAGACGGCGGAATTGCCGGGGCTTATCGCCCCAGCTTTTTTGCTGACTGCCCGCCGATGCCGAAATGTTGCTTGGGCATTTCGTTGAGAATGACACGAACACTTTCAACCGGCGCTCCGAGAGAGCGGACAATGGCGTCTGTCACCTCGTGGATCAGCATCTCCTTCTGCTCGTCCGTACGGCCTTCCAGAATGTTGATTTGAGCAACGGGCATAAAACCTCCTTATGCGAACCGGGCCGTGACTGTTCCCAGGCCCTGGTACCGAACGCTGATGTTGTCACCGGCTTCCACCGTAATCGCCGCGGTGATGCCTCCTGTCATGATGAAGGTACCGGCCGGGATGTGCTCACCGCGCTCAGCCAGCAGGTTGGCCAGCATGGCCACGCTGGAGGCGGGATGACCCAGGACCGCAGCGCCGGCGCCGACGTCGACAATCTCACCGTTCTTTTCAACCACAACACCCAGGGTTTTCAGGTCCAGGTCGGCAATATTCGACATGGTTCCGCCGGTGATAAACCGGCTGGAGGAAGCGTTGTCAGCGACCACGCTCACCAGGTCAAACTTGAAGTTCTCGTAGCGGGAATCGATCACTTCCACCGCCGGAATCACAAAGTCGGTGGCAGCCAGGACGTCACCGATGTGACAACCCGGGCCGTGCAGAGGCGCCTTGGTCACAAAGGCGATCTCGGCTTCGATTTTCGGGTGGATCAGCTCCTTGGTGTTGACCACACCGCCGTCCGGCACGCTGAAGTAATCCGCCAGGAATCCGTAGATGGGGGTTTCCACGCCCATCTGGGCCATCTTGGCCCAGGAGGTCAGGCCCATCTTCATGCCGACCACCTTGTTACCACGGGCCTCCTTGCGACGGCGGATTTCCCACTGCACGTCGTAGGCGTCTTCAAAGGTCATATCCGGGTAATCGTTGGTGACCTTGGTGATGTCGTGGGCGTTCAATTCGGCGTTTTCTACGTGCTCGGCCAGGGCCAGCATCTGGTCATTGCTCAGGGTCTTGCTCATGCTTTTTGCTCCTCTTGCGCCTTCAGCAGGTCCAGCGCCACGTCCACGATCATGTCTTCCTGGCCACCCACCATTCGGCGCTTGCCCAGTTCAACGAGAATATCCACGGTCTTCAGGCCATACTTCTGTGCAGCCACTTCGGAATGGCGCAGGAAGCTGGAGTACACGCCGGCATAGCCCAGCGCCAGGGTTTCACGGTCCACACGCACCGGGCGGTCCTGCAACGGGCGCACGATGTCATCAGCCGCGTCCATCAGGGCGTACACGTCGGTGCCGTGATTCCAGCCCAGCTTGTCGAAGGCGGCAATGCACACTTCCAGCGGCGCGTTACCGGCGCCGGCACCCATGCCGGAGAGGCTGGCGTCGATGCGGTCACATCCTTCTTCCACGGCGACCATGGAGTTGGCCACACCCAGGGCCAGGTTGTGGTGGGCGTGGATACCGGTCTGGGTTTCCGGCTTGAGTACGTCTTTCAGGGCGCGGAAGCGGTCACGAATATCGTTCATGTTCATGGCACCGCCGGAGTCGACCACATAGAGGCAGGTGGCGCCGTAGTCTTCCATCAGTTTTGCCTGTTCGGCCAGGCCCTGCGGGGTCTGCATATGGCTCATCATCAGGAAGCCGACGGTGTCCATGCCCAGCTTTCTGGCGTGCTCGATATGCTGTTTGGAGACATCCGCTTCGGTGCAGTGAGTTGCCACGCGTACGATGCGGGCGCCCGCCTTGTAGGCGTTGTCCAGGTCGTGAACGGTACCGATGCCGGGCAGCAGCAGGGTCGCGATCTGGGCATGCTCGATCACTTCTGCCACGGCTTCGATCCACTCCAGGTCGGTGTGGGCGCCGAAGCCGTAGTTGAAGCTGGAACCTTGCAGGCCATCGCCGTGGGCGACTTCGATGGAATCCACCTTGGCCTTGTCCAGGGCGCGGGCGATGTCTTGCACGTTCTTGATCGAGTACTGGTGGCGGATGGCGTGGCTGCCGTCGCGCAGGGTCACGTCGGAGATGTAGAGTTTTTTACCAGGGTTAAAGGTCATGATTCAGTCTCCTCACTTGACCAGCGATTCGGCGATGCGCTCGGCGGTACCGAGGGCGGCGGAGGTCATGATGTCCAGGTTGCCGGCGTAGGCCGGGAGGTAATGAGCAGCGCCTACCACTTCCAGGAAGATGGAGGTTTTCAGGCCACTGAAGCGGCCCAGGCCGGGCACGTTCATGGGCTGGTCTTCGGGAATTACGTCGAACTGCACTTTCTGCTTGAGGCGGTAGCCGGGTACGTAGGACGACACGGCTTTCACCATTTCTTCTACCGAGGCTTCCACCTCGGCCTGGTCAGCGGCCTCAGACAGCACATACACGGTGTCGCGCATCAGCAGCGGCGGTTCAGCCGGGTTCAGGATGATGATGGCTTTGCCCTTCTGGGCGCCACCGACCACTTCAATGGCCTTGGAGGTGGTTTCGGTGAACTCGTCGATGTTGGCGCGGGTGCCGGGGCCGGCAGACTTACTGGAAATCGAGGCCACGATTTCGGCGTAGTGCACCTTGGCGACGCGAGATACCGCCGCCACCATCGGGATGGTGGCCTGGCCACCGCAGGTGACCATGTTGACGTTGCCCTCACTCAGATTCTGCTCCAGGTTCACCACCGGGACGCAGTAGGGGCCGATGGCTGCCGGCGTCAGGTCGATGACCTTCAGGCTTTCCTTATGGCCACGCAGGAACACTTCGTTGTGCATGTGGGCGCCAGCTGAGGTGGCATCGAATACGATGTCGATGTCGGCGAATTCCGGCATCTTCACCAGGCCGTCCACGCCTTCGTGGGTGGTGGCTACGCCCATGCGGTTGGCGCGGGCCAGGCCGTCGGATTCCGGGTCGATACCGACCATGGCACCCATTTCGATGTGCTGGCCGTTACGCAGGATCTTGATCATCAGGTCGGTGCCGATGTTGCCCGAGCCGATGATGGCGGCTTTCAGTTTCTTGCTCATAATCTTGTCCTCATTCGGGCCGGATCAGACAAAGCGCACAGACGCGCTGCCAATCCCGCCAATGTCCACACGCATGGTGTCACCGGCTTTCACCGGCTCCAGCGGTACCAGGGAGCCCGACAGGATGACTTCACCTGCCTTCAGGGAAATACCGAACTCGCCCAGGGTGTTGGCCAGCCAGGCCACGCAGTTCACCGGGGAACTCAACGCCGCTGCGCCGGCGCCGGTGCTGATGATGGAACCGTTCTTCTCCACCACCATGCCGCAGGTCACCAGATCGATATCCCGGGGAGAGACTGCTTTGTCGCCCAACACAAACAGGCCACAGGAGGCGTTGTCGGCGATGGTGTCCTGAATGGCGATCTTCCAGTCCTGGATGCGGGAATCGACAATCTCGAAACAGGGCATCACACACTCGGTGGCCGCCAGCACGTCTGCGTTGGTCACGCCCGGACCGGTCAGGTCCTTCTTCAGGATGAAGGCGATTTCGCCTTCGGCACGTGGGGCAATCAGGCGGTCGCTGATGGGCACCACTTCACCGCTGTTGAACACCATGTCGTCGGTCAGGTAACCGAAATCCGGCTGGTGTACGTTCAGCATGTTCATCACCGCTTTGCTGGTGACACCGATCTTCTTGCCGATGATCCGGGCACCGGCCTGTTGCCGGCGCTCGAGCATGCGCAGTGAGATGTGGTAGGCGTCGTCAATGCTGATGTCTTCGCCACGGCTGGTCAGGGGCGAAACAGCTTCCCGCTTGACCATGGCTTCATAGAGTTCGTCGCCGAACTGCTGGATCTTCTGCTTATCCATTACTTGTCTCCGGCAGCGGCCTGATCCGCTTCGTTCAGGAAATCGTTGACCAACCGGGCGAACCGGTCGGCGTGTTCAATCTGGGTCCAGTGGCCGCAACGGCCGAACACGTGCAGCTGGGCACGGTCAATCAGTTCAGCCAGCTTGTAGGAGGCGTCCAGTGGAATGACTTCGTCTTCGCGGCCGTGGATGATCAGGGTTTCGTGTTGCAGGGCACGGATATCGTCCTCGTTGCTGGCCAGTCCATCCACCCAGCGCTGGCGAGGTGCCGGGAACATGGCCGCAAAAGATTCCTGGAAGCCGGGGCGAACGCTGGCCTGATACCGCATTTCCGCCAGCTCGTCGGTCAGCAGCCCCTTATTGAAGGCAAACACATCCATCAACCGACGCATGGCGTCCAGTGACGGCTGGTAACCCCAGACTTCGTCCAAACCCTTGGTGATCGAAAAGCTGACACCTACAGACCCCATCAACACCAGCCGGCGAACCCGTTGCGGGTGTTCGATAGCGAGGGCCAGAGCGAGACCACCACCAAAGGAGTTACCCACCAGGTCCACCTGTTCCAGGCCCAGTTCATCCAGCACACCGTTGGCGTGTTTAACCCAGCGTTCACGGTTGTAGACCTGGTCTTCGGGGCGTTCGCTGTAGCCGAAGCCCAGCATGTCCGGGGCGATCACCCGGCGATGCTTGGCCAGCTCGGGAATCACCAGGCGCCAGTTGGCCCAGGCGGTCACGCCGGGGCCGGAGCCGTGGATCATCATCAGCGGAAATCCGCCTTTGCCGTGATCATGCAGGTTGGTCCGGTAGCCGGCGGCGGTAATCTCGCGCCCGATTTCCGGGCTGTCTACAGGTGCGTTCATGGCTACCTCACAGTTTGATGCATACGTTCTTCATTTCGGTGTAGAACTCCAGGGAGTGCACACCGCCCTCGCGGCCAATACCAGACTGCTTGCTGCCACCAAACGGTGTGCGCAAGTCCCGCAGGAACCAGCTGTTCACCCAGATGATGCCCGCCTCAATCTGACCCGCCACACGGTGGGCACGGCTCACGTTCTCGGTCCAGATGGCAGAGGCCAGGCCGTAAGGAAGGCTGTTGGCCAACTCAATCGCTTCTTCTTCGCTGTCGAACGGGCGAATGTGGCAGCAGGGGCCGAAGATTTCGTCGGTAATTACCGCTGAATCGTCCGGAAGGCCGGTCCAGATGGTGGGCTGCACCCAAGCGCCACCGGCATACTCTTCCGGCATATCGGGAACACCGCCGCCAGTCACCACCGTAGCGCCGTCGTCCACCGCTTTCTGGTAGTAGGACAGCACTTTCTCGCGGTGCTTCAGGCTCACCAGCGGGCCGAAGTTGGCTTTGTCATCATCGGGCGGGCCAATGCGCAGTTGTTCCGCTTCGGCTTTCAGGCGAGCCACGAACTCGTCGAAGATGGAACGTTCCACGTACACCCGCTCAGTACCCAGGCATACCTGGCCACAGTTGACGAACGCAGAACGCATGGTGCCTTCGATGGCCTTGTCCATATCGCAGTCGGCAAACACCAGGCCGGCGTTCTTGCCACCCAGTTCCAGGGAGATATCCCGGATACCTTTGGCGGCCGCTTTCATGATCACTTCGCCGGTGCCGGTTTCACCGGTGAAGGTGAAGCCGTCTACGTCCGGGTGGGCCGTGAGGAAAGCGCCGGCGGAATCGCCACCGAAGCCGTGCACCACGTTGTACACGCCATCCGGCACGCCGGCTTCCTTCATCACTTCGCCCAGCAGAGCGGTGGTGGTCGGGGTTTCTTCCGACGGCTTGACCACCACGGTGTTACCACAGGCCAATGCAGGGCCCACTTTCCAGGTCATCAGCAGCAACGGCAGGTTCCAGGGACTGATCACACCAATCACACCCTTGGGACGGCGCACGGCGTAGTTCAGCGCACCGCTGCCATCAGGTGTGGCCATTTCAAAGGATTCCGCCGGCACGTTCTTGACCATGTCGGCGAAGACTTTGAAGTTGGCGGCACCCCGGGGGATGTCGATGTGGCTGGCCATGGACTTGGGCTTACCGGTGTCCAGGCACTCCGCCTCCAGAAACTCGTCAAAGCGGTCGTTAATGCCGTCGGCCACCTTGTGCAGAATCCGGGTGCGCTCGTCCAGGGTCATCTTGCCCCAAGGGCCTTTCAAAGCGGCTCTGGCCGCTTTGACGGCCGCATCCACTTCATCGCGGCCAGCCTCGTGAACCTTGGCAATCACCTTGCCGTTCACCGGGTTGACGTTGTCAAACAGCTTTCCGTTGGCAGAGCCGACGTATTGGCCGTTGATGTAGTGTTTGATCTCTTTCATTGCTGCCTAGTCCTGTAAAGTTGAATCCTGTTTGGGCGTTCTCAGATCAGGTCAACACCGTCAAGAAACGCTCGTTCAGTACCCGGTCGTGGTAGAAAATGGCCTTACCAAGTTGTTCGGCCTGCCAGGTCACTGGTTTGTGGTCCGGGTAGAAGTAATCGCCGCCACAGAACACTTCGTTGCGGTTGCCGGACGGGTCAAAGAAGTAAATGGTCTTGCCGTGGGTCAGACCGTGACGGGTCGGGCCGATATCGATGGAGGTGTCGGTCATGGAGATCAGGTCCGCCGCCCGCAGCACGTCTTCCCAGGTTTCCAGGAAGAAAGACGCGTGGTGGAACTTGCCCTTCTCTTCATGGTGAATGAAGGCAATGTCGTGCTCTTTCATGGACACGGTCAGGAACTGCGCTATCCGGGTGCCCTCAGGGTCCAGGACTTGTTCGGCCAGATCGAAGCCCAGAACATTCACGAAGATGTCGTAAACGGCGGCAAGCTCCGGTCCGTAGAACAGGCAATGGTCGAAGCGCACGGCCTTCATCCCTTGCAGGCCGCGAGGCCAGGCTTCCGGGTTGACGCTGGAAACACCCCACTTGCCGGTGTACTTCTTGTCGGCATAGAGTTCAAAAGCGTGGCCGGAAGGCACGGTGAAACGAACGCGGCGGCCGCAATCCTTCAGTTCTTCCGCCGGCACCTGCTCCACCTCAACACCGTAGGCCACCAGGTCTTTTTCCAGGGTGACCAGGGTGTCTTCGTCCACCACCTTGAAGCCCATGAAGTCGCAGCCCGGCTCATCTGCCTCACGCAGTACCAGGGAGAACTTGTCTACCTCGGTCCAGGCTTTCAGGTACACCCGGCCCTGGTCATCACGATCGGTTTCGATCATGCCCAGCAGCTCGGTGTAGTGTTTGACGGCTTCGCCCATATCGAGAACCCGGATCTGAACGTGGCCGGGACGCATTACACCTTTTTTCATGACAATCACCTCAACGGTTTTGTTGTTGTTTGCTTCGCAAGCGCCGCCTCAGGCAGAGGCACACACTCGATGATCAAATCGGTCCTCGGGTAGATCCGGCAAGCCAGGACCTCCCCTTTTTCAACGGCTTCAGGAGGGGCATGCGCCTTGCTCATCTTGCCGCACTCGAAATCCCCCTCCAGAACCCGGATCTTGCAAAAGCCGCAGCCACCGCCCCGGCAGCCCACGGGCACACACTTCATACCCAGCTGTTCCATAGCCTTGAGCACGCTCTGGCCTTCCTGGCAGGTGAAGTGGTCACCCGTTGTGCGGTTGAACACCTGGAACCCGGCCATACCGCCTCCCGGTCAGATCTTCTTGAACAGGGCTGAACGCTGGGTGTCTTCCGCACCGTCGGCCGCTGTCAGGAATTTCTCCATGAAGATGTCCCGCTCGAACAACCGGCCTTGCATCAGGGCGGTGATCGCTGCATCAATCATCGGAGGTGGGCCACACAGGTAAGCCTTGTTACCGGAAAACCGGCCATCAAAGTGCTCCTTGGCGGCGTCGTGCACGTAACCCCGGAAGCCCTGCCAGTCGGCATCGTCTTCGGCCTGGCTCAGGGCCGGCACGTAGGTAAAGTTGTCGTGGTCGCGATCCAGTGCCTCGAACAATTCACGGTTGTACAGTTCGGCCAGGTTGCGGGCGCCCTGGAACAGCACAATCTTGCGTTCGTCGTTCTGCTCCAACAGGTCGAGAATCATTGATTGCGGGCTGGAAAGCCCTGAACCACCCGCAATGAAGATCAGGTCGCCAGGCTGGGAACTGCGCACAAAGAACTGCCCATAGGGGCCGGACAGGTTGAGATCATCGCCCGCTTTCAGCTGTTCGTGGATGTAGGTGGTTGCAGCGCCACCCTCCACCAGGCGGATGTGCAGTTCCACTTCATCGGGTTTGCCCGGCGGGTTTGCCAGGGAAAATGCACGGGCACCCTCAACTCCGGGCACTTCAATGTTGATGTACTGGCCGGCCTGGAAGGTCATCGGCCGGTCCAGTTTCAGGTGCAGACCCTTGATGGTGGGCGACAGCTCAACAATGTCCGTTACTGTTGCCACGTAATCCTCCACCGGGTAACCCTCGAAATCCGGGTCGACATCAATGTCGGCTTCGATGGTGACATCACTTTCCACCGTGGCGCAGCAGGCCAGTACCTTGCCTTCATCCCGCTCTACATCCATCAGGGCAAAGGGGGAAGCGTCGCCAATTTCAACATCGCCTTCCAGAACCTGAACCTTGCAGGTAGCGCAGGTGCCGTGACCGCAGGCAAAGGGCAACCACACGCCCTGGCGCAGGGCCGCCTGTAGAATGGTCTGGCCATCTTCCACTTCAATCTGCTCGCCAATCGGCTCGATAGTAACGGTATGACTCATCGCTCTGCCCTCAGTATCCGGCGTTCGCCATGCCTTTCAGGCCCGGCGTGGTGACCGTCAGCATGCTCTTGTGATCAATGCCCTGGTCTTTCAGGCTGGCGTCAGCCTTGGGCGTGAACGGCTCATCGTTCAGCACCCACTCGGCATTGAGGAAATCGGCCTTGACGGAATCCGGATGCGCGGCCGTGGCAGGCTTGAGGATGTCGTCCACCAGGGCACGGAAGGTCATGTCCGGCTGCACCAGCAACGCAAACGGTGCGCAGAACAGCAGATGGTCGGGCCAGTAGACATACAGCAGCTGCATGCCGTGGAAGTTTTCAACCTTGTCTTTCGGTTCAAACTTGTAATCGTAAAGTGCGTTTACACTCATGATGGTCACCTTGTTGTTTTTGTGGGTGTGTCACCCGGCGCCAATGGCCGCCGGGTAACTCCCGAGTCAATATCAGGCGGCGTCCTGGTTGTCGTCCGCAGGCTTCTGGCCCTTGATGGTCATCCAGTGCTTGTGGTCCGGAGACCCGAGGTACTCGAAATTGTCCTCGCCGATGTTAATGTGGTAGTACTTCTGCACCACGGTCTCCACATCCGCACCTTCACAGTTGCCCTGATAGATCTGATGTACTGGCAACCAGGCCTGGACGTACTTCTCCGGCTCATGCTCGAAGATCTCGCAGCAGGCCTCAGAGCAGAAGTGGTAACGCTCGCCCTCATGCACCACCTGGCGATGGCTCAGCTTGGTGGGAGCGCCCATTTCGGTGAACAGCGTCGGTACCTGGCACACCTGGCACAGCTGCGGCAGGGTGTTGTTGTAGAAGCGATGGCCAGCGGCGGCTTCTTTCGCCAGGTACTCGTAACGCGGGCGGTAATACTTGTCGAAAGACTCCGGGTACTTCTCGGACATCCAGTCCATCTCTTGCTTCTCCGGAATCCAGGTGTGGAAGTTGGTGGCCTGGCTATACTGATAGAAAGTGGTCCACAGCTGATGGCTCAGGTGATGCTTGGCATCGTTAGCCACGTCCTGGTACTTGGGCGGGCGAATGCCGTAGCGCTCAAGATCCTTGAACAGGGCACCACCGTTCTGCTCGTAATACACTTCCCAGGCCTCGGCCCAGCTCATCACCTTGTTCGGCAGCATGTAGTCCATCATCATGCTGACCAGGCTGAGCAGGCGGAAACCACGCCAGAACCACTTGTCGATCCAGCGCTGAACGATGGGCACGTTGTCTTCGTGCTGCTCGAGGATGAATTTGATCACCTCCAGGCCCAGGGTCATGTGGCGGGCTTCGTCTGACTGGGCGGAGAAACCGAAAGTGACGGTGGCCATGTCGCCGTTGTAGGCGGCACCGGACATGAACGGAACGAACAACAGGTTGGTCAGCACGTACTCGAACGAGAACGAAATCGCCGTCAGGAACTCGAACGGGCCGGCGGTGCGGGCATCGTCAAAGAACGACTTGGGAACGGACAGGAACCACACCCGGTCGTGCATGTGCGGGGCATCGTGCAGGCCGTTGAAGTGCTTGTTGTAGTGGCTCATGGCGTGCTGCTGGGTCTGGGAATGACGCAGCTCGTCAATCGCCTGCATCTGGCAGGCCACCCGGGCACCGGCACCACTGAACTGGCGGCCAACCTTCGCATACCCCTGGAAGGCAGCGTGCTCGAGTGGGGAAACACCGCTGAGGAACAGTTTCAGGGCGTTCACGTAACGGGCATCGGAAATGTTCTGGTGGCCGTTGTTCTGGGCAAAGGCGTCGAAGATGGCGTACAGCTTCTTCTCTTTCTCGGCCTGGTACTTCCAGTAAGCGTCCATGGTCAGGCGGAACGGGTCTTCCCACTGGGACCAATCCACAATCTTGATGCCTTCAAACCGCTCGTCCGGATAGATGTCTTCCATCTTCTGGTAAGTCGGCTCCCAGGCCATATCCCGGGTCAGGTACTGGTATTTGTCTTTAAGGTTCAGCTTTTTGTTTTTAACAGCCATGGTCATTCTCCCGATTATTTCCACTCAAGGATGAAGTGGTCATCGTCTTCGTCGACGTTGCCGCCAATACTGATGACATCGATAAGCATTTCCTGAACGTCCCAGTCACGCCCCAGTTTCTCTTCCATGGTTTCCCGGTTGATCACCAGGCGCTTCTCAGCCTGGATCCGGATCATGGCGGGCTGGTGCTGAATCTCAGCCTCAGGGTTATCTTCCATCACGGCTTCCGCCAGATAACGGGCGTTATCGTTGTCCTGAAATACAATGAATACGAGCTGGCTCATGCGGATACTCCCCGGCTCTGCAGTCCGACTTTCTTCAGGCGGGTAGACAGTTCCGCCCGGGCTTCGTCCAGTGCTTCAACGCCAACCGAGGCCTCTGCCAGGGGTTTAAGCGCGCTGTAAACCTGAGGCTCCCAGTGGTCGACCCACTGCTGGAGTTGTGCAACGTTGGCGTCGCTTTCACCGGCCACGGCTTTCATCATGGCGTTGGTCCAGCGCAGGGTGTCCTTGTACCAGTCGCGCATGAATTCGGTGAGCATCGAAACATCTTCGGCGCCCTGGCTTTCCAGCCACTCGTCCATCTTGTGGTACACCAGCGGGAACATCAGGCCGTCCATCAGGATGTTCTGGAGCAGGGTCAGTTCGAACCAGTCCTGCACCACCAGTGAGTCTTCCACCAGTTTGCGCATGGGCTGCCACAGCTCGTCGTCCATCCAGTAACCCTTGGATTCGTCCAGGGCGGTGCCGGTGCTGCCATCAATCATCAACGCGATGCGGGACAGGTACTGGCCAATGCCCAGTCGGTCCATGGCCTGATAGATGTGCATCTGGGACACGGTGGTGGCGGTGGCTTCGCCGGCAATCTTGCTGTTGTTCATGTTGGCGCCCAGTTCCACATGGCGCAGGGGCACCATCAGGCGCAGCAACAGCTTCTGGGTTTCTTCCGGCAGGCGGGTCAGCAGGTTGCGCTTGTCACAGAAGCCGTAGCTGGTTTCAGCCTGCTCCTGCATCTTGGCGCGGTTGCCCACATAGGCGCCGTAGTAGAACTGGCGGGGGTCAGACACCGCATACCAATCTTCCATCCGGATGGCGGTGCGGCGCTCGTCGTTGAGCTCGTAGTTCGCATCCCACTGCGGGCGATAATGGAAGTTGGTTTTCGCTTCCAGGTCGTAGCTGGCTTCCTGGTAACGGGTAGCCGGCTTCTCGCCAAAACGACGGGCGATGTGGCTGTATGTCTGGCGAATAGGTTCCACCGAGGTGGTTTTGATTTCGATACTCATATCAACCTTTCCGTTTTGTTTTTGTGGATCAGATCGTGGGTGTTGCTGTTGTTCAGTAACGCTGACCGCGCTCGCCGAAGCGCCACTTGATCATGTCTTCGTCGATCTCACGGATCATGTCCGAATCCATATGGACCACGTTGTTGTGCTTGCAGAAGATCTCGAAGGCTTCCCGTGGCAGCACAAGCTCAACGAACAGCTCCGGATAACCAATCGCAAAATCGAATTCCACGAATTTGTCACCTGGCTCGCTGCGGACCCGGATATAGCGGGTCATTTCGTTAAAGGTCTTGGCTTCTGGCTGGTTCGTCATAGTGAGCCCCGTTTATGTTTGTGGTCGGCTTGCAGTGTACTGAGCAACGGCTGTGCCACTTCGGGGAAACGATCATGATAGGAGACCTAGAAGACTGTTTTGGATGGATTTTTTCAGGCGAATACAAGCGCCTTGAGCGGGCAAGGCGAGCCAGCCCCCAGCTTGAGAAGGGCTCTTTTTTTCACCAAATGATCAAAATCACGGGTGATCTGACCAAATGCTCAGACCAAGACCCAATTCAACGATTACCTCCATTTTTTTACTATTTGGTTGATTTTTGACTTTGATCAGGTGTTAGATGATCAATTAATGAGCTCCGAATGAGCTGTTCCCCGCCTACAACTATAAAAGGGGTCTCCGACCATGGCTGTCAGTTACAAGCCACAACTGAACTACACCGATTTCAAGGATCTGACGGAGCAGATTCATTTCCAAAGCTCGGAAGGCAAGATCTGGTTTGGCGAGCAGCGGATGCTGCTGATGAACCTCACCTCACTGGGTGCGTTTCGCCGTGAGATCGTCAACAGCATGGGCGCAGAGAGAGCCAAGGGGTTCTTTCTGCGGCTGGGTTATCTGTCTGGTCTGAAAGATGCCGAGCTGGCCCGCAAACTTCGCCCGCATTGCAGTGAGCTGGACATTTTCCTGGCAGGCCCCCAGCTACATTCGCTCAAAGGCATGGTCAAGGTGATCCCGCTGGAAATCGATCTGGACCAGGAAACCGGCGATTTCTATGGCCGCTTTGAATGGATTGACTCCTGGGAAGTGGAAATCTGCAAAACCGAACTGGGTCAAATGAGCGAGCCGGCCTGCTGGGTGTTGCTGGGGTACGCCTGCGCCTATACATCGTCATTCATGGGGCGGGAAATCATCTTCCGGGAGGTGAGTTGCCGGGGTTGTGGCGACGAGAAATGCATTATTGAAGGCAAACCGGCAGAGGAATGGCCGGATGCAAAAGAATTTTCCCGCCACTTCAAAGCAGACCCGATCATTGAAGAGCTTTACGACCTGCAGGAGCAACTGAACTCCCTGCGCAGTACCCTGCAGCGACAGCAGGGCCAGTACTACGGCATCGGCCAGTCGGCCTCCTATAACAGAGTGTGCAAGATGATCGACAAGGCAGCCCAGGGCAAGGTGTCTGTGCTGCTGCTCGGTGAAACCGGCGTTGGTAAGGAAGTCATCGCCAAGAGTGTTCACCTGCGCAGCGAGCGGGCTGACGGCCCGTTCATTGCCGTCAACTGCGCCGCCATTCCGCCAGACCTGATTGAAGCCGAATTGTTCGGGGTGGAAAAAGGCGCCTATACCGGTGCCAACCAGGCCCGTGAGGGCCGCTTCGAACGCGCCCACGGCGGCACGATTTTTCTGGACGAAGTGATTGAGCTGACCCCTCGGGCCCAGGCAACCCTGTTAAGGGTTCTGCAGGAGGGCGAGCTGGAGCGGGTAGGCGACAACCGTACCCGCAAGGTCAATGTCCGGGTGATCGCCGCGACCAACGAAAGCCTAGAGCAAGCAGTCGAGCAAGGCCGGTTCCGGGCTGACCTGTTTTATCGCCTCAATGTATTCCCGGTACAGATTCCCGCCCTGAGGGATCGCATCGAAGACCTCCCGCTGCTGGCCGGGCACTTTCTTGAGAAGTTCCATGCCCAGTATGAGAAGCGCACGCTTGGCCTGTCCGACAAGGCGTTGTCGCTGTGCATGAGCTACCACTGGCCGGGCAATATCCGGGAACTGGAAAACGTGATTGAGCGGGGCGTAATACTGACCGACAACAACGAAACCATCAGTCAGGATGCCCTCTTTGTGACTCCGCCCGCGACGGACAAACAGCCCGGTGAGCGTATTGATGAAGAAGGCAATATGCGTTCCGGCAGACCGGAAGGCGGCACGGGCAGCTGGTCCGATACCATTCTGGGTTCCGGAATTAGCCTTGATGAAGTGGAAGAAACCCTGATGCGCCAGGCAATGGAACAAGCCAATCAGAACGTTTCCAAAGCCGCCAGACTCCTGGGCCTAACCCGCCCGGCCCTGGCCTATCGCCTGAAGAAATCCGGCATTCTTGCCGAAAGCTGATCAGCAACCTGATTCATCCAGCAACAGGGATGTTGCACCACCTTTCCGTCGCCTTACGAAATGGACAACCCGCCAGATCACTTGATCATTTGATTAAAATCAAACCCTGACACCCCCCCTCTGCTTTTGCCTCCAACCCTTCTAGAAACAAAATATTTACATATTATTCAATGCGTTAATTAATCACCATTCCAAATGGCACAGCCGTTGCTGATGGCATTGTCAGTCGCTTTTCACAACAACAAAGACGGTGACAAAACAATGCAAAACGCTTTCCTGCGCTCGAAGCGCAAAACGGCGGTGGCTGTCGCGATGGTCGGCGCATCGTCGCTCATCCTGACCGGGTGCGAAGCACCGCTGAATCTCGAATCCGTCAGGGCGGTTTCAGAGCAATCCTCAAAACGCACAGATTTCTACCAGGCCATGGCCAGCAACCACCAGGTGATTGTGGTGTCTGGCAATGATGGGGTTCTCCTGGCCAGTGATGACCAAGGCGATACCTGGAAGCGGCTACCGGTCGGCGCCGCCAGCAGTTTCCTGGCCATGGATGTGTGCCCAGATAACTCCTTTGTCGCGCTGGCCTTCGACAACCACATCTGGCACGGCACAGCCGATGCATCCGAGTGGACAGCCCACGCCATGCCCAGCCAGGAGCAGATGATGACCGCGGCCTGCGGGCCCGATGGTAGCTGGCTCGCCGCAGGCAGCTTTACCACCGTTCAGTTCAGCACCGATCAAGGCGAAAGCTGGGACGAAACCTCCCTCTACGAAGACGCCATCATCAACAATCTCCAGTTTGTCAGTGACGAGCAGGTGATCGCCACCGGCGAATACGGGCTGGTTCTGCGCAGCGACGACAGTGGCATGAACTGGGAAATCGCCGGCCGTGCTCCGGACGAGTTCTACATTCACGCCAGTTACTTCGCATCTGAGTCTGAAGGCTGGGTAGGTGGCCTGAACGGCTTCATCTATCACACCACGGACGGCGGTGAGAGCTGGGATCAGGTGCCGGCCGAAACCTCCGCACCGGTGTTTGGCTTCATTCCGGGTGCAGGTGCCGTCTACGCCCTGGCCGATAACGCCACGGTACTGAAACTGGGCGATGCCGGCTGGAGAAAGATCTCGGAATCCAGCCAACCACTCTACCTGAGAGCCGGGCTGGCTCTGCCAGACCATCGCCTGTTGGTGGCCGGTGGCCGGGGCCTGCTCTTCGACCTTGAACTCCCCACGGCCCTTGCCGCCAGTAAAGACTGAGGATTCCCACCATGTCCCAACTGCATCGTTTCACGCATTTGCTGCACCTGTTGGAAGTGTGGATCTTCAACAATCCACGCAAGGTGTTGTCGTTAATTGCCATTCTCACCCTGGTGTTTGCCCTGCGCATTCCGGGGCTCAAGATTTTCACCGATTTCGCGGACCTGTTGCCGCAACAGCACCCCTACATTGAGCTGCACAACAGCATCAAAGACAGCTTTGGCGGTGCCAACGTGTTGGTTGTCGGTGTTGAGTTCGAAGAGGGGGATATTTTCACCAACGAGAACCTGGCGCGGATTGATCGCATTACCCAGGCGGTGGACAGCCTGCCGGGGGTCAACCACAACCTGGTGTCCAGCGTTACCCACCGCAATTCCCGGAAGGTGTGGCTGACGGAAGTCGGCAGCATCAACTCCGAGCCTTACTACGATTCCACCCGGGGCCTGTACTCACCGGAGGCTCTTGAAGCCATGCGTGCGGATGTGGCTGCCAACCCGCGGGTTTACGGCCCCCTGGTGTCACCGGACCTGAAGATGGCCCTGGTGAAAGCTCAGCTGATTGAAGGCCAGCTGGACTACGAAACAACCTTCGCTCAACTCCAGCAGCTTCGGGCCAATGAAGCCGCCGAAGGCATCAATATCTACGCCACCGGCCAACCAGTCTTGGTGGGCTGGGCCTATACCTACATGGATCAGATCCTGCAGATCTTTATTTTCACCGTGCTGACCATGCTGGCCCTTCTGATCTTCCATTTCCGTAAAGCGTACGGTGTGCTCATCCCCCTTGGAGGCGTTCTGGTCTCAACGATTTGGGGGCTTGGGATTATCAGCCTGCTGGGCTACAACCTTGACCCCCTTGGGCTGGTAATCCCCTTTTTGATCGCCGCACGGGCCATGAGCCACGGGGTGCAGCTGGTCGAGCGCTACTACGCCGAAACCCTGGTACTGGGCAGTGGCCCCAAGGCGGCAAAAGCCACCTTCGACAGCCTGTTCCGCCCCGGCTCACTGGGCGTGGTGTCAGATGCCATCGGCCTGTCCCTGATTGCCATTGGCTCGATTCCCCTGAACACCCACCTGGGCATTTACGCGTCCCTGTGGGCTATCACCGTGGTGTTCACGGTGTTGATTGGTGTGCCGCTGCTGCTCTCCATTCTGCCCACCCCGAAAAATCCGGAAATCCGGGAAACCGCATTGCGTCACATTGGTTCCACCTGCTCCCGTACGGTCACCAAACCGGGGGCGGCACGGTTGATACTGGCGTTCGCCGCGGTCGCCATGCTCGGTGGCTTGCTGGCGTCTTCCAATGTGCAGATTGGTGACTCCGAACCGGGCTCTCCCATTCTGTATCCGGACCACGATTACAACCTCTCTTCCAGAATCGTTAACGACCGCTTTCCGGGTTCCGAGGAACTGTACATCGTTGCCGAAACCAGCGAGAACGGCGGTCTGAAGCGGCCGGAAGTGCTGGCGGCACTGTCCGATCTGCAAGCTCACATGCTGCTCGACCCGGAAGTAGGCGGCACCAAGGGCCTGCCAGACCTGATCAAGCAGGTTAACCGCCTGATGCACAACGACGACCCCCGCTGGTACCAGATTCCCCACGATGCCGGCTACGTGGGCGGATTGATGTTCACTTACATGGCTTCCAGCCCGGTTCCCGGAGCCCTGGACGAATTCAACGATACCGACGACCGCATCGCCAACCTGGTGTTCTATTACAAGGACCGCCAGGGCGAGACCATCCGCCGCGCCATTCATATGGCCAAGGAGTGGATTGACGCGCACGGCGACAGCGTGGAAGGCCTGACCATCCGCCTCGCCGGTGGCACCCTGGGTGTGGCTGCCGCCATGAACGAGTCCGCGTTCGAAACCAACGTGATCGTACTGCCACTGGTGTTCCTGCTGATTTTCATCTTCGTGATGCTGTTCTACACCTCCTGGCACGCCGGGCTGATGATGCTGTTGTCGATGCTGTTCGCCACCACGCTGACCTACGCCTACATGGGCATCAAGGGGCTGAGCATTGATATCAACACGGTACCGGTGATTGCCGTTGGCATTGGTGTGGGTATCGATTACTCCATCTACATGATGGATCGCATCCGGGAAGAAATGGCCAAGTGCCAGGATCTTCGCGAGGCGGTGCGTCGCGCAATATCCACCACCGGTATGGCCATCAGCTTTACCGCCCTCACCCTGATGGCCGGCATCGTGATGTGGGTGATCTTCTCTGACCTGCGCTTCCAGTCCGATGCCGCGTTGCTGCTGTGCGTGATGATCGTGATCAACGGCCTGGCCGCCATGCTGCTGGTGCCTTCCTGGGTGCTGAGTTTCCGCCCCCGCTTCATCACCGATGTGTACGCCGATGAAGACGGCATCCTGCATTCCGACCACAGAACCCCGAAATCAACTCCCTCTGCTGCTCCAGCCATGAAGCAGGAAGACGGATTTGTGCCAGGAGAACCGTACCGGGCCTGAGCCAGGTACCAACTCCCAAAAACCTGTAACGAGGACAAGCCATGCAAATAAAAACAAGAGGCCTGAGATTCTGGTGCTACACCCTGGCGGGTGGGGCCAGCCTGGCGCTGCTACCAATGACCACCACCGTGGCCGCGGAAGACACCCGCTTTAACGGCTACGTGGAGAACGCAACCTACGGGCGGGAGGGCGTTGGCCTTTCCAAGTTCCGTAACACCCTTCAGTTAGAGGCTCAGAAACGCGCTGGCGACATGGGCATCTTCAGTAACGTTCGCTTCAACGCCATCCTGCGGGGTAGTTACGATGGTGTTTATGATCTGAATGATGACGAGTATGGCCGTAACGCCGGCGGGCCGATTCAATTACAGGATCTTGCCCAGGGCTCCGTACCCCATGGCAGCGGTGTTGGCAGTCCTGCCAGCGCGATCCCCTTGCCGCCGGGAAACACCTTCGGCTTTGACACTACCCAAAACCCGAACGACGGCATGGTGGTACTGGGCGAACACCTGCACGGGCAGGACAACGGCGTAGCCTTTGGTGTTCCCGTCCGGCCCTGCGACAAAGACGACCGGGGCTGTATCCAGGGCTACCTGGATAAAGATTCAAACGAGATGAGGTTCCAGGAATTCAACGACCGGGCCGACTTCATCCGTGAACTCTACGCCGATTTCGACATTAACTTCTCCAACGGTAATATCCTGAGTACTCGTGTGGGTAAACAGCAGGTGATCTGGGGCCGAACCGACCTGTTCCGGGTGCTCGATGTGATCAACCCGGTCGACTTCTCCCGCAACAACATCTACGACGAACTGGAAGATATCCGGATTCCGATGTGGATGGTTCGTACCGACTACCGCATGGGGCCCACCGAAGTCTTCGACGGCCTGGCGTTCGATGATCTGAACTTCCAGGTGGTCTGGAACTTCGACAAGTTCCGGCCCCATGACATTGGCCAGTGTGGCCAGCCAAATGTGATTCTGGATGCCGGCTGCTTTTTCCGGGGCATGAATAACCTCTGGGAGAATGGTGGCACCGTGGCCAACTTCGCGGGCGCCACACCTGACGGGGGGCTGGCAACAGACTTTGGCCCTGGCCAGATCGGTATCCGCAAGGCGCACATGCCCAGCTGGAGCCTGTCCAACACCCAGCTTGGTCTGAAGATGGAAGGGGTCTACGGCGATCTTGGCTTCTCGCTGAACGCGTTGACCTACCGGTCGCAATTGCCTTCGCTCCGCGGCGGCATTCCCGCCCAGAACGCGTTCACAGGCGAAACCGGCGTTTGGCCAAGCCTGATTGCGTTCGACATTCACTTCCCACGGGTCAACCTGGTGGGCGGCTCCCTCGATTACTACTCGCAAGGCATCGACACCGTATTCCGGGTCGAAACCGCCTATACCTCCGGTGAGGAGTTCGCCAACACCCTCCGTGAACGGCTCTACTCCGAATCCGATGTTCTGCGTTACGTGATCGGTGCAGACAAGAACGTCTTCATCCCGGCGCTGAACGAAAGCCAGGCGTTCCTGTTCTCAGGCCAGATCTTTGGTCAGCACATTCTGGATCACGAACGTGAGCAGCGCACCTATGGCGAGGCCGGTATCCCCGACTGGGAACACAACTGGACCGCGACGCTTCTGATCAAGGGCTTCTACATGAATGGCCGGCTCAGCCCCCAGCTCATCACCGCCCACGATTTCCGTGCCCAGGCCACCGCCCTGGCACCGTCGATTGAATGGCTGGTGACCGATCGCTTCAAGCTCACCGCCGGCGGCAACTTCAAGGTCGGCACGGGCGCCCGCAAGTTTGACGACTGCCGCTCCTGCAACCCCTGGGATCCGTTCACACAAACCCCGGGCGTTGTCGGACACCAACCGGGTGAATCCGCAGGTCTCTCCGGCTATGAACCCCTCGGTCGTTTCCAGTCTGGCCCCATCGGCATGGCCCAGAAAGAAGACGAAATTCAGCTGACCGCCCGTTACAGCTTCTGATAACAAGAGGACAGAACCATGAAAACCACAACCAAACCAACGCTGCTTTCCCGGTGCCTGGCCGCTGGCCTGGCCACCGGCATGCTGGCCTCACTGGCCCATGCCAGTGACGACGTTATTGAGAATTCCTTTTTCCCATATAACGATTCGGTTCCCACGAAAGAGGGCCTGAACACCGGCCTGGTGATCGACCAGTCTAACGTGGCCGAATTCAAAGACGTGATTGACCCGGCCTTCTACACGTTTATCGAGAATGGCTGGACCTCCATCACCGTGGGTGACACCACCTCCTTTGGCCTGAACGAAGGCTACATCGAGGCCACCCGCGCCACCCTTGGCCAGGTATCGCTGGGTGACCAGGTGGGTGAGATCAACGGCTGGCAAGCCGGCCGCCCGTTCCCGGAAGAGCCGGATGCCAACGACCCGCGCGCTGGCGAGAAGCTGGCGTGGAACTACAAGTACGGTTACAACTGGGGCGACAGCGCCGCCATTTACCCGTTCTACTGGAAGTACCGGGACATGAACTCCGGCAAGCTGGAGCGCACCATCAAGTTCAACTTCCACTTCCTGAACTTCAAGGGTCGGGTAAACCAGGAACCGACGCCGGAAATCACCCCCAACCCGTCTGACCTGTTCCGTGCCATCTACGTGCAGGTACTGGACCCGGCCGATGTGCGCAACACCCAGTTGCTGATTCACCGCGCCGCAGATGACCTCAAGCGCGACAACTCCTGGCTGTACCTGGGCTTCCAGCGCCGGGTTCGTCGCCTGGCCACCGGCCAGGTAACCGATGCCTTCCTCGGCTCAGACCTGATGATCGAGGACTTTGAGGGCTACAACGGCCGAATTTCAGACATGAACTGGACCTACAAAGGCACCCGGAACATGCTGATGCCGTTCTACAACCACAACGACCTGGAACTGGATACCGAGACCCACCAGGACAGCGATGGCTACCAGGTTGTGGCCTTCGGCGGCCAGGGTGGCTGCTTCCCAAACATCACCTGGCAGCTGCGCAAGGTCTACGAAGTGGAATCGGTGCCGGTGGATGACAGCCACCCGCTGTCGCGCCGGGTTCACTACATGGACGCCCAGACCTTCACTATCCCGCGCACGGTGTCTTATGACCGCAAGGGCAGCATGTGGAAAACCTTCACCATTGGTCAGGCGCATCCGGACCATCACCTGCCCAAGAACAAGGGCAGCGGCGTGTCTATCGATGACAGCTTTAGCATGATCGATGTTCAGGCCAGCCACTGCACCACCGGCCAGTTCAAGGGCCAGGTTGACCCGGAGATGTCACCGCCACAAATGTTCAACGTGCAACACATGCGCGCAACAGGCAGCTGATCGGCAAGTCGTAGTTGCTCTCCTTTGGGCCCGCTGTGCGGGCCCCTTTTTCATTTCGGAGGATGAAAAAAGATGTCCCGATATGAACCATTACCAGGGAACGCGCAGGACCAGGATCAACTTCTGGTACTGACCGATGACAAAGGCAGAATTACCTACGCAAGCAGTGCTTTTTGCCGGCTGTGCGGCTTTGATGAAGACACGCTGAAAGCCGAAGGGTTCAGCCAGCTTCGACACCCGAACATGCCCAAAGGCCCACTGAATGATCTGTGGGAAACCCTGGGGCGGAATGACTCCTGGATGGGTATGATCCGGAACCGCAACGCCCGCGGCAACGATCTCTGGCTCGATGCCTTTGTCACTCCAATCTCGGACGAGCACGGTCGGGTCGTCGAATACCAGGCCATTTATCAGGTACCGGACGGTGCCACGGTTCAGCGCACCCAGCAGGTTTACCAGGCCCGGGCCAGGGGCAAACAACCACTGGCCCTGAAGCTTCCCGGGCTGGCGCCGGCCACTCAGCAATGGCTTCTGGCAACGCTGTTGTTCAGCCCCCTGTTGATAGCCGGGCTGATGGCCCAACCCGCACTGTTCGCCGTTCTGTTTACCCTCAGCAGCGCCCTGTGTGGCCTGGCGCTTTTCCTGCTGAACCGCCCCTTACAAGCGCTGTCCCGGTACTGTCAGGGCATTGTAGACCACCCCATCAAACAACTGGTGTACACCGGCCAGGCCGGCACCGTCGGCAAGATCCAACTGGCCATGCGACTGGTGGAAACCCGGCTGAACGTGATGATCGCCCGGGTACGGGACAGCGGCAGCCAGATCGAAGGCTATGTCGGCGAGGCCAATACACTGTTGCAGGCCAGCACCCGAGCGTCTGAACAGCAGCTCTCCGGCTTGGGTACCGTCGCGGCCTCGGTGGAAGAGTTCAGTGCCACCATCCGGGAGGTGTCCGAAAGCACCCATCAGGCCGCCCATCTGAGCACCCGCAACCGGGAATCCGGTGACGACAGTGCCCGCTCCGCCGCAGCCGCACAGGAAAGTATTCGCACCCTGGCCCGGGAACTGGAAGAGGCCGGCGATATTGTCCAGGAGCTGGACCAGAACAGTCAGGCCATCGGGCGTATACTGGATGTGATCAATGCCATCGCCGAACAAACCAACCTTCTGGCGCTGAATGCGGCGATTGAAGCCGCCAGGGCCGGTGAAAACGGGCGAGGGTTTGCGGTGGTTGCCGACGAGGTTCGATCCCTGGCCAAACGAACCCAGCAATCCACCGATGAAGTTCGCGAGATGATCAGCGCCCTGCAGGAAGGGTCTGCCCGGGTGGTTGAATCCATGGAAAAAGGCAAGCGCCAGTCGGCGGCCAGTGTTGAACAAGTGTCCGCCAGCGCCGAAGCGCTTCAAGCCATTGTCGCCGGCATTAACGAAAGCGATGGCCTGAACCAGCAGATTGCCGCCGCCACCGAACAGCAGAGCCAGACCGTCAGCCAGCTGAGCCAGGAGATCCACACCATTCACCAGCTGGCCAGCCAGACCTGTCACCAACTGGCAGATACGGTAAACGCCGGTGAATCCGTTGGCCACCATGTGTTCCGCCAGAAGTTTCTGATCAAACACCTGATGCCCGCCAGCGCCAGCAATGCTCGGCAAGTACAGCTCAAGGAGAAGGTATCGTGACAACGCACACCAACCAGGACACCCACACTCCCCTCACGGTGGTGGTTTCCCGCCGGGTAAAAATAGGTGAGGAATCGGCCTTTGAGCAACTCAGCAGCCAGATGACCGAAAGGGCCGCCAGCTTCCCGGGTTATCTGGGTGCCACCATGTTCCGGCCCTCCTCGCCGGATGACCCGGAATACCGGATTGTCTTCAAGTTCCGGGACCGGGACACCCTGACCGCCTGGGAAGACTCCCCCGAAAGAGCCGAACTGCTTGAGCAGATTGAAGCGCTGCTGGCAAAACCCAGTGAGCGGGAAGTCACCTCTGGCATTGTCACCTGGTTTACCCTGCCCGGTCAGAATCCGGTCAAACCGCCACCCAAGTGGAAAATGACCTTCGTCAGCTGGCTGGCCCTGTATCCCGCCGTCACCCTGGTGTTCCTGCTCTTTGGCGACCTGCTGGCACAGATCCCGCTGCTGCTGCGCACCATGGCGGTCACCATCGTGGTCATGCTGCTGATGAGCTACGTGCTGATGCCACGGATGACCCGCTGGTTTGCCTTCTGGCTGTTTCCGAAAAAGAACCACGATGTTCGTTAACGGCAAGAAGGATCTTACCCGGCAATGACCAACCTGCCTGTTAACCGGTCCCAGCGGCTCGCGCTGGCCCTGATTCCGTTGTTGTCTACAGGGTTGCTGCTCAGCCCGGTGGCGGGCTGGTTTGAAGGCCCGCAACTTCTATCAGCTTTGCTGGTGATGGCCGGGCTTGTGCTGTTCGCCACCGGCGCCGTGCCGGAGTTTGTCACTGCCCTGCTGGTGCTGACCCTGGCCATGCTGTTGTCACTGGCCCCGGCCGAGGTGGTGTTTTCTGGGCTCACCTCAACCGCCTGCTGGCTGATTGTGTCCGGGCTGGTGATCGGCATTGCCATCTCGGAAACCGGCCTGGCCCAGCGGGTGTCAGACCTGTTTACCCGCCACCTGGATAACAGCTATACCCGGTTGATCGCCGGCATCGTGGTGATCGGTATTGTGCTGGGCTTTGTCATGCCATCCTCGGTGGGGCGTATTGTTCTGTTTATCCCCATCGCGCTGGCCATCGCCCACAGTTGTGGCTTCGAGCCTGGCAGCAACGGCCAGAAAGCCGTCGGGCTGGCGGCGGCCTTTGGCAGCCATCTGCCCACCTTTGCCATTCTACCCGCCAATGTCCCGAACATGATCATGATCGGCTCTGCCGAGAAGATTCATGGCTGGAGCCCGATGTTCGGGGAATACCTGATGCTGCACTTTCCGGTGCTGGGCATCCTCAAGGCCATCCTTCTGGTGGTTGTGCTGGTGCGGTTGTACCCGGACAGCCCGAAACCTGTTCCGCAAGCGGGCCCAAGCCGGCCGTTCGATTTCACGGAATCGCGGCTGATGGTGATCCTTCTGGTGACCCTCGGGTTCTGGCTGACCGACACCTGGCACCAGATCTCGGCTGCGTGGATTGGCCTGGCGGCAGCCACCCTGCTGCTGATGCCCGGTATTGGCATGATCTCCACCCAGAGCTTCAACCAGAAAGTGAATATCAGCTCGATTCTGGTGGTGGCCGGCCTGCTGGGCATTGCCGGGCTGATCAACCATCAGAACATCAGCGGCATTCTGGGCAGCCATGTACTGGCCTGGCTGCCGCTGGAGCCGGGGCGGGATTTCGCCAACTTTCTTACCTTGTCACTGACGGCGACCGCGACCGGGATGGTGACCACCCTGGCCGGCATTCCGGCAACGCTCACGCCCCTGGCCGGCGCCATGAGCGAGATGACCGGTTTCAGCCTGGAAGCGGTACTGATGACCCAGGTTCTGGGCTTCTCCACCATCATCTTCACCTACCAGTCCGTACCCTTGATGATGGCCATGCCCCTGGCCGGCATTCCCATGCGCCATGCCGCCCGGTTGTGCCTGATACTGGCCGCCCTCACCATCGTGATTCTGTTTCCGCTGGATTACCTGTGGTGGAAATGGCTGGGGTGGATCTGAGGCGACGGAGCGCCCCAGCCCCGGTTCTGGTTGTCCCTACAGGTGGTTCATCAGCGCCCGCAATTGCGCGTTATCGGGGTATTGTTGCAACAAGGCCTGGGTCACTTGCCGGGCTTTGTCCTTCTGGTCCAGCTGGAACAGTGCAACCGCGTACCGGTAGCCAAACAGCCACTGGCCGGGCGCCAGTGCATGGGCCCGTTCCAGATCCGCCAGCGCCGCCGGATAGTCTTGCAGGCGAATGCGGATCAGCCCCCGCAGGTGAATCAGCTGGGGTTCGTCAGGGCTGTGTTCCAGGGTTTGATCAATGGCCCGGACCGCTTCCAGGTTACGGTCGCCGGAACGGAGAATATCGGTCAGCAGGATGGTGGCGGGCACATAGCCCCGGTCTTTGGCCAGTGCACGTTTGAGTTGTTGCTCAGCCTTGTAGACATAATCCCCGGCCATCAGGTATCGGGCTTTCAGCACACTGCCCGCGGGCAGGTCTGACTGCATATCAACATAGTGCTCGTATTCCCGCTTGACCCCGGCCCAGCGTTCGGAGTCCGGCAGGCTGCCGCTCCACACCATGGATTCAAAGGCCGCCAGCCTGACCGCCAGTGATTCATCAGCCAACCCCTGCTCGGCAAGGCTCCGGACCCGGCCCGTCTCGCCATGCCTGAGCACACGATAGGCGCTCTCGCGGATCACCGCATGATCGCTCTGGGCCAGACGCGCCACCACCGACATGTGCCGGGCCACGAGGGCGTCCCCGTGCTGTTCCAGCAGCGTTGCCCGGCGAATGGCAGGCTCGCCCTCATCGGCCAGATAGGCCAGAACCTCTGCCAGGTTACGTTGCTGAACGTGATGCCAGGTGTCCGGCTGGTAAAGATCCGGATACCAGATCCCGACGGTGTCCATCGACCAGGCACGATCCCGGTCTGTGTGGCACGCCAGGCAAACATCAGGGCTGCCGGATGCCTTCGACACATCTGGCCGGGGCACCATGAAACTGTGCTCCCGCCGGTCATCGATTCTCATAAACGTGGCTTCGGGCATGTGGCAGCTTACGCACTGCGCACCCTCGCTGTTGCGGGGGTGATGGTGGTGATCCGGGGTATCGTAGTCACCGGCGTTGTGGCACTGGGCACAGACACCGTTGCCTTCAATCTTGAGCTTGCCGGTATGGGGGTTATGGCAGTCGCTACAGACAACACCAGCCTGGAACATCTTGCTTTGTTCAAAGGAGCCCAGCACAAATACCTCTTCCCGGACTCGCCCATCAGAGTAATACAGCGGTTGATCCAGCCGGCTCAGGCTGAACTGGTCGTGTACCTGGCCACCGGCGGAATCCGTCAGGCTGGTGCGCAGGGAATGGCACTGGCCGCAGGTGGCCACCTGTTTGGAACCAGGCTTGGCCCCTTTCAGGCGAGGTGGCTGTTTTCCTTCGCTCACCAGCCAGGCCCCCACCGCCGCCAGCTGCACGCCGGCGGCCAGGGAGTCTCCGCTACTCTGGGCAGAGGCATGGTCCAGAGCCGCATCATGGCACGCGGTGCAACTCACGGCCACGTGCTGCCACTCGGTGTGGTAGCGGTCTTCCACCGGGTCGTAATGACGCTCCAGCCCGGTGGAATGGCAATCGGCGCATTGGTTGTTCCAGTTCTGGTAAATGCCGGTCCAGTGCATGGCATCACCGGGCCGGTTCTGCCCCGGTTCATCCAACCGGAACCAGCGCTGACCGCCGTCGGACTTGCTGCGGGTATCCCAGGCAATGTTGAAAGCCTGAAGGCGGCCATCGCCAATATCAATCAGGTACTGTTGCAGCGGGTAAACCCCGAAGGTGTAGCGGACGGTCCACTGGCGTTTTTCGTCACCCTCCCGGGTGTGAATAAGAAATTGCCCGTCTTTCTCCAGGAATTGAACGGCGAGCTCTGAGTCTTGAAAGCGGGCGCCGGAGAAATCACCGGCCACCGCCTCCGGGCTGGCTTCCGCCATGGCGACGGCATGCTGGGAGCGGGACCATTCGGCCACTTCCCCTTCATGGCAATCCACACAAACAGAAGGGTCGGCCACGGCCGTGCCGCCGGCCAGCACCAGCAGGCAAATGGCTAATAGCCTGCAGCCTCGCTTCATCATATCGTTCAATTCCATGTTACTTCAGCACCCATTTCACCAGATCATAAACCCGAATTCCCGGAATATCCTGCGACCACCCCTGTAAGCCCACGACTTGCAAAGGCTGGCCCAACTTTCGGGATGTGGCCTGCCGCTTGCTTGATCTATGATAAAGATCGCTAAGATCCCGTTGGCTGAACACACAAAAACAACGACTCCGCCATGAACGAAAAACAGGTTCCATTCCGATACAACGTGGGTGTGCGCTCTCCCGATTTTGAGGAGGCAAAGGCCTTTATCAATGCCCACATTGAAGACCGCGAGGTTACCCCTCTGTCTCACAGCGGCCGGGCCGAGAACCTGCTAACCTTACAGCCCGTGGGCAGCAGCTCGCTGTTCGGCGCCATGTGGTCCGAGAAGGTTCACATTCAGTCCGAAACCCAGCAGACCTTTCACGCGGTTCTGGTGCTGTCCGGCAACATCTATTGCAAATCCCTGGATACCAACGTGCCAGCCGACAGCCTGGTGTTGACGGCACCGGGCAAGCAGGCAGACCTGGTCTGGGAAAAAGGCACCCGGGCCGTGGTGATGAGCCTGGCGCGCCAGAAACTGATCGACACCCTGGGTGTTCCGGACCTCAGCTTTCTCAGGGAAACCAACGCCTTTATCCCCGGTAATCATCAAGACGCCCTGGTGTTGAGAAACGCCATTACCTGCCTGGCGCAACAACACGAAATCTGTCTGGGGCGGATCGACCCGGCGGTTCAGTCCCAGTGGGAAGGTTTGCTACTGGCCCAGTTTGCCAACCAGTTGCATCGGGAGGGTCTGGAAAACCCGTCGATCCTTCCTGGCCGGATTCGTTTGGCAACGGAATGGATACTGGCGCATATTCGTGACCCCATCTCGGTGTGCGACCTGCTGCGGATCACCGGCGCTAGCCGTCGGTCCCTGGAATCCGGGTTTCGTACCTACCTCCACACCACGCCGGCAAAGTTTATTCTGTGCCACAAACTCAAAGGCGTTCGGGAGTTACTCCGAACCAGCCCCGACATCAATATCGGCGACGCGGCGTTTTCCTACGGATTCAACCACCTGAGCCACTTTACCCGCCAGTACCACGAAGCCTTTGGCGAGCTGCCTTCGGAAACCCTGCGGCAGTGCCGTGCATCCCGGGTTGTGGTCAGTAAAAAGGCCCGGCTCGATTCGGTTTAATGCCGAATCTCCCCGGGCAAGACGCTTTCAGAGTCAGAAGGTTAGGTTAAAGCCAACGGCGTAGTTGGTATCGGTCACGAGCGCCCCTTGCGGGCTGACAACCGGCTTATCGTATTGGCCGGTTTCTGCCCATACCTTCACCTGAGGGGTGATTCGCTGCTCGAGCTTCAGGGTGTAAACGGAGTTGTCCGCCGCCGAGTAATCGTGATCCTTTTCCTTGTAGCCCACCGCTATGCCAGCACCGCCTTCGGTGATGTACTGGGCGGAGACACCGTAGGAATCAAAATCGGCCTTGCCTTGCGGATCCAGGGGGTATGGGGAATTGCGGTTGTTTTCCCAGACCGCACCCAGGGCCAGGCCACCCAGCTGATAGCTCAGACCAGCCGCGGTGATCAGGTAATCATCCGTGGCAAACGGCGGCAGTTGCTCTTGCACCAATTGAGTGGTGCCGATGGCAAATCCGAGGTTGTCGCCCTTGTGCACCAGCCGCACCGAGCGACCATCGGCATCTTTGCCGTTGCTGTCATTCAGGGTGATGGCTGCAAACACCAGCTTGGTCTTCATAAACCATGGGGTGTGATAGGCAAAGGTACCGGAGGTCCGATCCGGCTGGGCGAAGATACCATCGGGCCGTGGGTCCGCCCGGGACACGTTGTATTCGTAGTGGTTGATTGGCCCGTAGATTTCTACCCACTGGCCACTGGTACCCCGGGGCGCCGCCACGAACAGGCCATAACGGGTCGGCAGCCAGAATTTGGCCTCTTTCACATGCACATCGGCTTCACCGTCCCGGCCGGTGGTGGGGTCATCGGCACTGTTGGCGGCCCAGGCAAGGTCCACCTCAACGGCGTAGTTCAGGTTCAGGCCTTGATCGATGGCCGCTTTGCCTTGCACCCCGAGTTCAAGTTCAAACGCTTCTGCTTCCGCGTCTTTTCCTTCGATCTTCAGGGCACCGGCATTCAGGTTTCCGTAGAAGTTCGGTTTATCCAGCTCGACCGCGAGGGCCGGGGTGGCGGCGACTGCGCATATCGCAGCCGCAAGAAGTGTCTGTTTCAGTTTCATGGCGTATCTCCTGTTTTCTGACATGGGGTCGGGTTACTCAACACACTTGCCGTACAGGCAGGTGGTGAAGCTGTATCCAACTCTCCGCATGTCGGCAGGGTCAGCTGCGATCACGCCATTGCGCTTGACGTACTTGTCCCACTCAGCCAGCAGTTGTTTCAGCTTTTCAGGTTCCTTGCTGGCCAGGTCCGTGGTTTCAGTAGGATCAACAGCCAGATTAAAAAGCTGCCATTCGCCCGGGCCATAAGGTGGCTCCATCAGTCGAATTTTCCAGTCACCCATGCGCACCGCGGAACGGCCATAGAGTTCCCATCCAACAACCCGGTTTTCCGGAGCCTTGCCGTTCAGGCCGGGCACCATCGAAATGCCTTGAACCTCGAACACTTCCCGGCCTTTGTAAGGGCTGGTAGGAACATCAATACCCGCCAGTTCCAGGAACGTTGGCATGATGTCCATCACATGGAAAAACTCGTGGTTGATTTCACCGTTGGCGTCTTTGCCCGGCAGGCTGAGGATAGCCGGCACCAGAAAACCACCCTGGGTTGGGTAGCCTTTCCACATCGGCCAGGGCGTGGCACTTACCTGTCCCCACTGGGCGCCATACCAGATGTAAGAGTCACGACGGCCCATGTTCTCGAAGCTGTTGTCGTACTCAGCAGCAATCCATTCCTTGTTGCGGGGCAGCACTTCCGGGCTGTTGCCGTCAGCACCGTTATCGGACATGAACATGACCACGGTATTGTCGAGCTTGCCCGCCTTTTCCAGATGGGCGATAACCCGGCCGATGTTCTCGTCCATGTTGTCCACCATGGCGGCGTAGATTTCCATCTTTCGGGCTTCGATCCTGCGCTGCTCATCGGTCAGCTCATCCCAGGTCGGCAGCTGGTCAAAAGGGACGTTGGCCGCCAGTTCATGCCCAACCAGCCCCATGTCTTTCATCTTGCCCAGACGCTGCTGGCGAATGGCTTCATAGCCTTCGTCGTAACGACCCTCGTATTTCTTGATGTAGGAATCCGGCGCCTGCAGTGGCCAATGGGGTGCTGTGAACGAGAGCACGTGGAAGAACGGTTTGTCGCCGGCCGCGTTAACGTACTCGATGGCCTTGTCGGCGTAGAAGTCGGAAGAGAAGAAGCCCTTGGGCACTTCTACCTGCTTGCCGTTCTCCAGGTAGATAGCTTTCGGATCGACACCGATAATCGCCCGGCCATCATCAAAGTGGCTGGCGCCACCCTGCACCAGCACCCAGGATTCGTCGAACCCACGCGCATTGGGGCTCAGCGCCTCAGTCCGGCCAAGATGCCATTTACCGGTGGTGGATGTGTGGTACCCGTTATCCCGCAGTACCTCAGGCAGAGTCACCACCAGATCATTCAGGTGGCCCTCGTAGCCTGGCTGCCCTTTCTGTTCCGGCGTCAGCAGCTCGGCCATGTTGCCGATACCGGCGCGGTGGTTATCGGTGCCGGAAAACAGCATGGACCGGGTCGGGGAACAGGTGGGAGCGGTGTGGAAGTTGGTCATCCGGATGCCTTCATTGGCCAGGGCATCCAGGCTCGGGGTTTCAATCTCGCCCCCGAACGCGCCGATGTCTGAATAGCCCAGGTCATCGGCGATAATCAGCAGGAAGTTGGGTTTTTCAGCCTGGTTGGCCGATGCCAGCGTAGACGCTGCCACCAACCCCATGGCCAGCCCCAACCGACGAAGCAGCGTGTTGTTTTTGTACATGCTATGCCCTCAATCAGTTCGTTGTTGTGCCACCAGTGTGTGGTCAACACCATTCTGCTGAGGGTTTGTGGGCAGGGGTTATCCCGTATGCGCAGGCGTTGTCATAAATGCGCAACATTCTCTGAGACGCAAAATACCCGACTACAATACATAATGGTGATATTCGTCCGCCTTGCACGAGGAGTCTTCATGGAACTGCCCGCCTACCTGAAAGTCATGGCCGACAAGGGCGCCTCTGACCTTTTATTTTCTACCGGTTCACCGGTGATGATGAAGGTTGAGGGGAAAACCGGCCCAATCACCCAGAACCCCCTGGCCTCTGGCGCGGTCCGGCAACTGGCCTATTCGGTGATGAACGACAAGCAGCGGGCCGAGTTCGAGAAGAACCTGGAACTGGACATGGCGGTCGGGGTGAACGAGGTTGGACGCTTCCGGGTGAATGTGTTCTGGCAGCGCGGCGAAGTCAGTATGGTGGTGCGCCATCTGCGCAACGACATTCCCTCCATTGAGAGTCTTGGCCTGCCAGCGGTGCTGAAAGAGCTGATCATGGAACCCCGTGGATTGATACTGGTGGTGGGCTCCACCGGCTCCGGCAAATCCACCACCCTGGCCTCGATGATTGACCACCGCAACGGCAAACAGTCTGGCCACATTCTGACGGTGGAAGACCCCATCGAATACACCCACAACCACAGGAAAAGTGTGGTTAACCAGCGGGAGGTGGGGGTAGACACCCGCTCCTATAACGAAGCGTTGCGCCGGGCCATGCGGGAAGCGCCCGATGTGATCATGATCGGCGAGATCCGCGACCGAGACACCATGAAGCATGCGCTCACCTATGCGGAAACCGGCCACCTGTGCATCTCAACCCTGCACGCCAGCAACGTGGACCATACCATGCGCCGGATTGTAAACTTCTTTCCCGAACACGCCCACAAGGAGCTGTTCATGGATATGAGCATGCACTTGAAAGCGGTGGTGGCCCAGCGTCTGCTGAAGGGCAAAGACGGCAAACGGGTGGTGGCCGTGGAAGTGATGCTTGCCAGCCCCTACATTCGGGATTTGATCTCCAAGGGTGAGATAGATGGGATTGCCGACATCATGACTCGGGGCGGCGAACAGGGCATGAAAACCTTCGATCAGGCCATTCTCGAACTCTACAACGCGGGTAGGATTACCCGGGAAGAGGCTCTCAGCAACGCCAACTCCAGGCACAACCTGGAAGTCAAGATTCGCCTGGCCAGCGGTGGCCTGCAATTGCCCAGCGACCTGCTGAGCATTGACGAAAGCTGACCCCTGTTTGAGTCAGCAGGACAGTGACAATGTCACTGACCCTATACCTACGAAGCTCTATATTGAGCGGTGAAAACCTCACTCAAGGAGCTCAACCAATGACCAATATTCTCAAACTTTTCACCCTGGCCGTTCTGGTGACACTGGCACCGATGCACGCGATGGCCGCCAGCCACGGAAACAAAGGCAGCGCCGTAGAAGAAGTTCTGGTGATTCTGTCCAGCGACTCCCTCCAGACCCAGGGCATGGCCATGGTGCTGGCCAATACCATGGCGGAAAAAGGCGCCAAGGTTAACGTGCTGCTGTGTGATGAGGCCGGAGACCTGGCCCTGAAATCCTATGAGGGTGAAGCTCTGGCACCGCGCAACGTGACGCCTGGGCAAATGCTGCGCGGCCTGCTGAAAGCGGGTGGTACCGCCAGCGTTTGTGCTCTCTACTTGCCGAACAACGACAACAGCAAAGACGACCTGATTGACGGTGTTGGTGTCGCCATGCCGCCGCAGATGGCCGACCAGATGCTGAATCGCAATATGCGTGTCTTCACGTTCTGAAATGACAAGGACTTCGGGTGCCTTCCGCGGCAGGCACCCGAATAATCAAGGACGATAGATTTTTTCGGGGTTTGCCTTGGTGGTCCAGGGCATACCGGAGTTCTGCCAACCGTTCTGCAGCCGCATGCCCTTCTGGGGGCCTTCTTTCAGAGAGTCACCCTGGAAGCCGTGGTCCACGTACTTCACGTTGCTGAATCCACGCTCCATCAGATACTCGGCACTGGGCTTTCCTCGCGCAGAGCCGGAACGACACATGGTGATGATTAACGCATTCCGGTCCAGCCCCTTTTCAGCCAGCGCGGCATCCACCTCGGCAACAAAATTTTCGTTGATATCCATGGCGAAGACGGCTTTGTCTTCGTTGAACCGGGTGCGGTCCACCACCTGGAACGGAATGTTCAGGTCCACCGCATCGGTAAAGCCGATGAACATGATTTCCACCGGGTCCCGCACGTCAATGAACAACACCTGATCGCCCTGCTCCTGGACCATGTCGTGGGTTTCCTGTGGCGTGACTGACAGCGCTTCCTCTGCCTGGGCCGTTGTCACCAGGACAAAACTGAACAGCAACATCACGAGTAACGATTTCATGGCAATCTCCTGTTTTGGATCTGGACTTTATCTTTGAGCATAACGATATAACTGATCATTTGACACCCGCCAAACCGCTTCGTTCAGCGGCGAAATGTCGCAGCTAACCCTGAATATCCCCGACAAAAAGTGAAAATTGACAGACATCAATTATGACGCCAACTCTGACCGGTTTTCCGTGAAGTTCCCGGTGCGTTTGTTAACTTTGGTTCAGAGAGACCAGACCTGTCTCATAAGGAGAGTGAACCATGATGAAACGTCCGTTAACCAAAGCCCTGATTCTGAGTCTGGGCGTAATGGCGGGTTCTGCCGCCGCAGATGACCTGCTGGACCGGGCCAGAAGCACCTTCGAGCCGATTCCCAAATATCCACCTGTGATCGACGGCAACGAGCTGACCCAATCCAAGGTGGAACTGGGCAAGATGCTGTTCTTCGAACCGCGCCTGTCTTCCAGCCATCTGATCAGCTGTAACACCTGCCACAACGTCGGTTTAGGCGGAGATGATTACCTGCCGCTGTCCATTGGTCACGGCTGGCAGAAAGGCCCCCGGAACTCCCCGACGGTATTCAACGCGGTGTTCAACGCAGCGCAGTTCTGGGATGGCCGGGCAGCAGACCTTGCCGAGCAGGCCAAGGGCCCGGTTCAGGCGGGCGTGGAAATGAGCAGCACTCCGGAGCGGGTGGTTTCTACCCTGAAGAGCATGCCGGAGTATGTTGAACGCTTCGGCGATGCCTTTCCGGGGCAGGATGATCCGGTGACATTCGACAACATGGCCGTAGCCATCGAAGTTTTCGAGGCAACGTTGATCACTCCAGACTCTGAATTCGACAAGTACCTGCGTGGCAACACGGCCGCTCTGAATGACAAAGAAAAGGAAGGTCTGGCCCTGTTCATGGACAGAGGCTGCGCCGCTTGTCACAGCGGTGTGAACCTCGGTGGCCAGGAATACTACCCGTTCGGTTTGGTCGAGCGTCCGGGCGGTGCCATTCTGCCTGAGGGCGACCGCGGCCGCTTTGAGGTCACCCAGACAGCCTCCGATGAATATGTATTCCGTGCCTCTCCGCTGCGGAACATTGAGCTGACAGCCCCCTACTTCCACTCTGGCGCCGTCTGGAGCCTTGAGGAAGCGGTTGCGGTTATGGGTACTGCGCAGCTGGGTACAGAGCTGAACGACAGCGAAGTCCAGTCCATTGTTGCCTTCCTCAAGACCCTGACTGGCAACATTCCGGAAATCCGCTACCCGATTATGCCGCCGAGCACAGCCACCACACCTCGCCCCACCGACATGGTGCCTTGATCACCTGACCGGCAGGTGTCTTTAGCAGCGCGCCTCAGGGCGCGCTGTTTCGTTGAGCACCAGGACCATACGAACAAATCCCCACCTTTGTCCTGTTGTGCCAATCCTGATAAGCAAGCTATCGTCTGTTTTTACCTGCAGCAGACGAGGCCCTATGAATCCGACCATCGAACTCCTGAAATCCCATCGCTCCATCCGGAAATTCAAGGATCAGAAGATTCCGCGGGAACTGTTTGAAGACCTGATCCGTGCCGGGCAATGCGCAGCCACCTCCAACCATGTCCAGGCCTACACCATTATTCATGTGGTCAATCCGGAAAACCGTCGGAAACTCGCAGAACTGGCAGGCGGGCAAATCTACGTGGAGACCTGCTCGGATTTCCTGGTGTTCTGTGCCGACATGAAGCGGGCGACCGAATCGGCAGCGAAAGCCGGTGCGGAGGTGATTCGAGGCATGACTGAGCAACTTCTGGTGGCCAGCATTGATACCGCCCTGATTGCGCAGAATGTGGTGGTAGCGGCTGAATCGGAAGGACTGGGCATCTGCTACATTGGCGGTATTCGCAACAACCCGCAGGAAGTGAGCGATCTGCTCAAATTACCGGAACATGTGTATCCGGTATTTGGCCTGTGCCTTGGCTATCCGGACCAGCAACCGGAGGTGAAGCCGCGCCTGCCCCTGGCAGCCATTCTCAAGGAAGACAGCTACAACGATTCCAGTGACGAGCAACTGGTGGCCAGCTTCGACGACACCATGGCGCGCTATTACCGCGAGCGTGCCGGCGGCAACAAGGACACCAACTGGTCCGAGCAGCTGAAGCCGCTGTTTACCAGCAAGCTCCGGCCTCACATGAAGGAGTTCCTGAACAAGCGAGGGTTCGGGGTCAAGTAACCCCGCCCTCAGGCGTCCTCAAGGATGAGAACCACCAGCTCTTTCGGGCCATGGGCACCGTAAGCCAGCACCTGCTCGATATCCGCAGTCTTGGACGGGCCGGAGACCAGCAACAGGTTCGTGGGCAAACCCGCGGACCAGTTGTGTTTTTGCATCATTCCGTACAGGTTATCTTCCACCTTACTGGCCTTGAGCAGGGCTATGTGCAACGGCGGCAGCAGGCTCATCAGGCGCGGTTCATGACGGTCCGGCCAGAGCACCAGGGACCCGGTGGCTGCAATGCCGCCCACAGTACCGGTTATGCTGGCATCCACCTTCCAGAACAACTCATCTTTCCATTCCTCGATGGGCCGGTCGTAGACCATCAACTGAACTTTCGCACAGCTCCTCTGCCAGTGCACCGCCAGCTGTCTGCCATGGCCGGTGCCTGGGGCATATAGCAGGTTGCCCAGACCTCGGCTCTCCAGCAATTCCTGCACTTTGGCAGGCCACTGGGCGCTGGTGACCTGATGAACCTCGGTGTGTACCGCTTCCATCAAAGTGCGCAGGCGGGTAATCCGGTCTTCCGCGGCGTACTGCCAGGGAGTTGTAACCAGACCCTCGTCAAAATCATCAGGCCGGGGCGTGGTGCCGGCCAGGCCGGCACGAAGTTTGTTCAGAATATTGCTGCGAGCGCTCATCACCGATCCCCCTGATTCAGATGGGCTTTGGCCAGATCGTGCAACGACCGGCGGGCCGGCACCGGTGCTGAGTGGTTCTCAGTCCATGGGCCGACGTTTTTCGGTGCCAGCTTGCGCAAGCGGGTCGCGCCCCACAGGAACAACCGGTAGAACACCGGCGACGTGTTCAGTCTTGCCCAGAAGCGCCAGATCGCCCGCTCCTTGCGGGAGTATTTGGCACCGCCATCTTTCACTTTCGGCTGCTCCGCCGGGCTTTTCACGTTTTCCTGCCGCAATCGCTGCAGCATTTCCGGAATCGGAATCTTCACCGGGCACACTTCGCCACAGGCACCACACAATGACGACGCGCTGGGATGATCCGGAACCTTGTGCAGGCCCACCATGTGCGGCGTAATGATCTTGCCGATCGGCCCCGGATACACCTCACCGTAGGTATGGCCGCCCACCCGGGTATACACCGGGCAATGGTTCATACAGGCGCCACAACGGATACAGTTCAGGGTCTGGCGCAACTGGGCATCGGCAAAGGCGCCGCTGCGGCCATTATCCAGCAGCACCAGGTGGACTTCTTCCGGGCCATCCAGCTCATCCGCCTTGCGGGGGCCGGAGATCATGTTCACGTAAGTGGTGATGGGTTGGCCCAAGGCGGAACGGGTCAGCAATGACAACAAAGGCACCACGTCCCGCAGGTTTTCCACCACCTTTTCAATGCCGGTCACGGCAATGTGCACCGGCGGCGCAGTGGTACTCATGCGGCCATTGCCCTCGTTCTCCACCAGCAGCAGGGTGCCGGTTTCGGCAATGGCGAAGTTCACGCCGGAGACACCGACATCCGCTTCAAGGAATTTCTGGCGCAGGGTGCGCCGGCCGATCTGGATCAGCTCGTTCACATCCTCGGTTTCCTCCACGCCCAGCTTGTCGTGGAACAGCTTGGATACCTGAAAGCGGTTTTTGTGAATGGCCGGCATGATGATGTGGGAGGGCTTCTCACCATCCAACTGGACAATGTATTCGCCCATATCGGACTCCAGGCACTCGATGTTGCGCTCGGCCAGGTAGTCGTTCATCTCCATTTCTTCGCTGACCATGGATTTGCCCTTCACCACCTGAGCGCCTTTCTTTGCCTCGATGATGGAATGGACAATCCGGTTGGCTTCTTCGGTGGTTTCCGCCCAGTGGACCTTCACACCATTGTCGGTCAGTTTGGCTTCCAGCTGCTCCAGTAAATCCGGCAACCGAGACAGGGCCCGGGCCTTGATGTGGTTACCCAGTTCCCGCAAGCCTTCGCGCTCGTCTTCATCCGGGAAAGCATCGGCGCGCTTTTTCATCAGCGAATCCATAGCCACCCGGAAGTTGGTGCGCAGCTGGTCGTCCGCCAGGGCACCCACGGCGCGGCCACGGAAGCTGTCGGTCAGCTCCTTAATGGGTATGCGCTGGCTCATGGCGTCACCTCACCGCTGACCCGCTCCCACAGGAAGCTGGCCAGGTGCCGGCCCCGGAAGGCCTGTTGCTGTTTTTCCAGCGAACCATTGATGTTGAGCAGGCAGCCACCATCGGCGGTGACCATTTCCGCCGCGCCGGACTCCCGTAGCGAACGGGTTTTGTCCAGCACCATGGCGCCGGAGACTTCCGGCATGCGCACCGAGAAAGTGCCGCCGAAACCACAGCACTCGCTTTCATGGTCGTGGTCCAGTCGCTGCACGTTGGATAGCTTGCCCAGCAGTTCCCGGGCGTGCAGGTGGGTGTTCATTTCCCGGCGGGCAGAACAGGAGGTGTGCAGGGCAATCTGCGTGGGCTGGCCCAGGTCCTGCCAGTCCACTTTACAGACGTGCAACAGGAATTCGGTCAGCTCGAAAGTGCGCTCGGCCAGGCTTTCAACACGCTCGAGGGTATCCGGCTCTTCGGCAAACACTTCCTGATAGTGCTGGCGGAACATACCGGCACAGGAACCCGAGGGCACCACCACCGGCATGCCGTTATCCAGCAGGTTGAGCTGTGCCCGCGCCACCTCCCGGGCCTCATTCACGTAACCAGAGGTCCAGGCCGGCTGGCCGCAGCAAGACTGCGCCTGCGGAAAATGTACGCGAATACCCTCCCGTTCCAGCAGGCGGATGGCGTCCAGCCCAGCCTCGGGGAAGAACAAGTCCACCACGCAGGTGCCAAACAGCGTGACCTCGGCCGGCTTTGCCGGGTAGGTCCGGGGCTTGGGGCGCTCCGGAGCCACACGGGTGGCATTGGGGGCGGCATCGTAGAACAGCTCACTCATCAGTCATTGCCTCCGGGCGATACGGCCACCGGCCGCCCGCCCGTCATCGTTATGTCAGCGTTACCGGCCCATTAACGGGTCCATCACACCCAGGCCATAGGCCGCCAGCAATGCAATCAAACCGGTCGCCAAGAGGTAGTATAGGGTCGGCCACACGGTCTTGCGCAGGGTCTGTCCTTCACGGCCCAACAGCCCCACCGTGGCTGAGGCGGCCACCACGTTATGAATGGCCACCATGTTACCGGCAGCGGCACCCACGGCCTGCACCGCCACCATCAGGGCGGTGGACAGGCCGAGGCTTTCAGCGACACCAAACTGGAACTGACTGAACATCATGTTGGATACGGTGTTGGAACCCGCCAGAAAGGCACCCAGCGCACCCACGGTCGGTGCCAGCAGCGGATAGATACCACCCACGGCATCGGCGGCCCAGGTGGCCATGGCCAGCGGCATACTGGGCAAATCGGACATGTTAACGCCCGAGTTGATCAGGATCCGCACCATCGGCACCGTAAACAGAAGAACAAAGCCTGCGCTCAACAGCACACCACTGGATTCCTTGACGGCATTCCCAAGGGCACGAGCGCTCATGCGGTGAATGAAGAAGGTTGCCAGAACAACCATCACCAGGATACCGCCCGGCAGGTACAGAGGCTGAACACCGGCATTGATGCCTGCCTCACCCAGAATATTCGAGAACGATACACCAACGCTGGTGAAGGCCTGTTTGATCGGGTCGACGGTCCGGCTCAGCACCAGCACGACGCCCACCAGTACATAGGGCACCCAGGCGCGGAAACCGCTCATGGGCTTGGCCGCGATGTCTTCGAGCTTCATCTCGATACTGCCCAGCCACTCCGAGGGCCAGTCCTTGCGGTCGGCAAAATCCCAGGCGTTTTTGGGCATCAGGAAGCCCTTCTTCGCCGCCATGGTCACGATCGCCAGGCCAATCAGGCCACCCAGCAGAGACGGGAATTCCGGCCCCAGAATCACACCGGTCAGCGCGTAGGGAACCACAAAGGCAACACCTGCAAACAGGGCAAACGGCAGCACCTCCAACCCTTCTTTCCAGCTTTTGTTCTTGCCGAAGAAGCGGGTCATCATGGTCACCATCAGCAACGGCATAACCACACCGACAACGGCGTGGGTGATGGCCACTTCCGAGGTGATCAGCTGCAGGTACGCATCCCAGTTGGAGCCCAGAGCCTCCAGTCGCTCGGTAATCGTGGCACGGTCGAGACCCGTGGTTACACCAACCACCACCGGGGTGCCCACGGCACCAAAGGACACCGGCGTGCTCTGCACCATCATGCCCAGCATCACAGCCGCCATGGCCGGGAAGCCCACAGCCACCAGCAGAGGCGCGGCAATGGCCGCCGGCGTGCCGAAGCCGGAGGCGCCTTCGATGAAGCTGCCGAACAGCCAGACAATGATAATCGCCTGAATACGGCGGTCCGGGGTGATGTTGGTAAAGCCCGCCCGAATGGTGGTGATGGCCCCCGAATGTTTCAGCGTGTTCAGCAGTAAAATAGCGCCGAAGATAATCCACAGCAGTCCAATGGTAATCACCAGACCCTGCAGGGTGGAGGCAAGAATACGGTTCAGGGTCATATCCCAGGCGCTGTAACCGATCAGCGCAGTGACCAGGAACACCACGGGCATGGCGCGGCGGGCAGGCCAACGCAGGCCAATCAGAAGGATTCCGGCCAGCAGAATCGGGGCAAATGCCAACAGGGCGAGCAATCCGGACGACATGATTTTCTCCAGAGTATTGTTGTTGGATACTATTTTTGGATAATTGGTAATACCAATTTACAAGTCTGTCCAAGTACGTTATTTGAACACCCTTTGGGCTGTCAAAAGCAGGGCGTTCGACATTCGTCTAATTGCCTATGGGTTTTACTGGGAAAACAAGAACAAAGCAGGCTAATATTTATTGGTAAGACCAATTTATTTATCAACCGGAGCCGTACATGGCCATCAATCAGGTGGCGCCCAGGCGCCTCGCCGACACCATCGTTGAGCAACTGGAAACCATGATTCTGGAAGGCACATTGCAACCCGGCCAGCGGTTACCTCCGGAGCGGGTGCTGGCAGAGCAATTCGGTGTGTCCCGACCATCGTTGAGAGAAGCAATCCAGAAACTGGCCGCCAAAGGCCTGCTCCACAGCCGCCAGGGAGGGGGCAACTTTGTCACCGAAACGCTGGGTGCCAGTTTCAGTGACCCACTGATCAAGTTGCTGGAGACGCACCCGGAAGCCCATCGCGACCTGCTGGAATTTCGCCGCACGCTGGAAGCAGACTGTGCCTTTTACGCAGCGCAAAGAGCCACCGAAGTTGACCGCCAGTACCTCACTCAAGCCTGGACCGCACTGGATGCCTGTTACCGCGACAGCTCCGGCAACAACCTGGAAGCCGAAGGCGCAGCGGACGCCCGCTTCCACATGGCCATCGCCGAGGCCAGCCATAATGTGGTGCTGATGCACACCATGCGTAACCTGTTCAACATGCTCAAGAACAACATTGTGACCAACATCGGCGGCATGTATGCCAGAGCCGCCAAAACCCGGCAGGGCCTGGTAGACCAGCATTCCCGGCTGTTTCAGGCAATCATGGAAGGAAGGGCCGAGGATGCCCGGGCCATTGCCGGCCACCACATCGAATTTGTCCAGCAGACCATCTCGGAACACTCGGAAAACGAACGGCGCAAACAGAGGGCCTTGCGCCGGGAACGGCACAACGCTGACGAACAGGCATAAAAAAGCCGGGGGAGTTCCCCGGCCAAAGTATTCACACGATGCACCAACACAATGCGTGTCGTCCTGATGAGTCTTTAAATTAGCACCCGAACATGACCGTTCAGTGACAGCGCTCGTCAGGCCGGCAACTTTTCCCAGATAGTCAGTTCGGAAAAGCTGTGCTGGAATTTGTTGCGGGTTTCCCGGATCACGAACGGCAGGCTTCTGGGCTCGCCCAGCAGCCTGAAATGAGGCGCCAGCATGTTCTTCAGGCCATCGAGCGTGGTGAAAGGCTCACCATTTTTCAGGTAACCGCCCACCCACTCGGATTTCGGCGTGTAGTCTTCCAGCCAGGTGTAAGGTGATGCGATCACCAGCAAACCCAGATCATTGATCCGCTCGTGGATGGTTTCAAGAAACAGGGACGGCTTGTATAACCGGTCGATCAGGTTACCCGCCAGCACCAGATCATAATCCCGGTAGTCCTGCCCCAGATCGCAGGCATCGCCCTGGTGGAAAGCGACGCGTTGAGCCGCTTCTGCCAGACCCAGTGCCGCCAGTGAGCGCTCCTGATAACTGACCAGCTCACCCTCTTCCGGCCTGGCGTAGCGGGCCCTACCGCTGGCCACAACATCCCGGCAGGTGTTCACAAAGGTCTGGGAAAAATCGACGCCATCGACATGATCAAAATGGCGGGCCAGTTCCAGCGTGGTTCGCCCCACCGCACAGCCGATATCCAGCGCCCGACAGGTTTCACGGCCATTCAGTGCCTCCAGGGCGGCCTCCGCCAGCTCTTTCGGGAAATTCGCCTCGCCATGCCAGGATTCACCAAAGTGAAACTCCAGATACTGGGCCAGGGTGGTATCGTTTTCATAGTAATCGCTGGGATTGTTCACCTATTTCTCCTCTGCTCGGTTCGCATAGCACGGTTTCACTGTACCGCGAATCCTCGATACTGACAGCCTGGGGCTGGAGTCCCGTTCGTCGGGCACGCCGAACTCATGTCACCATCCGGCAAAACACCCTTCACACAAATCACACGCCATCGTCACAGATGTTCGCCAGATTGTCCGTAGCGGACTTCCCGCTAACCAACAATGACTCAGGGACAGAACCATGACGATGAAGCATACACTGCTGGCCACTGCCATCAGCGGTTTTCTGGCCGGCCCAATTCAGGCGGGGCTGGTTATCAGCGAATACGTTGAAGGCTCCAGCAACAACAAGGCTATTGAGTTACTGAACACCACCGATGCCAGCATTGATCTGGCCGCCTGGGAACTTCAGGTTTACTTCAACGGGTCAGACGTAGCTGGTCAGACCTTCAATCTGACCGGCAATGTGGCACCTGGCACCAACTTTGTGTTCGCCCACAGCAGCGCAGATCCGGCGATTCTGGCCGTGGCCGATCAAACCACCGGCGCCGGGCTGTTCAACGGTGACGACGCCGTCGTGTTGCTAAAGGGTGGCGCCGTGGCTGACAGTATCGGCCAGGTCGGTTTCGACCCCGGCAGCTACTGGGGCTCAGGGGATACCCGAACCCAGAACCGCACACTGCGCCGAAAAGCCGGTGCAGTGGCAGACACCAATCCGTTCGATACCTACGACCCGGCCATCGCTTACGACGGTTTCCCACAGGACGATTTTTCAGACCTCGGTAAAGCCGGCGGCAGCGATGGCCCACTTGAGCCAGAGACACCAGACCTCACCTGTGGCGCTGAGGCAACCCGTATTTCCGAAATCCAGGGCCTGACGGACCAGAGCCCGCTGGCTGGCCAGACGGCGGTTATTGAAGCGATCGTCACCGCCAGTTTCAACGGAGACGGACAACTGGGCGGCTTTTTCATGGAAGAAGAACTGCAGCACCGGGATGACGATCCGAGGACATCCGAAGGCATTTTCGTCTTCGCTCCCAATCTTGCAGTAGAGGCCGGCCAACGAATCCGAATCGCCGGCAAGGTACTGGAATATCAGGGGCTGACCGAACTGACCGACATCATCGACAGCACCCTCTGTGGTTCCGGCGAGCTACCCCCGCCCGTGTCTTTGACCCTGCCATGGCCGGATCTGGATTCTCCGGAAGCCTTCGAATCCATGCGCGTCATCTTCAATGAGGCGCTGGTGGTTAACGACAACTACGATCTTGGCCGATTCGGCAGCCTGACCCTGGGTAGCGGACGGCATTTCATTCCCACTAACGTGGCGCTGCCAGGCCCAGATGCCGCACTGGTCGCCGAAATGAATGGCCTGGACAGGATCATTCTGGACGATGGCAGTAATCGACAGAACCCCGCCATCGTGCCTTACCCGTCACCCCAGCTCAGTGCCAGCCAGACTGTCCGCGCCGGTGATACGGTAAACGACCTGCAAGGCATTCTGGATTACCGGTTCTCCGAGTGGCGATTGCAACCAACCACCGCTCCCAGCTTCAGCCAAACCAACCCACGACCAACCGAACCACGGCTTGAGAATCGGGGAAACCTGCTTGTAGCGTCGTTCAACGTGCTGAACTTTTTCAATGGTGACGGCATGGGCGGGGGTTTCCCGACCGCCCGCGGTGCCAACAACGCGGAAGAGCTCAGCCGGCAGACTGCCAAGCTCGCCAGTGCCTTAACCGCCCTGGATGCTGACATTATCGGCTTGATGGAAATTGAGAATGACGGCTACGACAACAACAGTGCCATTGCTGAGCTGACGGCGGCCCTGGGAAGCCAGTGGCAGTATGTTAACCCGGGCCTGACGCAGTTAGGCGGGGACGCGATCGCCGTAGGTCTGCTTTACCGGGCAGACCGTGTTGAGACGGTTGGCAGTGCCGCCACTATCGGCGCCGCCCCGTTCAACCAGCTGAACCGTCAGCCGCTGGCACAAACCTTCCGGTTGATCGGATCTGAGGATGGCCTGACCATCGCCGTTAACCACTTCAAATCCAAGGGCTGTGGTAACGCCGACGGCGCCAATGCTGATCAAGGTGATGGCCAGGGCTGCTGGAACCCGGAGCGAACCCAGGCCGCCAACGCCCTGGCGGACTGGCTGGCTAACGATGCCACGGGCACCGGCGAACAGGATGTACTGATCATCGGTGACCTCAATGCCTACGCCAAGGAAGATCCGATTCGCGCCCTGAACGCACGGGGATATCAGGATCTCGTAGCCGTCCACGAAGGCGAACAGGCTTACTCTTACGTGTTTTTCGGCCAGGCAGGTTACCTCGATCACGCCCTTGCCAATGAAGCACTGGCAGGCAAGGTCAAAGACACCAGCATCTGGACCATCAACGCTGACGAACCCCGGGCGCTGGACTACAACACCGAGTTCAAGACTCCGGAGCAACAGGCCAGCTTCTATGCGCCGGACCCCTACCGCGCCTCCGACCATGACCCGGTGCTGGTGGCGCTTGAGATGGACACCCGCACCGCAGCCGACCGGGCAGACCTGAACGGCGACGGCCGGGTGAATGGCCGCGACCTCGCCCGCTTTATTCTTGCAACCCTGTTCGGTAAGGCCCCGGCGCCAACCTACGACATCAACGCAGACGGCAAAGTGGATGGCCAGGACTTCCTGGCCCTCGTACACGCCATTCGAGGCCGATAATCCGGTCGCACAACACCTGCCAGCGGGCAGGTGTTGTGCCCTTCAAACTGCAACAAAATCATCACGGCTTTGACACCTCAACAACGCAGACTCCCTGTAGTCACCCAACAAGGAGTTCAGGCATGATCCGCAAAACCCTATGGATTGCATTACCCCTGGCCGCACTGGCCGGTTGCAACAGCGACAGCAATAACAACACCCCGGAAGCCGGCAGCTTTACCGCCAACATCCTGCACATCAACGACCATCATTCCCATCTGGAAGAGGGCTCACAGTCCCTGATGATTGCTGGGCAGAGCACGTCCTTTCCGATTGGCGGCTTTCCACGAGTGGCCGGAAAGATCGCAGAGCGTGAGGCGGCCCTGGACAACGTCCTGAAACTTCATGCCGGCGATGCCATCACCGGCACCCTGTATTTTTCGTCGTTTGAGGGAGAGGCCGATGCCCGACTGATGAACCAGGTGTGTTTCGATGCATTTGCACTGGGCAACCACGAGTTCGACCGGGGCGATGAGGGGCTGAAGAAGTTCCTTGATCTGCTGGATAGCGGAAGCTGTCAGACGCCGGTACTGGCCGCCAACGTCAAGCCCCAGGTTGGCACTCCCCTGGCACCGACTGCCGAAGATGACTACATCCAGCCCTACGTCATCAAATCAATCGGTGGTGAGCAGGTGGCCATAGTCGGCATCGACATAGCCAATAAAACCCGCAACAGCTCCAGCCCGCTGGAGACCACCGAATTCCTCGATGAGATGGAAACGGCGCAGGCCATGATCGACGAGCTCGAGGCGGCCGGCATCAACAAGATCGTGCTGCTGACCCATTATCAGTACGAGAACGACCTGAACCTGGCAGCGTCGCTGTCCGGCGTGGATGTCATCATCGGTGGTGATTCCCACAGCCTGCTGGGAGACTTCGATGCCTACGGACTGTCTGCTGCAGGGCCCTACCCAACAGAACTGACCAATGCCGATGGTGACAAAGTATGCGTAGCCCAGGCGTGGCAGTATTCCCGAGTGGTTGGCGAACTCAGCGTTACCTGGGACGAAAACGGCGTAGTGACGTCGTGCAGAGGCACGCCCCACCTGCTCCTGGGTGATAACTTCACGCTCAAAGATGCGGAAGATAACAACTACGAGCCGGAGGGCAGCGAGCGCGCCGACATCCTGGCGGCCATCGACGCCGATGACCAGCTCAGCCTGGTAACGCCAGACCCGACATCCGCACAGCTGCTGGCCTACTACACCAACCAACTGGATGATTTCCGCAACCGGGTAATCGGAACCGCCACCGAAGATCTCTGCCTGGCCAGAATTCCCGGCCGGCCCTATGGGGATGACACGTGCGACGGCGAAGACCCCAACCGCGGCAGCGACATCTCCAACCTTGTCGCCCAGGCCTTCCTGTTCCTGAGCAAGAACGCCGATGTGGCCATCCAGAACGGTGGTGGCGTCCGAACCGACCTGTTTGCTGGCAGCATCACCATCGGCGACGCCTACACGCTCCTGCCGTTTGCCAACACCCTGACGGACCTGGCCATGTCCGGCGCGGAAATCCGGGCGGTGTTGAACGAAGCGGTTGAGTTTGCCCATGTTGAGGGCGGCTCCAGCGGCGCCTACCCCTACGCGGCAGGGCTGCGCTGGGAAGTGGACATGAACCGACCGGAAGGCGAGCGCTTGTTCAACATTGAGGTCAACCCGCGCAATTCGGCCGAATGGCGAGCCCTGGCCGATGACGAGGAATTGAACGTGGTCACCAACAGCTTCACCGCCGGCGGCCGCGATGGCTATGTGACCTTTGGCGCCGTTTCTGACGACGGCCGGGCAACCGATACGTTCCTGGATTATGCCCAGTCGTTTGTCGATTACGTTCTTGAGGTAGGCTCCCTGAGCAAGCCGTCCGCAGACGAATATTCAACCCAGAACTATATACCCGCCCTCTGAAGCAGCGCCTTGGTAACCTCCGGTCAGTCGCCCCCGACTGGCCGGACTTCAGCTACCCTCCCGGTATACTTCTTCGCTATTCTTGAAATAGGCCGCCGACATCACCATGGTTGCCTGTCCATTGATTACAACAGCCACCGGAGAACTATGCCTACCCTGCCCGATTATTCCCTGCTCGAACTGGCCTCCGTCCGCGAAGGTGATTCGGTGAGCACCACACTGGCAAACAGTGTTGCCTACGCCCAACATGCCGAAACACTGGGCTTCAAGCGGTTCTGGCTGGCCGAGCACCACAACATGGAGGGCATATCCAGTTCCGCCACGTCTGTGCTGGTGGGTCATATCGCTGGTCGAACCAACACCATTCGGGTTGGCTCTGGTGGCGTCATGCTGCCCAATCACCCGCCGTTGGTGGTGGCTGAACAGTTTGGCACCCTGGAATGTCTTTATCCGGGGCGCATTGACCTTGGCCTTGGCCGGGCGCCGGGTACCGACCCGATCACGGCCAGGGCGCTGCGCCGTGAAGGCCTGGGAGCAGAACAGTTCCCGGAAGATGTGGCCCGCCTGCAAAGCCTGCTCGGCCCCCTGCAACCGGACCAACCGGTCAAGGCAATTCCCGGGGCGGGCACCGAGGTGCCCATCTGGCTTCTGGGCTCAAGCCTGTTCAGCGCCCAGCTGGCAGCTGCCCGGGGCTTGCCCTATGCCTTCGCCGGGCACTTCGCCCCAAGGCTGTACCGGGAAGCCCTGAGGGTTTACCGGGATAATTTCCAGCCCTCACCCCAATTGGACCGGCCCTACGCCATGCTTGCCATTCCGGCCATTCCGGCCGACTCACTGGATCAGGCAAAGTTTCTGGCCACCACCAGTTACCAGCGCATTCTGTCTCTGTTCCGGGGCCAGCCCTTGTGGATGAAACCGCCGGTTGAATCCATGGACGGTCTGTGGAATGCCGGTGAGAAGCTCAGCGTACTGGATTTCCTGGCGTTACAGGTGACGGGCGACGCCGATGATATCCGCCACCAACTCGATAACCTGCTGGCGGATATCCGCGTAGACGAACTGATGTTCACCGTCGATATCTATGACCCGGCACAGCGCCGTCATGCTCTCGACATCCTGGCGCAAACCCGGGATCAGAGCACCTCTTCAATGGCTTCCATTAACTGAGGATCGTCCGGGCGAACCCGGCTGGGGAAGCTGGCGGTGACCTTGCCGTCCCGGTCCAGTACGTATTTGGTGAAGTTCCAGCGCGGCGGCTGGCTCTGACGGTTGATCTCGCGGAACACCGGGTTCGCCTGGGTACCGGTCACCGGCCCGGGCGCGATCATCGTGAAGGTGACGCCAAAGTTGACGAAACAAACCTCGGCCGCTTCTTCTTCGGTGCTCGCCTCCTGCCGGAAATCATCGCTGGCGAAGCCCACCACAACCAGGCCCTTGTCGCGGAATGTCTGATGCAGCGCTTCGAGCCCCTCAAACTGGCCGGTATAACCGCAGCGGCTTGCGGTGTTCACAACCAGCATCGGCTGGCCGGCGGCCAGGTCACACAGGTTGACGGAATCCCTGGAGTGCAGCTTGCGCTGGTCATGGTCGAGAAACGCGGGGCACTCGGCGGCCCATGCTGGCAAAGCAGCAACCATAAGGGCGATCAGCGGCCACCGCTGCCATCGTGTCGTGTGCATTGTTAGACTCCTGTTCTGCTGACAAGAAGGAATACGATTGCGAGTGGCAATCCGCTCATAACCCGACTTAACGCCAAAGTTCCTGACCAACCACCGGAGTAAATCCCGTGTCTGCACCCGAAACTTTCGTTTTTCTTTCCCATGGGCTCGAAAGCGGCCCCGGGAGTACCAAGATCCAGGCCCTTAAAACGGTGGCGGAGTCGTTCGCCGGCGTCCACGCTGAAGCCATTGATCATCGTAGCACCAAAGACCCGGCCCAGCGCCTTGGGCAAATGCGAGATGCCATGGCGGCAGCGGGTGCTGACCCGGCCCGGACCATTCTTGCCGGTTCCAGCATGGGCGGCTGGGTGTGTGCGCAAACCAGTGCAGACACACCGGTACTGGGCTGTTTCCTGTTGGCGCCAGCCCTGGCCCTCCCCGATTACCCCCAAAGCCGGCCTCGCATTCAGGCCCGGCATACCCAGATCATCCACGGTTGGCAGGACGACGTGGTGCCACCTATGCCGGTCATTGAACTGGCGCAAGCGCAGAACCTGCCAATCCTGCTGTTACCCGACAACCACCGGCTGGAGCACAGCGTTACCCGGGTTGCCGATGAGTTCCGTGCCTTTCTCATGAACACCGGATTAAACCCGCGTCATCATTGACCGATGTCATCCAAACGCCGTGCATGACCGAATCATTTTGGTAGGGTGGTTCTGCTGCCCTCGCCGTTGCCTGAACCCCGGTTCCGGCAGGGCAATCCATAAATGATGAGAGAGAAAGGAGTTACCAATGAGCGATTTCAATAAAAGTCGACGGGTATTCCTGCGCACTGCCGCGTTAGGTGTCGCTGCCGTTCCACTGGCACGGGTGGCCACACACGTTCCGGCAGCCCGAGCCGAAAAGCCGAAAGCGGAGGACGGCCATGCACTGGACTACGTGAACGACGGTAGTACCAGCGATCATGAGAAATATCAGGATGGAAACAAGTGTTCCAACTGTGCGTTTTGGGCCGGGGAAGTTTCCGGGGGATGGGGCGGTTGCCGCCACCCGCAGTTCAGCGATGTACTGGTCAATGCCGATGGCTGGTGTAACACCTGGGTACCGGGCGGTTAACGTAACATGACAGGCGGCCACAAGGCCGCCTGTCATCCACCTGCCCGCCATCAAAAATTCAATTTTTTCCTCCCCTGAGTAAGACAGAAAACCGAATAAATCGAAAATTCATAGACTTGCGATACCAATAAAACCTGTCGCCTGAATTATCTGATTTTGGCCATTTCCTTGCGAAAACCCTCATGTTTTGCCAGTCTTTAATAATGTAACAAAGGATTTCAGCAAAAAAACAAACGGAGACAGCGCGATGAGCAACACAAGTAAATTCAGGAAACTGGCCGGTTTTTCGGCGTTCGCCTTTGCAGCGATCACTGCGGCAAACTCGGTAAACGCAGCTAACTGGCGCTATGCCCATGAAGAATACGAGGGTGATGTTCAGGACGTTTACGCCTACAAATTCAAGGAATACGTTGAGGAGAATTCCGACCACACGGTCCAGGTGTTCCGCTTCGGCGAGCTGGGCGAGTCTGATGACATCATGGAGCAAACCCAGGCTGGCATTCTCAACTTCGTAAACCAGTCACCAGGCTTCACCGGCTCCCTGATTCCCGAAGCACAGATCTTCTTCATTCCCTACCTGATGCCGACCGACATGGAAACGGTTATCACGTTTTTCCGGGAATCCAAGGCCATCAACGAAGACTTCCCGGAGCTCTATTCCGAGCAGGGCCTGGAACTTCTGAAGATGTACCCCGAGGGTGAAATGGTGGTCACGGTAGATGAGCCAGTCACCTCACCGGAAGAATTCCGCAACAAGAAAATCCGGGTAATGACCAACCCGCTGTTGTCGGAAACCTATTCTGCCTTTGGTGCCACACCCACGCCGCTGCCCTGGGGTGAAGTGTACGGTGCCCTGCAGACCAACATGATCCAGGGTCAGGAAAACCCGATTTTCTGGATTGAATCCGGTGGTCTGTACGAGGTATCCCCGAACCTGGTATTCACCGGCCACGGCTGGTTTACCACCGCCATGATGGCGAACCAGAATTTCTACAACGGCCTGTCTGATGAAGACAAAAAGCTGGTTCGCGATGCTGCGGACTACGCCTTTGAGGAAATCATCGTTCACATCGATGGCCTGGCCGATGAAGCCCTGGAGAAAATCCAGGCAGCCAGTGATCGGGTTACCGTTACCCGCCTGAACGACGAGCAGATTGAAGCCTTCCGCGCCCGCGCCCCGCAGGTGGAAGAGCGCTTCATCAACATGACCGGCGAACGTGGCCAGCAGCTGCTTGACCAGTTCAAGGCCGACCTCGAAGCCGTTCAGGGACAGTAAAACGGCAGGATTCAAAGGGTGGCCCGGTGCCACCCTTTGATGTCCGGCCCTGGTTTAACCCCCGCCCCGCCGGGGTCTTTACCGGCCGGGAGCAAATGATTCTGGAGAGGAATCCATGTCTGAACATCCCCAGGAGGTTGTTGAAGACGATACCGGTACCTACGAGTCCGGTTTACCGGGCTTTCTGGGCACCATCGACGAGTGGATCGCCAAGGTCGAGGCAGTCATGCTCGCCGCCGGCGTCATCCTCATGGCCATCAACACCTGCGCCAACGTTATCGGGCGTTTTGTGTTCGGAGAAGGCCTGTTTTTCTCTGGTGAGATCAACCGCATCCTGATCATTCTGATCACCTTCGCCGGGATTGGTTACGCCGCCCGCCATGGTCGCCACATCCGAATGTCGGCGGTATACGACGCCCTGCCCGCCAAAGGCCGAAAGGTTCTGATGATCTTCATCGCCCTGTTCACTTCGGTGGTGATGTTTTTCCTGTGTTACCACGCCTACGGCTACATCGAAACGCTGTATAGCCGTGGCCGCATTTTGCCTGCCCTGGGCATACCTATCTGGATCATCTATATATGGGCGCCCATCGGTTTCGCCATTACCGGAATCCAGTATTTCCTGACAGCCATCAAGAACCTCACCAGCAAGGACGTCTACCTCTCGACCGGCGTGGTGGATGGCTACGCTGATACCGAGTCCGAGGTCTGAGACAGCCGTAACCCGATAAGGAACAGGAAGATTACTTATGGCAACCATTCTGATGTTGATCATGATCGGGCTACTGCTGCTGGGCTTCCCGATGATGATCCCACTGACCACCGCGGCGGTGGTTGGCTTTGTAATGATGTTCGACGGCTTCGGCCAGATGCAAACCTTCATCCAGCAAATGATGGGTGGTATCCGGCCGGCGTCGTTGATTGCGGTACCCATGTTTATTCTGGCCGCCGACATCATGACCCGGGGCCAGTCGGCCGACCGGTTGATCAACATGGTGATGTCCTTCATCGGCCACATCAAGGGTGGCCTGGCCATCAGTACCGCCACCTCCTGCACCCTGTTTGGGGCGGTTTCCGGATCTACCCAGGCCACGGTGGTAGCGGTTGGGTCGCCTCTGCGCCCGAAGATGCTGAAAGCGGGCTATTCTGACCCGTTCACGCTCGCGCTGATCATCAACGCCAGTGATATCGCATTCCTGATTCCCCCGAGCATCGGGATGATTATCTACGGGGTTATCTCCGAGACCTCCATTGCCGAGCTGTTCATTGCCGGCATTGGTCCGGGCGTTCTGATCCTGTTCATGTTCTCGTTGTACTGCCTGTTCTATGCGTACAAGCACAATGTGCCAACCGAAGAAAAGGCCACCTGGAAACAACGGGCGCTGTCAGTGCGGGATGCCTCCTGGCCGCTGATGTTCCCGGTGATCATTGTTGGCGGTATCTACGGCGGCATATTCAGCCCCACCGAAGCCGCCGCCGTGTGCGTACTTTACGCCTTCCTGCTGGAGTTCGTGATCTTCCGCTCCCTGAAGCTCAACGACATCTACAAGATCGCCAAGTCCACCGGTCTGATTACCGCCGTGGTATTTATTCTGGTTGCCGTTGGTAATGGTTTCTCCTGGATTATCTCCTTCGCCCAGATTCCCCAGGCCATTCTGGAAACCGTCGGCGTGAACGAAGCGGGCCCGGTGGGTGTGCTGATTGCCATCTGTATTGCCTTCTTTATCGCCTGCATGTTTGTTGACCCGATTGTGGTCATCCTGGTGCTCACCCCCATCTTTGCGCCAGCCATCCAGGCAACCGGGCTGGACCCGGTTCTGGTAGGGGTGCTGATCACCCTGCAGGTAGCCATAGGCTCCGCAACGCCGCCGTTTGGCTGTGACATCTTCACCGCCATCGCCATCTTCAAACGCCCCTACATGGAAGTGATCCGAGGCACGCCACCGTTTATCTTCATGCTGGTGGCCGCCGCCGGGCTAATCATTGCCTTCCCGGATATCGCCCTGTTCCTGAGGGACCTGGCTTACCGAGACTGAGCCGGGTTCCCCGGCCAGTAACAGGAGAGACCTATGTTCAAACGGATTCTGGTAGCCGTGGATGGCTCCAAAACCTCGCTGAAAGCACTGGATAAGGCGATTGACCTGCAGAAGCTGATCCCGGATGCCGAGATCTTCATCCTGTGCGTCTACAAGCATCACAGCCTGTTCGAGGCGTCCTTATCGATCGGACGCCCCGACGACATGGACATTCCGGACAAGGTACTGTCGGATTACGCCAAGGGAGTGGTGAACCATGCCAAGGAACTGGCCAAGGAACACGGCGCGACCAAAGTGCGCGGCTTTGTGAAAGCCGGCCGGCCATCCAAGGTGATCGTAAAATTCGCCCAGGACAAAGAGGCGGATCTGATCGTCGTTGGTACCAAGGGCACCAACAGCGACAAAGACGGCATGTTCCTCGGCAGTGTTTCCCACCGGGTGGCGTCCCATGCCAAATGCCCGGTATTGGTGGTCTGAACAGACATTGATGCTGCAATCTCGGGCCGGTATTGCAAAATACCGGCCCTCTGGCAATCACGGATTTCCGCAGTCTGATCAGATTTTCACCGTGCTAGACTCCCCCGCCTTGCGTTTCTTTCAATTCACAAAACTCAAATCACAAGGCGTCTACCCATGACTGCAATTGTCGATTTTCTCAACTCGATTCTCTGGGGTTATGTCCTCGTCTACGGCCTGCTGGCCGTCGGTGTCTTCTTCACCATCCGCCTGGGTTTTCTGCAATTCGTCAATTTCGGCGAAATGGTCAGGGCCATTCGCGGCTCCCGTGAAAGCGACGTTCACGGTATCTCACCTTTCCAGGCGCTGTGTACCAGCCTGGCCTCCCGGGTCGGCACCGGCAACCTGGCCGGCGTGGCCGTAGCCCTGTACCTCGGCGGTGCCGGCGCCATTTTCTGGATGTGGATGGTCGCACTGGTGGGCATGGCCACGGGCTATGCCGAAAGCACCCTGGCGCAGCTTTACAAGGTGCGTGACGGCAAGGGCCAGTATCGGGGCGGTCCGGCGGTTTACATTGCCAAGGGCCTGAAAGCCCCCTGGGCAGCGGCCATCTTCGCGGTTTGCCTGATCATCTCGTTTGGCCTGGTGTTCAACGCTGTGCAGGCAAACTCCATCGCCGACGCCATGGAGGGTGCCTTTGGTGCACCCAAACTGGGTGTTGGTGTGGTCATCGCGGCGCTCGCCGGCATCGTGATTTTTGGTGGTCTGCGCAAGATCGTTCGCTTTGCCGAGTTCGTAGTGCCGTTTATGGCGGGCGCCTATGTGCTGCTGGCGCTTGGCGTGATGGCCATGAACATCACCGAGGTACCGGGCATTCTGACGATGATCGTCAAAAGCGCCTTCGGTCTGGAAGAAGCCGCCGGGGGCGCCGCCGGCTCGGTGACCGCCGCGATGCTCAACGGCATCAAGCGGGGCCTGTTCTCCAACGAAGCCGGCATGGGTTCTGCCCCCAATATCGCGGCCACCGCAACACCGGCACCGCACCACCCGTCGTCACAGGGCCTTGTTCAGGCGTTTGGTGTGTTTGTCGACACTATCATTATCTGTACCGCCACAGCCGTGATGATTCTGCTGGCCGGCGTGCTGGAACCCGGTTCTGGCATCACCGGTACGCAACTGACCCAGCAGGCCATGGAAGTCCACCTGGGTGAATTTGGTGGCTACTTTATTGCCGTCGCCATCCTGTTTTTTGCCTTCACGTCCATCGTGGCCAACTACACCTATGCCGAGAACGCTCTGATCTACCTGAAAGGCGGCAGCACCCTCGGGCTCACCCTGCTTCGCCTGGCAGCTCTGGCCATGGTGATCTGGGGCGGCTATGAAGCGGTGGTTACGGTATTCAACGCCGCGGATGCCTCGATGGGACTAATGGCGGCCATCAACCTGGTGGCGATTGTGCTGCTGTCCGGCACGGTAGCCAAGTTGACCAAGGACTACCTGGCCCAACGGAAAGAGGGACTGGTACCCCACTTCAAGTCAAAGGATTACCCGGAGCTGCACGAGAAAATCGACAGCAACATCTGGCATTAAGCTCAAACACTGGCCGTAACCACCCGGTTACGGCCAGCGGCCTTGGCCTGATACAACGCCCGGTCGGCTGCCCGGAACAGCTCGTCGAACTCCGGGCTGCTTTCCGGCCAGCATGCAATACCTGCCGATATCGTCAGATTGCCCAACTGCTTTCCAAGGTATTCAACCTGAGATTCGGCAATGGTTGCCCGAAGATTTTCCGCCCTCTGGCGGGCTTCCTCCCGTGACGCCCCAGGCATCAGAACCGTAAACTCCTCTCCCCCATAACGGCATACCGTATCGCTCCCGCGAAAGCAGTTCTCAAGGACTCTCCCGACCATTCGCAAAACCTCATCGCCGGCATCGTGCCCATGACTGTCGTTGAAGCGCTTGAAGTGGTCGATATCGAAGATCAACAGGCTCAGTGGGCGCTCTGAGCGGATGGCGACTTCCCGCTCATGTCGGAATAACTCATCAAAGTAGCGCCGATTTTTAAGACCCGTCAGGCTGTCCTCATAGGAAAACCGTTGCAATTCGGATCGCAGGGCCAACCCTGACAGGGTAATCCCGATCTTCTCGACAGACTGATACACCCAGGCAACCACCCGGGCGGTGCCGTAATCCTTCACGACGTCTGGCAGATTCGGTCGCTCCAAAAGCAACACGCCCTCAGGAACATTCCCGAACTGGGCTGGTTCAACCCGGAGCAGAAAACAGAGTTGTGCAGGTACGTCCTGGCTCCGCACGGGCAAAACGGTCTCCGTCAGGCCGGAAAGATCCTGCGTCAGGCTGGGTGGAAAGGTATTGGCAGCAGATCTGCCCCAGAGGCAGGCCCGATCATAGCCGCCACCCGGGTTGCGCCGGTAGAAACAGCCAGCAATCGGCAAGTACAGTTGCGGCAGCGCCTGAAGCAAAGGCTGGAAAGCCTCTTCCACACCCGCACAGTCCTGCAGGGCAGCAATGGTGTCCGCCAATTTCTGACTTTTCTTGCTCTCCAGCGCTAACAGCCGTGACCGCTCTACCTCTCTCTCGGCCAGCGCTTCAGCTCGAGCAGTTCGCTCAGCCACCTTCTGCTCCAGTTGAACGGTCAACTGATGCAAGGCCTGTTGGGTTTTGCCGTAATGCCACACAGAAATACTGATAAGCGCCAGCGAGAACGCCAGCGCCCCCCAGCTGACCGGCACCCGCCCCCAGGGGAGAAAGCCATGAGCAACCGCCATATCCAGAATCAGCAGAACGATAAACACGCCACAGGTAAACAGAAACACCTGCTGTTCCCGATACAAGCTACTGAAATTCCTGACAACCACCGCCACCATTAATGCCAGGGAGATCAGCAAAACACCGTCAAACACCGGGAATGTAGAGGACAGGTTCACTAACCCGAGCAGCGCCAGCATAAGGGCAAGAGCCGCAAACACCAGATGCAGCCACATCAGCCAGCGAACCAGGCGGGGGCGACGGGCGTCGAGCCACTGGCTTAGCAAGAGCGCCAGTGCAACCGGAATCAAATAATAAGAGCCCGCTGCCAGATAGTCCCACAGCAGTGGCTGATACAGGATCAGCAAGCTGGCCTGGCTTTCCGCCAGCAGCATTACGCCGGTCAGGAATGCAAACAGGGCAATGCTGGCGAAACTTCTCTGGCCTCGCTGGATCAGGGCAAATACCAGGGCAAGGAGTGCAATCAGTCCGGATAACGCCGCAATAACCAGACTCTCGGCCGAGTTGCCAACGATGTGCAGCACCAGGTCCGGGTGATCGAGAATGGCCACCTCCCCCCACAACCCGATATCCGTGTAATTTGAGAACACGCGGAAGTACATGGTTTCGCCTTCGTAGCCATCGGGCAATGGAATCTCGTGCCAGGGCCAGCCTTCAAATTTGCCACGGCCGTGCTCGTCGAAGGTGCCGTACTGATACAGCAACTCGCCCCGGAACCAGACCTGCAGGATGATATCGACGCTGTAGATGTATAGTGCCGGCGCGTACCACTCCCCTTCCGGTAATGTCACCCGGAACCAGGCATGTTCTTGCCCTTTTCGGCCGGGAGGGTTGGAAGGGAAAGCAATGTCATGCCAGTGTTTGTCGCTGTCCGGTTCGTCCAGCCAAAGCGGTGTGCCGTCAGCCAGGAAAGGGGAGTCGCCCCAGCGATATTGCCACCCTTCATCCACTGGCTGCATGGCAGACAACGCCGGTTGGGACAGGCAGAGCGCCAAAACGAGTGTGGCAAGGCAGAATAAAGTGCGACAGGAAGAGGGGCGCAAAGCGAAACCTGCTGTTGGACGCTATGTTTTCAGTATAAACCGTAGGCAGCAGTTACAGAACTATTCTGGCGGGAAGAATTCAGGGCGGCACTGGGCCGCCCTGGTAGGAGTCCTCAACGGCCGGATTTCAGCATTTCCCAGAACTTTGCGTAGATCTGCAAAGCATCATCACCGATATCCGCCTGGAATTCAGCATTCTCCATATCCGCATCGGTCGGGTAGCTAGCTCGGTCGTTAGCAACGGACTCATCCAGCAACTCAAGCGCGGCCTGATTAGGCGTCGCGTAACCAATATCTTCGCTGATCAGGGCTGCGATTTCCGGCTGCAACACAAAGCTGATGAACTGGTGGGCCGCTTCCGGGTTACGGGCATTCTTCGGGATCACGAAGCTGTCGAGCCAGGCAATGATGCCTTCCTCCGGGTACACGTATTCCAGGCTCGGCATGGTTTCCTTACCCATCACCGCCTCGCCGTTCCAGATCATGCCCACGTCGGCTTCGCCTTCCAGGTAGGGCATGCGGGGCGCATCAGAGTTGAAGGTGCGCACAGACGGCATCAATTCCGCCAGTTTTTCGTAGGCTTCTTCGATTTCCTGCGGGTCAGTGCTGTTACCGGAATAACCCAGTACCCGCAGGCCCACGTGGAACACTTCGCGCATGTCGTTGGTCAGCATGACACGGCCCTGGAAGCGCTCATCCCAGAGATCTGCCCAGGCCGTCACCTCGCCTTCCACGTCATCGGTGTCCACCGCGATGCCAGTGGTGCCCCAGAGATAAGGAATGCTGTACTGGTTGTCCGGGTCAATATCCAGGTTCACCAGATCGTCGTCCAGGTTACCAAAGCCTTCAATCTTGCTGCGATCAATGGGCATCAGGAGGTCTTCCTGGCGCATTTTGCTGACGTAATAGGTGGAAGGCACAGCCAGGTCATAGGCAGCGCTCTCGTCCAGCAACTTCAGCCGGGCATACATGGCTTCGTTGCTGTCGTAGGTGGTGTAAACCACCTGAATACCGGTTTCCTCGGTGAACCTGTCCAGGACTTCCTGGGGCATGTACTCGGACCAGTTGTACAGGTTCAGCACCTGCGGGTCTTCAGAGCTACACCCGGTCAGGCCTATGGCCAGCATACCGGCCAGTGCCAGTTTCTTCATCGTCTACTCCTTAGCAATATCCATTGAGACAAGATCAACATGAACAGTGAGAACACCAGCAACAGCGTACCCAATGCATTCACTTCCGGCTTCAGCCCTACCCGCACCATGGAGTAGATGCGCAGGGGCAGAATTTCATAACTCGGGCCGCTGACAAAGGTACTGACGACCACATCGTCCAGTGACAGTGTAAACCCCAACAGCCAGCCTGCCACCAAAGCCGGCATGATCACCGGGATCAGCACCGTGCGGGTCATGGTGAAATCGCTGGCACCCAGATCCCGCGCGGCTTCCGGCAGGCGTTCGTCAAAGCCGCTCAGGCGTGCCATGACCGTAATCACCACAAACGGCAGACAGAAGGTGACATGGGCCAGCAGCAACGACACATAGCCCAGTTTCAGGCCCACTAACAGGAACAGCGCCAGCAGTGAAATCGCCAGCACGATCTCCGGCGACATCATCACGATAAACAGCATGCCATTGAGCAGCTTCTTGCCCCGGAACCGGTACCGATGAAGGGCCAGGGCGGTGAGGGCACCAATCATGGTCGACACAGTGGCGGCAGACAACGCCAGCCACAGGGAGTTCCACATGGCCTGCACCATGGCCCGGTTATTGAACAGCGCCTCATACCAGCGCAGGCTAAGACCACCCCATTCGTAACCGCTACGGGAATCGTTGAAGGAAAACACCACCAACACGATGATGGGTACGTACAGCAGAACATACACCAGGGTCAGGTAGGTGCGGGGCAACCAGCGGCTCATACACCGTCCTCCCCGATCCGCCGCTTACTCAGGCGGTGAGCAAACATCAGAAACGCCATGGCCAGGGTCAACACGATGCTGGCGGCGGCGCCGAAGGGCCAGTTACGAGCATCCAGGAACTGGTTCTTGATGACGTTACCCACCAGCAAGTTGCGGGAGCCGCCGAGAATATCCGGCACAAAGAACAGCCCCATGGCCGGCAACAGCACCAGCATAACGCCCGCCAGCACACCGGGCAGGGTAAGCGGCACAATCACATGAACAAAGGTCGCCAAGCGGCCGGCGCCAAGATCGTGAGACGCCCGAAGCAAATCTTCCCTCAGGTCATCAAAAACCGCATACAGCGGCAGGATCATGAACGGCAGCAGCAAATACACCAAGCCGACAATCACGGCTCCCTCGGTGTAAAGCATCCGCAGGGGCTCTTCGATTATGCCCAGGGACATCAGCGCGTTATTCAGCAGGCCATTGGTGGCCAGCAGCAGCTTCAGGGCATAGGTGCGCACCAGTGAATTGGTCCAGAAGGGTACGATCAGCAGGAAAATCAGCAACATTTGCCGCTGCTTGCCAACCTTGGTCAGCGCCCAGGCGAAAGGATAGCCGATCAGCAGGCAGATCAGGGTGGTCATGGCCGCCATGTACAGGGAGTGCAGGAACACGTCCAGGTACAGGGGGTTCATCAACTGCCGGTAGGCGTCCAGGTTCAGAGGCAGGGACAGAAAGCTGCCTGGGTCCCGGGTCATCACGCTGGCGCCCACCACCAGCAGATTCGGGGTCAGTACCAGGAACAGCAGCCAGCCCCAGACCAGCACCAGTACCGCCGTGCGAAACGGCTGCTGCGTGACGCTACTCATCCAGGTTGGCTTCCGCTTCAGCTTCCGGGCTCTCCATGGGAAGCAGCCATTCCCAGCCATCTACCCAGCTCACCTTCACCGGCTCACCCAATCGGTAGTCAAAGGTGGGATCGTCTTCGTCGAAGAATTCCGACGCCAGTACCTCGGTGCTGTCCTCAAGGTGAATAACCGAATCCAGGGTGCTGCCCTTGTAGTTCCGCTCCACCACCTTGCCGGCCACACCGTCATCGTCATCCGGCGCCAGAACCCGGATGTCCTCCGGGCGCAACAGAACGTGCAGGGGCTGGCCGGCGGCCACCGGGAAGTCGGGTTTGCGAAAGGTGCGTTTCAGGCCAAACACATCCACGGTAATGGTGTCATCGCCGTTGGCTTTGTCGATGCGGCCCGGGAAGAAATTGGTCTCGCCCACGAACCGGGCGGTGAACAGGTTGGCCGGCCGCTCGTAGACTTCCCTGGGAGTGCCCAGTTGCTGGATCAGGCCATCCTTGAGCACCACGACCCGGTCTGACATGGACAAGGCTTCTTCCTGGTCGTGGGTCACGAATACGAAGGTAATCCCGAGTTCCCGCTGCAGGCGCTTAAGCTCCACCTGCATGGTACGCCGCAGTTTGTAGTCCAGGGCTGACAGGGGCTCGTCCAGCAGCAGCATCTTCGGCCGTTTGACCACCGCTCGGGCAATAGCCACGCGCTGCTGTTGGCCTCCGGAAAGCTGGTGTGGTTTGCGCCGGGCAAACTCCTCCAACTGGACCATGGCCAGGGCTTCGTCGACCCGCTGACGGATCTCTTCCTTCGGGCGCTTTTCCATTTTCAGGCCATAAGCCACGTTGTCGAACACCGACATATGGGGGAACAGGGCGTAGTTCTGGAACACGGTGTTGAGCGGGCGTTTCTCCGGCGGGGTGTGGGTCAGGTCCTGGCCACCCAGCAGAATGGTACCGTCATCCGGATGCTCAAAACCGGCCATCAACCGCAACAGGGTGGTTTTGCCACAACCGGACGGCCCCAACAGGGTAATGAACTCGCCATCAAGGATCTCCAGATCCAGCGAATCCAGTACCGTTTTGCCGTCAAATTGCTTGGAGAGGTTGCTCAGAGATAGCAGTGTCTGTTTCATCGGCCCTGCCCACAGAATGAGCGGCTTATTTTTCCAGAAACAGGGGCAAACAGAAAGGGGCGTCGGGATAATCCGCAATCCCGACGCCCCTTGATCTCAGCTCACTTCGGCAGGTTTGCCAACATGCTGCTCACTGATCTGCAACGCTATCCAGATAGGCTTTGTCAGAAATGTTGGTCCAGGGCCGTACCTGTCCGAGGTAGTCGCGCTGGGAGGTGATGATTTCACGGGCCAGCTCGTCTTTCTCCGCGAACTCATCCAGCAGGCGATTGGTGGTGTCACGCAGGGCGTTGATCACTTCCGGCGGGAACACTTTGTGGGTGACGTCCGGATAGTCCTCGGTCATGCGGCTCCAGGCGACACCGCTCTCGTGGGTGCTCTGGATGTACATGTCATAGGCTGCGGTGCGCATGGATACCCGCAGAATTTCCTGAAGATCGGCCGGCAGCGAATCCCAGGTTTTCTTGTTGATCAGGAACTGCACCTCGGCATTGGGCTCCTGCCAACCGGAATAGTAGTACTTGGCGATCTGGTGAAAGCCCATCTGGAAGTCCAGCGCCGGGCCAACCCATTCCACAGCATCAATGGTGCCCCGCTCCAGGGCGGTGTATAGCTCGCCTGGCGGCAGGTTGGTAACCGCTACACCCAGCTCGGCCATCACTTCTCCGGCAAAGCCCGGGGTGCGCATCTTCAGGCCTTTGAGGTCGTCCAGGGAGTTGATTTCCTTGCGAAACCAACCACCCATCTGGTTGCTGGTATTACCGCCCGGAAACGACAGCAGGCCATAGGGCTCGTAGACCTTCTGCATCAGCGCCATGCCATCATCGTGGTAGAACCAGGCATACATTTCCGGCGTGATCATGCCAAACGGTATGGTGGTGAAGTACATGGCGTTGGGGATGGTGCCCTTGTAGTAGTACGAGGCAGTGTGGCCCATGTCATACTGGCCGTTGCGCACCAGGTCAAAAATACCGAAGGGCGCCTTGTGCTTGTTCGAGGAATCAATTCGGAACTTCAGACGGCCGTTGGACATCCGCTCTGCCATCGCGGCCATATTGCGGGGAGTCTCACCGAGGATTTTGGAGTTCGGGCCCCAGGTTTCAGCCAGGCGGATGGTGTAGGTTTTCTCGGCCACCGCAAACGGGCTGGTCAGCAGGGCAACCATCGTAAGGGCCGCCACGAAGATTCTGAGCATAGACATGGTGTTGGCTTCCATTGTTATTGCTTTGAGGGTAAAACGAACAAATAACGGAAAGCCATGATAACCGTGGAGGCCAGCCACGCCAATGCGGCAGGCCGGCCTCGCCGGTATCAGACCTTGAACTGGCTCACCAGCTCGCGCAGGTTTTCACCCAGCCGCGCCAGCTCGTGAATGGCTTCATTGGTCTGGGTAACACCGGTGTCACTGCGCTGGGCCGCATCCACAATACGCACCACGTTCTGGTTGATTTCTTCCGCCACCTGGCTCTGCTGCTCCGCGGCCGTAGCAATCTGGGTTACCTGATCATGGATCTGGGTCACCGACGTCACAATGGTGTTCAGCGCACCAGTGGCGTGATTGATGCGCTCGACAGTGGCTTCGGAACTCTTGCGGGAATGATTCATCCGTTCAACAGACGCCTTGGATTCGGCCACAAAGCCATCAATCATTTCCCGAATCTGATCGGCGGATTCCGCAGAGCGTTTGGCCAGCTGCCGAACCTCGTCCGCCACCACCGAGAAGCCACGACCGTGCTCACCCGCCCGTGCCGCTTCGATGGCCGCGTTCAGCGCCAGCAGGTTGGTCTGCTCGGTGACGGCATGGATCACATCCAGAACCTGCTGGATATCATTGGACTTCTCCGCCAGGGCGTTGATGCTGGCCGCCGTGCTCTCCATTTCTTCTGACAGCTGGTTGACGGCTCCTTGCGCGCTGGTGATGGTTTCACCACCCTCACGGGCCATGCGGTCGGCGTCTGAAGCGGCGCTTTCCACTTCATTGGCATTGCCGGAAATCTGCTGGATGGTGGCTGCCATCTCGTTGATCGCCGACGCAATCTGGTCTGTTTCCGAGCCCTGTTCCTGAACCGACTGCCGGGTTTCGTTGGCCACACGGCTCAGCTCTTCGGCGGCCGAGGCGACCTGATCGGTGGTGGAGCCCACTTCACGAATAGTATCCTGAATCTTGACCACAAAATGATTGAACCGGCGGCCAAGTTCCGCCAACTCGTCTTTGCCATCCTCCGGCAAACGCTGGCGCAGATCGCCATCGCCATCGGCAATTTCCTGCATGATGTTACTGACTTTGTTCAGTGGCGCTGTCACGGTGCGGCCAATCACCAGGCCGATGATCAGGGACACCGCAACCACAATGAAGGTCACCAACAGGATAAAGCCCATGGCCGCCGCCATGGCCGAATCGATTTCCTTTCGTGCCTCAACCAATACCCGCTCAATATCGGTGACGTAGATACCGGCACCCATCATCCAGTCCCAGCCCGGGATGATGCTTGAATAAGACACTTTCGGCTCTACCTCGCCCGAGGCGGGGTTTGTCCAGTCATACTCATAGAAGCCGTCGGTTCCCGCCGCGGAGAACAGATCCCGAACCAGTTTCTGTGTCGTGGGGTTGGTCGTCGGGCCCTCGCGGGAGGGGTCCGGAGCGTAGGCGAGATTATCCAGATTACGGGCGTAGGCAAAAACGTAGTTATCCTGCCCGAATGTGATGGAGCGTAGCCGTTTGCGGGCTTCCTCGCGGGCTTCTCTATCCGATAACCCGGAGTTGTTCTTGGCATCCATGACCACTGCCCGGGCCGTTTCCACGAGATTCTTCAGGCCTTCCTTACGGGCATCCAGAAGCTCTTCCTCCAGGCGTTCTAACTCGGCTTCTCCGTTTGCCTGAATCTGGCTGGCGGTGATCCAGGCAATGGTACCCGCCGTAATCAGTACGGGCACTAGTACGCCAATCAACAGGCGGGCTCGGATGGTCAGGTTGCTCAACAATGTCATGGTTCTGCTCCGGATTGTCTGCTCAGGCCTCGGGATTATCCACAGTGCCACGTACAAGGCTGTTCCAGTTTGTCAACGCCTGTATACCAATACTTAAGTACAAACATGTCGACTTTGTTGCCAGGCCATTTGTATCAAGCCTTTCGGGTAGTTCGGGTATCGGCCGTCATGTAAACGACTTGAGCTTGTGTCAGACTAAAGTTTCATGTCAGCCGTGCCGGGGAGAGCTCACCGTGAAACACCTTTTTCTCATCCGCCATGCCAAATCCAGCTGGGATAACGACAACCTCAGCGACAAGGACCGCCCGCTTAACCCAAGAGGCGAGCAACAGCTGGCACCGCTGGGGCGGGCACTGCTGCGTTACGGGGCCATGGCAGGAGAGATTCACGCAAGCCCTGCCCTGCGCGCCCAACAAACGCTGAAAGGCATCCTGCCTCCCTCGATTGGTGAAGCACAGATTTACACTAACCCGGAACTCTATACCTTTGATTACCGGCGTCTATTACAGTGGCTGCAGAACTGTGACGATCAGGCGCAAACACTGGCCATTGTCGGGCACAACCCGGCTCTTTTGGAGCTGGCAGCAATCCTGGTGCCGCACGCTCCCTTTGAACTCCCAACGGCCAGCTTTATTCACATACGGTTGCCAATCAAACACTGGCGCAAGCTCGGCAAACGGGAGGGGCGGCTTGAAACCTTCCTGACCCCTGTGGATTTCAGTTTCGAGGCGTTCAATCGCAAGAATCAGAAACGGCACAAGAACGCCGGCAAAGCGACGGTCAAAGACACTCCGTCAGTGCTTTTGGGGCAGGCCGAGAGTCTTACCCAGTTACATCGGGGGGTGATGCTCGGCCTGGACGATGAGTTTCTCCACCAGTATCGCATTGCCCTTCGTCGCAGCCGCGCCGTGGCCGAATCCCTGGCCGAGGTAACCGGAAACAAATCACTGAAGAGCCACATCTCCCACCTGAAACGACACGCCCAGGCCACGAGCAACCTGCGGGACCTGCACGTATTCAGCCAGGATCTGCCGCAGCTATGCAGTGACCAGCCAGAACTCCTGCGGGCACTGGAGCAATGGGTCTGCGCGCGGGTGGACAAGGAACAGAAAAAACTGGCGAAACGGCTTGCAAGCAAACGTTACCGGCAGAGCCTGCACAGCTGGGAAGACGAGCTGCAGTCACGGCAATTCCGCAAACTGATCGACAAACTCAGTACCAGGGACATTCAAAAAAGCGTTGAGCACCGGCTACGAATGTTCAACCGGAAAACCGCAGAACTGCTGCACGACTCGCCAGATGAGGACATCCACAATCTGCGCAAACTCCTGAAGCGCATCCGCTACCTGATGGAACTGGACATCGACAGCTGGAAATCCGCCCTTAAGACCCTGCGACAGCGCCAGGATCTCTATGGCCGGTTCCAGGATCTGCATGTCCAGATTGAGCTGGTCAAACGGTTTGCTTCAAACTACCCGGAGGATCCAAACGGCGCACTTCAGGCACTGCTGGACCACCTGATCATCAAAAAGGACGACACCCGCAGACTGATTCTGTCCATCGGCGGGCTGAAAGCTGGCTGATGCCAGAACATCAGATTCAGATTCTGACCATACGAGCTTCCAGGAGCAGGTTGGGGCCCAGCTTCGCCACTCTCACCTGGCCCGGATTCAAGCCAAGGTCTTCCAGGGTTTCCTGGATATCGTCCATGGCCTCTTCCGAGGGTGCCGCCAGCAGCAACTCCCGCACTGACTCCAGAATCATCTTCACCGGCACGGTCATGAAATACACCGAGATCACCAGCATCATCACCGGGTCTGCGTATACTGCCAGCTCTGACCACTGACTTTTCTCCAGCATCCAGGCGGCGGCAAAACCGATCATCACAGCAGCACTCAGGGCGCTGTCCATCAGCCACTGCCTCTGCTCGGCCCTGACCAGGCCAGAGTCGTTCTGAAAGCTGGACCAACGCAGGTACACCCACACGGCCAGGCAGCCCACCACGTTCACCGCACCAAACACCATGGCCATATCAGCGGCCACCGCACGGCCTCCCTGCAGCAGCGAAACCACCGCCGAGGCCAGCGAAAGCACACACACCAGGGCAATAACCAGGCCTTTCACCGCAATCACCAGCGGCTCCACCGCACCCAAACCAAACGGATAGTCTTCTGTTGCTGGCCGACGCACCAGGCGAGCGGCATAGAGAGAAAGCAGGGACAGCGCCAGGCTGATCAGTGAGTAGGCGCCATCGAAAAGAATGACCAGGGAATCAACCCAAAGCCCCCAGCCGATACCGACGACAGCAAACAAGCCCGCACCGGCCGCAGATAATGTCAGCGCCATATTTTCCCGCGCCAGAGAAGTAAACATTTTGACCTCCTGAGAATTGCCGGCCATATTATCGGCATCACCACGAAGGCGTGAGTCGCTGAGCGACGGAAAATCCGGCGCAACGAGATAAGCATGAAAACTTCCCAGATTAAAACCTTTCTATCCGTAGTCCGGAACGGCAGCGTGGCCGCGGCCGCCCGCGAGCTGAACCGCAGCCGGACGACGGTCAGCACTGTGTTGGCCTCGCTGGAGGATGAGCTGGGGGTTGAATTGTTTGAACGCAGCGGTAACCAGCTGCATCTGACCTCCATCGGCCAGTCCATTCTCACCGACTGTCGGCGCTTTGATCAGGTCGCCGGCCAGATACAGGCCCGCTGCCAGCACCACCTGAGCGGCGCCGAATCGGTGTTGCGCATCGCCCGGGACGATGCCATTCCCGAGGACGTGTGGCGAGACATCCTGCGCCGCCTGAAACAGCGGTTTCCGCAAACCAGCCTGTCGATCTATCTTGCGCCTCCGCGAGAACTGCCCTCGCTGGTCCGTAACCAGTCGGTGGATGTCGCCTACGGCCTGATGCCGGAACTGATGAATGAGGGCTACCAATGGTTCCGCGAGCTGGCTGACGTGCGCATGCTGACCGTCGCTGCGCCCGAGCATCCGCTTAGCCAGCTCAAACGGGTAACCCAGGACGATCTGATCAGCCACACCGAAATCACCATCGCCTACATGCAGGATTCAGTGCTGGTGGCAGACTCACCGGAAACCGCCAACTACCTGGCGTTTACCCAGTACGAGTTGATCCGGGATGCGGTGATGGACGGTGCCGGCTGGGCCGACCTGCCGTTACCGTTAATTGCTGAGGCACTGCGGAAAGAACAACTGAAAACCATCCACCACCGCAGCGCGCGCTGGTGGAAGGTGTTCAGCGCCCTGGAATCAGAACAGGCCCAGGGCGGCGCCGTGGTAGGCTGGCTAGCCGACGAACTGGAAGCCTATCTGGAGACGATGGCCTGAGGGCCCGGCTGCTCATCGGCCGGAGCACCCTCGTCACACTTTTTGCAGTCCAGCTCAACTCCCAGCATGGCCTGCCGCCCTTCCGGGGTAACAACCCATGGGCGGTTCACCCACGGCGGATCGTGGCGCACATGCTGGTTATGCCCGCAGGCCAGCTGCGCCACCCAATGGTTTTCGTCGTCTTGGTGATAGCCGATGATGCGCTGTTTCATGATCTCCCCCTTTGATCCCAGGCCGACCAGGAATAAATCCCCAGCGCCACCCAGATCATGCTAAAGCTCACCAGTTTTGCGGTGCTCAGGGGCTCGTGGAACACAAAAAGCGCAATCAGGAACTGGATAGTGGGGTTGATGTACATCAGAAACCCCACCGTCGAGAGCTTCAGCCGCCGGGCGGCACCGGCGAAGGCCAGCAGGGGAATGGCAGTAACCGCACCGCTGGAAAGCAACAGCAAGGTACTGTAGCTGGTGCCACCAAAGTGAGACAAACCCGCCAATGACAGCCAGGCCAGCGTCAACAGCCCCAGCGGCAGCAACAGCAGAGTTTCCACAAACAGGCCGGACAGCCCATCCAGCTCGACTTTCTTTCGCAGCAGCCCATAGGTACCAAAGCTGAACGCCAGCACCAGAGTAATCCAGGGCAGCTCTCCCAGCAGGACAAACTGGTACAGAATCGCCACCGCCGCAAGGGCCACCGCAACCACTTGCAGGCGTGAAATTCGCTCCCCCAGGATCAGCAGCCCCATCGCCACGTTCACCAGTGGGGTAAGGAAATAGCCCAGGCTGGCCTGCAGCACGTGCCGGGTTTCCACCGCATAAATGTAGACACCCCAGTTCAGGGCAATAAACACCGCACAACCGAGTACGAAACCCAGCCTCTTTGGCTGCTTCAACGCTGCGATTACCGCCGGCCAGCGTGTGAGAAGGGAAATCACGATGGCGAGAAACAGGCAGGACCAGATTACCCTGTGAATCAGAACTTCCCAGGCGGGAATTCCCTCAAACAACGCGAAGTACAGGGGAAAACTGCCCCACATGGTGTAGGCAGCCAGCCCATAGAGAACGCCTTTGGTGGTTTCCGGGTTAACCGGGGTCTTTGAGTGCATAGGTTCCTCATCACTGGACGAGATAATCTAGCACACCAAGGGTGACGGGAACCCCATGAATTATCCTAACCCGGCACTAACGTCTGACCTCCTCAATGTTGCAGGATTTCCTGTTATCAGCCTTTCAGGCAACAGGCTTTGTACTTTCTCCCGCTGCCGCACGGGCAAGGTTCGTTGCGGCCGGGTTTGAGGGCACCCTCGCTCGTTTCGCCGGCCACGTAAAACCAGCGATCGCCTTCCCGCACAAACTCCGAGATTTCCTCCAGATAACCCCAACCAACTCCGGCCCGGTAGAGCGCACGGAAGTGGACACGGCCACGGGCGCCCTGCTCACTGGCATCCAGAACCTGCAGTGATGCCCACTCCGGAGAGTTTTCCAGCCCCAGCTCCGTGGGCCGGGTATCCGGATGCCAGGTGGCCATCAGGTAGTCGGGATTGCGCAGCACAAACGCCGCATAGCGAGAGCGCATCAGCGCCTCGGGGGTAGGTGCCGGCTGCCCGGAATGCCAGCGCTGGCAGCAATCCTGGTAGGCCTTGCCGCTGCTACAGGGGCACGGGCTTGATGATGTCATCGTGGTCATGGTGGCAGGCTCATGAGGTCCGTTTTGCCGGCAGTCTAGCAAGCCGGCCCCGGCCTGTCCCGCAGGCCGTCAATCTGCCCACAGCCTGGCGCGAAACCCGCTGCGCCGCCACAGCAAAGCCAGCCAGAGCGCGTGCAGGTTGATCAGCAGCGCCAGCACCCACTCAAAGGCATCGTCTTTCTGGCTGTACCAGTCCGGCACCACCGCCGTCAGAATCACCGAGAGAATGCCTACTGCCAGCGTCAGCTGACAAAGACGTAACAAGCGCAGGCCGGAGGCATGCCACCGGGGATGGTTCAACAGACAGGCGCTGACCAGCAACTGGCACAGATAGGTGAATGAAAAGTACAGAACAACGCCAATACGGCGAGTCAGGTTAAAACCGTCCCCCGCATGGCCCAGCGCCAGGGTATAAAAGGCGAGGGCAGCACAGGCAATCAAACCGAGCCATGGAATCCAGGCAACGCGCCGAGCCTGAACACCAAGCTGGCGCAACCAGAGACCGTTCAGCCACCAGAACAAAATCCCCAGCAGTGCTGCCGGCAGCATGGTCCCCTTAAAAATGAAATAAGCGGTACCGTGGCGACCGGTTCGGCTGATGCTGGTGCAGCTGTCCCAATACGGCACACACCACGACACATACCCTTCTATTACCGACACGGCAAAGGTCAGGTGGATCGTCAGCAAGGGAATCAGTGCCGCTGCAAACGCCAACCACCATAGTGGCAAAGATCGATGCCCCATACCGTTGCTCCTGAAACGTTTTTTCTCTGACGAACACCATCCGAAGTCGGATGGCAAACGTAGGCACAAACCCAAGAATAAGACAGATTCCAGGTGCAGGCGACGGCCAAAAACGCCATACTCGGCAACACATTGGCGAAAAATCAAGCGAAGACAAAAGTACCAATGAGATCCGGGATACCAACCATCAACCTACCCGCCCAGCCGGAAAAACCGGTTCCGGACACCAGTACCTCCGCCGAGGGCCTGCAGGCCGTGCTCGACAATCTCGATGCCCTGGTTTATGTGTCTGACTTCGAGACCCACGAATTACTTTACATGAACGCCTACGGCCGCCGCATCTGGGGCAGCATAGACGGCCGCAGATGCTGGCAGGTGCTGCAAGACAGCGACGGCCCTTGCTCTTTCTGCACGAATGACCTACTTGTCGCCGATGACGGCACCGCCAACGCACCTCATGTCTGGGAGTTCCAGAACCAGCTCGACCAACGCTGGTACCAATGCCGGGACCAGGCTATTCAGTGGACAGATGGTCGGCTGGCGAGGCTGGAGATTGCAACTGACATAACTGAACGAAAGAACATGGAGCTGGCGTTACACGAAGCCCACGAGCGGGCTCGGGCCGCCGCGTTCGAGGATGAACTGACCAGGCTCAGGAATCGCCGGGCGTTCTTTGAGCTTGGCAATCAACTACTCAGCCGCGCCCTGCGACAACAGTCCCCGATGGCACTGATCATGATGGACCTCGACCATTTCAAGCAAGTCAACGACACCCACGGTCACGAGGCGGGCGATGAGGTGCTTCGCAAGGTATCTTCAACGCTTGGTGAGAACATCCGCGACTATGACATCCTTGCCAGGATGGGCGGCGAAGAATTCGCACTCCTGCTCCCGGAAACCACGGAGCAGGAAGCTCTGGATACCGCTCACCGACTTCTGAGTGCGCTGACCAGCCTCACAGTGGATTATCGGAACCATGCAATCCAGATCAGCGCGAGTTTTGGGATTACCCGTCTGGGGCGGCAAGACCAGCGCCTGGAAGACCTGCTACACCGAGCAGACCGGGCACTCTATCGCTCGAAAGAGCTTGGGCGTCGTCAGGTCAACCTCGATGCACCGTTATAAACCCTGATTGCCAACGTACCGGACCGTATATTCCTCGATAAGCGCTGGCAATCTTCTGTTCACCGTCAGGTGCGAGAGCCGTTCCATAAAAGCTTCCCTGAAGGATTCTGAATTGCACGGTGAGCCTTTTGGAAACGCAAAGAACAGCCCCTCCCTCGAAATCGGTGGGTCCAGCGCAATAAAATCGCCGGCAAGCCCGAGCGTCTGGAGTTTCACCTGCCCCTGAAGTTGCTCGTACAACACATAGTCAACTCGACCCGCCCTGGCCATGAGGAATGACTGCTCTATCGTGCGCACCCCTTCGATCATCAGGTTTGCTTTTGCGTACTGATCGAAACGCTGACCAAAACTGTTGTTGATCAGGGTGCTGCCCCGTTTCATAAGCAAATCCGGCCAATGGCGATACTCAAAAGGCCGGTCCTTTGGCACCCAGACGCTGGTGGGCAAGTGAGTCATCGGCGGCAACACATAATCCATATAACCAATGCGCTCCGATGTCATGAAAGCGCCGGCCACGAGATCAAGATCACCCAGCTTTGCAAGATGCTGTACCCTGGCCCAGGATCCCTTGTCCCGAACCTCAACCTTGACTCCGAGCGGCTCTGTCAGCTCCCGCAAAAATTCTGGTATAGCGCCAATCAGCTCCCCGGGCGACCGGTCTGAACGCCATAGCAGGGGTGGATACTGAGGATTACCACTGGCCACGAGTGTACTGCATACCAACCTTTCAGGCTCTCCGGCCGCGACCCCGCGATGGCTTACCGACACCATCATCAAGCAGGCAAGCACGAGCCTTGTCATCGCCCCACCAATCGTCACGTTGATTGACACACAGTCTCCTGATGCGAGAAAGCAGCCGCTGCAAACTGGCTGATAAAATGAACTAAATTGAGTGTATCACCGATCCCGGGGACCGGCAGGCTGAAAACTTGATATCTCTCAAACCCCGGTCAACTTCCTCAAACCAGTTTCGCCAATTCGTGTCAGCCCTTCACAAATAATATGTTATAACATAACATTATCAGCCCGGATTCAGCTTATCTCGCCAGACCAAGAGGCTCTAGCAATGACACAACACCCTCATAACCTCGAACGCTCCCTGAGTGTCCACGGCCGAAATGCACGGTGCCTTGCGGAAATACTCCGTGACAACGTTAACCTGGCCGTCTGGCAGAGACCCCGGAACAACCGCTGGGTCGCATTCGTAAATGAATTCTGTAACCGCGCGGGGAACCTTGAGCGTTTCGTTAGCCTCGAACGTGGGCAAAGTGCGGCCACTGCATTGCCCGGGTGGGCTCTTGATATCGAAGGTTCCAACCACTGGGTTGCCGATGTCGACGAGCTGGCAGAGATGTATCAGTGCTTGTTTGAGCCTGAAGCGATAGGTCTTCGCATACATGTTCTGGCCGACACTATGTGCCCCAGATTTCATGTGGATCGGGTACCGGTGCGACTGCTTTGCACATACCGCGGGCCAGGAACCGAGTGGCTACCCGAAACCCTCGTTACCCGCCCTGCCGGTGAAGGCCCTCTGCCAGAGCAAAGTGTTCCCTCAGATCAAATTCAAACCATACCCACTGCCGCCGTCGCCCTTCTGAAGGGCGAAGCATGGGAGGGCAATGAGGGCCGGGGACTGGTGCATCGTTCACCGCAGCCGAATGGCACCCCAAGACTGATTGTTGGCCTCGATTGGCTTTCATCCTGAACTTTTAATGCAACGTTATAACATGAACAAAGGAGTGAGAATTCAATGAAACTAGCACCCCCCGCTCAAAAACCGGTAACACCAAGGCTGATCATTACATCCATTGTCGCAGCCTCAGCACTCATGCTTTCTGGATGCGGCGGCAGCAGCTCCAGTGACGGTCACGACCACACAGAGATCGAGACCGCCGGGCGCCTGGCCATTTATGACAGCACCGGCTCACAGATCAAGGTGATGGACCTGGACGACGGAAGCATACTGGAACAATTCCCCCTGGACGGTGAGGCACCCCGCCTGTACCGATCACCCAACGCACGGTATGGGGTAGTCATCCAGCGTGGAGATGACCTGGTGTCCTTTGTTGACAGCGGACTCTATACCGAAGACCACGGCGACCACATGCATGATTACGCGGAAACGCCATCCATGCTGAGCCTGACGCTGAACGATCACCGGCCCACCCACTATTCCCTCGGCGAAGAGTATGGCGTGGTGTTCTACGACGGCGCGGCCAGCGCGGCCAACGCCAAGGTGACAGTCTTCTCCGACCACTCCCTGGAAAGTAACAGTGAGGTCGCATCTCTGGGTCGTGACAACAACATGCATGGCGTTGCCAAGATGGTTGGGGATCGCCTGTTCGTTACCCGTCGTGATTCATCGATCACCGATACGACCCTGCCAGCGGAAGTTGAGCGTTACCAGCTGGACGGTGGCAGTTTCACCCACGAACACCTCTACGCTGAACAATGCCCACGCCTGCATGGCGCGGCAGCCAATCACCATGCCCTGGCCTTCGGCTGCTCCGATGGTGTGCTGGTGATCGATCTGGAAGACGATACCTTCCCTGCGGAAAAACTGGATAACCCACCAACCCTGATCGACGGCAGCCGCATTGGCACCCTGGTTGCCCATCATGACGTCGACGCCCTGGTTGGCATTGCCGGAAACCAGCTTTTCGTCATCAACCCGGAAGATGCCGAGCCCTACCTGGAGTTGACCTTGGGCGAAGGCGTCACTCGCATTGCCCAGGGCTTTGATGGTCACGGTGAAACCTTCTACGTGTTCGGTAATGACGGCAAGCTTCGGTTGTTCGACCCGGCCGACGGCTGGCTGCTGGTTGCCACCCTGGACGTTATGGATCCACTGGCAGAGGGCGACCAAGTTGCGTTTACCGAGTCGGCCAGCGAAGACCGCCTGTTTGCACTGACACCGGATGGTCAGTCGATCATCGAAATCGACACCCATGAGCGGGAGGTTCTGCGGACCATCGCCCTGGACTTCCCGGCCGCCAGCCTGGTCTGGCTTGGCCTGATGGATGATCACGACCACGATCACGCTCACTAACCAACACCGATCACACAGCGCCGGCTGCCTAACGCATCGCCGGCGCTGACTCCATTTCCTATGCAAGCAGTACGAGGATTCAACATGCGTTTTACCCGCCTTCAAGCCGGCCTGTTCTCCACCTTGCTGGTGCCATTTGCGTCGGCCCAGGCCAATGAAATGAACCCAGACATCAGCGTGGTTCTGGATGGTTATTACAAACAGAACGCCACCGCGCTGTCCCACCGGGACGAAGGCTTTGGGCTCGGGCACACCGAGCTGTCTTTGTCTGCCCCAATTGATGATCTGTTCGCAGGCCGCCTGACCGCCGTCCTGGAAGAACATCACGGCGAAACCGAAGTGGCACTGGAAGAAGCCTACCTGCAGACCACCGGCATGCCCTGGAACCTGAGCATTCGGGGCGGCCGCTTCCTGTCCCAAGTTGGCTACCTGAACAGTCGCCACATGCATGAAGACAACTTTGTCGAGCGCCCCGCAGCCTATCGGGCTCTTCTGGGAAGCCACTACTTCGACGACGGCCTGCGGGTCAACCTGCTGATGCCCACACCGTTTTTCTGGCAGATCGGGGCGGAGGCTTTCAACGGCAATCGCCTGACGGAAGGTGACGAAGACATTGGTGTGTACACTGTCAACACTCGTTTCGGTGGCGACATCGGGGTGTCACAAAGCTGGCAGGCCGGGCTGTCCTATCTGAACAACCGCCAGGTTCAGGGTGACCATGACGGCGATCACGATCATGATCATGACCACGGTGATCACGACCACAGCCATGCCGCCGCCTACACCGGCGAGAACCTCTATATCGCCGACCTGGTCTGGAAATGGTCGCCTGATGGCAACACCCGCCAGCAACAGCTGACGCTCAGCGGCGAATACCTGTACGCGGACGAACTGAACGAACATGCCCGCTCCTCAGATTACCACCAGGGCTGGTATACCTCCGCTGTCTACCGCTTTACCCCCCAGTGGTCTGTCGGTGCCCGCTATGGCCGGGTGGATCTCAAGGAAGCCCACGGTGACCACTTCCACGATCAGCAACTGAAAGAAACCGACGTGATGTTGGCCTGGTCCCGGTCCCACTTCTCGACCCTGCGTCTGCAGTACACGCACCAGAGTGCTCACGGTTTCGATGACGCCGACAACACCGTCACCCTGCAGTACGTGATGACCTTCGGAGCTCATGGTGCCCATGATTTCTAAGCCCAACCGCCTGGCATGGGTGTTTGGCTGGCTGCTGGCGTTTGCCAGCGTGCCGGCCAGCGCCAGTCTGAATGTGTTCGCCTGCGAACCAGAGTGGGCCAGCCTGGTCTCGGCGTTGCTGCCGGATGCAACCATCACCACCGCGACCACCGCCTGGCAAGACCCGCACTACATTGAGGCCAGACCCAGCCTGATTGCCGCCATGCGTAAAGCCGACCTGGCCGTGTGCACGGGTGCGTCGCTGGAAGCCGGCTGGCTGCCTTCGCTGATCTCAAGGGCGGCCAATCGCAAGATCCAGCCCGGTAGCGATGGGCTGTTCTTTGCCGCCGACCATGCTCCTCTGCATCAGAGTCATGAGCACGTTGACCGCAGCATGGGGGACGTCCATCCAGAGGGCGACCCGCACCTGCATCTGTCTCCGGACGCCATCCCCCTGGTTGCCGATGCCCTCGCCGAACGACTGGCTGCCCTGGTCCCCGATCAGCAAGCGCAGATTCAAGTGAGGTACATTCGGTGGCGGGGAGAGTGGAATCAGCAGCGCCAGTCCTGGCGCCATGCCGCCCGGCAACTGGCCGGGACCGGTGTGGTTACCCAGCACTCCACCTTCGATTACCTGCTGCGTTGGCTGGGCATCGAGGTTATTGCCGACCTGGAGCCGAAACCCGGGTTACCACCCGGCAGCGCGCACCTGCGAAACGTGCTGGCCACCCCGGACCTGGCTCGCGCCAGCGTGATTATGGTGGCCTCCTATCAGGATGATCGTCCGGCCCGGTGGTTATCCTCACAATCCGGCGTACCGGCGATAGTGCTACCTGGCACCGTCACCGGCCAACCGGGTGAAGAGAACCTGGCGCAAGTGATCAGCCTGATCGTCAACACCCTGTTAAATCATCAGGAGCCAACGAATGTGGAATGAGTGGGGCTGGATGTGGCCGGCACTCACCGCCAGCGCGCTGACTGCAATCGCCCTGGTGCCTCTGGGCAACCGGGTACTTGAGCGGGGTATGGTATTTGCGGATCTGGCGATCGCCCAGTGGGCGGCGCTGGGCATTTTGCTGGTCGGTACGGTACTCCCTGCCAGCGGCTCCACTGCAAGCCTTGCCAGCAGTCTGGCCCTGGCGCTGCTTGCGGTTGCCTTGGTCAGCCTGGTTTTACGGTATCTGACCCGTCACCGTGAAGCCATGATTGGCCTGCTCTACGCACTGGGCGCGTGCCTGGCCACCTTGCTGGTAAGCCAGGACCCCCACGGCGCACAGCGGCTTGCCCATACCCTGAACGGAGATCTGCTCTGGACCACACCCACGGTGCTGGCCCCGATGGTGCTGCTGGCACTGGCCGTGCTTGTCTGGCAATACGTCCTGCCGCAGAGTTACAGGGGCTGGCTGTTCCTGCCAATGTTCGCTATCGCCATCACACTGACGGTCGACCTGGCCGGCATCTACGTGGTGTTCACCTCATTGATTGCCGCCCCACTGCTACTGATACACCTGCGGGGCACCAGCATTGTCTTCGCCATACTGACGTGCCTGGCGGGCCACAGTCTGGGGCTTCTGATCTCGGCCTGGCAGGATCTGCCAACCGGGCCAACCGTGGTTATCGCTGCCATGGCCACCTGTGCCAGTGCGGCGGTGCTGGCGCGCAAACCCATCAACCGGGACGCTTGGTAACCGCCATCGTCAGCCTGGAAATGCAGGTCAGCTTGCCTTGCTCGTTCTCCAGGCGGATTTCCCAAACCTGGGTGGTGCTGCCGATGTGCTGGGCGCGGGCCGTGCCGTATACCCAGCCGCCGGTCACCGGGCGAATGTGGTTGGCGTTGATATCCAGCCCCACCGCCACGGTGTTCTTGTCTTTCAGGCAGCAATTGGCCGCCATGCTGCCCAGGGTTTCCGCCAGCAACACCGAGGAACCGCCGTGCAGGATGCCAAATGGCTGAACCGTACGCTGGTCCACCGGCATGCGGCCCTTCACGTAATCGTCACCAATCTCGAGGTATTCAATACCCATGTGGCTGACGGCGGTGTTTTTACTTGCCTCAGCCATGTGTTCCAGGTTCGGGGTTACTGTCCAGATCGCCATATGCGGAATTCTCCAGATTGAACTTTGGTCTGTTATAACTGTCTGCAATGAGTCTATACAGGTAGCATGCTCATAACCATGCCTTTATAGAGCATTTTGGTAACCTAACCAATCAGACTAAAAGAGAGGGACCTGAGATGAAAAAAACCGGTGTTATTACCGCCGCTATACTCGCTGCTTCGTTTGCCATACCAGCGGTTGCCCAGTTGAGCGTGGAGGACCAGATCAAAGCACGCCAAGCGGGTTACCAGTTCATGTCCTGGAACATGGGCAAGATCAAGGCCCAGGCGGTTGATGGCGACGTTGAATTCAATGCTGACCAGATGAAAGCCGCAGCCAATGCCATTGCCGCCGTTGCCAACTCCGGCATGGGCGCTCTGTACAGCCCGGATTCAGCCATGGACAAGGCGGAAAACACTCGCCTGAAGCCTGAGTTTTTCCAGCAAACGGATAAAGTCCGGGAAGTCGGCACCAACTTTGTTCGTGAAGCCAACAAACTGCGGGAAGTGGCTGCCACTGGTGACCGTGGTGCATTGGCGCGCCAGTTCAGCGCTGTCGGGCAAACCTGCAAGGCCTGCCACGACAACTTCCGCGCCGACTGATCAGCGCGGTTAACCTACCAACCCAGATCCTGGGGTGCGGGTGCCGGCGGTGGTGATACAAGCTCACCGCTGGCCACCCACACCACCGCCAGTGCAAGCACCAGAGACACCACGAATGCGATCGCACCCCCGCCTTTAGCATCCTCAGCCTGCCCTTGTGGGACCACTTTCCTGCCGGTGATCATCGGTTCCACCAGATTGTCTTTCTTGACGTGGGTGTAGAACATCACCGCTGCCACATGCAGGGCCACCAGGCCATACAGATACCATTCGGTTTGCCGGTGCCAGCCACTCAGGGTGCCGCTCAGATCTGACGACACCAGCGGGTACAGAGGGCCGTAGAAGGCGATTTCGTCATTGGCGAACAACCCAGTCACGGCCTGAAAACCGAACAGGCCGATCAGGGCCAGAACCGATAAAGCACCCAGCGGGTTGTGGCCCACGCCCTGCCACCGGCCTTTGAGATAGGCCATGATAGCGCCGGGGCCGCGTACAAAACGGGTAAACCTGGCGTAACTGGAACCCAGAAAGCCCCAGACGATACGAAAGGCCAGCAAGCCCACAACCAGCAAGCCAAATCGCTCATGCCACGCCATCCAGCTGCCACCGAGCTTGGTGGTCACGATGGCGCCAATCACCGCCAACACCAACAACCAGTGAAACAGCCGGACCGGTAGATCCCATAATCGAATAGTGGTCATCTTCATTCCCTTGCGTCACTCACGGATTGGCGACATAGACCATCATAAGCTTACTAAGTTCCTTGTAACCCTCAGTACACTCTGACCAACTCCTGCTTCTGCCACCCCAACCGTCCGGTTTCGACAACCTGACGCCGAATGCCCGGTACTGGCCGCACCATGAACAGGTCGCCATTTCGGCCAACCATGGCCCTGGGCACGCCTGCACCTTTCGCAAGGTCGGCATGCACGTCCATGTGTTCAGCCTCACCGTGAACAGGAATGGCAATGCGGGGCTGAACCCAGCGATACATCGCCTTGAGTTCATCCTGGGCCGGATGGCCTGAGGCATGAATGGGCACGCCCGCGTCTTCGGCGGTAATCACAATCACCCCCAGTTTGCGCAGCTGGCTGATCAGCGCCTCGATGGCTTCTTCATTGCCGGGTATTGCCCGGGCACTGAAAATCACCGTGTCACCGGCTTCCAGCTCAAAATCCGGGTGGCTGCCCTGGGCAAGGCGCCGCAACGCGGTTCGAGGTTCACCCTGGCTGCCGGTGGCCACACCCAGTACCTCATGGCGCGGCAGGTAGCCCAGATGGGCGGGGCTGATCAGTTTGTCTGAGCCCGGCCAAAGCCCCGTAGCCTTGGCCGCACCACTCATGTTTACCAAAGAGCGGCCCAGCAATCCCATGTAGCGGCCTGTTTCCCGGGCAATACTGGCCAGCGTATGCAGGCGCGCAATATTACTGCCAAAGCAGGTGACAATCACCCGCCCCTCGGCCACCGCAATCAGGTCCCGCAGGCCTTCGTGCAGCGCCGCCTCGGACACCGAGTGGCCCTGCACGGTGGCGTTGGTGGAATCACAGACCATGGCGGCCACACCCTCTTCCGCCAGATCGGTAAACGTGGATGTGGTGTAACCGTGACCAACCAACGGATTATCATCCAGCTTCCAGTCACCGCTGTGGAAAATGTTGCCAATCCGGGTGCGGATCATCAGGGCATTGGGGTCGGGAATCGAGTGGGTGAGTGCCAGCCACTGCACATTGAACGTGCCGATCTGCCGGCGCTCTCCGGTGTCCACCTCGATGATCGGTACCCGATGCAACAGATCAAACTCCGCCAGCTTTCGGCGCAGGATTTCAGCGGTAAATCGGCTGGTGTAGACGGGGCACTGCAGCAGTGGCCAGAGATAGGGCACGGCGCCGATGTGATCTTCGTGGGCATGGGTAATGATCAACCCCGCCAGTTTGTCCCGCCGGTCGGCGATAAACGCCGGGTCTGCCATCTGCACCGGTGGCTCACCACGATGGTGCACGGTGCCATCGGCCGCGATACGGCCCGGCTTGGGGAAGGTCACCCCGCAGTCCACCATCAACCACTGGCCATCGTGGCCGTAGAGGTTCAGGTTCATACCGATTTCACCCGTGCCGCCAAGGGGCAAAAACCATAAATCGTTGTGGTCAGGGGTCATTGAGCGGGTTGTTCCAGGTACTTCAACACAAGATTTTCCTTGATACCTTCACGTTCGATCAGCTTCAGGGCCGCGCGAATGTCGTCAGCATATTTTAGCGCAGGCGATTTATCCGACACCGCAATCCAGGAACGTTCGCCCGGCACAAAAAACGGAGATACCTGCGCCGGGAGTTGCAATCGACTGATGGTGTACAGGCCTACAAGTTCCGGAGCGATCACCACATCCACCCGGCCTTTTTCCATCATCAGCATCAGGTTCTCGTAGTGCGGTGCCGATTCTTTGATCAGATCCCTGTCGCGATCAAACCGGCTGAAGTAGGTGGCGCCATCCAGGACGCCAACCGTTCTTCCGTAAAGATCGTTGTAGCGGGTGATCCGGTGGTCGTCATCCAGATAGAAGAAAAGACGGCGCTCCGGCGGGAAAGCGGGGGCAACGAAGGTCATGTAGTCCTCGCGACCGTCGGTTCTCAGCGGCCCCAGCATTACATCCACTTCCCCTCTTTGCAGCATCAGCAGAACACGCCGAAACGGCGCCTCCCGGTACTTCACCTGCCAACCAAGGCGATCGGCAATTTCCTCGAAAATCTCCAGATAGAGGCCACCTTTATGGCCGGCGTCCAGTATTCGGTAGGGCGGAGAATGGTTCACCCCGACGGTGACCGTGAGTGGTTCGACGGTTTCCGTGCCCTGCTGCGCCTGTGCTGACAAGGAGAACGCTAGCAGTATAGATGCCAGCCACAGCGGTGTGTTTCTCACGTCCATTTCGGCCTCAATCCATGGTCAAATGAGTGTAAAACGATGACAGTATAGTAGGCCGCAGCATCCATAACCTACCTGTAACCGTAATCCCTGTTGAAATATCGCCATCCCGCCACAAGGTCTCGGGGTAAGGCACATCAAACTCGTTTCTCAACTCCGACACAAGGATCGACCACAATGAAGATACTGATGGTACTGACTTCCCATGACCAAATGGGCGATACCGGCCACAAGACAGGCTTCTGGCTGGAAGAGTTCACGTCACCGTTTTACGTCTTCAAGGACGCAGGCGCCGACATTACCCTCGCGTCCCCTAAAGGCGGTCAGCCGCCGGTAGACCCCAACAGTGAAGCCGAAGACGCCCTCACTGAATCCACCCGCCGCTTCATGGACGACACTCACGCCCGTGAAATGCTCGCCAGCACGAAAAAGCTGGCGGATGTGGACATGAACCAGTTCGATGCCATTTTCTACCCCGGTGGCCACGGCCCGCTGTGGGATCTGGCAGAGGATCAAAAGTCCATCGCCCTGATCAAGACGGCCTACGAGCAGGACAAGGTGATTGGCGCTGTTTGCCACGCCCCGGCGGTTTTCAAGAACGTGTTCGTCAAGCCGGATCAGAACATCGTAGGCGGCCGGGAAGTCACCGGTTTCAGTAATACCGAAGAAGACGCCGTTCAGCTCACCAACATCGTGCCGTTTCTGCTGGAAGACATGCTCAAGCAGAACAACGCCCGCTATACCCGTGGCGATGACTGGGCACCGCACATTGTGGTGGACGGCAAGTTGATCACCGGGCAAAACCCGGCCTCTTCCGAGGGCACCGCCAAGGCCGTGGTGCAGGCGTTACAGGCCAGCTAACAGGCTGAGTCCATGACCGAAAAAACAAAGGGGAGGCCGGCGGCCTCCCCTTTAACGTTCTGACCTGGGTGCAACCCTGATCAGAAGTGAATCACCGTACGGATGCTCTTGCCTTCGTGCATCAGGTCGAACGCCTTGTTGATGTCTTCCAGCGGCATTTCATGGGTGATGAATACATCCAGCGGAATCTCACCCTTCTCGGCCTTCTCCACGAAGGACGGCAGTTCGGTACGGCCCTTCACGCCACCAAACGCGGAGCCACGCCACACCCGGCCTGTCACCAGCTGGAACGGGCGGGTGCTGATTTCTTCACCGGCACCGGCCACGCCGATAATCACCGACTCACCCCAGCCCTTGTGGCAGCATTCCAGGGCTGCACGCATCACCTTGACGTTACCGATGCATTCGAAGGAATAGTCCACACCGCCGTCGGTCATCTCGACAATGACTTCCTGAATCGGCTTGTCGTAGTCGTTGGGGTTGACCACGTCGGTGGCACCCAGCTGCCTGGCGATATCAAACTTGCCAGGGTTGATGTCGATGGCGATGATTCGGCTGGCCTTGGCCATGGTGGCGCCGATGATCGCTGCCAGGCCAATTCCCCCCAGGCCGAAGATGGCCACAGTGGCACCCTCTTCCACCTTTGCGGTGTTCATCACCGCACCGATACCGGTGGTGACACCACAACCCAGCAGGCACACCTTTTCCAGAGGTGCTTCTTTGGGAATCTTGGCCAGGGAAATTTCCGGCAGCACGGTGTATTCGGAGAAGGTAGAGCAGCCCATGTAGTGGTACAGAGGCTGGCCGTTGTACGAGAAACGGGAAGTACCATCCGGCATCACGCCTTTGCCCTGGGTCGCCCGCACCGCACCGCACAGGTTGGTCTTGCCAGAGGTACAGAACTTACACTCGCCACACTCAGCGGTGTACAGAGGGATGACATGGTCACCTACCTTCAGGTCTTTCACGCCCGGGCCAACCGCTTCCACAATGCCCCCACCTTCATGGCCCAGAATCGTCGGGAACAGGCCCTCCGGGTCGGCACCAGACAGAGTGTAGGCATCGGTATGGCACACACCGGTGGCGACAATCTTCACCAGCACTTCGCCCTCTTGAGGCGGCGCCACATCCACTTCCACAATTTCCAGTGGCTTGTTAGCCTCAAAGGCTACAGCCGCGCGGGATTTAATCACTTTCAATCTCCTGGTATCCGGTTGAGTCGAATTGCCTGCCAGCATTAACCTTGGACTTTAGCACGTCAGTGCCCTCAAGGCCTGAAACAGACGCCAATCCTCCGGGCAATTACTGACGTATGTTCCGGTAACTTTTTCAGAAGGTTTAATACTTTGAAAACGCTTTACTGGTTTACCCGCGACCTGCGAATGCACGATAACGCAGCGCTACTGGCAGCGGCCCGCTCTGACATGTTGCTGTGCGTGTACGTGGTGGATCCCCGGTGGTTTGCCAACGGGCCATTCCAGTGCCGGGCGATGGGTGAGCATCGATGGCGGTTTCTGTGGCAAAGCCTGACCGACCTGGAGCGCAGCCTGCGGGCCCTGGGCCAGCGGCTGCACATTGCCTTCGGAGAACCGGAGCAGGCACTCCCTGGGCTGGTTCACCAGCATTCCGTTGATCGCATTATTCGCTCACGCCAGCCCGGCACCATCGAAGCGCAACAGTGGCAGACGCTTCAACAGAAGCTGCCAAACACCCTGTTTCAGGAGTTCGAAACACTGAGCCTGTATACGGAAGGCTCGCTGCCTATGCCTCTCAGCGAGCTGCCCGGAACCTTTTCCCAGTTCCGCAAGCGGATCGAGAAGCAGGGCGAACGGGGCCCCGATCTTCTGCGTATTCGCACGCTGACCGCCCTGCCACCGCCGCCCGGGTTCCCGGAAGACAACCGGGGTGAATGCCCGCCTATCCCAGAGCCCTCATCGGCGCTGACGTTTACAGGCGGAGAGACTGCCGGGCTGGCGCGCCTGCAAGAGTATTGCTTTGGCAACCACGGCATTGCCACCTACAAGGAAACCCGCAACGCCCTGGATGACTGGGACTCGTCCTCCAAGTTTTCCCCCTGGCTGGCCAATGGCAGCCTGTCAGCTCGGGAGGTGGCTGCCACCATCGAAGATTACGAACGCCAGCACACCCGTAACGATTCCACCTACTGGCTCTGGTTCGAACTGCTCTGGCGCGAATACTTCTACTGGTACGCGCTCAAACACGGCAGCCACCTGTTCCGCCGGGATGGTGTGCAACGCAAGCATCGGCAGGTGACCTTCTATGGCCATCGTTTTAAGGCCTGGTGTGAAGGAAACACCCAGTATCCCATCGTCAACGCCGCCATGAACCAACTGCGCGAAACCGGCTACATGAGCAACCGGGCCAGGCAATTGGTCGCCAGTTGCTTCGTGCACGAACTGGAACTGGACTGGCGCTACGGCGCAGCCTGGTTTGAACAGCAGCTGGTAGATTACGATGTCGCCAGCAACTACGGCAACTGGCAGTACCTGGCCGGCGTGGGCGCAGACCCGCGAGGCTTGCGGCAATTCAATCTGGACAAGCAGGCGCAACAATACGATCCTGATGGAGCCTTCGTTGAGCGATGGCAGGGCAGGTCTTCACAACCGGTGGGCCTGCATACCGTGGACGCAGCAGACTGGCCCATTCTATGAGCACATCAGCGGACAGCCCGGCCAAGGTTCTGGCACGAATCATCGACACCAGCCAACCCCAAACCCTGCTTTCTTGCGGAAGCACCGCCAACGACGTTGCAGCAGTCTGGAAGCAGCAGGCAGGGTGCCAGTTACTGACTCTGGACACCAAAGACCCAAACGCCCACCTGCCACCGGCCCAGACACCGGATCTGGCCCTGATCACCGACACCCTTGAGCACCTTCCCTATGAAGAAGGCGCCCTGTTACTGGGCCAGCTGAGGAACTACGGCGCCCACCAGATTGCCGTCGTTATGCCCCAGTCCTCCGATTGGGGCTTTACCGATTTCATCGCTTTGGGTTTCCAGCGCCACGCAGAGCTGGAAACCGAGAACGGCGCACTCACGCTTTACACCTACAATCTGGATACTTACAACCATAAACGGGCCTGGAACAATCCCGATAACTGGGCCAATCCGCACATGTGGGGAAAATCGTGGTGGTAAAGAAAACAACCTCAAAAACACTGACACCCAGCTCCATCCGTATCGGCACCCGCTATCGGGCCAGCCGTTTGAAAGGCCCTTATGACGCCCTGGTGATCGGCTCTGGTATTGGCGGCCTGACCACCGCCGCCTGCCTGTCCAAGGCCGGCTACAAGGTGCTGGTTCTGGAACAGCATTACACCGCGGGCGGCTATACCCACAGCTATGCCCGCAACGGCTATGAATGGGACGTGGGTGTGCACTACATTGGTGACATGGGCGCCCGCCATACTCTTGGCCGCCGGCTGTTCGATTACATCACCGATGGCAAGCTCGAATGGGCGCCCATGGACGAGAACTACGACCGTTTCTTCCTGGGCGACAAGGTCGTCAACCTTCGGGCCGGCAAGGAGGGCCTGCGGCATTCCCTGTTGGCCTCGTTCCCAAACGAAAGCGAAGCCATCGATCGCTACCTGGCCCTGCTCGGAAAAGTTGCCGACGGCATGCAGTGGTACACCCTGTCCAAACTGTCCCCGGCCCTGGCCGGCCCGCTGGTTTCCCGGGGCCTGAAAACCGTCCTCCCGGACTGCTTTAACCGGACCACCTACGAGGTGTTAAGCGACCTGACCGACAACCAGGAGCTGATTGGCGCCATCACCGGCCAGTGGGGCGATTGCGGCGTGACGCCCAAACATTCCAGCTTTATGGTGCACGCGCTGATCGCCAAGCATTACCTGTATGGTGGCTTCTACCCGGTGGGCGGCGCCTCGGAAATTGCCAAAACCATCATCCCGGTGATTCAGGCCGGCGGTGGCGATGTGCTCACCTACGCCGACGTGAAGGATATCCTGATCGAGAAGGGCAAGGCCGTTGGCGTGCGTATGGCCGACGGCCATGACATCCGCGCCCCACTGGTGATCAGCAATGCGGGGGTGATCAATACCTTCGAACGACTGCTGCCCGAGTCCATCGCTGACCGCATTGGCTATCCCGGCAATCGGGAACACATCAAGCCGTCCATGCCACATATCGGTCTTTACATCGGTCTGAAAGGCACGCCCGACCAGCTCGGCCTGCCCCGCACCAACTTCTGGATTTACCCGAGCGCAGACCACGATGGCAATGTGGAGCGGTTCCTTAGTGATCCCCATAACGCGCCTTTCCCCGTGGTCTACATCTCGTTCCCGGCGGCCAAAGACCCGGATTACCAGAATCGCTGGCCGGGCACGTCCACCATCGAGATTGTGGCGCCCACCACCTGGGAGATGTTCGAGCCCTGGCAGGGCTCCACCTGGGGCAAACGAGGTGATGATTACGAGGCAGTGAAAGCCCGGATCACCGACCAGTTGCTGGAGGTGATGTATGAGAAGCTGCCCCAGCTCCGGGGCAAGGTGGACTATGTGGAAACCTCCACACCGCTGTCGACTGCCTGGTTCTGCCGTTACGAGCAAGGCGAACTCTATGGCCTGGACCACACACCGGAACGCTTTGAACAACGCTGGCTGCGGTCGAAAACCGACATCCCCGGCCTGTACCTGACCGGGCAGGACATACTCACCTGCGGTGTGGTGGGCGCGATGATTGGCGGGCTGGTGACCACCCTGGCGATCCGAGGTCTGAAAGGCGCAGGCCTGGCCAAACGGATCTTTGTGGGCTGAGGTGCTGCGATGAGCTCCACACTGACACCTGAAGACGTGTCTCGGGTTATCGAAATGGCCTGGGAAGACCGCACACCCTTTGAGGCCATCGAAGCCTGCTTTGGGCTGCCGGAGAAAGAAGTCATCAGGCTAATGCGTCGGGAGCTGAAAGCAGGCAGCTTCCGGCTTTGGCGCAAGCGTGTCAGCGGGCGTAACACAAAGCATGCCCGGTTGAGAGCGGAGGGTGTTTTGCGGGCTTACTGCCCGACCCAGTACAAACACAGATGACGACATGGACGACTTTCGTTACCGTTACAGTCATCGGATAACCATTGAGCACAGCTATGGCATTGTTCTCTGAAAGAGCAGCAGCAACGCAACTGAAACAGGAAGCAGATAAGGTCGCCAAGGAAGACCTGAAGCCGCTGCTGGAACGGCAGAAAGCCATTGAGGAAAAGGTTCGGGGCAGTGGCCGGCTGCAACGGTTCGCCACCGACGTGCGGCTGATGTTTTCCCTGATACGGGATTACTGGCGGGGCGATTACCGGGCCATTCCCTGGAAAAGCATTGCCGCCATCGCCGGCGCGCTGTTGTATGTGCTGAACCCCATCGATCTGATTCCGGACATCATTTTCGGCATCGGCTTTCTGGACGACGCCGGCGTAGTGGCGCTGTGCCTGAAACTGGTGGAATCAGACCTGCATCGCTACGCCGCCTGGAAAGAACACCGGGAATCCGACGATGTCACCACGGTGACAATTGATTAAGGAATAATCAAAGGGTATTCTCTCGCCCCCTGACTTCAACCCCCAGCAGTTAACGGAGTAACCGTGGATTTTGCCACCCTGATCGGCCTGGTCGGCGCCATCATGCTTATCGCATCGGCGGTGATACTGGGCGTGTCTCCCGAGGTATTTTTAAACCCGGCGTCACTACTGATTGTAGTGGGCGGCAGCCTGCTGGTGGTTCTAGCCAAATTCAGCTTTTTCCAGTTTCTTGATGCCTTCAAGGTGGCTGCCCGGGCGTTCAAGTTCAAGCTACCGGAAACCCAGGCCAGCATAGACGAGCTGGTTGAAGTCGCCCAGATTGCCCGCAAACAGGGTGTTCTGGGGCTTGAGGGCCGGGACGTCAGCTCGCCGTTTCTGGCCCAGGGCATTCAGATGCTGGTGGATGGCCAGGACGCCAACACCATCAAGCAACTGCTTAACAAAGAGCGGTTGATGACCCTGGACCACAACCGTTCCGGGGCCAAGGTGTTCAACGCCCTGGCTGATGTGGCGCCGGCCATGGGTATGATCGGTACCTTGATCGGCCTGGTGCAGATGCTGTCGAACATGGAAGACCCGAAATCCATAGGCCCGGCCATGGCGGTGGCGCTCCTCACCACGCTTTACGGCGCCATGATCGCCACCATGATTGCCACGCCCATCGCCGACAAACTGTCGCTGCGAATGACCGAAGAAGCCCGTATGCAGTCCCTCTACATTGATGCGCTGGTGGCCATACAGGAAGGCACCAACCCCCGAATCATTGAACAGATGCTGTCTTCTTACCTGCCCCCGAAAGAACGCGCAAAGAACGGTGAAGCGGAGACGGCAAGCGACTAACCATGGACGAGTTACCGGAAGAGGAAAAGCGCGCGATACCGGCCTGGGTGGTCACCTTTGCCGACCTGATGTCGTTGCTGATGTGCTTCTTCGTGTTACTGCTGTCGTTCTCCGAAATCGACGCCCAGAAGTTCAAGCAGATTGCCGGTGAACTGTCCAAAGCCTTCGGTGTTCAGCGCGAAATTCCGGCCCTCGAAATCCCCATGGGCACCAGCCCGATCTTCGACAAGTTCTCACCGGCACCGCCGGAGCCGACCGTGGTCAATGAAATACGCCAGACCACCACCGATCAGCAGCCACAACTGCAGACACTTAACGACCCCACCGAGCAGGCGGTGCAGGACGCTATTCAGGAACAGATGGATGCCAACCTGGCAGAGATCCTGGAAGTGCTGGAGCCGGCGATTATGGACGGGCGCATTAATGTCTCGGAAGACCAGCGCCGAATTGTAATCCGGGTCGAAGAGAAGGGCTCGTTCCCGTCCGGGTCTGCTCAGCTGACCTGGGAATTCGAGGGCTTGCTGCTTGACATGGCAGAGGTACTGGCCGACATGCCCGGCGATCTGGCGGTGGAAGGCCACACCGACAACATCCCGATCCGCACGGAAAGATTCTTCAGCAACTGGGACCTGTCAGCGGCCCGGGCAGCCGCCGTGGCGAATGTGCTGCTGGCGCGGGATCAGGTGTCGCCCGAGCGCCTGCGAGTAACCGGCCTGGCCGATACCCGCCCCCGGGTCGCAAACACCACCGCAGACAACCGGGCCAAGAACCGGCGCGTGGAAATCATCATTGATCTGTCCGGCCCCCTGGAAGAACAGGAAATCCGGCTGCGGGAGCTGATTGAAGCCGAGCAGCAAAGCCAGGAAGCAATCATTGATCTGCGGTCTGAGCAGGCTTCACCATCCGGCGACCTGGTCTGGTAAAGCGCTACGGCTCGGAATAGCCCGTGAGCTCCATATACCCCACCCCTTCGTGACTGCCAGTCACCGTTACCGGGCTTTCCCAGTAGGGATACAAACCATCATTGGTGTAGTTACCTGGTGGAGCCGACAGCGTCAGATCAATATCATGGTCCGGCACCGCCAAGCGCCACCGGGTGGGCACAGGCTCCGCGCCGGTGCCCGGTTCCAACTGCAACTGGCCCGGAGCCAGGGCAATCGGCTCACCACCCGCCGGTATCCAGGTGCCAGAGCGGAAATGATCTTGCTGCTCCCGAAGCTGGAATGCCATCAGTTTGTCGCCGGAGTCCAGGTGCAGGGCAAACCAGTCCCAGCCCTGCTGGCCCGCTTTCAGAAACTGGCTACTCCACTCCCGGTCGAACCAGGCCTTGCCCCTTACCGGCAGCGTTTCACGCCCTAACCTCACCTGTCCGGTCACCTCGATGTCCACCAGGCTGAAATACATGGACCCTTCACCGCTGGCCGACTTGGCACTAAACCCGTCAACCCCGTGAGCCACCGGCGCACCGCGCACGGTCAGTTCAAGGTCAAACGCCCAGTAGTCCTCCGTATCGGGCTGCCCATGACTGACCTGTACCAGCCACTGGTCCGGCGACTCACCCGTGGTCAGTTGCCAGTGGTCGAGCCAGACCTGGAAGGGCTCGGCAGTGGCACCCGCCTGGCCCAGATAACCCCGGGCCAGCCGTTCACCGAACCAATGCTGCTCCCGGTAGCTGACGGCGGCATGGGCCATCCAGGCCGCCTGCAGTGGCCAGCCCGAGGGCTCCGGTGACGGGGATTCATCATCCCGGGACTCGATGGCCTGGCGGAACTGGGTCCATTGCAGACCCAGTGGTTCGCCGGTGTCCGTTTCCAGGTTCGCGGTGAGGTACCACCATTCGATGCGATGGGCCGGATGAGGGCCGAAGTCCCGGGGGAAAACCAGTTCCGTGCCCGGTCCCGGCTGCTCAAATCCGTCGTCAGGGCCGGCCGTTCCGCCCAGACCGGCAAAACCCGCGTCTGTGCCCGGCTCGCTGCACCCTGCAAGCAGCCCGTAGACAAGCATCATGGTCAGCCAACGAAGCCTCATCGCTCTTCTCCCGTCACGCTACCGGTCACTGATGGCCGAACCGCAGGGCGCCCCAACTGCCGGCGCATCAGCAAGGCAATACAGCCGCCGATGAGCAACGCCAGGGCCAGCAATTCCAACCAGAAAACCGGATAGACAGCCATCGGCAGTGACCAGCCGAAGGCCAGGGGGTTGATGTGCTGCACCAGCACCCAGGTCAGACCAACACCCAACGGTAAAGCCAGCGCCGCTGCACTCAGGGTCACTGCCAGCGCCAACAGCAGGAGTTTCCGGAAGATTTCTGCTTTAGTCATACCCCAGACTTCCAGCAGCCTGAAGTACCACAGGCGGGTGGACAGAAATACCCAGCCCATCAGTAACAGGGCAACCGCCGCCAGGGCCAGGGTCAGCACCGTCATGGCACGGGTCAGCATAAAGGTCTGCTCGAACACCCGGTTGGCCAGATCCTGAATGGCACGATTGTCCCGGATGGTCAATGCCGGCTCGGCCCAGAGTGCCCGCAACGCGTCAGTGATGGTTTCAATAGGGACACTGGCCGGGGAGATCGAGAAGCTCTCGAAGGTCACCTCAAAGTCCGCCGGCAGAATTTGCCCTGCAATCAGCACTTCCCCCGCAGGCCGGCCGTAATCCGGGTAGATACCCAGCACCGGTAACTTAAGGGCCTGCTCCGCCAGCACCAGCTCCAGCTCTTCGCCCACGGACAATCCCAGGCGGTAGGCGAGCTGCTCGTTTACCATCACACCGGCACCAGATGCCAGTGTCTGCCAGGGCTGTGATGTCTGCTCAAGCAGGCCCCAGCCGGTCATCAATGGGCCAACCGGTGTCACGGCAAAGATATCCACATCCTGCCAGGCTTGCCCATGCCGGAAGCGGCCCGAGCCGCGCTGGACATGGTGCCAAAGCCCTTCGTCTGCGCTTGGAAGATGCTCCGTCAGCCAGTTAGCAGCCAGTGCGCTGTCCGCGCCTTCGGGCACCTGCACGTAGACATCCGCCGACAATCGCTGGCTCAACCAGCGATCAAAGGTGTCTTCAAAGGTAATCACCAAAGCCTGCACGGCCAACACCATAGCCAGGGAGAACTGTAACGCCACCAGGGGCAACGCCAGCCGCCGGCACAACACGCCAAACTCGGCCCACCACCAGCGCCAACCCGGCTGCGCGCTGGCACGCACACCTGCACCAGACAACAACGACAGGCCACGTGGCATTAACCACCCGATACCGGCTAACACCAGTGCCAGTGCCACAAACAACAGCCACAAGGCATTGGCCAGCCACACACCAGCCAGGCCAACCAACACCAACAATGTGGCCGCTGCGGGCCGCAGGCGGTTGCCCGGCGTGGCGCGGGCAACCATCGGCATCAGCCAATCCACCATAGCCACGGCGAGCAGCAGCACGGTCATCACCAATGCGGGCACCCGCCAGTGGTTGCCGCCGGTCGCTAACTGACGGCTATCAAACAGCCCTTCCATGACATTGGTGAAGCCACCTTCCAGTACCGAGGCCAGCGCCTGACCGAGCCAGATACCGGGTATCAGGGTGAGAGCGGCAAGACAAAGAAGCTCCAATAGCAGATGCCCGCGCACCCGCCGACCGGACACCCCTAAGCGGGCCAGGAGCGCGAAACTGTCCCGGCGCTGGGACAGCGACAATAGATAGACACTGCGCAGGAGCAACCCGGTAATCAGCAACACCAGCACACTCAAGGCATCCAGGTTCAGCAGGAAACTGTCACCCAGCTGACCGGTATCCGGTGACAAAGCGAAAGGGGCCGTGCGATAGGCCGAAGGCAAAGGACCCTCGCCCGCCGCCAGGATCAGGAACAGCTGCTGTTCGGCGGCCGTTAGAGCAGCTGCGTCGGCGATATCCAGAAACGGCTGGCCGACCAGTGGCTGGCCATCGAAGCTGGCAACATCAGCCTGGCCCTGAAAACACAGAGCCGCCAGAGGGTCGACGCCAATCACCCGGCGGGACTGCCCCTCCGGCAAGACTTCCAGCCAGGGCATCACGCACAGGCCCTGGCGGCGAAGCAAGACAAAATCCTCCACCGTGAGCGCTGCGCCATCAACTCGCTGCACCTGTTCACGCACCTCCACCAGCCGTTCACTCTGGCCGAGGCTGTCGCGGGCCTGGCTGGTGAGGTGGTGAATACCGGTCCACAAGGCGGTGGCCAGCAGCATCAGAAGGGCCAGCGCGGTGCCCTGCCAGGGGTGCCGGCGATAGTGGCTGAACAGGGCGGTAAACACCGTCATGGGCGATCAGCCCCCGGACCGATGGCCAAGGTCCAGCGTTTGCTGGCAGCGGGCCGCCAGCTCCGCGTCATGGGTAGCGAGAATCAGGCTGCAACCGGTTTCGGCCTGGAGCCTGAACAGCTCATCAGCCACCTCGTTGGCCGTGTTGCGGTCCAGACTGCCGGTGGGTTCGTCTGCCAGAATCAGATCCGGCGCCATGGCGAAGGCCATGGCCAGCGCCGCCCGCTGGCGTTGGCCGCCAGACACCTGGTCCGGAAACCGTTGGCCGAGCTCCCCGATATCAAGCACCTCCAGCCAATGCTGGCAACGGGTTTCCGGCTGGCCGGCCAATGCAGCGCGAAAGCGCACGTTATCCAGCAGCGACAAGGTGGGCATCAGGTTGGCTTCCTGAAACACTACACCGATCCGCTCGCGGCGCAGGCATGGCCAGTCAGCGGTCCGGCCGTCCGCGCCAAACAACGTCACGGTGCCGGCATCCGCTTGCTCCAGCCCACACAGAATATTCAGCAAGGTGGACTTGCCAGAGCCGGAACGCCCCATCAGGGCCAACGAACTGCCGGCAGGCAGAGCAAAGCCCAGGCCAGACAACACGGCAACGGCCGAATCGCCCTGGCCGAAGGTTTTACGTAAGCCGCTGACGTTTACTGCACTGTGCACCTTAACGTTCTCCCCGTTGGCCAATTCGCCCCCCAACGTTCAACCCTGCAGAGGTTCCGGTGTTTCGCCGTGGCGCTGCGCACGCCATTCCCGGAACTGCTCCAGCCAAGATAACAGCGCCGGTATCACCAGCAACACCAGGAATGTGGACAGGCCAAGGCCAAAGGCAATGGACGTCGCCATGGGTATCAGGAACTGCGCCTGCAGGGAGGTTTCAAACAACAGCGGCAGCAAGCCACCAATGGTGGTGAGGGAGGTCAACAGTACCGCTCGAACCCGCTGCACGGCTGCTTCATTGAGGGCATCGGTAATACCCAGTCCTTTCTGACGCTGCTGGTTATAGAACGACACCAGAATAATCGCGTTGTTGACCACAATACCGGATAAACCAAACAGCCCGAACAACGAAAGAATGGTCAACTGCAGTCCCATCAACCAGTGGCCCAACAAGGCACCCACCAGGGCAAAGGGAATGATCGCCATCACGATCACCGGCAGGCTCCAGGAGGCAAACACCCAGGCCAGCACCACATACATCAGCGCCACTCCGATCAGTAACCCGGTTTTCATGTCGTCCATGGTTTCCCGCTGATCAGCGGACCGCCCCTCAAAGCTGTAACGCACGCCGTACCGACTTGCGATGTCCGGCAGGGCGCCGGCCTGCAGGCTTTCCAGTACCTGATCGGTGGTGGCCACCCGGGTATTCAGGGCAGAGGTCACCTCCACAGCCAGTTTGCCGTCGGCATGGCGCAGAGCCTGGAAGCCCTGACGGTGGTCCAGGTTCATTACCTGGGTCAACGGCACGAACCGGCCATCCGGAATACGCACCGTCATTTGCTCCAGTGTCGAATACCGCTCCCGCTGATCGCGAGGTAGCTGAACCCGCACTTCGATCTCGTCACGGCCGTCCTGATAGATCTGGGCAATACGGCCATCAAAGGCTGCCCGCAGCTGACGCCCGAGATCCACGGTGGTCAGGCCCAGGGCTTCACCATAGGGGCTAACCTGATAGATCAACTGCTCCCGGCCCCAGGGCATGTCGTCTTCCACATCCAGCACTCCCGGCAGGGTACTGAGAGCCTGGGCCACTTCGTCGGCCGCGCGTTTGAGGTTATCGGCGCTGTCGCCGGTCAGGCGAATGTTCACATCCCGCCCCGGCGGTCCGGACTGGCGCTCACTGATGTTGAGCGAATCCAGCCCTGCGGGTAACGGAAGGCGCTTGCGCCATTGCTCAATGAACTCCGGGTTACGGACGTCGCGCCGATCCGACGGCACCAGTTCCACCAGCATCGAGCCCAACTCATCGTCGTTGCGGGAACTGCCCTCGGCTCCCTGGGTAGCGCCGTAGGTGGTCACCGCATGGAGAATCAGGTTACCGCCCAGCGCCTGCCCTGTTTCATTCAGCGCGCGCTGCATCTCGCGCATGAAATCCGCCACCTCGCGTTTATCGGTACCGGCGACAAAACTGGCGTTGGCATAGAACACCGAGGGCTCCGGTGTCGGGAAAAAATTGAAGCCCAGACGACCGCCAGCCAGCAGACCGACGGTGAAGATTGCCAGGGCCAGAGCGCTGGCCACCGTCACGCCGCGATGCTTCAGGCTGTAGCGGGAAAATCGCCGGAACGGGCCATCGCGAAAGGCATCAAAACGACGTTCAAAGCCATTGCGTAGGCGGGTAACCGGGTTTGGCTGCCGCTTGGCAGGCGCCGGTTGGCCCTCCCTTTCAGTTTTACGCTTGAAGGCATGGCGCAAGTGCGCCGGCAGCACGATGAAGCACTCCACCAGCGAAGCAATGAGCACGCAGATCATTACCAGGGGAATGTCCCCCAGAATGTTACCAATCACGCCACCCACCACCAGCAACGGCATAAACGCCGCCACCGTGGTCAGAGACGATGCCAGCACCGGCCAAACCATGCGCTTGGCGGCACCCTCGGAGGCATAAATGGATTCCTCGCCCATCCGCGCATGGGCATCGGCATCCTCGCCCACCACGATGGCGTCATCCACAATCACCCCCAGCGCCATGATCAGGGCAAACAGTGAAATCATGTTGATGGAGCCACCAATCAGCCAGAGCACCGCCAGCGCGGCCAGAAAGGCGGTGGGAATTCCGATCGCCACCCACATGGCCACGCGCCCCGGCAGGAACAGGTACAGCAACCCCACCACCAGCACCAGACCACCCAGGCCGTTGTTGACCAACAGGGAGATACGATCCTGCAACAGCTGCCAGGTTTCGTCATACACTTCCATTTTGATGGAATCCGGCAGCACCGGCCGGGTGTCTTCCAGCCAAATTTCCAGCACCTTGGCGGCGGCCAGAGAGTTGCCGTTTTCCGAGCGCTGCAGCTGTAGTTCCACCGCAGGCACGCCATGGTTCTCCATCACCGTCTGGTTGTCACGGGCTTCCTGGCGGATGATAGCGATATCGCCCAGCTGCATCCGCACCCGGTCACCACTGAGCACCGGAACGGTTTCAAAGGCCTGCGGGCTGCGCCGTTGCTCGATGGAGCGAAGTTCCCGGGTAGCGTCCTGCTGCGCCATCATACCCGCTGGCAAATCCCGTGACAGGGAGGCTACCCGGTCGGCAATCTGTTCAAGCGAGAGACCGAGGGTTTCCAGCCGTTCCGCCGGCACATCGATACTGATCTGCTGCTCCGGTAAACCACGGATAGCGATGCGGTCAATGCCCCGGTCCAACAGCTCGTCTTCAAACCGGTAAACCAGATTGCGCAGTTCACTGCGGTCCACGTCGCCATAGATCAACAGGCGGGCTACCGGCTCATAACGTTCGATGCGGGCTACCTGCGGTTCTTCAGCGTCAGCCGGCAGGTTATTGAACTCGTCCACCTGCTGGCGCACGTCGTCCACCGCCTGAATCGGATCGGTGCCCTCATGGAATTCCAGGGTGATGGAAGAGATGCCCTGAGCGGAGGTAGACGTCATTTTCTTCAGGCCATCGACACTTCGGAGCCGTTGCTCCAGAGGGTCCGTGATCCCCCGTTCGACGTCCTCGGCAGACGCACCGCTCCAGACCACCCGCACACTGACCACATCCAACGCAAAGGTAGGAAAGAACTGGATGTTCATCCGGCTCAGGGCCAGCACACCACCAAGAATCATCACCAGCATAACCAGATTGCCGGCTACCCGGTGGTGGACGAAGAAACCGATAATGCCTTTCCTGCGCCTCACTCTGACGACTCCCCGTTGTCACCGGCCACTTCAACTTTCAGGCCGGTCATGGCATTGGGGAGGTGGGTAATGATCAGGCGGGCACCTGGTGTGAACTGCTCGCCGGCGATCAGCAAACGACGCTCGCCGTTACTGGCTATCGCCTCGCCGATGCGCTCCACCTGCACCCGCTGCATACGCTGATCGTCGGTCATCAGATAGATGCTATCGGCGCCGTACAGGGCACTGAATGGCACCTCCACCGCCTGTTCCCGGGCAGGCCGCTCAAGGGTCAGCGGCAGCAGCGCACCCGGCCTCAAGCCCGCCGGCGCCCCGGCGAGCGTCAACACCGCTTCGGTGCCTGCGGGGTCAGCAATCCCGGCAAAGCGGGTTAACGTGAACCGATGCTCCCGGTTGCGGCTGTAGGCGTTGAGGGTGTCACCCCGCTCCAGCGCCCCGATCAATTCCCGCTGGAAGACTTCCGGCACCCTGGCGCGCACTTCGAGCCCGGCCAGCGGATAAATCGACAACAGCGACTGATTGCGGGATACCTGATCACCCACCGCCACCTGCACGTTGGTGACCACACCATCAAAGGGCGCGACGACGCGGGCCCTGTCACCGTCCCGTTCTGTGGCCGTCAGGTTAGCGGTGGCTTGCAGTAATCTGGCTTGCAGGCTTTGCAACCGGGCCGGGTGCTCTTCGATGGCCCGCGCCCGGGTACTGACCGTCAGTTCCGCCCGGGCCAGGGCGTCGGTTGCCGTTTCCAGGTTCTCCCGGGAAGCCAGGTTCCGACCCACCAGGGCTTCAATCCGTTCGAACTGGCGGCGGGCGTTGTCCGCAATGGCCTGCTCACTTTCCAGGGCGCGCTGGTCGTTCCGATGGCGAACCTGCTCCGAGCGGATCTGGGCCTGCAAATCCTGAACCTGAGCCCGCGCCTGGGCCAGAGCCGGCTCAATGTCTGCTTCGTCCAGGGCCAGCAAAAGGTCACCACGGCTCACCCGGGCACCCTCCGCTGCCGGGCGCTCGGCAATGCGGCCAGCCATGGTGGCAGCCACCGTTTGCTGGTCAGGCGCCACCACTTCACCGTACAACGGCAACACAGGCACCCCGGTAGCTGGAGCCACGACCTGAACCTCTACCCGCCAGCTACGTTCGGTGGCGGCCACTTGGGCAGGCTCGGGGCGCGTTGCCTTGAGCACAATGAAGCCCGCAATACCCGCGGCCAGAATCAGGAGAGGAACAAAACGTTTGTACATGGGTAGTGTCTACGCTCAGGATGGTTGAGTCGCGCTTTCGCGCAAAGTTACTATACAACCCGTTACCGTATTCGGATTGTTAACAGGGTGCGACAAATATTCACAGCCACAACCGACAGTCAGCCAACACCAGAAAATCCATCCGGTACCATTCAACGGATGATCATTCGTTTTTCCCGGGCTCCTCGGGCTTCAACCCGGGTTCAGAGCCAGCCCGCTCATCACCAAGGTGATCGTTTTCTGCCAGTAAGCGCAGCAAGCGCTCTCTGGTCATGGCCTCATGCAACTCGATCTGCCGCTGCTCGTTTCGCAGTGATTTCAACAGGGCAACAGCCATAAAAATCATCAACACCATGAACGGGAAGGCAGCCAGTATTGAAATGGTCTGGAGCGCTTCCAGTCCGCCACTGAGCAACAGTACCCCGGCCACCGACACCTGCACTATGCCCCAGGTCAAACGGGACCAGCGTTTCGGGTTCAGAACCCCTTTACTGGTAAACATACCCAGAACAAAGGTAGCCGAGTTGGCGGAAGTAATAACGAACAGCACGATCAGCACCAGCATCAGGCCGCCGATAATGGCGGTGCCCGGCAGGTAGTCCAGGGTGGCGAACAGGGCCGAGCTCATCTCCGCCAGCACGGCGTCACCCAGGGAGGCCCCCTCGAACAGCTCGAAATATAATGCGGAGCCGCCAAAGGTGGAGAACCAGACAATACTGAGCAACACCGGCATGCCAATCACCCCGAACACAAACTCCCGGATGGTTCGGCCCCGGGAAATCCGGGCAATAAAACTGCCGACAAAGGGCGCCCAGGACAGGCCCCAGGCCCAGTAGAAAATGGTCCATCGCTCCACCCAGTCATCGCCGGTGTAGGGCGTCATCACCAGGCTCATGCCGACCAAATTGGCGAAATAGTCTCCAATGGCATTGGTCATGGCGGCGGTGATGAAGTCTGTTGGGCCCATAAAGAACACGAACACCAGCAACCCTGCCGCCAGTAGCATGTTGGCGTCACTCACATAGCGAATCCCGCTCTCCAGGGGCGCCAGGGAACACAGCAGGAACACAACCGCAACGCCGGCGAGAATGAACAATTGTTGAGTGACGCCGAACGCGGCACCGGCCACCGCACCCAAACCACTGTTGATCTGGATGACGCCCAGGCCCAGGGTGGTCGCCACGCCAAACACGGTGGAGACAACGGCGAGGATATTGATGGAATGTCCGATACCCGAGTCCACCCGGTTACCCAAGGTGGAGCGGAAGGCTTCACTGATCAAACCGGGGCGTTGCAGGCGGAAGCGCACATAGGCAATGGCCAGGCCCACCAGGGCAAAGTTGGCCCACTGGTGAAAGCCCCAGTGAAACAAGGAATAGCGCATTGCCATGCTGGCGGCCTGGGGGCTGCGGGGTTCGGCTGAATCGAACGGCGGCGCTACGAAGTGGCTCATGGGTTCGGCCACCGCCCAGAACACCAGTCCAACACCCATGCCCGCGGAGAAAATCATGCCCAGCCAGGTCAGATAGGAGAACTCCGGTGCCTCACCATCGGCACCCAGGCGAATCTTGCCGTAATTGCCGGCCGCCACAGCAATGCAGAACACCAGAAAGCCCGATGTGGCAAACAGATACAGCCAGCCAAAATGCAGGGTGGTGAAATCCAGTGCCTCATGGGCATACCGTGACAACTCGGCGGGCATCAGGCCCCCGGCCACTACAAACAGAACCAGCAGCACGAAAGAACAGTAGAACACCCAGCCGGGTCGATGACTCATAACAAACCTGATAATCCGATGACTTTAAAAACGAAAGCGCTTTCATTCTAGCCGCATCCGCGCGGCCATTCCGAATCCCCGGCCGGGGCATCAAAAAAGCCCCGGGCAGATTCGTCATCTACCCGGGGCACAATGTCACCCGCCGGCTATGAGAAGCGGGCAACCGCCATAATCGTTTCTACCAGCGCGCGGTCAGCGCAGCGCGCAGGGTGCGGCCGGGTTCGTTGACCCTGAACACACCGCTGTCGGCAAGGTTGTCCTTACTGACGTGATACGCCCAGGTGTTATCAAACAGATTATCCAGCGCCCAAGTGAAGCTCAGGTTTGCCATCAATGGATGGGTACCAGAGAGATTAAAAACGCCATAGCCCGGAGAGGTGCTTGGGTCCAGGCCGGACTCCAGATCTACCCTGTCCTGCCGGCGCGCCAGTTGCCATTCCGCTTCGATGGTATGGCCCTGATGCTGCCACCCGAGAGTCTGGATAAACTGAACGGGCGGAATGCGAGGCAACGCCTTGTCGGCATCCCGGTTCTCACCGCGAACGGAGGCCAGTTTGCTACTAGCATTCCAGGACCCGTTGTTCCAGCCAACCAGGGCTTCCACACCCAGCAGTCGGGCATCTATATTGGCGTACCGGGTATCCACCGTGCCATCGGGATTGCGGGTATCAAATCGATAAACATAATCTTCCACCTGGTCTACCCAGACCGCCGGGCGCCAGCTCCAGTTGCCATCACGGCCAGACAGGCTCACTTCCAGCTTGTTGTGCTTTTCAGTTTCCAGATCCGGATTACCAATCCAGGAGCCGCGCATCGTTCTCTGGGCAACGTAGCGCTCGTTCACGCTGGGGGAACGAACACTGTGGGAAGCGGTGGCTTCCAGAGTATTGGCCGGAGACAAACGCCACTCGCCGGTGATAAAGCCACTGACATTGTTATCGTCGGCCTTGGTGTCCGTCACGCCGTAGGCACTCATATACAGCATCGCCGGGGTCATGGTCATGGGCGCCCCGGGCATCATCCGGAAGCTGTCTCCGGCGCGGGTGGCATCCATTTCAACCCGGTCATAGCGGATACCGGCACCCAGGCGGGTATTGACCCGAATCCGGTGAAATGCCTCCACGAAGACACCAACACGGTCCCGTTCCACACCCGGCCACATCAACGACGCCGGGTTGTCCAGATTCATGCCGTTGTACATGGTGGCATCCCACTCATTGCTTTCAACATCCACACCCACGGATAGGTCTTTGGTGAAGTTGATGGTCTGGTCCAGCACCAGGCGGGCGCCCTGAGTGCGGGTTTGCGAGTCGGTCTGCATTTTCATGGTTGCTTCGCGCAAGCTGAAGTTATCCATCACGTGGTCCACATCCGCCTGCCAGGCCATCAGGCTCCAGCCACCCTCAGCCACCGGTGCACCGATTTCCAGCCGATACAGGTCAGTATCGGTTTTCGGCGCATCCATACCACGGCCCGGGAACTTCACATCCCGCTCTTCCTGCCGGCTCACCAGGCCTTTGATGTAGAGGCCGTTGTCTGCGGTCCAGGCAGCGTCCACCCGGCCTTCGGAATTTTCATAGGAACTGCGAACCTTGTTGCCGTCACCGTCCTCATAATCGTTCGCTTCGTCATAACCGGCGGCCATTCGCAGGTAGGAGGCCTTACTACCAACCGCGACACTGCCATTCACCAGCTTGCCATCACCATTATCCGCACCCCCAAAAGTGAAATGGCCAGTGGTGGGATTATCGCCGGAAAATTCCGGTGCCGCCGTGGTAGCCACCACTTGCCCCCCGGCAATCGGCCCCCAACGCAGGGTGCGATTACTGGTGCGCACTTCCAGCACCGGTGCCAATGAGGTACTCAATCGACTGGTGGGCGGGTCCATACGGCTTGGGCAGGCACCTTCAACCCTCATACCATCCAGCAGCACGTCTACCCGCTCCTCGTTCTGGCCTCGAATCACCGGGTCAAGCCCCCGCCCCCCCATTCGAGACAGAGACACCGAGGCACTGCCTGACAACCGCTGTGCCGGCTCCGACTGCACTGCGGCAGCCGAAAGCCTTGCCGCCTCTGCAGATTGCCCCTCCGTCACCCGAATCAGTAACGAATCCTCACCTTCTACCTGGGCGTGAACAATGGGAGTGAGAGTAAAGCCAGCCAACACCAGGCTGATACTGCGAGCCAGACGTTTCATGAGCATGCAGGGCGTTCCTTTTAACAGTGCATTTCAAACGGAGGGGAATGATGATGTTTGGCAATTTTAAAGGGCGAGGGCATTGCTGGCTTGAGACACAATGCCGCACCCCGAAGGAGGTATCCCGGAAGGCAAAGGGTGAATAAATTTTGCGCGACCGACTTGCCAACTAACGCGCCAATGTGGTGCAATCACTGCCCTTTTTTTGGGCATCCGCATTTTTGCGGTTTTCAATACGCGTATTCCGAGGGCCTTGCCATGACAGTTAAACTCGACGAAAAACTCGAACCGATTTTCCAGGACGTACTGCACCGCAACCCGGGTGAGAGTGAATTCCACCAGGCGGTTCACGAAGTTCTGGAAACCCTCGGGCCGGTTCTGGTGAAGTACCCGGAGTTTGCCGACAAGAAGATCATCCAGCGTATCTGTGAGCCCGAGCGCCAGATTATCTTCCGTGTACCCTGGCAGGACGACAGCGGCGAGATTCATATCAACCGCGCCTTCCGCGTCGAATTCAACAGCGCCCTGGGGCCCTATAAAGGTGGCATGCGTTTCCACCCTTCCGTTTACCTTGGCATCATCAAGTTCCTGGGCTTTGAACAGATTTTCAAGAACGCCCTGACCGGCCTGCCCATTGGCGGCGGTAAAGGCGGCAGTGACTTTGATCCCAAGGGCAAGTCCGACGACGAGATCATGCGTTTCTGCCAGAGCATGATGACCGAGCTGTACCGCCACCTGGGCGAGTACACCGACGTACCTGCCGGCGATATCGGCGTAGGTGGTCGTGAAATCGGTTACCTGTTCGGCCAGTACAAGCGCATCACCAACCGTTACGAGTCCGGCGTGTTCACCGGCAAGGGCCTGGACTGGGGCGGCAGCCGCGCCCGCACTGAAGCCACCGGTTACGGCACGGTGTTCTTTACCCACGAAATGCTGAAAGCCCGTGGTGACTCACTGGACGGCAAAACCGTGGTGGTTTCCGGTTCCGGCAACGTGGCCATTTACGCCATCGAGAAAGCCCACGAGCTGGGCGCCAAGGTCATTGCCTGCTCCGATTCCCAGGGCATGATTGTCCATGAGAAGGGCATCGACCTGCAGACCCTGAAGCGCATCAAGGAAGTGGAGCGTCGCCGGATCAGCGCCTACACTGAATACCACAAAGATGCCAAGTACGTGGAAGACGGTAACATCTGGAGCGTGCCTTGCGATGTGGCGCTGCCCTGCGCAACCCAGAACGAGCTGAACGGTAAAGACGCCAAGATGCTGGTCGAAAACGGCTGTGTTGCCGTGGCCGAAGGCGCCAATATGCCGACCACGCCTGAAGGTATTATCGTGTTCCAGGATGCCAAGATTGCCTATGGCCCTGGCAAGGCCGCCAACGCCGGCGGTGTTGCCACGTCCGCCCTGGAAATGCAGCAGAACGCCAGCCGCGACTCCTGGACCTTCGATTACACCCAGAAGCGCCTTGAGGAGATCATGATCGATATCCACAAGAACTGCTACGAAACCGCCGCCGAGTTCGGTGCCGAGGGCAACTACGTGCTGGGCGCCAATATCAATGGCTTCCTGCGCGTTGCCAAGGCGATGAACGCCATGGGTGTTATCTGATCCGGCCATGATCAGCAACGAACCTCTCCAGCCTGATGACCGGGTTTCCACCGGCCTGAGTGGGCTGGATGAGGTTCTGGATGGCCTTCGAATCGGCGATAACGTGGTCTGGCGGGTTTCCGACCTGGACGACTATCGCCGATTTGTTCTTCCCTTCGTAGACGCCGCTTCTGACGCCGGCCGGCAGATTATCTACCTTCGCTTTGGTGACCATGCCCCGATTATCCGGGACCACCCGTCGGTTCGAACCATCACCATCGACGCCCTCGGTGGCTTTGAAAGCTTTACCAGCCGGGTCTGGCACCTGATCGAACAGCATGGCCGTGGCGCCTTCTATGTCTGCGACAGCCTGAGCGAGCTGCTCAACGCCTGGGCAACCGATGCCATGGTGGGCAATTTCTTCCGGGTGGTGTGCCCGTTTCTGTTTGAACTGGACACCGTGGCCTGGTTTGCCCTGCACCCCGAACGCCACTCCCGCCGGACCCTGGACCGGATTCGCCAGACCACCCAGGTGATGATTGATGTGCATCGCCACGGTGACGATGTGCAGATTCATCCGATCAAGGCCTGGCGGCGGCAATCGCCCACCATGTTCCTGCCGCACCGGGAGCATGATGGACAGTTTCAACCCATAACGGACAGCAGCGATGCCACCCGACTGCAAGCCAGCCTCGAGCTTGAACACCTGCATCGCCAACCCTTGCTGGACTATTGGGACCGATTGTTCCAGGAAGCCAGCCGGGCTTTGTCCGACCAGGACACCGACTGTATCGAAGACTTGCAGGAGCAAGTGCTGCAAGTAATGATCAGCCGCGATTCCCGGATACTGGAGCTGGCACGGCGTTACCTGTCGCTGGAAGACCTGCTGGGCATTCGCAGCCGCCTGGTCGGCAGCGGCTACATTGGTGGCAAGGCCACCGGCATGCTGATTGCCCGCAACATTCTGTTGAAAGACGCCACCGAACCATGGCAAAGCCAGCTGGAGCCCCACGATTCCAGTTATCTTGGCACAGACGCCTATTACGCTTTCCTGGTCCACAACGGGCTCTGGCCGGCGATCATGCGGCAGCGCTCCGGGGAGGGTTACCTGAGTGAGGCGCCCGCGCTCAGAGCCGCGATCCTGGCCGGCAAGTTTCCCGACGAGATACAGGCCGAGCTGGAGCGACTGCTGGACCATTACGGCCAGTATCCTATCCTGGTGCGCTCATCGAGCCTGCAGGAAGACGGCTTTGGCAATGCTTTTGCCGGTAAATACGACAGCGTGTTCCTGGTCAACCAGGGGGCACCGGAACAGCGGCTGTCGGCACTGGAAGACGCAATCCGCCAGGTGTACGCGTCATCCATGAGTGAAGATGCCCTGGTGTACCGCAAACAGCGGGGCCTGGACCAGCGGGAAGAGCCCATGGCGCTGCTGATCCAGCGGGTCAACGGGCGCTTTCATGGTCGCTATTACCTGCCCGATGCCGCCGGGGTAGGGGTGTCGCGCAACACCTTCGCCTGGGACAGCAGCATGGACCCGGAAGCGGGGATGGTCCGGCTGGTGATGGGCCTGGGCACCCGGGCGGTTGACCGCATTGAAGGCGATCACGCCTGCGTGATGGCGCTGGACCACCCCATGCGCCAGCCATTCCGCAACCAGGACGAAAGCTACCGATATTCCCAACACCTGGTGGATTTGCTGGACCTACAGGAAGGCACACTCGACACCCGGCCCCTGAGCCAGTTGCTGGAAACCACCAACGATCTACCCATGGATCACCTGGCCGAGGTGGATCGGGCGGCCAGTACCCGGGCCGAGCAGATTGGCTTGCAAGGCCCGGTGTGGCGGCTGACCTTCCGCCCTTTGGTGCAGCGCACTCCGTTTATCCGCCGGCTGTCACACCTACTGCAAACCCTGGAAGCGGGCTACCGGCACCCGGTGGATGTGGAATTCACCCTGCATCTGGACCAACAGGGCAACCCCGCCTTCAACCTGGTGCAATGCCGCCCGCTGGCGACCATCGGCGAGACCGGGCCGGTGGCTCTGCCCGACGACTTGCCTGAGCGTAAGCTGCTATTCAGAACCCAGGGCCACTTCATGGGTGGCAACATCAACCTGGCCATCGAACGGGTGATCCGGGTCGACGCGTCGGTGTACGCCGGACTGTCCACCAGCCAGCGCTACGACGTTGCCCGCCGTGTCGGCGAAGCTGTCCGCGCATCCAGTGTGCCGACCCTGCTGATCGGCCCGGGCCGTTGGGGCACCAGCAGCCCGGATCTTGGCGTTCCGGTCCGCTTTGCTGACATTGCCGGGGTCGCCGCCCTGGTCGAGGTCTCAGAAAAGGCCGGCGAGATGGTGCCAGACCTGTCCTACGGTTCTCACTTTTTCCAGGACCTGGTAGAAACCGGCATCGCCTACGCGGCGCTGTTTCCCGACATCCAGCATTGCCGATATCACCCTGAACGCCTGCCCGCCCCCCCAACGTCCAGCAGCACCGAATCTCCGGTCAACCGGGCGGTTCAGGTGCATGATCTGCAGGCGCAACATCTGCAACTGACCGGTGATGTGGTGCGCCAGCAACTGGTCTGTTATTTCACCGATTGACTCGCCGCAAACAAACGCCGTTTTCACCACCATGGCCGACGGCATACTGCTAGAATGCCCGCTATGGAATGGCTCACACACTCTCAAACCGGTTTTCGTCAGGCTGCCCGTTACCTTCTGGCTATGCGGCTGGCCATTATTGCCACGCAACTGGTCGCGATCGCTGTTGCCGAAACCACCGTAACACTGGCCCACCGGGCCGAGGCCCTGATCCTCAGCCTGCTTTATGCCGTTCTGGCCACGCTGGCCTGGCTGTGGTTCAGCCGTAAGCCCCCCGAAGCGTTCGCATCGGTCAGCCTGACCCTGGCCACAGATCTGTTCCTGATCGGCTGGTGGCTGTATTTCACCGGCGGCTACACCAACCCCCTGGTGTCCTTGCTGCTGCTGCCCATTGCCGTCGCCATCATTCTGGTCCCCAGCCGCCAGAGCATTGTCCTTACCGTCACCGGCGTTGCGGTGTATACAGCGCTGGTGCTCTGGCACACCCCGGTTATGCATGATCACCACTCGGCAGACCTGGCCAGGCTGCATCTGGTGGGCATGTGGGTGACCTTTGCCCTGACCGCCGCCATTCTGCTACTGGTGGTTGGCACCCTATCCCGCAGGCTAAGGCTGCAACAGTCCCAGCTTTCGCAATTCCGGGAAAACCGTTTGCGGGATGAACAGATCATCGCCCTCGGTCTGTCTTCGGCCGCCGTTGCCCACCGACTGGGTACCCCGCTGAATACCATGACCCTGTTACTGGACGAAATCCGTTCCCACACCGAAGGCCAGGCCTCCGTGGCTCTGACGGAAGATCTCGACCTGATGGGTCAGCAGTTGAACCTGTGCAGCCAGCATTTGCAGCAACTAACCAAGGCGGCGATTGAAGCCCGCACAGCGCAACTGGAAATACTGACGGTCAAAGACTGGCTCGCCAGGCTGAGGGAGTCGGCCACGCTGTTATGGCCGTCAGGGCCGGTTCAATGGCCAGGCGCCCACCCCGACGTCTCGGTGGCCGTGGATGCCACTCTGGACCAGGCGGTGCTCAACCTGCTGGCAAATGCCCTGACAGCGAGCCCGTCCTGGGTCGCCGTCAGAAGTCAGTTGTCGGAATCCGGTCGGGTGGAGGTGGTTGTCGAGGACCAGGGTGACGGCCTGGAAACGGCTCTGCAGGGCACGCCGGGTGAGGACATTGTCGACTCCCACCATGGTCTTGGGGTCGGGTTGTTCCTTTCCAATGCTACGATCCAGAGGCTTGGCGGCAATCTCCGGGCCAAGGCCAGTGAAACAGGCACCACCATGGTCATCGATTTACCGGTTGCCCGGCCCCAAGGCGAGGAGATACAACCATGACGACTCAGGAACTCTGGCTGCTGGTCGACGATGACCAGGCGTTTCTCCAGGTGCTGGCCCGATCCCTGTCTCGCCAGGGCATCGAAACACTCTGCGCCAGCGATGCGGACACCGCTCTGGAGGCCATCCGTACCAGGCCGGTGAACCGGTGTGTTCTGGATCTCAACCTGGCCGGGGAAAGTGGCCTGCAACTGTTGCCGGAACTTCTGGAGCAGAAGCCAGACCTGGACGTACTGGTGCTGACCGGTTACGGCAGTATTGCCACGGCGGTGGAAGCCATGCGCCGCGGCGCCGCCAACTACCTGTGCAAGCCGGTTACCGTGAACCAGTTAATGAATGGCTTTGAACCGCTGGACGCACCACCGGACCTGAGGCCCGAACCGCCGTCTGTGGAAGAAATGGAATGGGAACACATCCAGCGCGTGCTGAACGAACACGATGGCAACATTTCCGCCACCGCCCGGGCCCTGAACATGCACCGGCGGACCCTGCAACGCAAATTGCAAAAACACTCCCGCTGGCGCTGATGAACGGCTACCGTCCGGTGCGCCCGAAGAATCTCCCCGGAAATTGACATCAATCAACCAGACACCGCTTTGGTCGAATGTCTTAACAGGCCAGATGCGCTAGCATCGTGCCCCGTTGTGAGATTGCAATAAATGGACAAACTGATCCCCACGGATTCTACGGACGTATTCCCGGCGCCTGATTGATAGGCTGGCCAAACCATCTCACAGGGAGGAGAGACACTTAAACCACCGATACCCGGAACACCCGACACATGTCGAATGCCCCAGATTCTAACCAGACATCTCCCGACCTTGATCCCAAGCGCCTCGCCCTGGTGGCCTCTGCCACCCGCAACATGGTGCTCATTCTGGATGCCGCCGGGCGCATCGAATGGGTGAATTCGGCGTTCGAGCGGTATACCGGTTATTCAGTGGCCAACATCCTTGGCAAGCAGCCTAGCGAGGTTCTTCACGGCCCAGATACCGACCCCGACACCGTCCGGCGCATTCATCAGCACCTGTTCCGAGGCGAGGTGTTCGAGGAAGATCTGCTCAACTACAAGGCAGACGGAACCCCCTACTGGGTGCATACCTACTGTATGCCGATCGGCGAAAACGAGGGCGTGGAGCCGGGTTTTGTGGTGGTGCAAACCAACATTTCCGACCGCAAGAACAGCGAGCGTGGCCTGCGCATTGCTGCCAGTGTGTTTGATCGCAGCCACGAGGCGATTGTCATCACCGATCACTTCAACCGGATTATCGATGTAAACCCTGCTTTCTCCCGCATCACCGGTTACAGCCGCCAGGAAGTACTGGGGCTGAACCCCTCCATACTCAGCTCCGGGCGCCATTCGCGGGAGTATTACCATTCGATGTGGACCTCAATTGAGAAAAACGATCACTGGCGTGGCGAAGTCTGGAATCGTCGGAAGAACGGTGAGGAATACGTAGAGCTGCTGTCGATCAGCCGCGTGCACCTGGAGGAACCGGGGCGTTACTACCACGTGGCCGCCTTCTCCGATATCACGGCCCTGAAGAATCATGCCAAGGAACTTGACCGCGCCGCCAACTACGACGACCTGACCGGACTGCCGAACCGGCAACTGCTGGAAGAGCGTCTTCGCTCGGCCCGTACCCACGCGGATCGTCAGAAGCGAGTGCTCTCCATCTGCTACCTGGACCTGGACGGCTTTAAAGCCATCAACGACCAGCTGGGCCATGACACTGGCAACCAGGCGCTGCGGGCAACCGCCGAGCGTCTGACCCGCAACCTCCGCAGTGGTGATACCATCGCCCGCATTGGAGGTGATGAATTCGTGCTTCTACTGCAGAGCGACAGCCCGGAGCCAGTGTATTCGCGAATACTCGCCAGTGTCAGCGAGCCCCTTCAGATTGGTGGCCACACCGTCAACCTTACCGCCAGCCTGGGTGTCACCCTGTATCCGGAGGACGACACCGATGCAGAAGGCCTGATTCGCCACGCTGACCAGGCCATGTATGCCGCCAAAGAGAAGGGCCGGAATCAGTTCCACATTTTCGACCCCGGCCTGGACGCTCATCGTCGGCAGCGCCGGGACCAACTGATGCAGATTTCCCAGGCGCTGGAGAACGAAGAGTTTGAACTCTATTTCCAGCCCCAGGTTCGGATGGTCGACTGCCAGGTGATCGCGTTTGAGGCGCTGATTCGCTGGAATCACCCGGACAAAGGCCTGATTGCCCCCGGGCAGTTCCTGCCGGCCGTCGCCAACAGCCATCTGGAAATCCCGGTTGGCCAGTGGGTACTCAAGGAAGCCATCCATCAGATGAATCTGTGGCATGAGGCGGACGAACCGCTCGCCGTCAGCATCAACATCAGCGCACCCCACCTGATGGACCGAAGTTTCGCCGATTACCTGGAAAGCTACTTGCACAGCCATCCGGATGTGCGCCCCGGGCAAATCACCCTGGAGGTTCTGGAATCCACTGCGCTGGAAGACACCAAGCGCGCTAGCAATGTGTTGGCTCGCTGCCAGTCCCTGGGCTTACAGGTGGCACTGGACGACTTCGGCACCGGTTTCTCGTCGCTGACGTACCTGCGTACCCTGCCGGTGGATGTGATCAAGATCGACCAGAGCTTCGTCCGCAACATGCTTACCGATGACAGTGACCGCGCGATTGTGGAGAGCGTAATTTTCCTTGCGCAACGCTTCAATCACCCGGTTCTTGCTGAAGGTGTCGAAACCATGGAGCATGCTCGGGCCCTGAGGGACATGGGGTGCAACCTGATTCAGGGTTATGGCATCGCCCGTCCGATGCCGGCAGACGCCGTGCTGCCATGGCTGGAAAAGTGGCGCGATCGGGTGAGTCGTAACCAGAGCCCGACCACGCATGAAGAGGCCTCCGCCCAGAGCGGGGGAATCTGACCGGCCACTATCGATAACGCCGCTGGTCGAGTGTGCTGAGTCGGTCCGGGTGGAACACCATCAGGCCGGTCACAAAAACACCGTTCACAAAACCTTCCGGAATCATGAACAGTGGCAGGTAGCGCAGGTATTCGTGCACCAGGGTCTCGAAGGTATAGACGCCGCTTGACCAGAGCATCAGACACATCAGAACACCGGCTGCGGCCACCGACAGCCCGGCACCAAAAAAGCCGCAAAAGAAGATGTAGGCAAAGAAGTTGCGGAAATCCCGGCGCCGCTCCCACAGCATGATGGCGTGGGTCACCAGAGCCGGCACCATCACCGTCACCAGGCCATTGGCGGCAAACATCAGCAGAGGCTCGCGGCCGGTAATAACGGTGATCACCAGCGCTAACAGACCGCTGATAACGGCCAGCGCCCAGCCAAGCATCAGAGTGATCACAGTCATACCAAAGATATGAATGGCCAGCCCGGGCGAAATACCCGCCCGCAGCTGCCAGAGAAACCCGAGCGCCACCGCTGCACCGAACAGCGTGTGCTGGGTTACGCTGTCTTTGCGCAGTGCCTGCCAATCCACTGAGCGCAAGGTTGCCAGCAACACCAGCACAAAGACCACCGCGGTCAGCAACCACTGGCTGGTCGAAAGCAGGTTTTCGGTCATTCCCATCAAAGTCACCGGTTAACAAAGCATCGGATGCGGGGGGCAGTGTTTACTGATACCCCCTGGCCGGTCAATGGGATCACTTGACCCCGGTCACTCCGGGGCGGTACGCCCGGTCAGGGACTGCCAGGCCTCATAGGTGCTCAGGAAGACGCTGCCGCCGAGATGCTGGATGAACTCGGTACCCTTCAGCCGATCCATCACCGGGCCTTTCACCTCCGACAGATGCAACCGCACCCCGGCATCGGTCAGCCGCTCATTGATGGCTTCCAGGCTCTCCAGGGCCGACGCATCCACCAGGTTCACCGCCGGGCAGACCAGCACCAGATCGGTCAGCTCCGGTTCCCGGGTGACCAGGTCCATCACTCGCTCCTCAAGGAAGCGGGCATTGGCAAAGTAGAGGCTTTCATCCACCCGCAGAAAGGTCACTTTCGGGCACAGTTCCACGTCGTGACGCAGAATGTTCCGGAAGTGTTCGGTGCCCGGCACCCGGCCCACCACGGCACTGTGGGGTCGGCTGGTGCGGTACAGAAACAGACCGATCGACAGGGCAACACCGGCAATGATTCCCGCCTCAACGCTGTGAACCAGAGTCAGCACAATGGTTGCCAGCATGGCGCCGAAATCCGTCCGTGAATAACGGAAGGTGCGGCCCAGCGCTGGCAGGTCGATCAGCGTGGCAACCGCCACGATGATCGTGGCCGCCAACGTGGCCTGGGGCAGCCAGGCGATGGCCGGGGTCAGGAACAACGTGGCCAGGGCGATGCCGACCGCCGTATAAGCACCGGCCGCCGGAGTTTCCGCGCCGGCATCAAAGTTCACCACCGAACGGGAAAAGCCTCCGGTCACCGGCATCCCACCGGAGAGCCCGGAGCCCAGGTTCGCAGTGCCCAGGCCGATCAACTCCTGATCCGGATCGATTCTCTGGCGCCGTTTCGCCGCCAGGGTCTGGCCCACCGACACCGATTCCACAAAACCCACCACACTGATCAGCAGGGCACTGACCGCCAACTGAGACCAGATGGCCATATCCAGCGAGGGCAGGGTGAATGAGGGCAATCCGGCCGGCACATCCCCCACCAGACGGACGCCTTTCTCGTCCAGATTCAGCCACCAGGCAACCAGCGTAGTGACCACCACCGCCAGGATTGGCGCAGTTTTGGTGAAGATATCCGCAGCCCTGTGGGCCAGTCCAAACCGGATCAGCAAAGGTTTCAGAAACTGGCGGGACCACAGCAAGAACGCCAGCGCACCGCCCCCTACCAGCAAGGTGGGCACATTGGTTTGTGGCAGGGAGGCCAGCAAAGAGCCGCCAATATCCAGCAGATTATGGCCGGACGCCTGAATACCGAACACATGTTTTAGCTGACTGGCCGCAATCACGATACCCGAGGCCGTAATAAAACCGGAGATGACCGGATGGCTGAGGAAATTCGCCAGGAAGCCAAGCCGCAGGATGCCCATCACCGTCAGCATCAGGCCGGACATCACCGCAATCAATACGGCACCGGCAATGTACTCCGGTGTTCCCATGTCCGCCAGCGGCGCCAGGGCCGCCGCCGTCATCAACGAGACCACCGCCACCGGGCCCACCGACAAGGTCCTGCTGGTGCCGAACACCGCATACACCACCAGCGGCAGAATACTGGCGTACAGCCCGACCTGCGCCGGCAACCCCGCCAGCAAAGCGTAAGCCAGCGACTGTGGAATCAGCATGACGGTCACAATCACCGCCGCGACCAGATCACTGGTCGCCTGATCACGGCTGTACTTTGGCGCCCATTGCAGAACAGGCAGGTAATGTTTGAGGTTCATGCCGGGCTCAGAACCGGTTAACCGGAACTTTCAGGTACACCTGGCCGTTATCCTCAGCCGGCGGCATGTGACCGGCGCGCATGTTCACCTGCACCGAAGGCAGGATCAGCCGGGGCATGTCCAGAGTGGCATCACGCTCAGTGCGCATTCTGACAAATTCGTCCTCTGAAATTCCCTCATGCACATGCACGTTGGCCTCGCGCTGTTCCGCGACCGTGGTCATGTGATGGTACTCATCGCGACCAGGCGCCTTGTAATCGTGGCACAGGAAAATCCGGGTCTCGGCCGGCAACGACAGTACTTTCTGGATTGACCGGTACAGGGTACGGGCATCACCACCGGGGAAGTCGCAGCGCGCGGTGCCGTAATCCGGCATAAACAGGGTATCGCCAACGAAAGCGGCGTCGCCAATTACATAGGTCAAGCAAGCGGGCGTGTGGCCCGGAGTGTGCAAAACCCGACCTTCAAGGTTGCCGATGGCGAAGGTATCTCCCTCTTCGAACAGCTGGTCAAACTGGCTGCCGTCACGAGCGAACTCCGTGCCGGCATTGAACGCTTTGCCAAAGATTTCCTGAACATCGACGATTTTCGCGCCAATACCTGTCTTGCCACCCAGTTTCTCGTGCAAGTACGGGGCAGCCGAAAGATGATCGGCGTGCACGTGGGTTTCCAGAATCCACTCTACGGTCAGGTTGTTGGCGCGAACGTACTGAATAATGTCGTCAGCCGAACGCACGTCGGTACGGCCTGCGGCGTAGTCGAAATCCAGCACGGAATCGAGGATGGCGCAAGCCTGGCTGTCAGGGTCACGCACCACGTAACTGAACGTGTTGGTGGGCTCGTCGAAAAAATGCTGAACGATGGGCTGTGTCATGGTATTCACCTCTGAGATCTGCTGATCACTAATCTTATGATCTAAGAATATACCAAATGGATATATGAGGTGAAATGCTGTTTCCTTATATGCGTGATAATCCCGATGCATCGACCAGGCAGTCCCGACCACCCTGCTTGGCCTGGTACAACCGCTGGTCCGCAAGCCCAATCAATGCGTGGGGGCTGACCGGTTCCTCGGTAAGCTCCGCCACACAGACAGAACCAGCACTTACCGTGATCCCGAAAGTCTCACCACCAATCACAAACTTTTCCGCCCTGACGGCGTGCATGATTCGCTCCACCAATGGCTGAACATTCGCATCCGCCAATTCGGTGAAAACTACGAGAAATTCCTCGCCACCGTATCGGGAAACCACATCGGTATTCCGCGTGTTCGCGAGAAGCAGTTCGGCAAATCGCACCAACACCTGGTCCCCGGCCAGGTGGCCCAGGTTATCGTTAATCCGTTTAAAATGATCGATGTCAAACATCGCCAGGCAAAAACGTTCACCATGACGACTGCAGGTAGCCAGCACCTCATCCAGCCTGGGCATTAAGTAGCGACGGTTGTGAAGGCCGGTGAGAGGGTCACGAATCGACTGGTTCAGCAAGTCTTCCTCCAGACGATTGCGCTCAAGGGCACCGGACAAAAGCCCGGAGACAATGATCAGAAGGTCTGCCATGTCCTGCCGCCAAGGTCGCTGCGATAACGAATCAACGCCAAAAAAGCCCATTACCTGGCCACGTATCCAGATTGGCACGCAGAACATGGAAATCACGCCCTGCAACTCCAACAGGGCACGCTCGTTGTTGGCCTCGGGCGGCAACTGATTGACGTCTTCAATAAAAACCACCTGATTCTGGCTTTTCATCGCGTTGATTTGCGCTTGCCACCACTGGAATTCCTGAATGGCCACGCTTTGCTGATCCGCCATCAGGGAAGCCACCCCCGGCGCACACCATTCGTGGGTATTGGTCATCGTCAGGTGATCTTGCGAAAACCCATAGACATAGGCTCGATCAATGCCAAAAAAACCGCCAATGGAGCGGAGCAACTCGTCGATACACTCGTCGATCGAACCAAATCCAAGCTGGATAAATTCTCCGGACAACCGGGCAATCAGCTTCTGAAAACCCGCCTGAAACTGGAACTCCGCTTCGCTGTCCCGCAGGGTCTGCTCCAGTTCTTTGTAGTGCTGGATGTTGTGGAACTGACCATACCAGATGGTACTGCCATCGGGTTGGCGCTCCGGCACCGAATGGGCCTCAAACCACTGATACTGGCCATCCAGCAACTTCAGACGCGCCCGGTAACACCAGGGCTCCAGAGTCTGCGCCGAGTGCACAATACTGTTGGCCACCCCGGTCGCGTCCTCCGGGTGAATTACCGAGAATACTGCTCTGGCGTCTTCGTTAAGCAGGGCGGGTTCAATGCCGAACAGGTCCTGTACCTGATCACTGACATAGGGGTAACGGTGGGACTGACCATCCGGGCTGAGCCAATAGGTAAACAGGATTCCCGGAACTCCTGATGCCAATTTCCGGAAGAAATGAGCCGGCATTCGGTCTGGCTGGCCTGCCCCATAATTGCTCGCCATGAATGACCTGTCTCCCTAGCATTTGCACTCTTACGTAATGACGAGTGTAGCCCAGCCAGACAGGCGCGGCGACCAGCAATCACAGATTATTCAGGCGAGCCTGCGCCTCTGCCCGGCGCCCCTGGTCAGCCACCGCGCGGCCTGGCCTGTCGGGTGCCGCCAACACTTTTTCAAGATAAATACGGGCACGTTGGGGCTCGCCCTGATCCAGCAGAAAATCCCCGAAGAAGTAATTGGCATCAATACCGTCGGGATTGATGGCCAGCGACTTTTGCAGGTACTTCCGCGCCTTGCCATCATCCCCGAACCCCAGCGGCCAGCCCGGCACCTGATAGTACAGACTGCCGAGCGACGTGTAAGCGGAGCCATCCAACGCCTCCGGGTCGATGTCGAGGGCCGCTTCCAGTGAGGCCCGGGCTTGCTTTACCAGCCCGAGGGCGCCGAGGCCGCCTTTGGCACCGGCGTAGGTGCTGAGCACAATACCCTGCCAGATCAGCGGTTCGGCACGGCCCGGGTAGCGGCCAACAAAGGCTTCGGCCTCAGCGGCCAGCTTCTCGAATGCTTTCTCTTTGTCCCTGTCCTGAACCTGATATTGAATTTCAGCCCAGCGCTGCTGGATTTGCGCCAGCTCAATTTCAACATCCTGCGCCCACAGTGGCATAGCCGCCACAGAGACCAGCACCAGAATCATCCACTTCATCACACCACTCCTGAATCCAGAAAGCGCCGGATTACCGGCAGTTGTTTCAACATGGCTTTATCCACAATCTTCGGCAGGATGCCGTTGAGTACCACAAACAGTTTTTCCGGCCAGCCTAGAAAACGCCGGCGCTCATCTTTTTCCATGGCTTGAAGAATCTGGGCTGCGACGGCTTCCGGTGCGTCCATGGCATTGCCCAGGGCACGGTTCAGCTCGTTCACCGGCGCCGGGTTCATGGCTGTGGCGGTGGCTCTGGGCGCCACATACACCACCTGTACCGGGGTATCCGCCAGCTCCCGGCGCAGGGCTTCGCTGAAGCCGCGCAGGCCGAACTTGCTGGCGCAATAGGCGGTGTAGCCGGGAAATCCGATACTGCCAAAGGTGGAGCCGACAAACACCAGCGCGCCCATCCCTGCTTTGCGGAAACGAGGCGCAAAATGCCGGGCCACCAGCATGGCGGAACGCAGGTTGACCATAAGCTGGGCATCCAGGTCACTGACCGCCATGGTATCCAGCGCCGCAAACCGGTTCTGGCCGGCGCAATGAATCACCCCATCAATATCGGGATACACCTTGCTCAACTGTTGCAGCTGTTGATCCAGCTTCGGGCTGGCCAGCTCCAGGTGCACCGGAGAAACGCCCGCACGCTTTTCCAGCCGCTCCGGATGCCGGGTAGCGACGATCACCCGGGCACCGCATTCCACCAGCGGCCCGATCAGGGCCTGGCCAATGCCGCCGGTGCCGCCCAGCAGCAAAAAGGTACGGTCATGCAGCCTCATGGCGCTGCTCCTTGCCACGTGCCGGCAGCGGAATGCTGTGCAGCATATCGCCGTACAGGCGGTACACCATGCGTGCAGCCTCAATAATGGCCTGTTGGTCGTCCGGGTCGGTGATGTCGTTCATCAGGTTGCGGAAGAACTCGAAGTGTTCCTGGTCCAGGGCGCCGTGGGAGTATAGGTAGCTAAACGCCTGGTCCGGCAGGCCCAGCTGCTTCTGGACGGCTTCACCCAGCGGCGTGGCCAGCTCAATGGAAGTGCCTTCCAGTACCTGAACCATGCCAAAAAACGCCGCCGGGTTACCCCGCTGGATGCGGTCATACAGGTAGGCCACCATCAACTCGATGGAGGTATCGGGCTGGCCATCGCGAATGGTTTCCTTGTCTTCACCGCAGGCTTCAAGATCGTTGAGGATCCACTCATGGTGGCCGTATTCTTCCTCGATGTATTCCACCAGCGCCTTACGCACGAACTCCAGCCGCTCGGGCAGCCGGCCACCGCAGGCCATCATCAGCGGTACCGTGTGTTTGACGTGGTGGTAGGCCTGTGTCAGGAACCAGGTGTATCCGTCAAGATCAAAGCGACCCTCACGGATAGCCTGAATCACCGGGGCTCCAGTGACATGGGCCCGGGCCTGTTCGGTTTCGGATTGCAGTCGGTCAAAAAATGCCATGTTGGAGTCTCCTGGCGTTGAAAACTGGGTAGTTACGGGTTGTGAAGAGGCGCTTGATGGCGCCGAGAGGTTCATGAACAGGGGGAAGCCTTCCGCCAAAAGCATGGGCAGGTCGGCCTGAATCTGGTGCCGCACCGGGCGGCCGTTGGCGGTGATATGCCCTTCGGCCTGAGTGAGCGGTTGCCGGCGCAGGTATACCGCCTGCAGGCGGGCATAGTCGGGCAATCCGGCATTGAGCTGCGCCAGGGCCTGACGCACAGCCTCGGGGCTACGACCATCCCGGATGACCAACAGGGCCAGGGGCTGGGGCTCTCCGTCACCGAACACCACGGCCTGGGTAGCGCCCACGGCCTGTATCAGCTCGCTTTCCAGCCATTCCGGGCTGATGTTACGGCCGAAACTGGTAATGATCAGGTTCTTGGCCCGGCCGTTAACGCCCAGGAATCCGCCCGGGCCTGTGGCTCCAAGATCGCCGGTGTCCAACCAGCCATCATGCTCCGGCTCATCTCCCAGGTAACCCAGGTGGGTATTGCCCTGCACCAGAATCCGCTGGTCGCTATCCACACGAACCTGCACGTGATTCAGCGGCAGGCCTACGGTGCCCTCGCACTCGCAACCCGGCGCATTCAGCGCCACCACCGAGCCACACTCAGACAAGCCATAGCCTTCGTACAGCGGCAAACCAGCCGCCCGGCCCCGAGCCAGCAAATCCGTCGATACCCGGCCGCCACCAACAGCCAGGAAGCGGAAACCGCCAGCCAACAATTGGCCCTGCTCAGCGGCATTGACCAGCGCCATCGCAAGCTCTGGCACCAGAATCACTGAATGCGGCTGAAACCGGTTAAGGGCGAGGGCAAGCTGGCCCACGTCCAACCCGCTGCTGCCGGTCATGCCCAGGGTTTTCAGCGGCATAACCGTCACTGTGGCGCCTATCAGCAAGGGCAGGTAAACCCCGGCAATGTTTTCCAGCAGGGTGGCCAGCGGCAGGATGCACAGGTGCTTCTGCAGATCCACACCCTCGAGCCGTTGCTGCAGGGCACACGCGGTAGCGACCATTTGCCCGGCAGACAGGCATACGCCCTTCGGCGTGCCGGTGCTGCCGGAGGTGAAGGTGATCTTTGCGGTTTGCTCCGGCATCCAGGCGGCTCCCGGAAAAACCGACAAACGGCGCAGCCAGACTCCCTGTCCAATGGTCTCCGCGTGTTCTGCCTCAGCGCTGAATAGCAGGGCATCCAGCCCGGCCCGCTGGATCAGGTGCTCAGTCTGGCTGCTGGAAAAAAACACCGGCACCGGCACACACACCACCCCTGCCATCAGGCAGGCGAGATCGGCCACCACCCAGGCCGGCGTGTTGTCGCCACACAGCCCGATGCGTTTGACGCCCAGATTCCGCAGCTGTTCAGACACAGCCTGAGCCGCGAGCCACATCTGCTGGTAGGTTAATTCGTCATCCGGCCCGCGCAGGGCGATGTGATCCGGATACTGCTGTACGCGCCGGTACAACAGCTCAGGCAAGGCGACCATAGGCACCTCCCAAATCCGTCTGATGCTCGACCTCAGCCGCTGCAACCGGCTGCACCAGTTTCAAAAGTCCGGCTTCACGAAGCGCCGACATGCCATCGGCCACGCGAATGGTCATCACTACCGGGTGGTGGTCGTAGTAGCGGCCCCAGCCCGCACCGCCATCCGGCAGCCTTGAAGGGTCGGCATCTGCCAGCACCTGGGTAGCAATACCCAGGCGATGAAAGCTGTTGCGCAGCTGGTCGGTGCCGGTGCACACCACCCAGTCATAGCCCGCCGCATCCAGCCACACCGAAAGAGAAGCAAACAGATAACGGCTGACGCCGGCTTCCACCCCGGCCAGGTGGGCAATTTCGGCAATGCGGCGGCGTTCGGTGCCGAGTTCGGGCATCAGCGTTTGTACTGGCACCGACAGGTAATCCTCCAGGAACAGTGTGTCGTCGCCGGCATTACGTACACCCACCGCCGCCATCAGGCTGCCCTGAGCCGTGGTCAGCGCAAGCAGGGAGGGAATTCGCAAATTCGGCTCGGCTCCGTAGGCCTGCAGAAAACGGCGACGGATAAACGCCGCCACCGTTGCTGCCATGGCACTGTGCGGTGTGATTTCGCTGAACCAGCGGCCGGCACAACGCAGCACGGGCAAAACTTCCGGGGAGTCTGGCGGGCAGCAGGTGGACATCGTCAGCGGGTCAGTCATCGGGGTTCTCCAACAGCCGGGCAAGGCCCATGGGTTACAACTGTCAGAGTATTGTCAGAGCCTTAAACCTCCCTTAAGACGACACGCAAGAATTCTTAAGCTCGGCTTAAGGTTTCTGTGGCAAACTCGTTTTCAGATATCAGAACGGGGCTCGTGAATGCGCATACTGTTGGTGGAAGATGACCACTCCCTTGCCCGCACCATGCTCAATATGCTGCGGGAAGACCAGAACACGGTGGACTGGCTGGATGATGGCCAGCAGGCCCTGAATGCCCTGCTGCAGGAACACTTTGACTTGGCCATTCTGGACCTGACCCTGCCGCGGATGGACGGCCTGGACATTGTCCGGAACATCCGCCAGCAGGGTAACCAAACCCCGGTCATCATCCTCACTGCACGGGCAGATCTGAACGAAAAGCTCCAGGGACTCGACGCCGGGGCCGATGACTACCTGACCAAACCCTTCGCCATGGCCGAACTGAAAGCCCGGATTCGAGCGGTGACCCGCCGTGGTGCCGCAACCAGCCCCTCCACGGGGCTGACGGTAGGGCGCCTGACCCTGAATCCGGAGAACGGCCATTTGATCGTTGACGGCGAATCCATCACCTTGCCCCGCAGCGAGTTCCAGATTCTGCATTACCTGATGCGCAACCCGGACCAGGTGGCTACCCGGCGCCGGCTGGAGGAACAGCTTTACGGCTGGGAGGCGGGGGCGGAGAGCAATGCCCTGGAGGTGCATATCCATCATCTGCGCCGACGGATTGGCAAGGCAGCCATCCGAACCGTACGGGGTGTAGGCTACCTACTCGACAGCCAGGCCGCCGCGGAGCCCGCATGTCTCTGACCCGTACCTTGACTCTGCTGGTTACATCCGCCGTGCTGCTGATCGCCCTGATCGCCGCCGGCTGGAGCTATGTTGAGAGTAACCACGAGTTGGAAGAACTGTTCGACGCGGAGCTGGCCCAAAGCACCCGGATCGTGCAGGGGCTGATCCGGCACCTGGCCGACAGCCAATCACTGGAACAGCTTTCTGACACCCTTGAAGAAACCCTGCAGCTTCCCGGGCTTGGCCTGACCGAAGCAGAGCTTGAGTCAGACCGGGATGAGATCCTGCCGGATGGAGCCGGCCACAAGTACGAGAAAAAACTGGCTTTTGAGGTTTGGACTCCCGGAGGCTCCCCGTTGCTGGACACCTTGAATGCCGACGATTCTTTAGGCCTTACACCCGGCTATACCTGGGCCGAATCTACCGGTTATCGGTGGCGCACCTTTACCCTGCAGGACCCGGACACCGGATTCTGGATACGCGCCGCGCAACGTGAGGATATCCGCGAAGAACTGAGCCAGGAGTTGGCGCTGGGCAATATCCTGCCTCTATTGCTGGCCCTGCCATTGCTGGCATTAGCGGTAATAGCCGCCATACAGATCAGTTTCCGCCCCCTGCGCCGGCTGGAAAAGCCCGTTCGCAACATGGCCCCGGAACGCATCCACCCCCTGGACGACCGGCAGGCTCCCAAGGAAGTTGCCGGGCTGGTTCAGGCCGTCAACGGTTTGCTGAAACGGCTAAACCAGGCACTGGAGCGTGAGCGCCGGTTCTCCGCCGACGCCGCCCACGAGCTACGCACACCGCTGACCGTGCTTCGGCTGAACCTGGAAAAAGCCTGCGAGCAAAACCCCGAACAATTCAGCGAACTGATCGGTGCCGTGGACAGGATGGTTCACCTGGTAGAACAGATGTTGCTACTGAGCCGGGTAGACGCGGGCACCGACTCAATGCCGGACATTCACAACCTGCCAGAATTGCTGGAACAGAGCATCGCGGATATTGCCCCGCTGGCCCTGAAAAAGCACATCGAGCCGGAACTGGATGATAAAACCAGCGGCAATGGCCTGGTTCGATGCCACAGCACGTTGATCAACACCCTGATGCGTACCGTGCTGGCTAATGCCATCCAGTACAGCCCAGCACATACCGTGATTTCCATCCAGCTGGTGCCGGCGGGCGAAGGTTATGCCATTTCGGTATGCGACCAGGGACCAGGCATACCCTCAAAGGAGCGGGAGCGCGCTCTGAGCAGGTTTGTAAGACTGGATCAACGCGCAGGTGGCGGAGCGGGCTTGGGCCTGGCGATTGCCCGACGTATTGCTGAACTCCATGGCGGCCAGTTGACGCTGTTAGATAGAGCAGATGGACACCCCGGACTCTGTGTACACGTTTGGCTGCCTGCCTCAAGCGACCTCATTCACACGCCGTCCTGACTCTGTCACTTTCTCCCGACCAGCAAACGTCCGTACAAGGCAGCACTTCATGGCGCTCTAAAGTACAATGGCGCTTTGGCTCAAACATGGAGGCGCCCTTTGCCCCTTAGGTCACGCGTTGCCCATGAATGGCAAGCCTTCTGGCTGGCTATCGGCTTCCTTACACGCATCCCCATGCTCGTGCGGATTGACTACTCCCAGCGCCTCATGAATCAGAGCAGCACCTATTTTCCCCTAGTGGGCCTTCTGCTCGGATTGGTCTATTGCGCCGCCTTCTTTCTGTTTTCACTGATCGCCAGCCCAGTGGTCGCCATTATCCTGGTGGTTATTCTGCACCTGTTTATCACCGGAGCTTTTCACGAGGACGGTCTGGCGGACAGTGTTGACGCTCTCGGCGGGGGTTATACCTTAGAAAAACGGCTGGCGATCATGAAGGACAGCCGCATTGGTACCTATGGCACGGTGGCGCTGGTGATGGCCTTGCTGCTAAAAGTGGCCCTGCTGGCCGATGCCCAATTGATCTGGCTCGCGTTGCTGGTGTCACCTGCGGTTTCCCGCCTGACACCCTTGGTGTTGATGGCTTGCCTGCCCTATGTCACCGATCCTGACAAAAGCAAATCCAAACCGGTGGCGGACGGTTTCTCCCGCAGCCGGTTGTTGGCGGCGGCCGGCTTTGTAATGTTGCTTACAGCGGGGTTATCACTCTGGCAGCCGTTGCTTATTCCCGCGACCGTCACTGCCGTACTTCTGGCTGCCCTGCTCTGGGGAGGCTATCTGCGCAGGCAGCTTGGCGGCTATACAGGCGATACCCTGGGCGCGGCCGTCGTCTTAAGTGAACTGGTGCTATTGCTGTTTCTGTAGTCTCAGGCGGTCATTGATTCTGGGCAATGCTCAGTTATCCACCGTGAATGACACTATCCGGGAAAGCTGACTGATGGGCATCCCGGTTTCTTCATGCCAGCGATTAAATGCCTCCTGGGCCTGGGTGAGCCCTTTCTTGCTGGCAGGAGACGCATCCAGAATGCCTGCACGGGTCAGTGCAGTCACCACATCGTGAGACAGGATAAAGCCATCCCACCCCACCCGGCGCAGGAAATACTGGGCGGAATTACCCCCCAGACGCTCGCCATTGCGTTTCAGGTACAGCAGCAGCCCCACCTGATCGGTTGACGGCCACTGCGCCAGAAACCGGCCAAAGCTACCATGATCCTTCACCACATCCATGATCATCCGGGCATTCTCCGGAACCGTGCGGATCTTCTGCATGTTACGAACAATCCGCTCGTCCGTTGCCAGCCGCTCCAGGACTTCCGGCGGGACCTGCTGCCAGTAGGCGGGCACAAACCCTTCGAACGCCGCCTCAAAATCCGGCCATTTATTCTCAATCACCCGCCAGACAAACCCGGCCTTGAAAATGCACCGGGTGATCTCGGAAAGGTAACGGTCGTCGCTGATCTTGGCCAGGCGCTGCTTCCCGGTGACCGGTGGCAGCATGGATTTCAGGGCCTGTTCACCGCCTTTGCGGGCCAGTGCCTGCTGGTAGAGCTCGGAAAACTTCATCTCACCTCCTGAACAGAAGCCCCAAATCTAGTCTGATCGTACCCAATTCAGGACCTGTGAGGAAAACGATCATGCTGTTTTTCGGTGCCCTTCACTTGCCGGCCAGGTAACTTGCCAGACGCTGATGCTCAATAGGCTGGCCCCAGCCATTGCCATGCACCAGCTCTTCCAGCGGAAGCCGTGAACGCCAGCCTTTGGCCTGCAGCTCCGGCTGTTCCAGAAATTCGCTGACATAACCCAGGCACAGATACGCAAGAGGGTATACGTGATCTGGCAGCTGCAGGATGTCAGACAGTATTCCCTGATCCAGAATACTGACCCAGCCCACACCAATACCCTCTGCTCGCGCCGCCAACCACAGGTTTTGTACCGACAGACAGGTGCTGAACAGATCCATTTCCATGATGGAGTTACGGCCGAGCACATAGGGCCCGCCGCGGGACCGATCACAGGTAATGCAAAGATTAATGGGACTTTCCAATATGCCCTGGAGTTTCAGGGTCCGGTAGGTTTGCTGCCGCTCGCCGGTGTAATTTTCCGAGGCTTTTGCGTTTTCCTCATTGAAGCTGGCCAGCACCTGCTCGCGCACCGCCAGGCTGTCGATAACGATGAAATCCCAGGGCTGCATGAAGCCCACTGACGGCGCATGGTGGGCTGCCCTCAGAATACGGGCCAGCACCTCATCCGGAATGGCATCCGGCAAAAACTGCGAGCGCACATCCCGGCGCTCGAAGATGGCCCGGTAAAGCCCCTCACGTTGGGCATCAGTGAATGGGTCGTTCTGGTTGCTCATAACTGCAACAAGCTCCTTAACCGGTCCGTGTCCAGGCACTGCTCCACCTGATCTGCCAGGCGGTCGAGCTGCTGCAGACGGTGACTCTGGTAATCCACTGACCGCGCACTCCATGTATTGAGACCGGCCCAGCACAGAATGGCATCGCAGGCGGCAGGCTCATCAAAGAGACCGTGCACATAGGTGCCCGCCACCTGACCGTCGGGGCTGACCGCACCATCCGGTCGCCCATCAAGCTCCGCAAAAGGCCTGGCCAGCGCTGAGCCCTCGGTGACTCCGTTGTGCATTTCATAGCCGGTCATTGTCGCCGTAACACCACTTTCAGTAACCTCGGGGGATAGTCTACCGGTCACTTGTCTGAGCTGCTTACCCGACACCATGCGGGTGACCATCTCGAACAGTGCCAGGCCCTCGGTATTGCCAACTTCGCCCTCCAGACCGTCAGGGTCTTCCACCCGAAGTCCCAGCATCTGGAATCCGCCACAGATACCCAGCAGCTTGCCGCCATAGCGCAGGTGTTTCTGGATGGCCTCAGGCCAGCCCTGTTGTCTCAGCCACTGCAGGTCGTGCCGGGTGCTTTTGCTGCCGGGCAGGATAATCAGATCTGCCGGCGGAATGGTCTCATCCGGGCCAACGAAAACAAGGTCTACACCCGGGTGCAATCGCAACGGATCAAAATCATTGTGGTTGCTGATCCTGGGCAGTACCGGCACCACCACTTTCAAGGCGCCGGCCTCGCTGGTGCCGGCGGCACTGACACTGTCTTCGGAATCTATCACCAACCCGTGCAGGTAGGGCAAGACCCCGAACACCGGCTTGCCAGTGTGTTCGGCCAGCCAGTCCAGCCCGGGCTCCAACAGCGCAATGTCACCCCGGAACCGATTGATGATAAATCCGGCCGTTCTGGCTTGTTCACTGTCGGAGATCAACGCCAGGGTGCCCACCAACTGGGCGAAAACCCCGCCTTTGTCGATATCCCCTACCAGCAACACCGGGCAATCGGCGGCCTCGGCGAAGCCCATGTTGGCAATGTCGTTGGCCCGCAGGTTGATTTCCGCCGGGCTGCCAGCGCCCTCGGCGATGATCACATCATAACGTGTGCTCAGTGCTCTCCAGCTTGCCATCACCGAATTCATCGCCTCAGCTTTGTAGGCGTGGTAATCCAGGGCATCCATATTGCCACGAACCCTGCCCTGTAATATCACCTGGGCCCCGCAATCGCTCTGGGGCTTCAGTAACACCGGGTTCATGTCACTGTGGGGCTCCAGACCACAGGCCAGTGCCTGCAACGCCGTGGAGCGGCCAATTTCGCCACCATCCACGGTAACCGCACTGTTCAGGGCCATGTTCTGGGGTTTGAACGGTGCCACCGACACCCCCTGACGCGCCAGCCAGCGGCACAGGGCCGCCACCACCGTGGTCTTGCCAGCATCCGAGGTGGTGCCCTGCACCATCAGGGTGGGCATTTACAGCTCCACGCCCTTCTGGGCCTTGATGCCCTGATCCTTGAAAGCGTGCTTGACCACACCCATTTCGGTCACGGTGTCGGCCAGGTCGATCAGTTCCTGGGGAGCACCACGGCCGGTGACCACCACATGCTGCATCTCCGGCCGGGCCTGCAGGTCATCCAGCACCCGGTCCAGATCGATGTAGTCGTACTTCAGCGCGATATTCAGTTCGTCCAGCAGAATCAGGTCATAGCTGTCGTCTTTGAGCATGTCAGCTGCGATATTCCACGCTTCAGTCGCACTCTGCACATCCTGTTCCCGGTTCTGGGTGTCCCAGGTGTAGCCCTGTCCCATCACGTGGTAGGTCACGTTCGGCAGGCTCCGGAAGAACGCTTCCTCGCCGGTGCTGAAAGCGCCCTTGATAAACTGGACGATGCCCACTTTCATACCATGGCCCAAGGCCCGGGCGACCATGCCGAAGCCGGAACTGCTCTTGCCTTTACCTGGGCCGGTCAGCACCAGCAACACGCCCTGTTCTTTCTGGGCGCGGGCGATACGTTCCTGCATGATTTTCTGTTTGGCGGCCATGCGCTTGGCATGGCGTTCGGGGTCTTTGGCGCGTTCACGCATGATGACTCTCCTTGGGTTCACGCATTTGTATTCATCAGGAAAACCGGATTTCCTCGCCGCGAAAGATCGCGGCAACCAACGCCGGCGACGACGGGAAGTAGCCGTGAAAATAGCTGGCCACCAGATTCCGGTGGCGATACACCGCCTCTCCGTCAGAGCCGGCCTGCTTCTTCGCCCTGGCCGCAGGTTGCCAAGGGGTCTCAAGACTGGAATGGTGATAGGTATGGCCCCGCAACCCGCCCAGCTGGGTCTCCAGACTTTGCAGGCCCAGCGCGGTCAAACGGTTAGCCATGGTAGCGCGCCCGGGTACCAGGCCCAGCAGGCCATGCACCGTGCCGTCTTTGTCTGCCAGCTCTTCGGCACAGGCCATTAGCCCGCCACACTCTGCCAGAATGGGCTTACCGGCCTGATGAAAGGCGCGGATCGACAATTGCATAGGCTGGTTTTCCGCCAAGCTCCGGGCATGCAGTTCCGGATAGCCGCCCGGCAGCCAGAGCGCGTCGGCCATCGGTACTTCCGAATCGTGCAGGGGCGAAAAATACACCAGCTCAGCGCCCATGGCTGTGAGAAGATCCAGGTTGGCCCGGTAGATAAAGCTGAAGGCCGCATCCCTGGCCACGGCAATCCGGCGCCCGGTCAGCAGCGGTTCTGGCCTCGGTGGTGCTTGAAAATGAAAAGGTACGGGCTTGGGAAGTACATCCAGACCCGCTGATGTCAGGACTTCGGCCGCTCTATCCAGCCGATCACTGAGGTCGTCCATTTCTGCCGCCTGGACCAGCCCAAGGTGCCGGTCCGGGATATTCATGGCATCGTTTCGGGGTATCGCGCCCAAAAGGCTGATGCCATCCGGCAGGCTCTCCCGTAACAGCTCGCCGTGGTAGGAACTGCCAATCTTGTTGGCAATTACCTGATGAACAGGGAGTTCGGAATCAAAGCTCGCCAAGCCCAGGGCAACCGCGCCGAAGGTCTGAGCCATGCCCTTGGCATCAATCACGGGCAGGGCCGGAATGCCTGCCAGTTTGGCCAGGTCGCCGCTACTGGGGCTGCCATCAAACAACCCCATGGAGCCCTCCACAAGGATCAGGTCGGCGCTCTGGGCGGCCTCGGCCAGCCGCCACCGGCACTCGTCCTCGCCGGTCATCCAGGGGTGCAATTGGTAAACCGGGTTACCGGAGGCGACTTCCAGCACCATGGGGTCCAGGTAATCCGGCCCATGCTTGAACACCCGGACGTTACGGCCCGCATTCCGATGCAGGCGCGCCAGCGCAGCCGTAACCATGGATTTGCCCTGGCCGGAACCCGGGGCGGTGATCATGGCGGCGGGGATTTTGTTGTCTGGCATGTGTTGCTGTTCCCTGTCGTCTGAATTTGGTGCAGACGGGCAGCGGAGCAGGGCTTTCCGGGACACGCTGTAAATACATCCCTGTACGCTTGACTGCAGCATCCCTGCTGCAGACAGTCCCGGAAAGCCCTGCTCCGCTGCCCTCGCTATACTTATGAGCTAGACTCGTTTTGGCACGAAGAAAGGCGCGCCATCCACTTCCACCGTTGCCAGTTGCTGGTTATACAAACGTTCCAGAGCATCCGGCACCAGCATCCTTTCTGCCGGGCCCCAGCAGGTTTCGCCATTGGGGTACATCAGCAAAATATGATCACACCAGCGGGCAGCCAGGTTCAGGTCGTGCAGGCACATGAAAATGGCGTTACCCGCTGCCGCCCGGTCAGTGAGCAATTTCATGACGGCCACCTGGTGGTGCAGGTCCAGGTGATTTGTCGGTTCATCCAGCAGCCAGGTGTGGGGCGACTGTGTCATCAGCGTGGCAATCGCCACTCGCTGGCGTTCGCCGCCAGACAGGGTGCTGACCAGGCGGTTTTTCAGATGCAGGACATCCAGCGCTTCAAGTGATCTCTCGGCCATGGCCAGATCGTCTGCCCCTTCCATCTGCCAGGGCGCCAGCCACGGATGACGCCCGATCAGCGCGGTTTCCAGTACCGTTGCAGGGAAGCCATCCTGTCGGTCCTGGAACACCAGCCCCAACTGTTGGGAGAGGGCTCTCCGCTTTAGCTTCGTTGTAGGCACATCATTCAGGAACAAAGCACCGGCACGGGGCGCACGAAGACCTGCGAGGGTGTGCAACAGCGTGGTCTTGCCGGCACCGTTGGGCCCAAGTACGCCCCAAACCTGACCTGATTTTATTGTCAGATCCAAAGGGTAACCGTCGGCCCGGCCAGGAATATCGATGACCAGTTCCCGGGTACTCAAGGCTTGCATTGGGGGGCGTTTATTACCGGACATCAGCGACTCCGGTACAACAGATACAGGAAAGTGGGAACGCCCAACAGCGCGGTGATCACACCCACCGGCAGTTGCTCCGGCGCGATCACAACCCTTGCCAGGGTATCCGCCAGCACCAATAGTGTGCCACCGGCTAACGCACAGGCCGGTAAAATCAGGCGCTGGTCGTTACCAAGCACCAACCGGAGCATATGCGGGACCACCAGCCCTACAAAGCCTATGCTACCGGCCATGGTCACCGCCGTGGCCGTGAGCAGGCTGGCCAGTATGTAAATCAGCCATTCCAGTGGGCGCACTGAGATCCCCAGGGCAGCAGCCTGCATGGGGCCACGGGCCAATACATTCAGACTGCGGCCAAGAGGCACCACCAGCGCACACACCAGCACCAGCACGCCAAGCCCCGGCCAGGGCGCCCTGGCGTAGGACACATCGCCCATTAGCCAGTACAACATGCCCGGCAACTCTCTGGCCGGGCTGATGGCCAGCATCAAGGTAATGACCGCCCCCCAGCCAGCCGCCACCACAACCCCCGTGAGCAAAAGGCGGGAGGGCGTCCAGCTGCCGGTGCCGTGGGCGAGCCCAAACACCATCAAGGTGGCCAGCATGGCACCGGCAAAGGCCGAACCGGAGATAACCGCGCCGCCGAGCCCCGCCAACATCGCCAGCAATGCCCCCACGGCGGCACCCCCGGACAGCCCCAACACATAGGGATCGGCAAGCGGGTTACGCAGCAGCACCTGCATCAATGCCCCGGCCACCGCCAGCAGACCTCCGGTGGCAAAGGCCGACAGCGTTCTGGGTAGCCGGAGCTCAAAAATCAGAGTGCGGTGCAGGTTGGAGCCCTCACCCAGAAACACCAACAGCACGTCCGCAGGTGCAATTGCGACACTGCCAATACCGACCGACATCACCATGGCGATCAGCCCGGCTACGGCCAGAACGGCAAGGGGCAGGGTGATCGGGCGTATCACACGGCTACTCCACTAGGGCCGTCGGCCACGGGCCACCTCCAGTTTCTCGCAAAACAATTGCGTTCCCTCGAGCATTCTCGGAGTCGGTCGCTGAACCAGTGACGGCGGAATAAAAAACAGGTTGTTTCGCTCTGTCGCAGTGATGCTGGGGAATGCCTGCCAGCGCGTCAGCCAGTGGCGATTCTCCTCACCCATTCCACCCGCCAGAATGGCCTCGGGATTCGCCGCAATCACCGCTTCCGCACTGATCCTCGGCACTAGCCGGTCCAGCTGACCAAACACGTTATCACCACCGCAAAGTTCAATCATTTCACCGATCAGGTGCTGGCTGTTGACCGTCATCAGGGGCTCATCCCAAACCTGGTAGAACACCGGCACCGGATCAGCCTTGGCGTACGCCTCCTGCAAGTCGGCAATGCCCTGACGGAATCGCTCCGCCTCTGCAAAGCCTTCTGCTTCAGTACCTGCCAGTATGGAGATGCGCTCAATGGTGTTGGAGACAGCTTCAAAACTCCGGGGTTCAATGGAGAACACCGGGACGCCCATATTCTTGAGTGAGACCAGCTGCTCCGTCGGATTCCCGGTTACCCAGCCAATCACAAGATCCGGCTGCAGCTCCAGCAGCCGTTCCATATCCATGCGGGTATGGCTACCCACTGAAGCGACCTCTCGGGCTGCCGGGGGATAATCGCTGTAAGCCACCACGGCAACTACCTGATCACCGGCGCCCGCCGCCCATGCCAGTTCTGTCGCCCCAGGCGAAAGTGCGGCAATGCGTTTTGCCGGGTGTTCCAGGCATATCTCCTCGCCCAGATCATCCGTGGCGCAGACATAGGATGCCAGGGCCGGAGATGCCAGCAGCATCCAGCCGAGCAGTATGCTCACACCCTTAAGCTTTCCCACTGGCGCCTCCCCGGCAAGATTATGCAGTTTTATCGGAAGTCATAGCGAATCGAAAGAAACCCTGCGGTTCCCGCCGCCAGGTAGCCTGAACCATCAAATCGGGTTGCCGTCGCGTATTCCTTATCCGTAACGTTCTGAAGCGTCAGCCGTGCTGTCCAGTCCTGAGCAAATTCCCACCCTGCACGAAGGTTGAAGGTGACGTAGCCCGGTAAACGATTTTGATTACTAGCATCATCGTAGCGGTAGCCACTGGCCAGAGCGGTGCCTCCCAGACTCCAGGCGCCCATTTGACGGTCCAGGTCAACCCTCAGCGATTGGTGACTGCGACGACGCAGGCGGTTATCCGTCTCACGATCACGAGGATCCATCAAGGTGAGTTTGACCCCAAGATCCCAACCATTCGACCGCAGACCGGAGGCCAGCTCCGCGCCACGAATACGGGCTTCACTCACGTTGGCAGGCCGGAGATCACCGTTGATGCTCTGGAGTTCAATCAGATTCTCTACGTCCAGTTGATAAAGAGCGGCATCCCAGTACCAGTGTTCGTAACGACCGCTAAGCCCCAGCTCCACGGACGCGCCTTCCTCCGGCTTGAGGTCCGGGTTGCCGGCATAACTGCCACCGAAATCGAATATCTCCAAAGGATAGTAAAGATCATTGAACGTGGGCGCCCGGAAAGAGGTGCCATAACTCACCCGTACCCGGTGGGAACGGTCAAACGAGTGGCCAAGGGCAATGCCACCGGTTTCCTGTCGACCGTATGCCTCGTTGTCGTCGCCGCGAAATGACAACTGAATATCGGAAGGGCCGAAGTTTAAGCGCAGTTGGGTGAATAACGCGGCATTAGTGCGACTGTTCTCATCGAACTCGATGGTGCTTTTCACTTCGTCGGATTGTAGCTCTCCCCCGACCGCAAGCTCGTGCACGCCTGCGGTGAAAGTGTTTTCCCATCGTGCGGTTCGGGTTTTGGTGTTGAATACAGAATCGCCGGCACTACGGAAGCTTTCTTGCTCGTCAGCGGATTCTGAAAGCTGGATGGACGTCGCCCAATAATCACTGACAGGGGTATTCAATGTGACGCCGATGGTCCGGATCATAAAATCCGTGTTGCCACCGTCAAATTCAGTATTGCCCTGTGACTGCATGATGACGAAACTGGCCTCTCCTCCGCTCGGCAATTCATGCACAACACGCCCGACGCCAGCGGTATTGCGAAAACCTTTGTCCTCGCCATCTTTCACAATTCTGGTGCCATCGGTCTCCTTGTGCAGCCCGCTGAGGCTGAACCGGGTTGCGCCGTCAGTCGCCGATGCGCCAGCACTGGTTTTCTGGGTGTTGAAATTGCCTGCTCCGGTTTCAACCCACCCTCTGTTACCGTGCTTTGGATCCAGTGTAAATGCCTGAATGACACCGCCTACCGCGTCAGCGCCATAGAGTGCACTGCGGGGGCCCCTGACGATTTCCACGCGCTCAACCAGATCAGCTGGAAAATACTGCCAGGGCGCGCCACCGCTGGTGGCAGAACGAAGGCGCACACCATCAACCAGAAAGACCGTGGAATCATTCGCAGTGCCACGAGTGAATACACTGGTGTTCTTGCCAAATGACCCGTTAGTGACCAGATCAATGCCGGGCTGCGCCGCCAGCAGATCGGTAAACTCGGCAGGCGCCTCACGACGGATGGTTTCTTCTTCGATGACCGTCACCGAAGACAGGCTTTCGCCCACCGTACGGGGGCCAAGCGTGGCAGTTACAACAATAGGTTCAAGAGTATCCGGGGCGGCTTCAGACTCTGAACCACTCGCCGGTAGGGCAAAAGGCATGAACACAAGGGCAGACAAGACTTTGGAACGCTTCATTTCTTCACTCGCTTCGCACCGCACTCACCCGTGCGGTTGATACTGATTCATGCGGAGGAGAAATGTTGGTATTGACGGAGGGTGGAGGGGCGTCGATCAGTTGCATTGGCCGGTTCACCCACCGCCGCTGCCCTCCGCAACGTAGGTGTCTGGAACTCATGGGCTCCAAATTCCAGGCCGGTCTCCGGGCTTCCAGGTGGAGCTGATGCTCCGGGGCAATCACCTTCCCATGCCAGAGGCACAGTGGCGCATTGGATTGCCTTTCACCTGATTACCGTTGCGGGGGCAGCGCCGGGCTCTCACCGGCTTCCCGTTTCACTCACTGCATTCGCCGGACTATCGCCAGTCCGGTTGGAACGCTCAGAGCACCTGAAATTGCGGGCAAGACTATCAACCCGGGTGGGGGTGGTCAATGAGATATGTTAATTCAGACAACGCACTTCCCAGACGTTGCCAACCGGACTCATCAGGCGGCAAACCGAAGCGCAGGGCTGGCGGCTCATCAAAACGCCTGACCAGAATGGCACGACGAGCCAACTCATCCGCTATTGGTGCTGCGTTTTCGTGATGGACCGTGCGAAACAGCAACGTACCGTTGGTTGCTGGCATGCCAGATTTCCTGAGCAGGCCGTCCATCCGCAGCCGTGACGTCTGCAGCCTGCCCCGCGCCTCTATCTGCCATGCCCTGTCAGCCAGAGCTCTTGCCATCAGGTAACGCGCCGGGCCACTGACGGTCCAGGGGCCCAATTCAAAAGCCAGCGCACGGGTCAGCTCAGGTTCAGCCAACACAGCCCCGGCGCGCATTCCGGCCAGGCCGAAAAACTTGCCCAGGGATCGCAGAAGTATCAGACCCGGCGCGCCCGCCCAGGGTTCCAACCCGAAACCCGGCTCTCCCTCGACAAACGCCTGATCAAGTACCAGCCAGCCCCCACGTGCCTGCAATCGTTGATGCCATAACAGGAGACAAGCCGGATCGAGCAGTTGCCCGGTCGGATTATTCGGCTGTATCCACACCACTGCATCCACAGAATCCAGCCAGGCCGGATCACCACTTTCCAGTTTGTCGGCAGGAATCGCCACCACCTCGAAACCAGCGCGACGCCAGGCATGACCATGCTCGCGATATCCCGGAACAGGCACAGCCACCCGACCAATACCATGCACCCTGGCGCGCACCGCAGGCAGGGCCATGATCGCCGCCTGGGAGCCCGCCACAGGCAGGCAGCTGGCACGCTTCGGCGCACCGGCCCAGGAACGGATGACCTGCTCCAGCCCATCGTCCGGCTCTGGCAATCGTTGCCATACCTCCGGTGGAATGGCCGGCACCGGCCAGGGCACCGGATTGATGCCTGTGGACAGATCAAGCCATTGCTCGCGGGGAATGCCCCAACGCTGTATTGCAGCCCGTAACCGCCCGCCATGCTCCGGGGATTCCGGAAGGTCGAAGGCCGTCATCCGGCACCTCCAGGCACCACCCAGCTGCAGGCAAGGGCGAGGACGAACAGCACCGACAACCAGAGCATTACCCCACGCTGTACCAAGGCAATGGCACCTTGGATTGTTGCTGCCGAGGCCCCGGGGCCACAACCTAACACCGGCCGCTCCTTGATGCCGCTAGCATAGGGCGCCGGCCCACCGAGGGTCACACCAAGGGCGCCCGCCCCTGCTGACATCACCGGCCCGGCATTGGGGCTATCCCAGGTTTTTGCCTGGGTACGCCAACAACGGAGCGCCTCCCGGGTATTTCCCAACAGTGCATAAGTGAGGGCTGTAAGCCGGGCAGGTAGCCAGTTCATCAGGTCATCCAGCCTGGCAGCAAACCGGCCGAAGTAAAGAAATCGTGAGTTGCGATAGCCCCACATGGCGTCCAGGGTATTGATCAATCGGTGCAAAACCACACCCGGCAGCCCGGCAAGCAGGTACCAGAACAGACTGGAGAAGACCGCATCGGCACCATTTTCCAGCATGGATTCCGAGGCGGCCGCAGCCACCCCCTCGTCGGACAGCGCCGCTGCGTCCCGACTGACAATCCACCCCACCGCTTTCCTGGCTTGGTCACCGTCGCCCGCAGTCAATGCCGCGGACACCGCCCGGCCATGTTCCGCCAGCCCCCGTAACGACATTGCGAGCCATACGCCGGCCACTTGAGCCACCAACCATAGCCAGCCGCCCAGCCAGAATTGCAGTGCTACAGCCAGTGCCAGCACCGGCGTGACGACGATCGCGGTTGCCAGCGCACCCAGGCACAGGCTCCTTGCGGCGGCCTGCGGCTGGCCATTCAGGCCAGCTTCCGCCACCGAGGCCCAACGGCCAAAGCCTGCCAGAGGGTGCCACCGGCGCGGTTCACCAACCAACCAGTCCAGTGCAACCGCCGCGACACATACCAACACCGCAACCAGAAACGTTTCCAAATGTGGGCTCCATGAATCAGATGCTGGCAAGTCTAACCGAGTGGAGCCTGATCTTGACACCTTCGCCTCCCGGTATGACCATCCTCGGTTTTCCGCCCACAAGGAATCATCGTCATGGCCCTGCCTCAAAGCTGGCTAACACCGCCCCCCGCCCCCTCAGCCGAACACGCCGCGCTTGCCGCAGCGCGACAGCAGGTTCTGACCAAACCGCCGGGCTCTCTCGGGCAACTGGAACAGCTGGCGATTACCCTGGCAGCCCTGAACGGCACAGACAGGCCAACCGTTGATCCTGTCCGCATGGTAGTGTTTGCCGGTGACCATGGCGTATGTGCTGAGGGTGTTTCCGCTTTTCCTCAGGAGGTCACCGCCCAGATGGTTGCCAACTTCGCCGGCGGTGGCGCGGCCATCAGCGTTATGGCCAGGGAGCTCGGTGCCAGCCTGGAAGTTGTGAACCTGGGCACGGTCGGAGAGGTACCGATGCTCCCCGGCGTCATTCACCAGATTATTGGCCCCAGTACTGCCAATATGGCCGAAAAATCCGCCCTTGGCCCGGGCCAGGTAGCTGCTGCACTGACCAGTGGCGACCAGGCAGCCGAGCGGTCGGCCAACGCCGGATGTCGGCTGTTCATCGGTGGCGACATGGGTATCGGCAACACAACCAGTGCCGCCGCACTCGCCTGCGCATTGCTTGACCTGCCACCCGAGAGGCTCGTCGGGCCGGGCACCGGCCTTGACAGCGAGGGGGTCACTCGCAAAGCCCGGGTGGTCGCCAAGGCACTGGCCCGGCATGGCGACGACCGAAACGCCTTGTCTGTGCTGACTTCTCTCGGCGGCTTCGAGATTGCGGCGTTGACCGGTGCCATCCTCGGCTGCGCAGCCCGCAAGATCCCGGTATTGGTCGATGGTTTTATCGTCTCGGCCGCCGCGCTTGTGGCGGTGCAACAGCAACCCGGAGCGCGTGATTGGCTCATGTTTGCGCACCGGTCTGCCGAGCCCGGTCACGACGCGGTGCTGGAAGCACTTGATGCGACCCCACTGCTGGACCTGGGCATGCGCCTGGGTGAGGGCAGCGGCGCCGCCGTTGCCCTGCCTTTGCTTCGGGCAGCCTGCGCACTGCACAACAACATGGCCAGCTTTACTGATGCCGGCGTCAGCGGAAAATCCGGGGAGTAGAACCATGACAACCACCGTGATCGACCTGATACGCCATGGCGAACCCGAGGGTGGGCAAATGTTCCGGGGCAGCAAGGACGACCCGCTGAGCCCCGTCGGCTGGCAGCAAATGGAAGCCGCCGTCCACGGTCACGACCATTGGGATGCCATTGTCAGCTCGCCGATGACACGGTGCCGCCTGTTTGCAGAACAGCTCTCGCAAAGACGCAGGATTCCCCTGCACATCGAAGATGACCTGCGGGAAATCGGATTTGGTGACTGGGAGGGGTTAACTTCGCGGCAGGTCCAGGAACGTTATGGCGACCATCTCAGCCGCTTCTGGCAGGATCCCATAAACTCCAACCCGCCCGGCGGTGAAGCCATTACCGACTTCTACCAGCGAGTCACCCTCGGGTTTGATCGCTGGCAGGACAAGCTTGCGAGTCAGCGTATCCTGGTGGTTTGCCATGGTGGCGTTATTCGCATGGTGCTGGCCAACGTGCTGGGCATTCCTCTGGAGAAATCGTTTGCCGGCTTTTCCGTGCCCTATGCCTGCCGCAGCCGGATTCAGGTGGACCAGTCCGAGTTTGGCACCTTCCGCAGCCTGGTCAGCCACCAGCCTTGAGGGTCAGTGGCAGACCAGCCACCGACATCACCACCTCATCACAGCGCTGCGCGAGTGCCTGGTTGAGCCATCCCAGCTCGTCGGCAAAGCGACGGGTGAGGGGGTCCATGCCGATGGTGCCCAGGCCTACCTCATTGGTGACGATCACCAAGGGGCCTGGATAAGTTTCCACGGCAGTCAGAAAGGCGGCACGTTCAGGCTGAAACAGCGAACGGTCGGCGAACAGGAGATTACTCAACCAGAGACTCATGCAGTCCACCAGAACCAGCGGCGAGGTATCATGCCCGTCAGCCAGGTCTGACAGCGCCCGGCCAAGGTAAACGGGCTCCTCAACCAGCTGCCAGTGTGCCGGGCGTTGTTGCTGGTGGCGCCGGATCCGCAGGGCCATTTCATCGTCACCGGCGGTGGCGGTAGCCACGTAGACCACGTCTGCGCCGGCGTCGCGTGCCCGTTGCTCCGCCAGCCCCGTTTTTCCAGACCGGATACCACCGGTAACCAGTAACTTGTTGACCATAAAACACTCTCTCGTGCTTACCCACCGTGGCCAAGGTACACCAAGTGAACAGACAGCTGCTATAGTTTGGCCAGACTCTGGAATAACCGGTCAGCCAACCGCAAACATTTAATCAAGACTCAGTCACTCTGGAGAGCCCATGCAGGCCGAACTGTTGGACATCCGCAACCACATTGCCCAATACCCCCCGTTCAATGACATGCCTGAAGAACTACTTGAACGAGTTGTCAGCGGTATTGAGGTGGTCTACTACCGCGCCGGCACCCAGATACTTGAACTCGGCCAGACCAATCATTGGCTCCACTATATCCGCAGCGGCGCCGTGGAGATTTTCCGCCGCTCCGGTGAGCTGTATAACCGCGTGGGCGAGGGCGAAATCTTTGGCCAGTTCGGATTGATGATGAACAAGAAGGTCCGGTTCCCCGCCAAAGCCATCGAAGATTGCCTGATCTACAAGATTCCGGATACCACCTTTCAGCATCTGTGGGAAAACGACGAAAACTTTGCAGACTTTGTTGAGATTGAAGACCGCAGCCGGCTGCGTTCGGCGGTGTCACGCAGAGAGAAATCCAACGAACTGATGACCGCCAAGGTTACCCGCCTGATATCCCGGGAACCGGTTTCCGCTCCGACCACCGTTCGCCTGCAGGAAGCCGCCAGAATCATGACAGACAATGGCGTATCGGCGCTGCTGTTGATGGATGAAAGCGGCGAACGCCCGAAATTGCGGGGCATCATCACCGACCGGGATCTACGTACCCGTGCGGTTACCCATGCCCTGGCCTCGGAAACCCCGATCAGCGACATCATGTCGGAAGGGCTGATCACCATCAGCGCCCGCTCCTTCATCTTCGAAGCCATGCTCACCATGCTCCACAACAACGTGCACCACCTGCCGGTGATGGAAGGCGACGAAGTGCGCGGCGTGATTGCGTTGTCAGACATCGTCAAGTATGAAAGCCAGAGCAGCCTGTACCTGGTAAGCAACATCTACCATCAGAACGACGTCAAAGGCCTGAAGAGAATCAGCCTGGAAGTCCGCGACAGCTTTGTACGCATGGTCAACGAAGACGCCAACTCCCACATGATCGGCAGCGCCATGGCCGGTATCGGTCGCAGCTTCAGCCAACGCCTGCTGGAACTGGGTGAAGAAAAACTCGGCCCGCCACCGGTTCCCTACTGCTTCATGGCCCTGGGCTCCATGGCCCGGGATGAACAGCTGGTCGTTACCGACCAGGACAACGCCATGGTGCTGGACGACAGTTTCATCCCCGAAGAACACGACGAGTATTTCCTCGCCCTTGCCAAGTTTGTCTCCGACGGCCTGGCCGAGTGTGGATACACCTACTGCACCGGCGATATCATGGCCACCAACCCCAAATGGCGGCAACCGCTGAGTGTGTGGAAAGGTTACTTCACCGACTGGATCGAAAATCCCAAGGCGGAAGCCCTGCTCAACAGCAATATCTTCTTCGACCTGGATGGCATTCACGGGCAAACCGACTTTACCGAACAGTTGAAAACCCTGATTGTAGAGAAAGCCAGCGGCAGTCAGCGCTTCCTTACCTTCCTGGCCAGGAATGCCCTGAACCGAACACCACCGCTCGGTTTCTTTCGCACCTTCGTGCTTGAGGAAGACGGCAAGCACCAGAAAACATTCAACCTCAAGCGCCGGGGTACAGCGCCATTATCCGATTTGATCCGCGTACACGCCCTGGGATGCGGCAGCCGCTCCCAGAATTCCTTTGAGCGACTGAAAGACATTGCCAAAACCAAGCTGCTGCTGGAAGACGATGCCGGCAACCTGCGCGATGCCCTGGAATTCATCTCCATTGTTCGCATCCGCCACCAGGCCCTGGCCATTGAAGAGGGGCGAGAACCCGACAACAACGTACGCCCGGAAGACCTGTCCCCGTTCGAACGCAGTCATCTGAAAGACGCCTTCCAGATCGTCAGCAACGCCCAGAAGTTCCTGCGCTTCCGTTACAACGCCGGAGGAGCCACTAGGAATGTCTGACAGCATCAAAAGCGGGAACAGCAAACAGGACTGGCCAGACAACTACCGAAAAGCCGCGGAAAAAGCGAAGGATGCCCGAATCCGCGCTTTCTACCAAGCCGGCTGCCCTGACCCGCAAACTCCCATTAAAGAGGTGCCAATGGTCGCCCTCGACTTCGAAACCACAGGCCTGGATGCCGACCGCCATTCCATCATCAGCATCGGCCTGGTCCCCTTTACCCTCGGCGGCATTCAACTCGGCAATGCCTGGCACCAGATCGTCCGGCCGCAACTGCCGTTGCAGCAAGACACCGTCACCATCCACGGCATCACCCACAGTGAAATCGAACACGCCCCGGACCTCGCCGACGTGCTCGACACCCTGTTCCAGCACCTCAACGGCCGAATCCCCGTGGTCCACTACCGCAACATCGAACGCCCGTTCCTGAACCGGGCCCTGCAGTGGCGCCTGAAAGAACAACTCCGCTTCCCGGTTATAGACACCATGGCCATCGAAGCCCACCTGCACCCCAAACGAAACCCAAGCCGCTGGCAACAACTCATGGGCAAACAACCCATCTCCATCCGCCTGGCCGACAGCCGAACCCGCTACGGCTTACCACACTACGCCGGCCACAACGCCCTGATAGACGCCATCGCCACCGCCGAACTGTTCCAGGCCCAGGTGCAGCATCATTTCGGCACTGATACGCCTATTGGAGATCTTTGGGTCTGACCGCCATAGCCCCAAAGCCCTGCAACCGCTAGAATGACCCCACACCAACCAAAGAGCCCAAAGTGACCGAACAAATCACCAAAACCACCCCCCTGGACGCCTTCCGTCGCGCCAGAAGAATGTGGCTAAAAGGGGAGAAAATCAGCCTCGCCGCCCTGGCCGATGACCTGCACATCGGCCGAGCTACCCTGTTCCGCTGGGTCGGAAACCGAGACCTGCTGATTGGTGAAATCCTATGGTCGCTCTATGAGCCTCTGTACAAAGAAGCCCGGGCCCAAACCCCCGGCCATGGCGTAGATTACGTGGTCGGCGTATTCCGCCACATCAACATGACCATTCTGCACTTCAGCCCCCTGCGCAAATTCCTGCACCAGGACCCTGAATACGCCCTGAAAATGCTCACCTCGTCTCATTCCACCCTGCACGCCCGCACCGTGGAAGTGAACACCCGCTTACTGAAAGACGAAGTGCGCGCCGGCCACCTGAGCCCACCGATGAACATCCAGAGCCTGTCCTACTTCATGGTGCGCATCGCCGAATCCTGTCTGTACAGCGATATCATCGGCGGCCGCGAACCCAGGGATGAAGAGCTGGAAGATGCCTGCACCGCTGTGCGCATCCTGCTAGGCGGGAAAGTCTGACAACATCTGCGCTGGCAGAACCGTGCAACGCAGGCTAATCTGACGCAATAACGCCGGGCCCCGGCCCGTTCAAAAGCAGACCACAAACACCCGGAATCAACACCCGCAAAGGAGCGCGACATGCCGTTACACCAATCCATTAGCCAGAAACTGTTTACGCCAATCATCATCGCACTCGCCCTGATTGCCCTCACACTCGCCCCCCAGGCACAGGCTCGCGACCTGACAGAAAAAACCGTTCGGTCTTTCATTGACAGCCTCGGCGCCGCCGAAACCCTGGCCGAAGATCATCAGGACTTTCTCGACGCCCTGGAAGCCGAACAGGGCGACGAAAACATGGATTTCTCCACCGTGTTCTCTTCCAGCCTCAAAGATCTGAAAGGCCATGCCATGTACGGTGAACTTGAAAAAGTCGTCAAACAACATGGTTTCTCCAGCGTGGACCAATGGGGCGAGACCGGGGACCGGGTGTTCCGTGCCTGGTTCGCCCTGGAAATGGACCAGCAAGGGGGCGTAGCGCAACAGGAAATGCAGCAGGCACTGGCGGAAATCGAAAACAGCCCTCATATGACCGAAGAACAAAAAGCCCAGATGCGGGCGATGATGCAATCCGCTACTTCCGCCATGGATACAGCAAGGAACGCACCGGAAAGCGACAAGCGTGCGGTTCGACCGTTTATGGAGGAATTGCGAGCCCTGAGCGAGGACGAAGACAGGGGCTGGTAACCAAAATTTACTGAACCGACATTGATTCAGGTCATATTTGAGTCTTTTATTTAAAGGTTCTTGGATTGCTTCCGATAAACAAACATGCATCCGAATCAGAATTGATCAAGACTCAAACAGGAAACTTAGATGTCAATGCTCGACAAACTCAACAACGTCTCTGTAGGGAAAAAGCTCGGTGCGGGCTTTGGCTTACTTGTATTACTCAGCGCCATACTAGTCTATATAAGCATTGACACACTCAGCGCTTATAACGAGCGCTCGGTCATCGTTGCCACGGTCAGCAGTGCCGAGACCAACCTGGTGCGTGCGAGGGTGCAAGAGAAGAATCTGCAGCTTCGGAGAGACAACCAGTATCGAGAAGAAGCAGAGCGACTAGTTAGTCGCGCCGAAGAGCGAATCAGTTCCCTTAGAGAGCTTTTGAGAGTTCCGGAAGACCAGCAAACCGTGAGAAACGTGCAGAGCAACATTAACCAGTATAAAAGCTTACTTGGTCAACTGGCTAACAACCTGGATAGCCAACCGAATGTGGTTGCTAACATTGAAAGGCAGCTGCTCGAGACCGCTCGGAATATGGTTGAAGGAACCACAAACCTGCAGGATATTCAGGTTGAGCGAATGGGCGAGCAATACAATACCGCCATCACGCAACTGGTCAGTATTGCGCTTTTTGGGCTCATCGCTGCGGTGCTGATCGCCTGGTTCATGATCAACACCATTACGAAACCCATAAGACAAACCGTTGAGGTCGCCAAAAAAGTGGCCTCTGGGGATCTCACCGTCACCGTCAACAGCGACCGCGGCGATGAGTTTGGCGTTCTACTTGCAGCCTTCGGCACCATGGTCACCCGTCTGCGAGGGCTGATTCAGCAAATTGACGCCGGCGCATCTAACATTGCCTCGTCTTCCGAGGAGCTTTCCGCCGTCACCGACCAGACCCGCCAGGGTGTGGCAGACCAAAGGGACCAGACGGATCAGGTCGCCACTGCCATGAATGAAATGGTGGCAACCGTTAGCGACGTTGCCAAGAGTGCCGAAGCTGCCTTCGCCGCAGCGCAGCGAGCGAGCCAGAAATCCGGTGACGGCGAAGCGGCAGTCAATGAGACCCTGACTTTCGTCACTGACCTGAATAGCCAAATTGGCGCCGTGATGAAACAGCTTCGCGACCTGCAAAGTGACACCCAGAACATTGGCACCGTTCTGGACGTCATCAAATCCGTCGCCGAGCAGACCAACCTGCTGGCCCTGAACGCGGCCATTGAGGCTGCTCGCGCAGGTGAGCAGGGTCGCGGGTTTGCCGTGGTGGCCGATGAAGTCCGCTCACTGGCCCAGCGCACCCAGAGTTCCGCCACCGAAATCGAAACCCTGATCAGCAACCTGGTGAGCAGCGCCGAAACCTCAGTCACCACCATGGAGAAAGGCTCCAAGCTGGCTGAGCAGACCCTTGAGAGAGCTAGATCTGCGGGTGGTACGATTCAGGAAATGGCTGAAGCCGTTGAGGAAATCCGCCAGTACAACAGCCAGATCGCCACTGCGGCAGAACAACAGACGTCTGTTGCCGAGGACATCAACCAGAACGTCACCCTGATTCGTGATGTTGGCGAGCAGAGCGCCACATCGACCGAGCAGGTATCGGCCGCCAGTGAAGAGCTGGCCAGATTGGCGGAAGGACTCAGCACCCAGGTGGCACAGTTCAGGGTGTAACCCCTGGCGATTGCGCCCGCCGCAGTTACTCAAGGCCATAAAAAACCCGGCGACTGTCTCCAGCGCCGGGTTTTCTTTTTGGCGGGCTATCAGCCGGGCTGATTACGCCAGCAGGTTGTAGACAAACACGATTGCTACAGCAATCGGCGTCACAAACCGGATCAGGTTGTACCACAAGCCAAAGGTGCTTTCCTGCAGAGCCAGGTCGCTCTTCAGAGACTCCTTGGCCACGAACCAACCCACGAAGATGGCGGTCAGCAGGCCGGAGAGCGGCAGCATGATGTTGGCGGTGAAGTAGTCCAACAGATCGAAGATGGTCTTGCCTTCGAATGCAGCGAACATACCCAGCGGTGCCACATCGGCCCACACGTTCAGTGACAGGATCGACGCGATACCCAGCAACCAGCAGGCACCACCGGCAATCACGGCACTGCCCACACGGGCAAAGCTGGTTTTCTCCTCAATCCACTCAACCACTGGCTCCAGCAGTGAGATGCCGGATGTCCAGGCGGCGAACAGCAGCAGGACGAAGAACAGGGTGCCAAACAGGGTTCCCATGGGCATGTTGCCGAACGCCAGTGGCAAGGTCTGGAAAATCAGGCCGGGGCCGGCACCGGCTTCAAGGCCGTTGGCGAATACCACCGGGAAAATAGCCAGGCCAGCCAGCAGGGCCACGACGGTATCCATGATGGCCACGGTGACTGCCGTGCGGCCGATAGAGACATCGCGGCTGAGGTAAGAGCCGTAAGCCATCATGATGGCCATACCGAGGCTCAAGGTGAAGAACGCATGACCCAGGGCCACCAGCACACCGTTAACCGTCAGGGCACTGAAATCCGGATTAAACAGGAAGGAAACCGCTTCCCCGAAGTGGCCGGTGGTGGTGGCATAACCCACCACCATCAACAGCAGGATAAACAGGGCCGGCATCAGAATGGTAACCGCACGCTCCAGGCCGCCTTTCAGGCCGCGGGCGACAACCAGCACGACCAGAGCCATGAACACCGTGTGCCAGAGCAGGAGCTTGGCCGGGCTGGCCAGCAGGCCGCCGAACATTTCACCCACGGATTCGGCAGTACCGCCGGTGAAATCACCCATGGCGGCGTGGCCAACATAGGACGCAGCCCAGCCACCGATCACCGAGTAGAACGACAGAATGATGAAGGCCGCCAGCATGCCGATGATGGCGGAAATTCGCCAGCCGGACGATGCCAGGTTGCGCTCAGCCACCAGGCGGAAACTGGTGATCGGATTGTGGCGACCATTCCGGCCGATAAACACCTCGGCCATCATGATGGGAATACCGATGATGAAGATACAGAGCAGGTAAACCAGAACGAAGGCACCGCCGCCGTTCTCACCAGTGACATAAGGGAACTTCCAGACGTTACCGAGACCAACAGCAGAACCGGTTGCTGCCAGAATAAACGCGAACTTGGACGACCAGAGTCCGCGAGCCCCGATACCGCTGTCTGATGCGGAGTTGGACTGTGACATGAATTTTCTTCCTGTGCTTTTGGCTATAGGAAACTACGAATTGTGAGGGCGCCAAACCAATGGTTCAGGCCATTGGTGCGGGATTCTGCCAGCACTGGCGCGGTGATGCCAGTGCTGAAATGTTGTTCAGTGGTTTCTGTCGACCACACAGATCCAACCGGCCAGCGCTAACTAGCCAGATTTACTGACAAACCGGGCAATCAGATCCTTCAGACCACGGGCCATGCCACTGAGTTGGTCGCTGCTGTCTTTAGCGGCTTCAGCCTGCTCGTCGCTCTGGTCGGCAAGGCCGGCGATGTTCACGATTTGCCGGTTGATCTCGTCCGATACCTGGCTTTGCTCCTCGAACGCGGCCGACATGGTAATGAAACTGTCGGAAATCGAGTCCACCGAACCCACAATGGTTTGCAGGGATTCTGCCGCGCCCTGCACCCGGGCCAGACCCTGGCTGGCGATTTCCTCACCAGAACGTACGGCCTGAATGGTTTCATCCACCTGGGCCCGAAACTGCTCAATCACCTCATGGATCTTGACGGTGGACTGCCGGGTTCTCTGGGCCAGGGACCGCACTTCATCGGCCACCACGGCAAAGCCTCTGCCTTGCTCGCCGGCGCGGGCTGCTTCAATAGCCGCGTTGAGAGCCAGCAGGTTGGTCTGCTCGGCAATGTCCGAGATCAGGTCGGCCGCTTCACCAATGGTGCGGGTGGATTCACCCAAGCGACTCACCGATTCGCCAATGCCATTCACCTGCTGCACCAGCTGCTCAATCGCGGCAGTGGCCTCACCACTGCGCTGGCTGCCCTCGTGGGCCAGCCGGTTGGCCTGCTCTGCTTCTTTGGCGTTGTGGGTAACGGCTTCCGCCACTTCCTGAATGGACGCGGTCATTTCATTGATCGCCGAGGCGGTCTGGTCCGTCTCCGCCCGCTGCCGGGCAATGGCCGTGGCCCCCTCGGTAATGAAGCCATGGGACGCCCGGGCCTGCTGCAGTAAATGCTCAGCCTGATCGTCAATTCGCGCCAGCGCTGTGCGAATCCGCGCTTCCTCACTGACCAGCACCAGGGCCAACCGCGACATCAGGCCACGCTCACCGCTGTATGTGCGGGCAACGATGGGGTCCTGGAAAGCATCGGGGCGCAACGCGAGTAAACCTTTCAAACGATTGGAAATAGACCCGAACACCAGACTGAAAGCCAGACCATGACCCACCAACACGACCAGCGCTGCCAGCCAGAGCGGCTCGAGTTGCATGGCACCCAAGGTGATTACCAGGGATAACAAAAACGGCCAGCCGGATCGGCCCATCGACATGGCCCGGTTACTGAACGATGACGACAACTTGCCTGCGGAGATACCGGCATAGAGCTTTTCAGCCCGCGCAATCTGGTCCCGAGTGGCAGCCACGCGCACGGACTCATAGCCCACCATCTGGCCGTTGTCCCAGATAGGAGTGGCATAGGCACTGACCCAGTAATGATCTCCGTTCTTTGCCCGGTTCTTGACCACACCCATCCAGGCCTTGCCCGCTTTCAGATACTCCCACATGTCGGCGAACACCGCCGGCGGCATGTCCGGGTGGCGAATCAGATTGTGGGCCTGGCCAATCAGTTCGTCCCGGGTGTAACCACTGATGGTTTCAAAATCGTCGTTGCAATAGGTGATCACGCCCTTGAGGGAGGTGGTACTGATCAGGCGCATACCTTCCGGTACGGTAATTTCGCGCTGGGTGACAGGTAGATTCTTGCGCATAGGGGTATCGATATCCGTTAAACCGGGGGATTTATTTCAGGGCGCAAGCGTAAGTCTGGATGAATATCAAGGAAATATCTAATGAGTTACGCTACGTCACATTAATGTAACGGCACACAACCCGATATCTTGAAGACAAGGCTTGTCAGGGCCCGGCCAGGACCCTTGCCCGGGGATGAAAACGGGCATTCACCCACAGTGAAAACGCGATCACCGCGCCGCCAAGCATAAGGCGCATGAGGTCCGCATCCCGGTTCCAGATCAGCAGGTTCACCAGCAACCCGGCAGGCACCAGGGCATTGTTCATAATAGCCAGGGTGCCAGCATCTACCTCACAGGCACCGCGATTCCACAGGTATAGCCCAAGCCCCGAGGCCGCGAGCCCCAGCCAACCGAGAATGCCCCACTGAAGACTGGTCGTGGGCAGCTTGTCAGCATCACCGAATATCAGGAACGACGGCAAGGCGATCACCAGCGCCCCGAAAAAGAAGTAGCCGAAGGTACGGTAGCCCGGCAAGGCCAGGGCGTAGTGGCGCATCACGTGTTTGTAGCCCACTTGGCCGGCGGCAAAGGTAAAATTAGCCACTTGCAGTAACAAGAAGCCGGTAATGAAATCTTCACTCAGGCCATCGTAGCGAATAATCCCGGCGCCCAGAGTAGCGATGGCTGCCGCCAGCAAGGCCACCGGGGAGAACCTGCGAAACAGGGCATCGTCAATCAGCGTAACGTACAAAGGGGTGAAGATGGTGAACAGCAACACTTCAGGCACCGTGAGGTAACTGAACGAGCGGTACAGGCAAAGGTAGGTAATACCGAACTGCAGCATGCCGGTAATCAGAATACCAAGCTTCATGCCCCCGGGCACACCACGCCAGCGGGTGAAGGGCAGAAACACCAGGGCCGCCAGCAGCACACGGGTAAGCACGGCAAAATCGCTGTCTACCCGGCCAGCCAGGAACTCGCCGATCAAGCTGAACGAAAACGCCCACAGCGCCGTTACCAGAACCAGAAGAACCATACCACCACACCAGAAATAAACCGGACCGCTACTGTACCGTTTTTGCCGGCATTATCCAGTACGGAAGGCGGTGCAAACCCCTATAAGCTGCCCGACCGCCAATCGGGTACCATGTCCGCCTCTGACAGGTACAACCCTGACGAACCAACATCGAAACCAGCACCATGGACGAAAACCACCAACCGTTACCCGAAGCCCGACAGCCCCTTGTTCGCCGCACGCTGGCGGAATGGAGAACCCTGGCCATTCTGGGCGGGCCGATCCTGATTGCCCAGGTGGCACAGATGGCCAATGGGGTTATTGATACCGTTATGGCGGGCCACGCCAGCGCTCGGGATTTGGCCGCGGTAGGCATAGGCAGCAGCCTGTGGATGCCACTATTCCTGTTTTTCATGGGCATGCTGGGTGCTCTGCAACCGATCATTTCCGGCTACAACGGTGCCCGGCAGCACTCGAAGATCATGCCGGCCACCTGGCAGGGCATTTACATCGCAGCCGGCGGCACGGTGATCATGGCGTTGTTGCTGACCAACGTACACCCGGTACTGGCGATGCTGAAGATGGATACAGAGACTGCCGGCATCACCCAGGGATACCTGAACGCCTTCGCCTGGGGCATTCCAGCCCTGCTTCTTATGAACGCTCTGCGGGGACTCACTGACGGCCTCGGCCACACCCGGGTAATCATGGCTTTCTCTGTACTCAGCACGCTGATCAACCTGCCTCTGAACTACATCTTCATTTACGGCAAGCTCGGCCTGCCCGCCATGGGCGGTGTGGGCTGCGGCTGGGCGACATCGCTGTCCAACGGGACGGCCGCCATTGCCTTACTGATCTACCTGAACCGGAGCCGTACCTTCCGCCAGTTTCACCTGCTGGCCGACTGGGTGAAGCCCAACTGGCGGGGAATTCGCTACATTCTGGGTATCGGTGTGCCCATTGGCTTCACCATTTTTGTTGAAGCCAGCATGTTTTCAGTCATTGCCCTGTTCCTGGCACCCCTGGGGCCGGTGATTGTGGCCGGACATCAGATTGCGCTGAACGTGGTGTCGTTGTTGTTCATGCTACCGCTGAGCATAGGCATGGCACTGACGCTGCGGGTGAGTTTTCTGGTGGGTGCCCGGGCGCCGGATACCGCCCGGCTGATTTCCCGTAGCTCACTGATCCTGGCCTCGGCGGTTGCCCTGATCTTTGCCACGTTGCTGTTTGTGTTCTCCGCACAGATCGCCGCACTTTACACCGGCGACCAGGCCGTGCGGGATGTCACCATTCGCCTGCTGGCGTTTGCCGCCATGTTCCAGGTTGCTGATGTGATTCAGGTAACCTGCATCAGTGCGCTCAGGGGCTATAAGGACACCCGCATTCCCATGTTCATTATGCTGTTTTCGTTCTGGGGGGTTGGCCTGCCACTGGGCTACGTTCTGACCTTTACAGACCTGCTTTGGCCGGCGTTGGGAGCGGCGGGGTTCTGGGTGGGGCTGACGGCGGGGCTGACCTCCGCCAGTGTTTTGCTGGGTTGGCGATTGTTCCGCTACCGGCCCGGAAACCACCATCACGGCGAACCCGACAGCCGGACTTCAGTTCAAGCCGGTTCGGCCACCAACTGAGTGTTTTTATCTGCAAATACAATCCGGTCCCGCCCGGTCTCCTTGGCCTGATACAGCGCTTCATCAGCCCTCGCCAGCCAGCTCTCCACGCTCTCGCCGTGGCCCAGCAAGGCGACACCAAACGAAGAAGTGACCGGGCCGCCGGGGTACTTGAGATGCCTGCGCAACACCTGCTGCAGGTTGTTCATGACCGTCTGCAAGCTGGAACCGTCCACACCCGGCAGCAATAACACGAACTCCTCACCACCATAACGGAACAGCTGATCAGACTTTCGTGTGTTGTGTTCAATCAGCGCCACCAAGTCCGTCAGCACATTATCACCGACGCCATGACCATACACATCGTTGATTTTCTTGAAGTGGTCGATGTCCAGCATCACCAGCGCGTAGGGTAACCCTGATCGCTCCGCATTAGCAGCAGCCGCATCAAGTTCCTCATCCATGGAGCGGCGGTTCTTGACCCCGGTCAGCGGGTCGATGGTGGCCAGGTGCTCCAAGCGTTCTCGCTGATCCTGGTTACGATAGGCAAAGACATAGGCACAGGCGCTGACCACCGTCGCCGTGGTCGCAAACGTCCACATTTGAACCGTTGAGCTGAAAGCCGTTTCAATCGACATCAGCGCCAGAACGGATAGCAGGTTCAGAATGGCCGCAAGTCGGCTCGATACCAGAAAGAAGGTTGTCACCAGGCAAGGGAAGAGCCAGAACAAACCTGCCTCACCCATAACCGCGCCAACGGTGACCGCGCCCGCGCAGATGATAATCGCCAGGAACATACCGCTGCGGTATGTGTCGCCGGTGACCCAGGCATAAGCAAGGCTGCCAACGATGCCAGACAGAATCCCGAGATCAACAAAACCGGCGAGCGGATTACCCTCGACAAATCGCAGGATCAAGAACGGCGTGATGCCAATGATGGCACTGATACCAAGCAATGTGATGATCGATAATCGGAAATCGTTTTTTAGCCGATGAAACATTCAGAGTGCGTCCGACTATGGTCTTATTTAGTGATCCAGAATAGCGCAAGCCCACGATATGTTCGCCACACCGCTACGTTTCTTAACAATTAAGCATGAACGGATACCGTTTTGTGATGCATGTCACAAAACGATTCAGCTACACTCCAAACATGCAACCGAAATACCCTTGGCAGCTTGCTATGACCAAATTGGGAATAGCTCCGCCTTCAGTCTCAATTAAGTACTTGGCTTGCCACTTGGCATACCACCATCAACGCCTACCCGGCTTTGATATTGCGATACTTGATAGTGATCAACGGTCCGGGAATCAACAGATCACATTCAGGTTCTAACGATAGCGCCGAGGGCGGACAACCGCTCGTTAAGATGCAAGGCAGGTAATACAATGACGCAAACTGCCCCGACACAATCCGAACAGGACGCCCTCAATGCCCGGCTGGAACAGGCGAACCGGCAACTGCTTCAATCCGAGAAACTGGCGGCCATTGGCCAGCTTGCCGCTGGCGTAGCCCATGAAATCAACAATCCGGTGGGGTACGTGTATTCCAACCTGCAAAGCCTGGAGAGTTACCTTAACGATCTGTTCCGTCTGACCGAGGCTGTGGATTCAGCAGCGTCGCTGGAAGATTTGCGCCTGATCAAGCAGAACATCGATTACGACTACCTGCGTGAAGACCTTAAAGACCTGTTGGCAGAATCCCGGGAGGGCATTGAGCGGGTCAAGACCATTATCTCCGCGATGAAAGACTTTTCCCACATCGAAGAGGAAGAGTTCAAGCTGGCGGATCTGCATCGGGGCATCGAAACCACCCTGAACGTGGTCAACAACGAACTCAAGTACAAGGCCGAGGTAGTGCAGGATCTTGGCGACCTACCGGAAGTTGAGTGCATCATTTCCCAGATCAACCAGGTGATCATGAACCTGCTGGTCAATGCCGCCCATGCCATTGAAGAATTCGGCAAGATTACGGTGCGCACCCGCCACATCGGTGACACCGTGGTGATTGACGTTGAAGATAACGGCAAGGGCATTTCCGAGGAACACCTGAACCGGATTTTTGAGCCTTTCTTCACCACCAAGCCGGTGGGTAAGGGCACCGGCCTTGGCCTGTCTCTCAGCTTCAATATCATCGAAAAACACAACGGTGACATCAAAGCTGTCAGCACTCCGGGGCAAGGTACTTGCTTCAGCATCACCCTGCCCGTCACCCAACCAGACCAGAACAGCGATGACTGAGTCCAGCTTGCGATCAAAGGCAGGTGCCGAGAACCTGCCAGACCAGGCAAAACTGCTTCTGGTCGACGATGAGGAAAACATCCTGCGCAGCCTGCAGCGCGTTCTGCGCCGTGAACCCTGGGAGCTGACCACCGCAGGTTCCGGTGACGAAGCACTGGCATTGATGGAGAATGAAAAATTTGACCTGGTGATCTCCGACGCCCGCATGCCCGGCATGGACGGCCCCACGCTGCTGGCAGAAATTCGCAGTAAATACCCCTGGTGTATCCGCATTCTGCTCACCGGCTATGCCGACATCACCTCCACGGTGAAAGCCATCAACGATGGCCAGATCTACCGGTACATCAGCAAACCCTGGGACGATGACGAACTGCGGCTGATTATCCGCCAGGCCCTGGCTTTCCAGTATTCCGAGCGCCGTCGGCTGGCGCTGGAAAAGCTCACCCGCAAACAGAACAAGGAGCTGCAAGCCCTCAATGCCAGCCTGGAAGACAAGGTACGGGAGCGCACCGAGGAGCTGAAAGAAACCGCCGACATGCTCGACCTGGCCTACCAGGAGCTGCGCCAGAGCTACGTCACCACCACCGAGGTGTTCTCATCGCTCATCAATAAACGGCTGCCGGCCAATCGCCAGCCCAACGCCAAGGTAATCCGTCTGGTCAAAGCCTTTGCCGAGTTTATCGAGCTGGATGAGGAAACCACCCGCAACCTGGCCATGGCCGCTGCCCTGTATAACATGGGCAAACTAAGCTGGCCGGATGAACTGTTTACCGCCCCGTCAGACTTGCTGTCCAAGAACCAGCGCCTGGAGTACCTGAAATACCCGGTCGCCGGCGAGCAGTTACTGATGGCGTTGGAGCCGTTGAAAGACACCGGCAAGATCATCCGCCACCACCAGGAAAAATGGAACGGGTACGGCGTTCCGGATCGCCTCGAAGGCAGCCAGATCCCCCTGGAATCCCGCATCCTCAAGCTAGCGGTGGATTTTGTGGAACTCCAATTCGGCCTGGTGCTTGAGCGCAAGGTAGCGCGAGACAATGCCATTAAATTGCTCAAGAAATACCGTGAACGGCTTTACGACCCGGAATTGACTGACCGTTTTGTTGAAATGCTGATCGAGCTGGCCCCAGATGTGGAACACGAAGACCCCTCGATTCTGGTACTGGATACCTTGCGCCTCAGGCCAGGCATGGTCCTGGCCCGCAACCTGTATGCTGCGTCAGGGATGCTGCTACTCAACGAGGGCAAGGAACTGAGCGCGATCCTGATCGAAAAACTGGTGGCGTTTGAAAAAGGCGAGCCAGATGGCCACCGCTATACTTTGTATGTGCACAAACCGAACGACGACACGGAGACCTCCGCATGATCAGAATTCAGCTGGTAGATGACGAACCCAACATTCTGAGCAGCCTGCGGCGGTTGCTGAAGCCCCAGGGCTGGCAGATTGACACCTTCAGCAAGGTGGAGGATGCACTGGGCGGGCTGCTGGAACACGAATACGCGGTGATAGTCTCCGACTACCAGATGCCCACGGCTGATGGCGTCACCTATTTGCAGTTCGCCAAGCAAAAACAACCGAACGCCATCCGCCTGGTACTCAGTGCCTATGGCGACCGAGAGTCCATGATCAAAGCCATCAACCAGGCGGAGGTATACCGTTACCTGTCCAAACCCTGGGACGACTACGAAGTGGTCGCCGCCATCAAAGCCGCCATTGATTTATACCAGCTACACAAGGAAAACCAGCGGCTGCGAGAAGAAAACGATGCCCAGCGTGCCATGATCAAGGCCCGGGAAGAAGAGCTGCTGCGGCTAGAGGCCGATAACCCCGGCATCACCCGGGTAAAACGCGATGCCGATGGCTCAGTATTACTGACCGACGATTAACCCAGGTGAGGCCCCATGCCTGATTTCAGTCCGGACGACAACAAGCTTGCCCTCAAGGTAGTGTTCTATGGCCCTGCGCTCAGTGGCAAGACCACCAACCTGATGCAGTTGCACAGCCTGCTCAACCCGGAGCGCAAAGGCGAGCTGATGGTGCTGGAAACCCGTGACGACCGTACCCTGTTTTTCGACATGCTGCCCATCGGCCTGCGCGGCAGCTCCGGCCTGGATCTGCGGTTAAAGCTCTACACCGTGCCCGGCCAGGTGCAGCACGACAGCACCCGCAAGGCTGTGCTGTCGCGGGCAGACGGCGTGGTGTTTGTGGCTGACTCCCAGCCATCCCAGCAAGACAACAATGCCATTGCCTTCGGCAACCTTGAAGAGAATCTTGAGAAAGTTGGACTGGATATCGACACCCTGCCCATGGTGGTGCAATTCAACAAGCGGGATATTCCTGACGTAGTACCGGAGCAGGAGCTGCAGGAGCGCTGGGCGGATACCCCCTGGTCACCGCTGGTGATGGCCTCCGCCCTGCGCGGTGACGGCGTGATTGAAAGCTTCCAGATTCTGCTCGACCGGCTGTACACGCAGATTGACGACGAATTCCATCTCGCCGCTGATCATGGCATCAGCCGCCGCATCTTTGTTGAGCGGCTGAGCCGCAGCAGCGGACAGGGGGCGCCCTGTGCGTAATTTTGAAGACGACCCGACCCTGACGGACCTGCTGAGCCGCGATCAGTTGGCGCGGCTGAACCAGAGCCTGTCTGCCCTGTGCTCAGCGCCGGTTGAACTCAGCGAACAGAAACCGGGAACAGACGCCACGCCTGTGGAATTCAATCTAGAGACGGTGGGCTGGCTCAGTGGCGCTGGCAGCGCCGAGGAACGCCAGGCGGCCTCAGGCATAGTGGCCTTCCTGATGATGTTCATCGCCAAGTACCGGCTGGCTGCCAATCTGCATCACGACGCCACCGAAGCCAGCTATGCCGAGCTGCAACGCCAGAACGAGGCCCTGAAGGAATCCGAAGCCCGCTACCGGGAGCTATCCGATCAGCTCCAGGAAAAGGTCGATCAGCAGGTCAAAGTCATCAACAAAACCCAACATGAGCTTTATGAAAGCGCCCGCCTGCGCTCCGTTGGCCAGCTGGCAGCAGGGGTCGCCCACGAGATCAACAACCCCATTGGCTTCATCAGCAGCAACCTGCGGGTAGCCCGGGATTACGTCAAAGAGCTGGGCGAAGCACTGCCTGAGACCAGCGCGAATGAGGAGCTGCTGGCCGATTTTAACGATCTGCTGGCGGAATCCATCGACGGCACCAACCGTATCGCCAGCATTGTGTCTGACCTGAAAACCTTCTCCAGCATCGACCAGGCCGATTACACTCGGTGCAGCATCAATCAGTTACTGACCAGCGCCATTCATCTGGTACAAACCGAATACCAACATCAGCTGGATATTGTTGAACGCCTGAACGAAGTGCCGGAGATATCCGGCCATCCTTCCAGGCTATCGCAAACGTTTTTCAATCTGCTGGACAACGCTGCCCAGGCGATTCGCGATGCTGAGCCGGAGAAAGGTCAGGGCAGAATTCTGGTGAAAACCCAGGTGCAGGCCAATGAAGTGCAGATCATTATTCAGGACAACGGCTGCGGCATACCCGAAGACCAACGAGCAAAAGTCTTTGATGCCTTTTTTACCAGCCGGCCGATTGGCTCTGGTACCGGGCTGGGGCTGACGGTGGCCCGGGACACCGCCCGCGCCCACGGCGGCCAGTTGCAGCTGGACACCCGCGAAGGTACCGGAACCCGGGTATTGCTAACACTACCGATCAATTAGGGACGCCGGATGGCAAAACGTTACGCATCACTGTTCTACGGCAAAGACACCGATGCCGGCCAGGCCGCCAAACCTGAGCCGAAAAAGGTGCCTTATCGCCTGCTGTTGGTGGACGACGAGCCGAACATCCTTGCCTCGTTGCGCCGGGTATTCCAGCGCGAGAACTACGAGCTGCTGTTTGCCAAGGATGGCCAGGAAGCCCTGGCCATTATGGAAAAGCAGCCAGTAGAACTGATCATGACCGACTTCATGATGCCCGGCATGAACGGCAGTGAACTGTTGCGGGAAGTGCGGGAGCGTTGGCCCCAGACCATTCGTATCATGCTCACCGGCCACGCCAATACAGACGCTGTTATGGGCTCCATCCGCGACGGCGCCGTGTACCGGTTCATTCTGAAACCCTGGAACGATGACGATATTCGCCTGACGATTGCCCTGGCACTGGAGCAGTACGAACTCCTCCAGCGGACTCGGGCACTGGAACAGCAGACCCAAAAGCAGAGCAAAGACCTGGAAACCATCAGCAAGCTGACTGCCACCAATCGCAGCCAGCTGGCGATCCTGTTACACAAAAAAGGCTGGTTGAACGCCCAGCAAATACAGCAGCTGCACCGGGAGATGCAAAGCAAGAAAAGCCCGGTGATCCGCACGCTACTGAAACACGATTGGGTAGACTTCAAAAAGGTCTTCGAGCTGCTGCGGGACGACATGCTGTTTGAGGAAGTGGACCTGCGGGAGTTCCAGCCAGACCCCAGCCTGCTGTCGCTGATCCCCCAGAAAATCTGCACCCGCCAGCTGGTGCTGCCATTGCGGGCCCAGGGCCAGCGTTTGCGCCTGGCCATGGTGGACCCGATGGATGTGAACCTGATTGACGAACTGGGGTTCATGACCGGCTACACCATCCACCCGCTGCTGTGCGAAACCGGGCAAATGCAGGCCAAACTGGCGGAGATCTTCGGCGAAAGCCACGATCTGGATGACATTGCCACCAAGATTGGCACCAATGACCCCTACGAGGGCATCGAAATCGTATTGGACGATGAAGCCGACCAGGAATCCCTGGAACAGCTTCTGGGCAGTTCCGAAGAGCCTCCTGCCATCCGCCTGGTGAACGCCATCATCCTGGAAGCCCTGCGCCTGGGCGCCAGCGACATTCACGTACACCCGCGCACCAAATCCCTGGTGGTGCGTTACCGCATCGACGGTGTGTTGCAGGACAAGATTCACATCCCCACCAATTTGCTGATGTCTGTGGTGTCACGCATCAAGGTGATGGCGGAACTGGACATTACCGAACGCCGCCGGCCCCAGGATGGCCGGATTACTGTAAAAACCCCCATGCGCATTGTCGACTTGCGTATTTCCACCCTGCCCACCATCAATGGCGAGAAAGTGGTGATGCGGGTACTGGAACGACAATCCTCGGCGCAGTCGCTCTCAGACCTCGGCCTGTCTGAACATAACCTGAACCGCTTGATGCACGTAGTGGCCAAGCCCCAGGGCATCATTTTGGCCACCGGGCCCACCGGCAGCGGCAAAACCACCACCCTGTACGCCCTGCTGCAGCACAACGCCAGCCCGGAGCGAAACTACGTCACTATTGAAGACCCCGTGGAGTTCCACGTCGACATGGCCGGGCAGGTGCCGGTAAAGGACCGCATTGGCCTGGATTTCGCCAGCGTGCTTCGGGCCATTCTGCGGCAAGACCCGGACGTCATCCTGCTGGGGGAAATACGCGACGAGGAAACCGCCGATGTGGCCTTCCACGCCGCCATGACCGGCCATTTGGTGTACTCCACCCTGCATACCAGTTCCGCCTCGGCCACTGTCGCCCGATTGCTCGACCTGGGCCTGAAGCCCTATGTGGTGGCTTCGGCGCTGGAAGCGATCATTGCCCAGCGCCTGGTAAGGCGTATCTGCAATCATTGCAAGGAAGAGACGGAGGCGCCCGTCGACATACTCAAACGGCTCGGGCCGCAGTTCATGGATGCTGACATGGTGTTCTATCGTGGCCAGGGCTGCGAGAAGTGCCACAAGGGTTACAAGGGTCGGGTAGCCATTCACGAAGTGCTGACCGTGGATGAACAACTACGCGCTGCCATCACCGAAGGCGCCAGCGCCATGCAGATTGAAACCCTGGCCCGGGAGCAGGGCATGAAAGTGCTGCTGGATGATGGCCTGGAAAAACTTCGGAGTGGGCTGACTACCCCGGAAGAAATCCTGCGGCTGCTTGGTCCCCAGGTGCTTAATGGTTGAGTCCCGTAACGTCACGGTGTTTTGGCTCTGTGCCACACTCGCCCTGTCGATTACCCTTGGTGCGGTCGGCGTAACCATCGTTTACGATGCCATCGCCGCCGGCGACGCGCCCGGCCGCCTGAGCCTGAGGCCCGGTGTTGGTCTGTTGGCAATTGCCCTCAGTATAGGCTTTGCAGCCATCGTTCTAAGGAGACGGTGGCTGGCAACGGTTTTGGCGGTAATAGTACTGATTTGTGCTCTGATCTTCTCCGCGCTCAAAGCACTGCCAGACGAAAACATCATCCGCATTCTCGCCATCAACCCCGTGCTTTTGCTAGTAACAACCTTAATAGCCCTCAGCATTCTAACCACCGTGTGGACCCATCAGACCAGTGCGTTGGGTATTGTCACCGCCGGCGTGTGCCTGATCGCAAGCGCACTGTCACTACTCTCGAACTGGTACCCAGTGTTCGAGAATTTCCATTTGGGTAGCGTAGCCGAATCAAACATTGTGATTAGCCCATTAGTGATGTTGGTCGGTGCCACACTGCCATTTATGTCCAGCGTTTTTCATCGTCAAATTGACGTTGCCTACCGGGGGCTTCTCGTCGTCGGTGCCATTGGAATCCTGCTTACCACTGCCGGCTGGCATGTTCTCAGGCTACAGCACAGCCACAATCTGTTAGAGCGTGCCAATACCCTGGCCACTCAATTGGAAGCCTCCAGCGTCAGTAACTACGCCATCAATCTGGCCCTTATCCGCCGACTGGCCGAACGCTGGGAGTACCTTGGCGGCCTGCCGCCAAAGGCCTTCCGGGAGCAAGAGGTTACAAGCTATCTCCGCGACTTTCCGGAGATAAGACTACTGACCGTTCTGGATCCTACACAACGCCCAGTCATGACCGAGTCCCGGGGACTGGAGTACCGGCTCTGGATCAATGATTTCCTGCGCCAGCCCGGAACCTCTGAGTGGCTGAACCATGTCCACGAATCCAGGCAACCGCATTTGAGCCGACCCAGAAAAACCGAAAGCGGACGCCCTCATTCCGCTATTGCCGCACCGATCACCCTGTTACAGGATTTGAACTGGACCATCATAGCTGTCGTCGATCTTGAGCACGTTTATCAGGCCCTGACTCAACACATTGAGGAAGGGCTGATTTTGCGAGTTACCGCTGACGGCCTTACGCTGTTCAACCAGAATCCGGACCTGCCGCCAAAACAACGCATCGACTTGGTATCCCGAACGGTTGAGACACACCACGATACTCGTTGGACTGTACATGTCAGTATGCCCGCAGGCACTCTGTCGCCGGACGATCTATACCTGCCACCATTGGTACTGTTCAGCGGTATCGGCCTGAGTTTCCTGGTCATGCTCAGCTACCTGTTCTGGCGCGAATCCGAACGGCGCTCCGAGTCTCTGGAAATGCTCAACAATACTCTTAACTACCACCTGGACCAGGAACGATCCCTGCGCTTAACCAATGAACGCATACTGCAGTTCTCCAGGGATATCCTTTGCTCCATCAGTGTTGATGGTCGTTTCCTGAGTGTAAGCCCCGCCTGTCAGGAAATACTCGGTTACAGCCCGGATGAGCTTCAGGGTAAACACTACGACCTGTTGCTGGTGCAGGAAGACCGGGCGGCCACCGAACAAGAGGTACAGCTACTGATATCCGGTGATCGGGACCGCGCCTCGGGTTTCCGGACAAGGCTGCGGCATCGGGATGGCCACATCATCACCATTTCCTGGACATCAGAGTGGTCCAAAGCAGACAAAACCCTGTTCTGCGTCGGTCGTGACATCACCGACGAGTTGATGGCTGAGACCCTGACCAGAGAGCGAGACCAGTTTTTCTCGCTATCGCCAGACATGTTCTGCATTGTCGATCTCAACAGCTATTTCTTCGAGATGAACCAGACCTTCCTGGAAACACTGGGATACTCGAGAGAGGAGTTACTGGGCACCTCATATCTGAAACTGGTGAATGCCGAAGACAAAGTATCGGTGCGCCAAGCCGTACAGTCGCTCACCGAGGGCCACGAGGTCTCTGAGTTGCATATCCGGGTGCAGGACAAACAAGGCAACACACATTGGCTGAATATAAACGCCACCCTCAGCGCTGACGACCTTATCTATGTGGTGGCCCGGGATACCACAGAGCAGCGGCGCATCGAACAGAAACTCAGGGAGAACGAAGCCCTTCTTAAAATGGCCGAGCGAGTGGCCATGATTGGTGGCTGGGTGGTTGATTTGAATACCGGCAAGTCCACTTGGTCGGATGTCGTTTGCGCGATACACGAGCTGCCGCCGGGCCAGGCCCCCGATGTTGAGGATGCCATTCAGTTTTACATTCCAGAGCACCGGGAGCGTATCACCAACGCAGTCCAAACCTGCATTGAAGATGGCATACCCTTTGATGAAGAACTGCAGATCATCACAGCAAAAGGACGACAACGTTGGGTAAGGGCCATTGGCCATGCAGTCAAGGATGGCAATGGGGATATCGCCAAGTTACAGGGCGCGTTTCAGGATATAACAGCGTCCCGGCAAGCCATGGAACAGATCCGACGATTTGCCGAGCGCCAGGCCACTATCTTCGAGAGCATTACCGATGCGTTTTTCACGGTAGATCGGGAATGGCGTTTCACCTACGTGAACCGACGTTCTGAGGAACTGCTGCGTAAATCTCGTGACGAATTACTGGGGCACAACCTCTGGGAGATCTTCCCGGCCGCCGTTGGTACCGAATTCGATGAGAACTATCGCTACGCCATGGATACCGGGGAGTCTGTTTCGTTTGAAGGCTATTACGAGCCTCTGGACAACTGGCTTGAAATCAGCGCTTACCCTTCTGACGAGGGACTCGCCGTTTATTATCGAAGTATCCGCGAGCGTAAGGAAGCCCAATGGAAACTGGAGGCCACCATGGCAGAACTTGAACGCAGCAATCGGGAGCTCCAGGATTTCGCCTTCGTGGCGTCCCACGACCTGCAAGAACCCCTGCGCAAGATACAGGCGTTTTCTGACCGGTTGATCAGCAGGTCAGACAAGCTGGAAGAGCAAGAGAAGGATTACCTCAAGCGCATGCAATCAGCTGCTGGCCGGATGCAGAACCTGATTGAGGACCTGCTCAGCTATTCCCGGGTGACAACCCGGGCCAAGCCCATGGTTTCCTGCGATACAGAGACTATCCTGAGGGAAGTCATGCAGGATATGGAGACCAGTATCAGCCGGGAGCAGGCCATTATCACCACTGGACGTTTGCCGGAAACCTATGGCGATGCCACACAGCTCCGACAGGTGCTACAGAACCTCTTGAGCAATGCCATCAAGTTCCACGAACCAGAACGGCCACCGGAAATCTCACTTACCGCAGAGGATGTCACCGATACCGATTGGACACTGGTGGTTCGCGATAACGGCATCGGTTTTGAGGAACGCTACGCGGAGAAACTCTTTCACCCATTCCAGCGTCTACACCAAAAGGACGGTTACACCGGCACGGGCATTGGTATGGCGATAGTCAAAAAGATTCTGGATCGCCATGGTGCAACGGTGGCCGTCAACAGCGCCCCCGGCAAGGGCACTACGTTCCGAATACGGTTCCGACGGGTTAACGAGGCACAGCCAATGACTGACGACACATACAGCCCCCTGATCATGATTGCCGATGACGATCCGGACGACCAACTGATGATACGCGAAGCCTTCGGGGAACGGTGCCAGCAATGCCAACTGTGCTTTGTATCTAACGGCGTGGAGCTGATGGCGGCATTGAAAGGTGAGTGCCCGGACTTGCTCGCCGGCAGCAGCTCCCTGCCGGACCTTATATTGCTGGATCTCAATATGCCTCTGAAAGACGGCAGGCAGGCGCTTGTTGAGATACGTTCAACGCCGGAACTTTGTCGGCTGCCTACCGTGATACTCACGACCTCCCGGAACGATGAGGACATCGGTTTCTGCCAGGCCCAGGGCGCCAACGATTATATCGTCAAGCCAACCCGGTATACCGAGCTACTGAACATTGTTGAGGCCCTGACATGTTACTGGGACCAAAAACACCGGGAACCGACCATACCGGATAGCAATGATTATGACTGACCCGATTTTGCGCGTCCTGTTGATTGAGGACGATGAAGACGATTACCTGATAACCCGGGATATGCTCGAAGAGGTGAGCCCGGTCAGCACCCATCTAATCTGGCGTGACTGCTTGAGTGATGGTCTGGCCAGCCTGCATGACAATGGCGTGGATATAGCACTTGTTGACCTTCGGCTGGGGCCTGAGTCAGGCCTCGACCTGATCCAGCGAGCCAAGGAAGAGGGTATCACCACACCGTTCATCCTGCTGACCGGCCAGGGGGACAATGAACTGGATGCCCGTGCTGTAGAGATGGGAGCCGCCGATTATCTGGTAAAAGGCCGGCTGGATGGCCACACGCTGCTGCGCAGTATCCGCTACGCCATAGACCGGGCCGCCGCCACCGAGGACCTCGCCAGCAGTGAAGCGCAATACCGGCTCCTGTTTGAAAATAGCCCGAGCCCCATGTGCCTGGCGGAACCGGATACTGGCCGCATCAAAGCCATGAACAGCGCCGCTCGCGAATTGTATGGGCTTGCCCCGCAAGGCTCCCCAAGGCTGTCATTGGATGACCTGAGAGCACCAAACCAAGCTGACCTTCCAGATGGCGACAGTCTCACCCTGCAACTCGGAGCTGTCCTGGAACACCATCTCACCCAGGACGGCCGCTCGCTGACTGTCGAAGTAACCCACGAGTTAATCTCGATCAACCAGACTGAGCTGGCGCTTTATATTTTTAACGACAAAACGAGTCAGATCGAGAATGACCGTCGGCTCAAACTGCTGAAACGCTGTATCGAATCCAGCTCTAACGGCATTGTGGTAGCAGATGCGCTGGCCGAGGATATGCCCCTGGTCTACGTAAACCCTACGTTTGAGCGAATCACCGGCTATACAGCTGAAGAAGTACTTGGCAGGAACTGCCGGTTTCTGCAGGGGGACGAATTTGACTTGAGTAATGAACAGGCCCTCGATCAGATTCGCAAGGGGCTCGCCAGAGGCGACGATATTTCGGTCGTGCTGCGTAACTACAAAAAAGACGGCAGCCCGTTCTGGAATGACCTTTACCTATCGCCCATCCGTGACGATCAGAACACGATCACCCACTTTGTTGGCGTCCTGAATGATATTTCTGAACGGAAATCCATTGAGAATCAGCTGGCCTACAATTCCAGCCATGATGTGCTGACACAGCTACCCAACCGCGCGCTGCTGGAAGACCGGCTAAACCAGGCCTGCCAGTTTGCCCGACGGTACAACCGCCACGTGGGCCTGCTTTTTATTGATCTGGACGGTTTCAAGCTGATTAACGATTCACTTGGCCATCGCACCGGCGACCAGATTCTGATTGAGGTAGCTCATCGACTCAGAGGGCTCGTGCGCTCCGGCGATACCGTGGCTCGCGTCAGTGGCGATGAGTTCGTCATAGCACTTTCCGATCTCGCACAGGATAACGACGCGCAAGTGGTGGTGGAGCAGGTCATGAAAGCTTTGGCTTTGCCTTACCGAGTATGCGATGAGACCTTGCATCTGACCGCTAGCATCGGCATGACGGCCACCGATGGCAGCATCCAGGAGCCCTCCGAGCTGATCCAGCAAGCAGACCTCGCCATGTATCAAGCGAAGCAACTTGGCCGCAACACCTGGCAATGGTTTGAGGAGGAGATGAACACCCAAGCGAACTTACGGGTCAAACTCCGCAACCAGCTTCAGGACGCCATCGACGATGAAGCGCTGACACTATTCTATCAACCCGTTGTCGACGCCCGCACCGGGCAGACAAAGTCTGTTGAGGCGTTGGTGCGCTGGGAGCATCCGGAACAAGGATTGGTGTCGCCGGGTGACTTCGTGCCGATGGCGGAGGAAACCGGTCAGATCATTGCCCTTGGGCGCTGGGTGTTGCACCAGGCCTGCCGAGATATGGTCCGCATTCACGCATCCGGCTTCAAAGATTGCACCGTTGCCGTCAATGTCTCGCCGATACAGATTCGGAAATTTGGCTTCGTCGAGGTTGTCCAGCAGGCGCTTCAGGCATCTGGACTGCCCCCCGCCTCTCTGGAACTGGAGGTAGTAGAGTCCACCGTTCTCTACGACACAGATATGGTGGTTCGTACTCTGAATGAACTCCGGGCACTGGGCGTACGTATCGCGATAGACGATTTCGGAACTGGCTTTTCAAGCCTCACATACATCAAGCTCATGCCGGCCAACAAAATAAAGATTGACCGTACGTTTATCAAAGATGTTATCCAGAATCGCAGTGACGCCGCCATTACCCAAGGGGTGATTTCGATGGCCCACCATCTATCGCTTGAGGTAGTAGCCGAGGGTGTGGAAACCGAGGCGCACGCTGCCTTTCTGCGCAGGAACAACTGCGACCTGTTGCAGGGATATGCCTTTGCGCGACCGATGCCTTTCACCGAACTCATCGACTTCATGAATCAGCAAGGCGGCCACCCGAAACTCTCAACCCAAAGCGACGAGAGCGGCCAGAAAACTCTCCTGTTACTGGACGACGAGGCCAATATCATCAAAGCGTTATCCCGCACCTTGCGAAGAGACGGGTACCGTATATTATCGACTACATCGGTGAGTGAGGCATTCAACTTGCTGGCCGAAAATGCTGTGCAGGTAATCATCTCTGACCAGCGAATGCCGGAAATGTCTGGCACGGAGTTTCTCAGCCGGGTGAAAGCCATCCACCCGAATACCGTGCGTATTGTGTTGTCTGGATACACGGATCTGAAATCCGTGACCGACGCGATAAATCAGGGCGCGATCTACAAATTCCTGACCAAACCCTGGGATGACGACCAGATTCGCGAGCATATCCGGCAGGCGTTTCACTATCATGCTGCCATGCAATGAGATTGGGTATATGGTGGCATTGACGACAGTTTCAGGGTTAGACTTTTGAGCCAAAGTGGTATTCAGGAACCAGCATTTTGTCTGATTTAATACGCATCGCCCCTGGGGCATTGACCATCGGCCGTCCATTACCCTGGGATGTTTTCGACGCCGATGGAAACGTCTTGCTGCGTCAGGGCTATGTTATCCAGACCAATACCCAACTGGAGCAATTGTTTGAGCGGGGCCGGTTCAAACCCCGGAAAATCGAACGGAAAAAGGAAAAGATTCAGGAGGATCAACGGCAGCGTAACCCGTTTGCCGACTACGCTGACCTGCTGGCCACCCTGGAAGCAACCCTCAACGCCATCACCAGTGAAGATCCGTCTGCCCAAAAACGTTTATTGGGGCTGGCGCGAATGCTGGAGCGGACCTGTCAGGAAGCCCCGGAAGCCAGCCTGGCCCTGGTGCACCTGTACTCCATCGGCCCCACCATTCACGAACAGATTCTTTTCTACGGCATTTTGTGCCACTTCACGGCCAGGGCGTTTGGGCTTGATGAAAAACGTACCAGTGTGCTGACCGCCGCGGCCCTGACCGCCAACCTGGCACTTGTGCCGGTGGCCGACCAGCTAAATGCTTCCACCCGCGTGCTCACCGACGACCAGCGGGCAGTTATCCGCAAACACCCGCACCGCAGCATCCAGGCACTGACCTCCGCCGGCATTACCAATAAACTGTTGCTGAAAATCATCGCCCAGCACCACGAGCAGGCCGATGGCTCCGGCTATCCGGAAGGATTAAGTGGCACTGATATTCTGCCAGAGGCGGAAATTCTGGCTCTGTCAGAACGCTACGTGGCCATGATCACCAAACGAGCCTACCGCAACCGGATGACCATCACCGCTGCCCGCAAACTGATAGCCACCCTCGGTGACGGCAAGGTCCGCCCGGCCATTCCACGGTCACTGTTGCAAGTACTCGGCGAATACCCGCCTGGCATGCTGGTGCGGCTCGACAATAACGAAGTCGGTGTGGTGACCGGCCGCGCCGTCAGGGCCAGGGGACCGTTTGTCAAAGCTATTTTCGGGCCCCGGGGCAACCGCTACAGCGGCACGTTTGAGCGCGACACCAGCGTTCCCGAATACAACATCCAAGGCGCCGAAGAGCCAGAAGAAATGCCTTCCATGGATTTCAGCCTGCTCTGGGGCTTTCGCAACTGAAACCCGCGGAGCGTGGCGGGCTCATGCCAAACCCAATGCCCTGGCATGATGATTCAGGTGGTCGTCAATGAACGAGGCAATAAAGAAATAGCTGTGGTCGTACCCACGGTGCATTCGCAGGTTGATGTGGTGATGAAACTTCTCACAGACATCCGCCAACGTTTCCGGGTTCAGCTGGGTTTCCAGAAACTCATCGGCCGTACCCTGGTCTACCAGTAGCGGCAGCCGCTCTTTTGCGGTCGGGATCAGGCAGGAAGCATCCCACGCTTCCCAATCGTTCTGGTCTTCCCCAAGATAACCCTTGAAGGCTTTCTGCCCCCAGGGGCACGCCATGGGATTGGCAATGGGGGCGAACGCCGATACCGATTTGTAATACCCCGGATTCTTCAAGGCACAAATCAAGGCTCCGTGGCCGCCCATGGAATGGCCGCTGACTGACCGTTCACTGCTGAGCGGCAACTCATTCTCGACCAGTTGGGGCAGTTCCTTCACCACGTAATCGTGCATGCGGTAGTGGGGTGCCCAGGGCTGTTCTGTGGCATTCACATAAAAGCCCGCGCCACTGCCAAAATCATAACTGTCGTGCTCGCCAGGCAGGTCCAGGCCCCGGGGGCTGGTATCCGGGCACACAATCGCCAGGCCCAGCCTGGCGGCCAGTTTCTGGGCACCGGCTTTCTGCATGAAATTCTGGTCGGTGCAGGTCAGCCCGGACAACCAGTACAGCACTGGCGCTGGTTTGCCTTTCTCGCCCAGAGCCGACGGCGGCAGAAACACCGCAAACTCCATGTCGCACTGGAGCGTGGCAGATGAGTGGCGGTAGCGGCGGTGCTCGCCGTCAAAGCAAACGTTGGTGGCTAGCAGTTCCATAGTCTTCCTGGCAGTTGTAGGTGGACAAGTCAGTCCGCAGCGTTGGCAAATCGCTGTTTTTCGATGGTATTACCGGATTTGGCCAACTGGGACAGAATAGCTGTACGGGTGACAATCCCCACCAGTTTGCCATGATCAACCACCGGGTACACTTTCGGCTTTCCGGCCCCCAGATTCTGCGCCAGATCGATCACTGACATCTCTGGCGACACCGTCAGCGGTTTATGGAACATCACATCGTCCACAATGGGCTCGCCCTCGCTGTGATAATTACTCACCAGCAGCGAGTGAATGCAGTCCTGCTCCGACACAAAGCCCAGAACCTGGCGCTTTTCATCCACCACTGGCAAACCGGTAACGTGGTTATCCAGTAACGCTTTAACAACCTTGGTCAGCGGTGTGCCGCAACGGATAGGCTCAATGTGATTCCACATGACTTCCGAGATTTTCAGTGAGCGCATAGGCAGCCCCTTTTCGGTTTTATTTAAGGCGCCGAAACTGGCACCGCAGTTACTCTAAACATAGGCAATGGTGGGCAAAATGGACAACTCTCAGGAGCAAAACGGTTTACACCACAAAATAGTCGACTAAACTCAACAGGTTATGCCCTCTGGGGCTCTAATCATATGACCTAGCCGTGGTAAACAGTGGGAGAACCCATGGAACCCATTTCTGAATTTGTAAGTCAAATCAATAGCCTGGTCTGGGGACCACCGATGTTGGTGATGATCCTCGGGGTCGGGCTGTTTCTCAGTATTGGTCTGAAACTGATGCCAATCCTGAAACTGGGCGCCGGGTTCCGGCTGATGTGGAGCGGCCGTGCCCGCGGTGACGAGGACGATGGTGATATTCCGCCATTCCAGGCCCTGATGACCGCCCTGTCAGCCACCGTAGGCACCGGTAACATTGCAGGGGTTGCCACCGCCGTGTTCCTGGGCGGCCCGGGCGCCCTGTTCTGGATGTGGCTGACCGCCCTGGTGGGCATGGCCACCAAGTACGGCGAGGCCGTGCTGGCCGTGCGCTACCGGGAAGTGGATGAGCGTGGTGCCCATGTGGGCGGCCCCATGTATTACATCCGCAATGGCCTGGGCAAGAAATGGGCCTGGCTTGGGGTGTTGTTCGCGATCTTCGCCTCCATTGCCGCTTTCGGTATCGGCAATACGGTACAAGCCAACTCGGTGGCGGATGTGTTGTCTGCCAACTTCGGCCTGCCCCACTGGATCACCGGCGTTCTGCTGATGATTATGGTGGGCCTGGTGCTGATTGGCGGCATCAAGCGTATTGGCCAGGTGGCCAGTGCCCTGGTGCCATTTATGGCGGTGTCTTACGTGCTGGTTGGCCTGATTGTTCTGGCCATCAATGCCAGTGAAATTCCCGCAGCCGTCAGCATGGTGTTCAGCTATGCCTTCAGCCCGGCCGCAGCCGAGGGGGGCTTTGCCGGTGCCGCTGTCTGGGCGGCTATCCGCTTTGGTGTCGCACGCGGTATCTTCTCCAACGAAGCGGGCCTGGGTTCTGCGCCCATCGCCCATGCCGCCGCCCAGACCAAGAACCCGGTCAAGCAGGGCATGGTCGCCATGCTGGGCACCTTCATCGATACCATCATTGTGTGCAGCATCACCGGCCTGGTGATTATTACCTCCGGCGCCTGGACCTCCGGCGAGACGGGTGCGGCCCTCACCTCCCTGGCCTTTGAAACAGGCCTCCCCGGCTTCGGCAACTACGTGGTCGCGATTGCGCTGGCGATTTTCGCCTTCACCACCATCATTGGCTGGTCGTTCTATGGTGAACGCTGCATCGAGTTCCTGTTTGGTGTGAAGGCCATCGTGCCTTATCGGGTGTTGTGGATTGTCGCCATCCCCGTGGGTGCCACCATCAACCTGGGCTTTATCTGGCTGGTGGCCGACACCCTCAACGCGATGATGGCGCTGCCCAACCTGATCGCCCTGCTGTTACTCAGCCCGGTGGTGTTCAAGCTCACCCGGGAACACTTTGAGAAGCAGAAGGCCCTGGGGGTGAAATAAACAATCGGTATGTCTGGTGCTCATAAGGATGTGAGCAAACCGTTGGATGCTCTGGATCAAGCCCCCCCTTGCATTCAGGGCATCCATCGCCACAGTGTCTAACGTACACAAAAAAACACCGTGTTTGCCAACAACCTGTCTGAGGAGAACGACTATGAGTTTGCGTCTTGGAGACACTGCACCGGATTTTGAACAGGATTCCAGCGAAGGCACCATTCGCTTCTATGACTGGCTTGGTGACAGCTGGGGGGTTCTGTTCTCGCACCCTGCCGACTTCACACCGGTATGCACCACGGAACTGGGCCTGACCGCCAAACTGAAAGACGAATTCGCCAAACGTGGCGTCAAGGCCATTGCCCTGAGTGTCGACCCGGTTGACTCCCACAAGGACTGGATCAAGGATATCAACGAAACCCAGGGCTGCACCGTTAACTTCCCGATCATTGCCGACCACGACAGCAAGGTGGCCAAGCTGTACGACATGATCCACCCGAACGCCGACAGCACCCTGACCGTGCGTTCGCTGTTTATCATTGATCCGAACAAGAAGGTGCGCCTGATCATTACCTACCCGGCATCCACCGGTCGTAACTTCAACGAGGTGCTGCGGGTTATCGACTCCCTGCAACTGACCGATGACCATAAAGTGGCTACGCCAGGTAACTGGGAAAAAGGCGGCGATGTGGTGATTGTGCCGTCACTGCAGGATGAAGACGAGATCAAACAGCGCTTCCCGAAGGGCTACAAGGCAGTGAAATCCTACCTGCGGATGACTCCAGACCCGTCCTCTAACTGGAGCGGTGACTGATCCTCGCCTTGCAGTAAGTTTTGTGCCAGTAAAAAGCCGGGCAGTGCGAACTGCCCGGCTTTTTCATTTTCGAGTACCCGGATGTCAGAATGCCGGTACTACTGCACCTTCGTATTTTTCTTTGATGAACTCGCGAACGGCGTCTGATTTCAGCGCATTGGCCAGTTTCTGCATGGCGTCGCTGTCCTTGTTGTCCGGGCGGGCAACCAGGATGTTTACGTAAGGGGACTCGGCACCTTCAATCACCATGGCATCTTCAGACGGGTTCAGGCCGGCTTCCAGGGCGTAGTTGGTGTTGATCAGGGCCATGTCGACCTGGTTCAGGATACGCGGCAGGGTAGCGGCTTCCAGTTCGCGGAAGTTCAGGCGCTTGGGGTTGTCGGCAATGTCACGGGGTGTGGCGGTGATTTTGCTTTCGTCTTTCAGGGTGATCAGGCCGGCTTCCTGAAGCAGCAGCAGGGCGCGGCCGCCGTTGGTGGGGTCGTTGGGGATGGCCACCACGGCACGATCTTTCAGTTCGTCGAGGGAGCTGATTTTGCTGGAGTAGGCGCCGAAGGGTTCAACGTGGATACCGGCAACGGTGACCAGGTTAGTGCCACGGCCGCTGTTGAATTCATCCAGGTACGGCTGGTGCTGGAAGAAGTTGGCGTCCATGCGCTTCTGGTCAACCTGGATGTTTGGCTGTACGTAGTCGGTGAAGACCTTCACATCCAGCTCAACACCTTGTTCGGCCATTGCCGGCTTCACGAATTCCAGCAACTCAGCATGGGGGACCGGAGTAGCGGCTACGGACAGTTTCTCTGCAACAGCAGCAGAGGAGAAAGTTGCTACGGCAGCGATGGCTACCAGAGTTTTCTTCAGATTCATTATTGCGTTCTCCTGTGGAGCATCGTGTTTAACTTTGGTTTGCGGCAAGCTGCTGGGAGGCTCCTTCCGAAAAACGCCCGTGAATACGTCCATGTAGGGCTCCGTCGCGCCATCCCTGGCGCTCCAGGTTTTCGGAAGGAGCCTCCCAGCAGCCTGCCTATACCGGACTTTGGAATTGCCTGCCCGGTTCAATCACGGCCTTACTTTCTGCTGAAATACAGCACCAGACGATCACCAACCATCTGGAGTACTTGTACGAAAATCACCAGTAACGCGACGGTAATCACCATCACGTCGGTCTGGAAACGCTGGTAACCGAAACGGATAGCCAGGTCGCCCAGGCCGCCGCCACCGATAACGCCAGACATGGCCGCGTAGGAGACCAGGGTGATGGCCGTCACGGTAATACCGGCGATGATGCCCGGAAGCGCTTCCGGCAGCAAGGCGCCGAAGATGATCTGGCGCACGTTAGCACCCATGGCCTGAGTGGCTTCGATGATGCCGCGGTCAACTTCCCGAAGGGAGGTTTCCACCAGGCGGGCGAAGAAGGGTGCGCCACCGGCCACCAGTGGCGGGATGGCGCCGGCCACGCCCAGTGACGTGCCAATGAGCAGTACGGTGAACGGGATCATCACGATCAGCAGGATGATGAAAGGCACGGAACGCAGTACGTTGACCACAAATGACAACACCGCGTAGGCCACCGGTTGTTCCAATAGCTGGCGTTTGCCGAACAGGAACAATAATACGCCAATGGGCAGGCCGATCAGTACGCTGAACAGCAGGGACATGCCCACCATCACCAGGGTGTCCCAGCTGGCCCAGCCGATTTCCAGCCAGTCGACGTTGCCCATGAGGGTTTCCATTAAAGCTTCCATCAGCGCACTACCTCCACGTGAACGTCGGCGGCTTCCAGCGCCTGCATGGCGACGTCGAGATCACCGCCCACCAGTGACAGGGTCAGCTGGCCGTAGGGGGTGTCTTTGATGTGATCGATCCGGCCGGAGAGGATGCTGAAGTCTACGCCGGATTCCCTTGCCACACTGCCCAGCAGGGGTTTGTAGGTGGATTCGCCCTTGAAGGTCAGGCGCAGGATGCGGCCTTCGGCTTTCTGCAGGTCTTCCTGGAGTTCGTTGCGGTCGATGTTTTCGCTTTCGAACACAAAATCCCGGGTGGTGGGATGCTGGGGGTGCAGGAACACCTCGCTCACCGGGCCCATTTCCACGACGCGACCGGCGTCCATTACGGCCACCCGGTCGCAGACCCGGCGCACCACGTCCATTTCGTGGGTGATCAAGACGATGGTCAGGCCCAGTTCTTTGTTGATGTCACCCAGCAGTTTCAGGACCGACTGGGTGGTTTGCGGGTCCAGTGCGCTGGTGGCTTCGTCGCACAGTAGAATGGTGGGGCGACAGGCTAGGGCGCGGGCGATACCAACGCGTTGTTTCTGGCCGCCAGACAGCTGAGACGGATACTTGTCGGCGTGGTCGGTCAGGCTCACCCGGGCCAGCAGTTCCTGTACCCGCTCCCGTATCTCGGTTTTGCTGTAGATGCCCGCCAGCTTCATCGGAAACGCGATGTTGTCTGCCACGGTTTTGGACGACAGCAGGTTGAAGTGCTGGAAGATCATGCCCACTTTGCGGCGGAAGGCTCGCAGCTCCGCAGAGTTGTACCGGGTAATGTCTTCGTCGTCGATCAGGATGCGGCCGCCGGTGGGCGGTTCCAACAGGTTGATCAGCCGTACGAGGGTGGACTTACCCGCACCGGAATGGCCGACGATGCCGAATACCTCGCCGGTTTCAATGGTCATACTGGTGGGGTGCAGCGCGGGGATCGCCCGGCCGGCCACCTGGTATGACTTCTGTACCTGGTCAAATACAATCACGATCAGTGCCTTGGTCTTTGCCTTTGGAGTGCGTAGGGCGCGCAGCCGAAAACCGGCGATTATAGCCTATTCGATGACCAAACCCGAATCCCGGCGGTGTGTAGTTGCCCTTACACAAAAAGCTACCTGACACACCCGCCTGCCCTCAGCTAAACTGCTATTTGAAAAGAACATTAATAAACCTCCACCTATCCGAGGCGCGCCGTACCTGTGACTACCCCGTCCGAGAATACGCCCTCAAGGATGAATTCCACCCAGGCATGGGTTTCCTACCTCAGCAAGGTAGAGCTGCCGGTATTGGCCAACACCCTCCGGCAGATCAACGAACTGACCGACAGCCGCAACAGCACAGTGAACGAACTGGCGAATGTCATTCTGAATGATGCCCAGTTGACCTCCCAGGTGCTCCGGCTTTCCAACACGGTGTTCTACAACCAGACCCGCACCCAGGTGAGCACGGTCAGCCGTGCCATCACGTTGATCGGTTTCGATGCCGTGAAATCCATGGCGATTTCATCGCTGATTGTCGACACTCTGCTCAAACGCAACGACCGGCCACACCTGTTGCGTTGCCTTGCCCGCGCTATTCACGCAGCCGTTCAGGCCCGGTGCCTGATGCCCAAACGCACCGAACATGCGCTTGAGGAAGTGTTTATCGGGGCCTTGCTGATGAACATCGGTGAGCTGGCATTCTGGTCCTGCGAAACCGATCAGGCGACAGAGCTGGAGGAGCGCCTGCGGCTGGATGAACCGCCTGTGGAGGCACAGAAGGCCGTACTGCACACCACCTTTACCGAGATCACCCGGGGCCTGGTGGAAGCCTGGTCTTTAGGGCCGTTTATCCGTGAAGTGGTGGCGCCCGGCAAGGCCAATTCCCTGGCCAGCAGCCTGGTGCGCAACACCGTGGAAATGGCCGCGGTGTCCGAGCATGGCTGGAGTGGGCCAGAGATGGACAAGGTGCTGGAACGTTTGTCGGCAGATGTTGGAGAAAGCCCCGCTGCCATCCGGGACCAACTGAAGGTCAACGCCCAGGAAGCCACCAAAGTAGCCGTGTCTCTGGGCATTCCGCAGGTCACGGCGTTGCTGCCCGGCAATCAGGAGAGCGCCGCCGGACACGGCGCCGAAGCCCCGGTTATGGACCCCGCCCTACAGTTGCAGATCCTTCGGGATCTGACCCATACACTGGCAGAAAAACCCGATATCAACGAAGTGTGCCAGCTGGTGATCGAAGGCATTCACCGGGCCATTGGAATGCAACGGGTAGCCCTGCTGATGAGTGACCGCACCGGACAAGACCTGATTCCCAGAAAGGTAGGAGGTCGTGGTACCGAAGAGTGGCGCGAACACCTGATTATCCACAAGGATGGCACCGGGCCACTGGGAGAGCTTTTACCCCATGGCACTTGTGCCATCTACAAACCCGGCAAACAGGCGGGCGGTGTTCCCTATGACCGCTGGCTGGGCAAGGTGCCGGCCCTGGTAGGCTCGCTTACCGCCAAGGGCCGACTGGTGGGCCTGTTCTATGCCGATAATGCGGCGGCGGGCTATGTGCCGTCGGAACAGCAGCTGGCAGCCTTTGCCCACTTTATCCAGAACGCACAATTGTGCCTCACGCTGCTAACCACCAACCACTGATCCGCCGAGAGGCGGGTCGACCCTGTTTCACATCTCGTAAAGCCGGGTGATATGCAGGACCGGGCCGGTCGGTACGCCCGTGGGAGAGCCGCCTCTCGGCTCCAGGCTGATGGCCAGCGTGCGGCTGCTGGCCAGCAGCCTGCGGGCATCCTCAGACAGCGTCACCTCGTATACTCCTCCCACGGCCATAACGCCCAACGACAAGGGGCTACCGTCACCCGGCACTACCCATAACTCGTAATCCCTGCCCTGTTCTGCGTCGACGGCGGCCACGGGTCTCAGCCTCAATCGGTTACTTCCCGCTTCGCTGACCAGCCATAGCGGATCGCTCACGTCAGCCTGCACCACTGCGCCGGTTAACTGGACATCACGGCCTGTGCCCGTCTGGTGAGGAAAAGCCACGATCACTGCCAGAACCAGGGCAGCCGCGCTTGCCAGCAAGCTCCAGCTCGGCCAGAGCCAACGCATGCGCGGGTGTGCGTGGGGAGTTTCGCCGGCAGTGGGCCAAAGCCGCCGTTCTATGTTCGCCCAAACCGAAGCAGCTGGACTGACCGACGGCACCGCCCGGGTCAGTTGGCCAAGCCGCTCTTCCCAGAACCAGACCTCCTGCCGAACCTGCACCGATTGCATCATCCAGCGCTCAAAGCGCTGCCTCGCCCGCCCGGTTAGCGAACCCAACACATACTCTGCGGCGAGACTTTCAAAACGTTCCGGCGTTTTTTTCATCGTTCCAGGCACCTCTTCAGCGCCATCAGGCCGCGCCTTATCCAGCTTTTCACCGTACCAACGGGCGAGGCCAGAGTCTGTGCCAGCTCATCATGGGTCATCCCCCGATAGTAGGACAGCAGAATGGTGTCTCGCTGGGTGTCGCTCAATTCCTCGAGGCACCCCGTCAGCGCTGTTGCTCCAGCTTGCTGTAGCCGGGTCTCCAGTGGCCCCCAGCGTCCGTCTTCCAGGTGTTTCAACATGTCGTCACCAGCACTTCTCAGTGATCGGCGCGCCCGGATGAGATCAAGAGTTCGGTATCTGGCAATGGTCAACATCCAGCCCAGGGGTGCACCTCTATCGCCGTGATACTCGCCCGCGTTGTGCCAGATCTGAACAAAGGCATCCTGCAACGCTTCTTCAGCGAGATCCTGTTGGGCTGAGAGCTTGTAACACAGCCCGAACATGCGAGCCGAGACTCGCTGGTACAGCTGTCGAAAAGCCTCCCGATCATGCTGTGCCACTGCCAACAACAGGTTCAACAATTCTTTTTGTTCTGACTCATCAACCGTCATGTTCTGCCCCGTGTTATCCAATGCTCCTGAACAGTTACGGGGCGGGTGCCGCGAAAGTTGCAAGACCGCTCGTTGAAAATCACAACTTTTATTTTGCGCCGGAGTGCATCTTTTCAGCGGTGGCACCCGTTACCCCTTTGCATTACCAACCATCGATGAGGAAGCACGGAATGAACACATTAATAAAACGCTCCGGCCTCGCAGTTGCGGTTGCCGGTTTGTGCCTGGCCGCCGGATCCGGACACGCGTCCAGCCACAGAGAAGCCCCATTCATTACCGAGATGCCGAAAGTGGACGGAACCGATTTCTATATGTTCCGCAGTTATGAATCTGGCCGGGAAGGTTTCGTCACATTGATCGCAAACTACCTTCCACTGCAGGATGCCTATGGCGGGCCCAACTACTTCGATCTTGATGAAGACGCCATCTACGAGATTCACATCGACAACACCGGGAACGCGCAGGAAGACATCACCTTCCGTTTCTCATTCCAGGATGTGAAGCAGGATCTCAAAATCGATGTGAACGGAGAAATGGTCTCCATCCCTCTGAAAACTGGCGCACCGGTTGGTCCCGGCGCCATGGATGACGCCATGAACGGCGCTATTCAGGTTCGCCAGACCTATACCGTGGATGTCATTCGAGGTGATCGGCGCACCGGCGTAGCGCAGCCCGTTACAGGTGACGGCGGCAGTCCCACCTTCAACAAGCCACTGGATAACATCGGCAGCAAAACCATTGCAGATTATCCTGCCTATGCCCAGAGCCATGTGTACACTGCCAATATTCCGGGCTGCGGCACCGGCCGGGTGTTTGCCGGCCAGCGGGCCGAAGCCTTTGCCGTCAACCTCGGCGAAGTCTTCGATCTGATCAACCTGTCGCCCGAGGATGTCACCGGCGCGAACGGCCGGGATCTTGGCCTGAATATTCTGGAAGGCAAGAACGTGACGTCGCTTGCTCTTGAGGTGCCGATCGAGTGTGTTGCCTCGGCCAATGATCCGGTCATCGGTGCCTGGACTACAGCCAGCGTTCGCCAGGCACGAGTGATCAATCCGCGACCTGTCGCCTTCGAAGAAGGTGATGCAGGCAAGGGTGCGACCGTTGAAGGTGGCGCATTCACCCAGGTGTCGCGCCTCGGTTCCCCTCTGGTCAATGAAGTCGTGATTGGCCTTCGGGACAAGGATCTCTTCAACGCCAGCGAGCCGAAAGACGATGCGTCTAACTTCGCACCCTATGTACTGACTCCCACCTTACCAGTGCTGATCGAGAGCCTGTTCGGTGTGCAGGCGCCCGACGCCTATCCGCGCACCGATCTGGTCTGGGCCTTCCTCAATGGTGTACCAGACCTGACACGCCCCGGCGGCACGCCAACCCTGGGTGAAATGCTTCGACTGAACACCAGCATTGAGGCCGCCAGCAGCGACGTCACCATGCAGGATGATCTGGGTGTCATCGCCGGAGATGTTACCGGCTTCCCGAATGGCCGCCGGCCTGTGGATGACGTAGTCGACATTGCCTTGCGGGTAGTGATGGGCGTCCTGCTCGACGAAGAGTCGGCACCTGCCGGTCAGATCAACTACACCGACGGAGCCGTGGTTGATCGGGATCTTCTGCTGAGCGGCTTCCCGTACCTGGGCCATCCGTTCTCTGGCTCCCCGAATCCACAGCGTAACTGAAGCGACAAAAGGAGGTTTCCATGAAACCCATACTCAAGATCGCGGCGCTGTTGGTGTTTGCTCTGGCACTTGCTGGCTGTTCAGACAGCTCCAACAACCGGGGCCAGGACCTGAAAATATCGGTGGATTTCACCACGTTCGTCCAGAACGAGATACAGCGCACGGCGGATGATCGCGAACCGGTCAATATCAATAACCTGGAGTTCAGCTTCAATGATCAAGACAACGAACAGGCGTTTGACAACCTGTTCTGATCGCGGCTTGCTCCGCTACCAGCGTGCCGGGAAAGGCGCGCTGGTAGCTCTTGCGCCTGCCCTGAAGGGCGGAGCCTTTTTAGCCATCCTGACCGGGATGGCCGCTTTTGGCTCCGCCGCCTGGGCAGCACCCGCCGATATCAGAACCGACTTTGGTGACACCGACATTCTGGTCACCCTGCCACAACCCGCGCTAACCCAAGCCCCGCTGCCCGACAACGCAGCGGAACTGGCAGACACCATACAGCAGCAGATCCTCCAGGCCAGACGGGATGGCGACCCAAGATACCTGGGTTATGCCAGCGGCTTGCTCTCGCAATGGCCCGAGGACCGACTGACCGACCGACTGAGAGTTCTTCGAGCCACGGTTCGGCAAAGCCTGCATCAATTTGACGAGGCACGGGCAGACCTGCAAACCGTCATTACCACCGCCAATGACCCAACTCAAAAGCGACAGGCCCAACTGACACTGGCAAACCTTGAGTTGGTGCAGGGCCGCTATGAACAGGCGGCCGCACAATGTCAGGCTTTGATTGAATCCTCACCGGGGCTGGTTGCCCACAGTTGTCAGGCACAAGTCCAGGGCCGAACCGGGCAACCCCAAGCGGCATATCAACAGCTTCTTGATCGTACCCGCGCAGAACAGCGGCACAACAGCTCGGCAAGACTCTGGGCGGAGGGGACGCTTGCCGACCTCGCAGCCCAGCTCGGCGATGCCCGTGCCCGCGACCACTGGCGGTTCATTCTCAGCCAGCATCCAGACGATCTGTACACCCGCGCCCGGCTGGCCGACTGGTTTCTGGACAATGACCAACCAGAAAACACCCTGTCTTTGACAGAAGGCTATGAGCACGTGGACTCCCTGGCAGTTATCCAGACGATTGCCATGCTGCAAACCAATCATCCCCAAGCCAATGCCATGATCACTCGCCTGAAAGAGCGGTTTTCCGAAGCTCGCTGGCGGGGGAGCCTTCTGCATGAACGAGATCTCGCACGGTTCCAACTGGATGTGGAAGGACAACCACAGCAAGCGCTTAGCCATGCCTTGGCCAACTGGCAAGATCAACGGGAGCCGGAAGACACCAGGCTGGTATTACGCGCCAGCGTTGCGGCCGGCGAAGACGAACCCGCCAATACGGTTCGCAACTGGCTGAACCAACACCGGCAAACCGACAGCCGCTTCCCGGAGACCGACTCATGAACCGATTCCTTCTTCCTGGGTTACTGTTCGTTGCGATGCTGGCAGCAAGCTCATCGCCGGCCTGGGCCCACAAGGCCAGCGATGCCTTTATCTACCTTGACCTTGACCAGTCGACCGTCCGGGTAGACCTCGCCCTCAGGGACCTTGCCCTGGAGGTGCCCCTCGACCGCAATGCCGACCGGAGGGTCAGTGGTGCCGAGCTAAGAGCAGCCCGAGGAGAAATTACCCGCTACCTGGAGGAGGGTCTGCTCCTGGCCAATCACAGCGGCAGCTGCGCCCTGCAGGGTGAGCAGTGGGGGCTATCCACCCACAGCGATGGCCCTTACGCGGCGGCTTTGTATCAGGTCTCATGCCCAAACGGACAAGTACCGGAATCCATTACCTATACACTGCTGTTTGATCGCGACCCCCTGCACAGAGGGCTTGTCAGCCTGACCTACGAAGGCCAGGAGACGCTTGCCGTTATTGGCCCCGATGACCCGACGCTGGCCTTGGCAGCAACCAGCTTCGGTAGTGGTCGCTTATTCGGCACGTTTCTCTATGAAGGCGTCGTTCACTTGCTGATAGGGCTTGATCACATTCTCTTCCTGCTGGTGTTGATGCTGCCAGCCACGATTCGACGACGGGAAACCACTGGGACCCGGCATACTTCGGTTCACGCCGGTCTGAGACCGAGGCTACTTGAACTGGTCGGCATCGTCACCGCTTTTACTGTGGCCCATTCCATTACCCTTGGACTTTCAGCACTCGGTGTGGTGCGCCTGCCCATTGCCTGGGTAGAGACCATTATTGCGTTGTCCGTTGCGCTGGCCGCCCTGAACGTCATCTGGCCGATACTGGGCCGGAAAACCTGGAAGCTGGCCTTCGGCTTCGGTCTTATTCACGGGTTTGGTTTTGCCAGTGTGCTGGGCGATCTGACCACCGGCGTCTCTCAAATGGCGGTGGCGCTGGCCGGGTTCAATCTTGGCGTGGAACTGGGGCAGGTTGCGCTGGTGCTGGTGGTTTTCCCATTGCTGTACCTCGCCGCCCGCTCGCGTTTCTACGAACGGGCCGCCGTGCCAGCCATGCTCGTGGCAGTCGGCGCCCTGAGCCTGTATTGGGTGGTGGAACGGATCGCCGAAATATAGAACCTATCCGGCCGGGGCCGTGGCGCCCGGCCGGCCTTTATCACGGGATCAGTGCAACGCCCGCATCTGCCGCGGGTAGAGCGCCGCGCTGACCTCGGGTTCTTCCAGCAAATCCGCCAGCTCGCGGTCGATATCGGTTTCCTCGCCTTCGTCTGGCAAAGGTTCGAACAGGGTGCTCAACCAGGCAGCCACGCTTGGCGCGCTGTCTCTGTCGTAGTCGGTGGACAGCGCTTTGATCCGGCGAAAGCCGATAATGCGCTGATGTTTGGGATCGCGGATTTGTTCAAAGCCCCGCCAATAGATTCTGTCTCGGGTGTGCAGCTGCACAAACAGGGTGTCGATGGGGCCGTTATCATCATCGGCACTGTCTTCATCCTCTGCCTGGGCCTGGGATGTTTCGGCATCGGTCGGTTTTCGACGGATGGTGGTCCAGGCCGGGTAGAGTACCGCTACGGCGTCGGCTTCCACATGTTCGCGGGCCGCCCGCAGAATCAGACCCCAGCGGGCCTTGTCGGCATCGGTTTCCAGAGAGTTGATGGGCAGGTCGTAGCTCTGCTCACTGGACAGAACTATGGCCATCATCGGGGCGTCCAGTTCCCCCATGGCTTCGGCCTGTGCTACGGATACCAGATCGTCGATTGCCATCGATTGGTTCATAAGATGCTCGCCTCCTCGATGCCATCAGGGTAGTCAGGGAATCAAATCCCTGTGTTACAGCATAGCCTGTTCCACCAGTAAAGATAAACGTGGAGTTTGCCGGCGCGGATCACAACCCCGCACGGGAGTTTGTGTCACCGCGTCAGAATGCGTTTTCCAGGCGTTCGTAATTGGCGAACCAGGGGTTTGCTTCCTCAAGCTGGGCGGCCAGCTGCAACAATCGATCCTCGCGACCATGGGCGGCGCCGAACTGGACGCCTACCGGCAAACCATCGCGGGTCCAGTGCATGGGTACCGACATCGCCGGCGTGCCGGTCAGGTTCGCAAGCTGGGTAAAGGGCGTTCGGGCCAGGCTTTCCAGCGCCATCTGGTCCACCTGGCCGCTACGATGGACCAGTTTGCCCGCTTTCAGGGTTAGCATCAGCCTGGCGATCAGTTTGAGGTGGGCCGGCGTATCCATTTCACCGATCCTGGCCGGCAACTGGCCGGTGGTCGGGGACAGGTACAGGTCAAAACGCTCGAAGAATGCACCCAGAGCACGGGCAAAGTCATTCCATTGCTGCCGGCGGCGAACATAATCCGGCAACGGCATAGTACGCCCCAACATACCCAGCAACCGGGTCTCCAGCTCAAAATCCTTGTCCTCTGCACCGAACTGCTCGCGGGCCCTGTCCATCATTGAGGACACTTCACCGAAGTAAAGGGCCAGGTAGCACCGTGCCAGGGCCATGCCGTCAAATTCCGGCCGGGCATATTCAACATGATGCCCAAGGCCTTCCAGCATACGGGCGGTTTCTTCGACGGCGACCACACACTCCGGCGCTACTTCGGTGTCGTAGGGAGAAGAAGTAAACACACCAATCCTCAGCCGCCCCGGCGATTGCTGCATCAGGTCCAGCCAGGAACCCTCCGGTTCCGGAATTCGGAAGGGGTCGCCACTGGCGGCTCCAGCCAGTACATCCAGCATGCTGGCGCTGTCTCTCACCGTGCGGGACACCACATGGTCGGTCGAAGCGCCGGTCCAGGCTTCACCTGCGTGGGGCCCAACCGAAATCCGGCCGCGGGATGGCTTCAGTCCAAACAGCCCGTTGTAAGCCGCCGGAATGCGGATGGAACCACCGCCATCGTTGGCTCCGGCCATGGGAACAACACCGGCGGCCACCGCAGCACCGGAGCCACCGCTAGAGCCCCCGGGCGTCAGTTCTGTGTTCCAGGGGTTGCGGCTCGGGCCCCAAAGGGCAGACTCGGTGACGGCTTTGAGGCCGAACTCCGGCGTTGCCGTGCGACCGATAAACACCAAGCCGGCCTTACGGGCAAGTTGTACGAACTGTGAGTCCCGGCTCGGAATATTCTTTCGCATGGCCCGGCTGCCGTAGGTGCAAGGTTGCCCGGCCTGTTCCTGGGCCAGGTCTTTCAGCAGCAGGGGTACACCAGAAAACGGCCCATCAGACACCGGCGACTGCCCCATGGCATCCGAGTACTGGGGGTGGCAAATGGCGTTCAGGGCCCCATTGACATGATTGGCACGCTCCACCGCCGCATCGGTTACCTCTCGGGGCGTCACATCACCCCTGCGAATCAGATCAGCCAGCGCTGTTGCATCGTATCTCAGATATTCGGACTGGTTCATGGGCCACCCTGCTTGTTGTTATTTACCCGCCCCCACTGGACTTTCGGAGCATAAACCGGAAACTCAGGAGCTTACGCCAATCCCAAAGTGAGTTCCATGGACCTGACCCTGTTTCCAGAGGCCATTAGCCCGGGCGTCGCTCTTTTCCTGCTATTAGCCTCGGCGATAACCTCAATGCTGACCGCTGTGCTCGGTGCCGGTGGTGGCGTTCTGCTGCTGGTGTTGATGGCATCCTGGATGCCACCGGCGGCGATTATTCCGGTGCATGGCATGATTCAGCTTGGTTCCAATACCGGCCGGGCAGTGCTGACCCGGCACCACATCGACTGGAAGGTTATTGCTGCCTTCACGCCCGGCGTAATAGCAGGGGCGGCGCTTGGCGCCTGGCTGTTGGTTGATTTACCCGCGCACCTCTGGCAGCTATCCATCGCTCTGTTCGTGCTGTATCTGTGTTGGGGGCCGAAACTGCCAAAAGCGTCGTTCGGGCCCGTTGGCATTTTTTTAGCTTCCGCCGTCACCAGTTTTGTCAGCCTGTTCGTGGGCGCCACGGGCCCCCTGGTCGCCGCCTTTATCAAGCAGATTCACCGGGATCGCTTTAAAACCGTGGCCACCTTCGCCGCTGCCATGACCTTGCAACATGCGCCCAAAGCACTGGTCTTCGGGGTTGCCGGATTCGTGTTCTCGGACTGGCTGCTGTTCATTCTCGCCATGATTGCCTGCGGCTTCACCGGCACCTGGCTGGGGCTGCACGTTCTGAAATCCATGACCAACCGGTGGTTCAGCCTCGCCTTCAACCTGGTACTGACACTGCTGGCGCTGCGCCTGCTGTGGCAAGCGGCGGAGTCCGCCGGCTGGTTGGCCTAAAGTCCCGTGTCGTCAGGCGGGGCGGGCACTGAGACCACCGCATTGCGCCCCCGAGATTTGGCGATATAGCACCCTTCATCCGCCCGTGCCATGACCTCCCTCGGGCCGCTGTCGCCAGCAGACACCGGTGTGAGCCCAATGCTTACAGTGACACCGAAAAAACGGCCATCGTGCTGGACTTTCAGCGCCTCGACCCGGCTGCGCAGGTTTTCTGCCAGGGCTTCGGCCCGGTCCAGACCACATCCGGGCAAAAGAACCGCAAATTCATCACCACCCAACCGTGCGACGGTATCCGATTGGCGAACCGCGCTCTGGAACAGATCCGCCAGGCGTTTCAACAGGTCGTCGCCCACCAGGTGGCCGCCCTGGTCATTGACCGGTTTGAAATGATCCAGATCGATCATCATCAAGACAGCGGGCGTCGCCTGGTGTGGCGCCTCAGCCAGCGCTTTCAGCAACGCGGCAGTGAAAGCCCTGCGGTTCACCAGTTGGGTCAGCGCATCGTGGGTAGCCTCCCAGGAGAGTCGTTCTTCTTCCCGACGCCGTTCGCTGTCGTCCCTCAGCACAAAGACCAGGCGTTCCTCATGCTCACCCCTGCGCAAGTGCAACATGGTGAGATCAATGTCGAAGACCTGACCCTGCGAGTTTTCCAGAGTAACGTACCGGTTATCGATTTCCTCGCCTTCCTGAAACTCCTCCGGCTCCATCTTGTGGTTGTCATAACGAAAGGTCACGGTCTCGAAGAAGTTCTCACCAATGCAATCATCGCCCAACGCAAGAAATTCGCCGGCCGCGTCGTTGGCGTACCGGATCAGGCCTGCCTTGTCGACCATCAGAACGCCTTCTTGCAACACATCCAGGATCGAATCGGCCCTCTGCTGCTCTTCCCGGAGCGCCTGCTCAAAGCGCATTTCACGGGTGATATCCCGCACAATCGTGATGGTGCCAAGCGCCTGGTCTGGCAGTTCAATGACCGAGGTCATGGTATCTACCCAGACATACCCCGGTGAACGGGTGGTCAGCAACCGCAGGCGTCCGCGATAGAACCTGCGGCGGGTCAATGCCCGGCGCCAGCCCGCCATGGCCGCGTCGCGATCTTCATCCGCCACTTTCGAGATAAGGTAGCGCTGGGCAACCTGTTCAGCCGTTTCACCGAGAATGCTCAACAGCGCCGGGTTAACAAATTCAATCCGGCCGAGAATATTGGAGTGGACAATGCCAATGGGGGCATCCTGGGTCAGCGAACGGAAGAACGCCTCCCGCTCCGCCAATGATCGCAGAATCTCGTCGCGCTCATGGCGGACCATGTTGAAAACCCGGGCTACATTCCGGATTTCCCGCCCTCCGATTTCCGAGACCGGCATCTGGCGTTCCCCGGTATGACGCTGATAGATCTGCAAGCTCAGATCGCGCAGTGGCCGCAACAAGCGATGGAAGAACCAGAATGCCAGGGGGACCAACACAACCAGTACCGACAGCAGTGTCCAACTGAAAGCGTCGCGCATACGATTGACCGACGCGAAGGCATCCGTCTCGGGCCAGACCGCCGCCACAAACCAAGGCACTTGGGCCATTTGCCCATAGGCAGTGATGGTCGGCATTTGCTGGTCAGACTCATCGCGAAGTGTACCTTCAAAGCCCTCCATGGCACGTACAATAGAGCTCTGCCGGGCATCCACCGGCACCATAACCCGACCGTCTCGGCCATCAGCCAGTACCACCCCCTGCCGGGTTATCAGGCGCAGATAGCCTGCATCCCCCACACGAATCCCGGAGATATCGCTCATGAAGTTGTCACCATCGAGCAGAATCAACCCGCCAATCATGCCGGTGAAACGTTTACGGTGATCAAAAAGTGGTGCAGCCAGCATTACGCCTGGCCGCCCCTCAAGAGCGGTAACGTACGGTTCGCTGATAATCGGCACGAGCTGGCTGGAAACGGCTTTGAAGTATGGCCGTTCCGAGGCATTGAAGCTGGGGACCAGGTAATCAAGGGGATTGGCGGCCAGTAGCTCACCCTCGGCATCCATTATAAACAGAGCATCAAACAAACTGAGCAGCGAAGCCTGCTGGCGCAATATCACTCGCGCCCGATTCTGGAGCAGGGCTTCCGAGGCCGGGATTTCACTGGCAACGTGAGAGAGAACGTCACGCCGCAGGGCAAGTTTCTGGTCGAGGTCACGAGTCACCATTCCGACAATCATTTCAACTTGGCGGTGCGCCTGATATTCCAGCTCTGACCGGCTCAGCGCAGAACCAATGCTGGCCACCACAACCGCGGTCACCAACACAAAAGCCACTACCAGGGCAACTGCCCGATTCGCCAGACTCGCAAACCACAACTTTATCAAATAACCAACCTCATGCTGTCCAAACCATACACACCGCATTCTACGAACTTTATGAAAGTGTAGCAAAGACAGGTTTTTCCAATCAGATTCCCGCTTGTAATTTCAGTGATAATCGTTATTATTTAGATCTATTTTCATTTTCCGAGCGATTCTGTATGGATTCCATCAGCCCTGCATCCGCCGCACTGGCCCAGCACGGCCCCCTTGCCCAACTGATCGACATGGGCGGACCGGTGATGATTGTGCTCATCGCCATTGCCGTTATTGGCCTCGTCACCTTCGTTTATCTGATGCTTTTCGGCGCCTTGTACGCACCCCGATACACCCGCAAGCTGAAGCACCTTATCCAGCAGTGGCAGTCCTCCCCGGCAGATACCCGGCCCGAAAAGGTGCGGGAGCAGGCAGGCTTTTTGGGCCGTTGTAATCCTCTGATGCATTTGATGGTGAATACCATGTCGGCCTGCAAAGGCACCGCAAACACCACAGCGGTTCGGGAGACCGCCGTGCGGGATGCCCAACACGCTCTGGAACCCTTTGAAGCGCCGCTCAAGATCATTGAAGTGATCGCAGCCCTGGCGCCACTGCTTGGCCTTCTGGGCACGGTTATGGGCATGATGGAAGCCTTCAGCGCCATGGCCGCAACCGATGGTCGTGCCAATGCCAGCCAGCTCAGTGGCGGTATCTACGAAGCGCTGACCACCACTGCCGCAGGCCTGGTCATTGCCATTCCATTTGCGGCACTGGCGGCGTGGGTGGAGTTTCGCCTGCGACGCATTCACAAAGTGATCAACAGCACCCTGGTAAGCGTGTTCAACGTGCTGCCTGCCACTGAGCCGCAGCCTGTTACCGGGCAATCCGCAGTTGCTGCGGAGCAGGCCGCTCAAGCCAGCCACAGCTACGACACCGCAGACAACCCGCGTTTTGCCCATGCAGCTGGTTGAGCCCCGACCAAACAGGCCCATACCAATCCGGATTACACCACTAATTGATGTGGTGTTTATCCTTCTGGTGTTTTTCATGCTCACCACCAGGCTGTTACCTGTGGATTATTTGGAACTGGGCAACGACACCAGCCAGCGCAGCACCACCGAAGGCGACCCCCGCCCGGAACTCCGGGTAGAGGTAGATGGCCGCATCCTTTGGCAGGACACCCGCTACAGCCTGCAGGAGCTGGTACCGGCCCTGACCGCCGCCGGCGTTTCCGAAGCAAACCTCGAGACGGCTCCAGAGGCCAGCCTGGCCAGCTTTACCCGCACGCTGAGCACGCTGGATAACGCCGGCATCACCCCCCACTGGAAACGTAGCGGCACACCCGAATCATGACCGAACTGGTTCCACCCCCCGCCACCTCCGGAAAAGGTCTGCTGGAACGTGTTGAAGATGCGTTGCTGCCGCTGATCAATCTGGTGTTCCTGTTGTTGATGTTCTTTATTGTTGCTGGCCAGCTCACTGAAAACCCATTACCGGAACTGCCGGGAAGCTCGCAGCTAAAAGAAGAGCGCGCTCCAGAGGCAGATCTGATGGTCAAGGCCGATGGCAGCTGGACAGTGGGTGGAGAAACGGTCAGCCGGAACCGACTGCTGGCAAGTTTGCCCGAACCTGAAGATCAGGCGTCTTTGCGCATTGCCGCCGACCAAAGCCTCACCATGGCGGACCTGGAAGACCTGTTGGGTGTTCTGGAAGCCGGCGGTTACACCGATGTGCTGCTACTGACGGAGCCTGGGGCATGACAACCGCAGGCCGGGGACCGAAAACTCTGATTCTGACCGCCGCCATTGTGGCGACGGTAGCCACACTGGCGCTGATGGCACCAGACAAACCCATGGAACTTCCGGTGCTGGGCGACAGCGCTGTCAACACCGCTCCGGCCATCCGGATCAGCCTTGCGGGCCGACAATCGCCAGAACCGGAACAGGAACCTGTGACCGAACCTGAACCCACCCCGGAACCAGAGCCGATACCGGAACCTGAACCCGAGCCAGAACCCGAGCCAGAACCCGAGCCAGAACCAGAGCCAGAGCCCGAACCAGAGCCCGAACCAGAGCCCGAGCCCGAGCCCGAACCAGAGCCAGAACCGGCTCCGAAGCCAGAGCCCGTTCCTGAGCCAGTCAGCGAGCCCAGCACACCAGCGCCCACGGATTCAGCGGCTGTAGAAGAAGCGGGGGAGGAAGCAGATGCCGAAAACAGCCAGGATGCGATACCCCTCCAGAACGCAGGAAATTCCAGCGAGGTCGACAGCTACCTGAGCAAGCTCAGCCGCCACCTCGCCCGTTATTACGAATACCCCCGGCGGGCCCGCCGCCTCGGGCAGGAAGGTACCCCGGTGATCGTCTTCGAATTTGCCCGTGACGGCACGCTGGTCAGCCATTCGCTGCGGGACAGCTCCGGGCATCAACTGCTTGATGACTCAGCCATGCAGATGCTGGCCCAGGCAGCGCCCCTACCCAAGGTTCCGGACTCCATGCGCGGCCAGACGTTTACCTACGCGCTGCCCGTTCGCTTCAGCTTGCGCTGAACCCGCACCACAGAAGCGCAGATCGCACTGAGCCGGTGCAGGCCAGCAAACACCGCCCCGGGCACACAGCCCGCTGCCCTTTTATTACTTACTGAATTAAAAGCCTTTTCCCCGAAAAACCCAGAGCTGGCACGGTGCCTGCTGAGTCCTGGTCAGCAGATCGAATTTGTCTGCCCAAACAGCAATCTTTCAGACGACGGCGTCTGCTCATGCCTGCCATTCACGGCAGCCCATGGGCGTCGTCGTTTTTTTTCGCCCACGGAAAAGCGGGCAAAGAAGGAACCAGGGGATAACCTATGTCTTACATCATGCCTTCGGAATTTGTCACCAAAATGGTGGACACCGGTGAATCAAAAATCTACATGGCTACCCGGGATGTACTGATCCGAGCGTTCATGGCTGGCGCCATTCTGTCCCTGGCAGCGGTATTCGCGGTCACCGTTGCCGTTCAGACAGGCAGCCCACTGATCGGCGCCATGCTGTTCCCGGTTGGCTTCTGCATGCTTTACCTGATGGGCTTTGACCTGCTCACCGGGGTGTTCATGCTCACCCCCCTGGCCCTGCTGGACAAACGCCCGGGGGTAGATACCCGCGGCATTCTTCGCAACTGGGGCTGGGTATTCCTTGGCAACTTTGCCGGCGCTTTAACCGTCGCTGTCATCATGGCCTTTGTCTTCACCTACGGCTTTAATACCGAACCCGGCGTGGTCGGCGACCGCATTGCCGCGATCGGCAAGGAGCGCACTCTGGGTTACGCGGAACACGGCGTGGCCGGCTGGTTTACCATTTTTCTGCGGGGCGTACTCTGCAACTGGATGGTATCTATGGGCGTGGTCGGAGCGATGATCTCAACCACGGTACAGGGCAAGGTGCTGGCCATGTGGATGCCGATCATGCTGTTCTTCTACATGGGCTTTGAGCATTCCATCGTCAACATGTTCCTGTTCCCCTTTGCCCTGCTGATGGGCGGCGAGTTCGGCATCATGGACTACTTCGTCTGGAACGAAATTCCCACCGTACTGGGCAACCTGGTTGGCGGCCTGTCGTTCACCGGCCTGACCCTCTATGCCACTCATGTGCGCACGGCGCCCAAGCGCACCCTGCCGGAACGCTTTAACACCAATGCGGTATGACCTCACAGCTCGCGGTCTCTACCGGCCAGCACACTGACCCGGGGCCCAAGCCGGTCAACCAGGATTTTCATGGACTGATGATCCCGGGCGACCATCAGCTGGGCACCAAGGGTATCGCGGTGGCAATTGCCGATGGCATCAGCTCCAGCAACGTCAGCCAGATTGCCAGCGAATCTGCCGTCGCCGGTTTTCTGAACGACTATTACGCCACACCAGACAGCTGGTCCGTAAAACAGTCGGCCCAACGGGTGCTCCGGGCCACCAACGCCTGGCTGCACGCCCAGACCCGGCAAAGCCGCTACCGCTATGATCAGGACAGAGGCTACGTCTGCACCCTCAGTGTACTGGTGCTGAAATCGGCGACGGCCCATGTGTTCCATGTTGGCGATGCCCGCATCTATCGTTTGCACGGTAACGCGCTGGAACAGTTAACCACCGATCACCGGGTATGGTTGTCGCAGGAAGACAGCTGCCTGAACCGGGCCATGGGGCTGAGTCAGCAAGTCGACATCGACTACCTGGCGGTGCCGGTATGGCCCGGTGATACCTTTGTGCTGGCGACTGACGGCGTCTATGAACATCTGACCGAGCGTGACATGGCCGGCATTATCCGGGCGGCCGGTGACGACCTGAACGCCGGGGCCCGAGAGCTGGTCCGCCGCGCTCTTGCCGCTGGCAGCAACGATAACCTGAGCGTGCAGCTTGTTCGTGTAGATTCCGTTGCCGCCGGAAAGAGCAGCGCCGAAGTCACCCGGGATGTTCAGCAGTTGCCCTTCGCCCGGGAACTGGCACCGGGGCAGGTACTGGATGGCTACCGTATTGTGCGGCCGATTCACGCCAGCAGCCGCAGCCACGTCTACCTGGCCATCGATGAAGCCAGCCATCAGCATGTCGCCCTGAAAGTCCCGGCCATGGAACTGCGCGAAAACCCGGCGGGGCTGGAGCAATTTGCCACCGAGCAATGGGTAGCCCAGCGCATCGACAGCCCTCACGTGGTGAAAGCCTTTGCGCCGGAACGCCCACGCAGCTGCCTGTACCTGGCCACCGAGTACGTTCAGGGAATCAGCCTGCGGCAATGGCTTCTGGACCACCCGGCGCCGGCACTGGAAACCGTGCGTCAATTGGTGGAGCAGATTGCCCGCGGGCTGCGGGCCTTTCACCGGCTGGAAATGGTGCACCAGGACCTGAAACCGGACAATATCCTGATCAACGGCGAAGGCACCGTGGTGCTCATCGACTTCGGCGCCACCCGCATCGCTGGCCTGCAGGAACTCCATGACCACGATGAGCCCACCTGGCCCCGTGGCGCCGCGCTTTACAGCGCTCCGGAAGCCTTTCTCGGCGAAACCACCGGCTGGCAGGCGGACCAGTTTTCCCTGGGCGTAATCGCCTATCAGATGCTGACCGGCCAGCTACCCTACGGCACCCGCGTGCCGGGTATTCGCAATCACCGCCAGTTACGCCAGCTCAGCTACCATCCTGCTCGCCTGCACCGGGAGGACCTTCCCGGCTGGATTGACCATGCCCTGGCCCGGGCGTTGCACCCGGAATCCCACAAACGCTACCCGGCGCTGTCGGAATTTCTGTTCGACCTGCGCCAACCGAATCCGCAGTGGCAGCAGCATCACCAGAAACCCTTGATGGAGCGCCACCCGGTGGCCTTCTGGCAGGGAATGTCTGCGCTGTTGTTACTCGCCTTACTTGCGTCCTTCGCCTGGCGCCCCTGATCGGGCAACTTTTTGCCCGGCCAGCAAAAGCTCGCCCAGAGGCCAAGCAAGGGTTTGCTCACCACCAACTTCGGCTTCGCCGAATATTACATAACTATATGTATTTTATATATTTTTTAAAGTTGGCACAGCGCTTGTAACCAGTAAGCGCGTCCAGGGAACAGCCCGGGGACAAACATTCACTTAAACGTCATGGAGCAGACTATGCCAACTCCTTGTTATATCAGCATCGAAGGTAAAACTCAGGGTAACATCACCGCTGGCGCATTCACTTCCGACTCCGTAGGTAACATCTACGTTGAAGGTCACGAAGACGAAGTGCTGGTTCAGGAATTCAGCCACGTTGTCACCGTCCCTACTGACCCGCAGTCTGGTCAGCCTTCCGGCCAGCGTGTTCACAAGCCGTTCAAGTTCACTTCTGCCCTGAACAAAGCCACCCCGCTGATGTACAACGCCCTGGCTTCCGGCGAAATGCTGCCGAAGGTAGAGCTCAAGTGGTACCGCACTTCCGTAGAAGGCAAGCAGGAGCACTTCTTCTCCACCATCCTGGAAGATGCCACCATCATCGACATCAACTGCAACATGCCCCACTGCCAGGACGCCGCCAACGCTGACTTCACCCAGCTGGTGACCGTTTCCCTGTCCTACCGCAAGGTAACCTGGGAGCATGCCGTTGCCGGTACTTCCGGTGCAGACGACTGGCGTACGCCGATCGAGGCGTAAGTTAGCTTCGCCCATGCGTCATATTGCCCCGGCCATCGTAAGATGGCCGGGGCATTTGCTTTGGACTTCAAGGAATGAAGATTATGAGCGACACTATTACTCAGAATGATGTCGATATCATTCAGGCAATCATCAGTGCATTTTACGGACAGGCTAACGCCCGACTTTTTACATCATCTTCGATTACGGATGAGACAATCATAAGGGTGGTTGAATTACTGGCGGAAATGGAAGACTGCAGCACATGGATTGATGCCGTTCCAAACCCTCAGGATCTCCTTTGGCCCGCAAACAAGCTTAGAAAATGGGCTTTACGTGTCATTAGAAAGTCGGGGGAGCCCTTTCTACTGGGCAACGTACGCATTAACATGATGTGCAAGCGCTTTCGCGCTGTTCAATTCAAACCTGCTATTCTCGACTCTTTGAACTAAACAGGGATCCGTTTGATGAAAAGAACTATCGCTATAGGGTTTGTGTTAGTCAGCATGCTCTCTGGTTGTGCTGCTACGGGCCAGACACCCATTCAGTTTCGCACCTCCAACGACCTGACTTTCGAACTCAGTAACAGTCAGTTTGATACAGTCGATGTGCAACCATTTGAAACTCAGATTTGGCTCGATTCGGCAATGATTGGTTCGTTGATGACCATGGAAACCAACCCAGATTTTGACACAGCGGTCGACGAAGTCAGGCAAGGATTTGATGAAGCGGAAAAATCCTCCGGCAAGATCGTTCAGCTGGACTTGGGTGATAGCGCCTACGGCTTCTCGGTCACCGTCAATGGATACACCACTGCATTTATCGCCACCTCAAAACATCCAACTTCATGGATTACCATAAGTATTAAGGAAGACGTGTTCGACGATGTTCTATCTTCCATGTCTGTCAGCAAGGCACACAAATGATCCACGCCGGTTATATTTGTTCAGGAAAAGAGGGGTTCTACCCCATTTTAGAACCTCTATCTAAACGCCATTGAGATTAGCCTTCTACCATGCCACGGATGGGCCTCTCTTTAGCAGTTTTACTTCTGGCCTCTGGCTGTGCCACCAATTCGTCATTGGTCATACAACCATACAGCGAATTAACCATAGAAGTACCAGATAAGATGTTCTCCTCTGTAAAGATGAGGGATGACGAACTTCTGTTTCTACGAAATGACCGGATCGTAGGTTTTGTGAAATCAGAAGACATCCCAAGTTCAGTAAGCTTAGGTTCAGCAATCGACACTTCACTGACGCTCTTTGAGAGCGCAAGTCAGGGTTCAATCAAACCAGTTTGGATAGAGCAGATTCCCGAAGCTCAGGTATTTGGAGTAGTTCAGGGAGAATTTAGAACCGTATTCATCGTACCGAACAGCCAAGCTCAATCACTTATTACATTTCAGGGGCCAACTGAAAGCTCAATGTCATTGCGGATAAATGGCGCAAAAATTTTGGAGTAGTGCAGCCGGCTTGTAACTTTGCATAGAAAAAACTTGTAACCGAAATTTTATTTTCTTTATCTGTCAGAAAACAACGCAAATGATCTATGCTGTCTATGTTTTTTTAGGCGATGAAACAACTGCCTACGGCGCAGAGATACCCGATATCCCTCGAAACCATGAATGTACTGAAGGCGCTGCAATAGCGCCTGCTCGATATTGTCTTCCGAAATAAAACTAGCCATCGGCCTGCCGACTCCATGGACCGGGTGGTGGACTTCCCCGGAGTTACACCGCTCCGTTAGTGAGTACCGCCTGCATTGTCCTGATTAAGCGACTTGTTGGCCGCCTCCGCCTGCAAACGTTCAACCAGCCAGACCTTGATGATGGATTGACGGGTAACGCCAATACGCGCAGCCTCACGGTCCAGAGACTCCACGACCCAGGCCGGAAAATCAACATTGATTCGCTTTTGTTCCTGATTCACCCGCCTTGCAGAAGACAGATCAAGATCTCCAACAACATCTTTCTGGCTCTCATCAAACTTCTTGTCAAAATCTTTAGCTTTCATAAAGCTCAACCTCTTTCTTGCGGGATCGCCTGACCGAAATCAGACGAATACGTCCTTCCCGGTAGGTCACAACGGCCGACCAGTGCTTGTCCCCAATCTTTCCAATCAGCAGATATCGAGGCTCATCCACGCACTTTGCCTTTACTTCCAGCAAATACGGGTCTTCCCACAACTGCTGGGCAGCCAGGAAATCAATGCCGTGCTTATCCAGATTGGCCTGGCTTTTGGTTCCGTCAAATTCAAACACATCCATGAGTACAAACTATTCCTTTTTTACTCGCCCGGCAAGAGAATACTACCACGGTACAAAACGTCAAAGAGACTCTGTACAACTTTGCCAACACGGGCCATAGCAATTTGTGAATCCCATGGTTACGCTTGCACGACCATTACCATTCTGTTGTCTTCAACCCAGATAGCCAACATTCATGACAGTACCAATGTCAACCATCCGAGCCATCGGCACTCTCATGTGCCAGGCCACCCGCCACATCCTGTGGGCGCCCGCCGAGACCTGGGTGCGGGAGCAAAACCGGGGTGTAGCGCTGGCATTGCGGGTGGGGTCCGGCCAGGCCACCTATCACCGTTACGATCCAATCCAGAAGCAGCATCTGATCACCTATGGCGCGCGGATGATTGCCGCCAAGCATCAGCCGGAAACCGCCCAGGGCTGGTTATCGACTCGGGAAATCCGGAGTCGGGGTTATTTTGGGGGTGAGGTGAGTGTATTGAACCTGCTGGCCCACACCTGCTGCCATGAGTTTGCCCATTTGCTGCAATACAGTGCAGGCCAGCGGCACTATGGTTCGGTGCATAACCGGCATTTCTATGAAGCGCTGGACGGGTTGTATAGCAGTGGTGCGGCGGTCGCCACCCGGCAGTATCTTGAGGAGACTGCAGGAAAAGCCGGATTGGAGCTTTCCAGCACACCTTTTGAATTCCCCAACCCCGTCCGGGCACTCCAACAGTGGCAAATAGGCGATGCGGTCTGTTTTGGCGAAGGCCGGCACGAGAAACGGGGCCAGGTTGTCCGGGTGAACCGAAAAACCTGCACGGTTGCGGTTACTTTGAATGCCCGCGGTTTGCGGTACCGGGTACCGGTTTCCCTCCTACGCCGCCCGGACTGATCCGGTTTCAGGCAGGCTCCCGATCCGCCGATTTCGCCAGCAAGCCACGAATCTCAGGTATACAAGAACCACAATTGCTGCCGCACTGCAGCCGCTGACCCAATGCTTCAACGCTGGCGGCCCCATCTTCGATTGCCTGGTTGATCTGGCGCTCGCCTACCTGGAAACAGCTGCAGACCAGCGGCCCGGTCGGTTCTGCATCGATCGAACCTGCAGCCAACAAGGATCGGCGCTGCTCCGGTGTCAGGTTCTCGGAGCCAAAACAGTCATCCAACCAGCCGAGGTCCGGCATGGTTTGCACACAGGACTCTACCAGCAATACGCCATCCAACCGGTTGCCGGTGAGCCAGGCCGCACGAAAGCGACGCCGGGCACTATCTTGCATAACCAGCTCCGGTTCCCTGGCGAAAATCTGCCGGGCCCATTCACGCCAGTCCATTGACCGGCGACCGGCCAGCCACCAGGACCGGCTATGAGGCAGTGCCTGGTGGCTCCAGTAGTCCAGTGACCTGGCGTCCAATGCGGTGCCCCCGGCCGCGGGCAGCATCAGCCGGGCTTGCCATCGAGTGATTAGTGGCCGAAGGGAGGCTACGCCAAATTTGGCTTCCGGTTGCCCTGAAATCGGGTCGACGACGGGGGCGATGAGGTCGGAGGCCAGGGCTGAGGATGCAAACTGCCGATTCCAGTGAATGGGAACGAATACCTCTCCGGGTCTCTGTGCCGGGCTGGCCCGGACCCGGCCGGTGAACCCCTTTCGGGCATGCCCTGTCAGCGTGGCCAGTGCACCTTCAATCAAACCAAAGGTGGCGATGTCCTTCGGGTGAACCTCGATAAAGGGCTCACTGCGATGGGCAAACAGTCTGGGCGCCAGTGCCGTGCGCGTCATCGTGTGCCACTGGTCCCGAATACGACCGGTATTCACGATCAGGGGATGCCGGGCATCGGGCTGCTGTCCGGGCGGCAGGTTCGAAACCGGTACCAGGCGGGCGCGACCATCGGGCGTGGGAAAGCGACCATCGGAGAACAGCCGGCGGGTCTGCAGCCAGGCACCGGGATTGCCCCCGGTAAGCGGCCACTGCACGGGTTGAAGCCGGTCATATTCCGTGGAACTCAGCTTGGCCAGGGCGGAAATATCAAACACTCTCTCACCGCCGTTACCGTAACCGGACAGTGCCGCGTGTTCTCTGAAAATCTCCGCAGGCTCCTGGTAGTCAAAGGCGTGACCATAACCGAGCGCCTGGGCGATATCCCGGATGATTCGCCAATCCGGCCGGACACCCTCTGGCACTGGCAAAAATCGACGCTGGCGTGAAATGCACCGTTCCGAGTTGGTCACGGTACCGTCCTTCTCGCCCCAACCGGCAGCAGGCAACAGGATATCGGCAAACGCCGTGGTATCGGTCTGGGCCACGCAGTCTGAGACTATAAGGGTCTCGCATCGCGCCAGGGCCTCCCTGACCCGGGCGTTGTCGGGCAGGCTGACCGCAGGATTGGTGCCCATCACCCAGAGCACCCGGATGTCGCCCCGATGAACGGCTTCAAACAGATCCACCGCCTTATAGCCCGGTCCCGCTGCCAATTTTTCACTGTGCCAGAAGTCAGTAACCCGTTGCACCGCGCCGGGCGTGTCGTAATCCATGTGGGCCGCCAGGGTGTTGGCCAGACCGCCCACTTCCCGCCCACCCATGGCGTTGGGTTGACCGGTGAGTGAAAACGGACTGGCACCGGGCCGGCCAACGCGCCCCGTGGCCAGGTGGCAGTTGATAATAGCGTTGGCTTTGTCGGTGCCAGCCACCGACTGATTGATGCCCTGGGAGAAGGCGGTGACTGTTCGATCGGTCTCGGCAAACCACCGATAGAAGCGTTCCACATCCGCAGCCGGAAGGTCACATCCGCGAGCGACCGTCAGTATCGAAGGCGCACAGGCGCGGGCCACACTCAGAGTTTCCTCGAATCCGTTGCAATGCTGTTCCAGGTACTGTGTGGCCAGGGCTCCGTGGTCATGCAGCCAAACCAGCAAGCCATTGAACAGCAGGGTGTCGGTTCCCGGCCGCAGTTGCAGGTGCAGGTCAGCCATCTCTGTGGTTGCGGTTTGCCTTGGGTCAATGGCTACCACTTTGCGCCCGGGCCGGTGGGACGCTTTTATCCGCTGATAAAGTACCGGATGCGTCCAGGCGGCATTACTGCCCGCCAGCACCAGCAAGTCCGCCAGCTCGAGGTCCTCATAACAGCCGGGCACGCAGTCCTCACCAAACGCCCTCTTGTGGGCTGCCACGGCAGACGACATGCACAACCGGGAATTGGTATCCACGTGCGGGGTGCCAATAAAGCCCTTGGCCAGCTTGTTGGCAATGTAATAGTCCTCTGTGAGCAGCTGGCCAGACAGGTAAAAAGCCACAGACTCCGGGCCATGGTCTCTGACCGAAACACGAATGGCTTCAGCTAACCGTTCAATGGCTTCCGACCACTCAACGGTATGCCCTGCCACACGGGGGGCCAGCAAACGGTCGTGTCCGGTCACGGTCTCATGTAACGCAGAGCCTTTGACACAAAGGCGACCATTATTGGCCGGGTGGCCAAGATCGCCCTGAACGGCGTCAGGTTTCGCCAGAACACCACAGCCCACACCGCAATAAGGGCAGGTGGTGGCGGTACTTCCGGGAGTGGTTCGGCGGTTTTTCATGATCAATCCTCTGCTTTACCCATAAAAAAGCCCGCCATCCGGGGTCTGTTTCCAGAGCCGGGGCGGGCTTCTTTGCCAAAATTGTCTGTTTTATGGAAAGCAATAACGGGGCCAGCGATTGCCAAAACAGCACTTGCCCGGCCGGCCTTGTGGCAACGCCCGGGCTACGGCCTTGTTCAGCAGATCCATCGGCTCCGGCAGGCCGGGATACACTTCTGCCTTGAGGTTTCACATTGGTGCGAAATCGCTCAGGTTGCACCAAAAACAGACCGGGCTCGATTGGCGTTTTCCTCGCTCAACACGGAAGGGAATATCAAGCCTTTGAAAACTATGAATATTAAAAAATGGCACGGCTTATGCTGAGGTAACAGCGAACCATCAAGACATCACATCTCTCGTTCTAAGGCATTGGCGCCTGCTCTCCGGAAACGGAGGGTGGGCGTTTTTTTTGTGCGCCAGAAAAGAGAGACACAGAGAGGTAACAGCATGAACACACGCCGTCATCAACTCAGAGGCTTGCTCACAGGCGCACTGATTGGGCTGAGCACGCTGGCCCAGGCGAGCATCGGGCCGGCCGAGAAACCAGACCTGAAACTGGGCTTCATCAAACTCACCGATATGGCGCCACTGGCGGTTGCCTGGGAACAGGGCTACTTCCTGGACGAAGGCCTGTTCGTGGAACTGGAAGCCCAGGCCAACTGGAAAGTGCTGCTGGACCGGGTGATCACCGGCGAGCTGGACGGTGCCCACATGCTGGCCGGCCAGCCTTTGGGCGCGTCCATTGGCTATGGCACTCAGGCCAACATCATTACCGCCTTCAGCATGGACCTCAACGGCAACGCGATTACCGTGTCCAACGCGGTATGGGAAACCATGAAGCCCCACCTGGACATGGATGGCGCCAAACCCGCCCACCCGATCTCCGCGAGCGCGCTGAAACCGGCGGTGGAGCAATCCCTGAGCAAAGGCGAGAGGTTCCGGATGGGCATGGTGTTCCCGGTGTCCACCCACAACTACGAACTCCGCTACTGGCTGGCCGCCGGCGGCCTGAATCCCGGCTTCTACGCCCCACAACGGGGTGATACCAGTGGCACCTTGCAGGCCGATGTTCATCTGTCCGTTACCCCGCCGCCGCAAATGCCGGCCACCATGGAAGCTGGCACCATTCAGGGCTACTGCGTGGGCGAACCCTGGAATCAGCAGGCGGTGTTCAAGGGCATCGGGGTGCCGGTCATCACCGATTATGAGATCTGGCCAAACAACCCTGAGAAAGTCTTTGGCGTGACCGAGACTTGGGCAGAGAAGCATCCCAATACCCACCTGCGGTTGTTGCGGGCACTGATCCGCGCGGCTTACTGGCTGGATGAAAACGACAACGCAAACCGCCAGGAAGCAGTAGAGCTCCTTTCCCGCTCCAGCTACGTGGGCGCAGACAAAGACGTGATCGCCAACTCTATGACCGGCACGTTCGAATACGAGAAAGGGGATGTGCGGGAGGTTCCGGACTTCAACGTGTTCTTCCGCTATCACGCCACTTACCCCTATCCCTCTGATGCAATCTGGTATCTGACCCAGATGCGCCGGTGGGGCCAGATTCCGGACGCCAAGCCAGATGACTGGTACATGCAGACCGCAGCCAGGGTATACCGGGGTGATCTGTATGCTCAGGCCGCGCAGTCACTGATCGATGATGGTGTGATGAACGCCAGTGACTTCCCTGACTTTGACGCTGAAAACTTTGAACGCCCCTTCCAGGGCGAGCTGATTGACGGCGTGCCTTTCACACCCCGTGAACCGAACGCTTACATAGACCGCTTTGATATTGGGCTGAAAGGCACCGAGACACCGTAAGGGGGCACAACATGAGCACTTTTAGCATAAGGATTGGCCAGTCGATGGCTGCCAGGAGCCGCAACTTCCTCGCCCGGCTGAGCCCAAATGAATTGGTGGCAGCTGGCAAAGAGGCTTTGCTGCCCTTGATCGGAATTCTGGTGTTTCTGGGATTCTGGCATCTGGCAGCACCCCAGGTACAGACGTCCCTGGGAGCGTTTCCGGGGCCAGCTCAGGTCTGGGAGCAGGCAGGGCAACTCTGGCAAGAGCACGCCAACCAGCGGGAACGCGCCAGCCAGTTCATCGCCATGCAGGAGCAGCGTAATGCCAGGATTCTGGCTGACAATCCGGACGCAGAGGTACGAATCCGGTCTTACCCGGGCGCACCCACCTTTATCGATCAGATCGGTACCAGCCTGGTCACGGTGCTGTCAGGGTTTGCCTTGGCCACGCTGATTGCGGTGCCCCTGGGAATTGTGTTCGGTCTTAACCGGTATTTTCAGGCGGCGGTCAATCCGCTGATCCAGATCTTCAAGCCGGTGTCGCCCCTGGCCTGGCTGCCACTGGTCACCATGGTGGTGTCAGCCACGTACGTCAGCGATGACCCGATGTTCCAGAAGTCGTTTCTGACGTCGATGATCACCGTCACCCTTTGCAGCCTGTGGCCCACGCTGATCAATACCAGCGTGGGCGTGGCCGCGGTGAATCCGGACCTGCTGAACGTGTCGAAGGTGCTGAAGCTGTCGTTCTGGACCCACGTTCGCAAGGTGGTGCTGCCGTCGTCGGTACCGATGATTTTTACCGGGTTGCGGGTGTCTCTGGGTATTGCCTGGATGGTGCTGATTGCGGCGGAGATGCTGGCGCAGAGTCCCGGGCTTGGGAAGTTTGTCTGGGATGAGTTTCAGAATGGCAGCAGTCAGTCGTTGAGCCGGATCATGGTGGCGGTGCTGGCCATCGGGTTTATCGGGTTTTTGCTGGATCGGGTGATGCTGTTGATTCAGAAGAAGGTGGCCTGGAACGAGTGATCAAACTTGGGAGCATGCCGCACCGGGTGGGTTACGCCTCCCGAAACACGCGGCGAGTACATCCATGTACGCTCCGCAAAAACATCCATGTTTTTGAGGGTTTCGGGAGGCGTAACCCACCCGGCGCTCCGCTTGCTTTTGAGGTGATTTCCATGAGTAAAACACATTTAGAACTTACCGGTGTTGAGATGGCGTTTGATACGCCGAAAGGGCCGTTCGTTGCCCTGGACAACGTGAACCTGAAGATCCAGAAAGGGGAGTTTGTTTCGCTTATCGGCCACTCCGGCTGTGGTAAATCGACGGTGCTGAACATTGTCGCCGGCTTGTTGCAGGCCTCCAAGGGTGGCTGTGTGTTGAACGGGCATGAGGTGAACTCACCGGGGCCGGAGCGGGCGGTGGTGTTTCAGAATCATGCGCTGATGCCTTGGCTGACGGTGTATGAGAATGTGGAGCTGGCTGTTCGGCAGGTGTTTCGCAAGTCGATGAACCGTAAGGAGCGCCGGGACTGGATTACCCATAACCTGGAGCTGGTGAATATGGCCCATGCCGCCAATAAACGGCCGGGGGAGATTTCCGGGGGCATGGCGCAGCGGGTGGGGATTGCCCGGGCGTTGGCGATGAAACCGAGCGTGCTGCTGATGGATGAGCCCTTCGGGGCCCTGGATGCGTTGACCCGGGCACATCTTCAGGATTCGCTGATGGAGATTCAGCAGGAGCTGAACAATACGGTGATCATGATCACCCACGATGTAGACGAGGCGGTGCTGTTGTCGGACCGCATCATCATGATGACCAACGGGCCGGCGGCGACGGTGGGGGAAGATCTGCACATTGATTTGCCTCGGCCGCGTAATCGGGTGGCGTTGGCGGATGACGCCAAATATGTGCATTACCGGCAGGAGGTGCTGTCGTTCCTGTACGAGAAACAGCGCAAGCTGGAATCCCTGAGCAGCCGGCGGGCCGCCAGTGCCTCCACGCAGGGTGGGGAGAGTGCAAAGGTGGAGAAGGAGAAACAGCCGGCATCTGCCTGAGACTGCACGGCACCGGGGCTACTTTGCCCCCGGTGCCATCAGGGATGGTGTCAGCCCAGAACGCCGGCCATGGAGACCAGGGCCCGGGCCACATCGGGTAATCGCTTGCCCTGATCCATGGCCAGCTTTCGCAGCAATCGGTGGGCTTCGTCGTTGCTGATGTCACGATGTTCCATCAGTAGCAACACGGCCTTTTCCTGGGTGCGCCGGTCTTCCAGAGCTTCTTTTGCACTTTGCAGTTCTTCAGACATCTGGCGCAGGCGGCGGGTTTGCTCCTGAACCAGATCAAAGATGGATCTGCCTGACTGTTGCCCGACACCGTCACCGGCCCAGGCATCTGCCGTACTCGCATCTACTCCATTATCGCAGACCACCAATACCGGCATTGTCGAGGCGTTCCGTTGTTCCAGCGAGCCCAGCAGAGTTTCCTGGTGAGCCAGGGAGTGGCGCGCCTCGGTGTAGCGTTCCACGCAACGGTGGTGGAAGGCGTTTTCCACGGAATCTTCGATTTTCTTGAGATCATCCATACGGTCGGTCATCAGGTTAAACCAGCGATCGGCCATTTCCCTGTCCAGGGATTTATAGGGTCCGACCGACACCGCCTTCTGGCGCATCCGCTCTATTTCCAGTTCCCGCGGGTGAGACCGCAGGGCCTGCCAGAGAGCCAGGCTGTCTTCGCTGGCAAAGGCAACAAATACCTCGAAACACCGTTCCTGCGCTTCAACCAGGTGCATCATGCGCCGTGACAGTGCGTTTTCGAAGTGGCCACTGGAGAATCCCGCTGAGCCTGCCGCCCGCTCCTGGCCACAGTATTCCTTACCATTCATCACGTGCACCATGGCCACCAGCAGGCCGGCAATGGAGGGTTCAGCAACGGTTTCGGCGGCTTCAAAAACCACCGTAATCAGCTGATGGATGGTGTCGCAAAACCAGTCCGTAGCATCCACCACGCTGGCTTCCTGCCCGACCACTTTCTGCCTGAACTCGGCCAGCTGATCGAGGCTATGAAGGGCACTGGCAATATGACCCAGCAGCGGGCTGCTGACCGGATGGGTAGTCAGGTCTTCCTGTATGTCGGTCAGCGCCTTACGGAAGATGACAGCCAGTTGGTCGTTCTCTTTCAGGATAACCGAACGCTCCCGGGCGAAACGCTGGCAACCGGACCCCAGATACAGGTTGGTAGCTCCCCGCTCCCGTTGCAGTCCGTGCACCAGGTTACCCACGCTCTGCACCAGCCGGCCCATCTGCAGAAAGTACTCCAGGTTGCGGATTTCGCACTGCCGGGAGGCCATCAGAAAGTCTGCGGCTGTGGCCGTCGCGGCCGTATTGGTCTGGCGTTTGCTGTTCATGGTGCAACTCCTGGTATCGGTACACAGCGGGTTCCTGTCTGACTGGACTGCAGCAATTAACAGGCCAGAACCACCGGCATCATCTTCGTGCGTTTCGCCCCATCCCGGGGCATCTTTTCTGCCCGGCACGGGTGCAATAGAGCCGCGATATCATCTAAGCAACTGAATTAAATGGAGTTAAAAAGTTGGCATGGAGATCGCTATGTCCTAATCAAGGACGACTGTCCCGGCCATGGAATCAGGCCGGACCATCAGATCATTGTTGTTGGCATTGGTGCCGGACCATCTGTTCTCTTCGGAGTGCATGATGCTCCGGCTTTTTTCGTTTGGTTTTCGGCAATTCGTTGAGTAAGGGAGCGCGCCTATGGAACACACACAGACCCCTGCGCTGGTGATCTGCGGCCATGGCATGGTTGCGCAGCGATTGCTAGAGCAACTGGTGGCCACAGGGCACCCGTTCAGCCGCATCGTGGTGTTCAACGGTGAGCCTTTCGCTGCCTATAACCGAATCCAGCTGTCGTCCTTGCTGGCGAATCAGGTCCGGGAGTCAGAGCTGGAACTGAAACCCCGGTCCTGGTTCCGCCAGCACAAAATCGAGGTCTATAACCGTGAGCCGGTCACGGCCATCGAACCGCATCAGCGCCGGGTGACGACCGCCAGCGGGCGCACGCTGGCTTACCACACCCTTGTGCTGGCCACTGGCGCCAGTCCTTCACGTCTTGGCCTGCCCGGCGAGGATCTGGATGGCGTGATGACCTTCCGGGATCTGACCGATACCCGCACCCTGATTCACCGGGCGCAGACACATCGCCGTGCGGTCGTCATCGGCGGCGGTTTTCTTGGCCTGGAAGCGGCCGAGGGGCTCAGGGCCCGGGGTATGGACGTCACGATTCTGCATCGCAGCGGTCACCTGCTGAACCGACAGCTCAATCCAGCCGCCGGCGAATTACTGAAACACCAGTTACAGCAACGGGGCCTCACCGTTCTGACCGGTACAGAGCCGACAGCGCTGCTGGGCAAAAACCAGGTCCAGGCGGTACAACTCAGCGACGGCACCGTGCTGGCGACGGACCTGGTGGTGCTGGCAACCGGTATTCATCCGAACAAAGCACTGGCAGAAGCCGCCGGCCTGGCCTGCGACCGGGGCGTACAGGTGGATTCGCAGATGACCACTTCCAATCCTCATATCCACGCCCTCGGTGAATGCTGCCAGTTTCAGGAACACACGTTTGGCCTCGTGGAGCCCGGCTACGAACAGGCGGCCGTGTTGGCCCGGCATCTCTGCCAGGTGTCCGGAAACCCGGGTTTCACACCGGGAGAAATCGCCACACGCCTGAAAATCAGCGACCTCCCCATTTTTTCCTGCGGGCCGATCACTCCGGGCCCGCACACCGAAACCATTGAGTGGCAGGACTACGCCCAAGCGGTCTACGGCCAACTGCTGGTGGAACACAACCGCCTGACCGGCGCCATTCTGCTCGGCGACACCAGCAGCGCCCCCTGGTACAGCGAGTTGATTCGTTCAGGCACGGATATATCCCGCTACCGGGACACCATCGCTTTCGGCAAACCCTATTGCGACGCAGCGGCCTGATCCGCTGCCATGAGAGAGGACAAGACTATGAGCAAACAGACCCTGATCGTGATCGGTAACGGCATGGTTGGCCATCACTTCCTGGAACAGTTCAGCCAGTCTCCGGCCGCCGACGCCTATAACATCGTCGTTTTCGGCGAAGAAAAGCAACTGGCCTACGACCGGGTGCACCTGTCGGAGTATTTCAGCGGCTCAAGCCATGCGGACCTGGCCATGGGCACCGCGGACTGGTATGCCGACCAGGGCATTGATCTGCACCTGAATGAGCCGGTGACCGGCATTGATCGGGACGCCCGGATGATCACCACACCCAAGGGCGAGTACCCCTACGATCAGCTGGTGCTGGCCACCGGCTCCTACCCGTTTGTCCCGCCCATTGACGGTAACGATCAGGAAGGCTGCTTTGTGTACCGCACCCTGGATGACCTGGACGCCATTCAGGCCAGCGCCCAGAAGGCGAAGACCGGCGTGGTGGTCGGCGGCGGTCTGCTGGGGCTGGAAGCGGCGAACGCGCTGAAAAGCCTCGGCTTACAGGCCCACGTGGTGGAGTTTGCTCCACGCCTGATGCCGGTTCAGCTGGACGATCAGGGCGGCGCCCTGTTACGCCAGAAAATTGAAGACCTTGGTGTGCAGGTGCACACCGAGAAAGCCACCACCGCCATTGTGCCGGGCAGCGCCGCGCGGCTACGGATGAATTTCTCGGATGAAAGCCATCTGGAAACCGACCTGATTGTGTTCTCCGCCGGCATCCGCCCCCAGGATACCCTGGCTCGGGCCTGCGGCCTTGAACTGGGCGAACGCGGCGGGATTGTGATCAACAACCAGTGCACCACGTCCGACCCGCACATCCACGCCATTGGCGAATGCGCGCTCTGGAACAACTTTGTCTTCGGCCTTGTGGCGCCGGGCTACACCATGGCCCGCACGCTATCGGCGGCGCTGAACAACGACGCCAGTGCGGCCTTTACCGGTGCCGACATTAGTACCAAACTGAAGTTGCTGGGGGTGGATGTGGGCTCCATCGGCGACGCCCATGCCAAGACCCCCGGCGCCCGTAACATTCGCTTTCACGATGAGCAGGCCGGCCACTACCGGCGCATGGTGGTGAGCCAGGACGGCAAGACCCTGCTGGGCGCCATCCTGGTGGGCGATAACGGGCCCTACGATACCCTGCTGCAATACGCCCTCAATGGCATTGAGTTGCCGGCCAATCCGGAAGCCCTGATTCTGCCGGAGAGCGAAGGCGGAGCCCCGGCCCTTGGTGCCGATTCCCTGCCGGATACCGCGTCCATCTGTTCCTGCCACAACGTTACCAAGGGCGACATCTGCTGCGCGATTGACGCCGGCTGCACTGATCTGGGCGGCGTGAAGGCCGAAACCAAGGCCAGCAGCGGCTGTGGTGGCTGTGCCGCTTTGCTCAAAAAGGTGGTGGACAGCGAGCTGGAGAAACGCGGCGTGGAGGTGTGCACGGATTTGTGCGAGCACTTCCCCTACACCCGCCAGGAGCTGTTCCATTTAGTGAAGGTGAACGGCATCCGCACCTTCCGGGGCCTGCTCAAGCAATACGGCAAGGGCCAGGGCTGTGATATCTGCAAGCCGACGGTGGGTTCGATTCTGGCCACCTGCTGGAACGAGCACATCCTGGCCACGGACCACGTGCCGCTGCAGGACACCAACGATACCTTCATGGCCAACATGCAGAAGAACGGCACCTATTCCATCGTGCCGCGCATTCCCGGCGGCGAGATCACCCCGGATAAGCTGATTGTGCTGGGCGAGGTGGCCAAGCAGTACAACCTGTACACGAAGATCACCGGCGGTCAGCGGGTGGACCTGTTCGGTGCCACCCTGAGTGAGCTGCCGGAGATCTGGGAAAAGCTGATCGCCGCCGGTTTCGAAACCGGCCACGCCTACGGCAAGTCCCTGCGCACGGTGAAGTCCTGTGTGGGCAGCACCTGGTGCCGCTACGGCGTGCAGGACAGCGTGGGCATGGCGATCACCCTGGAGAATCGCTACAAGGGCCTGCGGGCGCCCCACAAGGTGAAGATGGCGGTGTCTGGCTGCACCCGCGAATGCGCCGAGGCCCAGAGCAAGGACTTCGGGGTGATTGCCACCGAGAAGGGCTGGAATCTGTACGTGTGTGGCAACGGCGGCATGCGGCCCCGGCATGCGGATCTGTTTGCCACGGATCTGTCGGATGAGGAGCTGATCCGGACCATTGACCGGGTGGTGATGTTCTATGTGCGCACGGCGGACCGGCTGCAGCGGACATCGGTCTGGATGGAGAATCTGGAGGGTGGTCTGGAGTATCTGAAGCAGGTGGTGTTGGAGGACAGCCTGGGTATCGGCGAGGAGCTGGAGCAGCATATGGCGGATCTGGTGGATACCTATCAGTGTGAGTGGAAGACCGCCGTTGAGGATCCTGAGAAGCGCAAGCGGTTCCGGGAGTTTGTGAATGCGCCGGAGCAGAAGGACCCGGTGCAGCAGTGGACTTCAGAGCGGGGGCAGCGTCGGCCGGTTTTGGAGGTGGTTTCTTCGTAGCCTTCTGTTTAGGGGCGGAGCGCGGGGGCCGGATTCATTTTCTTCTGGAAAAAATAACTCGCTTTGCTCAGACATCTTTTTTCCTGCCAGAAAATGAATCCGGCCCCCACGCTCACAAACATTAGTGGGATAGGCAACTGACTTAGATTGAAACTTGGGAGACTGTTTATGAAAGCTCGGACTTGTTGGGAAGCGGTTTGTACGGTGGACGATCTGGTGGCTGACTCCGGCATTGCGGTTTGGACGGAGGACGGGCCGGTGGCGGTGTTTTATCTGCCGCATCGCTTGCCGGCGTTGTTTGCGATCAGCCATACCGATCCGTTCAGCGGCTCGAATGTGCTGGCCCGGGGGATTACCGGGGATATCAACGGGGAGCCGGTGGTGGCGTCGCCGCTGTACAAGCAGCATTTCAGTCTGCGTACCGGGCGATGCCTGGAGGACGAGAATGTTGCGGTAAAAGTGTACCCGGTGTTGCTGGACGGGGATCAGATCCGTCTGGAGGTGCCGGTGGCTCAGGCGGCGTCGGTGGCCGCCTGAGATCTGAGAGACGCTTACGTCAGCTGATGAATTCGACGTTTTCTTCCAGCGGTGCCCTTGGGCTGGTGATCTGGTTCACCGGGCTGTCGGGGTTGGCGTAGCCGATGGCCATGCCGGCGAAGACTTTTCGGTGTTCGGGCAGGCCCAGGAATTCGCTGATGGTTTTTGGGTACACCGACCAGGATTCCTGGGCGCAGCTGTCGAGACCTTCGGCGCGCAGCAACAGCATGATGGTTTGCAGGATCATGCCCAGGTCTGACCACTGGGGCGGGCCCATGTTGTCGTCGACGGTGCAGAACAGGCCGACCGGGGCGCCGAAGAACTCGAAGTTGCGTTTGAACCACTCGAAGCGGGCGGCTTTGTCTTCCCTGGGGATGTCGAGCTGTCGGTACATGAGTTCGCCAATCTCGAAGCGGCGATCGCGGTAGGGTGACTGCAGTTTGGGTGGGTAGATTTCGTATTCCGGCACTTCGTTGAAGCCCTTGCTGACTTTCTCCCGCATCAGGGTTTTCAGGCGGGCCAGGGCATCGCCGGTAACCACGTGCAGGTGCCACGGTTGCAGGTTGCCGCCAGACGGGGCCCGGGTGGCGGTTTCGATCACTTTGCGAAGGGTGGCCTCGGAGACCGGGGTGTCCAGGAAATCCCGGACGGATTTACGGGATTGGACGGCTTGTTGTACATCCATTGAATACAGCTCCCAAAAAACGTCGTTGTTGTTTGAACAGGCTCAGACTGCCGCCCAGTATGGAGACCGTTTCAGAGCTTGACCACCCTCACTGGCGGGTTTAGTCTCCGGCAACATTACAAGGCCAATCGAGGGTGTTCGGGTCATGGAAGATCACAGTCAGTTTCGCCTGCTGTCAGAGCGGCGGTTCCTGCCGTTTTTTGTGACCCAGTTCGCCGGGGCATTCAACGACAACCTGTTCAAGAACGCCTTGCTTTTGCTGGTCACCTACACTGCCGGGGGCCTGTTCGGGTTGTCGGCGGATGTGGTGGTCAACCTCGCCGCCATGCTTTTTATCCTGCCGTTCTTTCTGTTCTCGGCCATTGCCGGCCAGGTGGCGGACCGGTTCGAGAAGTCTGCGGTGATCCGCTGGATCAAGTTTGCCGAAGTGGTGATCATGGGCGTCGCCGCCGTCGGGCTCTGGTTCGGCTGGTACGAGATGTTGTTCCTGCTTTTGTTCCTCACCGGGGTGCAATCCGCCTTTTTCGGGCCGGTAAAGTACGCCATTCTGCCCCAGGCCCTGAAGGATTCTGAGCTGGTGGGTGGCAACGCGCTGGTGGAGATGGGCACCTTTGTAGCCATTCTGGTGGGCACGCTGATGGCCGGCGTGATGATGAAAGCCCCGGTGCCGGGCCCGGTGATTGCGGTAGCCGTGGCTTTACTGGCCATCACAGGCCTGATCGCCGCGCTGCGTATTCCCAAGGCAGAGGCCGCCGCGCCGAATCTGAAGATCCGGTTCCGCCCGCTACAGGAAACCTGGAAGCTGATGGCCATCGCCCGGGATAATCACAATGTGTTCCTGAGCATTCTGGCCATTTCCTGGTTCTGGTTTCTCGGCGCCGCCTACCTGACCCAGTTCCCCAACTTTGCCAAAACCCACCTGATGGGCGACGAGACCGTGGTCACCATCCTGCTGGCCATTTTCACCATTGGCATTGCCGCCGGCTCCATTGCCTGTGAGCGGCTGTCCGGCCACAAGATTGAGCTGGGCATTGTGCCCATTGGTTCCCTCGGGCTCAGTTTCTTCGGCATTGACCTGTACTTCAACATGCCCGAGCAGCCCATCCCCTCAGACTGGTGGATGATCATCACCGATCCCCATTACCGCCAGGTAGCCATCGACTTGCTGGCCATCGGCATCTTTGGCGGGCTGTTTATTGTGCCGCTGTATGCCTATGTTCAGCGAGAAGCCTCGCCAGACACCCGGGCACGGGTAATCGCCGCCCTCAACATTTTTAACGCCTTGTTCATGGTGATCAGTGCTTTGCTGGCGATGCTGATGCTGGGCGTGATCGGGCTGAGCATTCCCGAGTTTTTCCTGGTGCTGTCGATCATGAACCTGATCGTGGCCGGCTTTGTTTATCAGCAGGTGCCGGATTTTGCCCTGCGCTTTGTGATCTGGGTGCTGTCCCACACCGTTTACCGGGTCAGCCATCATCACCTGGACAGGATCCCCGAAGAAGGGCCAGCGCTGTTGGTGTGTAACCACGTGTCCTACATGGACGCCCTGGTGATTGCCGGTGCCGTGCGCAGGCCAGTGCGCTTTGTGATGGACCACAACATCTTCGCAACCCCCATCATGGGCAGCTTCTTCCGGCTGGCCAAGACCATCCCGATTGGTCCTAAATCCAAAGTCCCGGAAATCTACGAAGCGGCCTTCGACCGCATTGACGAGGAGCTGGCCGCCGGCCATCTGGTGTGCATCTTCCCGGAAGGCAAACTGACCAAGGACGGCGAGGTGGATACCTTCAAGCCCGGTGTGGACATGATTCTGCAGCGCCGGCCGGTCACCGTCGTGCCGATGGCCCTGAGAGGCCTGTGGGGCAGTTTCTTCAGCCACTGCGGTGGCCCGGCATTCAGCCACCTGCCGAAGCGCTTCTGGTCCCGGATACACCTTCTGGCGGACCACCCCGTTGGCCCGGAGCAGGCCTGCGCATCGTTTCTGGAGGAAAAAGTCAAAGCCTTGCGGGGTGACCACCGCTGATCCCAACCACCGCGCAGTCGCCTGGGTAACACAGAACCGGGTTAATAAAGTCAATAAAGCCTGGGCCGACTTGCGCTAGTATCGGCCCATAGATCAATAACAAGGATTGCGCTGTGAAACCTCTGAGCCCCACCGACCAATTGTTTCTCTGGCTGGAAAAACGCCAGCAACCCATGCATGTGGGAGGCCTGCAGTTATTCTCGTTTCCCGAGGGCGCGCCGGATGATTATGTGGCACAGCTAGCGGAGGAGCTGAGGCAGAAATTTGAGGTGACGCCGCCGTTTAACCAGCGGCTGAGCTACAAGCTGGGTCAGCCAATGTGGGTGGAAGACGAACACCTGGACCTGGAACACCATTTCCGTTTCGAGGCCTTGCCAACCCCCGGCCGTATCCGGGAGTTACTGGCATTTGTGTCGGCGGAGCATTCCCATTTGATGGACCGAGAACGGCCCATGTGGGAAGTACACCTGATTGAAGGGCTTAAGGATCGGCAGTTTGCCATCTACACCAAGATTCACCATTCCCTGGTGGATGGCGTATCCGCCATGCGCATGGCCACCCGGATGCTCAGCGACAACCCGCAGGACACCGGTCTCCCCCCCATCTGGGACCTGCCCCGCAAGGCCCGGCCAGACCGGGACGACCCGGGCAGCTCCCTATGGCACAGCATCACCCACCTGCTGGGGATGTCTGGCAAGCAGCTGGGCACCATTCCCACGGTGGCCAAAGAGCTGCTGAAAACCATCAACCAGGCCCGTAAAGACCCGGCGTACGACTCCATCTTCCACGCGCCACGCAGCGTGTTGAACCAGAAAATCACCGGCTCCCGCCGTTTCGCCGCCCAGTCCTATTGCCTCACCCGCATCAAGTCGGTGTGCGAAGCCTACTGCACCACCATCAACGATGTGGTCACCGCCATGTGCGCCTCGGCTCTGCGCACGTATCTGATGAATCAGGATGCCCTGCCGGAGAAACCGCTGATTGCCTTTGTGCCTGTGTCCCTGCACCGGGACGACAGCACCGAGGGCAATCAGGTGGGGGTGATTCTCGCCAACCTGCATACCGACGAGACCAACGCCGGCCAGCGCTTGCTGAAGATCCATCATGGTATGCAGGAGGCAAAGGACCGGTACCGGCACATGTCGCCGGAAGAGATCATCAACTACACCGCGCTTACCCTGGCCCCCGCGGCATTCCACCTGCTCACCGGCATGGCGCCCAAGTGGCAGACCTTCAACGTGGTGATTTCGAATGTGCCGGGGCCGTCCTCACCCCGCTACTGGAACGGCGCCAAGCTGGAGGGTATGTACCCGGTGTCCATTGCCATGGATCGCATGGCCCTGAACATGACCCTGACCAGCTACAACGGCCAGGTGGAGTTCGGGCTGATCGGCTGTCGCAGAACCCTGCCAAGCTTGCAGCGGATGCTGGATTACCTGGAGGACGGCCTCGCGGAACTGGAGACCGCTGCAAGTCTCTGATCAGCCGATCCGGTCGGCGTGGTTACGCTCGGAGATCTGGCTGTTCAGGGTCCAGAAGTCGTACAGCACACCAATCAGGAACAGGCCGCCGGTCAGCAGGTAGATGATGCCGGTGATCCACTTGCCCATGTACATGCGGTGTACGCCGAACACGCCCAGGAAGGTAAGCAGTATCCAGCTGATGTTGTAGCTGATATTGCCATCCTGGAAGCGCTTGTCGGCCTCGCGGTCCATGCTCGGGATCAGGAACAGATCAATGATCCAGCCAATGAGGAACAGCCCGAAGGTGAAGAACCAGATGGTGCCGGTGATGGGTTTGCCGTAATAAAAGCGATGGGAGCCGAGGAATCCGAAGATCCAGAGCAGGTAGCCTATGATTTTGCTGTGGGTGTCTGGTTGTCCGTTCATCTTGGTTCCTTTTTTTGGATGGTGTTACTCCTGCCCTAGCCTGTGGGTTTGGGGGCGGGACTGGGGAGGTTGGATTATTTTTCCCTTGGAAAAAACAACTCGCTTCGCTCAGACATTTTTTTTCTGGCGGGAAAAATAATCCAACCTCCCCGTCCGTCAAAATATCAGGGCATAGGCGGAGAAAGACAACTGCGAAAACCAATACATAACACTGAAAAGAACGTTCAAAAACCGCTATGTGTTAATAGATACGCCTTCCAAAAGGTCAGCAGGGCGTGGGGTGGTCAGAGAATTTTTTCTGTGAAAAAGATGTCTGAGCGCAGCGAGTTGTTTTTCGCAGAAAAAATTCTCTGACCACCTTACGACCACGCTCCCAACCCAAAGGCGCAACAAACAAACTATCAAGGCCCCACCTCCGGAGCCGGGTCCGGCCCACCTTCCCGAAACTCGGAGGCGGACTTCCCGGTCCACTTGCGAAAGGCCCGGCTGAAGTTGGACAGGTCGGCATAGCCCAGCTCATAGGCAATCTCGCTGACCGACTGATTGGTATAACGCAACAGCTGTATGGCCCGGTCTTTCAGTACCGCCTCGACGATTTCGCGGTAGCTGGTGTCTTTCTCCGCCAGTCGGCGCTTGAGCGTTCGGGACGACACACAGAAACGCTCTGCCATGGCTTCCAGAGAGGGCAACGGCCCAGGCGTCATGCGCAGCATGTTGCGAATCGCGAGCACGATATCACCCTGTTCTTTCAACGCCTTTTGCAGTTCAAACTCGCACTGGTCCCGGGCCATGCGGGAGGCCTCGGCGTCGGCCAGGCGCATGCGCACATCAAGTAGTTTGCGGGGAAACACCAGCATTTCCTCCGGCTGGCCGTACTCAAAGCGCACCGGCAGTTGGCTCGCAAACCTAGAATAGTAGGCCGGCTCCGGGCCAGACAGGCGCACCGAGACCCCCGGCAACTTGCCGTCTTCCAGGGCAAAGCCGCGGCTTTCGGCATCGGCGCGGTCCAGGAGCTGTTCGGTTAACAGAATCAGGGTGGCGCTGACGGTTTCCGCCAGAAAACCGTAGAGCCCCGGCACATCGAATTCGGTGCACAGCTGCACCAGCACCTGATCACCGGCCAGGGATTGTTTCATACTCAGGAACGGGGCCCGCAACTGCAGGTAACGGCGCACCGAATCCAGAGCTCCCTCAAAGGTCGGGCTGGTCAGGGCGGCAAAACCGAGGGTGCCGTGAATGGTCAGCCGCAGTTCCTTGGCCAGGTGGAAGCTGAGGCCATCCTTTCCGGCCAGCTCCAGGGCGCGCTGGGCCATCAGGATGGCATCGGTTACGAAGATGCGGCTGTCGTTGGCCTTGAGGTCGTCGGCCGTGAAATCCAGCCCCTGGTAAAGGGCCCTGTCGTTGTGGCCAAGCTGACGAACCGTTTCACCCAGTACCCGCAGGTAAACGCCGGGTACCAGGAACAGCCCCAGCATTTGTCGTTCTTTGTCTGCACTGGTTGATGCCATGCGGTGTCCCTGATTGATATTTATCGTGTTTCTGACTCTATCAGAAGCCACCGCCACTGGCAGTGGGGCGGCTCGCACCGATTTACCTGTCTCCCGGGCCAATTGTGCGGCGCTTTTTGTCCCAATGTGAACGGTAGCCGTCCCAACCTCGCATTCTGAAACGCCGTTGACTCCTCCACACTGGGCCCATGACATCAGCCAAAGCGTTCAATCGCAGAGGAGTACAGACATGCTGACAACAACTCAAACAGACAAGCAAAACAAGGTTTCACATACACCGGACAATGTCTCGATCAAGCCGCAGCGCATGGGCTTTGAATTTGGAGAACAGGTACCGCGGTACTGGTTGGATAACAATTACCTGATCAGCCATACCATGAATGCGCTGTCGGTGCTGTTCCCCGAGGGCGAGCAGTTCTTTGTGGATTCGGTACGGGCGTTCCGGGGCCAGATTCAGGACCCCAAGCTGAAAGAGGAAGTTCGCGGCTTTATTGGCCAGGAAGCCATGCATTCGCTGGAACACATTGCCATGAACCAGCACGTGCGGGACCAGGGCATGCCGGTGGAGGAAATGGAGCGTGACCTGAAGGTGATTCTGGACGTGGCCCGCAAACTGCCCAAGCGCCACCAGCTGGCCATTACCTGTGCCCTGGAGCACATCACCGCCATGATGGCCGACATGCTGCTGGAGCGGGATGACGTGCGCGAGGATATGCATGAGAGCATGCGCCCTTTGTGGGTCTGGCACGCCATTGAAGAGACCGAACACAAGGCGGTGGCCTACGATGTCTTCCAGCAGGCTGGCGGCACCTACGCCGAGCGGGCGTTCTATCAGGTGTTCAGTACCGTCGCACTGGGCATTGTGGGTACCTGGTACACCGGCCGTATGATCATGCACGATCGCAAGCATTTCTCGTTGAAGGATGCCGCCAAGGGCATGTGGCGCATGTGGGGCAAGGACGGTGCGTTTTCCAGCCTGATTCCGACCTGGCTGGAGTACTTCAAGCCCGGTTTCCACCCCTGGGACAAGGACAACAGTGAGGTGATCGGTCGGTTCAAGGCGGAGATCGAGGGTTACATTGCGCCGCAGTATAAGAATGGGAATCGGCGGACCTTGCAGTAACGCTTGAGCCTCAGCGTGACTCCGGGGGGGCTGGAGTTACGCTGGCGAGCGGGTGGGGTAAGCTTTTCTTCCGGAAAAAACAACTCGCTTTGCTCAGACATCTTTTTTCCTGCAGAAAAGCTTACCCCACCCACTCTCCTGCTTGACTGGACTTTTTACTCTGGGCTCTTTTCGGCCCGGAGTGTTATTTTCCGCCTGCCGCTATCACTTCTCCCTTTTTCCACAGCCGCCACTCGCCTGGCTGGTAGACATCCCATTGTTCATCACTGGTCAGGGGTTCGGTGACGATCACACTGACAACGTCGTTGGGGGTGGTTTCGGATTCGAAATCGACGGTTACGTCGGCGTCTTTTAGGCGGGCCGGGCCGAAGGGGGCTCGGCGGGTGATGCTGGCCATTTTGGTGGTGCAGTAGGTGAACAGCCAGTCGCCGTTACTGAGCAGCAGGTTGAACACGCCTTCGCGGGCGTAGGTTTGTGACAGGCGCACCAGTCTCTCGACCACTTCCTCCAGAGGTGCATTGCGGTCACAGTGACTGCGCAGGTGGTTGAGAATGTCGCAGAACAGGGCTTCGCTGTCGGTGTCGCCCACCGGCTCGTAGAACCCCTCTGCGGCCCGAAAGTTGGAGAGCTGGCCATTGTGGGCGAAGACCCAGTAGCGGCCCCAGAGTTCGCGGATAAACGGGTGGGTGTTGGCCAGGCAGATTTCGCCGACGTTGGCCTGGCGGATGTGGCAGATGGCCACTTCGCTTTTGATCGGGTGGGTCTGGACCACTTCGGCCAGGCGGGAGCTGGCACTGGCGTCGGAATCGTGGAAGCTGCGAACGCCCTTGCCCTCGTAGAAAGATACGCCCCAGCCGTCTTTGTGGGGGCCGGTTTCGCCACCACGGCGGGTCAGACCGGTGAAGCTGAAGCAAAGGTCTGTAGGGGTGTTGGCGCTCATGGCCAGCAGTTCGCACATGGTGAATTCGGTCCTTGGCAGTCGTTGTGGTTAGCCTAAGGATACCCGATTCAGACCGTACCTCCAGCCACGGTTTTTTCGCTCCGGTCACGGTGCACCGGCCCCGCAGGGGCCACCCGATTCCGACCAGCGCGTTTGCCGGTATAGAGGCAGCGGTCGGCGACACAGAACAGGGTTTCGGCATCCTGGCCATGGTCAGGCCACTGGGCAATGCCGAAGGACGCCGTCACCCGGATACCGGCCTCACCGTAGTGTAACTCCCGGCCGGCAATGCGCTCTCGCAGTTCGTCCATCAGTTCAAATGCGTCTGCGGGTTTTACGTCCCGCAGGATCAAACCGAACTCTTCACCACCAAGACGGCCCACGGAGTCAGTGGTACGCAGGCGTTCGCTCAGACATTGGCCAATGTTGCGCAGCACGTGATCACCGGCATCATGGCCCAGTGTGTCGTTCACCAGCTTGAAATGGTCGATGTCCATCACCACCAGCGCAAACCCGCTGCCGTTGCGTTCGCATTCGGCAATCGTGCGGGCCAGGGTGGACTGGAAATTAGCCCGGTTAGCCAGGCCGGTCAGGGCATCGGTCTGGGCCATGTCGACCAGCCGTTGCTCGGCCTCCTCCCGGCGCTCCTCGTACATATGCATGAACACTTGCATAAGCACGCCGCACAACACCATGTTCAGCAGGTCAATCATGCCGTGGGCGGTGCCAACGGTTTCCAGGAAGAAGTAGTAGACAACAAGGCCGACGACCATGAACGGCACGCTCAGGATCATGCCTTCGCATTTACCCAGCAGCAAATAGGCCAGCACCGGCATCATCAACACCCAGACAAAGGCCGCGATGGAGGCATCCGGCAACAACATGATGACAATAAAGAATGAGAAGATAGCCACCAGGTAGGCGTAGATCCACTGCTGCAGGTGGGGCGTGGTCTTCAGCCGTTGCGCGCCGAAGAACAGTAGGCCGCTGGCAAGCAGTTCAATGGCAGATACCCAGGGGAATCCGTTGAAAAACTGAAGCACAGCAAACACCACCAGTGCAGAACCGGTGACAAAAAACAGTAATCTTGCGAGTGTACGGCGGTGATTGTCCCGCAAACCGGAGCGGCTGTGTTCCAGCGCCGCGCCCAGATCGGGATGCTTTGGCGTATTCATGCTGACTCTTCCCTGGATCAGCCTCAGAGTATAGCCCTTGAAGACTGGTTGTAAAATAAGCAATCGGTATTCAAGGGCCGGGGGTTAGAACCGATCAGACGTACAGGTTCTTTCTGGAGAAACGCTCCACCAGTGGCTGGTAGGCAGAACCCAACAGGCGATTGATGGCATCAATGCCCCAGGCATCCGGGCCCACCAGGATGCGGGATTCGTTCTTCAGAATGCCTTTGACGATGATTTCGGCCGCCTTGTCCGGGGTGGTCATGGCCAGCTTGTCGAAGCCCTTACGCTGGGCGTCGGCGTTTTCGGACTTGCCCATACGAGCGGCGTTGGCAATGTTGGTACGAATGCCACCCGGGTGCACACAGCTGACATGCACTGGCTGGTTCTCCAGCTTCATTTCCTGGCGCAGGGATTCGGTGAAGCCACGAACGGCAAACTTGGCGGCGTTATAGGCGCTTTGCTTGGGCACACCGATCAGGCCGAATACGCTGGAGATGTTCACCACGTGACCGTCGCCGGAGGCGATCAGGTGCGGCAAAAAGGCCCGTGTGCCGTGGGCGACGCCCCAGAAATCGATGTCCATGACCCACTTGAAGTCGTCGTCGGTCATTTCCCGCACCGTGGCAGACAGCGCCACACCCGCGTTATTGATCACCAGGTTTACCTGGCCGAAATCCGCCTTCACCTGCTCCGCATGGGCGTATATCTCGTCACGGTCAGACACGTCCAGGCGGTAGGTTTTGACACGGTTCTTGTCCAGGGTGGCGACGGTTTCCGCCAGGCCGGCTTCGTTGACATCCGACAGCGCCAGGCGGCAGCCCCGAGCCGCCAGGGCATGGGCCAGGGCACGGCCAATGCCGGAGCCTGCACCGGTCACCACGGCAACTTTGTTTTTCAGATCTTTCATGGCGGGAGCCTCTTGTTGTGGTCTTTCCAATTAAAGCAGCGTCTTGGTACTTCGCTACTTTAGAGAGCCACCCGTGCCAAACCTATGGCAGCGGACTCCGCCTGGTGCCGGCAGCGGGGCCAGTCAACAGGCTATTCCAGCAGGTTATCCAGAGGCTGGTCGTAACCCGGTGCGAAGACCTCCAGAAAGTAGCGCACCTCCGGCAATCCGTCTGCGTCCATCCGGGCGCGGATCTGGGCTTCGGCGGGCACGAATTCCGGGTTGCCGGCACGGATTTCCGCCCGGCACTTGAGCCAGGCCGAGAGCCGGTCAGCCGCCTTGATCAATTCCTTTTCCTGCTCAGCCAGCCGGGACTCCCGAACATAGGGCGAGAAGTCATCCCGAAGATCGGCCGGCAACAAGGCCAGTAACTCCGCTTCTGCCTTGTGTTCGATATCACCGAAGGCTTCCCGCATCACTTTCGAGTGATATTTCACCGGTGTCGGCATGTCGCCGGTGATCACCTCGGTGGCATCGTGGTACAGCGCGGCAGCCGCGATGCGGTCAGCGTTGACCTGACCGTCAAAATGCCGGTTGCGGATCAGCGCCAGCGCGTGAGCGATGGTGGCGACTTCCCAGGAATGAGTCGCCACATTCTCTTCAATGGCGTTACGCATCAAGCCCCAGCGCTTGATCCAGCGCAGACGGGAAACATAGGCAAAGAAGTGGCTGGCAGTGCGCTGTGTCAGACTGGCCATAGAACTACCTGATTCAATTAGGATTAACGAACGTCCAGCGTGAACTGCACGGTGACAAGCCCCTGTTCATCGGTGATGGCCTGGCGGGACGGCTCCAGGGTGAACAACTGGGCAGGGTCTACTTCGTGGGTTTCCTGCAGCAGGCGGCGAACCGCCAGACCCCGGTTGGTAGCCAGTTGCCCCAGGGCCTCTGGCGGCAGCGGGCGCTCACCCTCGCGCCAGGCTTGTTGTGCCTGGGCCCAGGCTTCGTCGGTCAGTTCCTCGCCCCGGGCTTCCATCCGGGCGCGCAGTAGCGCCAGGGCGTCAGCTTCCGGATTCACGCCGCCGCGAACGTTCAGCACCAGCTCAGGGCGCTCCCTCAAAGCCTGTGCCAGGGCCGACAGTTTGGCGGCCTCACCCTCTGCCAACTCAACGCTACCCGGCACAAAACTGACCTCGCCCAGGTCTTCACTACTGAAGCCCGCCAGATCAGCCAGGGAGCCCAACATGCTGAAAGGGGATGCAGCGGCTTTCACCAGTAGGTTCACAAAGGCGCGCATGACGATCTGGCCGACCCGAAATTCCGGATCGGCGATATCACCCTGCACCGGCAAGTCGACCTCAATGAGGCCACGGCGGTCTGTCAGCAGCGCGAGGCCGAGCTTGACCGGCGCGCTGATGGCCTCATCACTCGGAACGGCCTGACCCAGCTCCATACGGTCCAGCACTACCCGGTTTGAGGCTTTCAGGCGGGTGCCGGTGAACGCATAGTCCAGATTCATTTTGAGCTTGCCCGAGTCGACGGCGTAGCCCAGGTATCGGCCGAAGTAGGGTGACAATACCGGCAATGCCAGATCCTCCATGGCCAGGCGAATGTCGCTGGTATCCTCGGTGCCCAATGCGCCCAGCGTGCCTTCAAAGGTGACGGGGGCAACGCCTGCGAGTCGGCCCTTGAGGTTCACCCGTCCTTGCTGTGGCGGCACATTACTGATGCCGCTGACCGCACCGGTGAGATGATCAAAGTTGGTACTGAACGGCGGCTCCAGTGTGCGATCGGAATAACCGACGGCGCCGTCTTCAACCACCAGTTGATTGATCCGGAAAACAAACTCCGGTTCGCCGGAGCTGGCTTCGGGGCCTGTCGATTGCGCTGATGCAGGCTCACTGCCGGTATCTGGCTGCCCGCGAACGATCCGGGCCAGATTGTGCACGCTATCAAATGAGCGAACGACGTTCAGCGAGGGCCGTGCCAGGGTTACCGTGCCGATTTCCAGCCTTGGCGGGTAAACATTGAATTCGATTGGCGCCAGGCGCAGGGTACGCCAGCCCAACATGGAGGCATCGCCATCAGGCAGCCTTAAATCCAGGTTTGCGACCTCGCCGGTGCCGCTGAACGTACCAGTCATCGGATCGTCCTGGCTGTCCAGGTCCAGGTTGCCATCAAAACTCAACTCACCGCTGGCCAACGCCAGGTTGGCCGCTTGCTGCAGGTATGGCTCCATCACCGCAAGCACAAGATCGGAACCGGATACTGCCGCCTCCAGCGTGAACGGCGCCGGTGTCAACTGGCCGTTGGCGGCGACACGGCCACCACTGGCAAGCGCTGAACTCAGCCGGTAGCTGACGGGTTCATCCAGGCGATCCGATAAACCGCCCAGGGTTATGTCCAGATCCACCAGTTCCAGCTCCGCCGCCTGCTGTGGCACCTGATCCCGCCAGCGCACCCGCCCGTCAGCCAGCTCAAAACCCTGAACCGACCAGCGAAACGCCGGTACGCCGGTGTCCGGTGGCTCGCCCTGGCCTTCATCGGCAGTGGCTTCTGCCATAGTTGCCAGCCAGTCAATCTGACCCTCGTTGTTGCGGACCGCGGCAACAAAGGGTTGATCGAGTGTGATCATACCTACGCGGACTTCTCTGGCTGTCAGATCAAAGCCGATACCATCAACCTGGATACCGGAAGTGGTCAAGCCCGGTTCCTCATCCCCGGCATCCAGGGCCAGGGCAAGGTTCTGCACAGTCAGCTTGCCCTGGGACGTGATCAGCTCAAACGGCTCGCCGCCCGCCAACTGGTAATGGGACTCGATGGTCACGGTGCCATCCCGTAACTGCCACGGCAGAAACGGCTTCAGAAAATGCGCCAGGGTGTCATGCTGCACGTCAGACACTTTCAGGCGGCCTTCGGAGTACAGTGGCGTTACGCTCAGCTCGCCGTCCCACTCAATGGTCTGGTCACCCAGGGCAGCGATCACTGAATACTGACTGCCACCGGTCTCCCTTGGCCAGGTGGCCAGCTCGTTGATGGACAGGTCGAGCGGGGTAATACGGAACTCTGCCGGCTCCGCCTGGCTGAAATCCCGGAACAGCAACTCGCCGCCATCGATCGCCAGGTGCTGGAAGTACAGCTTGGGTATCGCGCCTGCCTCATCCCCGGCTTCGGCTGCGGCTACGGGTTCCTGTGCGAGCTCATCTGGCCGGGAGGCCTGCCAGTCGCGGGCAAAGTTGATGCTATAGTCATCCAACAGATCCAGCCGGATGTGCGGTTCCTGCAGGCGAATGTCCTGGAAATGGACGATCCCCCGGAACAGGGGAAAGAAACCCAGATTTACAAACAGGCGATCAAACCCGACCACTTTTTCGCCGGCACGGTCGTCCGCAGACAACCCCGTTATATCCAGGGTCAGGGTGAAGGGGTTTACCCGAACTTCCGACAACTCAGCCTGCCAGCCCATCTGCTGATTCAGCTGTTCCGGCAAAGTCTTTTCGAGCCACCAGGGCAAAGCCAAAAAGCCTGCGAGGGCGTACAAGCCAAACAGAACGACCGCTACAATAGCCAGGTTTCTGGGCAAACGACTGGGGGAATGACTCCGGGCCACGAAACTCTCCTTGATCGAGGGCGAACACACGGGGCTGCCTGCACCCCCTGCCTGACACTAGGATAGTCCGCCCGGTAGTCCTTTGTCAGCCGCTGACACGCCAACGTGAACCCGTTATGCTTGAGTGCCGTACCTGTAGACACTTAGCGGGTTACGCAGCAAGACGAGGAGAGGTGAATGGACATCGGCGATATGCGTCGGGATTTTGAAAGTGAGGGGCTGGACAGGGAACACCTGAATGACGACCCAGTAGCCCAGTTCCAGGCCTGGTTTAACGATGCCCGTAGTGCCGGGATTCTGGAACCCAACGCCATGTCACTTGCCACCACCGGCTCTGACCAGATGCCGGACTTGCGCACCGTGCTACTGAAATACTTTGATAGCCAAGGCTTTGTTTTCTACACCAACTACGGCAGCCGCAAGGCCAGAGAACTGGACGAAAACCCAAGGGCTGCGCTGCTGTTCCCCTGGATCGGTCTGAACCGCCAGGTACGTATTCAGGGAAAGGTAGAGAAAGTCAGTAAGGCGGAATCCCTCAGGTACTTCGCCTCCAGACCCCGTGGCAGCCAGCTCGGTGCCTGGGTTTCTGAACAGAGCAAGGCGATTACCTCAAGGGGGCTACTGGAACAAAAGGTGGCGGAGATGAAACGCAAGTTCAGCTCCGGTGAAATACCCTTACCCAGCTTCTGGGGCGGTTATCGGGTGGTACCGGAACGCATCGAGTTCTGGCAGGGACGGCCAAGCCGACTTCACGACCGTTTTGAATACGTGAGAGAGGCCGATGGCTGGACCATCCAACGACTCCAACCCTGATCGTCCCAGTATCTGGCTGTGCCACCAGATCAACCGGGATGTTCCCGAAGCTCCGGCCTGGATGACCGGTTTCGAGGCTGAAACACTGGCTCGGCTGGCGGGTACTCGCCGCCAGGAGTTCCTGACCAGCCGCTGGCTACTCCGGCAAAGCCTTGCGCAAACCAGCGACCGTGCACCAGAGTGCTGTCTTCCCGTGGATGGGCGACCAAACCGTGCCGTTTATCCGGAAGGCCATTATCTCTCATTGAGCCATAGCCGGGGTCTTTGCGCCGTAGGCACAGACACCTATCAGCTGGGTATCGACATCGAGCCAAGCCAACGCAGGCCGGATTGGGTCGCCGTTGCCAGACGCTGGTTCTCCCCCATCGAACAGGAGTGGCTGTTTCGCGCCGATGACCCCTTCAATTTCCTTAAAGTATGGACCCTGAAAGAGGCCTGGCTCAAGGCAACCGATCGTGGCATTGCCGGCAACCTGCAAACCCTTGAAGTTCGCAACCAATTTGAGCTCTATGGCGATCAGCCAGACCAGACCTGGCTGGCCAGTTGCTTCTACGTGGAGGGTTTTCTGGTAACGTTGGTCTATCGAGGCAGGGATCAGGGCGGCCCGGGCAGTTGGCCGGGTATCACCTTGCTGGAACCACCCCCGGATGACTACAACCTGGCACTGGCGGGTACCCAGGAAGCAAGTTGGGAACCCATGTTCCACAGGGTCATCCGGTCAAAGCGATAACCGGGACTCACTGTTATGACCCAAGATAGCGAACGCTGCCCCTGGTGTGGCACCGACCCACTCTACGTGCATTACCACGACACCGTCTGGGGCCGCCCGGAATACGATGACCAGGCTCTGTTTGAAAAGCTGTGCCTGGACGGCCAGCAGGCCGGCCTGAGCTGGATTACCATTCTGCGTAAACAGCAGGGCTATCGCGACGCCTACGCCGGTTTCGATCCCGAGGCCATTGCCAGGTTTACCGAGCAGGATGAAGCCCGTCTGATGCAAAACCCGGAAATTATCCGCAACCGGCTGAAAGTGCGTTCTGTGGTCACCAACGCCCGCAGTTTTCTCAAACTTCAGGAGCGTGGCATCGAGTTTTCCACATTTCTTTGGCAATTCGTGGACGGCAAGCCAATCCAGAACCACTGGCAGCGCTTTGAGGAGGTCCCAGCCATCACAAAAGAATCCGAAACCATGTCAAAGGCGCTGAAGAAGGCTGGCTTCACTTTTGTGGGCCCAACCATCGTCTACGCCTTCATGCAGGCCACCGGCATGGTCAACGATCACCTCGTTCATTGCCCCGCCCATCACGAGTGCTTTACGCTGTCACAATGATCTCACCCGGGTGGTTGCACGTAAGTTCCTTGGTAGCACCATTTCGGGAGCCAATCCGTGCGCATCACCCTCAACCAACTCAGAAATCTCGAGCAGCCGGTCATTGAACTGCTGGAGATCATCTCACTGGAAGGCCAGCATTACATGGCCAGACTCCATGGGCCGGAAGGCCTGATGCTGTTGTCTGACGACAATGGACAAACACGCCTGTTTCGTAGCGCCTGGCAGCTGCAGGACACCCTGAGCGATCTGGACGTGCGTGAAACCCAGATTGTTCACCCGTCCGCCTACCATGAAATGGTGGGCATGGAGCCAACAGAACTCGAACCCATGCGGATACAGGTTCAGAGGCAGCGGTCGTGATTGCAGTTGCCCGTCTCGCCATCCTGGTCGGCATAGCCGGCCTGATACCGTTTCTTGCAGGAACCGCCGGCCTGTTTGCAATGCCGGGGAAAAGCATCATCATCCTGAGCTGGTTCTACGCGTACAGTGCGGGCATTCTCGCGTTCATGGCCGGCATTTACTGGACCATCGCACTGCAACTGGAGAACCGCTCCTACCCCCAGTCACCACTGGTGTCGATGTTGCTCAGCCAGTTGTTTTTCGTCGCCGCCGGCGTAGGGCTACTATTACAAACGCCCCACAAGATTGCCCTGTACACCACCGCCTACCTGCTGCTGTACATCGTAGACGCTCGCTGGATGCGGCCCTACTGGCCTGCATGGTATCTGCGACTGCGCCTGGTGCTGACCACCGTGGTGCTGGTATGCCAGGTGACCGTCGGCGTGTGGTTCTATCTTAGTCACGGTGCCTGAGGTCAGGCACCGTTGTTCGGCTCCGAAAACCACTGTTGCAGCTTCTTTAACGCGGTCTTCTCTATCTGGCGTACCCGCTCACGGCTGATTCCCAACTGATCCGACAGGGTTTGCAGCGTCTCCGGTTCGGATACGCCCAGTCCATAACGTCGGGACAGAATATCCCTCTCCCGCTCAGTCAACTCACCCATCATGGCCTGCAAGGTAATCTGCCGGTCCCGCTGCCGCAGAGGATGGTCTGGAGACATGGTTTCGCCACTGGCCAGGCTGTCGCCCAGGGTAATGGTACCGTCTTCAAGCAAAGGCACATCGGTGGACACTTCCCGGGCGGCCAGCGCTCTCAGTTCGCCGATGCGCGAGGGCGAGGCCTCCATGGCTTTGGCCAGCTCGGTCTGCGATGGCGTGCGCCCCAGGGCCTGGTGTAATCGCATGGAGGTTTTTTGGAGCTGACGTATTTCCTCGACGACGTTCTCCGGTGTGTGCACTACCCGCACGCCACGCTGCAGGCAACGGCGCACCTCCTCGCTGATCCACCAGTAGGCATAGGTTGAAAAACGAAAACCCTTGGCCGGGTCGTATCGTTCAACCGCCTTGATCAAACCCACATTGGCGTCCTGAATCAGGTCTGACATGGGGATACCGTGCTGGTTGTAACGGCGGGCGATGTGCACCGCCAACCTCAGGTTGCACTGAATCAGCCGGCGCCGGCAGGCCATGGCTAGGTGATAGGCCCGGCGACAGCGGCTGGAGAAGGCACAGGCATCACCCAGGCTACCAACCACTTCCCGAAGGGTTTGTGGGGTGTCATCGGGCAAACAGAGTTCCTGGCTGATCACTCTTAAGCTGCGAATCAGCTGCCGCGCCAGGCGGCGCTCCGCATCATCGCTGAGAAGTTCATGTCGGGACGCATCCCTGAAGTACAACCCTACCAGGGAATCCCTTTCACCATCGTGGGGAAGAGTCGGAGACGGTCCCTGCCGATCATGTATCTGCATTGGCTAAGGTACCCGTTGAAACTTTGCTGAATATACGGTGAGGTCGGGCGGGCAGATTGCCCTGGAAGGCGTGGAAAACCGAGACAAACGAGCGGGGAGGTGAGGAGATCGGTCACGCCCGGCCATGTTACTTACCCGGTGAAAACACCGGGCAAAACGGCCGACCGGGCGCCCGATCAGGAGGCAAGACGTCCTCCATTACCCACCGGCAAAGCGACCGGTTTTGCCGGTGGGTAATTCTTCAGGTGGTTGAAGCCGCCACAATGGCGTACTCGTGATTGTGGGGTTCAATCAGAGCACCGTGCAGGGCCACAATCGCCTGGTTGTAGTGGTCTTCTTCAATCACAAACTGGATATCCACCTGACGCATGCACTGGTGAATCGCCAGAACGCTGATGTCCTGGTCCGCCAGCGATTTCACAGAGCGTGCCAGGATACCCGGCACCTTCATATCACTGCCGATGGCAGACACCAGGGCCACTTTTCGGGTACTGATCTCGGCATTGGGGAATTCTTCCTCCAGCGCCTTGACCACACGCTTCACGTGCTTGAGCGTGGTGTCCACATAATGGGTAATGGTGTTGGCGTTGGTGTCCTTGGACATGAAGCGCACCTTGAAGCGGCTGAGCACTTCCAGGATTCGGCGGTCTGAGCCCGGCTCACCCTGCATGTCCTGGTCAAACACCTCAATGGCGAACACGCCCTTGGCACCGGCCACGATTTCCACCTGCGGCTTCTCGCTGACGTAATCGCCAGTGATCAGCGTGCCGGTGTGCTCCGGTTCAAAGGTGTTCATCACCCGCAACGGAATCTCGTTTTGGCGCAGGCCCTTACCGGCACGGGGGTGAATGGCTTCCATACCGAGGTTGGCGAGCTGGTCGGCGACGTCGTAGTTGGTTCGGCCCAGGGGCACCACCTTCTCTTCACCCACAATATTGGGGTCAGCAGAACTCAGGTGGTATTCCTTGTGAATGATCGCTTCACGGGCATTGGTGATTACCGCCACCCGGCTGAAGGTCATTTCACTGTATCCCCGGTCAAAGGTTCGCATCAGGCCTTCCTTGCACTGAGCGTAGCCGGTGACAATCGGCAGTTCGCGAGTCAGGTCAACGCTGTCGAACGCCTGCTTAAGCTTCTGGTCGAGAGGCAGCAGTTCGCTGTCGCGCCAGCCGGTCAGGTCGACAAAGCGCGCATTGATGCCTTCCTGCTGCAATTTCAGGGCGGTGTTGAACGCACTGTGGGCTTCACCGATTCCGGCGAGCATTTCCCGAACGGTCAGCAGATGCTCTTCCAGCTGGAACTGGCCATAGGAACACAGACGCTGGAGGTCGATCAGACAACCCCGCACCCCTTCAATTCGGTCGGTAATGAACTGGTCAGCCTGCTGTTTGAGCATGGGGTCTTCAAACAGTTCGCCGTTGATGTCGGTCAGGAACTGGATCAGTTTGGTGAGGTCGTCGCCCCAGGCCCAGTCAGATTCAGCGTCTGCGAACAGGGCGTATACGCCCGGCTCGCCGGTTTTCTTGTGCTCCAGCAGTTCGTTGGTGACACCACCGTAGGCTGACACCACGAAAATCCGCTGGTAGAGGTCGCTCTTCTTGCGTTTACCAATAATGATATTGTCGCGAACGGCCTCATAATTACTCATTGAGGTACCGCCGATCTTCTCGACGGTATGCTGTGCCGTAGTCATATTTTTGCCTTCGCTATCCTGCGGAATGAATGGTCTGGATGACGGGCGCCTTACGACGCCTCGCTGACACCTTCCTGCATGATTTCATCAACCGACTCGGCCAGCAGGCTGGCTCCCAGGCGCAAGTCCTCCTCGCTGGTGGTCAGCGGCATCAGGCACTTGATGACTTCGTCGTTCGGACCACTGGTCTCGATGATCAGGCCCTTCTGGAAAGCACGCTTGGTAATGGCACCGGTGATGTCCGCATGGGTCGCTTCAATGCCACGCATCAGGCCCCGGCCCTTCATCTTGAACTCACTCGGGTACTTGTCGCAGATCGCCTGCAGGGCGTCGCCCAGCACCTTGGTCTTGGCCTTCACTTCGTTAGCGAAACTGTCGTCTTTCCAGTAGGTTTCTACCGCGGCACGGGCCGTGACAAACGCCATGTTGTTACCACGGAAGGTACCGTTGTGCTCACCGGATTCCCAAACATCCAGCTCCGGCTTGAACAGCACCAGCGCCATCGGCAGACCGTAACCGGAAAGCGACTTGGACACGGTCACAATGTCCGGCTTGATGCCGGCGAATTCAAAGCTGAAGAACTCGCCGGTACGGCCGTTGCCCGCCTGGATGTCATCCAGAATCAGCAGGATGTCGTGTTTCTTACACAGGTCAGACAGGCCTTTGAGCCATTCGGCACGGGCTGCGTTAAGACCGCCCTCGCCTTGAACCGCCTCGACAATCACTGCCGCCGGCAATTCAACACCAGAAGAGCTGTCGGACAGCACCTTGTCCATGATCATCAGGGTGTCGATGTCTTCACCGAGGTAACCATCGTAAAACTGGAAATCAACGCTGCCCAGCGGCGTGCCGACACCACCACGGTGGTGCTTGTTACCGGTTGCAGCAACCGCACCCATGGTGACACCGTGGAAACCGTTGGTGAACGAGATAATACCGGTGCGGCCTTTGACCTTACGGGCCAGCTTCATGGCCGCTTCCACACAGTTGGTGCCGGTGGGGCCAGTGAACTGCATCTTGTAGTCCAGGCCGCGGGGATCCAGGATGTACTTCTTATAGGCTTCCATGAAGTCATGCTTGGCCGTGGTAAACATATCCAGGCCCTGGCTCACGCCGTCCGCTTCGATGTACTCAAGCAGTGCTTTTTTCAGAATATCGTTGTTGTGGCCGTAGTTCAGGGAACCGGCACCGGCCAGGAAGTCCAGGTACTGTTTGCCGTCTTCGGTGTACAGGTGCGCGTTCTTGGCACGGTTAAAAATCACCGGGAAGGCACGGGAATAAACGCGTACTTCGGATTCAGTGGACTTAAAAATTTCCATTGTCTTGCCTCTTAGCATGTCAGGTTCGAGGTAATTGCGCGGGGAGCCTGCTGGTAATACGTGTCGGTCGCAACAAGCCCGCCGTGCGTTGATGTCAGCCCTTTGGCAGGCCCACCTCGGGTGGCCCGCCGGCTGTTTCTAGTCGCTATCGGCGATTCACATCAGTGAATCAGGGCACTCAGACAGGCTTCGTGAAGGGCCCGATGCGCAGCAGGAACTCGGGGTCGTGCTTGCCGCCAAAGTGGGTCTCTTTCTCGAAGTGCTCGTGATAGGTGAGCTCGGCTCCCAGATCACGTGCAAAAGAGCGGAACAGCGCCCAGGACGCCTCGTTGTCTTCGGTAATCGTGGTTTCCAGATGCGTGACATTTTTGCACGCTTCGCGACCCACAATTTCCTTCAGCATCCGCTTGGCGAGGCCCTGTCCACGACCTTTCTCGTGAACCGCCACCTGCCAGACAAACACGGTCTCGGGCTGTTGGGGAGGGATGTATCCGGAGATAAAGCCGACCAGATCGCCTTCCTTCTCCGCGGCCACGCCGGTTTCGGCAAAGTGGCTGCACTGCAACAGGTTGCAGTAAATCGAGTTGGGGTCCAGCGGCGGGCATTCCGCTACCAGCTGGTGGAGCCTGTAGCCATCATCCTTGGTGGGTTTGCGCAAGGCGATGGCGGTGGTATTCGATCCTTCTGATGTCATAACGTGATCAATTCGCTTCAAAAGTTAGAGTTGAATTATATAGACCACAAAATATATTTCAAGTCGCCCCCCCAACAGCCACCAAGAACTACCGGGGTTCGATTCTTTCAGAATAGACCGAATTGAAGCATTCGCCAGTGACAGACTGGTTACGGAATGGAAGGAAAAACCACATTGCCAGGATCCAGACTGGTTCCACCCACCAGGCGGCTCCGATAAGACACTGCCGCAGGCGAGCCTTCCGGCCACAGCCGGTCAAACTGTGACAGCCAGGCACTCACATCGTAAGCCACAGGCATCAGGGAAACGTGCAAACCGGGCCGCGCCAAGCCCGCCACAGGCTCAGAGAAGGGGCTCGTAAAGCCAATACGGGTAATCAAACCGCGTGGGTCAGAGCGCAGGTTACCCATCCCCGCCGCGCCGTTATTGGTCACCAGGCAAGGGCGCCCATCCACTTCTCCAGACCAGAGAACCGGCAGGCAGGTGTGAGTGCACGCGATCACATCGGCACCGGTGGTGCGAAACCAACTGACCAACTGCCGGTCGTTACCGGCGGCGAATGCTTCATGCGACAACCCCCAGCCCGCCAGCGACTCAGGGTCACCATGCAACACCAAAATCTTTAGGCCTCCAAAGATCAGGCAGCGGTATCTTGGTAATAGCGAGAGTTTCTTTTGGATATCGGGGTGTTGGTCCGCCAGCGCCTGCAGGCGTTCCATCATCTGGTTCGAACGCGCCACCACACCTTGATCCACGTACTCCGGGTAGGCACAACCACAGCCCGCTCCGGCATTGGGAAGCGATAGCTCATAATCCACATTGCCGAGAACCGCGGTATGGTCCAGAACCCGGCTGTTGATCTCCCGGAACAAGGTGTCGTCGGCGTTGAACCAGTTAAAATCGCCATTGAACACCAGTTTGACCCGGTGACCATGGCGCTCCTCCGCCTGCGCCATGGCTTCGATTTCGTCCAGGGCAAAGGGGTTGCCGTACAGCCCGCCGACGATATACAGCACACTCTCGGAGGCATGGGAGGGCTCCCCGCAAAGCGCTTCCGGCCGGTAGCGGTAAGCCAGCGGGCAGCTGCGCCCTTCTGTGTCAGCCATTGCCTGATCCCTCCCGTTTTATCACGCGCCCTCAGCAACCACAGACTTTCCGGCCAGGCGCCGCAGCAGCAAAGGCAGGAAGAAACACGCCGTACAGATCAGAAAGCCGTAGGCATTCACACCCAGCAACATGGCGTAGGCACCATCACCAATCGCCCAGCTGGAGGGAATGAGGCCCGCCGCCAGCAGAACACCCAACCCGAGCCCGGTCCAGAAACTGAGGTGAAAGCTCCAGGGCGACCACTGGGTAAAACCATAGAACAGGAAAACCGGCGCAAGCCCCATCACCATGGTACCCGAGATGGTCGTGGCCTTGAGGATATCGGTACCTGCGAACATGGGCAGGTTGCCCAGGAAAGCAAAAATAACCATCACCACCGCGCCCACTCGCATACTCGGCAGTTTGTCCTTGGCGCGGCGAGCCAGACGGGGCAAATCCACCGCCAGGGATTTGGCCAGGGACGTGAACGTGGAGTCCAGGGTCGAGCCCGCGGAGGTCATCATCACCACACTCATAAAGAACAACGCCGCCAGACCAAGGGATTGACCGACCGCCGCCGGTGCATTGCCCATTGCTTCAATGCCATTGAGACGCGCATGCACGCCCACCAGACTGAAGATAAACACTGCCACAAAGCCAAGAAGACCCGCCACCACGAAGCTCTTGAGCATGGTCTTTTCCTTGTTCACAAAGCCCCGGTCGGTCAGCACCGGGTCATGGAACGGGTAACTGAATAGCTGCAGCAAAGCCACCAGCAGCAGATCGAAGCCGGCGTTCAGGCGGAACTCGCCGTTGGTCAGCAGCGCGCTGGTATCGTTGGCCGGAATAATCAGGAACAACACCGCCCCGACGAAGAACACGAACACAAAGGCCTGAATCACATCGGTAAAGATCGAAGACCGAAGCCCGCCTTTAAGGCTGTACGCCAGGGTAAAAACGGTAAACAGCATCGCCGCAGCGTAGTATTCCCACTCACCAGGCAGGCCGAAATACCCACCGACCACGGCGGTGTTACTCCAGACTTCGTTATACAACCGGATGAGGATCGCCGCCGCAAACGCCAGCGCTGCGAACCGACCAAATCGGGAGGTCAGAAAATCCTGCAAACTGCGCGCCCCAGTCTGGGTACGGATCAGGTAAATCACGTAACCCGCCACGGGAATCGACAACCAGTAGCTGGCATAAGCCAGACCACCGACCACACCATACGCCGCCCCGAGATTGGCGGCGTTGGTCACCGATTTGGCAAAAATCCAGCTGATAAAGATACTCGCGGTGAGCGACCACTGGCCCACCGGATTGCCGTGATCATCCGCGCCCTTGTAAAACGAATTCGCGTTCTTGCTCTTGGGCGACAGCACGTACATAACCACGCCGTAGACCACCAGGAATCCCCAGAACAGGGAGGCTTCAGTAATGTTCATTTTTTATTCCATTGTTTAGTGCAGGTCATTGAGCGGTGGAGGGGGTTCCAAAACGAAAATCGTGGATTTTCTAATGGTTTTGGAACCCCCTCCACCGCTCAACGCCCCCGACATCGATAACGGCTTTCCGGTACACCACCGGTATTCAACAAGGCTGTTGGGGTTGGGGGATGCCCTCCAAAACCATTAAAAAATCCACGATTTTTGTTTTGGAGGGCATCCCCCAACCCCAACAGCCGTAACTCCAAAGCTCCAGAACCCCAGAACTCCGAAACAAGACATCAACCGGGCGCCGAACAACTAGCCCCAAACCGGTAACAGGAAAAACACCGGTGATGCCGCAACATAATCCGCTCGTCCATGCTCTCAGCCAGCGTGCCGCCCAGGTCGTACTGCGGGTCATCATCCACCAGCGTGCAGGCATACACCCGAACCTGATCTCCCTTCTTCACCAGCATCCGCGTGTAGGTGCACATGAAGTGGGAACGGGCCTCTTTGGTCGGGTACTTCTCCATGCAAGTCTCGGTAATCTCCGGGCTGCCGTCTTCAGATCCCGGCGTGCCCAGGTCCGGAAACGCGGTAAACGCCAGGTTCTCCGGAATGTTCCACTGACGGAAAATCTCACGGAACGCGGCTTCCACGTCCACCGGGTTTTCGCCGGGGTCGGTCTGGCGGGCGATGGACACCTTGAAACCTTGTTCGATCAGCCAATGGATACCCTCCAGCGCCTGGTCAAAGCTGCCTTCGCCGCGATCTTTGTCGTGCCGTGCGCGATCCGGAAAATCCAGGCTGACCCGGAAGTGAATCGGGTAGGGGTTGTCCAGTAACGGCAACACCTGGTGTTGCCGTTTATGCAGCGGCTCGGTGGCGTTGGTCAGTACAAAACAGGGCCGATGCTGGCTGGCGTAATCCAGGATATTCACGAAATCCCGGATCACGAACGGCTCTCCGCCGGTGAAGGAGAACTGCTCCACGCCCATGTCGATGGCTTCGTGGATAAACGGTTTCACATCGCTGAGCTTCATGCCCGGAATGCGACCATCGCCGGGGTGTGAACCTTCCAGGCAGAAGGGGCAGGCCAGGTTGCAGGCGGTGCCCGTGTGAATCCACAGCTCCTTGAGCTTGTCCGCGTCGATGTATCCCCGGGGGTCGCCGTTGCGGGTGTGGGTCCAGCTGTCGAATGCCCGGGGTTCCAGCACTTCCACGGCCGGAATGCGTTTACTGCGTGCCGGTCGGGTTTCAGTCAGGGGCATAGGTGCTCCTCAATGCTTTTGTATTTTTGCCACCACGGCGCCAGCCGTGGAGCTTCTCCAGCAGCCTCAGAATGCCTTCGGGCGCATGGGCCCGCTTCCATTCACCCGCCGCGTACTTGGCTGACTCGTTCCAGGTGGGGTACGGGTGAATGGTGCCCAGAATCTTGTTCAGCCCCAGGCCATGTTTCATCGCCAGCGTGAACTCGGCAAGAATTTCCCCTGCATGGGCACCCACCACCACGGCCCCCAGAATCTTGTCTTTGCCCGGCGGCGTGAGCACCTTGATGAAGCCGTGGTCTTCGCTCTCGGCGATGGCTCTGTCCAGATCGTCCAGGCCATAGCGAGTCACCTCGTAGGCAACCCCTTGCTGCTGAGCCTCCGCTTCACTTAAACCAACCCGGGCCACTTCCGGAGAGGTAAACGTCACCCAGGGCATTACCCGGTAATCCACCTTGAAGCGCTTGAACTGGCCAAACAGACCGTTCACCGCCGCGTACCAGGCCTGATGGGCGGCCGCATGGGTGAACTGGTACGGACCGGCCACGTCGCCGCAGGCAAACACGTTGGGATAACGCAAGCTCATGTCGTCTTCCACCGGCACAGTTCCGTTCGGCAAGGTGTCCACGCCAATCGCTTCCAGGTTCAGGCCGGAGGTATTCGCCGCGCGCCCCACCGCCACCAAAACCTGATCAAAGGGAATCCGTATCTTCTCGCCTTCATAATCGCAATAGGCGACCTTCTCTCCATCCTCTATACGAAACTCGGCAGCGGAATGTTTCAACCGGACGTCAATTCCGTCAGATTCAAACTGTTTGAGTACCAGCTCGGAGACATCAGCATCTTCTTTTGCCAGCAATCGCTCGCCTTTTTCCACCTGGGTCACCTGGCAGCCAAGCCGGGCAAACGCGTGCGCCAGTTCCGAGCCAATGGGGCCACCACCGAGCACGAGCAGGCGTTGCGGTTGCTCCTCCAGTTCCCACAAATTATCGGAGGTCAGCGGCTGCATGTCGTTCAGGCCGGGAATGGGTGGCACGGCAGGTTTGCCGCCGGTGGCGACAATGATGCTGCGGGCAGTGAGACGTTCGGTGCGGCCATCATTGTGTTTCACCTCCAGCTCCCAGGGCGACACGAAACTCGCCTCGCCGGAAATGCAGTCCACGCCCAGCTTGCGGTAGCGTTCCGGGGAATCGTGGGGCTCCACTTTTGCGATGACATCCTTGACCCGATTCATGATGTTCTTGAACGAGCCTTTTACCGGCACCGCCTCCAGCCCGTAACGATTGGCATGGCGCAAGGTGTCGGCCGCCTTGGCGCTGCGTATCAGGGCCTTGGAGGGCACACAGCCGGTGTTCAGGCAGTCGCCACCCATCTTGTGTTTTTCAATCAGCGCCACTTTGGCCTTCACCGCCGCTGCGATATAGGCCGATACCAGCCCGGCCGAACCACCGCCGATCACCAGCAGGTTATAATCAAAATGGTCAGGCTTCTGCCAGCCGGCATACACTTTGCGGCGGCGGATGAACCCCACCACAAACTTGGCGATCAGCGGGAACAGCCCCAGCAGGGCAAAGGACAGCAGCAGGTTGGCCGAAAGAATGTCACCGGTCGACTGGATTTGCCCCAGCTGGGTGCCCGCGTTCACGTACACAAAGGTACCGGGCAACATGGCAATCCAACTCACCAGGGCATAGGTGCGCAGCTTCATGGCGGTCAGACCCATGGCCAGGTTGATCAGGAAGAAGGGGAACACCGGCACCAGGCGCAGGGTGGCCAGATAGAACGCACCGTCTTTCTCGATGCCGCGGTCCATTTTAGCCACCGTTTCCGCGTAGCGCTTACGCAGGGTGTCCCGCATCAGGAATCGGGCAACCAGAAAGGCCAGGGATGCGCCCACGGTCGACGCAATGGAGACCGCCGCCAAACCGTAAAGGTTACCGAAGAAGGCACCACCGGCCAGAGTCATGATGGTGGCTCCGGGCAGAGACAGGGCGGTCACAACCACATAGATAACCGCGTAACCTGAGACGGCCAATACCAGATTCTGGTCAATCCACTGCCCGATGGCACTCTGGTGCGACTGGAGGTTTTCCAGAGTAAGAAGTTTGTGGCCGTCGAATCCGAGGAAGATCCCCACGATGGCGGCGATAATCAGAAGAAGTAAAAGCTTGCTGCGATTCATATCCATGCCTGTAAGAATTGAATAAACCAATACGCTGTTATAGCCAAGACACGATCACCGGCTGGATGTTACACAGCCCCTGAACTATTATTTTTGAGCACTCACTACAGAATACCGGAACTTTTACCGATTCCGAAACACTATACAAAGACAAACAGCCATACTGACAGCGACAAGGGACGGAAACCCATGGACACAGCGGCACGCCCGGAACTTGAAACATCACTGATCGACGACCTCAAGCGGGGCGACGCGACGGCCTATCACCGGGCAGTCCGTGAATACTCACCGGGTATGCTGGCGGTGGCCCGGTTTTATCTGGACCATTCCAGCGCCGAAGAGGTTGTCCAGGACTGCTGGGTAACCGTGATAGATGCAATACAGAAATTTGAAGGCCGCTCAGGCCTGAAAACCTGGCTGCACCGCATCGTTGCCAATCGGTGCAAAAACAAACTGCGCTCAAGCAATCGGGAAGTGGCCACGGATTTCTCGGAAAGCCTGGAACCGGAACTGGCCGACCGTTTCAATGCCAAAGGCCGTTGGGACCTGCCCCCAAAGCTTCAGTTCCATGAATCAGCCGACAATCTGGTGGAAAACGGTGCCCTCAGCGATTGCCTGGACAAACATTTGTCTGCCCTGCCGGAAACTCAGCGCTCAGCCCTGATGCTCTATGAAGCCCACCAGCACAAATCGGATGATGTCTGTAACATTCTGGATGTCAGTGCCTCTAACCTGCGTGTACTGTTACATCGGGCAAGGCAGAAGATCTTTCTCATGGTGGAGACTTTCCAGGAGACCGGCGAATGCTAATGTGCAGGGGCCTGGCCGAAATCGCCAGTGATTACATTGATGGCGAACTCAGCGGCCGTCAGAATCTGACTGTGAAAATGCATCTGATGATGTGCAAGGACTGCCGGACGTTTATTGGCAATTTGAGGGCCAGCAGCAGTCTGCTCAGCGCACACTCCGCCGGTCGGCCCGATGAAGAGTTTCTTAGGCAGATCGACGAGAGGGTAACTGAGGCGCTAAAAAATCGGGCAACCAAAGACAGCGAGTCGGACTAGCTCCGAGCGTTTTACTCTGCCTCGAAGATGAGGGTATCCGGGTGAAAAGTGTACCAGGCAAACCAGAAAGCCCGTGTTGCCGGCAACAGGGTGCCGGATTCATCACGCAACTCGGCAGAAGGCACGTCAGGGTCATAATGCAGTATTACAGCTTTTCCTCCAACGCGGTCTTCAAGAACGGTACCGTGTTCGGCTAACTCTGGAAACGGCCAGGCTTTGCTTTCTCCGTTGTAACTCCAGCCCAACACCCAGGTTTTCGGATGGTACTTCCGGCTGGTGTGGGTAACCGGGAAGAAGAGACGCTCCGAGTGATCGTAATCGCCGTAGGGAGATAAACGGTAATTCCGGCGATGGCCGGTATCGGTGGAAAGCACCAGTCCGTTTTTGCCAACTCGCTCCCGCCAGCGGCTCCAGAGTTCATGGCGAATGGCGACGGGCTTCAACTCTTTTCCAACCAAGGGTCCTGAAATCGCACGCCCTTCTATCTGCGACCAGAGCGATTCGGTCTGATGGTCGTACATCAAAAGGTCACTGTTGTATAACAGGCCAGACACACCAAAAGTGAGCTCACGCCCGTCGACGACTGGATCAAAGGCCATACCAGTGCCGCATAAGGGACAGAAGGTAATCAACACCGGCCCCTCGTCAAGGCGATGATTGACGATCTCATGCCAGTTCAGAATACCGATCGGATAAGCGAAGCTGGATTCGCCGGCATCAAAGGTCAGCATGAGATCATTCTTACGCCAGAGTGGCGCGTTACCGGGGGGCTGAAACACCGGTTCGTTGATAGACGGAATACCGTCTCTCGGCGGCCCACCGCGCAGGATCTCGCTGGCCGGCACCAATGCGCCACTGAGATCAAAGCCATTATTGCGCTCCGCCATGACAGGCTGAGCGACAAGCAACAGGCCCGCCAGAAAGACCAGGGGTTTGATAAGCGGGTTCATGTCTCCTCCGCAGGCTCTCCGATTGATATTGCTTCAGAGACACCGAAAGCAGCAGGTTGTTACACCAGGCCTTATACCTCGGAATTGCGGACTTTACCGTAAACTTCCAGCTCGGCCGCCACCGTCTGGCTTCGCGAGTGGAGGTCTTTGCTGACGCTGGTATAGGTGGATACCAGGTAGGGAACACAATAGGTCAGCACCACTTTCAGCCAATCCATGGATGCTGTGCCTGTCACAGCTTCCCATTGATTGATCACCACCAGCAGCGTACCCACCACCATCGCCAGTTTTGCGGCACGCCGTGGCGTGCCATGGCTCACTGCGAGCCCACCAGCCTCTCTGGACCGACGTGCAAGGTGATAAAACATTCGTGACATTGGCATCAGTCTCTTATCCAGCTTTACAAGGCGCTACACGAAGACACTGGCCCGGAGATATTGTTACGGATTCAGCGCCACCTCAGGAACTCTACAACGAGCGGACTGTCTTTGGAACGATCATTCAAAAACCAATCAAGGAGACAAGAATGCCCAAACAATTACCCCTCGCCCTGCTGCTGCTCCGTCTCGGCGTTTTCATCGTGTTTTTGTTCTGGACTTTGGACAAGCTTGTTCAGCCAGACCATGCTGCTAAAGTTTTCGGGGCTTTCTACGGGCTGGATGGTCTGGGAGAAACGGCTTTCTACCTGATCGGCGCCGCGCAACTCGTACTGATCCTTGCGTTCGTGGCGGGTGTTTTCAAAACCTGGACCTATGGTGCCATTCTGATCTTTCACGGCGTTTCTACCTTGTCGGCTTTCGGCAAATACCTTCAGCCTTTTGACAACCTCCTGTTCTTTGCTGCCTGGCCGATGCTCGCCGCCTGCGCCGCTCTATTCCTGTTGCGGGAATACGATACCCTGACACTCTCCCGCCAACCGGCCCCTGCAACTGCGTGAATTGGTGCATTAACCTGTAACATTCACCCCGGTTGCCTGTCCCTAGTACCAATAACAACACACATGCAATCGGGGTAACTATGTTATTAAACTGGCTGTCGAGGCGCCTCGCCGCCTACCTTTCCAAACAGATCAAATGCTACTCTGCCCGAACGTCCAGTTGGGCGGCCTTTCAGGGCTCGATCAAACCCGGCGATGTGATTCTGGTGGAAGGCAATACAAGAATCAGCACCGCCATCAAGTACCTGACCCAGTCCACCTGGTCCCATGCGGCGCTGTACCTGGGCCCAGAGGCAGGCCTGGGCGTCGCTGAAGACGGCGAAGCGTATGTTCTTGTTGAGGCGGATCTTGAGAAAGGCATTCGTTGTCTGCCTCTGTCGTTTTACCGGCACTTTCACACCCGGATCTGCCGGCCAGTGGGGCTCAGTGAGCAGGATATCAGTAAGCTGATCGACTACTCGAAAAGCCGGCTCGGGCACCAGTACGACCTGAAAAACGTCTGGGACCTGGCACGCTACCTATGCCCCACGCCACCGGTACCAACCCGTTATCGTCGTTCCATGCTGGCACTGGGCAGTGGCGACCCAACCCGGGCCATTTGTTCGACATTTATCGCTCAAGGCTTCCAGTCGATCCGGTATCCGATACTGCCTGAGCGTCTGATCGATTCAGAAGATGACGCGGATTCTGAGGCCCAGCAACGGGAGTACTTCCGGATTCGACATCATTCCCTGTTCGCCCCCCGGGACTTTGATGCATCGCCCTATTTCGCTGTGATCAAACCTACTTTGGAGCAAGGGTTTGATTATCGGCAATTCCCATGGAAGGAATAGGCGTTAGCGGACATGCTGGCGTCCGCTTTTGGTGAAGCCTTCCGAGTTCGGACGTCCCAACAGATACCCCTGCAGCTCATCGCAACCCGCCAAGGCCAACCAGCTCGCCTGCGCTTCGGTTTCAACACCTTCGGCAATCACCTCGCAGCCCATGCTGTGAGCCATATTGATAATCGTCCGGCAAAGCACTTCATCCTGTTCGCTATCTGGCAAACCGTTCACGAAACTCCGGTCGATTTTGATTCGGGATACCGGCATCACCTTAAAATACGCTAGCGAAGAGTAACCGGTACCGAAATCATCAACGGCCAGGTCCAGCCCGAGCTGTCGAAAGCGATTTAACGTGGCCATGGCCCGTTCGACATCTTCCATTAATGCGGTCTCGGTAATTTCCAGCTCCAGTTGCCCGGCCGATACGCCGTGTCGTTGCAGAAGAGCCGCAATCCGATCGGCAAAGGCCTCGTCGTGAAGCTGCATGGCAGACACGTTTACCGCCATCCGACCTCTGAACCCTTGGTTGACCCAAAGCTTTAGCCGGGCAACCGCCTGATCGAGCACCCAGTCACCGATGCTGACAATGAGCCCGGTTTCCTCTGCCAGGGGGATGAATTCTGCAGGTGACACGCCGCCCAGAATCGGGTGATGCCAACGGAGAAGAACTTCATAGCCGGCACAGTGCCTTAGACGATCAAACTGAGGCTGAAAATGTAACTCAAGTTGTTGATTCTGGATGGCTGCCTTCAGACTGCTGATCATCTCCTGCCGGCGATGAACCTGCTCTCCGAATTCCGAAGCGAAGAACTGTACCCGCTCACTTGACGATTTCTTTGCCCGACGCATCGCAATTTCGGCATGGCTTAGCAGGGTTCGGGCATCCCGGCCGTCCAAAAGGATAACGGCCACTCCCGCACTGACCTCACATTCGTAGGACTTGCCAGCCACCTGGACCGGCCTTTGACAAGCCTCAATGATGGCGGATATCCGCGCCTGAAGGTTCTCAAACGGGTGGCGATGGTGCTCACGGACCAGCAAGCCGAAGACATCACCCCCCAACCGGGCGACATGACCATGGTCGGCACTGAAACCCCCAATCCTTCGGGCAATTTCCTGTAGCACGCGATCCCCGGTCTTATGTCCGGCCAGGCCGTTCAGGGCCTGAAAATCGTTCAGCCCAAGCACAAGAACGGCCTCTTTAACGGATTCTCCCGGAGTCACCTGATCAAAATGACGGTCGAGCTGCTCTTCAAAAAGGTTCCGGTTGGCAAGCCCGGTAAGCTGATCATACAACGTGCGGATTTGCAGTTCCTGCTCAGTCTTGCGAAGAGTTTGGGTACGTTCATCCAGTAGTTGATCCAGCTCCCGATTGAGCAGATGCAAGCGTGCGAGGTAAGAAGCATTCTGCTTGAGCATGCTGTTGAAAGCGCCTTCGACTTCCCCAAACTCGTCGTGGCGGCCGGTGGGTGTCAGATATTTCAGCGGGTGTTCCGCGTCTTCACCAGCCCGGGAAATCCGCTCCCGAAGTTTGAGGAGAGGAGACAACATCATCCGGTCAATCACAAACATAGTGACTGCGGTTACAAACACCGCAATCAACAACGACAAGCCCAATATCCTGAAAACAAAGGCGAGCAGTTCGGCGGGAACCTCGCTTACATCCACGCGCGCTTGCACCTCGTAGTCAGAGAGCGTTGGGTCTGAGGTCCAAACCAGATCGATGGCCCCTGCCGCGGTTCTTGGCGCATTACGAAGCACTCCATCGGCGGGCTTTGGCTGTTCAATGGCCTCGCCCGCCGTATACATCACGCCATCCCTACTCAGGGAAATCCCGACCAGCGGGCTGCTGGCAATCAGCGTATTCAGATCCTCCGGATGAATCGGATGGCTTTGGGTATGCTTGAGAAAAGTGATCACCGCCTGGCTTGCGACATCCACCCGTTCACTTAATAGATTTTCTTCGTAGTTTCGGTAAGAGGGGATCAGGATCGCCGCTTCGATGACCAGTATCGCCAGAAATGCCGTCAGGGTGAGGTTGCGGCAGAGCCGACATGCCACTAATTGCTTTGCCCAGTGCCGCAAAGTACGCCTGTTGAGCGGAAATCTAACTGAAGCCGGCCCGCCAGCACGTTCATTCACGCCTACACCAACACCCGGTTTCATATGCGCCTCTTGAGTCAGCTTGTTGTATTAAAGAGACACCCGAAACACAGCAGTATTACAAAAAAAGGGTGGACCTTTCGGCTCCACCCAACCTGGACTCAACACGAACGACTCAGGAATCGACTATTGCTTGTCGATAAACTTCTTCTGTTCCACCCGGGAATACTCGGTTAGCGCTGCCAGTTCTTTCGAACCCCATGCCAGAGGGTCCGCAGCCATTGGCGCGACCATGCAGATCTGGACCATTTCATCCAGATGCACCATGTCCAGTCCGAAGTCGCGCTGCCCCATGGCAACCCTATGCGGGTATTCATTCTTGAATGTGGCGTTGTATCCGGCGCCATTGGCATGACAGGTGGCGCAGGAAAGGCCATTGGAAGACAGGCTGTTATCGTTAAACAGCTTTTCACCCAACTCCCGGAGTTCCGCTACGTTACCCTGGTAGGGCTGGTAACCTTCAGGCCGGCGAACCGCTTTTTTGAGAGCTGCAGAGGCGCCTTCTCCCTCCGCTTCGCCTTCTGCCTCACCCTCTGCCTCGCCCTCGGCTTCACCTTCCCCCTCGGCATAGCCCTCCGCTTCTCCCTCAGCCCGGGCTTCGCCCGCACCTTCAGCTTCACCGCGGGCTTCGCCTTCCGCTTCTCCCCGGGCCTTACCTTCTGCTTCTCCCTGCGCCGCTTCGGCCGACGGTATCAGCCCGAAGCCGGAACCAACACCGGCGTTGAAGCCTGCACCCGCAACCGCCACGACGGTCATCATGGGAACCGTCACCATTAGATTTCGCGACAACCTGCCAAGCAGGGCCCTGCGTTTGTTTTCTGTGGACATAATCAGTCACCTCCGGTCGTTTTTTCATTATTCAGGGTGCTGGCCTGTTTCTGGCCTTTGAACACGGACACCCCGGCCGCGTATTTGTTACTTTGAGTTGGTCTTTGGCCATCCTGGCTCGGCTGGCACTCTGTCCAGGCCAATCGAGGCCAGGAAAGGATCGTTGCTGTAAGACTCCGAGGGGTGCCCCGGCCAATACCGCATGATCACCTCGCTCTTACCCACACGCAGGTGTGTGAGACTCACGGTTTCTCGGCCCTCCCGCCGCATGGCCACAGCCAGCCTTGGCGGTAGGGAGGGCTCGATATTGCGATGCAGTGACAACAGCTTCGAGAACGCCTGATCCGGCTGACAGTGCCCAAGTGCCCTGCGAATCAACAGTCGACGTAACGCCGGCACCAGCCTGGGCAACCAGGAAGAGGTGCTGATGCAGGAACCACCTGTCAACGTCGATTCCCGCAGCGTCTCCCCGTCCCACGCCCAGTGGGTCGGGCTGGCTCTTTCAGGCTCAAACGCCAACAGAAGAAAAGGTGGAAAGTTCTTGAGTGTCGCCCGAAACAGGTAATTGCGGACTTCGGCAGCGTTGCTCATTTGGCTTAAGCTCCTTACCAGCATTCCGCGGCTCTGCGCGTCGCCCGGGGGTACTCTGGACGTATATCGATAGTCGTTAAGAATCATGACAGCCACACCCCGGTCATTTGCCGCTATCCAGGTACCACCACCGAGAGGATCTATTGGCATGACCGTACTTACGCCCTCATATCGATCCACAACAGGCGGCTCGGCCATGGGCCGTTCGAGGGACTCATCCCGGCTGAAAAGCAGATCCAGCCCATGGGGCGAGTGGCACCAACTGACCGTACACACGATGTGACCTCAAGCACTTCTGGCCAGACCCTCGGCCTGTTTTTCCAGGTAACGCAACGTGGATGGATGAACGCCGAAATTGGAGCTGACCTCCATGCCGGCCTGTTCCGCCAACATGCCGATGATCGCCATGTGGTGAATGGTATGGCTGGCCAGGAATACCAGCTCACGCTCAACACTGGTGCTGACCATTTGTCGCGCACCGGCGCTGTTGTGCAGCATCGCCAGTTCACCCTCACAACCCTCTCGCCACTGATCCTGCAACTCCTGTGCGATACGAATGAGCCGGTCGCGACCGGCCCTCCGGTCCGTTTCGAGCACTAACTCGCGGTGTCGGTTCTCGTAGTCCAGCAGCGCGCCCGGGCGTGAAGATGCAGACAGCAGAGCGGTGTAATGATCAATGATGTGCCGAACATGCTTGCCAATCGCCTGCGGCTTCTTGACACCGGAACCCTGTCGATAACATTCCGCTGGGAGTATGTTCAGCAGGTTCACCAGTTGGTCGATCGCAAGGGTGTTTTCCTCAATGAGGCCGCTGATACCCGGATCGTGATCTGAATTTGGCTGTGTCATTCTTGTCATCCATTGTTTTCAGGTTTTGGACAGTTCGGGTGAGCATGAGCCGCGCTCCTGCTCACACCGATGACCAGATCAGGCCTCAGCTTTTCCTTCCGCCTCGCCTTCGCCTTCTCCCTCGGCTTCACCTTCACCTTCGGCTTTGCCTTCAGCCTCACCTTCGCCATAGCCTTTTTTGCCGGCCTTGCCTTCCGCTTCGGCTTCTCCCGCTGCCAGCATCATGTAGGCTGGCTCGGCAGATACTTCGGATGCCGAAACGTTGAATGCCGAGGCACCCATGACAACCGCAAATACCGGGCCGGTGTAGGCCATGCCGCGTGCAAGTTTTCCTAGCAATCGCTGTTTATATGCTTCTCTGGACATGATGTGTCCTCCTTGGTTTTAACGCGTTGACCGGACAACAAGCCCGGCCCTACCAAATCCCGGAACCGGTGTGCGCATGCGCTCACCGACTCCCGGACAGTCGTTGCGGCACCTTGTCGGAATACCGCACGGAGAGCGCCTCTGCGGCGGCCTCCAGATTGTTCATATCCACCAGATAGCGTTCACAGACCTCCAGCCAACCCGACAAGCGGCTGAAACCATGGGCATCCAGAGGCACGCCGCCTTCGGCACAGCAACTGGCAATCAGGTGGGTCAGGGCTTCATTAACCGCCAGGCTCTGGATACCGTTCGCCTCGGGGAGAGGCCCTTCCGTCGGCACCAGCAGCGCCCGCACCAAGCCTGAGTGTTGGCTTGTGGCCGCCTTAGCAACCTCAATGCCGTCACCCTCAGCCCGGTGCAGCAACGGCAGACTTAGACCCTCAACCTGATAGTCCTCCGCGGCGTTCAGTATTGCTCCCCGGCCGTAGTTGCCCCGCCAGCGATTGGCCAGGGCCAACGTCAGGGTATCTCTTAGATCCAGCCGGCAATGGCTGATCATAAACAGGGGGTGATCCGAGTCCTGCCGGGAGACCAGTCCGGCGTCCACTGCAATGTCATGGTGTTTAGCCGCATGGGCAGCCAGGCAATCGGCCAGCGCCTGGGCAACGCCGGAGAGCGGCAGCCGAGAGCGGACCACCTGACCATCAAGAATCAGAGTAAAACCCGGAATATCCCGAACAATTTCCAGCCTGGGCAAGGAGTCTTTACCCGCCTCATCATGGACAGCCAGGGGCTCGAACAGGTGTTCAATCTGGTTAACCAGGGGGGCACTGTCTGTGTAGAACCGCGCCCGGAAACGACCGCAGGACAACGTCATCGACATCATTGCCGAGGTTTCCGGTACTGGAGGCTGAGCCTCCACCGGGGCAGGGTTTGAGGCGGCTTGTTCTGACTGAATCAGGAACCGGTTGTTGATCCAGTCCGCCAGGGTATTCCAGACATCATTGCGAATCGCCCACGCATCAGGAGCCGAAGGCGTGGTCTTGAGCGCAGACTCCACCAACGCCGAAGCAATGTCATCGGGCCCGGCGCCCTCTGTGGCCATCAACCAGATCAAAGACGCGGTCTCGTTCAGGCTGCTCAGGTGGCCCAGGCGGGTGTCGTAGAGGTAAACCTGGTCTTCGCTGAAGGTTTCCTCTGCCACCCAGCGCTCCAACCGGGGCTGTTTCAAAGGGCGATCTGAAAGCGCCTGAGCGACTACCCAGTCGGATAATCGGGGCAGGGCCATAAATGGCAGGTAGGCGGCCGGATCCGCTCCGGGGATAAGGTTTCGGAAGCCGCCCCGGTTGGCCAGTTCCACCTGAGTTTCCCGGACCAGGCGTTCAACCATTGAGCCATCGGCTGCCCTGGCGGACGAATTGTTCAACCCGAGCAGCTTTACCATGTCGGCCACCATGCCGCCCTTGATCTGCTCCTCAATGTCGCCGCCACTCTCCGGGCCGGCGCACACCTCTAGCGAAGGGCTGAGGTTGCACTCAAGGATCCAGGGTTTGATGTCCGCATCAATCAGGCAATCAATGCCCATCAATTCATAACAGCCTCGGGTATCGGCACCGATCACCCGGGAACGCTCACGCATGGGTTCCAGGGCAGCCAGACAGGTCAGGGCGACCATGTCCTCGATTTTGGCAAATAGGGCTTCATCGTCGTGTCCCTGCTCCCGGAGCCAGGCCCGGTAACGTTCGAAATCCACGAATTCCACGGGCACTTCGGCATCCAGATTCAGCGCGTTCACATCCGGATTGGTGAGGTAGCTGTAGGGATTATTCGCGTTTTCCTCGTTGTAAGGCATGGACGCCAGCTTGGCGAACCCTTGGTGGTACAGGTAAACGCGAAAGGGCGAGACCGAAGAGACCAGCACATACAACCGCAAAACGTATTTCCGGCCGTGCATGGTGTGAGGATTTTCCAGGTACTCCTGAACCATCCAGGAGGATTCCATCGGCACTTCGGCCGGATCACCCACCAGCTGAATACCCTTGCCTCGGGCGGCATTCTTCGGCTTTAGCAACCAGCGCTTGTCCGGATTATCCAACGCCGCCTGCTGGAAGGCATGGTAGTCCTCAGGCATCGAGAACACCCTGGGCACGAACGCCAGGCGGTCGGTCAGATGTTTGCCGCCCTTTTGCTGCCGCTCGACGCGATCCCGCAAGTCCATCAGGCTGCGGTAAAGGCGGCTTTTCACCGTGAGGGCATTGTTGCCGGGGATGTGATTGATTTTCCGCTCCGGCCCCACCTGGCTGAAAAATTCGGGGGCAGGCATGCCGGTGTACCAGCAGGCATCCCATTGGTCTGCGCTCTCAGCCTTGCGCCACAAAGATTTATCGAGGGATTGCTCGAAAAAACGGTCCTGTTCATAAGACCTGTTGCCACCCATCCAATAGTGCCGAGTCATCTTGTCGCGCTCTCCGTTCCGGTTGTCCGTTGCCCGTCGTTGTCAGGGCACTGATTTCTGCGTTTCACGAATACCGACACATGAGATCTGCAACTGTTACAGCACGGCTCGAAATTTTCCGGCCTATCGGTTGGGCTTCGGGGTGGCCTTCAATTTGTGCATAATGCCCTCACACGCGCTGGCGCTCATGGTCAGGTGAGTCTGTTCACGGGCAATCGATAAGGCTGTTTAATGACATCACGAATTGCGGTTGTTCTGGTGATAATCGCCGCACTGGCGGGTGCCTGGTGGCTGCTGCAGATCCTGGGAATGCCGCCAAACCTGTCACCGGATGCCCTGGCAACCTGGTTACAAAGCCAGGGTGCGGCCGGGCCCATGCTGTTAATGCTGCTGATGTTAATCGCGGTGGTTGTAGGCCCAATCCCCACACTTCCAGTCAGTGCCACCGCCGGACTCGCCTTTGGCATCCTGCCGGGAACCGCTATTGCTGCCACGGGTGCCGTGATCGGCGCCCTTGCAGCCTTCTGGATTGCCCGGTTCCTCGGCCGGGAAGCCATCTGCAAGCGGTTCCCTGACAACCCTGTTCTGGCCAAAGATGGCTCACAGCGCTTCCTCACCATCGCCATCCTGCTGATGCGGCTGATTCCCGTGTTCTCATTCGCCCTCATTAGCTACGCCGCTGGCGTGACGGCCATCAGGGCCTGGCGTTTCGCCGTCGCGACTCTGTTGGGCATGCTCCCGATGACGGTGGTCTTCGCAGGGCTGGGGAATACCTTCAGGCTAAACCCTATGCTGACCGTGCTGGCTGGCGCTGCGATTCTGGCCGCCATGGTATGGTTACCCTGGTCGATCAGCCGACGCCCCGGCTCAAGGCTGGCCCGTTGGCTGAAACTGAACCAATAGCAACAAAAGAATGTCCGATGCGCCGCCCCGAAAATGCAGACCTAATGCCCTGGTTCGCCCGCGCCCTGTCCAGGGCGAACAGCACCTGGCTCGGGTTTTCATCAACTCGCGAGATGCCATGAGGCTCGCCGGCTCTGGGTTATCGAAGGGGCCATCAAAAAAAGGGTGGAGACCAGCTCCACCCAAGGGGTTTACGCCCCGACCAACAATGCAGGGGTCACACAGATTCAATGCAGTAATTAAGGTAAGTCGGCTCAAACACACCAGAGGCCAACCATTTGCCGGTGTTAGCCGATTTTGGCCCATCGTTCGCTGAGGGATAGCGGTAATTCACGTAGCCTGGTTCATAAATGCCCGGCGGCACCACGATGCCTGTCGTCAACAAGCTGAACGGCTCGCCAGCGTTAGACGATGCATAGTCGTAGTTAACATAACCCGGCACCGTCTCAGAGCCCGAGGCGAGAACAGAACCAGACCAGATCAGAGAAAACACAACCAGTAGCGCAGATTTCATATCATGCCTCCAACGGCAGTTGCCGTTTTGTGTCTTACTGAACACTGACACGCCTGCCAGCCGAATGTTACATGGCCAAGAAGTGCCTATCTGCGCATTACCGCTTTTGCCCAAGTGCCCAATGTCTGCTGAAGCGAAGTCCCAGCGCGAGTGCCGACCCAATCCCCATCAGGACCTGCTACTGAGGTGTTTGCCGATTTCACCACCGGCGAAGATCCAAACCAACATAATGCCGCCCAACATTCACCAGCGATACGAAACTTCCAGTAAACCAGTATCAACGCCAGCACCAGAGATGCCACGGCAAACCAGGGCAGAAGCCCGAACTGGTAGATTATTCTGCGCAGGTCCGGTTCCACGTCTGCCACGATCAACACGACCCATCTGGCCAGCCAGGCCAGGGTGCTCACTGGGTTCAAGTTTCACGGCAGTAGATGCCATCGAGGAGCGACAGCAGAATTGCCTTACTACGAGGAAGGTTCGTTACAGTGTCTTCTGCAGCCACCAAGTTTCCATCCAGCCGCAGGCTGATGTAGCCGTGAATCATTGACCAGATTGCAATTGCGTTGGTTTCCATGTCCACGCGGCGGTTTACCTGGCCTTGCCGCAACAGTGAGAGCAGGGTTGAATACACACGCTCCATTTCCTTGGCTAAGACTGGATCGTCATGATCGACCAACTGGCGTTGCCAGATTAGTTGATAGCGATGTGGGGAATGAAGAGCAAATTGGAAGCAGGTTTCAGCGAATGCCTTTATGGATTGTTCGGGTTCATCAACCGTATCAGCTACCGCCTCTGCTATTAAATCAGCCAGGTCGGCAAAGATCATTGCGGCTATGGCAGTCAGCATAGCGCGCCTGGAGGGGAAATGATTGGCTGGCGCTGAATGAGCGACGCCTGCATTACGTGCTACCGCACGAATTGTGACACCGCCAATACCCTCACTGTCTAACAGAATTACTCCTTCACGAAGCAGTTCCATTCGTAGATCACCATGCTTTTGTCCCACCGTGCGTTTCTGTTGCCTTTTCAAATTGACACCGTCCATATATCAGCATAAATTGACGCTGTCCATTTTAGCAGCAGCAGGTATTTTTTAGCGAGGAACCCCATGAACTCAAGCGATATTTTCTGGCCTGTTCTAGCCCAGATTGCTCTGACCCTGGCGATGTTCATTATGCTTGGGATCAGGAAGGCCAGAGCAGTAAAAACCGGTAAGGTGAATCGTCAGCAGGCGGCATTGGATAACCGGGTATGGCCCGGGGAGGTGGTCAAGGTCTCTAACAACATTGCGAACCAGTTTGAGGCGCCAGTGTTGTTCTACGTACTCTGTCTGGTTACATACAGCATCAATGCGGCAGGTACACTGGCCATCGCCCTGGCTTGGCTGTTTGCACTGAGTCGGTACGCTCATGCCTACGTGCATGTAGGCTCCAATTATGTACCCTTGAGATTGCGGCTGTTTGTGTTTGGATGCGTGATATTGTTGGCCATGCTCATCTTGGTGGCCTGGAATCTGGCTACGGGCGTCGTTGATCCGTACTGAGGATTGTCGCGCACAGCTCACGTATCTGGTCGGCTTTACCGTCGAACAGGTGCTGCACGTGATCAGCAGTGTCCGGTGCCTCGAAGGTGGCAACCGCCTTATCTCTTAGTCATATCGAATTCTGAAACCGACTGATAAGGATTTCCAATGACCAGCAGCGTGTCCATCGAGAGAAAACCCGCCATAGTCGCCGCTCTTGCCGGCGGCTGGGTGGCGGATGCGGCCGGCCTCGGTTTGCACTGGCTGTATGACAGCCAGCGAATCGATGAGGTGGGCGGCCAGTCGCCGGAATTCCTGCCGCCGAAGGCGGACTATTTCAAAGGCGGATTTGGCTACTTTGCGCATGAAGGCAAACAGTCCGGCGATATCAGCCACTACGGGGCGGCCACCGGGGTGCTGATCGACAGCCTTCTGGCCAGTGAAGGCAAGCTGGATATCCGCGATTACCAGCGGCGTTTCCGGGCGTATTTCGGACCTGGTGGCCACTGGCAGGGTTATATCGACAACCCCACCCGGGTCACTCTGAACAATCTGAACACCATCGAACAGAATGCCATTGAACAGGCGCAATCGGGCACCGCTGCCGAACTGACCGAAAAGCAGAAACGGATACTGGTGCAGAAAGTTTTGCCCTACACCCGACGCCTGAGCGGCGACCAACTGGCTGAACCGGTTCGAAAGGCCATCAGCCTTACCTATCAGGAACCCGAGATACAGGAAGCAGGCATTTACCTCGCTAAAACCATCGATCAGCATCTGCTACCGGAAAGCGGCGCCGACGATATGCAACTGCCTGCAGTGTCCAAGCTACCACCACTGGTAGCCTGCTATTCCGGCAGCAACAAGCTGATGGAGGCCACCGAAGCTGCCGTGCGGGTGACCAACCACAATGACGAGGCCGTGGCCTGGGCTAAGTGCGCCGCGACCCTTCTGGACCAGATTTTCCAGGGCAAACCCATGGCCGAAGCCCTGGAAACTGCCAAAACCGAGGCGCCAGACCAGGAAAGCCTGAGCAACGCCCAGTTCGGTTCATCACTGGATGCGATCAAAGCCGGCAACACCTTCGGCCGCACCTGCTATCTGCACGAAGCCATGCCGGTGATATTCCATATTCTCAACCATGCCACGAGCTATACCGAAGCCGTCCGCGCCAACATTCATTGCGGCGGCGATTCCTGTGGCCGGGCCTGGATCATCGGGCCGGCCATGGCGGCACTGCATGGGGTGGGCGGCCAGCATGGCATCCCTCTGAGCTGGTTGGCGCGGGTAACCAATGCCTCTGGTCTCCTCACGGATATTGAGAAGCTGATTAACAGCCAATGATAGGCATCATTGCCCAATTTTCACCTCCGACTATGCTTCAAGTAGGATCCACGCTGGGAGGTAGTTATTATGAAAACGCTATTGATCAACACGTTATTGACGATCACCTTGCTCGCGAGCGCACCTTTGCTTGCGCAGGAGGGCCCACTGCGAGTCGGAATGTCCGGCCAGTATTTCCCGTTTACGTTTGTAGAGCAGGATGAGCTCAAAGGCTTTGATGTCGATGTCATGAATGCCCTGGCCAAAGAGATGGGCCGCGAGGTCAAGTATGAAACCGCCAATTTCTCCGGCCTGTTTGGCATGCTGGAATCCGGGCGCATCGACACGGTGGCGAACCAGATCACCATCACCGAAGAACGGCAGAAGGCGTATATTTTCAGCGATCCCTACGTCTATGACGGTGCCCAGGTGGTGATCAAAAAGGGCAACACCGAAGTCGAGAGTGTGGAAGACCTAAAGGGTAAAACTGTTGCCGTGAACCTGGGCTCCAACTTCGAGGCACTGCTGCGCGAGCTGCCCTACGCGGACGAGATTAATATCAAGACCTATGAGAGCAACCTGGAGCGTGACACCGCCCTGGGCCGCGTCGATGCCTTTGTGATGGACAGGGTCAGTGCCAGCCAGATCATCAAGGAGAAGCCTCTGCCTCTGGAGCTGGCCGGCCCCACCTTCTCGCAGATCACCAACGCCTATCCGTTCCGCGACACCGAGGCCGGCAGAGCTCTGCGTGACGAGGTCAACAGGGCCCTGGCGACCCTGAGAGACAATGGCACCCTGGCGTCCATTTCCGAGAAATGGTTCGGCACGGATATCACCCAGCCCTGAGGGCACCCACCAAGGCCTGATTCCCTATGGACGTGTTGAACGTCGAATACATGCTAGGGCTGGTACCTGTGCTGCTCAGGTACCTGCCCCTGACCCTGCAACTGGCCGGTATCGGGATGGTGCTTGCACTGATTCTTGCCTGCCTGTTTGCCGTAGTCCGGGTGCTTCGCATTCCGGTGCTCAACCAGCTGACCATCGTGTTCATTTCGTTCTTCAGGGGCACACCGCTGCTGGTGCAGCTGTTCCTGTTCTACTACGGATTACCACAACTGGTCAGTGCACTAACCGTGATAGACGGTATTACCGCAACCATCATGGGCCTGACCATGCACTTCTCCGCCTACATGGCCGAATCAATACGCGCTGCTATTGTGGGTGTTGACCGCAGTCAGACCGAAGCGGCATTGTCGATCGGCATGACCAACGGCCAGATGATGCGGCGGATCGTCCTGCCCCAAGCCACACGGGTGGCGTTGCCCACGCTGATGAACTACTTCATCGACATGATCAAGGCCACCTCCCTGGCGTTCACCTTGGGGGTCACCGAACTGATGGGTGCCACCCAGAAAGAGGCCGCCGGTAGCTTCCTCTACTTTGAGGCGTTCATTGTCGCCGCCATCATTTACTGGATCGTGGTTGAACTGCTGTCAAAACTTCAGCACTACCTGGAGATCCGCCTGAACAAGGCCTATAGCCGATGATCAAACTGGAATCACTGAGCAAACACTTTGGCAAGACCGTGGTCCTCAACGGCATCGACCTTACTATTGAGAAGGGCGAAATCGTGGTGATCATCGGGCCTTCGGGAACCGGCAAATCCACCCTGCTGCGCTGCATCAATTTCCTGGAGCAACCCACCGCAGGCACCATGACCGTTGGGGACCTTACTGTGGATGTGAAGAAAGCCAGCCGGGCGGATATTCTCTCCATGCGGCGGCGAACCGCCTTCGTGTTCCAGAACTACGCGCTGTTTGCCAACAAGACGGCCCTGCAGAACATCGCCGAGCGGCTGCTGGTAGTGGACAACTGGCCCAAGGAAAAGGCTTACCAACGGGCACGCGAGATCCTCGACCAGATCGGCCTGGGCGAAAAAGCCGATGCCTATCCCGCATCCATGTCCGGCGGCCAGCAGCAGCGGGTTGGTATCGGCCGTGCCATGGCCGCCGGCGCCGAGGTCATCCTGTTTGATGAGCCCACGTCGTCGCTGGACCCTGAGTGGGTGGAGGAAGTCTTGGGGCTGATGAAACAGCTGGCGTCAGAACGCCAGACCATGATGGTGGTCACCCACGAGATGTCATTCGCCCGGGACGTAGCGGACCGGGTGATCTTTATCGACGGCGGCCGCATCGTGGAACAGGGCCCACCCAGCGAGATCTTCTACAACCCGCAGGATCCTCGAACGAAGGATTTTCTGAAGAAGATTCTCGCCACCAACCCTGTCTGAAGAGCCGGGAAGTTATTACCAGGCTTCCCCGAACGGTCGGATATCCAGCTCAAAGGTCTAGGCAGACGGGTCCTGCTGGATGAGAGACCAGACAGCGTGGGCCACTGCAGAAGCGTCTCACAAAGGCTTCACCATTCCCGCACCGACGCCCATCACTGCGCAAACTTTGTTCATGGTTTACCTCCTTTTCAGTGGGAAATCATTATTCAGTGTAGGGCAGATTTCTACACCTCAGAGATAACGAGAAGCACTCAACTCATTCAAATTAAAACCTCCCCCACGCAAACACGGCTCGAATTTCATGTGTCAATATAGTTGACAAACTGCATAACCCTCCCTACTTTGTCTACTCGGTTGACATATATTAACCTGGGAGAATCAACATGAACCAGACACTCGTTCGCACAGCACTGAAACTCAATGCGGCGTTTTCGGGTATTTCAGGACTTTTCCTGCTTTTCCTGCCAGATCTCATAGGCGGGTTGATTGGAATAGTCTCCCCCATGGCCTTTCAAGCAGTGGGGTTGGGGTTGCTGATTTTTTCTATGGATCTATTGCATCAAGCCACTCGGAACCAGGTCGCCGGCTGGCGAGCACTGTACGCCAGCGCCGGTGATTTCATCTGGGTTCTGGGTTCCATATTGGGCTTGATCCTCTGGAGCTCACACCTCACTCCTCAGGGAATCTTTGGGATACTTGCCGTTGCTGCGGTTGTGCTTTGCTTTGGGCTCACCCAGATGGCTGGATTGAAAAAAATGTACTTCCTGCCAAAGGACCGTTGTTATGGCTATTTCATCCGGCACAAGTCCGTCTCGGATGCAGACAGCCTCTGGCACATTGTCGGAAATCTGGGGGCCATCGCCCAGTATGCTCCGAATCTGGCTTCCTCGCGAATTGAAGACGTTCACGACGGCGACCTTCCATTGCGAGCCTGTGAAGATAACCAAGGCAACCAATGGCGGGAGCGCTGTACCGAGTATGACGAACACCGCAGATGCTATGAGGTTGAATTCCTGACCGACGAGGCAGGCTTTCCTTATCCGGCGACCTGGATGGTTGGGGGCTGGCGGGTTGAACAGATCCCGGACGGATCCGAAGTGGTCGTCTGGTGGAAGCTACATCCGAAACCCAAATGGTTGGCGCCGGTGATCATGGCAATGCTGGCCTTCGGTGTCGACAGAACATTTCCTAGTGTGATCGTAAACATGGAAACACAGGCGCTTTCACGGGATTCTGGAGAACTCGCAGACTCTGAAGATCAGGCAACAGCTTGACTAGCGCTTGGGCTGCAACTAGTGGTCGCTCACGACACCATTGTTAAAGCCTGTGGCGATTGTTTAGGAGGGGCTACAATGAGTGGGGAAGAAATTGACAGGCTGGGATCCAACTGCGAGAACTGACAACCAGCCTTCGTGCGATCAGAGAGTTCCAAGAGTGCCGGCTAGCGCATCCAGTTCTCGCACCAGATCCTTGAGGCTTTTCTTGCCGACGCTCTTGTTCAGCTCACGATCCATCTCTGCAAGGATCTGTCGAACCTCGGACATCAACCTCTCGCCCTTCAGCGTAAACTCAATAGGTTTGAGCTTACCCGGTCCGGCTCCCTGGACAAGATAACCGGCTTCGCTCAACTCCCTCACGGTTTTTGCCACCATCTGGCGTGAAATATCGAGCCTTCGGGCAATGTCAGAACCAAAGTTCACCCCGCAGTCCAGGGCACCCAGAAACCCAAGTAAGGAAGCGGATACATCCGCATAGCCTCGATCACGAAGCCGGGCGGCTGCAACTTCAGAGATCCTGTCTTTCACCATGCCCGAGGTCTGCACCAGGGTGAGGGTGTCGCTTTCGGCAAGTGGTGTGCCCCGCTCAGTAAAACTAACCGTCATAATTCTGTGCCATGGCTGTATTTGAAAAATCGTGGAAAGCCGTGGCAATAGTGTACTGCATCTTCCTCCTGATAGTAGGCAAGCGCTGGAATGAGGCCAGTTTCTTGCAAGAATTGCTGACACTCAACCACCGGTTAACTCATATAGCTATATCAACAGAGCCAAACCCTGTTTGAAACTCCTGCTGAACTGTAACAAGTAGTCTCTCTCGAGTGTCTGTATATCAGGCGCAGAGATCTCCTCATCAAAAGGAGGCTCGCACCGATCACCAAACAACGAGAGGATTTGAGCCATGAGAAAGTTCACTGTTTTGATGACAGCGATTGTCCTGACAGCATCCGCCAGCGTCTCAATGGCAATGAATGGCCAGGCTGATCGCTTTAACGAAGCTCGCAGCTATCCGGACAAAACCGTTGAGGTAGCGTCACGCGCGGGTTCACAATCCAAGTAAACAGAATTTGGCCGCTGTCCTTCCGGTATGGCGGCCAATCAATTTTCGATTTCTCTATCGGCGAATCTCTGGAAAGTTCTCAGGCGTGTTCAGGCTCCAGTCGTAGTCGATGTAGCTCAGCCCGGCCGCGCTTTTAACACGCTCAGACACCTCAGGCGTCGCCCACTCCAGAATGAATGCCCGGTTTGATCCGGAAGCCTCCTGAAAATCCTCCTCGTACCACTTGAACAGCTCACTCACATACAAACGTCCGGATTCAACCCGGAGCTGGCGCTCGGTGCTCAATGCCCGCCGGGTATTCTCGGCCAGCAATCGCTCCAGGTTCGCCGCGGTATAGATCTCTGCCCTTAAAGGCGGGCAACCCACAGAGGCGCAGTTAACGGCAAAATGCACCCTCGCGTCTTTCCAGCCACGGGCCTGGTAGTCATCGCCCAGAAGAATCCCTTTCTCGATATCATCCAGGCTGTAAGCCTGGCCAGCCACCGTAAAATGGGCGCGGCCGAAGACATTTTTGACAAACGGATTGATTCGGCCGCCGTAATCCCACACCGAAGACACCAGCTGGCCATTCGGCCGCTCGGTCAGAATCTGGTCGATCATGAAAAAGTTATAGGCGTTGATCCAGAAGGCCACGGCTTGCGCCTGTGTTTCAAGCTGGTTCAGATCAAAGGACGCCAAACGGCTTCGCTGTCGTTCGAGACGCGGCAGCGTCTTATCATCGGCTAGAGCCGATTCATAATCAAAGGCGGAGACCAGACCATTTCCCGGCAGCATGTGCTCAATAAGATGATCGGTGACAAGCTGCTGGAACGGCTCGTAAGGGGAGGTGTCCGCCAGCACACTGGCCGACAGGAACCCTAGCGCGATCAACCCGCGCGACAGGGTTTTGCTGAAAATCGAGAAATAACCGGTCATAACAACTCCATTCATGGTGTCTAAATAGGATATATCGACACACTTCAGGGCGAGTTGTTACGGCAAGGCGGTGATTGGCCGGCAAGCAGCCGGCCAATCACCGCCGGACATCAGGCCTTTTTCCATTCAAACTTTTTAAAAGGCTCATCGACCGGTGTTTTCGCAATGTGATTGATGTAGTTACTCAGGGTTTTCTGAGACAACGTCATAATCACTTCCAAAACATGCCGGTTATCGTAACCTGCCTCGAAAAACGCGTTTAAGTCATCTTCACTCAGGTTACCCTGCTTGCGCATGACTGCCAGGGTGAAATCACGCAGCGCTTCAAGTTTGTCGTTCGGAAGCGGGGTCTCGTCACGCAGGGCATTGGTGATGTCGTCAGACACTTCCATCATCTTCGCGATCCCGGTATGAGCGGGAACACAGTAGTGGCAAGCGTTCTCAACGTTGATGGTCTGCCAGACCACAGTTTTTTCATCGTTGGTGAAACTGCTGTCCAGTACCAGCTGATGCAGTTTCTGGTAGGCCTCAAGCACTTGCGGCGATTCTGCCATGACCGCATGCAGGCCGGGAATCATACCGAAGTTCTTTTGGGAATTTTCCAGGAACGGCTTGGCTCCCTCGGGAGCGGACTGGGCATCGTGTAATTTGAAATCTGCCATTGCGGTACTCCAATCAAGTTTATGAATGATCGCTCAACAACCAAACGGTATCTGTTTTTGAGCGGCCATTCAAGCTATAATTGAGCGAGTATTCAAAAGCACCACACAAGGGTGTCGTTATGCCAAGACCTCCAAGCTATGACCGGGATACAGCCTTGGCCAAGGCTGTCAGTCTGTTCTGGCACAAGGGCTATCACGGCAGTTCAATGAAGCAGATTGAGCAAGCGCTGGATATGCGCCCGGGCAGCATCTACGCCACGTTTGGCAGTAAAGATGGCCTGTTTTCTGAAGCCCTGGCCAGTTACGCCCAACAGGGCGGGACTGATCTTTCAGAGCACATGGCCGGCTATGACAGCATTGTCGAAGGGTTGCAGGCGTATCTTCGGAAAATCGCGAGCAGCTGCACAGACGTTGACTGCGCCCCCGCACGCGCCTGCCTGATCGTGAAAACCCTGCTGGAGGCCAGCAGCACCAACCCGGCACTGTATTCACAGGCCCAGAGTGTGCTGGCCGCTATTGAAACGTCCTTTGCCGAGCTGCTGGAAAGTGCAAAAAATCAGGGAGAGATTGCCGTCAAGACCGATTGCCGGCGGCTGGCAAGGCTGCTTCAGAGCCAGATTATGGGGCTGCGCTCCATGGCTGAGCGCAACCTGTCGGCCACCGAGCTTGAACAGCTCGGCGACGACATGGCGGCGATTCTGGATAGCTACAAGTTAAGGGATTAGGGCGCAATCGTGTTTTTTCAATACCTCGGGGTAGTTATGTTCTGTTGCTTACTGCTGAACATAACGGCGAAAAATCTCATCAAGCGTTCCATCCTCTCTGAGCGATGTCATCGCCGTGCGCAAACGGTCAATAATGGACGGGGATACGCCATGCCCTCCGGCCAAGTACATCGGATCCGTGTCGAACCCCATCAAAGCCTCCAACTCAACAGGATTTCCTCCCTCTTGGCGAAGCAGCACATGCGCGACCATTTCTCGGGCAAACCAGTATGAGGTTCGCTTGTGTAAAAGCATACGTGCGGCAATTCGCTCGCTACTTGTTGCAAACAGATTGACATAACCGTTGTCTCGTAGGAAATCTTCGCCGGGGCTTGCCCTTTGCACAACGATCAGAGTATCCCGGCGGGGCGATTCATCGACAGACGAAGACAAACGATACAGGTAGTATGGGTCCGAGAGGATCGGCACTATCCATTTGTAATGCGTCTCACGGGCCTCAGTGCGGGTAAGCGGCGCAATGCCTAGATTGGCCCCTGAAGCCACTTGCTGCTGAGCTCTCGGCCATGGGCGCATGACCAACTCAAGTGACACACCGGATCGACGAGACAGCTCTTTCAACACATCAATAAAAAAGCCACCTGATGCTTCATCTTCGATATAGGGCGGAAACTCACCGAGCAATACTGTCAACTTTGGCTGCTCGACATTACCAGACACCGGCTCTGCTTGGACTAGCGGCGGTGCGAACAGGCAAGCTAAAGCCAGTACCAGCTGATAAAACGCCCTTCTCGAATCAGGTCTGGCGAAAGGCATGAGTTATCTCCAGGCAATCGGTCTCCTCCATTTCATTGCAGTGTAGACCATTACGCTGGAATGTCCCGCACCACGAGCCACCCGGCTTCACCTGGCAAGGCGATTGGCCTGCTCGATGAAAGCCGAAGGCAAAACATCGATCATAGGGCGCATATTACCGGCCACTTCAGGATCCGGTGACTCCGGTTCGCAGCCTACTATTTCCGGATGCTCTGACCAGTGCAGCAACTCCAGCCGCCCATCGTCCCGCTCAACCAGCGCGGTGCAATGCTCCACCCAGTCGCCATCGTTGCAGTAGAGTCCATCTTCACTGCGAAGAAAGCCTGCCGAGTGGATGTGGCCGCAGATAAAACCGTGGTAATGACCTTTCTCTGCAGCCGTCAGCGCCGCCAGCTCGAATCGCCGGATAAAGGTTCTGGCCTTACCGATCCGGCTTTTGATCCAGGCCGCCAGCGACCAGTAAGGCTTGCCTTGAAGCCGACGCAGGGCGTTGAACCAGCGGTTCAGGCGCAGCAACAGGCCGTGGGCGCGGTCTCCCACCAGCAGCATCAGCGGGCTGCAGCGCACCACCTGGTCGAACTGGTCGCCATGGCAGACCAGAAACTGACGACCGTCGGCGGTGGTGTGCACTGCCTTGTATTGCAGCTCTATGCCGGAGAAGGTCTGACCGCAGAAGCGCCGGAAAAACTCGTCGTGATTACCGGGAATGTATACCACCCGGGTACCGGTGGCGGCGAGCTCCAGCAGCTTGTGGATAACCTGCCGATGACTGTCCGGGAAATGGGCCCGGCGCTGCATGGCGATCAGGTCGATAATGTCGCCTACCAGGTACAGCGTCTGGCAGCGAACGTTGTTGAGGAAATCCAGCAGGTAGTCGGCCTGGCAATCGGCCGTTCCCAGATGAACATCGGAAATGAATACGCTGCGATACGCTCGCATGGTGCCTCCCGTGGTGTCAGGCCTGCCTTCGGTTTCCTGTAACAACCTTGGCAAGCTCCGGTGACACCCGGGTGACAATGGCAAGTCAGTTTTATGAAGTCGGGCGAAGAACCGTCCGCCCGGCGACAAACAGCGTCAGCGCAGATCTGGATTGAGAGTGTAGGTGCCGGTCACCCTGGCACTGGCCAGCACATGGCCGGCCATCGCCTGGCGCACATCGTTCCCATCAAACTCACCTTCCAGACCAAGACTGTCCACATCCAGCGCGTGCACTTCAAAATGGTAGTGGTGGATGATCTCGTCGTTCCAGGGCGGGCAGGGGCCGTCATATCCGGCATAGGTGCCCGCCATGTCCGGGTTGCCGGCAAGGAACTGGGTGTAATTATTCACGCCCCGAACGCCAATCGGACCCGGCCCATGGTCCTTGCCCTTGGGCAACACGCCGTCACTGTCTTCGCCTTCCGGGATGCGGCCGATATTGGCGGGAATGTCTGTCAGCAGCCAGTGGAAGAAATCCACCCGGGGCAGGTCGGCGGGCACGGTTTTGCCTTCCTGATTCACATCATCGGCTACGCTGGGCACATCCGGGTCAAACATCATCACCACAAAACTCTTCGTACCCTCCGGTGCCCCAGACCAGACCAACTCGGGGTTTCGGTTGGGGCCAAAGCTCATGTGGTCCTGCTCGCTGAAAACCCCAAAGGCAAACTTCTCTGGAATGGGTTGTCCCTCTTCTACACCACGAACCTCTAGTTTCACGATCGTCTCTCCTGTCGAGCGGCTTTTGATTAATTCAGCCATCGCCGAATGATACGGGACCGGCCGGTGTTCCGGTTTTATCAACCACGTCAGGTCTTTGTCCAGATTAGCAAACTAGCGGCGGAAAACACGGCTTCTGCGCTCAGGTGTAACCCAAAGCACCCGCCAGGCAACACTTCTGTCCAATTGTCATCCCGGGCCGTCAACGTTAGTATAACGGAGTTAGCAGCCTACCTTTTGTGTTCACAGGTCAGACTGATCAGAGCAGACAGCCAAGCGTTTTCCCGCGAGAGCGCTTGGCTCTCATCTTCTGAAGGTCTGACTGTTATGGAAAACCTGCATCACATTGTTGTCGTCGGCGGTGGCGCCGGAGGCCTGGAACTGGTCACCAGCCTCGGCAACAAACTCGGCAAAAAAAACAAGGCTCGCATCTCCCTGGTCGACGCCGGCTTGACCCACGTCTGGAAACCTCTGCTGCACGAAGTGGCCTCCGGCTCACTGGACGCCAGTGCCAACGAAATTAATTACCGGGCCCACGCACGGAAACATCACTATGAATTTCAGCTGGGGCGCATGAACGGCCTTGATCGGGCGGCCAAGGAAATCATCATCGCGCCGTTCCTGGACGAAGAGGGCCACGAGGTGGTGCCCGAGCGTCGGATTCAATACGACACCCTGGTGATCGCCGTGGGCAGTACAGCCAACGATTTCGGCACACCCGGCGCCCAGGAACACTGCCTGTTTCTCGACAGCCTCAGGCAAGCAAGGCGATTCCATAACCTGATGCTCAACGCCTTCCTGCGCAAGAACCACGAGGCCAATCAGGGCAAACCCCATACTCTGAACATCAGCATCATCGGCGCTGGCGCCACGGGTGTGGAGCTGGCTGCCGAGCTGCGACTGGCATCCAGGGAATTGCCGGTCTACGGCATGAACCACCTGCAGTCCTCGGATGTTTCCATCAGCGTGATCGAAGCGGCAGACCGGATTTTGCCGGCCCTGCCCGGGCGCCTGTCAGCGGCAGCCACCCGTGAACTGGAACGCCAGAAGGTGAAAGTACTGACCGGGCAGCCAGTCAGCGAAGTGCGTGAAAACAGCCTGGTCATGAAAGACGGCACCGAATTGCCATCTGAAATGACCATCTGGGCCGCGGGCATCAAGGCTCCGCCGTTTCTGGCGGAGCTCGGCGGCCTGGAAACCAATCGCAGCAATCAGCTGTTGGTGAAACAAACCCTCGAAACCACACGGGATACCGACATCTTTGCCTTCGGTGATTGCGCAGCCTGCCCGCAGCCCGATTCCGACCATCCCGTGCCACCACGGGCCCAAGCCGCCCATCAGCAGGCCGATGCCCTGTTCAAGACCCTGTGCAACCGCCTGGAGGGCAAAGATCCAGTGGCCTTTGTCTACAATGACCATGGCTCACTGATCAATTTCAGCCGTTACACGACGGTCGGCAACCTGATGGGCAACCTGTCTGGTCGCAGCATGTACATCGAAGGGAAGGTGGCCAGGTTGTTCTATGTGTCCCTGTACCGGATGCACCAGGTTGCCCTGCACGGGTTCCTGCGCACGGGCATTATCTGGCTGATGGACAAGATCAGCCGAGCGATGCATCCTCGCCTGAAGTTGCATTGAATGATGACCTGAATACTGGAATTTCCGAACGCGGCTATTTCGGCAGGGCGATGACCTCAATCGCCCTGTAGTCATCGTGGGTCACGCGGTTTATTCCCATCGCGCGCTGGGTATTCAAATACTCGGTAAGCATTGGTGAAGGTGTTGTCAGTAAATCAATTACCCGGCTGCGAACTTCCTCGCAAATCCCACTGCGGAATACAAACGGGTCATAGTGAAGCGGTGCAGAGCGCCAGAGAACGGTTAGAGTATTCTTATCAATCACGCCGCGCCTGTAGGCTTCATCTGCTCTTGAGCTGGAAACAAAGGCTGCATCCGCCTTGTTATCCAGCAACGCCATCAATGCCTTGTCATGGCTGCCCGCGTATATGTTTGCGCCAAAGAAATCGGAGAACGGCTCGCCGATAGTAGTGGCAAACTCTTTCTTTGGAACCAGGGCCCCCGATGTACTGGAGGGGTCGGTCAGCAACACCTGGGCATGTCTCAGGCGCTCAATGCTATCTATTCCTGCCGCTTTTGGAACCACCAACAACGAGTAATAGAAACTTCCCTTTGGCGTAAAGAACCCGGCCTCTGTGGTTAATGACGCAAAGGCATCCAGGCCCGAATCTTGAGCGTGGGCGATAACATAGGACGCCGGCCCCATGACGGCCAGATCGACACCGCCCGAGAGTAAGCCATCCACCACGCTTTCGTAGGAAGTTGCTCTGACCAGCTCAACTGGCATTCCAAGCCCCTGTTCTAACAGCATGATTAACGGCCGATATTCAGTGCGCTGCTGGTCAATGTCTTTTTTAGGAACCATGGTGAAGGTCAATCGGTTCATGCTGCAGGATTTGACCTCCTGAACGGCTTCTGCACGGGAGAATGGTGCAAAAGCCACGAAGACAAGCCCTATAGTCAACATCAACAACCTCATGCGCTGGCGGCCTCCTCTGCAAAGGTTCTGAGAAACTCTGGTATTTGCTCTGCGGGCATTGGACGCCCAAGGTGATAGCCCTGAGCGATATCGCAGCCGGCGACTTTCAGGTGCACCAGCTGTTCACGGGTTTCTACCCCCTCGGCCACCACCTTGAGCGCCATTCGCTTGGCCAGAATAATGGTTGAGGACACAATGGGACTGTCATCGTGGCTGTTTGATATTCGATTGATCAGGCTTCGGTCAATCTTCAGCTTGTCTACCGGTACCGCCTCGAGGTGGGCAAACCCTGCATAACCGGTGCCGAAATCATCAAGACTGAGCCGGATACCTGCCCGCTTGAGGCAGTGCAGACTCTCGACGGCCCGGCCCTCCAGCATGGCGGTTTCCGTAATTTCCAGCTCCAACAGGTCTGTCGTCAAGTCGTGTTCAGCCACCATCGCCAGGACCTCTTTACAGAATTCCGGCTGGGCAAGCTGTATCGGGGAAACATTGACTGCGACTGGCTTTGAGCTACCGTATTTCTGTTTCCAGTCAGATATCTGGACACACGCCAATCGAAGTACTTCCATACCCAGTGCCACCACAAAGCCCGTTTTCTCGGCGACAGGAATAAACCGATCCGGATAAAGCAAACCAATACCTGGATGCTGCCAGCGCACCAGGGCCTCATAGCCGATGACTTCCATACTCTCCAGACACACCAGGGGCTGGTAGTGCAGCACGAACTCCCGTTTTCTGAGAGCCTCGGCGAAGGCTTGTTCCAAGTGAAATTCTTCCACATCAGCTACATTCAATGACTGGTCGAAAAAGCGATATTGGCCACGCCCGGCTTTCTTGGCCGAGTACATGGCTGCATCAGCGCATTTCGTCAGTTCATCAATACTCTGGCCATCCCGAGGACTGATGGCGATACCGATGCTGGGACTGGTAACCAGTTCCGTGCCTTCCAGCATGTAGGGAGCGGACAAGTGCGCAGTCAATGCTGAGGCCCACTGCTCAATGTCTGCCTCACTGCGATCGCCAGCCAGCAACACCACAAACTCATCACCGCCGAAACGAGCGGCGATGTCACCTGTTCCAAGCATTCGCTGAATACGACCCGCGACCGCTTGCAACAACAGATCGCCGATATGGTGACCGAGCGAGTCATTAATGGATTTGAAACGGTCCAGGTCAATGAACAGCATCGTTGATAACTTACGCTGTCGGCGTTGTTCCAGCACCAGCGAATCCGCCACATCCAGAAACTGGCGACGGTTGAACAGACCACTGAGATGATCAATGGAAGCGGCACGGCTACTGCGGGCATGCTCGGTCTCAAGACGCCCAATCAGTCGCTGGTTGTTCCGCTCCGACAACCGCAATGCTTCCATAATCCGTTGCTGCTGGGTCAGGCTACGAATGAGCCAGAACACAATGCCCAGAACCAGTAACGTCATCACGCTATTAGCTACCAGTTGCTTGTTCCGGCCAGGCGTAATCGGTGCAAAGATTTCATAATAGGGCTGGGCCACACTGACGGTGAAACCGTTAGCGGGACGGGTAACAAAAACGTACTGGTAACGCTCGCCCGCCAGCTCCAGCGTGGCTTCTCCGGTGACAACACGACCTTCACCTGCAATTTGAACTTTTGGAACCTGTGGACCTCCGACCACAATGCCGCTTTCATTGGCGCGCATCCACTCACCACCCCTGGAATCCAAAATCTGAATAAAGCCCGCGCCCAGCTCAACATTCTGTATAAGCCCTGCCAGGTAGGCGATGTCCAGCTCAATCAATATCAATCTTGAGGATTGGGACACGTCTGTCAGCCTGAGCGGAACCAGGAATGGCAATCGCCAGGCAGGTTCTCCCGGCGCGTATGCAGGATCCGCAACTCGGTCGGGAAGCACAGGCGCAGATCCAGTTCCGGCAAAGTGCGTCTCAGTTCCAGCCAACCAACTACCAAGCTTTGACCGTGCTGAACCCAAATGACTGGTATAGATCAGATCTCCAGATAAGTTGTAAACACTGAGCCGGTTGAACACCGGATCTTCTGCCAGAAGGGTCAGAAGCCGAGTTTCTGCCCCTTGATGCGCGATGACATCGTCAGTCACCAAGCTACCCATGGCCTTGGCACGATCAGTCATCTGCTTTAGGCTCTCCGACACAATTAACGCCAGATTGCGGTTCTCGGACAGCCTCGCATTGAGTGTTTCTGCCTTTGTCGATGATCCTTGCCAAAGAAATAACACCCAGAGGAACAAAACGATAATCACCCCAAGTGCCAGCATGGTTAGCTGAACGCTATTAAGGGGGGTATCGGACTTCGTTGTCATCAAGCTAGAACCTGGAGAAAGGGGATAGATTACAGGCAGCCTCTCCAGTGGCCGTACTAATCCTATGAACTGAGCGTGCCGTTTGGCCGGCCAAACTCAGATGCCTCGAACACTAATCGCGTAGTGTGGCAGTTGCATTACAGGCCGGCTTTGTTAACAGATTCACAGCCAGGACACAGGGGCCAACCTCGGAAATCCTAAAAAGGTTGGGGGTGGAAAATTGCAGACTATGCAGAGATAGTGTCTTGGAGCGGGCGATGGGAATCGAACCCACGTCGTAGGCTTGGGAAGCCTCTGCTCTACCATTGAGCTACGCCCGCCTGCATAATGATTGCCACAGCAATATAGGCCCGGACCAGCGTCCGGGCAAGTCCCTTTGGTCAGGAGTCTGATGGATCCCACGTTTACTCTGATTGGCGCCTTGATGCTTGTGTTCAGCATCGTTCTCAGCCCGCTTTCAAGCAGGGTCGGCATGCCGGTGCTGCTGGTTTTTCTGGCTGTTGGCATGATGATGGGCGAGGATGGACCGGGCGGCATCCAGTTCAATAACTTTGAGCTGGCTTTTCTTATCGCCAATCTTTCACTGGCCGTTATCCTGCTGGATGGCGGAATGCGCACCCGGGTAGAGACCTTCAGGGTAGGTCTGCGGCCAGCCCTGGTACTTGCCACCCTTGGCGTTGCCCTGACCGCGGGTGGCGCGGCCATCGTGGCATGGTGGGTATTCGATTTGCATTGGATGATGGCGTTGTTGATCGGGGCCATTATTTCCTCAACCGATGCGGCCGCGGTCTTCTCTCTGCTGCAGGGCCGGGGCCTGCACCTGAACGAGCGGGTCAGTGCCACCCTTGAGATCGAGTCTGGCAGTAACGACCCGATGGCCATTTTCCTCACCCTGATGCTGGTGACCTTGATTGGCCAACATGAGCAGGGGTCCATTCTCTCGGGCCTGATCATGCTGGTACAACAGTTCGGCATCGGCGCCGCAGCCGGCGTTCTGGGTGGCTTTCTGGTGGTGGAACTGGCCAATCGGATGCGCCTGACCCCCGCGCTGTACCCCCTGCTGGTGGGTGCGGCCGGCATTTCGGTGTTTTCAGCCACCAACGCTGTCGGAGGCAGCGGATTCCTCGCCATTTACCTGTGCGGTGTGGTCATTGGAAACCGTCATGTCCGGATGATGCCGATGATTCTTCAGGTGCACGACGGCATGGCCTGGCTGGCACAGCTCTGTCTGTTCCTGATGCTCGGCCTGCTGGTGAGCCCATCAGACCTGATCCCCCTGGCAGGCGCCGGTTTGGTGCTGGCTCTGGCGCTTATCTTTGTTATTCGGCCATTAACCGTGCTGATCACGCTCTGGCCATTCGGCTTCAACCGGCGGGAGCTGGGCTTTATCAGCTGGGTGGGCCTGCGAGGCGCGGTGCCCATTGTTTTGGCGCTGTTCCCGATCATTGCCGACCTGCCAGATGCGCAACTGGTTTTCCACGCGGCGTTCTTTATCGTTCTGGTGTCGCTGATTGTGCAGGGCACCACCATGGCACCTCTCGCCCGCAAGTTGCGGCTTGAAGTTCCCGCCGGCGAAGATCCCTACCGGCGGCTACCACTGGATGCGCCCGCCGCTGGCGACCACGAGCTGATGCTGTTTCCACTCCGGGGCAAGGGTTGGGACAAGCCCAGAGCCCTTGGCCAGCTGCGCCTGCCGGAAAACACCGCCGTGGCCGGGGTGTTTCGCGACCGTAAGTGCCTTCAGCCCACAAAGGACCTCGAAGTGACCGCCGGCGATATGTTGGCCATGTTCGCCACGCCGTCGGTTCTACCCGATCTCGGCAAGGCATTGAGCGGGCGGCAAGCTCCGAAACACCTGGCAGAGCGAGCCTTCTTCGGCGACTTCGTGCTGAACGGAGATGCCCTGCTCGGCGATGTGGAACAGGTCTATGGTATCGAGTTCGACGAGTTGCCTCCCGAGTTGTCGCTGGCCGAGTGTTTCGCCAAACGCACCAAGGGGCATCCAGTCGTTGGCGACACCGTCATATTGGGGCCAGTAACGCTCGTGGCCCGGGCCACCGAAGCCGACCGGGTAACCAAGGTTGGCCTGAAAATGGATGCGTGACGCCCGTCCGGTTTGTGCAGGAAAACCAAAAACCGTAACAAAACCCCTTATCAATCCCCTTGCTGGCTATGTTATAAACACACGTGAACAAAGTTTAACCATCCAGCGACCTGTGCCAGCATCATGATCTTCAGAGTTTTTCTATCACTAATGCTTGTCGTATTGCCTGCCATGGCCAGTAGCTCGGAGTTGCTGGCCCGGGCTGATACACGCATGGCCATGCCTGGCAGCGAACCAACGCTGGAAGAGCACCTGAACATCACCAAGGTTCTGGTGCGCAAAAGTGAGCGCAGGCTTTATCTGTTGAGCGGTGAGCACAAGGTGCGCAGCTATCGGATTTCACTGGGAGGCAATCCGGTAGGACACAAGCTGTATGAGGGTGACAAGCGAACGCCAGAAGGGGATTACATTCTCGATTGGCGCAACGCGAACAGCGATTTCTACAAGTCCATCCATATATCCTACCCGAACGCCCGTGACCGGGAGCTGGCCGAAGCCTGGGGGCTTAATCCCGGCGGCAGCATCATGATCCACGGACTGCCCAACGAAGCGGGCGACCTTGCCTTCGCGTATACCGGCCTGGACTGGACCGAAGGCTGTATTGCGGTCACCAATGAAGAGATGGATGAGATCTGGGCACTGGTCGATAACGGCACCCCCATTCGGATTCTTCCCTGACCGCAGAACCCACCCCGTTCATGACGGGAGTATTAAGTTGTTGTCATAGCCTAAGAAAATTTACGTATCCTTAGTTAACATTTTGTCTCTGAGTGTTTTACACTGTTTGACGACTCCGGTAGTCAACGCCTATCGGGCTTAGCTGACAGGAAGTCGTCTTAATGACTTCTGGATCACAGGAAATAAAACGACCAATAAGGGGATTTACCATGCGTAAACTGACGATCGCCGGGTTTGCAATGGCCGCTGCTCTGACTGCAGGCTGTGCCACCACTGAGCAGGGCGCTATCGACGAGGCCAATGCGACTGCAAGCTCCGCCGAGCAAACTGCTAACAACGCTCTGAACACTGCTAACAGCGCTGCAAGCTCCGCTCGCACTGCTCAGCAGACTGCTGAAGAAGCCCTGGCTGCTGCCCGTGCTGCTCAGAAGTCCGCTGACGAAGCGAACGAGCGCGCCAAGCGCATGCTCGAGCGTGCCAGCCAGAAGTAAGGCTGCCGTTTAGCAAAAAAGGCCGGTTCAACCGGCCTTTTTTGTGCTCGCTCAAAATGTTTTGTCTTACCCCTCCGGGTTGCCGGAAGCCTTCTGTTGCTGGTTTTGCATAAAGGTTTTCATCATGTCCATCGGTAGCGGGAACACAATTGTGGAGGAGTTGTTGTTGCTCATGTCTGACAGGGTCTGCAGATAACGCAACTGCATGGCACCGGAATTCACAGACATCACCTCTGCGGCCTCGACCAGCTTTTTGGAAGCCTGCAATTCGCCCTCTGCGTGGATGACCTTCGCACGACGTTCCCGCTCAGCCTCAGCCTGCCGGGCAATCGCACGAATCATCGACTCATTCAGGTCAACGTGTTTGATTTCCACATTGGCCACCTTGATACCCCAATCCTCGGTCTGGGAATCAATGATTTCCTGAATATCCGAATTCAGCTTGTCTCGCTCAGACAGCATTTCATCGAGATCGTGTTTGCCGAGCACAGAGCGCAAGGTTGTTTGCGCCAACTGGCTGGTAGCAGCGCCATAGTCTTCGACCCGGATAATCGCCTTCTCGGGGTCAACCACGCGGAAGTACAGCACTGCATTTACTCTGACCGTCACGTTGTCTTTGGAAATAACATCCTGGCTTGGGACATCCAGGGTGATCACCCGCAGATCCACCCGGACAATTTGCTGAATTCCGGGGATGACGATGATCAGGCCGGGGCCTTTGACACCCTGAAAGCGGCCCAGGAAAAACACCACACCGCGCTCGTATTCCGGCAGGATCTTGATGGCGGAACCGAGAATCAGAAGCAGCACCACAGTCGGTGCAATATAGGGAATAATGTCACCCAGGTTCATACGGCCTCCTTGATTTGCCGTTGGTTAGTACGAATTGCTCGTTCAATGACCTTGATCAGAATCAGGCCTGGCTTCAACCAGAAGGGTCAGCCCCTCCATACCGTTTACCTGCACCTGCGTGCCCTTGGTGATCTGATGCGGACAACGGGCATTCCAACGCTCCCCACTGACTCGGACATGGCCCTTGTAGCCGTCATAAGAAGATTCAAAGTCGTCCAGTGCCACGCCTTTTTCCTCAGCCATGTGTTCGCTGCCACTGACCGGCGTACGGCGTCGCAAACCGATGAAGCGGGTAACCGTCCAGAGAATAAACCCGCCCGCCACAACAGCCGTGCCGCCAACGGTGGGCAATGAGATATCCGAGTGGCTGCCATCCATCAGAATCACCGATCCCGTGACAAAGGCGACTATGCCACCGACACCAAGAATGCCGAAACTAGGCATGAAGGCTTCCCCCACGATGAACGCCAGCCCCAACAGAATCAAGGCAAGGCCGGCGTAATTCACCGACAACACCTGAAATGCAAACAACGCGAGTATCAGACAGATAGCACCGATCACCCCGGGGAACACGGCACCGGGATTCGACAGTTCAAAGATAATGCCGTAGAAACCGATGATCATCAGGAAATAGGCGACGTTCGGATCGGTGATCACCGACAGTAACCGGGTTCGCCAATCCGGTTCTGAACGGACCAGTTCCAGGTCCGCCGTGACCAGCTCCCGCTCGCCGGTGGCCATCTGCACGGTGCGACCATCAATGGCCTCCAGCAATTCGCGGAGGTTAGGCGCCACGACATCGATAACATTCAGTTCCAGCGCCTCGGTTGCGCCGAGGTTGACGGCTTCGCGGACGGCCTCTTCCGCCCAGTCGGCATTCCGACCATGGCGCTCGGCCAAGCCACGGATATAACTGACGGCATCCTCCAGAACCTTACGCTCCATCGCCGTGTCGCCCCGGCGTTTCTGTGGTTCGGCGGCCGAGTCGTCGGCACTGGTCTCTGAAGCTTCGTCGTCCCCGGCGGGCTGCTCCGGTTCTTGCTCTGGCGAGCCTGGCAGGCCGCCCATCTGAACCGGCGTTGCCGAACCGAGGTTGGTGGCGGGCGCCATAGCCGCAATATGACTGCCGTAGAGGATGAAGGTACCGGCACTGGCGGCGCGGGCGCCCTGGGGTGACACGTAGGTTGCCACCGGCACCTCGGAGGCGAGGATGGTTTTGATGATTTCCCGCATGGAATCCATCAGGCCACCCGGCGTATCCATTTCCAGAATGACCAGGCCAGCATTCTCCTGCTCGGCCCGTCTGATGCCACGGGTGACATAATCCATTGTGGCCGGGCCGATAGCACCCTCGACCGTCAATACCAGTGCCGTTCTCGGCGTGTCCTGCTGGGCAATTGCCTGCCAGGAAGCCCCGATCAGTCCCAGCAGCCCTCCCAGGAAAAAAATCAGGGACCAGAGGGGCAAGCGGAGGTTCTGACGTTGCATCGGGTTTGGCGTCATGGCGATCTCCCAGGCAGAGTGATCAGAATATTCGGGCCAGTACGGACTCCGGCAGTCGCCTCAGTATGAAACCAATGGGCGTCCAGGGCCAACCTGGCACAAAACGTTCGGCCTTGCCGGACTCAATGGCACGGACCATGGCCCGGCATCCGGTCTTCGCGTCCACAATGAAAGGTGTGTTCTTGACCTTTTCGTTGATCTCAGTCCGGATATACCCCGGATAGAGCGTGGTCACGCGAATGGGAGACCGGCGTTTTTTCAGTTCGACACGCAAACCCTCGCAAAGTGCCGCCAATCCGGCCTTGGTCGCCGCATAGGTGGTGACGTTGCCCGGCATCCCCCGAACAGCCGTTACCGATGATACGGCAACCAGGTGACCATGGTTCTGTGCCCGGAAAATCTCCATGGCGGCTTCTATCTGGGCCAGGGCGGAAACAAAATTGGTTTCTGCGGTCTGCCGGTTGGCATCAAAGCGCCCGGTGCCCAGCGGCTGCCCCTTGCCAATCCCGGCATTGACGATGATCCTGTCGAGCTGACCAAACTCCTCCCGGAAAGCCTGAAAAACCTCGGCCACTTGTGCGTGATCATTCACATCCAGGGCCCGCACACTAATCTTCACTCCCGGATAGATGCCCTCCAGCTCGGCCCGGAGCTGGTCCAGCCGCTCGGTACGACGGGCACACAGGGCAAGGTGATCACCCCGGGCAGCAAACTCCCGGGCCATGCCTTCACCCAGTCCGGAACTGGCTCCGGTAATCAGTATAGTACGACTCATGAGTACTCCTGCCGTTTGGTTATTATTGGTTGTCGCGGAGCGGGTACTTCAGCAAAGCCTGGCGCCAGGGTCAAAAGTACAGCTTTTGCTCCGGCTCTGCAGGCTCTTCCGGGTTGCTTTCCGTCTGCCCCTTATCAGAAGCCACCCGGGTCAGCCGCTCACCGACCATGGTGGGAATGCCATCGGCCTGATCCACCACCAGCTCGATGGACCGGCGCTGGACTTCCACATCCGGGTGTTGCTGGCGGAAGGCTTCCAATTTTTCCAGTGTTACACGCCATAGCTGTTCGCGATCCTCGGGCGAGTAATCTTCATGGGGCCGGTGCACTTCAAGCCAAACCTCGCCGCCAGACAAGCCAAGCTTGACAGGTTCGCGAATAATCTGGACCGACGTGCCCTTCTGAACCTGATAGACAAACCGGGAAATGTCTTCGTTGTACATACGGAAACAGCCGGCACTGACCGGCAAGCCGATACCGAAACGCTTATTGGTTCCGTGGATCAGGTAGCCTTTCTCGCTTAACATCAGGGCATGAGTGCCAAGCGGATTATCCGGGCCGGGCGGGATCATACGCGGCAGATACTCTCCACGGGCCTCATAGGATGCCCGGATACTGGCCGGCGGATACCACGCAGGCGATTCCAGTGGCATGGTTACCTCGGCGTCGGTTAGCGGTGACGGATTCTCTTCACGCCCAATGCCCACCGGATACACCTGAACGCCATCGTTGGTGAAATAATAGAGCCGATACTCGGCCAGGTTAATCACGATGCCTTCCCGGCGTGCATCGGGCAGAACATACATACGCGGCAGGGTAATGGTCGTGCCGTCTCCCGGTAACCAGGGGTCAACACCCGGATTGGCCTTCACCAACTCCAGGTAACCCAGAGCCTCATCATGGCCAATAGCAGCAAAGGTATCCTCATAGCGGGTCGTGAAAACCTGCAGCTCCCCCGCCAGATCGCCGTTAAGAGCGAACGTTGGTACCCGGGGCGAACGATCGTTTTCCACCGTTGCAGTGTCTGACGGCTTTTGGTTCTGCGCAGCATTGACAGCTGACGCCAGGAACATCAGGCACACCAGAACGGCGACACATTTTTTCAACCACATATCAACCAGTTCCCATAAACATTCATTCCGGGCCTCTGCTCTGAAAGACACGGTTCCGTGTCAGGAGTTCACCAGGGTGGTCCAGACCGTTACCACCGCCAGCACCACAAACAATACGCTGGCACTGATCCTGGCCGTCGCCAGCGGCAGTCGCTCCATTAGCCAGCGCCCTGCCAGGATCACCGGAATATTGGCCAGGAGCATGCCTACCGTCGTGCCGATGATAACCCATAACGTTTCCGTATACCTTGCCGCCAGGACCACCGTAGCCACTTGGGTTTTATCACCTATCTCCGCCAAGAAGAACATTACCGTAGTAGCCCAGAAGGCGCCCATGCCGAGAAACCGAGATTCGGCACTGTCGTCTTTATCCGGTATCAGCAACCACAGGGCGATGGCGACAAAGCTCACTGCGAGAATCCAGGGCAGCCACTGGGACGGAATCCAGCTGGCCACCCAGGCCCCCAGCCACGCTGAGAGCGCGTGATTGAGCACGGTCGCAACCAGAATACCAAGAATGATAGGGGTACGCTTTGCGTATCGGGCAACCAGGAAAAGAGACAGGAGCTGGGTTTTGTCGCCAATTTCGGCAACGGCCACGGCAAGGGTTGAAGCGAGAAACGCATCCATTCGAAGAGACCTCAGGGCGGAAATCGTCAGACATGAGACAGCTCACCTTCCGCCCAGTGGAGGTGAGCTGCCTCAGGTCTTGCCAATTCCGCGATCAATCACGGAACACGGTAGCCATGGAGAATGAGCTCCAAGTATGTTGACTACCGTCCGCTCCTGCTACCCAGAAGCGAAGGCTACTCCCCCGAAGTTGGGCACATGCTAATGAATCCCGCCGGAAATGGCAACTGGCCACCTTACACCCGCATTTTCCAGACCGGCACGGCAGCCAACGCCACAAACACCGCTACCAGCCACCAGGCTGCCTCGAACGCAGCCACGGTAGGCACACTGCCCTGGTGTTCACCGAACTCGATGGTCAGTGCCACCACATTTACCCCCAGGGCACCCCCGAGTTGGCGGGCGAAATTGATGGTGCTGGACCCGGCGCCCAGCTGTTCCTTGGGCAGTGGATTCAGCGCACCGGTGGACAGGGCCGGCAGCATAAAGCCAATCCCAATCCGGCCCAACACTGCCCAGAGTACCAGCCAGCCAAACCCAGCGTACTGGCCGGTCAGAGCAAACAGGACCGCAGACAGGGCGAACACCCCGATTCCAAACAGCACCAGGCTGCGGGCGCTGCGCTTGTCTGCCAGCCGGCCTGACAGCGGAAAAACAATGCCCAGCACCACCCCGGCGGGCAGCATCAGCAGACCCGCCTCCGTCGCGGAGAAGCCCAGCGTGGTCTGCACAAACAGGGGAATCAGGTAGGTTGAGCCAAACAGCGCCAGCCCAAGCGCCATGGCGCCCAGCGTGGCGAACAGAAACACCGGTTGGCGCAACAGTAGCAGGTTAACCAGGGGATGCTTCGCCGTGCGTTCCCGAAAGACAAAGGCGAACAGAAGGCCAAGGGCCAACGCCCATTGCATCACGATTCGCAGTTCCTGGCCTGGCCAGGCCTGCATTCGGGTCAGGGTATCGAGGGTCAGGGCGATGGTTGCCCCAAGCAGTAACAAACCGGGCAGATCAAAGGGATAAGGCGCAGGGCGGGAGCGGGGCAGCGGCAGGAACCGCCAGGCCATCCAGACACCCAGAAGGGTGACCGGTGCCGGCGCAAACATCACATAGCGCCAGTTGAACTGGTCCACCAGAAAGCCACCCAGCACAGGGCCCAATGCCGGTGCCAGAATCACCCCCATGCCATAAATGCCCATGGCTTGACCACGCCTGTCTGCCGGAAATATCCGGAACACCAGGTACATGCCCATGGGTTGCATCAACCCGGCCATGGCGCCCTGGCCTATTCTGGCGGCAATCAGCTGTTCAGGAGACTCGGCAAAGCCGCCGACAAGGGATATGACGGTGAACACCGCCATGGCAACACCCAGGGTCAGGCGCACACCAAAACGGTCCAGCAGCCAGGCGGACGCCAGCATGGTGGTGGTCATGGCGGCGATGAATCCGGTGGCCAGCCAGTGCACCTGGCCCTGGCGAATGCCGAACTCCATCATGATGTCATGGAGCGCAACATTCACCACCGTGGCGCTGAGCACCGTGGCCATGGTGCCAAGGACAACCGTAGCAACGGCCAGCCAGCGCCAGCGTTCGCCGTAACGGGCGGTCAGGCCCTCGACAGAATTATCGATCAAGCGTTACTTCTGCTTCTCGGCATTATCCATAATTTTGTGGAACACCTTGAGCGCGCATTCGATTTCCTTGTCAGTCACGCCCTCCAGCATCTCTTCACGCAACACAGCGGCACGCTCGGACAGCTCATCCATGAACTCGGCACCGGCCTTGGTCAGATGCAACCGGCGGGCGCGCCGATCGTTCGGGCAGGGGCGTCGCTCAATCAACTCCTGCTGCTCCAGGCTATCAAGCAACCTGACCAGGGTAGGATTTTCAATGGCCATCAGACTGGCCAGTTCGCGCTGGGTAAGGCCTTCACCACCCTGCTGCAGATACACCATGGTGCTCCAGCGAGCCTGCGTGACTCCCAAGTCTTTCAACCGCTCATCCAGCATCTTGCGCCAGCGGCGGGTAACCCGGGCAACGGCAAACGGGAATTGATCTCTCATGGTTAAACACTCCTGATGGTGATCCGGCATGGGACAAGCAAACGCCACCCCGAAAACCGAGAAAACACTTACCTTATTGGAAATTCACCAATAGTAAGCTAACCATTGAAATAAAAACAGATATCAGGGTGAAAATATAATTGGGGAAAACCGAAAGGCGCGTCAGCCAGCCTGACGCAACTCTTCCTGCATTTCCTCCACTTCCGGAGATTCGTGGAACTCGGTATTACGCGGGTCCAGCTCGGAAAGCACCGGAGACGCCTCCGGCATGGCCGGGACAAAGTGCTCCTGCTCCTCCACCGGCACGTCGTCGGTGTGGCTGATCCGGTAGCTAGTGATCACTGCCAGCAACACCAGGAAGCCGGCATTGCCATAGAACAGGCCGGAGGGCCCCATGATGTTGATTAACTCCGCCATGGTGATCGGCCCGATCACGCTGCCAATACCGTAGCTCAGCAACAGCGTGGCACTGGCGGCGACAATCCGGTTGCTGTCCATGCGGTCGTTGGTGATGGCCACCGCGATTGGGTACAGAGTGGCCGACAGACCGGTAAAAAGTCCTACCAGCAAGGTGAGCAACGCCAGGCTTGCCGCCCCGAAAACGCCAACCCCAACGGCCGAAGCGGAAGCAATCAGTGCCACCCAGAACATCACCCGGCGTCGGTCAAATCGATCGCACACCCGGCCCAATGGCCAGGCCAACAACATGGCAGCAATGATGGCGCTGGCCATGAAGGTCGAAGTTCTGGCCACGTCCAGCCCCACTAACGTGGCGTATACCGGCCCCAGTGCATAGAAGCCGCCAATCATGACGCCGCTGATCAGCGCGCCAGCGACACCGGAAAATGATTCCCGCCCGAGTTTGAAGATCGACATCCGGTGCACCTGCTCAATCGCCGGCGCTTCCATTCGAGTGAGAGCCAGAGGAATCAGGGCGAGAGTCAGCAGGATGGCCGCCAGCGAAAACGGCAGGAAACTGCCCGGGTCACCCACGTTGACAATCAACTGGCCGCCGGCGGCCGACAAGTAGAAAACAATCTGGTAAACGGCAAACAGCGCACCCCGGTTGGCGTTAGTGGCACGGCTGGAGAACCAGCTTTCAATCACCACCAACACACCGGCGATGGTGAAGCCAGACAGTACCCGAAGGACCGCCCAGAAAATCATCGACACCGCCATCGGATACATCAGCGACACCACGGCAGCCATAGCAGCAAATGCCGCAAAGGCGCGGATATGGCCTACCCTGCCAATAATCTTGTGGACATACAGGGTGCCAAGGACAAAACCGATGGAATAGCACACCAGCACCCAGCCAATGACATTGGGTGAGACTTCTTCGATACTCAGGCGAATACCCAGCAGCGTCATCAGAAACGCATTGCCGCTGACCAGCAACACAATGCTGAGGATCAGCGCCGAAAGGGAGGTGACCATTCGGGTCATGAGTGGCTCCGGGTATTGGGTTACATCAGGGTGACAGTAAAGAAAAGATAGCAACGTTATGGGTTGTCTGCTGGTGTGTATTTAACCAGCCATCGCCAGACGACTCCACTAAGCAGTTGCCGAGACCTCGAACCCAGTAGTGGCGCGGTATTTGACAATGTTTTACATTAATGGGCCGTAACAGAACCTGATAGCCGTAGCGGGTAACATAAACATCAAGCTACTTACTCGGACCGTGAGCGCCTGGTTATGAAGAAAACGGACTGGCCCATTCGCTGGGATTTACTGCTTCGCTATCGACTGATTGAAATCATCGCCTTGTGGGAAGGACGCCTGACCACTAACCACATCTGCCACAGTTTCGGCATTGGTCGCCAGCAGGCATCAAAGGATATCAACACCTACTTGCGGGAACTGGCTCCCGGCAACCTGGTTTACGACCGGCACCTGAAAGGTTATGTGCCGGCAGCCGGTTTCAAACCGGTGGTAACACGGGGCCAGGTTAGCGAATATCAAGACCTGCTTGCGCGGCAACAGAGCCTGAGCGACACGTTTTCTGACCTGGAGCTTGGACTGCCGGGCAATGCCGTCATCCCGGAACCGTCCCGGCGCATCGCCCCGGAAACCATGCGGGCTGTGGTTAACGCTACCCGTTATCACCGCCAACTCAAGGCCAGTTACGTGTCCCTGAGCCGACCGGAAGCTGCCGACAGCCTGCTGGAGCCGCATTCACTGGTATGCACGGGTAACAGCTGGCATGTGCGGGCCTGGTGCAATGCCAACCGGGAATTCCGGGATTTCGCCCTGAGCCGTTTTCAGGGCCAGCCGGAGGCACTCCGGCAGAAATCCAGGCACGCCGCGCAGCAGGATGAAGACTGGCAACGCCTGGTCACCCTGGAGATCGCACCTGATCAGCGCCTGACCGAGGCGCAACAACAGATCATTGCCAACGACTACGGTATGGAACAGGGCTGCCTCAGCATCGAAACCCGTGCAGCGTTGGCGCCCTATGTCCTGTCCCGGCTCGGAATTACCTTTGACAATAGCCACCCGGACCCACTGGTGCAGCAGCTGGAACTGGCCAACCCGGACCAGCTTGGCTTTGGAAGCAAGCGCGAACGGGCACTCAAAGCGGTGGCCGGTCTCTGCTAGACTGGCCCGGTGACGACACTTTCCAGACTTCTGCTCAACGCCGCCCTCGGCCTGGCTACCACGCTCTGCGTCCCGACGCAGGCAGTGGCCGAGGCGTGCGGCGCGCCGGCCACTGCCATCCACGCCATTCAGGGCAGCGGCCCTGCTTCGCCCCTGGTCGGGCAAACCGTCACCGTCGAAGGCATCCTCACCCAGGACAGTCGCCACAAAGGTGGTTTTGGTGGTTTCTACCTGCAACAGGCTGATGCTGAAACGGACCAGAACCCGGCCACCTCCGAAGCCCTGTTCATCTACACACGCCAGGCAGCGGGCAAGCTCGGCCAGCGCCTGCGACTGACAGGGACCGTCAAGGAATATCATGGTCTGACGGAACTGGTGGATGTCGGCAAGCTGACCGTCTGCGGCGAGGGCAAAATGCCCAGGCCCATCGAGGTGTCACTGCCCTGGTCACAACCACCGGAAAGTCTTGAGAACATGCGGGTTCGCTTTGCCGCCCCGCTGACGGTTATTGACCACTACAACCTTGCCCTTTACGGCGAGCTTACTCTGGCCGCCGAGGATCAAGTCATCCCGACGGAATACCTGGCACCGGGGCCAGCAGCCGTCACGCAGGCCCGCAACAACCATCAACACCGTGTGTTTCTGGACGATGGCCTGGCCGTGCGCAATCCCGATCCCGTGCCTTGGCCACCGGGCGGGCTTGATGGGCGGAACACGGTACGCGCCGGCGATACCGTCTCGCAACTGCAGGGTGTTCTCGATTTCCGCTTTGGCCAGTGGCGTGTCCAGCCAGACAGGCAACCGGTCTTCAAAGCCAGCAACGAGCGCCCGCAACCACCCGGAAAGCCCGATGACGTCGACCTGCGGATCGTCACCCTGAACCTGGAGAACTACTTCAACGGTAACGGCCAGGGTGCAGGCTTTCCCACTGCCCGGGGGGCAGAGAGCGTGGCAGCCTTCCGGGAACAGAACCAGCGGCTGGTGGCGGCTCTCACCCTGCCAGACCCAGACATACTGGCCGTCACCGAACTTGAAAACGACGGCTATGGCCCAGACAGTGCCGTTGCCGAACTGGCCGCGCGACTTGGCGCCGAGTGGCGTTTTGTGGCGACACCCGGCGATGACGGCTCCGACGCCATTCGCAGCGCCCTGTTATACCGGACAGACCGGGCAACCCCTGTTGGCGATGCCAGCCGGCAGCCGTCAGAGCCCATGGGCAGGCCTCCCCTGGCCCAGATGTTCCAGGCCCGGCATGGCGACCAGGTTGTTCGCATCGTAGTGACGCACCTGAAATCGAAGTCCTGTCGGAACGCCAGCGGCAAAGATTCCGATCAGAAAGACGGCCAGGGCTGTTTCAATTATCGGCGCAGCCAGGCTACCGAAACCATGCTCGACTGGCTTGGCTCACTTCCGGCACCGGACACACTCGCCGGCACCCTGATCACCGGCGACCTCAACAGCTACGCTCAGGAAGACCCGGTGCAGGTGCTTTATCGCCAGGGCTTTACCAGCCTGGTGCACCACTTCCATCCCTGCCAACAGGACCACTGCCCACACCACAGTTACCGATACCGGGGAGAAAAAGGCAGCCTCGACTATGCCCTGGCTTCGGCCAGCCTGCTGCCCCATGTCATCCACGCCCAGGCCTGGAACATCAACGCCGATGAACCCCGGGCCCTGGGCTACGACCAGCCACCTCGGATACCGGTCAGCGGCCCCTGGCGCTCTTCGGATCACAACCCGGTGATCACGGATATCCGGCTGCCATCGCCTTGAACCCGGTTGCCGCACCGACGCCAGATCGGGGCGGGCAGGCAATAGCACCCAACCACAGGGGCGGTAAACTGGAATTCGGATTTACCATCAAGAGGTTGTCGTATCCATGAAAGTCCCGACCCCGAACCTATGGCCGGTCGCCCGCACCGGCCAACGCTGGCTGCTGCGCGCACAACGGCAGGAAGCCATTGTCGACGGCCATCGCATGGTGTTTCTGGAACGTGGCAAACCGGCACCCGGGCGACCAACCCTGGTGTTGATACATGGCTTTGCCGCCATGAAGGAAAACTGGGCCTTCTGGATGCAGAGACTCCCTGCAGACTGGCACCTGCTGGTTCCGGACGTACCCGGACTGGGTGAGAGCCAGTACCATGCTGACGCCTGCTACCGCTATGAAAGCCAGGCCCGACGGCTGAGTGACTGGCTATCCGGCTACGCGACAGACAACCTGCACATTGCCGGCAGCTCCATGGGAGGCGCCATTGCGTCAATTCTGGCCCATAAGCTGGAGCAACCTCCTCGGTCACTGACACTGCTTAACAGTGCCGGTATCCCGGAACATGCGGATGTGGATATTGACGCTCCGTTTGAGTCTGATCGCGATGCCATCCTGATTCCCCAGGACTGGGCCGGGGTCTACCGGATGTTCAACAGTGTGGGCACCGGCAAACCAACGTTACCCGGGCTGGCCATGGCCGGATTACTGGGCCCGGACCTTCTGAACCGCCGACAAGCACTGAGACACATTTTCAACGACATGCTCGCTGACGCCCTTGCCCCGGCCCGATATCTCGGCCCGGGCACACCACCGCTGCAGGTGCAGTGGGGCGAGAAAGACGTTATCACCCCGACCCGTTGCGTAAACTGGTTCAGAACCGCCACACCAGACGCCGATGTGCATGTATTCCGGGGCGTCGGCCACCTGCCCATGCTGGAAAATCCTGGCCGTTCCGCCAAGGTTCTGGAAACCTTCATCCGGCGCCATAGCCATTGAAATGACTGAGCGGAGAGGTGCCGAATTGGCCTCTCTGGCCCATTGACCCGTCAATCAAGTCATGGGGCTGGCCCGGGCAAACGGTCATAATCAGCAATACTGAACACCCTTACATAACAAGAACAGTCGCTGACGAGGAAACCCATGCGCGTCTCAGTTTCTACTGCACAGGATCTGGGCATGCCGGCCATCTACCTGCATACCCTGGCCGAATTGCTGCATACCATTGGAGTGGACGAAAGGGATCTCATTCTTCGGGTCGGTCTTGACCCCACCCGCCTGAACTCAACGGAAGTAAGAGTCAGCCAGGCCCAGGCCAGCGAGTTTGTCACCCGCGCCATTATTGAGAGTGGCGAGCCGGGCCTTGGCATCATGCTCGCCCGGGAGCTCAAGCTCCCCCTGCACGGCGCCCTGGGAACGGCGGTCATGAGCAGCCGAACCCTGGAAGAGGCGCTGGAGCTGATGACCCGCTACCTGACGCTGCGAGCGCCCCACCTGAAAGTTCAGAAACGGGTATCCGGGCAGAACGCCTGGTATAACGTGACCTGCGACATCGAGCTGGGGCCACTGCAGGGTTTTGTGCTGGATGCGGTTCTGTTTGGCTGTGTAACCATGGGCGCTCAGTTGACCGGCACCCTGGTACCCGGCACACGGGTGCTTCGGCGCGGGCCAGAGCCCAACCACTTCCACCGCTTTCGCAATCGTATCGGGGTGCCGGTGGAGTATGGCGCGACCGAGAACGCGCTTATCGTGCCCGTCAGCCAGCTTTGCCTGCCAGTGCGATTCAGCGACGACCAGCTTGCCGCCAGTTCACGGGCGCAGTGCGAGGAAGCCCTGAAGCAGTTAAAGGAGGATGCCGGCTTTGCCTGCCGGGTTCGACGGGTCATCGAGACCAGTCATCCGTTTCCTCCAAAACTGGCGCGGGTAGCCGCTACTCTGTTTGTGTCCGAGCGCACCCTGAAACGCCGCCTCCAGGAAGAAGAGGCCAGCTTCCAGCAACTGGTGGATCAGGTTCGCCTTGAGCGGGCCAAGGAACTTCTGGAAAACACGGGCATGAACCTGAGCCAGATTGCCGATGCCCTTGGCTATGCCGATGCGGCCAACTTTACCCGGGCCTTCAAGCGTTGGACCGGTCTGAGCCCCAGCCATTTCCGCACCCGGGAAACGGCCCTGCGCCGAACGGCCTGAAGCATGACCGGAGAGTGCCTGCGGGGCTCACCCGGGCATTCGGTCAGTCAATGCCCAGGATCTTGTGCATTTGCAGGGTCAGGCGCCATTGCGGATGCGCGAGGCAATACTCGGTGGCCTTTTGGGTGTTGCTGCGTTTGACCGGGTCATCCCCCTGATCCGGTACAGACGGCGAGGCCATTGGTGACAGGAAATAGTGCCTGGCCCGAATTCCCAGAAACCGTTCCGGCTGTGCCAGAGGCTGGGGATACACCAGTTTCAGCTCGTCACATTGGGTAATAACCACCTCGGCGTCGGCTTTTGGGCTGACACACAGCCAGTCAATTCCCTCCGGCGCCGGCAGGGTGCCGTTGGTTTCCACCCCTACCTCGAAACCCGCAGCGTGGAAGGCATCAATCAACGGCTGGTCCAGCTGCAACAGAGGTTCCCCACCGGTGCAGACCACGTAGGGCTGGCCCGGGGCGCCGGGCCAAAGCTTACGAATATGTTCGGCCAGCTCCACGGCAGTCTCGAAACGTCCGCCATTCTGGCCGTCGGTACCGACAAAATCGGTATCGCAGAAGTTACAGACAGCCGCCGCCCGATCCTTCTCCCGTCCGGTCCACAGATTGCATTTGCTGAACCGGCAGAATACCGCTGCCCGGCCAGCCTGGGCGCCTTCCCCCTGCAGGGTGTAAAACGCTTCCTTTACCCGGTACATCAGGCGTGACTCTCATAAGCCAGGGGGTCTTTCAGGCCATGAGCCGCAAACGCCTCGAGGCGCTCAACGCAGGAGCCGCAACGGCCACAAGCCCGCTCCCGGCCGTTGTAGCAGGTCCAGGTCTGGCTGTAGTCCAGGCCCAGCTTCAAACCCTCGCCCAGGATCTCGCCCTTGTCGAGCGCCATAAAAGGTGCCTCTACCGCCACTGGCTGGTAATTCGCCACCCGGCACACCGCATCCATTTTTTCGATAAATTCCGGCCGGCAATCCGGATAGATGGCATGGTCACCGCCATGGGCGCCAAACCAGACGGCTTGTGCACCGGCCGTGACGGCATAGCCGGTGGCCAGCGACAGCAGGATCATGTTGCGGTTGGGTACCACCGTCGACTTCATGCTGTCTTCCTGATAGTGCCCCTCCGGCACGGCAATGTCTGAGGTCAGTGAGGACCCCGCCATCACCTCACTCATGGCGCGGATATCAATCACCTTGTGGGGAATCGCCTCCGCCTGACACACCGCAGCTGCCGCCTCCAACTCCCGTACATGGCGCTGACCGTAATTAAACGACAGTGCATGCACTTTATAGCCACGGGCCCGGGCAAGATGGAGCAGGGTAAAGGAGTCCATGCCCCCGGAATAGATAACGACAACGGTGTCAGTCATGGGGTATTCACCAGGAAAAGAAGGGGATTTGTCATTGGGCTTTTACAAACCATGGCTATATTGTAACAGCGCCAGAGCCGCTTGGGTTCGCGTCATGGGAAGATCAGGGGTAAACTCGATGGAAAACGACAAACAGCCAGCAACGATTCAATGAACTCAGACAGCAGCCCGGCATTCATCGACTTTGAAGCATCCAGTCTCGATCTGATCGCAAGTTATCCGATCGAAGTTGGCGTGTGCATGCCCGATGGCAGCCTGCACAGCTGGCTGATTCAGCCGCACGTACTTTGGCAGGACTGGTCTGAGAGCGCGGAAACCATACACGGCATTTCCCGTGCACGGCTGGAGCAGGAAGGCACACCGGTAGGGGAAGTGGCCCGGGCGCTGAACAGGCTGTTGCCGGAGCAGATCTTCTGCGACGCCTGGACCTTTGACAGCTTCTGGCTGCACCGGCTGTTCCGGGCCGCCGGCGAAACCCCGGAGTTCCAGCTGGAATCGGTGTCCATGCTGCTGAACCCGGCCCAGGTGCGGCAGTGGTCGGGCACCCGCCAACAAGTCATTGCCGACCTGGGACTACCGGTTCACCGGGCCGCCAACGACGCGCTGATCCTGCACAAAACCTGGGAGCGGGTTATTTGCCAGGGCGAAGCCGCAGTGCAATAACTTCCAGGCCGTCACGGACGGTGTGAAGCGTCCAGTAGGTGGCCAGGGCCATCAGGGCCGCGCCCACCACGGTGAACGACAGATTTTCTCCAACTGCCTGCCCCTGAGCCATCATCAGATAAACGGCCACAGCGACAATCAACGCAAGCTCAACCATGAAATCGGAACGGAATTTGTTACGGGCAGATCCGGGTTCGTCGGGCATTTTCTTCGGTTTCAACCTCTGGGTTTCGGATAATTCAATGCATTAAGTTAGTGTACGAATTATCGCAAAAACGACCCCAAGAGGCTGTACGGACTAGTGGCTACGAACTAACCGAAACCACCCTGGCCTGCCAATATCCGGGCAAAAAAAACGCAGCCAATTCGGCTGCGTAGAAAGGAGAGATCCATTCGATACCTGATACGGAGGTACCGCGGATTGCACAACGTAAAAACACGTGACGCTGGGAATTATCCCGATCGACCTTCGCCACGTCTGTACGGGTTTGCCGAATCACCGGGGCTATTGCAAACCGGCCAATTGCCTATACACTGGTAAGTGAACCGAATCCAAAGAGCTGATATGACCAGGATGATTACCAAGACCACCGCTTACTCCGCCACCGGTTGCCGTCACGGGCAGTCTGTGCGCGCCATGGTGAAAGACATCTAACGGCTTTCGGTCAGTCCCGGGAGCCATTGCGGCGACCGGGGCAGCTTCTCTGCCAAACCCCGGTTGCCTCAGGCCCCGGGGTTTTTTGTTTTTGCAGCCGCAAAACGACAAGGAGAACATCATGAGAAGACATCCGACAACCCGTGCAGCCAATCAGCCGATCAGCAATCGTCAGGCTCCGATCAAGCGCCCGGAAAAGCTGCCGCTGCTGGATGCGATTTGCAAGAAACTGAATCAGCGTGTCAACCTGGATGACGAACAGCGGGTGCTGGGCCTGTATGAACGAGGCTGGATTTTCAAAGGGGTTCTTAGCAATCTGGATGGATCCGAAGCGCGTTACGTGCGTGCCCTGGCCACCCGTTATAACTCCTGGATTGCACGCCAGGTTGCCTGAACACTCCGATGCTGTGCTGAACCGGTCAGTGGCGCCGGTTCAGCCCCTGCATCATCGCCATATCGCCGCCATGCACGATGGCGTAGTTATTCACCACATCGTGAATTTTTTCCTGGGAGTAGGGCTTGACCACATAACCATTGGCACCGGCACTGATTGCCCGCTGAATGCTTTCAATGGAGTCATCGGCGGTGACCAGCACGATATGCTGATCCTCCCGAATCTGCTTGAAGCGCGTCATTAGCTCATGACCATCTCCATCCGGCAAACCCAGATCCAGCAGAACAATATGGCACTCGCTGGCATCGAAAGCCGCCCGGGCCGAGGCCGCATCCGGGCATTCAGCCACCTGCGTCGCCCCCGCCTTGTAGAGCATTTCAACCAACCGCTCCCGCATCACGGGCTCATCTTCCACTACCAGTATTCTCAGATCCGTCATCCATTGTCTCCTGTATTATCCGCTCCGATCAGTAGCCATCGTTGCCGGTTCGTCTGGGCAAATCCAGGGGCGCGGGCCGGGGACGACCATCTTTCGACGGCGACGTGGCTTCAGACACCTCCGCCCCTGACGGCCCCTGGTTGGTACGCACCAGAATATTGGCGATGCTCACCGCCGTGGTGTAGAGCGAAATGGCCACAATCAACAAGACCGGCTGCACAAACGCCACAAATCCCGGGACCTGTGCGTTGGCTGTGATACTCAGTATCAGGATAATCGCCGGGCCCAGCACCACGAACAACGTCAAGGCAATAAAGAACACAATACGCTCTTTGTAACGCCCAAGCTCTCGATTGGTCACCAGGCCAAGCACAAATTTGCCAATGGCCAGACCCGCCAGTATCGCCGCCGCGATGCTCAGGTCCGGGCGCATCAGCGTCTGGTAAAGATTGCCATCCCACAACCGCTGCATGGCAATCACCAGAAACGGAAACAGCACGAACAGAACGTCGGCGTAGGTACCATACATCATGCTGAGGGAATACTGTTCCTGTTGCTGTCGGTTTTCAGTCATTGGCCTGTTCCTGTGTTGTTTCCCGCTCATCTGGCGCTCCCTGCAGCGCCCGTTCAATCATCTCGTCCAGAGTTCTGAGCTCCCTGCCGATTCGCGCCCAATCCGGCGGATTTTCCCTCAACCGATTTTCCAGGCTGGTCGCCTGGCGCGTCATCAAGGGGTAGCCCATGGCACCGGCCGTGCCTTTGATCTGGTGGCTTTCCATCTGTAGTGCGCTCGCATCCCTGGCCCGGAATGCCACACGCATGCGTTCACGCCGATCCTCAAGCCCGCCCAGAAACCGGGGCACCAAATGCGCCATATCATCGGAGGTGACCGCTGAGGCCGGTGACGCCACCAGGTACCGTTCGAGAATGGCCTGCAAATGCGACTGGTCGATCGGTTTGTTCAGCACCCCATCACAGCCCGCCGCCAGCAGAGCATCGTTCTCGGTCTGATCCCCGGCCGTGAAGGCAATGATCGGGCGGCGGAACCCGGCCTGGCGCAGCAGGCGGGTGGCGGCTACACCGTCCATTTCCGGCATGTGCCGATCCATGAGGACCAGGTGCACAGTGTCAGCCAGCGCAAGCCGGACGGCCAGATCGCCACTGGCGACCGGAACCGGCTCAACACCAAAGCGCCGCAATATCCGCTCAACCAACAAACGATTGTCGTCGTTATCTTCGGCAACCAGCACCTTACCCGAGTACTGGCGCGTATCGCCCTGATAGTCCTCAGGGCAAACCGTCAGGTACCGGGCCAGCACCTCGTAGAAGCGTTGTTTGTCGATGGGCTTGGCCAGATGCTCGTTACAGCCCGCCAGCCGGTACTCGGCAATGTCTTCCGTCATTACGTTGGCTGTCAGGGCGATGATTGGGGTATTTACCCCGGCTTCTCTCAACGCCTGAGTGGCATCCCGGCCGTTCATCACCGGCATCTGGATGTCCATCAGAATCAGGTCAAAACGCTCCCGGCTAGCCAATTCCAGCGCCTCGGCTCCGTTACTGACGTGCACCAGCTCGGCACCGGTTCTGTCTACCAGCATGGATACCAGGCGTCGATTAACGTCGTTATCTTCAGCACACAGAATCCGGCCTTTGAGCCTGGGGGCCAACACCGTGGCAATACCCCGTCGGCGCTGGTTCAACTCCGAGGCGTCACGCAGAAAATGAACGTCGGCAAGGTCGCCGGTGCGAATGCAGACGTCAAACTCACTGCCCTCACCGTAGGTACTGGATACCCGGATACTGCCGCCAAGCAACTCGGCCAGCCGGCGGGAAATGCTGAGTCCCAACCCCGTCCCGCCGTATTGCCGGGAGATAGCCGTGCTGCCCTGGGCGAAGGGATCAAACAGCCGCTCCAGTTGCTCCGGTTTCATGCCAATGCCGGTGTCCACAACCCGGGCACAGAGGGTTTCGGCCTCTCGGTCACAGCGCAAAATAAGAGAAATTGTGCCTTTTTCGGTGAATTTAAGCGCATTTCCACACAGGTTAATGATGATCTGCCGAAACCGGGTTGGGTCGGTCAGGATCTGCTCGGGCAGGGGAAAGTCGCAGATAATGGTGAATTCCAAGCCCTTTTCCCGGGCCCGGGGTTCGAAAAAGGCGCGAATCTCATCCAGCAAATCCGGCAGCATGACCGGTACCACATCGACATCGAGCTTGTTGGCATCGATCTTCGAGTGGTCAAGGATGTCGTTGACCAACTCCAGCAGATGTCGGCCACTGCGCACGACAGTCTCGGCACTGCTGCGTTTCTCCCGCTCATCAAGGTCTGGGTCCAGCAGGGTTTCGCCATACCCGATAATGGCTGCCAGCGGTGTCCGGATCTCATGGCTCATGTTGGCCAAAAACTGGCTCTTGGCCTGGGCTGAGTGTCGGGCCAGCTCTTTCTCCAGGCGCTCCTGCTCACGCTCCCGCTCGATTCGCTGGCGCTGGTGGCTCTCGGTCGCATCAATGCAGGTACCTTCAAGGTGCATGGGCTCGCCATCCAGATCGTAGGCCGTGTGCAACGAGATGGTGGCCCAGCGTTCAACACCACTGCGGGTGAAATAGCGGGCTTCAATACCCTTGACCATGCCCCGGACTTCCAGTTGCTCTACCACCAGGCGCCGCAGCCGGTCATCAGCAATGCAGGTTTCCAGCACATCCGGGTTGTCCTGCAGTAACTCGCGGCTGCTGCTGTAGCCCAGCAACTCGGCCATCGCCGGATTGGCGGTGACAAAGCGCCGGTCTGGCGACATCTGGAAGACCCCTTCAATGGCGTTATCAAACAGAGACTGGTAGCGCTGGAGATTAGCCAGTGCCCGCTGGTTCCAGGCCAGCGCTTCGCCCTGAACCTGCTTGATACGATCGGCAAGGGCAAAGGAAAACAGAATGATCTGGGCCACCAGGCCGAATTGGGGCGCATAGGTGGTAAAGGTATTCAGCGGCAGATACCCCATGACCGTCAGGGCATAGATCCCAAAACCGATCAGCGCCATGGTCCAGGCAAAGAAGTAGGACCGGGCCGCCGGGTTGTAATAGCGCCATGACAGGTAACTGACCACAATCAGGATCAGGCTCAACAGAATGGACCCCACCACAATCCATTCCATCGCCACCGAGTAGGGCATGAAGAACGACAACACGAAGGTGGCCGTCACCGAATACAGGCACAGGCGGATGACCTGGTCCAGGTCCGGGGAGCGCTGTTGGGTCTCGAGCAGAGAACGGGCCATCAGCAACCCGAAGAACCAGGTCAGGATGATCTGAAAATGCAGGTAGGCCTTGTCCAGAATCGGTGGCCGGTTGTCCAGCAACTGAACCCCGTGCACCTGTTCGGTGCCGATAAACACCGCCGCGCAGACCAGGTACAGCACATAATAGATGTTGCTGCGTTCCCGGACTGACACAGCAACAAACAGGTTATAGGCGAGGATGGCCAGGATGGCCCCCAACAGCACGCCCCTGACCGCTTCATCGATGGAGACTTTCTCAATGTAACTGTCCGGGTGCCAGAGTGTTACTGGCAACCTGAAGGTATTGGTGGTTGTGGTTCGCAGATACACGGTGGTGGTGGCATCGGGCAACAACTGCAGACGGAAGGTCGGGTTGGGCACGGCCAGATCCCGGTCGTCCCAGTTATCGAGGTAGCCCGCACGGCGCTGTTCAACCACACGACCGTCACGCACCAGATACAGCCAGACTTCATCCACCAGTGGCAGCGCCAGTTCCAGTATCCAGTTGCTGGCAACCTGGCTGCCGCGGGTGGTCAAATCAAAACGGGTCCAGTAGGCCGAGTCGGTATAACCGAAATTGAGCACGCCCCCCCGGTGCAGGCTGAACTGCTCGTCCGGCATGGCCAGGATGTCGTCAATGACCAGCTCATGGCCAGCATCTTCCAGATACCAGATACAGCCATCGAGATTACGCACACTGCTGGTCGTACTTTCCAGCACCACCGACCCGGCGGGACAGGCGCTTTTCGCCTGTACCAGAGATGGCAGGGAAACAACAACCAGCATCAACAGGGCGACGAGCACCCGGTTGAGCGTTTCGTAAAACCGTTGCTGCAAAATGTGATCTCCGCGCGGGTAGCTGCGTGCTTTATCGTTTATTGTCAGCACAAGTCACTTTAGCCTTTCACCCGTTTTTTCGCACCCCGGGGCCACCTGAAATGAGACATTCCTGCCTTTTTGTTGCTGTTTCCCTGTCCGTCCTTACCCTGTCGGGGTGCCGGATGGAAAGCACCGGTTCCTCCGCGTTCAACCCGGCAACCAATGTTGAACTGGTGTTCTCAACCTTTGACCTGACCAACACCGAGCAGGCGCCGGATACCCTCAGCTTCACCCGGTTCAGCGATTTCTACCAAAGCATACAACCCACTGGCGACGACGCCGACAACGAGGACCACCTGGCTACGGTGGAAGAAATCCGGCGGCATATCGATATCTTCATCGGTGCACAGCCAGACGACACCGGCCAGGACTATACCCGGGTGCGTAACCCGCTGGACCTGATGAACCAGGTGATCAGCGTGGGCGGTATTACCAACTTTGATGAAGGCCGGCGCTATATCCGGGATCGCATCGCGCTGTCCCAGGCCGGCAACTACAACACCCGCAGTGCCGGCGCCCGTATCCGCTTTACCGACCAGGCGGCGTCCTTCAGTCTCCAGCCCCTGAACGACTACGAATGGAACTACCAGACCCTCGATTGGCGATATCTGCCGGAGGGTCCCGAAGGCAGTGACCTTACCGAAAAGGTCTATCGGACCATTCAGTATGTGGCCCGAAGCGTCAACGATGATGTCAGGGAAGAGCAGCCGGAGCTGCTGAGCGTGCTGGCCGGTTCCCGCTTTGACGCCTTGCAGTTTGTTGCCAGTGGCTACAACCAGCCGGAGTATGCCACCGCCGATTACGTCAGCCGGAATCACGGGGGCATTGAACTACGCCAAACCTTTGTAACCGACGCCCAACTCGACACACTGTTCATCAAGAATACCGAGCAGACGGTCATAGACCTGAGCCGGTACGGTGCGGATAACACGCCGCCAGACTGCCTGCGCGTTGAGATCAACTACGCCATGGATACCGTGCATATCTACACCTCGGATGGCGAGCCTGCCCGTGTACCGGACGACGGGGCGGAAGACGACGATGCAACAAAGCAGAATCCCGATAACTGCGTCTACCAGAGCGAAGATCTCGCCATCGCCACCTGGAACGCAGCGTCGGCCTCAACCCGCAAATAGGCTCACAGGTCCCAGTTCTGCAGAAAGCCTTTCTTCCGGCTGATCATACGCTCGTAGGTGGAGATCATGATGGCCGCATGGGGGGCTTTGGTCAGTCGCAGGGTTTCGATACGGCGTTCCAGACGCTGGACCTCGTCGCATACCTGCTGTTGTACGTGGCTGCGTACGCTGTCGTGCTGGTCCAGCTTGACACGCTGAAGTTCAGGCGGGGGAAGTTCCGGTTTGTCCATGGTGCCTCATCCTTTGAGTCTGGTGAATAATCCATTTCAGAATGCCGATTTTGCAGAACTGTCAGACAAAGTGCAATTAGAATGAACAAGGTTTCACTTTTACTGACTCAGGCAGCCACCAGCCTTCGCTTGTTTTCCGGCAACACCGGGAACTGCCTGCACACAGTATAGACAAATCTGGCCAGGGCCGGTAAATGATGACCCACTATCGGAAACCCGGTGTTGAGCAGGCTCACGGAAATATCCCGGGCCGGGTCCGCCCAACACAATTTGTTGATCAGACCGACATGGCCAAAGGCATAACGGCTCTGCTGTCCCCAGAGCCCTACCGGGTTTCCGCCCAGCATCATGCCGGCGCTGAAGCGCATGGGGATCATCATGGTTCGGTCTATCTGCAATGAACCGAACTGATGGATGGCACGGCGGATGGTTAACTCACTGCAAATTCGCTGACCATTCCAGACCCCGCCATTAAGCATCATCTGGAAGAACCGGCCCATTTCCTCCGCGGTGCCACAGAGATTACCGGCGGGTATGACCGCCTCCTGGAAGCGCGGGTCGTTGGTGACTTTCTCCACCGTGCGAATGTCTCCGCCCAGGGCCCGGCTGACGATCCACGACAGCGGAAACATCGGGGTCGGGCCGGTGGCATAATTGGTGGCCAGTTCGTGCAGCTTCTCCGGAGCGATTCCGTAAGTGAACCACTTCATACCCATGGGTTTGCGCAGGTACCGGTCCAGATAATTTTCGATGGTATCGCCCGTGACCTTCTCCAAGACCCGCTGCAACACAAAGCCACCGGTAATGGCGTGGTAAGCCACCTTCGCGCCGTCCACCTCGACCGGTTTGGCAGCGCACAGCAGGCGCCAGATTTCATCACGCTCCCAGAGCACGTCTATGGGGGTCTCACGGGGAATCGCCGGAATACCGCCCCGGTGCGAGAGGATCTGGTGCACGGTGATGGTGCGCTTTCCGTTCTTGGCAAACTCCGGGCAGTAGTAGGAAACCGGGTCCATCAGATTAACCAGGCCCTGCTCTGCGAGCATGTGCATCAGCAGCGCCGTCACCGCCTTGGATGCGGAGAAATAGCAGATCGGGGTTTCCGTGGTCATCGGCAGCCTGGGCAGGGCAGCCGGATCATGGGGGCCGTTGCCCCGGGTATGGCCCATGGCGCCATGCAGCACCTGCTCGCCCCGGTAGCGCAGCGACAGCTGGATTCCCGGGTGCACACCGGTCCGGTACAAGCCCTCCACACTGCGCCATACGGATTCCACGGCGTCCTGCGGTAAACCAACCCGATCCGGGTGTTCGGTGTCACGATTGCGGAAAGTGACAGAGGTCAGGTCTTCCGGAATATCGCAGGTGTGCAGTGCACGGCGGGCGAGTGAATGCATAACGGACGCCTTTTATCGTTATTGAGAACTGGCCCCTCCCGGGACACTTGCTGGGGCCGAAATTTCAGCCTTTATCAGGTTTCATTATGAACCGGCTCGATCGGCTGCGCCATGGCCACACAGTTGCGACCCTGCATTTTGGCCTGATACATCGCCTTGTCCGCTGCGCTGCAAAGTGTTTCCACTGTGTGACCATGAACAGGATAAACCGCGACACCCACGCTGATGGTTAATGGCACCGAGTGGCCAGACTCCAGCGGTATCGGCGCGTTACCTACCCGCTGGCGCAAACGCTCGGCGGTATCCCGGGCACCCTCCACATCCATTTCGGGCAGCACAATAACGAATTCCTCGCCACCAAACCGGCCGACGGAATCGACACTTCTTACCCGGTCGGTCAGGATCTCGCTCACCGCACAGAGCACGGTATCACCAGCAGCGTGGCCCCAGCTGTCATTGATGTCCTTGAAGTGATCAAAATCAATCCATAGCAGCGCCATCGGACGTTCATAGCGGCGGGCGCGCTCCAACTCTTCCTCCAGGACTCTGGAGAACTCCCGCCGGTTGAGCAGGCCGGTCAAAGGATCTCGGGTGGCCATCTCCTCCAACTCGGTTTCCAGCTGTTTGCGGTCGGAGATATCCAGCACTATCCCCTCCAGGAAAACACTGCCGTCTTCGTGCTCGACACCGCAGCCACGCTCCCAGACCCACACCTTACGGCCGTCTTTGCGGGTAATAGCGTACTCCAGGGAAAAAGACCGGCCTTTGCGCACCGCAATGGCGACCTCTTCGGACACCTGTTCGATTGCATCCGGGTCCATCAGGCTGGCATAGCTGACGAGCTTGTTGTTGATCAGGTCGTCGGGCAGATAACCGGTCAGCTGCTCACAGCCACCAGAAACGAACATCATGGTCCAGCTGTCGTCGTTCCGGCAACGATAGGCCATGCCCGGGAGGTTATCCATCAATACCCGCAGTTGCTGCTCCCTCTGGCGCAGCGCCCGCCGCTGGTCCAGCTGGAGCGACAGCAACAAACGATCCTTGCTGAGCAAGCGCAGCATAACGGTGAATAACACCAGCGCTGTGACCGCGACAAACAAAAACCCTTTCCAGGTTTGCATGGCTGACAGGGACCGGGGGTCTGCAAACCAGATCTCCACCATCCGGTCAGAAAACGTAATCCAGATGATACCTGCCACCAGGTACACCAGGGTGGCCGACAGGGCACGGCGCAAAGGGCTTTGACTGCTACTCCAGCCGGTTTCTTTCCCTCGCTCTGGTTGTTCAGGCTGCATAGTCTTCCTTTTGCCTTGGGGAGCTGTCCTATAGGAAAAGTAGACAGTTTCACACGTTCAGTCGAGGCAAGGTTGCATTTTCCCGGCATTTCCACAAAACTAAACGTGACACATAGTTTTGTTTTGGGCAAAAACAATGATTCAACACCCTCTGCACCATACTCACGCCAGGCTGCTGGTCATTACCAGCCTTGCCTTGATCATTGGCGGTTGTTCACCCTCCGGCCCTTCTGAACAGGCCATCCGGGACTATGCCGAAACAGCCCGCCCTCAAGACCCTGAACTTTCTGGTATCTATCAGCGCTCCTGCATGGCCTGTCACAGTCGGGGTACTTCGGATGCCCCCCTGACCGGTGACAGCGAAGCCTGGAACAGGCGCCTGGAGGGAGGCATGCAGCGGCTGGTGGACAACGTGGTGTCGGGCATGGGTGGTATGCCGCCCTACGGCTTGTGCATGGACTGCGACACCGCAGAATTTCAGGCGCTCATCGAATTCATGGCGCGGCCGGCAGAAACCTGAGGTAGATTCATATGGAACGACGGCATTTTCTGCAATTGCTGGTCAGTACCGCCATCGTCGGGCACACCCTGTCGCTGCAGGCAGCACAGCAAGCGCCGGCACAGGCACAAAGCAACGCCGGGGGCAGCAAGTCCCCTTTGCCTTGGCGTAACTGGTCTGGCTCCCAGCAGTCGGTCCCTGCCATGCGTGTTGCCCCCCGGAGCGTCACCGAGCTGCAGGAACTCCTTGCCGCCCCAAACCATCGACACCTGCCCGTTCGCCCCGTTGGCTCTGGCCATTCATTCTCCGCCCTGGTACCCACCGACGGCATTCTGGTATCCATGGCTCGCCTGAGCGGCGTTCTGGGGCATGATGACAGCCGGTGCCAGGCCAAGGTGGCCGCCGGCACCCTGCTCGGGCAACTGGGCCAACCCCTGGAAGCGATTGACCAGGCCCTGTTCAACATGCCCGATATAGACCAGCAATCCCTGGCGGGCCTTCTGGCCACTGCAACCCATGGCACTGGCAGCAAGCTGATGTGCTTGTCTGGCTACGTATCGGCGCTGACACTGGTCACCGCCAATGGCGAGCGTATCGAGTGCAGCCAGACCCAGCATCCGGACCTGTTCCAGGCAGCCAGGGTGGGGCTGGGCTGCCTGGGCATTGTGACTGACGTCACCCTGCAAAATACCCGCCCATATCGGCTCCGGAAAACCACCGAATGGCTGCCCATCGAGGACATTCTGGCAACGGCGGACACCCTGGCAGACCAGCATCGCAATTTTGAGTTCTATTACATTCCGTTCTCCGGCATGGGTTTCACCAGCACCCACGACCTGACGGACGACCCCCTCTCGGCAACCCCGGCACTGGACCAGAACGACGGCGCGCGGGATTTGCAGAAAGCCCGCGACTACCTGGCCTGGTCCCCCAGGCTGCGGCGCTTGATTCTCGGGGGTTATATGCGCACCCTGGCCCGGGAGCAGAAGGTGGCGCCGTCCTGGCAGAACTACACCAGTGACCGCAATGTGCGCTTCAATGAGATGGAGTACCACCTGCCCAGAGAAAACTGGCAAAAGGCCTTCCGGGAGGTGGTGGATCTGGTTGAAAACCGTTTCCCGGAGGTGTTCTTTCCCTTCGAGGTGCGCTTTGTGCAAGCCGATGATGCCTGGCTCAGCCCATTCTATCGGCGGGATTCAGTATCCATCGCCGTCCACCGGTTTTTCGAGGATGACTACCAGCCGCTCTTTGCCGCAGTGGAGCCGATATTCCGCCGGTATGGTGGCAGGCCTCACTGGGGCAAGCTGAACACGCTTACCGCCGCTGAATTCCAGGCGCTGTACCCGAAATGGCAGGCGTTCTGTGAAGTAAGGAAAAGTCTCGACCCGAACGGCCGTTTCCTGAACCCTTACCTGGCCGGCCTTTTCAGCGACAATACCTCCCACGGATAACCCACCATGGCTCACAGCGAAGCGTTCCGTCAGCAAAGGCGCAAACTCATTCTGGCCGGGGTGGCGGCCGGCGGCCTGGGTACAGCCGCATGGCTCCGGCCCCCGGCTATTCGCGATGGCCACTCAGACTACTTCCGCGCCCTGTCCCGGGCGCTGGATGCCAGCGGGCTGGCCACACCCACTCTGGTGATTGACCAGCAACGCCTGGACCACAACATTCAGGTGTTGCTACAACACCTTGGCCACGACTTCGACTACCGGATTGTGGTGAAATCCCTGCCTTCGGTGCCCTTACTGGAGCACGTGATGGCCAAGGCCGGCACCCGGCGGCTGATGCTGTTTCACCAGCCTTTCCTCAACCAGATTGCCAGCTCCATCCCTGACGCCGACATTCTGCTGGGCAAACCGTTGCCGGTCGCGGCGGCTGCCCGTTTCTATGATCGGCACCAGGCTGACCAGAACGACTTCCAGCCCCGACAGCAACTGCAATGGCTGATCGACTCTCCACGCCGGTTGGCGCAATACGGGCAACTGGCCCGGCAACGGAACGAGCCTATGCGGGTGAACCTGGAACTGGATATCGGCCTGCACCGGGGCGGGTTCAACGATGATCAGCTGCTATCCCGGGCGCTGTTGGACATAGAGCAATCCCGCTGGCTGAGCTTCAGCGGTTTTATGGGTTATGAACCCCATATCGTGAAAGCACCGGGGCCAACCGACTGGTTGTGGCAAAAGGCCATGGCCCGTTACAACCGGTATGTTTCACTGGCCCGGAACACCCTGGGGCGTGATCTGGCAGGGCTCACCTTCAACACCGGAGGCTCCACCACGTACCAGTTATATAAGGGCCGGGCCAACACCATTACCGCCAACGAACTGGCGGCCGGCTCCGGCCTGGTGATGCCCACGGATTTCGACCTGGCCACCCTGGCGGGCCACCAGCCTGCGGCTTTCATTGCCACTCCGGTGCTGAAACTGCAGGAAGCCAACCGGATTCCCGGCACACCGGGCATTGGCCGACTGCAGCGATTGTGGAACCCCAACCGGGCCAGGGCGGTCTTCATTTACGGGGGCAACTGGAAGGCTCGGCCGGTGTCACCGGCGGGGCTGACAACCAACCCGGTGTTCGGACGGTCCAGTAATCAGGAGATGCTTAACCTGGCCGCCGGGGTGCCACTGCAGGAAGACGACTGGGTATTCCTGAGGCCGCATCAGAGCGAGTCTGTGTTTTTGCAGTTCGGCGATCTCGCCGTTTTCGATGCCAGACTGGGGGAAATTTCCCGTTACTGGCCGGTGGTGCCAGAGGGATGACGTCGCCGGCAGTGCATGCTTTAATTCCGTCCACCATCGATCAATACGGGACCCTGCATGACCCCTGGAATTCTTGCGGCCAAGAAGGCCAAAGTGAACTACACCATACATGAGTACGACCACGATCCGGCGGCCGAGAGTTACGGTGGTGAAGCAGCGGCGAAAATGGGTGTGGCGCCGGAGCAAGTATTCAAGACGCTTGTGGTGAGCCTGGATGACAAGGAACTGGCGGTCGGCATTGTACCGGTCACCGCCATGCTGGGCCTCAAGCAGATCGCAAGGGCCGCCGGGGCAAAGAAAGCCACGATGGCGGACAAACAGCTGGTCCAGAAAACCACCGGTTATGTGCTGGGTGGTGTCAGCCCTCTGGGCCAGAAAAAACGGCTCCGAACGTTTATCGACAGCACCGCCCACCACTTCCCGACGGTGTTCGTCAGCGCCGGCAAACGTGGACTCGAGATTGAGCTGACGCCGGACGATCTGGCACGCCTGACCAATGGCCTGTTAGTGCCTCTGCAGCAGGATTGACGGCAGGAGCAAGCACAAAAAAACCGGGCGACCATGGGCAACCCGGTTTTTGTCAATCACGGCCGGAGCAGGCTCCGGCCGGCTGAACCGCTGGCCTTACTTCACGGAGTCCCGTGCATCGGCCAGGATCTTGTTGAAGGTCGCGCTTGGCTGCATCACCTCACACACCTTCTCCATGGGCGGGTGGTAGTAACCACCGATATCGGCCGGGTGACCCTGCACCACGGTCATTTCCTCCAGGATCTTGTCCTTGTTCTCTTCCAGCTGTTTCGACAACTTGGCAAAGAACTCTTTCAGCTCCTTGTCATCATCCTGCTTTGACAGCTCTTCCGCCCAGTAACGAGCCAGGTGGAAGTGGGAACCCCGGTTGTCCAGCTCACCGGTCACCCGGGACGGAGACTGGTTGTTCTCCAGCAGGCGCTCGGTGGCCTTATCCAGGGTCTGGCCCAGCAGACGGGCACGCTGGTTGTTCTGTTTCTCACCCAGCTCATCCAGAGACACCGCCGTGGCCAGGAATTCACCCAGGGAATCCCAACGCAGGTGGTTTTCCTGGATCAGCTGCTGTACGTGCTTGGGCGCAGAACCGCCGGCGCCGGTTTCGTATAGGCCACCGCCGTTCAGCAACGGTACGATGGACAGCATCTTGGCACTAGTGCCCAGTTCCAGAATCGGGAACAGGTCGGTCAGGTAGTCCCGCAGCACGTTTCCGGTTACCGAGATGGTGTCCAGACCACGAATCAGACGTTCCATGGTCCAGCGGATGGCGCGAACCGGAGACTTGATGTGGATTTCCAGACCGTCGGTGTCCAGCTCGGCCAGGTACTTTTCAACCTTCTTGATCAGCTGAGCATCGTGGGCGCGCTCATCGTCCAGCCAGAACACCGCCGGCGTGCCGCTGGAGCGGGCCCGGTTAACCGCCAGCTTGACCCAGTCACGGATCGGCAGGTCTTTGGTCTGGCAGGCGCGCCAGATGTCGCCTTCTTCAACCTTGTGCTCGGTCAGTACGGTGCCGTCTTCGGCCACCACACGCACAATGCCGTCTTCCTTCATTTCGAAGGTCTTATCGTGGGAGCCATACTCTTCGGCTTTCTGCGCCATCAGGCCCACATTCGGTACGGTACCCATGGTGGTGGGGTCAAACGCGCCGTGGGTTTTACAGAAGTTGATCACTTCCTGGTAGATGGTGGCGTAGGTGGACTCCGGCATAACCGCCTTGGTGTCCTTGAGCTTGCCGTCACGGGCCCACATCTTGCCGGAGTTGCGGATCATCGCCGGCATGGAGGCATCGACAATCACGTCGCTCGGTACGTGCAGGTTGGTGATGCCTTTAACGGAATCCACCATGGCAATTTCCGGGCGGTGCTCATAGCACGCGTGCAGGTCTTCCTGAATCTGCTCCTGCTTGGACTCCGGCAGCTGCTTGATCTTCTCAATGACGGAAGACAGGCCGTTGTTCGGGTTAACACCGATTTCCTTGAACAGGTCGCCGTATTTGTCGAACAGCTCCTTGTAGAAAACCTTCACCGCGTGACCGAACACGATCGGGTGGGAGATTTTCATCATGGTGGCTTTAACGTGCAGGGAGAACATCACGCCGGTTTTCTCGCAGTCGGCAATGGCGTCTTCGAAAAACTTCACCAGAGCCTTCTTGCTCATGAACATGCCGTCCAGCACTTCGCCTTCCTTCAGCGGCAGGTCGGACTTCAGTACCGTCTGTTTGCCCTGCTTGTTCTCAAACACGATGCGGGCGTTGGTGGCCTTGTCCAGGGTTACCGATTGCTCACTGGAGTAGAAGTCACCACCGCGCATGTGCGCAACGTGCGTACGGGACGCCGGGCTCCACTCCCCCATGCTGTGGGGGAACTTGCGGGCAAAGGCTTTTACCGCAGCCGGCGCACGGCGATCGGAGTTACCTTCACGCAGTACCGGGTTAACAGCACTGCCCAGTACTTTGGAGTAACGGGCGTGGATTTCTTTCTCTTCGTCGGTTTCCGGGTGTTCTTTATATTCCGGAACCTTGTAGCCCTGTTCGTTCAGCTCTTTGATGGCGGCACGGAGCTGGGGAATGGACGCGGAGATGTTCGGAAGCTTGATGATGTTGGCGTCCGGATCCTTGGTGTACTCACCCAATTCAGCCAGGGCATCCGGAACGCGCTGGTTTTCTTCGAGGTAGTCCGGGAAGCCTGCCAGAATACGCGCCGCGAGAGAGATGTCGCTGGTTTCAAAGTCGATGCCGGCCGGCTTGGCGAAGGTTTCCAGGATGGGAAGCAGTGACCGGGTGGCGAGGGCGGGGGCCTCATCGGTCAGTGTGTAGACAATCTTGGCTTTGGATGTTGTCATTTTCGTCCTCAGGCAAATGGGTGGGTTCAGGACGGTCATGGCACGGTCAGGCGTCTTGTGAACGGCTGGTTATGCCGATGACTGATTCGGAACTTTTGATAGACCTACTAAGATAGCATTTTTTACCAAACTTTGGTTACGATCTTAGTATAAGAACGGACTAAAAATGCCTGATCTTCGGTTACAGGACGATGAAATGGCGGGAATTTACGAAACTTTCTAACATTTATCAGGTGTGGTGTCAGCGTGCCAGGGGGAGAGTTTTCCAAAACACGCTGTGAATACTTCCCTGTAAGCTCTGCTCCGCCATCCATGGCTCCGCAAGGTTTTGGAAAACCCTCCCCCTGTCACTCTCAAACGCTGTACGGGTAGTCCGATGACATCGTCTCAGGGTTCGCAGACACGGGCTGTTTTGTCAACAAAACAGCCCGTATTGGTGCATCTCTCGCTCACATTTATCCTGATTCAGTCGGGTAATAACCCCACCTCCACCAACCGCTCACGTATCCGGTCCAAGGCTTCCGGATTGCCAAGGGCATCCCGGTTGTCCGCTTTACTTGAGCCATTGACCAGCCGGGCCACCGCGAGTTCAACCTTTTTGCCACTGCGGGTGTAGGGAATGTCGGGCACTTCCACGATGTGTTTGGGTACGTGCCGGGGGCTGGTGCCTTCGCGGATTCGGGCTTTCAGGGTTTTGATCAGGTCGTCGGTGACAGTCTGGCCGGCGACGTTGATGACGGGGGGCCATACCTAGTTGGAATGTTACCCAGATTTATTGACAGGCTCTGATACTTTGATCCCTACTCACGAAAACAGACTCTTCCCTTTTCGTGGTACCACCTCTTGATCTCATTAACGATGCCTTGGGGAGAATCCTCGCGGTCAGTCTCTGGATAGAAAATCAGATCGCTTTTTGCAGGGTGCTCAACCAGCTCATTGAATTGGTCAACAAACTGACTTTCCTCATCTTCAGTAATATCCTCATTCCAAAACCAGTTTAGAGCGGCAATGAACTCTTCTTCGGTATAGTCACTCAATCGTTTTTTTTGCAGTTTCATTATGTCCTCCGGTGGACCTGAATATGCCTGAAGGGGGTTACCACTCTCAAATTTTCAACGTCGTATACGGCGCCCCCGTTTCCTATTTCTTCTACATGGTGAATTTCAAACCGGTTCCTTTTTCCGGCTTGATCATTAAGCCTTGTAAAAGGAGCTCTGCCGGCCCTGATGGTTTTTTGATTTCGAGAACTGAACTGCCCCATGAGTTCCGTATCCTTTGCCACCTCAAGCCAAAAGGCCTCACGGAACCGGTCAAAATTGGCAAATTCACGCCCCCTGAGCCGATCCGCAATCTGCGCAGGTATCGGCGCTCCAAGATCTCTTGAGGCATTCTCTAACCAGATTCCGGTAATTTCTTCTCCGCCTCCAGTGACCACCCCTCGTTCATCGCGAGCAGTCTTCCGGAAAACCAAATACAACGGCTCAATCCCGCTGTCCGCCGGAAAGCTCACGATCAGCTCAACCTGATCCTCAAAGGGCTGCTGGTAGCCGGGTGGCGAATGTTCCTGGCCATCCTCCTGGATGGGTGTCACCAGAATGCTGTAGGGATCAATACCGGAATCCGCCGGGTATTCGGTGCTCACTACCGGGCGGTGGCCGCTGTCATCCGGGTACCACACGAGGGTGAAGTCGTCATCAACCACCACTTCAAAATTCTCGCCCTTGAGCTCTGCGTGAGCAACCGGAACCCGGTCTTTGTATCCGGTGCTGTCGTTGACGTGATAGCCGGCCACCCGGAGGTTTCCGGTGGCATCCACGTGCAGATGAAAACGCACCCGAATGGCCGCCTCAGCCATCTCAAGCAGTTCTTCCTCGGTGTACAGGGTGCTGTCGCCCAATTTGGATGGCCAGAGTGCCAACAGCACTGCACTGCCGGCGGTGCTGAGTACTCCGGCACCAATGCGCGCGGCCATGGCCCAGCCTTTTGCCAGTCTCATTGCCGAACCAGAGATCAGGCCCAGCGGCCGCAAGCCGTTTGCCCCAGGGCTGGTGACCGTGGCGGGGGCAAGCATCGCAAGGGTGCCGAAATTGCTGGCCTTTTCCTCGCCCTCATTACTGTCGGTATCCCCGGAGGGCCGGGTGCAAGACTTGGCGAATACCTTGGGCCCCAGGGGCGGAAGCCCAAAGTTTTCCGAGATCACCACCGGCGGGGGTAGAGGCTCAGGTGGTGGCTCAATCACCGGGGGTTCCGGCGTGTAGTCGAGCTTGGGCGGTGGTGGCAGGCTATCGGAATGAGCGTAGGCGGTGCCTCTGGAAGGAAACGCTTGCCGGTCACCGAAGCGTTTTTCGAAGGCCGTGACGGCATTCTCTGCAATGGCTGCAGAGGTGCTTTC
>NZ_PXNO01000020.1 GCF_003007715.1 Marinobacter shengliensis | reverse complement strand
AGAGACGTCCCTGTAACACGTCTCATAGAAAACGACGACAGTCGATTTAACACCACAGACATCCACAGAAGGCCACAGATGAAAATCAAAGACTTTGAAAGAATGGACATCCGAACCGGAGAAATCGGCAAAGGGGATCTGTTCATCGGCCCGGAAGGTCAGCAGGTCAACCTGCAGAACGTTAACGTACTCTGGACCGGCGTAGACACCGTCAGGCAACTGTTTGAGGGAAGACTCAAACCCGAACCCCTGGCCCAGATCGTCGAGGCCTACAACGAAAGCTACGACGCCACCATCACCGTCAAAGACATAGAGTTCAAAGTCCAGTCCGGCAGACGCGGTGGTTTCAAATACATCCTTCAAAACCGGGAATACGGCCTGACCATCCTTCTGCAGAACTTCTACGCCGAACCCGACAACCCCGGCACCCACGTTAAAATTGAAACCTCCCCCAGATGGCTCTATGAACGCTCCAGCCAGCAGATACACGACGAGTTGGCAGAGTGGGGCATGTTCTTCCTGACCGGCATCAAACCCGTTGGCATCGCCTTACATCTGGCTGTCGACTTCCAGGGCTGGGAGCCGCCCCAGGACTTTGCCAGCCACTTCGTTACCCGTGCCAAAACCATCAGCGTCCACAACGGCCTCAGTGACCTGGTGTTCAAAGGCCTGGACGGTGCCACCATCAACGGACGCGGTGAAACCTACACCTTTGGTAAAGCCAACAGCCTCCAGGTGTGCCTCTACGACAAGTCGAAAGAAATCGACGTCTCCGACAAACGCGCCTTCATGGAAAGCATCTGGGAATGCGCCGTGAACGAAGACACCTTCCCGGACACCTGTTACGACCCAGATAAACCCGTCTGGCGCCTGGAAATCCGCTTCCATCACCGGATCGTCAACGAGGTCTCTCAGGGCACACCGAACATGAAGCCCATCTACACCTACATGGACGCGGTTCCGCACCTGACGGGCCTTTGGCAATACGCCCTGAAAGCCAACCGCTATGAGGTCAAACGCGAATGGTGTCACCCCATCTGGACCAAACTGCGTGACGACATCGGCTTCGGCTACAGCGCCCCTGATCTGATGTACAAACGCGCAAAAAAGGAACCCGGTTGCGGCAACGAAAAGAACGTCTCCCTGGCCTTTGGCAATCTCCTGAGCATTTATGCGCGCAACCGATTTAACGCCAGACAGGCCTGGGATTGCCTCAAAAAGTCCGGACTCTGGGAGGACTTGTGTAATTACTACCGACGACGAGAAATCTACGAAAACGAACTCTTCCAGCTCGTCCAGGACGGACTCACGAAACGGCGACTACTGACTAAGGTGGCCGCATGATCAAAAAGCTACCATCGGGACGATGGCAAGTAGATATCCAACCAGGCGGAAGAGGCCAGAAGCGTGTCCGGAAATCCTTTGAGTCCAAAGCAGAAGCTCAAAGGTTTGAGCGTTGGGCATTAGGTCAATATGATGCAGGAACGTTAGTGCCCCACCTCAAGAAAGACCGCAGAACTCTGCTTGAGCTCATGAAAGCCTGGTATCTCGCCCACGGTAAATACCTCCGTGACGGTGAACGGCGTTATCGTCACTTGAAACGAATGACAGAAGCTTTCGGAAACCCTATCGCAGCAAAGCTCACAGCGAACGATTACCTGGTGTATCGAGCCCTTAGAATTGAGAAAGGAATATCCCCGAAAACCAGTAATAACGAACTTGGCTACCTCAATGCAGTCTTCAACGAACTGAACAGAACCGGTGAAATTAGCTATCAAAACCCGTTCCGTAACATCCGGCCGATCAGCATCCAAGAGCGTGAAATGGGGTACCTGGATCTCGATCAGATAAAAGCAATCTTTGCCGAACTCAGGGAGAAGACAACAAATCCCCATGCCCTGCTCGTCGCGCGTATATCTTTGGAAACTGGCGCCAGGTGGTCAGAAGCGGAAAGCCTCACCCTGGACAGAGTGAGACCTTATCGGGTCATCTACGATCAGACTAAATCCGGGAAAAAGCGCTCGATACCAATTTCTAAAGATCTCTACAAAACGACCAAGCGACACCTTGAAGAATGGGGTGCTTTCGGAACATCCACCATTTCAGCGTTCCGGCGTGCTGTCGATCGCTCTGGCGTTAAGCTGCCGCAGGGACAATGTGCCCATATTCTCCGGCATACGTTTGCTAGCCACTTCATGATGAATGGAGGTGACATCCTTACCCTGCAAAAGATTCTTGGTCATGCATCCATTTCTATGACAATGAAGTATGCGCACTTATCCCCCGCTCATCTTGAATGTGCCGTATCCCTGAATCCCGTAGCCGCCCATGATATTTTAATCTAAGTAATTGTAAAACTGAGTGAAATCGATGGGACATGTAGCCTGTATATCGATACTATTCGACCTGGTTGGTCCAGAAGGATCTGTCAATAAATCAATTTGGAAGCATGTATGTTTAAACCGATTCTTTTCGTTTTGGTTGTATCTCTTTTGGCCGGTTGCGCTTCAACCAGAAAGTGGGAAAGCTCTTACGAGGAATACAAAAACTCTGTTGAGATGCCTGAAATAGAGGTCCGCATGACGACAGATCATTTCCCGGGCATTGTTCGCACCACATGGCAGCATAATATTCAAGTTTTCGTTGACAATAGCTTGGCCCTTCAAACTCCTATTCATGAAGACTATTCCGGCTCGTTATTGTTTTTCTACGAGCAAGATCGGTTTGAGATGGAGTGCGTGAAGCCGAACTTTTACTCATTCTCAGAGTGCGAAGTTCAAGTAAACGGTCGACGTGCGGGCAAGGTTTCATTTGGCAATTAAAACGCGTTGACGCTTCGTTGACACATTGCGTCAAATACAGTGAGCTATAAACGAAAAAAGCCCCTAAAATCAGGGGCTTTTCTCTTGGAAGTTGGTGGAGACGGCGGGAATTGAACCCGCGTCCGCCAGCACTAGGCCTTGAGATCTACATGTTTAGTGTCCTTCTATTAATTTAACCTCTTGCGACCCGAAGGCCAGGGTGCGAGAGGCGAGCTCTTTAAATCTTAGCCTTTAGCCAGTGAGCTCTGGATAAAGGAGCATCCCGTAAGCGATGACGTCCTGAGATGTTGCTTCCGGGCTACGGGCGACCCGGTCAGGACGACTAGCAGCTTACGCTGCTAGTGCGTAGTTTTCGTCGTTTGCGACTATTGCGTTGCAGCTTTGGATTAACGAGATTGGCTGCCATCTCGACATGCACCCAAGGGTTCGCCACCAGCGTCGAAGCCATGTCGTCCCCTTATGATCAGTATATGTGTCCGGTTTGCCGGACTTCAAGGCTTGTTTGTCACTATTTGTACTTATCCTGTTCACGAGGCCTGTGCAATGTGCAGGCCATGGGCGTGAGACATGGCCGCGTCGTACAGGTGCTGGAAGCTGTCCCGGAAGTAATTCATCACTGCTTGCGGGTCGGCCTGGATGCCCTTGTCGACGGTGATGCCGAACTGCACGGTGTCGGCGTAACTGAATATGCTCATGCCAATGCCGATGTTGCCGCTCTGGGGCACCCAGAACATGGGTTGCACCAGTTTGCTGCCGGCCAGGTAAACCGGATGCCTCGGGCCGGGCACGTTGGTCAGTACTGCAGAGGCCTTATTGCTGAGTAGGTCCAGGGCCCGGCGCTCAAGAATATCCGGGCCCCGGCCAAACAGGTCCAACAGGCTGTAGGTTACCTGGGCCTGGTAGGACTGTTTGAGCCGGTTCATATTTTCCTGCACCTGGCGGAAACACATTAGTGGGTCATGCACTTCCACAGGCAGGCATACCAGAACCAGGCCAAACTGATTGCCCAATGATTCTATGGGTTGGTCCAGGGGCCGAAGGTTGAACGGCACCGCAACGCGAATACCGCAATCGGGTATGGTTTGCTTGTGTTCGGTAAAGTGCCGGCTCAGGGCGCCGGTGGCGGCGCACAGCAATACGTCGTTGACCGTTCCACCCAGGGTCCTGGCGCAGTGTTTTACGTCATCCAGGGCCAGGGGCTCCGCCCAGGCCACTTTCTTGCGGCCTACCAACTGGCTTTTCAGGCTGGTTTTCGGCTCAAACGGGGCCAGCCCGAGTTTCGCCAGGTCCATGGCGATGCCGCCGGCGGTCCGCGCCAGTTTCAGGGGGTAATTGGGCTCTTGCCGAACGGAATCCAGGAACAGTTGCGCCTGTTGCCAGCCAGCCTGGCTGCTGTCCACCAAGCGGTGCAAAAACCGGGTGGCAGCGTTGCCCTGGGGTTTGGGAATGGTGACTTTCTTGGCGATGCGCTCCAGTTTGGGTTCTGGTGTCCGGTCGGTGAGCGATAGCAGAACCCGAACCAGTGAAATGCCATCGGCAATGCAGTGGTGAATGCGGATCAGCAGGGCGCAGCCGCCGTTGAAGTTATCGATGTAGTGGATTTGCCAGAGTGGCCGGCGAAAGTCGAGCGCCGTGCTGTTGAAGTCGCTGGCCAGTTCCTGCAACTCTTTCTTGCTGGCTTGTCCTGGCAGTGCAATGCGGTGCAGGTGGTTGTCGAGATCAAAGTTGGGATCGTCTTCCCAGTAGCATTTGTCGCCCTTCTCAACCACCCGTTGGCGAAAGCGCCTGAATCTCAGAAATCGTTCTTCGAGTGTGCGTTTTAGCCGTTTGATCGGAATTGGTTGCTCGAACATCAGCACCGCGGAGATCATCATGGGGTTCTCCGGGGTGTCCATACGCAGCCAGGATCGGTCGACTGACGTCATTGCCGTCCGTTCAGATGACATAAGCCCTCCCTTTGCTGTTTGCCAACTAACAGGGGCTCCAGGTACTGCCTGTGGGGTCGGAGCGGGTGTGAACACCTGAGTATAGGAGGGATTCCGAGGCCGGGAAAGAGGCGGTAAAAGCGACAGTGCGAGCGAGGCTCAGGTGTTGGCCTCGCGCATGATTCTCTGTTTCTGGCGGTTCCAGTCACGCTCTTTTTCGGTGGCACGCTTGTCGAACAGCTTCTTGCCTTTCACCAGGGCAATTTCGCATTTCACTTTATTGCCTTTCCAGTACAGGGCGAGCGGTATGCAGGTATGCCCGGCCTGATTGACCTGGCCGATAATCTTGGCAATCTCCTTCGCGTGCAGCAGCAGTTTGCGGGTACGGGTGGGGTCGGCGATCACATGGGTGGAGGCGGTGTTGAGCGGCGTGATATGCGCGCCCAACAGCCAGGCTTCACCATTTTTCAGAAGTACGTAGGCGTCTACCAGCTGAGCCTTGCCGGCCCGCAGCGACTTCACTTCCCAGCCCAGCAGGGCAAGGCCGGCCTCAAAGCGTTCTTCAATATGATATTCGTGCTTTGCCTTCTTGTTCAGGGCAATGGTGTTGCTGGTTGGTCCGTTTGCTTTCTTCTTGCTCATGAATCCTGTCCGGGATCGGAAGAATGTGTGTGCCGGCCGGGTGACTGTTGGCCGGTAAATCGGGCATTGTAGCCCAGGACTGCCAGACGGGTCACGATTTCACCGCCGGGCTTGTAGATCCTGTCGTTCCGGGATGCCGCCTTCGGCTACAATGGGGCGCATTTGACTGTCAGGGATCGCCATGGCGAGCAAGTATCACACGTCCATCGGGTCATTTACCCGAAAATCCACGTTTTTCTGGGCCTCGGTGGGCGCAACCGTGGGCCTGGCCAATCTGTGGCAGTTTCCATACCTGGCCAGTATGCACGGTGGCGGGTTGTTCATTTTCCTGTATCTCGCCTGCCTGCTCCTGGTAACCCTGCCTCTGATGGTGACCGAGGCGGTTCTTGGGCGGCACTCACGCCATGGCATCGTGCTGGCGATGGACGGCATGGTGAAAGACGCAGGCTGTTCACCGCTGTGGCGCCTGGCGGGCCCGTTGAGTGTGCTTGCCGCGTTCCTGGTGTTGTCATTCACTGCGGTGTTCGGTGGCATCGTGCTGGCCTATGTCTTCTTTGGAGCGACAGACAGTTTCAGGGCAGCGACGCCCGAGGCGGCGACCGGTATCCTGACGGATCTGGTGTCCAGGCCGGGTGGGCATCGGGAGTTTATGGCCTGGCACGCGTTCTTCATGGTTCTCGTGGTGTGGGTATCTGCCCAGGGCGTTGTGAAGGGGTTGGAGCGATCGCTGCGATTTCTGGTGCCCGCAGCGTTGCTGCTGATGCTGGGGTTATTTGCCTTGTCGGCCAGTCATGGGCGGCTGGATTCGGGTATTGAACACATCCTGGCGCTGCGGCCAGACGACGTTGGTTTCAATAGCGTCAAGGCGGCCTTTTTTCACGCTTTCTATACCCTTGGCCTTGGGATGGGGGTGTGGGCGATCTTCGGCGCTTACAGCACGTCACATACCCGGTTGAAGCGGTCATTGCTGGCGGTGGTGTTGATGGACACTCTGGTGGCCATCCTGGCGGGGCTGATGATGTTCTCGGTGGCGCTGGATGGTGCCAGTCTTGATGGTGAGCGAGGCTTCGGGCTGTTGTTTGTCTCCCTGCCGGTCACGCTGGCCCAGTTGCCCCACAGTCAGTTGATCATTGCGGCGGTGTTCCTGCTGGTGCTCATGATCGTGTGGGCGACCGCCATATCGCTGTTGGAGCCTGTGGTGGGCTGGTTTCGTGAGTGGACTGGCGCACCCAGAGGGTGGTCTGCGGTTATTGCCGGTGTTGCCGTGTGGGCTGCCGGCCTGGGTTCGCTATTCTCCTTCAATCTCTGGGCGGACTACCGGTTTGCTGGTGCCACCCTGTTTCGATGGCTGGAGCTGACGACGGGCGGCATCCTGATTCCGCTGGTGGCCTTGCTGATTGCCACCTTTGCCGGTTGGTGCCTGACCCGGCGCTATGCCGCAAGGATTCTTGGTAACACCCCGGTGGCTATTCGCAAGATCTGGTATTGGGTCATGCGCCTTGTTCTGCCGGTTCTGGTGGCCTGGATTGGCATACAATACACAGTATTCTCGTTGTCAAACCTGTGTGATAACGGCAGCGCCGCCATTTGGTGCGCACAAGATGGCGCGCCGGAACAACCGATGCCTGCGACGGCAAACGATGACGGTGACGGTTTGCCTGCAAGCCCGCAAAGTGAGGGCCCGGGGCCAGAAGGTAACGCGTCTGGTCAGGGCGCAGAAAGCCAGCCGGCGGAAAACGCCCCCAACGGGGACGATATCCTTTATCATAGTGTGTAGTTGGCCTTCGCGGGCCAGTCGGCTCTTTTGTTGTAAAAACGCAGGAATCCCGGTTTTCATGGCGCATCAGATTGATAAGACGGCATTGGTCATGCACTCCGCAGAGCGCATGTTCCATCTGGTCAATGATATTGCACGGTATCCCGAGTTTCTGCCCTGGTGCGCCGGGGCAGAGGTGCACGAACAGACGGATGCAGAGATCATGGCGTCACTGGAGATTGCCAAGGGCGGTGTGCGCCATCGCCTGACCACGCGTAATCAGCTGTTGATGCCCGAGGCGATCGAGATGAGCCTGGTGGATGGACCGCTGAAAAATCTGCGGGGGCGGTGGCACTTCAAGGCGCTCAACGAGCAGGCCTGTAAGGTGATCCTGACCCTGGAGTTTGAGTTTTCGGGCTCACTGTCCCGAATGACTTTTGGTCCGGTGTTCAATCAGGCTGCCAATACCATGGTGGATGCGTTTTGCCGTCGGGCAGACCAGATTTATCAGGGAGGGACGGTTTGATGCAGGTAGAGGTAGCGTATGCCCGGCCAGACAAGCAGCAAATTGTGGCGATTGAAGTGCCTGAGGGAACCACGGCCATCGAGGCCGTGAAACTGTCTGGAATAACGGATATTTTCCCGGAAATCGATCCGGACGCAACGGATATGGGCGTGTTTGGCAAAGTCATTAAAGACCCCGCGGGCCATGAGCTGCGCGAGGGAGACCGGGTTGAACTATACCGACCGCTAAAGATAGATCCCAAGCAGGCCCGGCTGAACCGGGCCAAAAAGAAAGCCTGAACAATCAGTAAGCGGGCGTTTCTTCCAGCAGTCGTGCGTCGTAATGGCTGAACTCGTCGCCTTCGTAATAGACGATTATGCGCTGCTCCTGGATATCCCCACCCCGGCGCTGGAAGGTGTACACATAGTACTCGCGCGAGGGGTCCACCGGATTGAGCATCAGCGGCGACCCGAGAACCGCATGAACCTGACTGCGGGCCATGCCTTGCGAGAGGCTCTTGAGGTCGTCTTCGGTCACGATATTCCCCTGTTGCACGTTGATTTTGTAAACGCCAGGGAATGCGCAACCGGACAAGGATAAAATGCTAATAAGAACGATAGCGGTGAGCTTTTGCATCGCCGGGGGAAATCCTCTATCTTGAAATCGCCTGCATCAAGCAGGTGTGAAACGGGTAGTCCGTTGAACGGCGGCTTCATCATACCGGAAGCCGTAAGGCACACCAAAGAGTGAATAGTAACATGTCATCTGAAAACGCCGAATTACGAAAGGTCGGTTTGAAGGTTACTCTCCCGAGAGTCAAAATCTTCAATATTCTGGAGAACGCCGAAGAGCACCATCTGAGTGCTGAGGATGTTTACAAGAAGCTGCTGGATCAGGGAGATGACGTGGGGCTGGCAACCGTCTACCGGGTGCTGACTCAGTTCGAGGCCGCGGGCCTGGTGTTGCGCCATAACTTTGAGGGTGGCCACGCCGTCTTCGAAATGGCGGGCGATGATCACCATGACCACATGGTATGCACGCAAACCGGAGAAGTGATCGAGTTTGTGGATGAGATCATCGAAGAGCGCCAGCAGAAGATCGCCAGGGAGCACGGCTATGAGATTGTTGATCACAGCCTGATCCTCTACGTTAAGCCTTTGGGCTCTTCCAAGAAATAAGTCAAAAAAAAGGGGCCAGCAAGCGCCGGCCCCAACAGCTCTCCGAATCGAGAGGGGGATTCAGTGATGGGTCGCCTGACCCTTAACGAACATCTCCCTGGCGTGGGCAATGGTGTGCTCTGTCATGTCTACGCCGCCCAGCATTCTTGCCACTTCGCTGATTCTTCCCTGGTCATCCAGCGTTTCAATGCGTGAATACGTTGCGTCCTGTTCGGTGAATTTGCTGACGAACAGGTGCTGGTGGCACTGAGCTGCCACCTGGGGCAAATGAGTGACACACAGTACCTGACCGTTGCTGCCCAGAGACCGGAGCAAACGCCCAACTACCTCGGCTGTGCCGCCACCAATACCCACGTCCACTTCGTCAAACACGAGGGTGGGGGTAGTGGAGGTCTGGGCGACCACTACCTGAATGGCGAGGCTGATCCGAGACAGTTCGCCCCCGGAGGCAACCTTGGCCAGTGGGCGTGCGGGTTGTCCCGGGTTGGCGCTGACCAGGAACTCGACATCTTCCATACCGTGGGGGGCTGGTTCGTCATTGCTGTTGCGGCCCAGTTTGGTAACAAACTGGACGGCCGGCATGCTCAGCTGTGCAAGCTCCTGAGCAATTCGCTGATCCAGTTCCGCCGCTGCCTGCTCCCGCTTGGCCGTTAATTGCCCGGCCAGTTCATCAAACCGTTTGCGCAGGGATTGCTGCTCTGCCTCAAGCTGCTCGAGGCTGCCTTCGCCGCCATCCAGTTCTGCAAGTTCGTTCGACAGGCGTTGGTGCAGTTCCGGCAATTCCTCCGGTGTGATGCGGTGCTTTCGAGCCATCTGATAAATGGCGCTCAGGCGTTCCTCGACCTCGGCCAGCCGTGCGGGGTCTGCTTCGTAGTCTTCAACAAAGTGCCGCAGGTTGTCCCCGGCTTCTGAAATCTGGATCTGTGCTTCGGTCAGCATCTGTATGGTGTCAGCCAGTGCCGGCACATCCACTGGGAGTTGCTCCAGTTGCTGAAGTGCCTGACGCACCAGGTCGGCGGCACTGGTTTCGTCCTCAGTGCACAGCAGGGCAGCCTGATGGCTGCTATGCAGTACCGTGTCGGCCTGGCTCAGCTGCGCTTGTTCCTGTTCAAGCGCTTCCTGTTCGCCATCGCCCAGGGCGAGCCGGTCCAGCTCCTCCACCTGGTACCGGAGCAGTTGCAGTTTTGCCTCCGCCTCGTCGGCGTTCTGGCGCCGCTGTTCCAGTTTCTGGCTGGTTCTATGCCAGGCTTTCCAGGCATCCCGGGTTTGCTCTGCCAGGTCTTCGGCGCCGGAGAATTCGTCCAGCAGTTTCCGATGAGTGTCTTTTTGCAGCAGTGACTGATGTTGGTGCTGGCTGTGAATGTCCATCAGCAGGCCGCCAAGGTCCTTGAGCTGGGAGAGTGGGCAGGGCTGGCCATTAATAAACGCTTTTGAACGACCATCCTTGCTGATGGTCCGGCGTAGGATGCAGTCGTCTTTGTCATCCAGTTCGTGTTCTTCCAGCCATTGCCGGGCAATCGGAATACGTGAGATGTCGAAGCTGGCGGTGATATCCGCTCGTTTTGCGCCGTGGCGTACGGCACCGGCATCTGCTCGGCCGCCCATGGCCAGGCTGAGGGCATCCAGAACAATGGATTTGCCGGCGCCGGTTTCACCGGTCAGGGCCGTCATGCCTTTGCTGAAATGCAGGTCGACCCGTTCGGCGATGGCGTAGTTGGAGACCATAAGTTGTGTGAGCATGCCGATAACCTCCGCTCAGGATTGGAGACTCTCTGAAAATTGTCTGGATACTGTTGATCTATACAGTTGCTGTGAATATATACAGGCTTTTTCCTGTTTGCAAACAATCGAATCGTGAAAATCTGAAAGAATGCATCGTTTGAGGTTGAAACCTGAGGGGTGGGCCCCATATCCGTTCGCAAAGTCGTATTTTCCTGCCTGTGCAAGGCGGGGCTCATTTAGCCGCAGGCCCTCGGGCCCAGGGAAAGTCATCAGGAGTTGTCATGAGTGCTGACGATAAGCGCAACGAACAAGTAGACGAGCTGAACGAGGCAGTAAACGCCACAGAAGAGCAGGGCGAAGCAGAAACCGCCGGTGCTGAAGAAGGTTCCGAACTGGAATTGCTGAAGGCGCAGTTGCAGGAATACCAGGACCAGGCGCTGAGGGCCCAGGCTGAGATGCAGAATGTGCGTCGTCGAGCCGAAATTGATGTGGAAAAGGCCCACAAGTTCGCTCTGGAAAAGTTTGTGAAAGAGCTTCTTCCGGTGGCGGACAGCCTTGAAAAGGCAGTGGAAAGCACTGAAGGACATGAAAACGCCGGTGAGCTGGTTGGCTCCATTCGCGAAGGCGTGGAAATGACTTTGGGCCTGTTCATGAACGGCCTCAAGAAATTCAACGTTGAACAGGTGAACCCGGTGGGTGAACCGTTCGATCCGCAACAGCACGAGGCGATGTCTATGGTGCCCGCGCCAGATGCCGAGCCGAACAGCGTGGTTGCCGTGGTGCAGAAGGGCTACCTGCTGAACGGTCGCGTGGTTCGTCCCGCCATGGTGGTTGTGGCTAAGGCCGAAGATGCACCAAAAATCGACGAGCAGGCTTGAAAAGCCGATTAAAGCGCCAATATAGCGATTAAACAGCGACAGTCAGGGCAAACCTCCCTGGGACAGCATTCAGAAAGATTTGGAGTGATTCGATGAGCAAGATTATTGGTATCGACCTGGGAACCACCAACTCCTGTGTGGCCATCATGGATGGCGACAAGGTAAAGGTTATTGAAAACGCTGAGGGTGATCGTACTACTCCCTCCATTATCGCGTACACTGACGATAACGAGACCCTGGTTGGTCAGTCCGCCAAGCGCCAGGCGGTTACCAACCCCCATAACACCCTGTACGCCATCAAGCGTCTGATCGGTCGTCGTTTTGAGGACGACGTGGTTCAGAAAGACATCAAGATGGTGCCTTACAAGATCACCAAGGCCGATAACGGCGACGCCTGGGTTGAAGTGAAGGGCCAGAAGATGGCGCCACCCCAGATCTCTGCAGAAGTTCTGAAGAAAATGAAGAAGACTGCAGAAGACTACCTGGGCGAGAAGGTAACGGAAGCAGTGATTACCGTGCCGGCTTACTTCAATGACAGTCAGCGCCAGGCCACCAAAGACGCGGGCAAGATCGCCGGTCTGGAAGTGAAGCGGATCATCAACGAGCCGACCGCGGCTGCCCTGGCTTATGGCCTGGACAAGAAGAGCGGTGACCGCACAGTTGCTGTATACGATCTGGGTGGTGGTACTTTCGACCTCTCCATTATTGAAATTGCCGATGTCGACGGTGAGCATCAGTTCGAGGTTCTGGCCACCAACGGTGACACCTTCCTGGGTGGTGAAGACTTCGACCTGAAAGTCATTGAGTACCTGGCAGACCAGTTCAAGAAAGACAGTGGCATCGACCTGCGCGGCGATTCCCTGGCCATGCAGCGCCTGAAGGAAGCCGGTGAGAAAGCGAAGATCGAGCTGTCCAGCAGCCAGCAGACAGACGTGAACCTGCCGTACATCACTGCAGACGCGTCTGGGCCCAAGCACATGAACGTGAAGCTGACCCGCGCCAAGCTGGAAAGCCTGGTGGAAGATTTGGTTCAGCGCAGCCTGGAGCCCTGTAAAGTCGCCCTGCAGGACGCCGGCATGAAGGCGTCTGAAATCGACGAAGTTATCCTGGTGGGTGGTCAAACCCGTATGCCGCTGGTGCAGGAAAAGGTAAAAGAGTTCTTCGGCAAAGAAGCCCGTAAAGACGTGAACCCGGACGAAGCCGTTGCCATGGGTGCTGCCATCCAGGCGGCTGTTCTTTCCGGTGACGTAAAAGACGTGCTGCTGCTGGACGTAACCCCGCTGACTCTGGGCATTGAAACCATGGGTGGCGTGGCAACGCCGCTGATCGACAAGAACACCACCATCCCGACCAAGAAGTCGCAGACGTTCTCAACAGCGGATGACAACCAGACGGCCGTAACCATTCACGTGGTTCAAGGTGAGCGTAAGCAGGCTTCCCAGAACAAGTCGCTGGGCCGCTTTGACCTGGCGGATATTCCGCCGGCGCCGCGCGGTGTGCCGCAGATCGAAGTCACCTTCGATATCGATGCCAACGGTATCCTGAACGTGTCTGCCAAAGACAAGGCCACCGGTAAAGAACAGTCCATCGTTATCAAGGCCTCGTCTGGTCTGAACGACGACGAGATCGAGAAGATGGTTCGCGATGCCGAGGCCAACGCCGAGGAAGATCGCAAGTTCGAAGAGCTGGTTCAGGTCCGCAACCAGGGTGATGCCATGGTTCACGCCGTGCGCAAGACCCTGACCGAAGCCGGCGACAAGGTTTCTGACAGTGAAAAGGAGTCTATCGAGGCGGCCATCAAGGATCTGGAAGAAGCCTTGACCGGCTCTGACAAGGAAGCCATCGAAGCCAAGACTCAGAAACTGACCGAAGTGTCTTCCGAGCTGGCACAGAAGATGTACGCGGATCAGGCAGACCAGGCGCAGCAGGCTGGCGGGCAGGAAGGTGCCCAGTCTCAGGCGGCTGACGATGCGGTGGACGCCGAGTTCGAAGAAGTCAAAGACGACGACAAGAAGTAAATCCTAAGTACATCAGGTAGTTGGAAAACGCGGGGGTAACCCCCGCGTTTTCCGCGTTATAGCAACAGGGTTTTAAGCATGGCCAAGCGCGATTATTACGAAGTACTCGGGGTCTCCCGGGACGCGGACGAGAAGGACATAAAGCGGGCTTACCGAAAGCTTGCGATGAAATACCATCCGGACCGTAACCCGGACGACAAAGACGCCGAGAACAAGTTCAAGGAGGCCAGCGAAGCCTACGAAATTCTTGCCGATGGTAGCAAGCGTGCGGCCTACGACCAGTTTGGTCATGCCGGCGTGGATGGCCAGGCCGGCGGTGGCTTTGGCGGCGGTGGTGCCAGCTTCTCCGATATCTTTGGTGATGTATTCGGTGACATCTTCGGTGGCGGTGGCCGGGGCCGCAACACTCGCGGTTCCGACCTGCGCTACACCCTGGAAATCGATCTGGAAGAGGCCGTCAAAGGCAAAACCGTCAAGATCAACATTCCTGGCCACAAAGAGTGTGAAGCCTGCGATGGCAGTGGTGCTGAAAAAGGCTCCCGTCCTGAAACCTGTGGTACCTGCCAGGGTATGGGGCAGGTTCGCATGCAGCAGGGTTTCTTCACCGTGCAGCAGGCATGCCCGACCTGCCGGGGCTCCGGTCAGGTTATCAAGAATCCCTGTAAAGTGTGCCACGGCCAGGGCCGCGTGAGGCAGGAAAAAACCCTGTCTGTGAAAGTGCCACCCGGTGTGGATACCGGCGATCGCATTCGTCTCTCAGGTGAGGGCGAGATGGGCGTTGATGGCGGGCCGCCAGGCGACCTGTATGTGCAGATTGCCGTGCGCGAGCACTCCATCTTTACCCGTGATGGCCGTAATCTATACTGCGAAGTGCCTATCAGCATCGTGGACGCAGCCCTGGGTGGTGAACTGGAAGTGCCGACCCTGGATGGCCGGGTCAAACTCAAGATTCCACCAGAAACCCAGACCGGCAAACTCTTCCGCCTGCGCAACAAGGGAGTGAGTCCCGTTCGCGGTGGCCCTGCCGGCGATTTGCTGTGCCGCGTGATGGTGGAAACACCGGTCAACCTGACCAAGCGCCAGAAAGAGCTGCTGGAAGAGTTCCAGGAAACCCTGAGCGGCAACAACGGCACCCATCATGCTCCGAAGAAAACCTCCTGGTTTGAGGGTGTGAAAAGCTTCTTCGACGAAATGAAATTCTGAGGGCATAACAGATGCGGGTAGCAATCATCGGCGCCGCCGGGCGCATGGGCAAAGTACTGATCGAAGCCGTAGACGGCACCGAAGGCCTCGAACTCGGTGCTGCCATCGTCGAGCCAGGCAGCAGCCTGATTGGCGCCGACGCCGGCGAAATGACTGGCATCGGCAAAACCGGAATCAAAATGGCCGGCAGCCTCGACGACGTCAAAAACGACTTCGACGTACTGGTGGACTTCACCTTCCCGGACCTCACCCTGGAAAACGCAAAGTTCTGCAGCGCCAACGGCAAAATGATCGTCATCGGCACCACCGGCATGACCGCCGCCGAAAAAGAACAGTTGGCCCTGGCCGCCGAATCCACCCCAGTGGTCTTCGCACCCAACATGAGCGTTGGCGTCAACGTCGTCCTCAACCTCCTGCGCACCGCAGCGGCTACTTTGGGTGACGACTACGACGTAGAAATCATCGAGGCCCACCACCGCCACAAAAAAGACGCCCCCTCAGGCACCGCCCTGCGCATGGGCGAAGTCGTGGCTGACGCCCTCGGCCGCGACCTGAAAGAATGCGCTGTCTACGGCCGCGAAGGTTTCACCGGCGAGCGCACCCGCAAGGAAATCGGCTTCGAAACCATCCGCGCCGGCGACGTGGTGGGCGACCACACCGTTCTGTTCGCCACCGAAGGCGAGCGCATTGAAATCACCCACAAGGCGAGCAGCCGGATGACCTTCGCCAAAGGGGCGATGCGAGCTGCGCTCTGGCTGGAAGGGAAGGCCGCTGGACTGTATGACATGCAGGATGTCTTGAATCTGAAGGGCTGAATGTGCTCTCGAACAGTTGACCCCGAGCGAGAGAGTTCTGAGCGGCGGACTCTGAGGTAGGAGGGCTGGATCGCCTTCCCGAAAATCTCGGAGGCCATGGATGGCCGGAGCGAAGCGCACAGGGATGTGCTCGTAGCGTTTTTCGGGAAGGTGATCCAGCACTCCTGCCGGACAACCGCCTTACTCCCGGCAAGAATTCAACGTGGACAGAAAACGCCAAAACAGCTTACAATAAGGCGATTTGACTGCACCAAGCGTACCTTTGAAAAGTTTATAAGAAAGCGGGACCGGGTTTTTACCTTGTCTCGCTTTTTTGCAACCTGAATTTGCGCTTGCGTTCCTGTTCGTGACGAACTTACGCCACTCGATGAGGATACAAGCCTTGAGCACACCAGCAATCCTTGCACTCGCAGACGGAAGCCTCTTCTACGGCACCGCCATCGGCGCAGACGGAGAAACCAGCGGCGAGGTAGTGTTCAACACTGCCATGACCGGCTATCAGGAAATCCTGACCGACCCGTCCTACTCGCGCCAAATCGTCACCCTGACGTATCCCCACATTGGCAACACCGGTGTAAACGAAGAAGACGTAGAATCCGACCGCATCCACGCATCCGGCCTGATCATCCGCGATCTGCCCCTGGTCGCCAGCAGCTGGCGCAACCAGCAGAGCCTGGGCGAGTACCTGCGAAGCAACAACATTGTTGGCATTGCTGACATCGACACCCGCCGCCTGACCCGCATCCTGCGCGACAAAGGCTCCCAGAACGGTGCCATCATCGCTGGCGAGAACGCCACCGCCGAGCGCGCCCTGGAACTGGCGAAAGCCTTCCCAGGCCTCAAGGGCATGGATCTGGCTAAAGAAGTCACCAGCGAGAAATCCTATCAGTGGAGCCAGACCGAGTGGGATATCTCAGACGGATATGGTGACCAGGCCGCCGCCAAATTCAAGGTCGTTGCCTGGGACTACGGTGTGAAGTTCAACATCCTGCGCATGCTCGCCGCCCGTGGCTGCGACATCACCGTTGTGCCTGCGCAAACTCCGGCCTCGGAAGTGCTGGCCATGAATCCGGACGGCATCTTCCTGTCCAACGGCCCCGGCGACCCGGAGCCGTGCGACTACGCTATCAAAGCCATTCAGGACGTCCTGGAAACCGAAATTCCGGTGTTCGGTATCTGCCTGGGTCACCAGTTGCTGGCTCTGGCCAGTGGCGCCAAAACCATGAAAATGGGGCACGGCCACCACGGTGCTAACCATCCGGTGCAGGACATTGCCAAAGGCACCGTGATGATTACCAGCCAGAACCATGGGTTTGCGGTAGACGAAGCAACCCTGCCGGCTAATGTGGCGGTCACCCACAAGTCGCTGTTTGACGGCACTCTGCAGGGTATTCGCCGCACAGACAAGCCGGCCTACAGCTTCCAGGGTCACCCGGAAGCCAGCCCGGGCCCCCATGATGTGGCGCCCCTGTTCGACGAGTTTATCCAGCTGATGGAAGCGCGATCTGCCTGAGGGCAAGGCCATCACAGATAGCTCACTGGCGCATCGTACGCGCTGAAAGAATTCAAAAGTTGCTGACAGGTTTACCGAGACATGCCAAAACGTACAGACATCCAAAGCATCCTGATCCTGGGCGCAGGTCCCATTGTGATCGGGCAGGCGTGCGAATTCGATTACTCCGGGGCCCAGGCCTGCAAGGCGCTGCGCGAAGAGGGTTACCGGGTTATCCTGGTGAACTCTAACCCGGCCACCATCATGACCGACCCGGCCATGGCCGATGCCACCTACATCGAGCCCATCACCTGGAAGACGGTCGAAAAGATCATTGAGAAAGAAAAGCCGGACGCCCTGCTACCCACCATGGGTGGCCAGACCGCACTGAACTGTGCGTTGGATCTGGAAAAGCACGGCGTGCTGGAGAAGCACGGCGTCGAAATGATCGGTGCCAATGCCGACACCATCGACAAGGCCGAAGACCGTGACCGCTTCGATAAGGCCATGAGAAAGATCGGCCTGGAATGCCCGCGCGCGACCATCGTTCACTCCATGGCCGAAGCCTGGGCAGCGTCCGAAGACATTGGCTTTCCGTGTATCATCCGCCCGTCCTTCACCATGGGCGGCTCAGGCGGCGGTATTGCGTACAACAAGGATGAATTCGAGGAAATCTGTACTCGTGGTCTCGACTTGTCCCCGACCAACGAACTGTTGATCGACGAGTCTCTGATCGGCTGGAAAGAGTACGAGATGGAAGTTGTTCGCGACAGGAACGACAACTGCATCATCGTCTGCTCCATCGAAAACTTCGATGCCATGGGCGTGCATACCGGTGACTCCATCACCGTGGCACCGGCCCAGACCCTCACTGACAAGGAATACCAGATCATGCGGAACGCCTCGCTGGCGGTACTGCGTGAAATCGGTGTGGAAACCGGCGGTTCCAACGTGCAGTTCGGCATCAACCCGGACACCGGCCGCATGGTGGTGATCGAGATGAACCCGCGGGTGTCCCGTTCCTCGGCCCTGGCCTCCAAGGCCACCGGCTTCCCGATTGCCAAGGTAGCGGCCAAGCTGGCGATTGGTTATACCCTCGATGAGCTGCAGAATGAAATCACCGGTGGCGTGACTCCGGCCTCGTTCGAGCCGAGCATCGATTATGTGGTCACCAAGATTCCCCGGTTTACTTTCGAGAAATTCCCCCAGGCCGACGCTCGCCTGACCACCCAGATGAAGTCTGTGGGGGAAGTCATGGCTATTGGCCGCACCTTCCAGGAGTCCATGCAGAAAGCGCTACGCGGGCTGGAAGTAGGTTCTGAAGGTTTTGATGAGAAGCTGGACGACCTGGATTCCGAGAATTCCCGGGAAACCCTGACCCGCGAACTCAACGTGCCGGGCGCTGACCGCGTCTGGTACATCGGCGACGCATTCCGTGCCGGCATGACCGTGGAAGAAGTGTTCCAGCACACCAAGGTGGATCCCTGGTACCTGGTCCAGATTGAAGATCTGGTGCGCGAAGAGGCTGCATTGAAATCCGCGGGCAAAGCGGATATTGATCAGGCCACCCTGTTCCGTCTCAAGCGCAAGGGCTTCTCCGACGCTCGCCTGGCCAAACTGCTGGGCATTTCCGAGGTGAGCCTGCGCAAACTGCGTCACGACCTGGGCATCCGCCCGGTCTACAAGCGCGTCGACACCTGCGCCGCCGAGTTTGCCTCAGACACCGCCTACATGTACTCCACCTACGAGGAAGAGTGCGAGGCAGATGCCAGCGATCGCGAGAAAATCGTGGTGATCGGTGGTGGCCCGAACCGGATCGGCCAAGGCATTGAGTTCGACTACTGCTGTGTGCACGCGGCCCTGGCCATGCGTGAAGACGGCTACGAAACCATTATGATCAACTGTAACCCGGAGACCGTGTCCACCGATTACGACACCTCCGACCGGTTGTATTTTGAGCCGATCACCCTGGAAGACGTGCTGGAAATCATCCACGTTGAGAAGCCCAAGGGCGTGATCGTGCAATATGGCGGCCAGACTCCGCTGAAACTGGCTCGTGGTCTTGAGGCGGCCGGTGTGCCGATTATCGGCACCAGCCCGGATGCCATTGACCGTGCCGAAGACCGTGAACGTTTCCAGCAGATGATCCAGCGCCTGGGTCTGAAGCAGCCGGAAAACGCCACTGTGCGCAGTCACGAGGAAGGCATCCTGGCGGCCCGCGAAATCGGCTACCCGCTGGTGGTGCGCCCGTCCTACGTGCTGGGTGGTCGGGCGATGGAAATCGTCTATGACGAAACCGAGCTGGTGCGTTACATGCGTAACGCGGTGCTGGTGTCCAATGACAGCCCGGTGCTGCTGGACCACTTCCTGAATGCCGCCGTTGAGGTGGATATTGACGCCATCTGCGACGGCACCGATGTGGTCATTGGTGGCATCATGCAGCACATTGAGCAGGCCGGTGTTCACTCCGGTGACTCCGCCTGTTCGCTGCCGCCATACAGCCTGCCTAAAGAGGTGCAGGATGAAATGCGCGAAGCGGTCAGGAAGATGGCCATCGAGCTGGACGTTATCGGCCTGATGAACGTGCAGCTGGCGTGGCAGGATGGCGAAATCTACGTGATTGAGGTCAACCCTCGCGCCTCCCGTACCGTGCCGTTTGTCTCCAAGGCCATTGGTGTGTCCCTGGCGGCAGTGGCGGCCCGGGTAATGTCCGGCAAGACCCTGAAAGAACTGAACTTCACCCAGGAAATCGTGCCGACTTACTATGCGGTAAAAGAATCGGTATTCCCGTTCAACAAGTTCCCGGCGGTAGACCCGATCCTTGGGCCGGAAATGAAGTCCACCGGTGAGGTGATGGGGCTGGGCGACAGCTTCGACGAAGCTTTTGCCAAGGCGGCTCTGGCCATCGGTGAGCGCCTGCCTGCCCAGGGTACCGCGTTCATGTCTGTGCGGGATGTCGACAAGCCCGGTGCGGCGAAGGTGGCCCGTGACCTGGTTGAGGCCGGGTTCAAGGTGATTGCCACCACCGGCACCGCCAAGGCGCTGGAAGCCGAAGGTGTTGCCGTGGAGCGGGTAAACAAGGTTCGCGAGGGTCGCCCGCATATTGTTGACGCCATCAAGAATGGTCAGGTTCAGCTGATTATCAATACCACTGAAGGTCGCAAGGCGATTTCCGACTCGGCCCAGATTCGCCAGTCCGCCCTGCAGACCAAGGTAACCTACACAACCACACTGGCAGGCGGCGAAGCCTTCTGTCGGGCCATCAAATTTGGCCCGGAGCGCACAGTACGTCGCCTCCAGGATCTACACGCAGGAAAGTAAGACTATGGCTGACAGAGTACCCATGACCAAGGCGGGCGAAGCCCGCCTGCGCGAGGAGCTGAAAAAGCTGAAGTCCGAAGATCGTCCCCGGGTAATTCAGGCAATCGCCGATGCCCGGGAGCACGGTGATCTCAAGGAAAACGCCGAGTACCATGCCGCTCGTGAGCAGCAAAGCTTCATCGAAGGCCGGATTCAGGAAATCGAAGGCAAGCTGTCGGTAGCCCAGGTGATCGATGTGACCACCATGGAGAACACCGGCAAGGTGATCTTCGGCACCACGGTACACCTGGTGAACATGGATACCGACGAAGAGGTTAAATACCAGATCGTCGGTGAAGACGAGGCCGACATCAAGGCCGGCAAGCTTTCTGTATCCTCACCGATTGCCCGTGCGCTGATAGGCAAGAACGAAGGCGACGTAGTCGCCATCCGCATCCCCTCCGGCACCGTAGAATACGAAATCTCCGAAGTAGAGTACGTCTAGGGTCAAAGGGTCTGTCCAACGGGACTGACCCCCTTTTACCCCGCCGATCTCCCAAGCCAAACAAAAAAAGCCGCACTATCCAGCGCGGCTTTTTACATCAACCCTGGCGAAAAACTACTTATTCCGTAACAAATTCGACAACTTCGGATTAGGCTTCTTAGCCCGCCGCAGAATCACAGCAATCTTACCAATCGTCTGCACCAGCTCCGCCCCGGAGCTCTCGCACAACGCCTGAATCGCTTCATGGCGCGCTTCGCGATCAGTGCTGGCCACCTTGATCTTGATCAGCTCATGATCGTTCAGGGCGCGCTCAAGCTCATCCTGCAAGCCCTCCGACAGGCCTTTATCGCCAACAATAATGACGGGCTTCAGATTGTGGGCAATCGCCCGGTATTCCCGGCGCTGTTCCGGTGAAAGACTCATGATGTAATCTCTTTATCGGTGCAATTAACAAAAGGTCAGCGGCGAAACGGCTGACGACGTCGTATAATTTCGCAATTGTAACAGATAGATTCCCGCCACAAATGGTCGTAATCACCTACAGTCGCGCCCACTGGCGCGGTGTCGTGCGGGATGACGGGCCTTAGCGCCCTACCGGTTGTCGGCTGGAACCTTCCTGTACGGTCAGGGTCAAAGGTTTCACGAAATCTCAAGTGGTGCTGGTTACAGTCCTCAGGTTGTGTTTTTGCCGGGTCAGTCAGCGGGTCTGTGGTCGATACGGATGGGCCGTTTCTGGTGGACAGGCGTACAATTGGTGTAAGGTGTCGGAAAAGGGTTGATGGCCACATGGCTGCAGCCCCGCAATTCACAGGTGATGATCCTTGAACGATATGGCAAAAAATCTGGTTCTCTGGCTAATCATAGCCGCCGTGCTGTTGATGGTGTTTCAGAATTTCTCTCCCACCACCACCGGCCAACAAGTCAACTATTCCCAGTTTGTGGAGATGGTCCAGCAGGGCCAGGTCCGGCAAGTGACCATTGATGGTCTTCAGGTGCAGGGTGTCCGTGGTGACGGGTCCCAGTTCCAGACCATTCGCCCGCAGGTCTCTGACAACAAGCTGATGGATGATCTGCTCGCCAATAACGTCGAAGTGATCGGCAAGGAGCCTGAGCGCCAGAGCCTGTGGACGCAGTTGCTGGTGGCCGCGTTCCCGATTCTGATCATTATTGCGTTGTTTGTGTTCTTCATGCGCCAGATGCAGGGCGGTGGCGGCGGCAAAGGCCCCATGTCCTTTGGCAAGAGCAAGGCGCGCCTGCTCAGTGAAGACCAGATCAAAACCACCTTTGGCGACGTCGCCGGTGTTGATGAAGCGAAGGAAGACGTTAAAGAGCTGGTCGACTTCCTGCGTGACCCGAGCAAATTCCAGCGTCTGGGTGGCCGAATCCCGAAAGGCGTGTTGATGGTGGGGCCGCCGGGTACTGGTAAGACGCTGCTGGCAAAAGCCATTGCCGGTGAAGCGAAAGTGCCGTTTTTCTCCATCTCCGGTTCTGACTTCGTAGAGATGTTCGTGGGCGTGGGTGCTTCCCGTGTTCGTGACATGTTCGAGCAGGCCAAGAAGCAAAGCCCCTGTATCATTTTTATCGATGAGATTGATGCGGTCGGTCGCCATCGTGGCGCCGGCATGGGCGGTGGCCATGACGAGCGTGAACAGACCCTGAACCAGCTGTTGGTTGAGATGGACGGCTTTGAAGGCAACGAAGGCGTCATCGTGATCGCTGCTACCAACCGTCCGGACGTTCTGGACCCTGCGCTGCTGCGTCCGGGTCGCTTTGACCGCCAGGTGGTGGTGAGCCTGCCAGACATTCTTGGTCGAGAGCAGATTCTTAAGGTGCACATGAAGAAAGTGCCCCTGGCCGACGGTATTGATCCGGCGGTTATCGCTCGCGGTACGCCTGGCTTCTCCGGTGCTGACCTCGCTAACCTGGTAAACGAGGCTGCCCTGTTCGCGGCGCGTCGTAACCAGCGTCTGGTTTCCATGGAAGAGCTGGAACTGGCGAAAGATAAAATCATGATGGGCGCCGAGCGCAAATCCATGGTGATGAGCGAGAAAGAAAAGCGGAACACCGCGTACCATGAGTCTGGCCATGCCATTGTTGGTCGCCTCGTGCCTGAACATGATCCTGTCTACAAGGTCAGTATCATCCCCCGGGGGCGCGCCCTGGGTGTGACCATGTTCTTGCCGGAAGAGGACAAGTACAGTCACTCCAAGCGCTACCTGACCAGCTCAATCTGCAGTCTGTTCGGCGGTCGAATTGCCGAAGAGCTGACGCTTGGCTTTGACGGTGTGACGACCGGTGCCTCCAACGACATCGAACGTGCCACCAGCCTGGCCCGCAACATGGTCACCAAGTGGGGGTTGTCGGAAAAGTTGGGTCCCCTGCAGTACGATACCGACAGCGAAGAGCCGTTCCTGGGTCGTTCTGCCGGCCAGTCGCACTCCCATCACTCTCCGGAGACCGCCCAGCGGATTGATGAGGAAGTTCGAAATATCATTGATGAGTGTTATGCCACGGCCAAGCAGATCCTGATTGAGAACCGTGACAAACTGGACCTGATGGCTGAGGCCCTGATGAAGTACGAGACCATTGATCGCTACCAGATCGATGACATCATGGCAGGCAAAGAGCCGCGGCCCCCGAAAAACTGGGGCGATAGTGGTCCCACCGGCGGAGTGAAAGCTGAAGAGCCAGCTCCGGAGCCCCGGTCATCGGATGACGGGCGTCAGCCCGGAGTAGGCAGGCCTGCCGGCGAGCACTGATCGCCCGCACAAGGCCTAGTCAAATACAGCGCCGCCCGGCCTCCGGGCGGCGTTTGTTTTTGTTACCCCTGAACAGAAAATTTCGGAATACCTGCTATGAAAATGAATTTTGCTGGCCGTTTGGTGGATCTGTCCCGGTGCCAGGTAATGGGGATTCTCAACGTTACGCCCGATTCCTTTTCAGATGGCGGTCGGTTCACGACCGCCGATGCAGCGCTTGTTCGTGCCCGGACCATGGTGGAAGACGGCGCATCCTTTATCGATGTTGGTGGTGAATCGACCCGGCCGGGAGCGGAGCCGGTATCGACCCAGGAAGAGCTGGACCGGGTTTGCCCCGTGGTGGAGGCCATTGCCCGTGAGCTGGATACCGTGATTTCAGTGGATACCAGCAACCCCGCCGTGATGGAGGAGGTGGTCAGGCTCGGCGCCGGTTTGATCAACGATGTGCGGGCGCTCCAGCGAGAGGGTGCACCGGAAGTGGCGGCCAAAGCCGGCGTGCCCGTCTGCATCATGCACATCCAGGGTGAGCCGGACACCATGCAGAATAACCCCCGATACCATAACGTTCGGCGCGACGTGAGTTCGTTTCTGACCGAACGGATGCGAGTGGTCGAAAAGGCCGGTGTGCGGCCGGAAAACATCATCCTGGACCCGGGATTTGGCTTCGGGAAAACTGTGGGTCACAACATCCAGTTGTTGGCGACTCTGGAACAGTTGCATTTGCTGGGGCATCCGTTGTTGATCGGGGTGTCCCGGAAATCCATGCTTGGAGCAATTACTGGCCGAGACGTCAACGAAAGGTTGCCGGCAAGCCTCGCTGCCGCGACAATATCCGCCATGAAAGGCGCAAGCATCCTCAGGGTGCATGATGTGCGGGAGACGGTGGACGCCGTCAAGGTCGTGACGGCAGTTAAGGAGGCAATCTGATGTCCCAGCGCAAGTATTTTGGAACCGACGGAATCCGGGGGAGAGTGGGTGAAAGTCCGATTACCCCGGAGTTTATGTTGCACCTTGGGTGGGCAGCAGGTCAGGCATTCAAGAGGCAGGGCCAGCGAAACAGCGTGCTGATTGGAAAGGATACCCGCTTGTCAGGTTACATGTTTGAATCCGCACTTGAGGCGGGTTTGTCCGCTGCGGGGGTGGATGTGAAGTTGCTTGGCCCAATGCCGACGCCCGCCATTGCCTACCTGACCCGAACGTTTCGGGCATCCGCAGGTATTGTGATCAGTGCCTCTCATAACCCGCACCAGGACAACGGCATCAAGTTCTTCTCGGCTAACGGTACCAAGCTCGATGACGCCCTGGAGGCTGAGATCGAGCGCTGGCTCGAGCAGCCGATTCAGGTGTGCGAACCCAATGAGCTGGGCAAGGCGAGCCGTGTCGACGATGCTCCGGGCCGGTACGTGGAGTTCTGCAAGAGTACTGTGCCCAATGAGTTTACCCTCGATGGACTGCATATCGTACTCGACTGTGCCCATGGCGCCACCTACCACGTTGCCCCCAAGGTGTTCAAAGAGCTCGGAGCCAGGGTTTCGGTGATTGGCGCAGAACCGGACGGGCTGAATATCAATCTCAACGTGGGGTCCACCCACCTGGATGCCCTGAAACAGGCAGTCTCTGAGAAGCGGGCTGACCTGGGTATTGCTTTCGATGGCGATGGCGACCGTGTGCTGATGGTGGACCGCGACGGCTCCGAGGTGGATGGTGATGAATTGCTGTTTATACTGGCCTCCCAGCGTCATGCCGAAGGTCGGTTGAACGGTGGCGTGGTTGGAACCCTGATGACCAATCTGGGGGTTGAACTGGCGCTGCGTGAGATTGGCATCGAATTCGAGCGTGCCAATGTGGGTGACCGTTATGTGATGGAGCGGCTGCTGGCCAATAACTGGATCATTGGCGGAGAAGGCTCCGGCCATATGGTGATTCGTGACTGTACCAGTACCGGCGACGGTATTGTCTCTGCGTTGCAGGTGCTGTTGGCGGTTCGCCGGTCCGGCAAGACTATGGGCGAGCTGCGTCAGGGTATGGCCAAGTTGCCCCAGACGATGGTGAATGTGCGGGTGGCCCAGCGATTTGATCCGCTCAGCCGGTCAGACATCGTTGAGGCGATGCGCAGGGCAGAGGCTGACCTGGGTGAGGCCGGCAGAATCCTGTTGCGGGCGTCGGGAACGGAGCCCCTGATTCGGGTGATGGCAGAAGGTCAGAATGCCGATGACATTACCCGGGTTGCCGAGCAGCTGGCCCTTGTCGTGGAGCGTTCAACACCCTGATTTTGTGGAATAGGGCGGGTTGTGCGAGACAAATGTCTGCTGTATAGTTCGCCCTCCCTCAGGTCGGGACGATTGAGATTTGGTATGCGTCGCAAGATCGTAGCTGGAAACTGGAAGATGAACGGGTCGAAAGACCTTGTGCAGCAGCTGGTCGGTCAGGTCCGCGAGCAGGTTGCCAGTCTTGATGCCAGGGCAGAGGTGGTTATCATACCTCCTGCCCTTTATGTTGACTCTGTGGTTGCGCTTTGTGGCTCTGAATTGGTTGCTGGCGTGCAGAACGTCAGCCAGTGGCAGTCAGGTGCCTACACTGGTGAAGTCTCCTCTGATATGGCGAAAGATCTGGGGTGTCAGTACGCCCTCGTTGGTCATTCCGAGCGTCGCCAGTTGTTTGGTGAGTCCGACGAAGTGGTTGCCAGGAAGATCGAGCAGGTTCTGGCATCCGGGCTGACGGCAGTACTCTGCGTCGGTGAGACTCTGGAAGAACGCGAAGCCGGTTCGGCTGAGCGGGTAGTGGCCAGCCAGGTTCAGCAAGGCCTGGCGTCGGTGGCTGGTGAGCAGTGGTCGAAAATTGTGGTTGCCTACGAGCCGGTATGGGCGATAGGTACCGGAAAGACAGCGACTGCAGAAGATGCCCAGGCCATGCACGCGGACATTCGCCGGGTGCTTGCAGAGATGGGTGCGCCGTCTGAGACGATTTCAGTACTTTACGGCGGCAGTGTAAAAGCGGATAATGCGGCCGCTCTGTTTGCAGAGCCCGATATTGATGGCGGTCTTATAGGTGGTGCTTCCCTTAAGGCTGAAGATTTTGTAAGTATCTGCCGTGCGTTTCCGGTGGGTGCGTAAGCCAAAACGTTTACGAGAGTCTGTATGGATTGGATGGAAACACTGGTAGTCGTTGTTCACGTCGTGATCGCCGTGGCTCTGGTGGGTCTGGTCCTTATCCAGCAGGGTAAGGGTGCAGATGCCGGTGCTGCTTTCGGTGGCGGTGCCTCCCAGACCGTGTTCGGTAGTCAGGGTAGTGGCAGCTTTCTGACCCGTCTGACCACGTTTATGGCGGTTGTGTTTTTTGTGACAAGTTTTTCGCTGGCAATCTTCGCCAAGCAGCGTGCTGAAGTGGCTGGTGAGGCCGGTATTCCGACAGTTCAGGAATCCCGTCAGGCGCCAGCTGAAGCTGCGCCGGGTATCGAAGAATCTGCAGGTAGCGAAAGCGAGGGTGGGGAGTCTCAGCTCCCTGACCTCGAGTAAAGAATGTTGCCCGGGTGGTGAAACTGGTAGACACGCCATCTTGAGGGGGTGGTAGCGAAAGCTGTGCCGGTTCGAGTCCGGCCCCGGGCACCATATTTGAGTAAGACGGCTTGGAAGTTCCAGGCCGTTTTTTTTGGTCAGTCCTTGACCAGTCTGCGCGGCGTCTCTATACTCCGGCGGATATTGGACCTTGCAACGGCGTTGTAGTGTCCAGGCAGGCCAGGTGTCTGTCGGCAGAGGGCAGAGTTGGGTTAGCTTTCTGCGAATTCTTGCAACAAAAGGCCCCATTCATAGGGGCTTTTTGATTAAGGGGCCTGGCGCAAAGGGCCCTGGTGCATAAAAAGGGCTGATCAACAGCCCTTTTTTTGTTTTTGTAGTCCGAAAATCTGAATACGGAGGCGGCGACACTTGTCAGCCAAGCTTAAACAACTGGAAGACATTCTGCGCCCGGTAGTGGAAGGGCTCGGGTATGAATTCTGGGGTATCGAATACCGTTCCCGGGGCTATCAGTCCATGCTTCGGGTGTTTATTGATGATGCGGAAAATGGCATCAGCATTGAAGACTGCGAGAAAGTCAGCCGTCAGATAAGCGGCGTGATGGATGTGGAAGACCCCATCCAGAGTGAATACACCCTGGAGGTGTCGTCGCCGGGTATGGACCGGCCGCTGTTTCGTCTCGAGCAGTATCAGGAATTTGTTGGCCATCAGGTTCAGATCAAGCTGCGCATGGCGTTTGAAGGCCGGCGCAAATTTACAGGCTTGATCAAAGGTATAGAAGGCGATGAAGTCATCGTGGTTGTTGATGACCACGAATACCTGTTGCCTTTTGACAGTATTGAAAAAGCCAACATCGTACCGGTTTTTGAATGACCCATTCGAACAAGACTGTGGATGCATCGATTATATTGAGGGCAGGGCAATCCAATGAGTAAAGAGATCTTGCTGGTAGTAGAATCCGTCTCGAACGAGAAAGGTGTCGAGAAAGACGTGATTTTCGAGGCGATCGAGCTGGCGCTCGCGACCGCTGCCAAGAAGCGTTATGAAGATGAAGAAGCGGACATCCGGGTTGCGATTGACCGCCGCACCGGAGAGTACGAGACCTTCCGCCGCTGGTTGGTGGTGGACAACGACGCCGTTCCAGCGCTGGGTACAGAGCTTACCTTCCAGGAAGCCGAAGAGATCAGTCCAGACCTGAAGCCGGGTGACATCCACGAAGAGAAAGTAGAATCAGTCGCCTTTGGACGTATCGGTGCCCAGGCTGCCAAGCAGATTATTTTCCAGAAGGTTCGCGAAGCTGAGCGCATGAAGATCGTCGACAGCTACCGCGACCGCGTTGGCGAGCTGGTTTCCGGAACGGTCAAGAAGGTGACACGGGACAACGTTATTGTGGATCTGGGTGGCAATGCCGAAGCACTTCTGCCCCGCGAGCATCTGATTCCCCGGGAAACCTTCCGCATGGGCGACCGCGTGCGTTCCCTGTTGCTGGAGATTCGCACCGATCATCGGGGCCCGCAGCTGATCCTGAGCCGTACCGACGCGCAGATGCTGATTGAGCTGTTCCGCATTGAAGTGCCGGAGATTGCTGAGGACCTGATTGAGATCCGTGGTGCAGCCCGTGATCCCGGCTCCCGTGCCAAGATTGCCGTGAAGACCAACGATCGCCGTATTGATCCCGTGGGTGCCTGCGTGGGTATGCGGGGCTCTCGGGTCCAGGCCGTGTCCAACGAACTGGGCGGCGAGCGTGTTGATATTGTGCTGTGGGACGACAACCCGGCCCAGTTGGTCATCAACGCCATGGCGCCGGCCGAGGTTGCCTCCATCGTGATGGATGAAGATCGCCACACCATGGATGTTGCCGTCGCCGAAGACAATCTGGCCCAGGCCATCGGCCGTAACGGCCAGAACGTTCGTCTGGCCACCGAGCTGACCGGCTGGACCCTGAACGTGATGACCGAGGAAGAAGCCGGCGAGCGCCAGGAGCAGGAATACACTCGCTTGGTTGAGCACTTTACCGCGCACCTGGACGTTGACGAGGAATTTGCCGGTGTCCTGATCGACGAAGGCTTTACCTCGATTGAGGAAGTGGCGTACGTGCCGATGGAAGAAATGCTGGCCATCGATGGCTTTGACGAGGAAACCGTCACTGAGCTGCGCCGTCGTGCCAAAGACGTCCTGTTGAACCAGGCGCTGGCGAGTGAAGAAGCCCTGGAGGGCGCAGAGCCCGCCGAAGATCTTCTCAACATGGAAGGCATGGACCGTTCACTGGCGTTCAAACTCGCTGGTATGGGCGTGCGTACGATGGAAGATCTGGCTGAGCAGTCAATTGACGAACTGCTCGAAATTGAAGGTATGGATGAAGAGCGTGCTGGTCAGCTGATCATGACCGCGCGTGCCCCCTGGTTTGAAGACCAGGCCTGATTCGGGAGAGGAGGACCAGTATGGCTGATGTAACGGTAAAACAACTGGCCGCAGATGTAGGCGCTCCCGTGGATCGTTTGCTGAAGCAGATCGTGGAAGCGGGCCTGAAAGCCCGTAGTGAGAACGACGCTGTCACCAGTGATGAGAAGCAGCAGTTGCTGACCTATCTGAGAAAGACCCACGGTGAAGCTCAGGCAGAGCCGAACAAGATCACCCTGAAGCGTAAAACCACCACCACGCTGAAGGCCGGTAAGGCAAAAACCGTGAACGTGGAAGTGCGCAAGCGCCGCACCTATATCAAGCGTGCGGAACTGCAGCCGGAACCAGAGGTTGAAGCACCGAAGCCGGAAGAGGTAGCGGAACAGCCTGTGGCTGAATCCCCGGTGGTCGATGAAGCACCGAAAGTGGCTGCAGAGCAGCCGCAAGAACAGCCGGCAGAAACCGCCGCTCCATCAGAGCCGGCAGCGGCTGAGCCTGTTCAGGAAGAAAAGTCCGAACCCGAACTGGAAACAGCGCCGGAGGACATTCCCATGCCTCCGCCTGAAGACGAAGGTCGGGATCGCAAGCCAAAGAAAAAGAAAGAAAAGGTACGCGAGCGCGGCGACGATATCGAAGAAGGCAAGCCGAAGAAGAAGCAGGCTGGCCATCGCGGCCCTCGCAGCCGTCCGGTTGAAGAACCGCTGGTTATTTCCGAAGACGAGGAGGAAAGCCTTCCTCGCAAGCAGCTGCGGGCTAAAAAGAAACCGAAAGAAAAGCGTCATGCTTTCGAGAGGCCCACAAAGCCAATGGTTAGAGAAGTACAGATTCCGGAAACCATCACCGTCGGTGATCTTGCCCAGCGCATGGCTGTCAAAGCCGCTGATGTCATCAAAACCCTGATGGGAATGGGCGTTATGGCCACCATCAACCAGGCACTGGATCAGGAAACCGCCGTTCTGGTAACCGAAGAGCTGGGCCACAAGCCCAAAGCGGTCAGTGAAGATGCGTTTGAAGAAGAAGTGCTGAGCGAGATTACCGAGCTGCACGAAGGCAAAGAAAAGATCAAGCGTGCCCCGGTTGTGAGCGTGATGGGTCACGTTGACCACGGTAAGACATCCCTTCTGGATTATATTCGTCGCACCAAGGTGGCCGCGGGTGAATCCGGTGGTATTACCCAGCACATCGGCGCCTACCACGTAGAAACCGATCACGGCATGGTGTCGTTCCTGGATACCCCGGGCCACGCGGCGTTTACCGCCATGCGTGCGCGCGGTGCCCAGTGCACCGATATTGTTATCCTCGTTGTGGCTGCGGATGACGGTGTTATGCCGCAAACCAAGGAAGCGGTTCAGCATGCACGTTCTGCCGGTGTGCCGCTGGTGGTCGCCATCAATAAGATGGACAAGGAAGAGGCGGATCCGGACCGCATCAAGAACGAGCTGTCTGCCCTGGATGTGATTCCGGAAGACTGGGGCGGCGATGTACAGTTTGTGCCTGTGTCGGCTCATACAGGTCTTGGCATTGATGATCTGCTGGAAGCCGTCCTGCTGCAGGCCGAGATTCTGGAACTTGAAGCATCACCGGATGCCTCCGCCCGCGGTGTGGTTGTTGAGTCCAGCCTGGAGCGTGGTCGTGGTTCTGTTGCGACCGTTCTGGTTCAGAACGGCACCCTGCGCCAGGGCGACATGGTCGTGGCCGGCTCATTCTACGGCAAGGTTCGGGCGATGACCGACGAAGCCGGCAAGCAGGTCAAGGAAGCTGGCCCGTCCATTCCGGTCGAAATTCTTGGCCTGAATGGCACACCGGATGCTGGCGATGAGTTCTTCGCCGTGGCTGATGAGAAGAAAGCCAAAGAACTGGCCGAATTCCGCCAGACCCGCGAGCGCGAGCAGCGTCTGCAGCGCCAGCAGGCCGCCAAGCTGGAGAATATGTTTGAGAACATGGGTAAAGACGAAGTCAAAACCCTTAACGTTGTTCTCAAGACCGACGTTCGTGGTTCCCTGGAGGCCATCACCAAGGCCCTGCAGGACCTGGGTAACGAGGAAGTTCAGGTCAAGATTGTTTCGTCTGGTGTTGGCGGTATTGCCGAGACAGACGTGAGCCTGGCCATGGCCACCAACGCGGTTATCTTCGGTTTCAACGTGCGTGCGGATACCGCTTCCAAGCGCCTGGTGGAGCAGGAAGGTCTGGATCTGCGTTACTACAGCATCATCTATAACCTGATTGATGATGTTAAGTCCGCCCTGACTGGTATGCTCAAGCCTGAATTTCGGGAAGACATCGTGGGTATCGCCGATGTACGGGACGTGTTCCGTTCACCGAAGTTTGGCCAGGTGGCCGGCTGTATGGTGACCGAGGGTACCGTATACCGTAACAAGCCGATCCGCGTACTGCGTGACAACGTGGTTATCTTCGAGGGCGAGCTGGAATCCCTGCGTCGCTTCAAGGATGACGTACCGGAAGTCCGCAACGGTATGGAGTGTGGTATCGGTGTTAAAGGCTACGACGTGAAAGTGGGCGATCAGATCGAGGTGTTCGATCGCGTTCGCGTTGAGCGTCAGCTCGAATCAACGGGGGCCTGATGGCGCGGGAATACAGTCGCATAGATCGTATCGGCGATCAGATGCAACGTGAACTGGCCCAACTCATCCAGCGCGAGGTCAAAGACCCTCGCGTTGGCATGGTCACGGTGAATGCCGTCAAGGTCAGCCGTGATCTGGGCTATGCCGATATTTACGTTTCCCTGTTGTCGACCGAAGAGCTTACCGAGCAATCTCCGGAAGTTCAGGATTCCCTGGCGGTGCTCAACAAGGCCTCGGGATTCCTGCGAGGTCAGGTCGGGCGGGCGATGAAGCTGCGGGTGGTACCCCACCTGCGTTTCCACTTCGACAGCCTGCTTAACCAGAGTCGCAAGATGGACCGTCTGATTCGGGAAGCCGTGGGGGATCAGCCAGCTGTTCCTCGCGATGATAACGACGATCCGGTTTCTGATAATCCGGAGCGTGATGCTTGAGCCGAAGACGTAAAGGCCGTGACGTAAATGGCATCCTGGTGATCGACAAGCCCCAGGGTGTCACCTCCAACGGGATTCTGCAGCAGATCAAGCGCCTGTATGGGGCGGCCAAGGCCGGCCATACCGGTGCCCTTGATCCACTTGCTACTGGTGTTTTGCCGCTGTGTTTTGGCGAAGCCACCAAGTTTTCCCAGACCATGCTCGACAGTGACAAGGCGTATATCACTACCGCGCGGTTGGGCATACGGACAGAAACCGGTGATAGCGAAGGCGCAGTGGTTGAAGAAAAACCGGTGCCAGCGTTGACCGAAGCCCAGGTGGAAGCGGTGTTAGAGCGGTTTCGGGGCGATATCCAGCAGGTACCGTCGATGTATTCTGCGCTGAAGCACAAAGGCCGGCCTCTGTACGAGTATGCCCGCGAAGGCATTGAGATCGAGCGCCCGGCGCGTCCTGTCACCATCTACGAGTTGACCCTGTTGGCGGTTCGCGAGCAGGAGCTTGACTTGGCGGTGACCTGTACCAAGGGTACGTATATACGCTCACTGGTTGAAGATATTGGTGCGGTACTGGGGTGCGGTGCCCATGTCAGTGCACTTCGGCGTACCCTGGCCTCTGGCTACACGCTGGAAAATGCTCACGATGTCAAAGACCTGGAAGCCATGCGTGAGCGCGGTGAGAGCCTGGACGGCTTGCTGCTGCCGCCGGAAAGCGCGCTGACGATGTTTCCCGAGCACCGGCTGTCAGGCTCGGCACTGGTATCGATATTGAACGGACAACCGGTTAGAATATCGGGTCAGTCCCTTGAAGGCTTCGTGCGTGTCTACGGCGATCGTACCTTCGTGGGATTGGCAGAAGCTATGCCGGAGGGCGATGACACCAAACTGGTGCCGCGCCGTCTGGTAAAGAACAGCGGCGGGTAACACCGCCGCTGATTAGCCGGGCTGTAGAGATGCGCGGTTCGGCCGGATTTATCAGCATCGCAAACCATGAGGTGTAATATGGCACTGTCTGCCAATGAGAAAGCTCAGATCGTTAAGGATTTTCAGCAAGTTGAAGGCGATACCGGTTCTCCTGAAGTACAGGTTGCACTGCTGAGCGCCAACATCAACAAGCTGCAGGATCACTTCAAGGCCAACAAGCAGGATCACCATTCCCGCCGCGGCCTGATCCGGATGGTAAACCAGCGTCGTAAGCTGCTGGACTACCTCAAGCGTAAAAACGCTGACCGTTACCTGGAACTCATCCAGCGCTTGGGTCTGCGTCGCTAATCCGGTTTAGCGACCTGAAGGCTGGCCCGGGGTTGCCCGGGTTCAGCCGCGCTTCTCTCCCACTGTCTGTGTGTACCCGCTCAGGGGATGCCAGACGGTGTTTATGCTGCAGTTGATTTGTCAGTGAAACCGAAGGATTTTCTCTGTCTAATGGAAAGCCGATATTGATAGCAGGTTGTTGAAAAGCCCGGGAGCCGCACACCGCTGGCAGCTCGCCATACCGGGGTTTTGCAACAGCCTGTTAGCTTTCAGACGGGTTGCCTTTCGGTTCACAGATCAGACTGCTGCGGTGGTAAAGAAAACCTGGCGAGGGTGAGTGTCACCCGGTCAGGTATTAACCGTTGAAAAGAGCAGGAGTTTATTGTGGATCTGCAACCACGTAAGAAAACGTTTGAAATGGGTGGCGAAACCTTCACCCTGGAAACGGGTCGTGTTGCCCGTCAGGCAACCGGTTCCGTTCTCGTGTCTACCGGCGATACCGCTGTGCTGGGTACCGTTGTCGGCGCCAAAGAAGCCAAGCCTGGTCAGCCTTTCTTCCCGCTGACCGTTAACTACTTCGAGAAGACTTACGCGGCCGGCAAAATCCCCGGTGGTTTCTTCAAGCGCGAAGGCCGTCCGTCCGAGAAAGAGACGCTGACTTCCCGCCTGATCGACCGTCCGATCCGCCCGCTGTTCCCTAATGGCTACATGAACGAAGTACAGGTTATCTGTACCGTCATGTCTGCCAGCAAGAACCACGATCCTGACATCGCGGCGATGCTGGCGGCCTCTGCTGCGCTGGCGATCTCCGGTATCCCGTTCGATGGTCCTATCGGTGCTGCCCGTGTTGGTTTCACCAACGATAAAGGCTACTTCCTGAACCCCACCTTTGAAGAGCTGGCCAGCTCTGATCTGGACATGGTGGTTGCCGGTACCGAAGACGCCGTACTGATGGTTGAGTCCGAGGCCAAAGGCCTGACCGAAGACCAGATGCTGGGTGGCGTACTGTTCGGCCATCAGGAAATGCAGGCGGCCATTACCGCCATCAAGGAATTTGCCGCTGAACACGGCAAGCCGCGCTGGGAGTGGCAGCCTGAAGCCGAAAACACCGAGCTTCTGAATGCCATCAAATCCGAATTCGGTGGTGCCATCGAAGAAGCTTACGCCGTGCGGGACAAGATGGCTCGCTACGAGCGTCTGGGCGAGATCAAGGCTGCCGCCGTTGAAAAACTGGCCGGTGAAGAAGAAGGTCAGCCTTCTGAAGAACTGGTGAAGAAGTATTTCGGCAAGGTTGAGAAGTCTGTGGTTCGCCAGCAGGTTATCGATGGCAAGCCGCGTATCGACGGCCGTGACAACAAGACTGTACGCCCGATCGAAGTGGAAGTTGGCATTCTGCCGTCTGTTCACGGTTCTGCCCTGTTCACCCGTGGTGAAACTCAGGCCATCGTAACCGCCACTCTGGGTACCACCCGTGATGTGCAGATCATTGATGCACTGGAAGGCGAGCGCAAAGATCCGTTCCTGTTCCACTATAACTTCCCTCCGTATTCCGTAGGTGAAGCCGGCCGCGTTGGTACTCCGGGCCGTCGTGAAGTGGGTCATGGTCGTCTGGCCAAGCGCGGTGTTCTGGCGGTTATGCCGACCATTGAAGAGTTCCCGTATGCCATTCGTGCGGTTTCCGAGATCACCGAATCCAACGGTTCCAGCTCCATGGCTTCCGTGTGTGGTTCTTCTCTGGCACTGATGGACGCGGGTGTTCCGATCAAGGCACCGGTGGCTGGTATCGCCATGGGTCTGGTCAAGGAAGGTGACAAGTTCGCCGTTCTGACTGACATCCTGGGTGACGAAGACCACCTGGGCGATATGGACTTCAAGGTTGCCGGTACCAAAGAGGGCGTTACCGCCCTGCAGATGGATATCAAGATCCAGGGCATCACCGACGAGATCATGGAAATCGCCCTTGAGCAGGCCCACGCTGCGCGTCTGCACATCCTGGACGAGATGAACAAGGTGATCTCCACGCCGCGTGCCGAGCTGTCTGAGCGTGCACCGAGCATCACCACCATCAAGATCCATCCGGACAAGATCCGTGACGTTATCGGTAAGGGCGGTTCTGTGATCCGTTCTATCTGTGACGAGACCGGTGCGTCTATTGACCTGGACGACGATGGCAATGTGAAGATCTACGCCGATAACGCAGCAGCCGCACAAGCCGCCGTGAATCGGGTGAAGGAAATCACTGCCGAGATCGAAGTGGGCGCTATCTACAAGGGCCGCGTTGAGCGCATTGTGGACTTCGGTGCCTTCGTTAACATCCTGCCTGGCAAGGATGGTCTGGTGCACATTTCCCAGATCTCTGAGCGCCGTATCGAGAACGTGACTGACGAGCTGAGCGAAGGTCAGGAAGTTCTGGTGAAGGTGCTGGATGTGGACAACCGTGGTCGCGTTAAGCTGTCCATGAAGGAAGTTAAGGAAGGCGAGCAGCCGACTGACTTCGCTGACTGATTTTCAGTTAGTCAGTAGTGAGAAAACCCGCCTTATGGCGGGTTTTCTCGTTTCTGGGCGCTTTGGTTTGGGTGCCGTGCAGAGGTTGGGGGAAGTCCTTTCCAAAAGACGCTACGAGCACATCCATGTGCGCTTCGTTCGGGCCATCCTTGGCCCTCAAGACTTTTGGAAAGGACTTCCCCCAACCTCCGCGCCAAGCATTCTGCAGCATTCCTAGTGTGCTTTCTATTGGCGTTCACCCCCGGATAGAGTGGCTAAAACGTCCCTTCCATGAACTCCAGTACCGCCTCCCGATATGCCGGAAGAACAAACGTCGCGCCATGGGGTGTGTCGGTCCTCAGGAAGTCTTTGGGCTGTTCTGCGGCTTCATACAGTCGCATGCCGTGGTGGAACGGGATAATGCCGTCACGGGCGCTGTGGATGATTTTGACGGGGACCGGGGCGATGTTGGCGATTCGGTCCACGCCTTCGTAGTCGTCGGTGATGCTCCAGCTCAGGGGGATCTGGAACGGCCAGGTTAGCCAGAATTCTCCGAGTTTTTCACGGGCGATCAGGCGGAAGCCGGAGAAGGTGCCGTCGAGGATCACGCCGCTGAGCTGGGGGTGTTCGCCTCGTTGCACCCATTCACTGGCGAGGGCGATGCCGAGGCCGCCGCCGAGGCTTTGGCCGAGTAGGAACAGGGGATGGTCGTTTTCGGGGTGGCGTTCTGCGAGCCAGCGCAGGCCGGTTTCGGTGTCGTGCAGGGCGCCCTCTATGTCTGGGGCGCCGGTGGATTGGCCGTAGCCCCGGTAGTCTATGGCAAATACGTTGTAGCCTTGCTCCGGCAGCCAGGCGACGTTGAGGATGTGGGCGCTGACGTTCTGGGCGTTGCCGTGCAGGTAATAGACCGTGCCTTTGGCGGGTTCTTCTGTGAGGGCGGGCAGCCACCAGCCGTGGAGGGTTTCGCCATCGGCGGTGTCCAGGTAGATGTCTTCATACTCCAGGTTCAGGCGGTCCGGGGTGATGTAGGTTACCTTGTCCGGGTAGAAGAACACGCTGCTGCAGCCGGTTTGCAGCAGAGCGAGCAAGACCAGCAGGGTGGGTGTTGCCGGCCGCTTGCCCAGCCTGGAGAGCGTCAGAAATACGCGTGAATGCCAGCCTGCCATATGCTTTGGTACCTGTTGAAGTGGTCTTCCCGGTTGAATTCAGCAAACAGGCTGAATTCCCGGCCTATGTGCAGATTGCCTTTAACGTACAGCTGGTCCTGCCGGTGTTGGCTGCTGATGATCCAGGCCTTGGTTTTGGCGCCGGCCAGAAGGCTGAACCGGTTGTTCTGGTGCAGCAGGCCCAGGTCAGCGCCCGGGGCGAAGTCGTAGCCGCGGCGGATGTCATCGTCGATTTCCAGATCGGCGGTGGCGACGGCGAAGGCCTGGGTGTTGTAGTTCAGGCTCCAGCTTCCACCGGCACCGCCCTCCAGGTAGGGCGTGAGCACTCGCTGTGTGCCGGTGTCTGTGCGCCGCCCGCCGAAGCCTACCTGCCAGGAAATGGGAGAGAAGAACTGGTTGCGAGGGCTCAGGGATCGGATCTCCACACCCACAATCTGTTCCACCTGCAGTTCGTCATTGTCGTGGTAGAGCCGGGCGTCCAGCCGCAGGAACTGTAACTGGGCGCCGGAGCGGTAACCCTCCGGCGGGTCCAGTACGTCATGGTAGGCGGGGCGCAGGGTGAGCTGGGTGAATTCGGCGTGGTCCAGTTGGCCACTGCCGAGGCTTACCCGAAAAGTGTCGTGGCCCTGGTCGTCGCGAACCACGGGCTCCGGGACAGGAGGTATCTCCTGCGCGTCGTCTATCTGGCTGCGTGAAATCAGTAGCTGATGCGACAGGGGGGCGGAAAATTCCCTTGGCCAGCCACGGGCTTCGCTTTGATAGCGCACGTAATCGTAGGTGGCGTCCAGTACCCAGGCTCTTTCCTGTGTCGAGAGCTGTTGCATCTCAGGGCCATTCACCTGCACGTAACCATTGGCGATGGCTGCGGCCAGGGTTTGATGGTCACGGGGCAGGGTATCGAGGCTGTGGCTAACAGCTGTGGCGGCCGAAGGCCGGTAATGAATGCTCTCGACAAGGTCTGCATCCCGAACCCAGCGTACCGTGTCGGAGGGGATTGCGTGAGTGCTTACTTCACCCAGCAGGTTGGTGCCTGGGCGCGCGGCATCAATCAGTGCCAGCAAGCGATAGGCGCAGTTCTCGTCAAAGAAGTAGTAATCGAAGTTTTTGTCCTGAATCTCCCAGGTGTGGGCCAGCATGGTGTCGACTTCTGGTTGGGTCAGGTTCAGGGTGTATTCCCATAAGTCCCGGTGTTCGATGTCGTTATACAGCCGGATCATCTCGTAATAGGGCCGGATGGAGGTAATCCCGGGATAACCGCCGAAAATACCCCGGTAGGCAAACAGCAGCTCGCTGTCGTGCTCGGCGGCGTCCGCTGCGTAAGAAATGGTATTGGCCAGCAGCAGGTCGGCTTCTTCATCCTCCTGGGGTGGGTCCAGTCGAAGGAAGGTGTGGCCGAACATGGACGATGGGCTGTTCAGATACGAGGCGGCGAATACCAATGTGACCTTCTCGGTGTTCAGTTCGGCCGCCCACTCGTCATAAGCGGGGCAAACTACAGGATCAGCGGGCAGGTCGAGCTGTTCCCGAAGCCAGGCATCCCGGGCAGGAAAACGGCATCGGGCGTGATCGTTGCCTTCGCCTGGCTCCTGAATAGCGGCAAGCGTTGCTTCCAGTTCTTCCCTGGGTGAGGTTTTGCCGTTCTCGCTCAGAAAAAACGCAGAGTCGTCCGCCTGACTGGTGTAGCCGGCGCCAAATCGGTCAGGCTGGTAGTGACCAAGGGTCAGCCATACCGGGTGCTGGTGAAGTTCATCGGGTGCAACGGCAAGGGCGGCCTGGGCCGAGAGTGAGCATGCAAGCCATAGAGCGGCCTGCCGGGGGCGCAAGATGTTACCCATAGGGGAGATCAGAGTCCGGATTGCGATTGGGTGCAGGAGGGCGCCATCCGTGGCGCCGCGTCAATCCTTTGGGAATGCGTTATTACGCAGCCACGTACTTGCTCAGAGACTCGTTCTGCTCAAGCAGGGAAACGATAGCATCTACCGCTTCACCAGAGGTGGTGTCAGAGTTCGGGAAAATGCTGGCGAAGTTGTCTTGCAGCACTTTGCGGAAGGCCTCACGGTCAGCCGCGTCTACACCCAGCAGTACCGCCAGGGTTTCCAGGTTTTCACCGGAGCCACGGGACATGTCACGGGCAACCTTGTCGATGTTGCTGTCCATGTACATGGCCATGGACTGAACAGACTGGTTAGTCTGGCAGCCGAGGGTACCGGTAGTCATACCGAAAGTCTGGTTACCGAAGGTTCCGTTGGTGGTGGCGGCCAGTACGTGCGGCGCAACGCCGGACTGTCCTTTCCAGATCATGGCACCTACGCCACAGCCAGGCTGAGCGAATGCCATGGAGGAAGCACCAAGAAGAATTGCACCTGCGATCAGTTTTTTCATTATCCACTCCTTTATGTGGTTTTTTGCTTTCGTCGCATACCCTGCAACCTGTAAGTCCTGAATCGGCTGCAAGCTAACGGCCCCGATATGGTTACCGGTGATTGGTGTGACCGTTGGGTTCAGTATAGATGAAAACCCGTGTTTGGGAAGAATACAAACTGACGGATCAAAGGGTTATTGATATCTGTCACTTCGAATTCTGTCGTTGTCGGCGGCGGGTAACGATCACCCGCCCAGATAAGCCTCCCGCACCTCCGGATTGGCCAACAGGTTTTTACCTGTATCGTGCAGCCTAATGCGCCCGGTTTCCAGCACATAACCCCGGTCGGCCAGGTTCAGGGCCTGGTGGGCGTTCTGCTCTACCAGGAACACGGTGATGCCTTCCTCCCGAAGGTGGCCGATGATCTCGAAGATCTGTTTGATGATAATCGGCGCCAGACCCAGTGACGGCTCGTCCAGGATGATCATCCGGGGTTTGCTCATCAGTGCCCGGCCGATGGCGAGCATTTGTTGCTCGCCGCCAGACATAGTGCCGGCCCGCTGGTGTTCCCGCTCCTTCAGGCGGGGGAACAGCTCGTACACGTGATCCTGGCTTTTACGGATCTCGGCCTTGGTGTTGAAGAACCCACCCATGGCCAGGTTCTCTTCCACGGTCAGCCCGGAAAAGACCCTCCGGCCCTCAGGCACAATGGCGATACCGGATCGCATGATGTTAGAGGTGGCCTCATTGGTAATATCCCGGCCTTCCAGGATAACCCGCCCGGCGCTGGCCTGGGGGTTACCGCAAACGGTCATCAACAGGGTGGTTTTGCCCGCGCCGTTGGCGCCGATCAGCGAGACGATCTCGCCTTTGTTCACTTCAACCGATACCCCGTGCAAGGCCTCGATCTTGCCGTAGTGGGTATGCACATCTTCCAGTACTAGCATGGTGTTTCCTCAGGCCTCGCCCAGATAAGCTTTGATAACGTCGTCGTTCTGGCGCACTTCGTCCGGTGTGCCTGCAGCCAGGGGGCGGCCCTGGTTGATCACGGTAATCCGGTCGGAGATGTCCATCACCAGGCTCATGTCGTGCTCGATCAACAGTACCGAGACGTTGTAGTCCTCTTTGAGGCTGACAATCAGTTGATTGAGGTCTTTGGTTTCTGCCGGGTTCAGGCCGGCGGCCGGTTCATCCAGCATCAGCAGTTTGGGCTCGGTCACCATGCAGCGGGCAATCTCCAGGCGCCGTTGCTGGCCGTAGGCCAGATTGCCGGCATCCCGGTTGGCAAGATCAAGCAGACCCACCCGCTCCAGCCAGTAGGCCGCCCGGTCCAGGGATTTCTGCTCCCGTGAACGGTAGTTGGGGGTTTTAATCAGTCCGGACAGCAGGTTGGTGTTCAGATGCCGATGCTGGGCCACCAGCAGGTTTTCCACCACGGTCATTTTGTTGAACAAGCGAACGTGCTGAAAGGTCCGCACCATGCCCAGCCGCGAGATTTTATAGTCGGGCTTGCCTTGCACCTCTTTGCCTTCGAACAGGATCTTGCCACCACTGGGCTTGTAGAACCCGCTGATGCAGTTAAATACCGTGGTTTTGCCGGCACCGTTTGGCCCGATGATAGAAACGATTTCGTGTTCCTGCACATCCAGGCTCACCTGATCGACGGCCAGCAGGCCGCCGAAGCGCATGGACAGATTTTTTACATCCAGCATGCCTGTCACTCCTGCCGTTTCAGTTCAATGTGAATCCGCCGCATGGGCATCAGGCCCTGTGGTCGCCACACCATCATCAACACCATGGCTGCACCGAACACCAGCATGCGGTAGTCGGCAAACTCACGGGCGAGCTCCGGCAGTATGGTGACCGCAATGGCGGCGAGTATGACGCCGATTTGCGAGCCCATGCCGCCGAGCACAACAATGGCCAGAATGATGGCGGATTCAAGGAACACGAACGACTCCGGGCTGATAAAGCCCTGCTTGGAGGCAAACACGGTGCCGGCAAAGCCGGCAAAGAACGCGCCGATGGTGAACGCTGAAAGCTTCACCGCGGTGCGGCTCAGGCCCAGTGAGCGGGCGGCAATTTCATCTTCCCGCAGGGCTTCCCAGGCCCGGCCCACTGGCATGCGCATCAGTCGGCGAATCACCAGAGCGGTGATCACCGCCAGTACCAGGGCTATCAGGTACAGGAAAATCACTTTGTGCTCGCCGCTGTAGGCAATGCCAAAGGTTTCGTGGAACGAGGTATTACCTTCTTCCTTAACGCGCCGGCCGAATTCCATACCGAACAGAGTGGGCTCGGGAATGCCCCCGATACCATTTGGTCCGCCGGTGATGGAGGTCCAGTTATTCAGCAGAATCCGGATAATCTCCCCGAAACCAAGGGTCACGATGGCCAGGTAATCGCCCCGCAATCGCAGTACGGGAAAACCCAGTACCAGACCGAACAGGGCGGCGAGCAGGGCACCGATGGGCAGGGCCATCCAGAACGAAATGCCCATGTACTGGGACAGCAGGGCAAAGGTATAGGCGCCCACGGCATAGAAGGCGACGTAGCCAAGATCGAGCAGGCCGGCAAGACCAACCACCACGTTCAAGCCCAGCGCCAGCATGACGTAGATCAGCACCAGAGTCGCCAGATCCACCGAGCCCCTGGACACGAAAAACGGCCAGAACAGGGCCAGCACAATGATGCCGGTCAGTGCCCAGGACTCCAGTTTTACCCGCTTGGCCTGGGGCATGGGTTCACGGCCTGCCAGTGGGTTCAGCGCTGGCAGTTTGCCGAGATTTCCCATGATGGTGTCGCGATACAGCTGGAAGAAAAACACTATGGCGGCGGCTACGAACACCGAGATAATGGTGCTGGCATCGGCGCCTTCCAGGCCGACCCGGGTGCCCCGGGCAACCAGGTTAAGGCCCAGGATGGGGAAGGCGATGACCATGGTGACCACCGCGCAGAACAAGGCATGTTTGAAGTTGTGTGCTGCCATCAGATCTTCTCAACCTCCGGTTTGCCCAGCAGTCCGGTGGGTTTGAACAGCAGAATCAGAATCAGAAGGCTGAACGACACCACGTCTTTGTACTCTCCGCTCAGATAGCCGGAGGTCATGCTTTCGGCAACGCCCAGAATCAGCCCGCCCAGCATGGCGCCGGGGATGCTGCCGATGCCGCCGAGCACCGCCGCAGTAAAGGCTTTCAGGCCGGCGATAAAACCGAACAAGGGGTCCACCGAGCCGTAGTACATGCCCAACAGCAGGCCGGCCACCGCAGCCAGCGCGGCGCCAATCACGAAGGTGGCGGAGATGATGCGGTTGGTATCAATACCCAGCAGGTTGGCCATGCCCAGATCCTGGGACACGGCCCGGCAGGCGCGGCCGATGCGCGAACGGGAAATAAACAGCGAAAGGATGGTCATGCAGACCAGGGTGGTGATGAAGATGGTGATCTGCATGTAGGAAATCGACAGCTGGAAACCTTCGCCTGTACCAAAGCGGAAGCTGCCATCAATCAGCGCCGGGAAGCCAACGTTGCGTGAGCCCTGCGCCAGGTGCACGTAGTTTTGCAGGAAGATAGACATACCGATGGCGGATATCAGCGGAATCAGCCGGTGCCGGCCGCGCACTGGTCGGTAGGCTACCCTTTCCACTGCCCAGCCCATGGAGCTGGATACGATCATGGCGCAGATCAGCGCAACGATCAGCACCAGCGGTAACCAGGCAATGCCCAGGGTGGCGAGGCCGGTGATTGCGATCAGCGCGGTGTAGGCACCGATCATGTAGATCTCACCATGGGCGAAGTTGATCATGCCGATGATGCCGTAAACCATCGTATAGCCGATGGCGATCAGGGCATAGGTGCTGCCGATCGTCAGCCCGTTGATGAGCTGCTGCGAGAAATAAAGGAGGTCTTGCATCTGTGTGGAACTCCGAATGCCTGCTGCCCGCACTCCTTGTCCCTGTGACGGGGTGTCCGTCAGGTAGCCAAGCGGGTCAGCAGAAGCCCAGAAAAACACCTTCCCCCGGGTTACGGCGAGAAGGTGTTCTCATAATGACCGTCTGTAAACGATGTTGGCTCAGTTGACCGGAGTCTTGCTGCCGTCGGAGTGCCATTCGTAGACGACAAACTCGAAGGACTCCATATCGCCCGCCTGGTTGTACTGAACGGTACCGATGGGCGTTTCGAAAGTGCCGGAGCGCAGGGCCTTGGCCACTTCAAACGGATCTTTGGTGCCGGCCTGTTCGATGCCGTCGGCAACCAGTTGAACAGCGGTATAGGAGGTGAGAACAAATGGGCCGGATGGGTCTTCACCCTTGTCAGCGAAGGCGGCTACCAGATCCTGGTTCTCTTCTTTCTCGTCAAAGCTTGGTGGCAGGGTAACCAGCAGGCCTTCGGCGGCTTCGCCGGCAATAGTGTTGATGTCTTTGTTGCCAACGCCTTCAGGCCCCATGAACTTCGCGTTCACGTCTGCCTGGCGAGCCTGGCGAAGGATCAAACCAAGCTCCGGATGGTAACCGCCGTAGTAAACGAAATCCACGTTGGCCTGTTTGATCTTGGTAACCAGTGACGAGAAGTCTTTGTCACCGGCGGTGATGCCTTCAAACATGGCCACTTCCACGCCGGCATTGCGCAAGGTGTCACGCACTGCCGTGGCAATGCCTTCACCATACTGCTGTTTGTCGTGGATGACAGCGACCTTATTCGGGTTCTGGCTGACGATGTACTCACCGGCGACCGGGCCCTGCATGCTGTCCAGGCCGATGGTGCGGAATACCAGCTCATAACCACGCTGGGTAATTTCCGGGCTGGTTGATGCCGGGGTAATCATCAGGATGCCTTCGTCTTCATAAATATCAGACGCCGGCTGGGTGGAGCTGGAACACAGGTGACCCACCACGTATTGAACACCCTGGTTGACCAGGCGGTTGGCAACGGTGACGGCCTGCTTGGGGTCGCACACGTCATCTACCTCCACGCCCACCAGTTGTTCGCCCATAACGCCGCCGGCAGCATTGATGCGTTCAATGGCCATGCGGGCGCCAGAAAACTGCATATCACCATACTGGGCAACGGGGCCGGTCATCGGGCCGGCAATACCAATTCGGATTTCAGCGGCGGCCTGGCCGGCGGCCATCAGGGCAACAGAAGCGCCTACAGCGGTAGCGAGTTTCTTAACGGACATTTTCATCGTGATGTTCCTGTTTGTTCAGGGTTATTGTTATGTTCTCAGAGACTTAAACAAACACCACAGCCAGCTGCTTGTCAAGCAGATCGGGCCAGGGTTTGCTCTGGAACACAGCGTCGCTTTCCAGGGTGGAATTAGCAAGCTCTGTGCCGTTCTCTGCGATGTTATGCGTCCGTGCTGTCGTCCTGATCGGTGAAGACCAGCGTCCTGTAACTTTCGTGATCGTGCAGTGGCTCGAAACTGGGGTCGACGGAGGCATCGTCGCGGTAGGCTTCGGAGATGTCGATGGCTTTTTCCAGAGTGCTGACGGCGTCTTCCCAGCGGCCAATCTCCGCGTAGGCGCAGGCCAGCTGGTAATGGGCGTGGCCGTTATCCGGGGCCAGCTTCAGTGCCCGTTGGCACAAGCTGATGGCCCACAGGGGTTCGCGCATTTCCAGAACGGCATCGGCTTTGTAGCTCAGGGCTTCCACATCATCAGGGCGCAGGTCCAGAATCTGGTCGTAGGCGGAGATCTTGTTTTGCTGGGAGGTCTCCTGGCTTGCCTTCAACCAGAGCGCGTGCACCTCGTTAGTGCGTTCAATCTCTGCCTGATTCTGGTGAATGATCTCGGATTTCTGCTGCAGCTGCTCTTCGATGGATTTCAGGCGCTTCTCGTACTCCACCACCAGTTCATTCACCCGTTTCTCGGCCAGGCTGGTGAGCTGGTTGCGCATGTCGCGGATCGAGTTCCAGCCAATCACCACCAGAATGGAGGTGGCGCCGGCAATCAGGTAAAAGAAGTAGGTGACGGTATCGGTGGCGTAGGACATGGTTTTGTCGGCAACCGACAATTCCTTGTCGACCACTTTTTCAATTAACTCGGCCCGGGTGTTCTGCATCTCCTGCCGCAATGCTTTCACCTCATCCAGCAGGTAGCGCTCCACGAATGGATTGTACAGGGGGCTTTCCAATTCACCGATTCGCTCTTCAACGTCTTCGTCCGTCACTTGCTGGGCCGACTCAGCCGGTTGCTGTTGGGCCATGGAGGCGCTGGCGAAAGTGATGGCAAAAACGAGTGCGAGGAAAAACCTGATCATCAACCGTTATCCGTTTTTGGGTGAGTGGCAAGCTGATGACCATAGCATAATGGCCACCAGAAAAAATGCCGCATACCTGGTGCGCGGCATGCTGAGCAATATAGGACGCAAGCTAGGTGATAATGCCCACTTGCAATTACCAGTGCAAAGACCTCTAATTATTAGAGGTATAAACAACGCGTTGATTCTGGAGCAGTGGTGTGAACAATTACGAGCAGGTGTTGGTGGCGCTTCGGCGGGTTATCCGGGCGACCGATCTTCATTCCAAGCGGTTGAGCAAGCACGCCGGGCTGACAGGGCCACAGCTGTTGATCATGCGCACTATCCGGGACCTCGGAGAGGTGACGATTGGCACCATCGCCGAAAATGTCAGTCTTAGTCAGGCCACCGTAACCACCATCCTGGATCGCCTGGAGCTGCGCAAACTGGTGTACCGGGTGCGCAGCACCCAGGACAAACGCAAAGTACACGCGCACCTGACCGAAGAAGGCGCCGAGATACTCGCCCGCGCCCCCAACCCGCTGCAGGAAGACTTTATTGCCAAGTTCCAGAGCCTGGCCGAATGGGAGCAGACCATGATCCTGGCCTCATTGCAGCGAGTAGCGAACATGATGGATGCCGACGACATTGATGCGTCGCCGGTGCTGACCGTTGGCTCTGTGCTCAAGGATGATGGCTGGAAGGAAAAAGCCTGACTGGGGCTTGTCCTAAGGGTCTGTCCCCGAATGGGGACTGACCCATTTTGGACCCATGGGTTTGAGTTTGGCTAGGGGTCTGTCCCCGAATGGGGACTGACCCATCTTGGAACCAATGGGTTCTAGTTTGGCGGCATGGACGGGCAAAAGTGGGTCAGTCCCCTTTGGGGACAGACCCCTGAGACAGCCCAAAAACCTAATGCACACTAGACCCCTGCCTGGGCTTATTCCCAAAACACACCTGAAACACATCGTTGTAGTGCTTGGCGAAATTCACCGATATCCCTTCCTTCAGATACTCCGGCAATTCCTCATAATCCCCGCGGTTTGCCTCCGGCAGTATCAGGTTATTGATCTTCTGCCGCCGCGCCGCAATCACCTTCTCCCGAATGCCACCCACCGGCAACACCTGCCCGGTTAGTGTCAGCTCTCCGGTCATGGCGATGTTCTGCTGCGGGGCTTCTTTGCGGGCGATGGAGAGCAGGGCGGTGGCCATGGTGACGCCGGCGCTCGGGCCGTCTTTCGGGGTGGCGCCCTCCGGTACGTGCAGGTGCACGAAGGATTTATCGAAGAAGGTCGGGTCTCCCTTGAAACGCTTCAGGTTGGAAGACACAAAGCTGTAAGCAATCTCTGCCGATTCCTTCATCACATCCCCCAATTGCCCGGTGAGCTTGAAGCCCCGTTGGCTGGTGTGAATGCGGGAGGCTTCGATACTCAGTGTGGCGCCGCCCATGGCGGTCCAGGCCAGGCCGGTGACCACGCCGGTGCCTTTCAGAGATTTCTCTTTCTTGAACGCCGGTTGTCCCAGGTAACTCACCAGATCAGACACCCCTACTTTCACTGGCTCATCCGGGTTTTCCAGCAGCCTCACAATGCCCTTGCGGATAATCTTGTGCAGCAGTTTTTCCAGGTTCCGCACACCGGCTTCCCGGGCGTAACCTTCAATCACCTGGCGGATCGCCGCATCGGTAATGTTCAGCTGTTTTTTCAGCAGCCCGGCCCGTTTCAGCAGGCGTGGCAGCAAGTGGTGCTTGGCGATGGCCAGCTTCTCTTCACCGATGTAGCCAGACAGGCGAATCACATCCATCCGGTCCAGCAGGGGCCGGGGAATGGTGTCCAACTGGTTGGCGGTACACACGAACAGCACCTTGGACAGGTCCATGCGCACGTCCAGGTAATGGTCCAGGAATTCCCTGTTCTGTTCCGGGTCCAGTGTTTCCAGCAGGGCAGAGGCCGGGTCGCCTTGATAGGAACTGCCGATCTTGTCGATCTCATCCAGCATGATGACCGGGTTGGCCACCTTGCTGTCTTTCAGGGCCTGAACGAACTTGCCGGGCATGGCGCCGATGTAGGTGCGGCGGTGGCCTTTGATTTCAGCTTCATCGCGCATGCCGCCGACACTGAACCGATAAAACTCCCTGCCCAGGGCATCTGCCACCGAATGGCCAATGGAGGTTTTGCCTACGCCCGGCGGGCCTACCAACAACAGTATGGAACCACTCACTTCACCCTTGAAGGTGCCTTCGGCCAGGAACTCAATGATGCGATCCTTCACATCGTCCAGGCCATCGTGGTCTCGGTCCAAAATGCGGCGGGCTTCGGCCAGGTCAAAATGGTCTTCGGAATGCACACCCCAGGGCACCTGGGTAATCCAGTCTAGATAATTGCGGGTAACGCCGTATTCCGGGGAGCCCTGTTCCAGTACCTGCAGTTTCTGGATTTCATCCTTGAACCGCTCTTGCACTGCCTCCGGTGGATTCAGCTTGGCCATGCGCTCTTCAAAACGCTCCACATCGGCGGTCTTGTCGTCCTTGGCGATGCCCAGCTCCCGCTGGATGACTTTCAGCTGCTCCCGCAGGAAGAATTCCCGCTGGTGCTTCTGCACCTTCTCGTTCACTTCCTCGTTAATCTCGGATTGCAGGCGGGCTACTTCCTGCTCCTTGCGCATCAGTAAAAGAACTTTCTCCATGCGCCGGAGCAGGGGCACGGTATCCAGCACATCCTGCAATTCGCGACCCGGGGCGCTGGTCATGGAGGCGCCGAAATCCGCCAGGGGTGAACTGTCTTCCGGGCCAAAGCGGGACAGGTACTGCTTCACTTCCTCACCATACAGAGGGTTGGTGCGCAGCAATTCCTTGATGGCAGCGATGATGGCCAGAGTGTAGGCCTTGAGCTCATCCGCCGGCTCCTCTGGCTCTTCCGGGTATTCCACTTCCACCAGGTAGGGTGGGCGGCGGCGCAGCCACTGAACAATCCTGAACCGCTGCATGCCCTGGGCAATAAACTGCACCTTGCCACCTTCGCTCTGGGCGTGGTGAACCTTCACCGCACACCCCATGGTCTCGAGGTCATCGCTGGCGGGAATGCCGGTGTCGGACTCCGGATCTTCCACAAAGCAGATGCCCAGAACCTTGTGGTCGGTTTCACCCACCCGCTTCAGGGTTTCCTGCCAGGGGTCCTGGTTCACCACCACGGGCTGTACCTGGGCTGGAAAGAACGGCCGGTTCGACACCGGCAACACATACATACGCCGCGGCCTGGCCTGTTGAGGCAAGACCAGGCTTTTGCTGTTCTCGTCTTTGCCGATGTACTCGGTCACATCTTCTTCAAATTCTTCCAGGGAGTCTGTGCGGTTCTCGTCATTCATACCGTGCTGCTCTCAAGGCTGAGTGGTTAAAGACCTATGTGACGACGAAAGCCAGGTTTTCAAGCTTTCAGGCGTTGCTAGAAAGCTTGGAATGTAATTACAATGTAGTTATCCATGGAGGGTGAATATGAATTTTGAATGGGACGAAAGGAAGGCGCTGATCAACCAGGATAAGCATGGCGTCAGTTTTCAGGAGGCGCGTACTGTTTTCTATGATGCGTATGGCTTGATTATTCCTGATCCTGACCACTCTGAGTTGGAGGATCGGTTTCTGATTCTGGGGCGCAGTGAGTCGCTCCGGTTGCTTGTGGTTTGTCATTGTTATCGACAGGATGATCAAACCATCAGGTTGATTTCTGCACGCAAAGCGACGAAGCATGAGTCTGGCTATTACAGGGCCGGGAGGCGAGGACTATGAGAGACGAATACGACTTTTCAGAGGCGAAAAGAAACCCCTACGCCAAGGCGTTGAAAAAGCAGATCACAATTCGGGTGGACGAAGATGCGTTGGGATACTTCAAGGCATTGGCCGAAGAATTGGGCGTGCCTTATCAGAGCCTGATCAATCTTTATCTGCGGGACTGCGCGCAGGCTCGAAGGAAGCCGGATCTGCACTGGAAATGAAGCTGGTGACTTGATTTTGTGCTCCTAGCCCCAATACCGGACGTATCAAATTCATTTCAGCTTCGGGTAACTGTATGACCGCTTCGCCGTACATCTTCGACGCCACCGCCGACAACTTTCAGCAGAAAGTGATGGAGGCCTCCGCCACCACCCCAATCCTGGTGGACGTATGGGCCGAGTGGTGTGCGCCTTGCAAACAGCTGATGCCGATTCTGCAGAAGCTGGCGGAGGAGTATCAGGGGAATTTCCAGCTGGCCAAGGTGAATGCAGACGAACAGCAGGAGCTGACGGCTTCCCTCGGTGTGCGCAGCCTGCCCACGGTGATTCTGGTGAAGAATGGCCAGGCGGTGGATGGTTTTAACGGTGCCCTGCCGGAAAGCGAGATCCGCAAGGTACTGGAAAAGCACATCGACGTGCCGTCTGAAGACCCTTACGAGAAAGCCCACGCCCTGTGGGAAGCCGGTGATGTAGACGGTGCCCTGGCCATCCTCACCGAGATGAACCAGAAAGACCCGGAAAACCTGGATGTGCTGATCGACCTGGCCCAGCTGAAAGCCGAGCAGGGCGATCTCGGCACCGCCGAGCAGGTGCTCAACAGCCTGCCGCCGGAAGAGAAACTGCAGCACAAGGCCAAACAGCTGGCGGCCAGGGTGAAGTTTTTGAAGCAGTCCGGTGAACTGCCGGCGCAGTCGGAACTGGAGGCAAAGCTGGAAGCCAATCCGAAAGACCCGGAAGCCCTGCACCAATTGTCCCTGCACAAGGTACTGCAGGACAAAAACGCCGAAGCCATGGATCTGCTGATTCGCCTGATGCAGGCCGACAGCACCTACAAAGACGGTATCGCCAAGACTACGCTGGTGGAACTGTTCGAGAAGCTGGGTAACAACAATCCGGATGTGCGTACCTACCGCCGTAAACTCTACACCCTGATGCACTGACAACGGATGGCTGGCCTGGCTGTCAAGGTCAGGCCAGCAACGCCACCGATTTGATCAGCGCGTACACCTGCTTGCCCGTTGCCAGCCCCAGTTGCTGGACCGCCCGGGCGGTGATTTCTGCCAACAGCAGTTGACCGTCCGCCGTTCGGCAGGCCACCACGCAACGGTTGTCCCTGGGCGGGTCTATGCGTTCGATGGTCACCGGCAGGTGGTTCTGAATGCTGATGTGTTGAGGGTCTACCAGAGACAAACTGACGTCCCGGGCAAGAATGCTAATCCGGGTTCTGTCCATCCCGGCTGCCGGCGCAGAACTTGTTAACCACAGCCGAGCCTCCGGCGGGCCAAAAGGCCGGGCGTTGTCTTCCCCCGCCTCACCTAGAGTTCCCTCCAGCACTGAAGCCGCACCCGCATCATCGAACAACGGGGAGTCTGGCCGGGCCAGGGCCTCCCGCAAGGTTTCCACGTTTTGAATCTGGCCGTTCTGCATGAACACCACCCGGTCTGCCAGCCGGGTGACCTCATCCGGGGAATGGCTGACCATGATAATCGGCACCCCGGATTCCGCCGCCATGCGTGACAGAAACGGCATGATTTCCCGTTTGGTCTGGGTATCCAGCGCCGCCATGGGTTCGTCCAGTAGCAGCAACTGGGGGCTGATCAACAACGCACGGCCAAGGGAAAATCGCTGGCGCTGGCCCCCGGAGAGTTGATCAATTCGCCGGTCCAGCAGGTGCTCAATACCCAGCATGGCGGTCACTTCGTCCGGGTGAAGCCGACGTTGTTCCGCCGGTGTGCGCTGGTAGCCATACAGCAGATTCTCACGGGCAGACAGGTGAGGGAGCAGGCTGTGCTCCTGAAACACCAGGCCAATCCTACGCTTGTGCAGGGGCAGAAACTGCCGGCCCCGTTGCCAGTGCTGCCCGCCAAAGCGCACCACCGCACCCCGTGGCCGTTCCAGGCCGGCGATAATGCGCAGCAGGGTGGTTTTGCCACAACCGGAGCGGCCAAACAGCGCGGTGACACCCTCCAGCGGTAGCTCATGGTTAACCTTGAGCTCAAAGTCCTTGCCGTGGCGAAGGTGTGCCTGCAGGTACAGGGTCATAGCTTGGCGACCTCGAACCGGCGGTTAATGCTGTACACCACAAACAAAGTGGCAAAGGCGAAGATTAATAACATCAGCGACAGGCTGTGGGCGGCATCGTAGTTCATGGCCTCGGCGTGATCGTAGATCAAAACCGACAGCACCTTGGTTTCACCCGGAATGCTGCCGCCGAGCATCAAAATAACGCCGAACTCTCCCAGGGTGTGGGCGAAGGTCAGGGTGGCTGCCACCACAAAACCGCCCCGACTGAGGGGGAAGATCACCGTTCGGAACCGGTCCCAGGCGCCGGCGCCCAGGCTGCTGGCCACCTCGACCGGGCGCCGGCCCAGGTTGCGAAAGGCTTCGGTCAGCGGTTGCACGGCAAAGGGCATGGAATAGATAACCGAGGCGATCAGAATCCCCTCAAACGAAAACGCCAGGTGCTGAAAACCCAAGTCCTGAAGGGTTTGACCCACCACGCCCCGGGGCCCAAGAGTGATCAGCAGATAGAACCCCAGCACGGTGGGCGGCAGCACCAATGGCAGCGCCACAATGGCCTGCACCACAGTACGGAACTGGGTGCGCCCCTGCGCCAGCCACCAGGACACAGGTGTAGCTAGCAATAACAGAATGATGGTGGTGTAAAGGCAGAGCTTGAAGGTGACTTCAATGGCCTGCCACTCTGCGGGGCCGAGTTGAAACATTAGGGTCCTTTCAGGTGAAGATGCCGGTTGGCCGTGCGCCGGTCAGGGCATCACAAATCCGTATTGCTCCATTATAGAGTGTGCCTGCTCTGTGGTCATGAAATCGGCAAAGTGCATGGCCTCTGGCTTGTTGCCGCCACGCCGGGTAACCACATAGCCCTGGGTCAGTGGGTTGTGCAGGTTGTCGTCGATCAGGTAGTGGTTGTGAGCAGCCAGTTCCGGAAACTTCGCCAGAGACAGTGCAATCACACCCACCTGAGCGGCACCGGACGCGGCCATCTGCGCCGCGTGGGCAATGTTCTCACCAAACACCAGCTTGGGTTGCACTGCCTCCCATACGCCGGCCGCCTGCATGGCTTCCCTGGCGCGCAGCCCGTAAGGTGCGTGGGCCGGCTGGGCGATGGCGATGCGGGTAATGGAATCCGAAGTCAGGTCATTGAGGGTCAGGCTGCCGGCGTCCAGGGTGTTGCTCCAGAGCACAATCCGGCCAATGGCGTAGACCGCTGGCTGGGTAGCCGTCAGCCCCTCTTGCTCAAGCCGCTTGGGAAACGCAATGTCGGCCGAAAAGAAAATGTCGTAGGGCGCACCGTTAATGATCTGCGTGGTCATCTTGCCGGAGGAACCATACACCACCTGCACATTGGCGGCCGGGTTGGCTTCGCGATACAGCTCAATGATGTCGTCCAGGGCATAGCGCAAATCCGAAGCCGCCGCGATACGCACCAGTTCGCCCGCCTGGAGACTGGACGTAAACAGCAAAGCGGCCAGCAGGGCCAGCATTCGCCACGGCTTGAACCATTGATACATCCCGAATCCCCCAAACAACGTATTCTGGTTTACATAAGCACAAGGCAGCGTAACCGTTTTACCGCAGCGAACCGAGTAACATGCTAAAACTCCCGCCCCAGCCTGACAACTGTGAACTCTGCGAACGCGCCGTGCCCAAGCTCACCCGCCACCACCTTATACCCAAACACCTGCACCGCAAAAAGCGGTTTCAGAAGCTGTTCAGCAAAGAGGAGCTGATCACCCGCACCTTGTGGGTGTGCCGGCCATGCCATAACGCGATTCATCGGGCGCGCTCGGAGCATGAGTTGGGGTTGTACTTCAATACGCGGGAACAGCTGCTGAAACTGGAGGAGGTGAAGGCGTTTGTGGAGTGGATTCGGGATAAGCCGGCGGGGTTTGTGCCGAAGAAGGGGAGATGAACAGGCCCGCCGCAGCGGGCCTGTTGCCAGGGGGCTACGCCTTACCCTGCTTCATCGCTTCAAACTCATCCTCAAAGAAGAACTTCTCCTCCCCGAAGGCGGGCTCCAGCTCATGCAGCCAGGTGGCGGTTTCGCTGTACTTGGCAAAGAAAGGACGCTGTACCCAGTCCGGGTTGCGGCCCTGCAGGAAGCGCAGTACGAACACCTTTTCGCCTTTGATTTCGGTAATGCCCTGAACTTCCACCTTGCCGGGGCCGGCGCTCATGCTGGGGCCGCGGGCGGTGCGGGCCAGGCCGCTGACCTGCTTCATGGCTTCGCGGTAGATGTGGTAGGCCTCGGCCAGGGGCACTTCGAAGTAGTTCTTGGCGCCGGTGTCCCGCTCTACAAACATGTAGTAGGGGATGATGCCCAGCTTCACTTCTTTCTTCCAAAGCTTGGCCCAGTCATCGGCGTTGTCATTCACGTGTTTGATCAGCGGGCCTTGGGCGCGGATCTCGGCACCGGTGGCGCGGATGCGGCGGATGGCTTCTTCCGCGATGTCGGTGGTGATTTCCTGCCAGTGGTTGTAGTGGGCCATGATGGCCACGTGCTTGCCGCCATCAACCAGTTTGGCGAACAGTTCGATCAGCTCGTCGGCATCCTTGTCGGTCACGAAACGGTACGGCCAGAAGGTGAGGGCCTTGGTGCCAATGCGGATGGTCTGGATGTGGTCAAACTCGGGCTGCAGCAGCGGTTCCAGGTACTGCACCAGGTTCTTGGTCTTCATGACCATGGGGTCGCCACCGGTGACCAGCAGGTCGGTCACTTCGGTGTGCTCCTGCAGGTAGCCGTGCAGCTTCTCGGCATCAGTGCTGGCCATTTTCAGGTCTTTGTCGCCCACAAACTGCGCCCAGCGGAAGCAGAAGGTGCAGTAGCTGTGGCAGGTTTGGCCCTGGGAAGGGAAGAACAGCACGGTTTCACGGTACTTGTGCTGCACGCCGTCCAGCACTTCGCCGTCCAGTTCTGGCATGTTCATTTCCATCTGGCCGGCCGGGTGCGGGTTCAGTTCGTCCCGGATAACCTTCGCGGCAGCCTGGATGTCCTTCTTGTCGGCACCCTCGCGGTGCAGCTTCGCCATCTGTTCGTAATGTTCGTCCTTGAGCATACCCTTTTGAGGGAATACGAGCTGATAGATGGGATCGTTTGGTACCTTGTCCCAGTTGATCAGTTCGTTGATCACATATTCGTTGACCCGGAATGGCAGCACGCTGGCCACCACTTTCATTTCGAACAGGGTCTCTTCGGGGAGATTCTGGATCGCCTCAATTTTATCGAGCTGGCGGTCGGTAAAAACCTTGAACCGGCGTTCCTCGAATTCCTGAACCGGGATGCGGTTCGGAAAGGTGACGATGGAGTTCATAGATCGCCCTCTGATTAGGTGCCAAAGATAAAAGGAGGGTTAGTAACCTCCTTCACTGGTTAAAAAACGGGCAGGCAAGTATACATAAATCGAAATTCATTTTCAGGTCTAATTAATAATTCAGTGTTTGGGGTCTGAGTTCATCGTCTAAATTCACCGAATATCGCTAATTTAAGGCGAAATAGTCCAAAAATCGCAGATTTGTTTAAGCTTCAGGTGTTTAGCATGGCGATGCAATTCGTAAGTACCAATGCGCTCATACATTGGTCTGATGCCTGGTTGTGAAAGTCATCGAAACCGGACATTATTGCGTAACTAATCTAAATAAAACGGCTGTTTTAGCATTTCAAACGGCTGTTTGTTTGTTTTTCTGGCTCATTTTGTAGTAAAAGTACGAAAGTTTTGGCATGCGGCGCGCTCAGTGCCGCCGGTGTCGGGAAGTTCGGGGCCAAAAGCTCCGCCCGCAGCCGGCCCGCGCGGCAGGAAAAATGTGAAAGCTGTTCTATGCTTGAGAGAGGTCAAACGCGCTATTAAGCATTTCTCGCAAGCTGATGTATCCACAATAAAACTGCAGGTTATCGCAGCATTTCAAGTTTGCACCGTGACAGGCTGCTGATCGTGGCCCACGAGGCACCTTTTGAGTCCAAGGGGAGGGTTTGATGTACCAGGATGATGATCCCATTGAAACCAGTGAATGGCTTGATGCGCTGGAATCTCTGATCGAGAACGAAGGCGTTGATCGGGCCAAATACATTCTGGAGCGCCTGTCTGAGCGCGCCAGCCGCGATGGCACCGCGCTGCCATATTCCATCACCACGCCATTCCGCAACAGCATTCCAGTGGCCAAGCAGGCGCAGATGCCGGGCGACCTGTTCATGGAGCGGCGCATCCGCTCACTGATCCGCTGGAACGCCATGGCCATGGTGGTGCGGGCCAACAAGCGCCCGGGCGATCTGGGTGGCCACATTTCCACCTTCTCTTCTGCCGCCACATTGTATGACGTGGGCTTCAACTATTTCTTCCACGGTGGCGACGACAAGCGGGAATCTGACCTGGTGTACTTCCAGGGCCACGCAGCGCCGGGTATCTATGCGCGCTCCTTCCTGGAAGGCCGCTTTAGCGAAGAACAGCTCGACAAGTATCGCGAAGAGGTAGACGGCGAAGGCCTGTCCTCTTACCCGCACCCCTGGCTGATGCCGGATTACTGGCAGTTCCCCACGGTTTCCATGGGCTTGGGGCCGATTCAGGCCATCTACCAGGCCCACGTGATGAAGTACCTGCACAGCCGTGAGCTGACCGATATGGACAACCGCAAGGTTTGGGCGTTCATCGGTGACGGCGAGTGCGATGAGCCGGAAACCCTTGGCTCCATTTCCAAGGCTGGCCGCGAGAACCTGGATAACCTGATCTTCGTGGTTAACTGTAACCTGCAGCGCCTGGACGGCCCGGTGCGTGGTAACGGCAAGATCATCCAGGAACTCGAAGGCGTGTTCCGTGGTGCTGGCTGGAACGTGATCAAAGTCGTATGGGGTCGCCATTGGGACCCGCTCTACGCCAAAGACGAAAACGGCGCCATGCAGCGTGCCATGGATGAAATCTGCGACGGCGACCTGCAGAACTTCAGCTTCAAGGGCCCGGCTTACACCCGAAAGGAATTCTTCGGTCGTTACCCGGAACTGGCGAAGCTGGTTGAGGACATGTCTGATGAAGAGATCAGCAAACTCAACCGTGGTGGCCACGATCCCTACAAAGTCTATGCCGCTTACCACAAGGCGGTGAACCAGGCCAACGGCAAGCCGACGGTCATTCTGGCTCACACCATCAAAGGCTACGGCTTTGGCGCGGCGGGCGAAGCCCAGAACACCGCGCACTCCCTGAAGAAGCTGGACATCGACACCCTGAAGGAATTCCGGGACCGTTTCGGCGTGCCCCTGAAAGACGACGAGCTGGAAGAGGTGCCTTACTACCGCCCGGCGCCAGACAGCCCGGAACTGGTGTACATGAAAAAGCGCCGGCAGGATCTCGGTGGCTTCTATCCGAAGCGCAACAAGGACTGCCAGCCCCTGCAGATTCCCGACCTGGATATCTTCAAGCAGGTGCTGGAAGGCTCTGACGGCCGTGCTATCTCCACCACCATGGCGTTTGTGCGGATTCTGAGCGCACTGGTGAAAGACAAGCGCATCGGCAAACGCGTGGTGCCCATTGTGCCGGACGAAGCCCGTACCTTTGGTATGGAAGGCATGTTCCGTCAACTCGGTATCTACACCTCCGAAGGCCAGAAATACGTGCCCCAGGATCGTGACCAGATCATGTACTACCGGGAAGACAAGAAAGGCCAGATCATGCAGGAGGGCATCAACGAAGCCGGTGCCATGGCTACCTGGATGGCCGCTGCCACGTCCTATAGCACCAACAGCTACCCGCTGATTCCGTTCTATGTGTTCTATTCCATGTTCGGCTTCCAGCGTGTGGGCGACCTGGCCTGGGCTTCCGGCGACATGCAGGCCCGTGGCTTCCTGATTGGCGGTACCGCCGGCCGTACCACCCTGAACGGTGAAGGCCTGCAGCACCAGGATGGCCACAGCCACGTACTGGCCAACACCATTCCGAACTGCAAGGCCTACGACCCGGCCTACGGTTACGAAATGGCCGTGGTGATTCGCCACGGTATGAAAGAAATGTTCGAAGACAACAAAAACGTCTTCTACTACCTGACCATCGAAAACGAAAACTACGAACAGCCTGCCATGCCGAAAGACTGCGAAGACGGCATCATCAAGGGCATGTACAAGTATGAATCGGTGGAAACCAAGGGCCGCAAGAAGAGCCCGAGGGTTCAGTTGCTGGGTGCCGGCGCGATCATGAACGAAGTGCGCGAAGCCGCCCAGATGCTGAAAGACGACTGGGGTGTAGCCTCCGATGTGTGGAGCGTGACCAGCTTTAACGAACTGGCCCGTGACGGTCAGCACGTAGAGCGCTGGAACCACCTGCACCCGGACGACAAGCCGCGCCAGGCCTATGTTACCCAGTGCCTGGAGAAGGCCCAGGGGCCGGTGGTGTCTGCCACCGATTACATCAAGCTGCACTCCGAGCAGTTGCGGGCCTTCATCCCGAAAACCTTTATGACCCTGGGCACCGACGGTTTCGGCCGCAGCGATACCCGCGAGAAGCTGCGTAGCTTCTTTGAGGTGGACCGCTACTACATCACCGTCACCGCCCTGTCTGCCCTGGCCAAAGATGGTGAGATCAAGCTTGAACAGGTTCTCGAAGCCATGCGCAAGTACGGAATCGATCGCAACAAAACGAACCCGGTGCTGAGCTAAGGAGACCGCCATGAGTGAACAGGAAATCAAGGTTCCCGATCTCGGCGGTGCTGATGAAGTCGAGGTTATCGAAATCATCGTCAGTGCAGGGGACTCCGTTGAAGAAGAAGATCCGATTCTGACCGTAGAATCCGACAAAGCCTCCGTGGAACTGCCGGCGCCCGCCGCCGGCAAGATCACCAAAATCACCGTGAAGGTGGGTGACAAGGTCAAGGAAGGCGATGTGATCGGCATGATGGAAGGTGGTGCCGGCGGCTCTGACGACGACGGCAGCGACAAATCCGACGAGCCCGATCCGAAGGCAGAAAGTAAAACCGAGGCCAAATCCGAAGACAGCAAACCGGCGCCCAAGAAAAAATCCGGCGGCTCCCGCACCGAAGTGGTGAAGGTTCCGTCGCTGGATGGTTTTGATGACGTGCCGGTGATTGAAATCAACGTGGCGGAAGGCGACACCGTTGGCGAGGATGATCCGCTGGTCACCGTGGAATCCGACAAGGCCACCATGGAAATTCCGTCGCCCTATGCCGGCAAGATCGGCAAGATTCTGGTGAAGGAAGGCGACAAGCTTTCTGAAGGCGTTGACCTGCTGGAAATGACCATAGAAGAGGATGGTGGCGACGAGGAAGAAACGTCAGATTCCGGTGAAAGCGCCAAGGCTGACAGCCAGGGCAGCAAGCCCGAAGCAAAAGCCGACAAGCAGGAAGCCGCGCCCCAGCCCCAGGGTTCTACCTATGAGCCACCGGCGCCGGGCACCAAGGTGCATGCCGGCCCCGCCGTGCGCAAGCTGGCCCGGGAGCTGGGTGCAGACCTCACCCGTGTGAAAGGTTCCGGCCCGAAAAGCCGCATCCTGAAGGACGACGTGCACGCCTATGTGAAGAGCCAGCTGCAACAGGCCCAGCAGGGTACAGGTGTGGCGACAGGCTCCGGCATTCCGGGCGTGAAGCTGCCGGACTTCAGTCAGTTCGGTGAAGTGGAGCGCGAAGGCATGTCCCGCATGATGGCGGCTACCGCCACCAACATGCAGCGCAGCTGGTTGAACGTACCCCACGTCACCCAGTTTGACGATGCCGACATCACCGAAATGGAAGACTTCCGCAAGGCCCAGAAAGTGGCCGGCGAAAAGCGTGGCGTGAAAATGACCCCGCTGCCGTTCCTGCTCAAAGCCTGCGCTGCCGCGTTGGCGGAACTGCCTCAGTTCAATGTGTCCCTGGACATGGAACGTAAAGAGGTAGTGCGCAAGAAGTACATCCACATCGGCATTGCCGTGGACACACCCCATGGCCTGATGGTGCCGGTGATTCGAAACGTCGACCAGAAAGGCCTGTGGGAACTGGCTGCCGAGAGCGCCGAACTGGCCCAGAAGGCGAGGGACAAACAGCTGAAGCCGGCAGAAATGCAGGGCGCCTGTTTTACCATCACCAGCCTGGGTGGCATTGGCGGCACCGCGTTCACGCCCATCGTGAACACGCCGGAAGTGGCCATTCTGGGTGTCTCCAAGGCATCCATGAAGCCCGTGTGGGACGGCAAGGCATTCCAGCCACGGCTGATGCTGCCGCTGTCGTTGTCTTACGACCACCGGGCGGTGAACGGGGCGGACGCAGCCCGGTTTACCAACCTGCTGGCGCAGCTGTTGGGGGATATTCGTACCCTGCTGTTGTAATGCATGCCTGCTGCCGCCTCCGTTAGCGATGACGGGGGCGGCAGAAACTGGCAGGATGATGGTTTTCTGGTTCAGGGAAACCGTCATGGCCAACAAACCAAGCTTCAACTGGGAAGACCCCCTGCTGCTCGACCAGCAGCTCTCCGAAGACGAACGCATGGTGCGCGACAGCGCCCGGCAGTTTGCTGACAAGAATCTCCGCTCCCGTGTGGTGGAGGCCTTCCGTAACGAACACACCGATCCTGCTATCTTTCGCGAAATGGGCGAGAACGGCCTGCTGGGTGCCACCTTGCCGGAGCAATACGGCGGCAGTGGCCTCAACTATGTGAGTTATGGCCTGATCGCCCGTGAGATCGAGCGGGTGGATTCCGGCTATCGCTCCATGATGAGTGTGCAGTCCTCACTGGTGATGGTGCCCATCTACGAATTCGGTAACGAAGAAACCCGCCAGAAATACCTGCCCAAACTGGCCTCCGGTGAATGGATTGGTTGCTTCGGCCTGACCGAGCCGGACTATGGTTCAGACCCCGGCGCCATGATTACCCGTGCCCGCAAAGTAGACGGCGGCTACCGCCTGACCGGCAGCAAGATGTGGATCACCAACAGCCCGATCGCGGATGTGTTTGTGGTCTGGGCCAAGGACGATGACGACAAGATTCGGGGCTTTGTGCTGGAGAAGGGCTGGCAGGGCCTGAGCGCCCCGGTCATTCACGGCAAGGTGGGCCTGCGGGCGTCGATCACCGGTGAAATCGTGATGGATAACGTCTTCGTGCCGGAAGAAAACGCCTTCCCCGATGTGCGAGGCCTCAAAGGCCCGTTCACCTGCCTGGACTCTGCCCGCTATGGCATTTCCTGGGGTGCCCTCGGTGCCGCCGAAGACTGCTGGCACACCGCTCGCCGGTATGTGCTGGACCGCCAACAATTCGGCCGGCCGCTGGCCGCCAACCAGCTGATCCAGAAAAAGCTGGCCGACATGCAAACGGACATCACCCTGGCCCTGCAGGGCAGCCTGCGCCTGGGCCGGATGAAAGACGAAGGCACAGCGGCGGTGGAGATAACCTCCATCATGAAGCGCAACTCCTGCGGCAAGGCACTGGATGTGGCGCGCCTGGCTCGCGACATGCTCGGTGGCAATGGCATCAGTGACGAATTCGGTGTTGCCCGGCACCTGGTGAACCTGGAAGTGGTGAACACCTATGAGGGCACCCACGATGTGCACGCACTGATTCTTGGCCGGGCCCAGACTGGCATCCAGGCCTTTTTCTGAGCGCGGTAGCTCGCCATGAACGGGGCCATTGCCGGTAGGGCATGGTCCCGCTATTCCGCTGAAAGGCTGTCTCCTCGGCCAATGTCTGACGGGTGGCAGCCATCCACTATCAGCCCCATGAACATCCAGAACAATGACATGAGGCTCCCATGAACCCCGCAAAACTGCTCTCCACCCCGCTTAAGCTGCGAAACGGCTCTGTTATCCCCAACCGATTTGCCAAGTCCGCCATGAGCGAGACCCTGGGCACCATCGATAACCATCCCACCAAAGAGTTGGCAACCCTGTATCGTGCGTGGGCAGAGGGCGGCACCGGGCTGTCTATCACGGGTAACGTGATGATCGACCGCCGGCACATCGGGGAGCCACAGAACGTGGTTCTCGAGGATGAAAGCGATCTCGAGCTTCTGACCGCCTGGGCCAAGGCCGGGCAACAGGGAGGCAAGCAGATCTGGATGCAGCTGAACCATCCCGGCAAGCAAAGCCCCAAAATGCTGAACAAAGACCCTGTCTCGCCCAGTGCGATTCCGTTCAAAAAAGAACTCCGCAGCATGTTTGCCACACCCCGCGCCCTGACCGGCCCGGAAATAGAAGACATCATCCAGCGCTTTGCCCGCAGTGCTGCCGTTGCCCAGAAGGCAGGCTTCGATGGCGTGCAGATTCACGGCGCTCACGGCTACCTCGTGAGCCAGTTCCTGTCGCCCCATCACAATCAGCGCACAGACGAGTGGGGTGGCTCTGCCGAGAAACGCCGCCGCTTTGTGCTGGCAGTGTACAGGGCTATCCGGAAAGCCTGCGGTGAATCGTTCAATATCGGCATCAAACTGAACTCCGCAGACTTCCAGCGCGGCGGTTTTACCGAGGACGAATCGCTGGCGGTGATCAAGGCACTCGTCGCAGAGGGGATTGATCTGGTGGAAATCTCCGGCGGTAACTACGAGAACCCGGCCATGGCCAAGGGTGCGGAAGACGGCGAGGTAAAAGCCAGCACCCTGGCGCGGGAGGCTTACTTCCTGGAATTCGCAGAGAAAGTGCGTGAGCTGACCGACGTACCGCTGATGGTGACCGGTGGCTTCCGTACCGAAACCGGCATGGCCCAGGCCATCGCCTCCGGCGCGACGGACCTGGTGGGCCTGGCCCGGCCATTAGTGGTTGAGCCGGATCTGCCGAATAGGATTATGGCCGGCAATCAGGTCACCAGCGCCGTGAAACCCATTAAAACCGGTATCCGCCTCATCGACGATATGGCCCTGATGGAAGTGAGCTGGTACACACGGCAGATCGGCCGCATTGCCCGTGGCAAGGCACCGAAACAGCATGACAGGGGGATTCTCTCGTTAATGGAAGTGCTGGGTGTGATGACCACCCGGGGTGTGCGAACCCGATTACGGGCTGGCTAATAGAGCTCCTCAGCAGCAGGTCAGGGCCTTGGCCGCTGGCCTGCTGCTGGTTTGATCAGTTAGCTCAGTTAGCAAAGAACATCCAATCGAAATAGTCGTGCAGATCCTGCATGGCAATGGCTTCAGAAGGCTGGGTAAGCTCGAACAGAACAGACTGGTCTTGGGCTATTTTCATGGTGTCACCTCATGGGGTTGCGACAGTAGAGGCCGGGCAGCGTTGCGGAGGCCGGCTTTGCAATCAGAACATTGCATCAGTCGTGCCAAAGGTGCGGAAACGGCTAACTTGTTGAGTTTTCAGGGTTGGTGTGAAGCGCAATTCGGGGCAAGTGAGCGCAGTGATTCATGGCGGTGCAAACTGCACCAACCTGAAACGAAAAACCCCGGCCGAAGCCGGGGTAATTCTGAGTTAACTTCTAACAGGAAGGGTTAGAAGTTGTACTGCGCAGCGAACAGGATGCGGCTGGCATCACCGTCGGTACCGTCCACGTTTTCACGCTTCAGGAACTGGTACTCAACGCCCATCATGACGTTTTTGACCGGTGTCCACTGGTAGTTGGCCATAATGGCCTGGTTGCTTTCGCTTTGATCAGCAACTGCTGCTGCACCGAGATCACTCACCGCATCGTCCCAGTCAACCTCAACATAGCCGTAGCCAATGTTGATACTGCGGCCACCGCCCAGGTTGATGCCGGCACCGATGGAGCCGCCGTAGCCTGAGATGGTTTCAACGCTGTCTCCATCCACATAGGCGCTGGCGGCACCGAAGTTTTCACCGGAGCGATACAGGTAGCTGTTGGCACCGTCGGTGTAGGTCAGCGTACCTTGCAGGGTGATCATGTCGGTCAGAGCCATCTTGGCGGCAACGAAGGTGGCGAAGCCAAATGCACTATCGTCATCAGCCCCGTCGTCAACGGTAAGTTGGTGTGCCAAAACAGCTGCGGAATAGCTAAGCCCGCCCTGGGAGTCTTCCAAGCGCGCAGTGAAGGCTGGCATGCCGTCCCGTTTGTCCGCATCATCTAACTCAGCTTCCACTGGATCGAAAAAGACAATTGAGTTCTGCGGCTGCTCCAGAGAGAACGACAGCGGACCAGTGGTATAGCGAGCCTGGGCCACGCGGCCTTGCAGGCCTGCCAAACCGGGCAGAGAGTCAAAATCCAGAGTTGAGGTGTTGCCGACGAAGCTGTTGAAGTTAGACCAGGTCTGGCCCATCAACACGCCATTGTATTCACCAAACGCGTGGCGCAGGCGCAGGTTACCCGGGCGGAAGTCGCCCTCAACGGTAACGCTTACACCTTCCGGTGATACTGTCTTGAAACCGAGGCGGCTTTGAACCGCATCCGCGCCGAAATGGCCGTCAGGTGCGTTATCGTTGCCGGCAAGGTCTTCGAATGAGCCTGAGCGAGTGCTCAGTGCCTGATCGCTATCCACGTCGTAGCTGGCATTCATACGAGCGTAACCGTAAACGCTTACGTCGTAATCACCCGCACTGAAACTAACAGCGCTTGCCTGGCCAGCTACGCCAAACACAGCCACTGCCGCCGTTGCACGGATTGCCATTCTTAACTTGTTGCTTTGCATCGTTGTTGTCTCCACACGTTTATTGTTGTTGGACCCAAAAACAAGGTAGTTACGAATCTGTGACAATTCAAACATAATTGGTGGTTATTTAGACGAATGTCTATAGCTCGATGGTGCAACGATGCTGGCATCCGGCCCTGCCAAATGGTCGTAATACCTCAGATGACAAAGAAACCTGCGCTTCTCAGTAACGAAACATTTGCTTTCCTTGATATCGAAACCACCGGCGGCAATCCGCAGCGGGACAGGATTACCGAGATCGGTATCCGGTTCTGGCGGGCCGGTGACGTGGTGGGGGAATGGCAAACCCTGCTGAACCCGGAAACGCGGATCTCCGGCTTTATCGAGCGCCTGACCGGTATCAGCAACGAGCTGGTGGCGGACGCTCCGCTATTCTCAGAGATTGCCGATGAGCTGGAAGAACAGTTGGCCGGAGTGATTTTTGTGGCTCACAACGCCCGCTTCGATTACGGCTTCATTAAGTCTGAGTTCCGTAAGCTGGGGCGAGCATTCAGCGCCCGGGTGTTGTGCACGGTCAGGCTCTCCCGGGCACTTTACCCGGAACACAGCCGCCACAATATGGATGCCCTGATCAACCGCCACAACCTGCCGCAGGTGGAGCGTCATCGGGCCATGGGCGATGTTTCCGCCATGCTGGCGTTCTTCGAGCACACTCTGGTTGAGCATGACACCGACACAGTGAACCAGGCCATCCAGCGACTGCTTCAACGCCAGAGTACGCCTTCTAACGTGCCGCCGGAGATCTTCGCGGAGTTGCCGCAGGGGCCGGGTGTTTATCGGTTTTATGGTGACAATGATGCGCTGCTGTACGTGGGCAAAAGCACCAACATTGCCCAGCGGGTGGCCTCACATTTCGCCGGAGATCATCAGTCTCCCCGGGGATTGCGCATGTCCGAAAGCCTGCGCCGGGTGGAGTTTACGGAAACCGCCGGTGAGCTGGGCGCTCTGTTGCTGGAACTGAAACAGATCAAAAGCCTGAACCCGCTCTATAACCGCCGCTCCCGTGCTGCCAAGAACCTGGTCAGCATCGCACTGACAACCAATAAGGAAGGCTATTTGCAGGCCGGACTGGCGCGAAAAGTGGTGCCGGACCAGCTCAGCGATTACTTCGGATTGTTCCGCAGCAAACGCGATGCGCTGGGCGCCATCCGCGGCATTGCCGGCAAGAACGACCTGTGCGGCAAACTGCTTGGGTTGGAGCCTGCCGGTGCCGGCCCATGCTTCCAGCGTAGCCTGGGCCGATGCAAAGGCGCCTGCGAAGGCGCGGAAGACCCCACCCGCTACAACCTGAGAATGCAGATCGCCTTCCACAACCTGCGCCTGAAAACCTGGCCCTGGCCCGGGCCTGTTGCCCTGGTGGAAGATAACCGCGACACCGACCGCACCGATATTCTGGTTGTCTACAACTGGGTGCACATCGCCACCCTGAACAGCGAGGAGGAACTGAACGACTTTGAACCGGGGGCTGACCCCGTTACCTTTGATCTCGACTCCTACAAACTGCTGGTCAAAGCCCTGCTGGGCCGTGACAAAAAGCCGTATCGAATCATCGAACTACCACCTTTGACGCAACCGGCTGTTCTTATGCCGTGAGTGGCGTATTATGGGGGCATTCACCCTGTCACTTAGCAATGAGTCACTGAGAGAGATCCATGAACAGAGAACCTGTCTCCCGCGAACTGTTTGATGAAGTAATGGTGCCCAACTACGCCCCCGGTAACATCATCCCGGTGCGAGGCGAGGGCTCCCGCGTGTGGGACCAGGAAGGGCGAGAGTTTGTGGACCTGCAGGGCGGCATTGCCGTCACCAGCCTCGGCCATTGCCACCCGGGCCTGGTGGGCGTGTTGCAGGAACAGGCGGAAAAAATCTGGCACCTGTCCAACGTCATGACCAACGAACCCGCGTTGCGTCTGGCCAAAACCCTGTGCGACCAGACCTTCGCAGAACGGGTATTCTTCGCCAACTCCGGCGCCGAAGCCAACGAAGCCGCCTTCAAACTGGCCCGCCGCTACGCCTGGGAACACTACGGCCCGGAGAAAAACGAAATCATCTCCTTCACCAGTTCCTTCCACGGCCGCACCCTGTTCACTGTCAGCGTCGGTGGCCAGCCGAAATATCTGGAAGGCTTCGAACCGGCTCCCGGCGGCATCCACCACGCCGAATTCAACAACCTGGATTCCGTGAAAGCATTGGTCTCCAAAGAAAAAACCTGCGCCATCGTCGTCGAGCCCATCCAGGGCGAAGGCGGCGTAATGCCCGCAGACCCTGAATTCCTCAAAGGCCTGCGCCAGCTCTGCGACGACAACAACGCCTTGCTGGTGTTCGACGAAGTACAAAGCGGCGTCGGCAGAACCGGCTACCTCTACGCATATGAGATGTACAACGTAGTGCCCGACATCCTCACCAGCGCCAAAGGCCTGGGCGGTGGCTTCCCGGTAGCTGCCATGCTCACCACCGCCAACGCCGCCAAAAGCCTTGGCGTGGGCACCCACGGCAGCACCTATGGCGGTAACGCCCTGGCCTGCGCCGTCGCCCAGAAAGTAATCGACACCGTCAGCCAGCCGGAAATCCTCAAAGGCGTCAAAGCCCGCTCCGAAAAACTGCGCAAAGGCATGATGGACATCGGCGAACGCTACGGAGTGTTTTCCGAAGTACGCGGTGCTGGTCTACTCTTAGGGTGTGTGCTGACCGAAAAGTGGCAGGGCAAAGCCAAAGACTTTCTCAACGCCGGCCTGGATGAGGGCGTGATGGTATTGGTCGCCGGTGCGAACGTGGTTCGTTTGGCGCCTTCGCTAATTATTCCGGAATCGGATATTGATGAAGCGCTGGAGCGTTTTGAGGCGGCCGTGAAAAAACTGACGGCGTAACAGGACGGCATAGCCCGAAGTAGGGGGCGGGCTGTTCACTCCTTCCGGGAATCTTGGAGGCCATGGATGGCCGGAACGAAGCGCACAGGGATGTGCTCGTAGCGTTTCCCGGAAGGAGTGAACAGCTCGCCCCCGGCCGGCAAATCAAAAGTCGCCGTTAGACCCGGGGAGTAATGACCATGTGGCGAGTCAGACCAGCCAAACTGGATGACCTGCAACAGATTCTGGACCTGACCAGCGCCCAGAGCGGCCGGCTGTCGTCCACCCTGCCCAATACCCAATCCGCCCTGACAAAAAAACTCCAACAGTCCCAGGCCAGCTTCGCCAACAAAACCGACACCAGCACCCCGCGCCGCCTGCTCTTCGTACTGGAAGACACAGACACCGGCCAACTCGCCGGCACCGCTGGCATAGACACCCGGGCAGGCAACGGCCAACCGTTCTACAACTACCGCCGCGATTACCTTATCCACGCCTCCCACGAACTCAACGTCTCCCGGCGCGTGGAAGTGCTGTACCCCAGCCACGCCCTGACTGATCTGACCCTGCTGTGCGCCTTCACCCTCAAACCGGACCTGCGAAATACCCCGGCCTTTGAACTGCTCTCCCGCGCCCGCATGATGTTCATCGCCAGCCACCGGGAATGGTTCACCAATCGCACCGTAGTGGAAATCCAGGGCATACAGCATGAGAGCGGCGAGGTGCCCTTCTGGGACAGCCTTGGCCGCCACTTCTTTAACATGGATTTCGAAACCGCCGACCAGCACTCCGGCCAGCTCAGCAAAACCTTCATTGCCGAACTCATGCCCCCGAACCCAATATACGTGACCTTACTCAGCGAAGCCGCGCAAGAGGCATTGGGTGAGCCGCACCCGCTTACCCGGCCCAATTACGACCTGCTGCAACGGGAAGGCTTTCTGCCCGGTTGCTACGTGGATATCTTCGATGGCGGTCCGGTGTTGGAGGCCCGAACGGACACGTTGAAAACCGTTGTGACCAGCCAGCCGAAAACGCTTCACGGTAGCGAGGGTCTGGATGGGGAAACCTGCCTGATCTCGGCGGGAGAAGCGCAAGACTTCCGCTGCCTGCTGACCTCGGTGTCTGAAACCCTGGCGGACGACGTAAAAGTACCGGTCAGCACCTGGCGTGCACTGGACAGGAGCGCCGGCGACCGGGTAAGGATCTCGCCATTATGATTAATCCAGCTCAGGGGAGGGCGTAACATGTTGTTGATTCGCCCGTTGCAGGAAAACGATCTTGATGATCTTTATGGAATGGCCCAGAACGCCGGCAAAGGGCTGACCACCCTGCCGGCAGACCGGGAACTGCTGCAACGTAAGATTGAGCGTACCCGGGAATCCTTCAACCAGCGCTGTGCCCCGGAGGCCGGGCTGTATCTGTTTGCCCTGGAAGAGACCCAAAGCGGAAAAACCGTTGGCATCAGCGGCATTGAAGCCCGCGTGGGCCTGGAAGAGGTGTTCTACAATTACCGGCTAAGCGTTACGGTGAATGCCTCGCGGGAACTGGGCGTGCATGTGCGTACACCCACCTTGCACCTGTCCAATGATATGACGGACACCACCGAAATCTGTTCGCTGTTGTTGGCCGGAGGTTATCAGGGAGGAGGTAACGGCTTGTTGTTATCCCGCTGCCGGTTCATGTTCCTCGATGACTTTCGCAAGCACTTCTCGGAAAAAGTCTTTGCCGAGATGCGTGGCGTGTCTGATAAAGACGGTCGCAGCCCGCTTTGGGATGCCCTTGGCAGCAAGTTCTTTGACATGGAATTCAGCCAGGCGGACATGCTCTCTGGCCTTGGCAACAAGTCCTTTATTGCCGAGCTGATGCCCAAGTACCCGATCTACCTGCCGATGCTGCCGGAAGAGGCGCGGGCGGTCATCGGCATGGTGCATGATAATACCCGGCCGGCATTGAAAATGTTGCAGGCAGAAGGTTTCAACTTTAACGGCATGGTGGATATTTTTGATGGCGGGCCGGCGGTGGAGGCGTTCGTGAACAACATCCGAACCGTGCGGGAATCCATCAATCGCCACGCCATGGTGGTCAATAAACCCATGAACCTGGACGTGCCACCGGAACAGCGCGTGATGATTTCAAACCGGTCGTTCCGGGACTTCAGGGTAACCACCCTGCCCATGGAATGTATCGGGCCGGATACCGTGAGTATTCCCCGCGAGGTGGCGGATGCCCTGCTGATCGAGTCCGGAGATCCGGTTCGTCTTGCGCCCTTGAAGGAAAGCGCTTTGTCACCCATTCATATACTGAAGGGCCAGGAAAGTGAGGACGAGAAAATTCTCGACCGGGTACGCCATTATCGTAACCGGCATGGTCAGGATTAGCGCCGAAGCCGCTGACAAATTCCCTAATTGGAGGTGAGGAACAATGGCAAACCTGTCAGGCAATCTTTTTATAGACGGGCTGTGGATTCAGGGCCACGGGCAGCCATTTGAATCGTTACAGCCGGTCACGGGTGAGACTGTCTGGGACGGCAACGGCGCTAACCTGGAAGATGTAGACGCCGCCGTTCGCGAGGCCCGGGCTGCATTTGCAGCCTGGCGGCGGAAGAGTTTTGCCGAGCGCCAGGCGGTGGTGGAGGCGTTTGCCCAGCAGCTGGAGGCCAACAAAGAGGCCCTGGCCCATCAGATTGGCCTGGAGACCGGCAAGCCGCTGTGGGAATCCCGCACCGAGGTGGCGGCCATGATTGGCAAGGTGCCCATTTCCATCCGGGCATACAACGAACGTACCGGACACTCAGAGTCGGATGTGGCCGGAGGGCATGCGGTACTTCGGCACCGGCCCCATGGCGTGGTGGCGGTGTTCGGCCCTTACAACTTTCCTGGCCATTTGCCGAACGGCCATATTGTGCCGGCCCTGCTGGCGGGCAACACCGTGGTGTTCAAGCCCAGTGAGCTGACACCGGGCGTTGCCGAAATGACCGTGCGTTTCTGGGAAAAGGCAGGCCTGCCGGATGGTGTGATCAACCTGGTCCAGGGCGGCGCTGATACCGGCATATGCCTGGCCCGCCACCCGATGATCGACGGTCTGTTCTTCACCGGCAGTTCCAATGTTGGTCATCTGTTGCACGAACAGTTTGGCGGCCAGCCGGAGAAAATTCTGGCGCTGGAAATGGGCGGGAACAATCCGTTGATTGTGCAGAACGTGGCGGATGTAGACGGTGCAGTACATCATACGATCCAGTCTGCTTTTTTGTCGGCCGGCCAGCGCTGCACCTGTGCACGCCGGCTGCTGGTTCCCAAAGGCAAGAAAGGGGATGAGTTCCTGGCCCGGCTTGTAGACGTTGCCTCCCGTATTCAGGTGGGCGATTTTGATGCGGAGCCCCAGCCGTTCATGGGCTCGGTCATCTCTGCACAGGCGGCTGAGATGCTGCTGCAGGCCCAGGCCGATATGCTGGAGAAGGGCGCCAGTTCCCTGCTTGAGATGAAACAGCTGAAGCCGGGCACAGGCTTGTTGTCACCAGGTATTGTCGATGCCACGGAGGTGGAGCTGAAGGATCAGGAATTCTTTGGCCCGCTGCTGACGGTATACCGCTACAAGAGTTTTGACGATGCCCTGGAGCTGGCCAACAACACCCGTTTCGGGTTGTCGGCGGGCATTCTGAGTGACGACCGCAAACTGTATAACCGGCTGGTGGAAGAGGTGCGCGCGGGCATTGTGAACTGGAACCGGCCGCTGACCGGGGCCAGCAGTGCGGCACCGTTTGGTGGTGTGGGCGCCAGCGGCAACCACCGCGCCAGTGCCTATTACGCGGCGGACTACTGCGCCTGGCCCATGGCCTCGCTGGAGGCTGGCAAGAGTGAAATGCCAGATACCCTGGCGCCCGGCCTGACATTTGACTGACAGGAAGCCTGCTATGGTGAAACACGCGGTTGAAGCGAATTTTGACGGGCTGGTGGGCCCCACCCATAACTACGCAGGGTTGTCCTGGGGGAATGTGGCGTCGAAATCCAACGTGAACTCGGTGGCCAATCCCAGAGAGGCCGCCTTGCAAGGGTTGGCCAAGATGAAGCAGCTGGCCGACCGGGGCTACGTTCAGGGCGTCTTGCCGCCCCATGAGCGGCCACACCTGCCAACACTGCGCGCCCTCGGGTTTACCGGTAATGACCGGCAGGTGCTGGAGCAGGCCGCGAGTACAGACCCCTCCATTCTGGCCGCGGTGTCGTCCGCATCTGCCATGTGGACCGCCAATGCGGCGACGGTGTCCCCCAGTGCGGATACCAAAGACCATCGAGTACATTTCACTCCGGCGAATCTCAGCGCCAAGTTTCACCGGTCCATCGAGCACCGGGTGACCGGTCGTGCCCTGAAAGCCATTTTTACGGACGAAAGCTACTTTGCACACCACCCGGCCTTGCCCTCGGTCAACCACTTCGGGGATGAGGGTGCGGCCAACCACACCCGGTTGTGCAGCCGTTATGGTGAGCCCGGTGTGGAATTGTTTGTGTATGGCCAGGTAGCCTTCAACGAGCAGGCCCCGGCACCGGTCAAATACCCGGCCCGGCAAACCCTGGAAGCCTCCAGGGCCATCGCACGGCTGCATGGGCTGAATGACCGCCACGCGGTGTTTGCCCAACAGAACCCTGCCGCCATTGATGCCGGCGTGTTCCACAACGATGTGATTGCGGTGGGCAACGGCAACTGCCTGTTCTACCACGAACTGGCGTTTCTGGAGGAAGACCGGGTGCTGGCGGAGCTGAGCGACCGGCTTACCGGGGCAAAGCTGGAGGCCGTTCGGGTGTCTGCCAGTGAGGTGCCCATTGAAGATGCCGTGGCCTCGTACCTGTTCAACAGCCAGCTGCTGAATACCCCCGACGGCATGTTGCTGGCGGTGCCCGGTGAGTGCCGGGAAGTGCCTTCAGTAAGCCGTTACCTGGATCAGATGGTCAAAGGCGATGGCCCCATCACCAGCGTCGAAGTGTTTGATGTGAAACAGTCCATGAGAAACGGAGGTGGGCCCGCCTGCCTGCGTTTGCGGGTGGTGTTGAACGATGAGGAGCTACACGCCATCAACCGGGGCGTGATTCTGACCGATGCACTCTACGACCGCCTGGTAACCTGGGTGAACGCCCATTATCGGAGTGAGCTCGACCAACAGGACCTGGCAGACCCGATGCTGCTGGAGGAAGTCCGCAAGGCCCTGGACGAACTCACCGGTATTCTGGGGCTGGGTTCTATTTACGATTTCCAGTTGTAGCGAGCGGCGCTACTGGCTGGCGATGGAGCGGGTCAGCATATCCATGGTGTGGCGAATCAGGGCATCGGCGGGAAAGCTGCCGGCCTGAGTGGCTTCTGATTGGCAAAGCATGATCACGCCGTGCAGGGCGCCCCGCAGGTACAGGGCCGTTTGTGCCGGTGAGCTGATGCGCTCCCGGCTCATGGTGCCGTCTTCCAGGCCGGTGTGAATAGCGGCTGTCATCAACTGCATCAGCTCGTTCTTGGAGCAGAGCATTTCCCGGGTCTGATCTTCGTCGGCATCGGCGATGGCGGTAGACGCCTTGGTGAGCGCCGAGAAATAATCCGGTTCCTCCAGGTAAAAGCGATAGTAAGCCTCCCCCATGGCGCGGATCTGCGCCAGACCTGTCTCTGCTGAACCAAGCGCGTTTTCGAAACGTGTCACCAGGCTTTGGCCGGCCCGCAGCATGATCCCACGCTGAATGGCCGCTTTGTCCTTGAAATAGACGTACAGCAGTGCCCTGCTCAGACTGGCCGTGCGTGCAATGTCGTCCATGGACGTGCGCTCATAACCCTTCTCGGAGAACACCAGCTCAGCGGCATTCAGAATGGCGTCGTACCTTGCCTGTTTTTCCCGTTCCCGTCGTGACTTCAGGGGTTCGTTCATGGTGTTCCCGGCTTCCTGTGCGATGGCTGCATGATACCTGAAAGTGAATGGAAACCGATTATTGACAATTTGTCAAAGAATGACATGATGTCGGAAACAACCGGCGGTTTCCGAAGGAACGGAGGCCAACAATCAATCGTTTCAGGGAAAGGGGCTGAACATCATGTCTCTCATTAAGCGCGGTGCGCCATTCTCTCTCGCTAGCCTGGCGCTGGTGGTTCTGGTTCTCTCTGGTTGCCGTGGTGGTACTGCCGATGTCCCCTCGGAGGCTGCGGTGTCTGTACGCGTGGCGGAGGTGACCGGCGGACAGGTGGAAGAAATCCCCTTACGGTTCTCCGGCATTGTCCGGGCTGCCCAGCGGGCCACCCTCACGTTCCAGCTCAGCGGCACCCTCCGGGAGCGCCCGGTAGAGCTGGGGCAGAATGTGAAGCCGGGGGATGTGCTGGCACGCCTCTACAATCCCGCCCTGGAACCGGCCCGTGATTCTGCCGCTGCACGATTGGAAGAGCTGAAAACCCAGTTTGATCAGGCCCAGCGGGAATGGGAGCGTTCCAGCCGGCTGCACCAGCGTGGTGTGGTGTCGGAACAGAACCTGGAACAGATCGCCGCCCGTCGGGATTCCCTGAGAGCCAGTATGGCCACAGCGGAAGCCTCACTGGCGGAAGCCACCCGCTTGCTGGAAGAAAGCGTATTGAAAGCGCCGTTTGCCGGTCAGGTGGAAGCCTTGCTGGTGGAGCGTGATGAATTTGTATCTGCCGGCCAGCCGGTGATTCGATTGTCGTCACCGCTGGGGCGGGAAGTGGAGGTGCGTGTGCCTGCCCATCTGCTCAGCCACGTACGCGTGGGGCAGGAGTTGCCGGTCTGGTCCGTGCAGGATCGCAACCGGGACGCGGAAACCGGCACCGTGATTGAGATTGCCCAGGGTAGTTCCATTCGCGGTGAGCTGCACCCGGTTTTGGTGAGCCTGCCGCCCCAGTCCCTGGGTTCCGGCGAACCGGTCGAGGTGGGTATCACACCGGTGCGGGCCTCTGCCATGACCGTGCCTTTGCTGGCAGTGGTGAGAAACGACTCGGGCACCAGCGTATTCAGGGTGGACGACGCCACTGCGCGGCAGGTGCCGGTTAAAATCGACCGGGTGATTGGTGAGCGGGTGATGGTGCACCCGGGCGAATTGCAGGCGGGTGACCAGGTAGTATACGCCGGCACTACCCGGCTGGTAGATGGTGACCGGGTGGAGATCCGCTGATGGCCCGCCAACTGCTGAACTATCAACGCTTGCTGGGCATGGTGGTGACCATGCTTTGCCTGTTGGGTATTGCGGCCTACAGCACCATGCCCCGGCAGGAAGACCCCTCGTTTCCCTATCGTGCCGGCATGATTACCGTCAGTTATCCCGGTGCCAGTGCCGAGGCGGTTGAGCGCCTGGTATTGCGGCCACTGACCGATGAACTGCGTCAGGTGGAGGAACTGGATTTCAGCTTCGGTACCGCCCGCACCGGCGTGGCGCTTTCCCGCCTCAAACTCCGGGACCATATCTACGATACCGACCCCGCCTGGGACCGTGTGCGACAGGCCATGGAGCGGGCCCGGCAGGACTTTCCGGACGATGTTGGCCAGATGACCCTGGATGATCGGCTGATTGATATTCCCGCCGTGGTGATTGCCGTGGGTGGCTCGCCCTCGGTAACCGAACTTTCGAAAGTGGCCGAACGCCTGAAACAGAACCTGTCGGATATTCCCGGCATTTCCCGCATTGAGCTTGAGGGGGATGCCGACGAACAGATCACCCTGGCCCTGGACGACGCCGCACTGTTCCGCCTGGGCATTTCTCCGAAACGGGTGCTGGACACCCTGGCCCAGCGCAACCAGACCATTCCCGGCGGCTTTGTGGTGGTGGACGGCAAGCGACTGTCTGTGTTGCCCAACACCGAATTCGCTGACATAGATGATATTCGCGCAACCCCTATCGAACTGCCGGACGGCTCCCAAGTGCCTCTGGCCGCCGCTGCCGAAGTGTGGCGAGGCCCGGCGGAACCCCGGCAACCGGAAACCTGGTTTGATGGTGAGCGAGTGGTGCTGCTGTCCATCATCATGGAAGAGGGCAGTACCGACGCGATTCGCTTTGGCGAGCGTATCCGCGAGCGGGTGGAGCAGGTTCGGGGCGATTTCGAACCCTATGAAATCCGGGAGATGTTCTTCCAGCCAGACAAGGTTGCCGAACGCCTGGTGAACCTGGCCTGGAGCCTGGTGTTGTCGGTTTTGATTATCGTTGCCGTGGTGTTCACCGGTATGGGCATTCGCATGGGCCTGCTGGTGGCCTCGATACTGCCGATGGTGGCGCTGATCAGCGTGGGCCTGTACGACCTGGGCGGCGGAGTGCTGCACCAGATTGCGGTGATCGGCATGGTGATTTCCCTGGGTATCCTGATCGACAATGCGATTGTCATTGTTGAGAACATTCAGGGTCATCTGGACGAGGGCATGCGTCGCCTTGATGCCCTGAAACAAGCGGTTGGCGAGCTGGCCGGCCCGCTCGGTGCGTCCACTGGTACCACACTGGCAGCCTTTGCACCCCTGCTGATGGCCAAGGGCGGTGCGGCGGATTTCACCCGGGGTGTGCCGGTGATGATCATGCTCACCCTGTCGGTCAGTTACCTTCTGGCCATTTCAGCGGTGCCCCTGCTGGCGGCCCGTTTCCTCAAACCCCGCAGAAACGTGCAGGGTGATCGCCTGATCGGGTTGGCGCGCTTTCTGGGCGGGCTGGTGTTCCGGTATCCCGGGCGCCTGATCATCCTCGGCGCAGGGCTGGTCACCATCAGTCTTTCCATGACTCCGTTCATGGCGCAACAGTTCTTCCCCAATGCGGACCGGCCCCGGGTGATCGTGGAGCTGTACATGCCGGAGGGCACCGACCAGGCCCGCACCGCAGAAGTTGCCGAACGCCTGGAACGGGCCATTCGCACCCTGCCGGAAGCACTGGAGGTGCACCGGTTTGTTGGCTTCACCGGCCCAGCGTTCTATTACAACCTCCAACGATCGCCCCAGTCGCCCAATCGGGCCAGGCTGGTTATCCGCACACCCACCCTGGCCGACACCACCGATTTGATCCACTGGGTCAGGAATGAAGTAGCGGTGTCCATGCCAGAGGTGGATATCTCTGCGGGCATCCTCGGCCAGGGGCCGCCCCGGACCGCACCGGTGGAAGTCCGGGTTTACCATGCAGACGACGCCACCCGCACCCGGGCGACGGAGCAGGTGTTCTCCGCGCTGAGGCGTATTGAAGGTACCGTGGACGTGCGTAACGACCTGGATATCGGTGTGCCCAGCATTGCCATCAACGTGGACGACGCCACTGCCGCCCGTTATGGCCTGAGCCGGGCGGATGTCGCCCAGAGCCTCTACGGCCAGAGCTTCGGTGCGGTGGCTGAGCGTTATCGCCAGGAAGATGACCCGATTCCCATGATCCTGCGTTCCCGCGAGGGTACCTCCCTGTCGCTGTCCCGGCTGTTGTCCGTCAACACCTACAACGACCGGGGCGATGCCGTACCGTTATCCGCTGTCGCCACCGTGGAAACCACCTGGGAGCCGGCTGCCAGATACCTGCGCAACGGCGTTCGGGTGAACACCGTGAGTGCCAACCTGGAAGACGGCTACAGCTTCAGCCAGGCCCTGGATGGCTTGAATGCGGCTCTTGAGAATCAGCCGTTGCCCGCCGGCACGCGGCTGGAAATGGGGGGCGATGCCGAAGGCTCCAACGACGCCAACACAGCACTGTTGAAAGCCGCGCCCATCGGCATGTTGTTGCTGTTGTTCTTCCTGCTGCTGCAGTTCAACTCATTCCGGCGGGTGGGGGTGATTCTGCTGACCGTGCCGCTGGCGACGGTGGGCATATTCCCCGGGCTTGTGTTATCCGGCTCGCCGTTCGGGTTTCAGTCGCTGCTGGGAGTGATTGCGCTGGTGGGAATTGTGGTGAACAACGCCATCGTGCTGCTGGATGTGATGGACCGGGAACTGGAGCGGGGCAGGGCCATCCGCGATGCGGTTCGTACCGCCGTTGAACGCCGAACCCGGCCGATCCTGTTAACCACGGCCACCACGGTTGCCGGATTGCTGCCCCTGGCATTCTCCAGCTCCACCCTGTGGCCGCCCATGGCCTGGGCCATTATCTCTGGCCTGCTGGCCTCAACGGTACTGACCCTGCTGGTGATCCCGTCTGTGTGCACCAAACTGATCAAACTGCCAGTGGCCGAACCGGAAAACGCCCCGGCCTGAGCCTGACCGGGGCCGGGTAACGAGCTACCTGGCCCCGAAACTTCCCTTAGCCCGAATCATCAAACCCACCCGCTGGCCAACCGGCACCGCCCGGTTCGGGAACACAATGGCCTCCGGCGCCGTGCCCACCTGATAACGGGTTTCGTCGTCTTCCCAGATCACCGTGCCCGGCTGGTATTCGGTAAAATTCGCCACATCATCCGGCACATGAAACCGGAAGGCTGGCCCGGTATTCAGAATCTCGTGCACCACCTCAAACACCGTCAGATGATCAAACGGCGCCTGAACCGCAGGCGCCGGCTGGCCACAAAACCGCCGCCGAAGCCCCCGCTCAATCCCCCTGAACCGCCGCAAATCATTCTTGCCAAACGGCTCCACCTTGCCTAGCTCCACGGTAAAACTCTCAGCGTTCAGCAGGCTGGCCGTGAACGACGAAAACACCGTCGACTCCCGGTGCTGCAACAACAGCGTCTCCACCTCCGCCTCCAGCAGAAACTCACACTGTGCCGCCGGTACCGACCGACCCTCCAAAAACGGATACAACGCAAACCGCTCCCGCTTCGACGGCCGAATCGCCGTGTGCAAATCATAGTGACTCAACGCCAGCCCCTGATGCGCCATCGCAAACTGCCGACACATCTCCTCCAGAAACCGCGCCCGCGCTGCCTCCGGCAGGCCCTTATATTCCGGCTTACTGTGAGCCCCGTTAAACAGCCGGTTCATGTTCACATCCACAAACCGCTCCCCGGCCAACATCGCCACCGGATTCCCCAACATCAGCAACGCCGGACAAGCCAACTGCCACTGCCCGGCAAACAATTCCGACACCAACCCGTTCAACACCTCAATCGGCGCCGTCTCATTACCGTGCACCCCGGCCGAGATAATCAACGCCTCCTTGTTCGGATTCTCCCGCCCCGCTGGCGGTGTCAGCCACAAAACACCATTGGCCTTACGGGAAACCTGCGTGCCGTCTGGGAGTTGGTGTTTGGTTTCGGGTAAATCGGAAGACGCGCTGGCCAGCGTATGGGCCAGCCAGTCGGGGTGGAAGTCAAAAAGATGATTTGAAGCGCTCATAGACTCCCCGCAAGGAAAGGAAAGGCGTGAATCCCCTGAATGAGTTTGGGGTCAGACGGCGGAGCAGGCTTTCCGGGAATCTTGGAGGCCATGGATGGCCGGAACGAAGCGCACACGGACGTGCTTGTAGCGTTTCCCGGAAAGCCTGCTCCGCCGGCTGGCCGTGCACCAAAACCGAAAGCCAGCCCTGCCAGCAGGCCAGGCACCAAAAGCCACAACTCAGGAGTTTATAGGCCTCTGATGCCGCAAAAGATGGTTTTCCAGTTTGCGGAAAACGAACACCAGCATAAACGTCAAAGCCATGTAGCAAAGCGCCACAAAAATAAACGCCTCAAAAGGAGCATAAAACCGCGAATAAATGTTCCGCGCCGCCCCCGTCAAATCCACAATCGTCACCACACTGGCAATCGCACTCGCATGAAGCATAAAAATCACCTCATTCGAGTAAGCCTGCACCGCCCGCCGCGCCGCATTGGGCAGAATAATCCGCCGCATTCGCAACAGCCAGTTCATGCCATAGGCCTTGGCCGCCTCAATCTCGCCATTGGGCGTCGCCACAATCGCCCCCCGGATAATCTCCGTGGTATAGGCCGCCGTATTCAACGTAAAGGCCAACAGGGCAGGGTAGAAAGGCTCCCGGAAAATGGTCCACCAGAAGGTCTCGTGAATGCCCGGAATCTGCGCCACGCCGTAATAGATAATGTATAGCTGAATCAGCAGCGGCGTGCCCCGGAACAAATAGGCGTACAGCCAGATTGGACCAGACACAAACGGATTGCGCACCGTACGCAGAATCGCCAGGGGAACTGCAACCACCAGGCCAATCACCAGCGACAGAAACACCAGCTGCACGGTGGTCACCATGCCATCCCAGTATTCCATCATGGTCATGGCATTGAAGATATCGTTCGTGTTCAACCATTCGGCAATGAAATCAGGCATCCTCAATTCCCCCGAACCACGCCGACATTGGCCCGCTTGTCGAGCCACTTGATGAACAACTCAGAGCCCGCCGTCAGTGCCAGATAAACCGCCGCCACCGGGATAAAGAAGTGGAACGGCATACGCTCAGCCTTGGCGGCTTCTTCCGCCACCCGCACCATATCGGTCAGGCCGATGATCGACACCAGAGCAGTGGTCTTCAGCAGCACCTGCCAGTTATTGCCGATACCAGGCAGGGCATGGCGCAGCATCTGCGGGATCATCACCCGCCGGAAGGTGTGCCAGCGGGAAAAGCCGTAGGCCTTGGCGGCCTCGATCTGGCCGGTATCCACCGCCAGAAAAGCGCCCCGGAAGGTTTCCGTCATATAGGCACCAAAGATCAGCCCGATGGTCACCACGCCAGAGATGAACGGATCGAACTGGAAGAAAAAGTCGATTTGCCGGGTTTCCCATAAATAATCGGATAGCGCGTTCACCGCCACCTGGCCGCCATAGTAGAACAACAGCATCATCACCAGATCGGGCACGCCGCGAATCAGGGTGGTGTAAGCGGTTGCCACGCCGGTCAGTACCCGGTTGCCAGAGAGTTTGGCCGAGGCGCCAAGCAACCCCAGAGTGACTGCGAGAGCGAGCGAGAGGAAGGCCAGCTCAATGGTGACCACCGCCCCCTCTGCGAGGGCCGGGCCGTAGCCTTTCAGATCAAGCATGGGAAGTTCCGGAAAGCGGGGAGCAGCCAACAGGCTGCTCCCGGGGTCTTTTTAAATCTTGATGTCGTAGCTGAAGTACTTCTCCATGATGGCATCATAAGTACCATCTTCTTTCAGCTTCTTGAGCGCGGCATTGATATCTTCGGCCAGCTGGGTGTCACGCTTGCGCATGGCAACGCCCACACCGTCACCGAGTTTTACTGACTCGCCGACTTCCTTGTAACCTTCGCGGTTAAGGATGGTTTGCTCGCCCACCGGGTAGTCCACAAAGACCGCGTCCAGACGCTGGCCTTCCAGGTCCAGAACCATGTCTTCAGCGGTGGTGTAACGCTTGATGGAAACCACGCCGCCCATGTTTTCGGTTACGTAGGTGTCCATGGTGGTGCCACGCTGTACACCGATGTTCTTGCCCTTCATGGCGTCCATGTCGGTTACGTCGGTGTTGAACGATTCAGGGCCGAACCAGCCGCCTGGAGTGATGTAGTACGGCTCGGAGAACAGTACACGCTCGGCGCGCTCAGGGGTGATTGACATGGATGACATGATCAGGTCGAACTTACGGGCCAGCAGGCCCGGGATCATGCCGTCCCACGCCTGGATGACGAACTCACAGTTGGCGTTCAGTTCTTCACACATGGCGGTAGCCAGTTCCACTTCGAAACCGGTCAGCTCGCCGTTCTCGTCGCGGTATTCGAACGGCTCGTAGGGGATATCGAATGCGATGCGCAGGTTCCGGTCCTGAGCCTGAGCGGTGCCGGCGATCATGGCCAGGGCACAGCTTGCTGCAACAATCAGTTTTTTCATGTGTCACTTCTCCAGTAAGTTGCCGTTATGGCTTTATTCTTTATGGAAGTTTCTATTCCGTTTCCGGTTTCAAGATAGCACCGGAGTTCAGAACTTGGGAGCAAGAAATTGCTTCATGCGTTCGGATTCCGGGTGGTCGAAGACCTTGTCCGGTGAACCCTGCTCCTCAATCACGCCCTGATGCAAGAACAGGACCTGAGTTGACACATCCCTTGCAAACGCCATCTCGTGGGTGACCACAATCATGGTGCGGCCTTCCTCGGCCAGACTCTGCATAACCTTCAAAACTTCACCCACCAGCTCCGGGTCCAGCGCCGAGGTGGGCTCATCAAACAACATCACCTCCGGCTCCATGGCCAGGGCGCGGGCGATGGCTGCGCGCTGCTGCTGGCCGCCGGACATCTGGGCCGGGTAGTAATCCTTGCGTTCGTAGATGCCCACCTTGTTAAGGTAGGCCTCGGCCCGCTCGATGGCTTCTTTTTTCGGGATTTTGAGAACGTTGATCGGCGCTTCAATAATATTCTCCAGCACCGTCATGTGGGACCATAGATTGAAGCTCTGAAAAACCATGGACAGCCGCGCCCGGATCAGCTCCACCTGGCGATTGTCTGCCGGAATTCGCTCGCCCTTGCGGTTGTTTTTGAACCGGATTGGGTCACCGTGCACGATAATGTCGCCGGATGTCGGGGTTTCGAGCAGGTTGATGCAACGCAGGAAGGTACTCTTGCCAGAGCCTGAACTGCCGATCAGCGAGACCACGTCGCCTTTGCGGGTTTCCAGAGAAATGCCCTTGAGGACTTCGAGTTTGTCAAAGGTCTTGTGGATGTCCCTGCAAATCAGAGGCGCTGATTCCGCCATGGGGTGACTCCTGGGGCTGTCATACAAAGGCGCATGTTTTACGGACTGTTGCCGTGGAAATCAATACCGCTTTGTTGGATTTTGGTGAAAATCGAAGCACTTGCCTGTTGGTCATTCTGGCCTAATCAATGATCAATGCAAACAATTTTACACCTCACGGTGAGCCTGAATCGTTCAGCAGATCGGCGAGATCTTCCGGGGCGGGGATGCGCAGCAATTCATCGCCTTCTTTCTCCATTTCTTTCATGGTTTGCCGCACAAAACGAACGTGGGCGGTGGCCACTTTGCGTGCCTGGTCAGGTTTGCCGGCCATAATGGCTTCGTAAAGTTGGCGATGCTGCCCCATGATTTTCCGGCGCATGTCTTCTTTCGGGTTCAGGTTAGAAACCGAGGCCTGAACGGTCAGCAGCATCATGTTTTTCAAGCCGCTCAGGATGTGCACCAGGATCGGGTTGTGGGAGGCCTCCACAATGGCATGGTGAAAGCCGTGGTCCGGTCGGGCGTTGCTCAGCGGGTCTGTGCTTTCCAGCGCGCGGAACGCCCGGGTAAGCCGGTGCCGGTCCAGATTGGTGGCCCGCTGTGCCGCCAGAAAAGCGGCCTGGCCTTCCAGTTGCTCCCGCACTTCCAGCAGGTCATAGAGGGTGCGGGTATGGCCCTGATAGAGGTACATCAACGGGCTGTTCGCGCCCTGTGCGCCGGACTCCGGCACGATGCTGGCAACAAACGAGCCCTTTCCGTGGCGGGTTTCAATGACGCCCCGGGCCTGCAGCTCATGCAGTGCCTCGCGCACCACCGATCGGGATACCCCAAGTTTGGTTGAGAGCTGCCGTTCCGACGGGATCTTCTGCCCTGGCGCCAGGCCGCCTTCCAGAATCAGGTGCTCAAGCTTGTAGGAAATTTCTTTGGATATGCCCATGATCTTATTGCTGGTCTGACCAGTTTAGGGTTGTACGGATCCGTTTTTGCTGAGGCTGCCTGTACCGCCAAACTTCATGAATGGCGGGAGGTTACGAATTATTCCATGTTTCGGGATTTAACAAACTGGTAGGACCAGTTGCTAAAACGATAGACGATCTCTGCGCTGATGGCGAGTATTCTGAGGTTTGTAGATTCTGAAATTGTACGTCAGCGAGGTTGAAGCCATGTTAACCATCCATCGCCTGGATCTTGAAGATGCCCGGCTCCTGATCAAAGGCGCTAGCGAAAAGGCCCGCGACATCGGTGTTCCCATGTGTATAGCGGTGGTGGACGAATCCGGCAACCTGGTGGCGTTTGAACGCATGGACGGTGGCAAAACCACCAGTGTCATTATCGCCCAGGACAAAGCCTTTACGGCCGCCGCCGCCCGCAAAGCCACCCACGAATACAACGCGGTCAACGTGCCGGGCAATCTGGCCTTCGGTATTCATACCGAAGTGGGTGGCCGTTTAAGCACGGTGGGCGGGGGCTTGCCAGTGCTGGTGAATGGAGAGGTGGTTGGCGGGATTGGTCTGAGTTCAGGCACCCCGCAACAGGACATGGATTGTGCCCAGGCGGGTATCGACTACTTTGAACAACAGCGCCAATAACAATCAGAGAACGTTATGACAACCACATCACATGCCACCAAATCGGGGTTAACTAAAACGGAATTGGCTGAACAGTTCCGGGCCTTTATCGACCCGGAGTTTGTCATTACCGATGACGAAACCCTCAAACCCTATGAGTGCGATGGCCTGGCCATGTACCGGGAAATGCCCATGCTGGTGGTGCTGCCAGAGACCGTACAGCAGGTGCAGCGGGTCATGCGAATCTGCCACGAACAGGGCGTGCCCGTGGTGGCCCGCGGCGCCGGTACCGGTTTGTGCGCAGGAGCCATGCCCCACAAAGAGGGCGTGGTGCTGTCTCTGGCCAAGTTTAACCGTATTCTGGAAATTGACCCGCTGGCCCGGACGGCCCGGCTGCAACCGGGCGTGCGGAACCTGGCCATCAGCGAAGAGGCCGCCCATTTCGGCCTGTATTATGGGCCGGACCCGTCATCCCAGATTGCCTGCACCATTGGCGGTAATGTGGCGGAGAACTCTGGCGGCGTGCACTGCCTGAAGTACGGGCTGACCGTCCATAACCTGCTGAGTGTCGAAATCGTCACGGCCGAAGGTGACCGGGTAACAGTGGGCAGCGACGGGCTCGATAGCTGTGGTATGGACTTGCTGGCACTGCTGACCGGCTCCGAAGGGCTTCTGGGTGTGGTCACGGAGGTGAAGGTCAAACTGTTACCCAAGCCGGAAGTGGCGCAGGTGATCATGGCCGGTTTCGACAGTGTTGAGAAAGCTGGCGATGCGGTCGGTGGTGTCATCGCCCATGGCATCATTCCCGGTGGTCTGGAAATGATGGATGGCCACGCCATTATTGCCGCTGATGATTTTTGCCAGGCGGGCTACCCGAGAGACGCCAAGGCCTTGCTGCTGTGCGAGGTGGATGGCACCGAAGAAGAAGTGCACGAACACATTGCCGAGGCAGAAGCGGTGTTCCGGAAACTGGGCGCCACGTCTATCCGCACGTCCTCCAGCGAGGCGGAGCGTGCGCTGTTGTGGAAAGGCCGTAAATCGGCGTTTCCGGCGGTTGGTCGAATCTCGCCTGACTATTACTGTATGGACGGCACCATTCCGCGCCGACACCTGGCCAAGGTGCTTCTGGAAATGGAGAGCATGTCCGAGCGGTTTGGCCTGCGGGTGGCCAATGTGTTCCACGCCGGCGACGGCAACTTGCACCCGTTGATTCTGTTTGATGCCAATGTGCCCGGTGAGTTCGAGAGTGCCGAGGCTTTCGGCAGCGCCATCCTGTCTCTGTGTGTGGAAGTGGGCGGCTGCATAACCGGCGAACATGGCGTGGGTGTGGAGAAAATCCGCCAGATGGCCGTGCAGTTCAACGACGAAGAATTGCAGCAGTTCCACGATGTAAAAGCCGCCTTCGACCCCACCGGCATCCTGAATCCGGGCAAGGGCGTGCCGACGCTGCGGTTCTGCCAGGAATATCGCTCTATCGAACATAAGCAACACAACCACGAACAGGCGGGTGCCAGCCATGGCTGATCAGATTCAACAACTGCAGGAGCAGGTGCTTCAGGCCCGGCAGAACGGAAACAAGCTGAATATTGTTGGCGGTGGCAGCAAGGCGTTCATGGGCCGTGAGCCAAGCGCAGACGCCGACACCCTGAGCCTGGCCGGCCACACGGGCATTGTGGAGTATCACCCGGTTGAGCTGGTGCTGACGGTGCGGGCCGGCACACCCCTTAAAGATATTGAAGAAGCGCTGGCGGCAGAAGGCCAATGTCTGCACTTTGAACCGCCTCGTTTCACTGAGTCTTCCACCATTGGCGGCACGCTGGCCTGTAACCTGTCTGGCCCCGCCCGCCCCTGGACAGGATCGGTGAGGGATCAGGTGCTGGGTATTCGGCTGCTGAATGGCAAAGGTGAACACCTCCGTTTTGGTGGCCAGGTGATGAAGAACGTGGCCGGGTACGATGTGTCCCGGTTACAGGCTGGCGCCATGGGTACCCTGGGCGTGATCACCGAGATCAGCCTGAAAGTGATGCCGAAACCGGCGGCTTCCGTCACCCTGGTTCAGGATATGGCCATGGGTGAGGTGATCGACTACATGAACCGCCGGGCCGGTGAGCCCAAGCCCATCACCGGCGCCTGCTGGGTGGATGGCAAGGTGTACCTGCGTTTGTCTGGCGCACGTTCGGCTGTAGAGGCCACCGCCGACAAATGGTCTGGCGATGTATTGGACGAAGGTGACCGCTTCTGGCAGCAGATCCGGGATATGCAGCATGGGTTCTTCTCCGATGCCGAGGCACCCCTCTGGCGCTTTTCAGTGGGATCAACCGCGCCCGCCGCTGATCTGCCCGGCCCCTGGCTGATGGAATGGGTGGGTGGCCAGCGCTGGTATCGGGGTGACGCCTCGCTTGCCGACATGGAAAAGCTGGCGCGGTCAGCGGGTGGCCAGGTCAGCCTGTTCCGCGGCGGCGACCGCCAGGGCGAGGTGATGCAATCGCCACCAGAAGCGCTGAAAACCATCCAGCGCGGTGTAAAAAACTCGTTTGACCCCGACGGCCTGTTTAATCCTGGCCGCCTTTATAGTTGGTTGTAATCATGCAAACGAATCTGGTTCAGCAATTTGCCAATACATCCGAAGGCCAGGAGGCGGAAGAGATCCTCCGGGCCTGTGTGCACTGCGGTTTCTGCACCGCAACCTGCCCCACCTATCAGGAACTGAACGACGAGCGAGACGGTCCCCGTGGCCGGATCTATCTGATGAAGATGTTTCTGGAAGGCGGGGAAGTGACAGAGAAGACCCGGGAGCACCTGGACCGCTGCCTGACCTGCCGCAGCTGCGAGACGACGTGCCCCTCAGGTGTCCAGTATGGTCGTCTGGTGGATATCAGCCGTGGCTTGCTGGAAGAGGAGCTGCCCCGCAAGCCGAAAGAAAAGTGGCTGCGCTGGGCGCTCACCCGGGTGTTACCCCATCGCCGGTTGTTCGGCTTGCTGCTGAGGGCCGGGCAGGCATTCCGGCCGATGCTGCCGGAAAAGCTCCGTGCCAAGGTGCCGCCGCGCCGGCAGGCCAGCCCCTGGCCAGCTTCAAACCACAACCGCATTGTGCTGGGGCTTGCCGGATGCGTGCAGCCTTCGGCGGCCCCCAACACCAATGCGGCGACAGCCCGGGTACTGGATAAACTGGGCATTACCCTGGTGGAAGCGCCCCAGGCTGGCTGTTGCGGTGCGGTCAATTATCACCTCTCCGAGCACGAGCGTGGCCTGGAACAGATGCGCCGGAACATTGATGCCTGGTGGCCGGCCATTGAGGCGGGAGCGGAAGCCATCGTAATGACAGCGTCCGGCTGCGGAGCCATGGTACAGGATTACGGCCATCTGCTCAGGGACGACCCGGTCTATGCCAACAAGGCCCGGAAAGTGAGCGAACTGTGCACCGATCTGGGCGCCTTCATGCTGAAGGAGGATCTGGAGCCCCTGAAAGCCAGTGCCCAGGCGGGTAAAGTGGCCTTCCATTGCCCGTGTACCCTGCAACACGCCATGAAACAGAACGGTGTGGTGGAGCAGGTGCTGACCCGTGCCGGCATTGACCTGGCCGCTACCAAAGACAAGCACCTGTGCTGTGGCTCGGCGGGAACCTATTCAATCACCCAGCCGGAGATGAGCCAGAAGCTGCTGAGTAACAAGCTGGAAGCGTTGACCATTGATGATCCGGTGCGGATTGTAACCGCCAATATCGGTTGCCAGCTGCATCTGGAGTCCCGCTCAGACGTGCCCGTTCAGCATTGGATCGAGCTGCTGGACCGGTGACACGGTTCCTGCAAAACCGCTCGTCATCGGTTATAGTCTGACCCGGTGCCAGGTTTCTGCCTGGCACCGGTATACTCGGACAACACCCACTTCACAGGATGTGAACCCATGCCAAGGATCAAGGCCCTGCCGTTTTGCCTATGTCTTTTTCTCTCGCTGCCGGCTCAGGCGGAAATCTATCGTTGGACCGATGCCAACGGCTCCATTCACTTTTCCGATACGCCGCCGATGCTGGACGAGCACCATCGGGTGCAGGTGCGGCCTACCACCACGATGCCCATGGCAGAGAATATCCGGCAGTCTGACCGGGTAACCCGGAACCGCAAAGAGCTGGACCAGCTACTCTCGCCTAACAGCAAGAATCGTTACGCCAAATCTCAGCAGGCGGAGGAAGCTCGTACCCGGCAGTGCGAGCAGTACCGCAAGCAACTGGACCGTTTGCAGGCGAGACTTCGCGCCGGTTACGGCAACGATCGGGGCAACAGTCTCCGGCAGCGGCGCCGGGAACTGAGCCAGACCTATAGCCATGAGTGTGTGCTGAATTAAGCGGCTTTCGGAAAGCGCTGATTGCCAGGCGGCCATAAATATTGTTAGCTATCTACCTTGTCTCTGGAGGTAGATCTTGTCGCATTTTCAGCTTGCACTTCTGCTTGGTATGACTGTCGCACTTGGGCCCCTGGCCCTGGATGCCTACCTGCCCGCGTTCCCGGCCATTGCCCGGGATTTTGCCATTCCCCATGCCGATGTAGGCCTAACGCTGAGCGCCTATGTGGCAACTCTGGGCATGGCCCAATTGGTGGGCGGGCCGTTGTCTGACCGTTATGGCCGCCGCAACATCCTGTTTATCGGACTGGCGGTGTTTGCTCTGGCCAGCCTGATGATAGCGCTGGCGGATAACCTGTCCAGCATGATTGCCTGGCGGGTGGTCCAGGGTATTGGCGGCGCATTCTGTGCGGTGTCGGTGCCCGCTATCGTGAGGGACCAGGTGGGTGGCCAGGAAGCAGCCAGACTGTTCGGATTGATCGGGCTGATCATGTTTATTGCCCCTGCGGCGGCTCCGTCTCTTGGCGCCCTGATGCTTGCGCTGGGTGACTGGCACTGGATCTACGTATTTCTGGCGGCCTACGCGTTCTTCCTGGCCGTGGTCCTGCAACTGGCTTTGTTTCCCCGGCTCAAACCCCGGCCACGGGCAACCACGCCGGTCAAAACCCTGGTGACCAACTATGTGCTGGTGCTCAAGCATCGCACGACCATGCGTTTTGTCGGTATCCAGGTGATGTGTTTCAGCAGCATGATGCTGTTTATCACCCATTCTTCGTTTATCTATCAGGAGTGGTTCGGGCTGTCGAACAGCACGTTCTCCGTTCTTTTTGCCGCCAATATCGGAGTGATGGCAGCGCTCAACCTGATTAACCGGCCTCTGCTGCGCACCTTTTCTTCCGTGGTGCTGTTAATGGTGCAGGTCATCATCCAGTTCGTGATGCTGGTGGGTCTGGTGTCAGTGGTGTTGCTGGATGGGCCCTTGTGGGCGGTAGCCGGATTTATTATCGCGGCGGTAGGTTGCCAGGGTGGGATTGTGCCGAACAATATGGCCAACGCCCTTGAATTCTTTCCCCACATGGGGGGGACGGCCGCGGCCATGCTGGGGGCGTCCCAGTTCACTCTGGCCGGTGCGATCAGTGCCTTGTCATCGGCCTTTGGTGGCGAGGCTCTGCTGCCTATTACCCTGAGTATGCTGGCCTGTTCGGTGGGTGCGGTTTTGTTGTCATTAGGAGCGCCGGCAGCCGTAGCCCGGGAAAAGGCCGCAGAACAAGCGGCCTGAGCATCAGGCGGGCTGGCGGTTGTTGCGCCTGACATTGACCAGCAGCGGGCTGCCTGTGGCCGGGTCGTGTAGCAACTCGCAGCTCACGCCGTAGAGTTCCTGAACCAGCTCCGGCGAGACAATCTCTGCCGGGCTGCCCTCCTCGATAATCTTGCCGTCTTTCATGGCGACCATGTGGTCGGCATAACGACAGGCACTGGCCAGGTCATGGACCACCATGGCGATGGTTTTACCCTGCTCCCTCAGGTTCCGGATAAGCTCGAACACTTCAATCTGGTGCCCCAGATCCAGTGCCGAGGTGGGTTCGTCCAGCAGCAGAAGCGGCGTTTGCTGGGCTACCGCCATGGCAATCCAGGCTCGTTGGCGCTGGCCTCCAGAGAGGGTGTCCAGCGCCCGGTTGACCAGGCCCTTTACGTCAGCCGCCTGCACCGCCCGGTCAAAGGCTTGCTGATCTTCCTGTGACCACTGCTTCATCCAACCCTGGTGAGGCTGGCGGCCAAAGCGCACCAGATCTCCGACGGTCAGGCCTTCTGGCGCGGTATTCTCCTGGGGCAGCAGGGCCAGTTTGCGGGCAACGTCTTTCGAGGGGAGCCGGTGAATGTCTTTGCCGTCCAGCAGTACCGCGCCGGCCGCCGGGGCGTGGATTCGGGCCAGGCCGTTAAGCAGGGTGGATTTACCGCAGCCATTCGGGCCGACAATGGCAGTGACTCTGGCGGATGGCAGCGTCAGGCTCAGATTCTCCGCCACGGTAAAACGCCGGTGCGCCAGGGTTATCCGGTCGGCGGCCAGGGTGGCCGTGTTGGAATGGCTCATGTCAGGCTCCGTGTTGAAGGTCTCAGCAGAATCCAGAGAAGGTAAGGGCTGCCGACAATGGCGGTAATAATGCCCACCGGAATCTCCAGGGGCGAGAACAGCGTTCGGCCAAGCAAGTCGGCGATCACCATAAAAGCGGCTCCGGCCAGGGCGGCAGCCGTCAGTGGGATCCTGCCTGGCCGGCAAACGGTGCGGGCCAGTTCCGGTGCTAACAGTGCCACCAGGCCAACCGGACCGCACACCGACACGGCCAGCCCGGTCAGCAAGACCGACAGGCCCAGGCCAACTACTCGGGTGCGGCGCAGGCGGGTGCCCAGGGCAATGGCGACGGGGTCTGAGAACTGAAGGGTGTTCAGTGCACGGACAATGGCCACCGTTACCAGGCAACTGGCGGCCAGCCCCAGGGCCAGAACCTGAACACTGGCACCGGAGCGGGCATTCAGGCTGCCCACCGTCCAGGGGTAGGCGGCATTGGCGTCGTCTATGGCTACCTGGCTGAGCATGACCTGGGTGACGGCGCCGGCAATGGCGCCGATGCCGAGGCCGGCGACAATAAAGCGATAGCCCCGGGTGCCATTGGCCCCGGCCAGGCCAAAAGCCAGGGCGGTGGCAGTGGCGGCGCCAACCAATGCCATGGCAGAAGGCGCGATCGCTATGCCGGTACCCACCACGGATGCCACAGCAAAGGCGGTGGCTGCATTGTCGATACCAATGATGCCGGGCGTGGCCAACCGGTTGCGAGCCAGGGTTTGCATCAGGCAGCCAGCCAGGGCCAGTGCTGCGCCACTGAGCATGCCCGCCACAACTCGGCTCAACCTCAGTTCGTTAATCACAAAGGCCGCCGTAGGATCTTCGGTGGTGCCGATCAGAGCGCGGATGACTTCAGCCGGCGCAATCTGCACCGTACCCATGGACAGCGAAATAATCACAGCCGCGGCGACCAGCAACAGAAGAACGGCGTTGGCAACCAACGTGCGGGAGTCGGGCATGGTGAGCGCGTGTCTGTGCATCACAGTGAAGGCATCCGGCCGGCGCGAACAATCGCCAGCAGCACCGGGGCGCCGATCAGGGCGGTAACCACACCCAGAGGCATTTCCGCCGGTGCCGCCATCAAACGGGATGCTACATCGGCTGCCAGCACCACAGCGGGGCCGATGGGCAGGCACAGCCACAGGGTTTTTCGGATGTCGGGCCCGGAAAAGGCGCGGGCGATAAACGGCACCACCAGGCCGACAAAGATCAGCGGCCCGGCCAGAGCCGTGGCAGCGCCGACCAGCAGGGCAACGGTAACGGTGATCAAAAAACGGATGCGGCCGGGATGGTGGCCAAGCCCTACGGCTGCACGTTCACCCAGTGCCATGGCAGCCAGCGGTCTGGCCACCACGACGACCAGCGTCAGTGCAATGATCAGAGAGGGCAGGGTAGCCTGAAAGGTTGCCAGGGATTTGCCGGCAACGCTGCCGGTAATCCAGAAGCGGATTTCGTCTGCTGCCCGTTGATCCATCAGCATCAGCATGGAGGTGAGTGCCAGCAACAAGCCGCTCAGGGTTGCCCCTGCCAGTACCAGCCGAACCGGATCGTTGCCCAGCCCCTGCACACGGGTGGCGGCAATCACCAGAGAGCAACCTGCAAGTGCACCGACCTGGGCAATCAGGGTAGTGAGTGTGGCCGTGCTGGCGCCGAACAGGATGGCAACGGCCACGGCAAATCCCGCACCGGCGCTGACGCCAAGCAGCCCCGGTTCGGCCAGGGGGTTACGGGTCATGGCTTGTAGCAGGGCACCGGCAATGCCCAGAGCCAGGCCGGTGGCCAGGCCAATCAGGGTTCGCGGCAGGCGCAGTTCACGGATGACAAACCAGGCCTCATCAGAACCCGTGCCAGCCAGTGCAGCGAGAGCCTTCCGAGGGGTTACCGGGCCGGCGCCGTAAATCAGGCTGCCAATGATTACCAGCAACAGAAAAAGCCCTGCCGCAACCAGCGGCAGGAATAAGGAGCGAGACGCAACAACGTTTCGCGGGTTTGCCGGGGCAGTCAGCGGGGCGTTCACGGTGCAAGCGTGGCCAGCGCCGCCTCAATATCGTCAAGAATGGCTTTGGCGGCCAAGGGGCCGCTGGCGCTGCTCCAGAGCTGACCGTTAACGGCGACCACCTGGTTCTGGCCGCTGGCTTTCAGGCGGCTGAAGGCCGGTGTCTGGCGGGCGGCTTCCAGTGCCTGCTGGCCATCGGCATTCAGGGTGGCCAGGAACACCCAGTTCTGATCCATGCGGGCCAGATTTTCCAGGCTCAGGGGTTGGCTGTGGGGGCGGCCGTCGCTCACCAGGCCGTTATCGGTTACCTCAAAACCGACCGCCTGCAGGAGCGTGGCGGAAAACAGCCCCTCTGCCATCACCAGCGGGCCTTGCGGCATCCAGCGCACAAGCGTGGCATCCCGTTGATCCTCCGGTACCGTTCTTTCTACCAGAGCGGCGACTTCGGCAATGCGGGCTTTGACGTCTTCAATGGCGTTTTCAGCGGCTTCCTCGCGCCCCAGTGCCCGGCCAAATAGCCGGGTTTCCTGTTCCCAGCTGTCTGCCTGGAACATAGGAACGTTCGATACCACCACCGGGGCAATTCGGGACAGCAGTTGATACTGCTGCTGGTTGGTTTGCGCGGGCGCCAGGATGATATCCGGCCGGGCTGCAATCACGGCTTCAATATTCGTTTCCGCCGGGGCGCCCACGATGGCAATGTCACCGGCCCGTGGCTTGATGTATTCGGCCACGTCATTGCCGCCTCGGGTGATCACAGCGCCTACTGCATTGGCGCCTACCGCCAGGGCAGGGTCCAGAGCACCTTCGTAAAGTGTGACCGCTCTCTGAGGTTGACCGTCGATGGTGACTGCGCCATAGGCCGTGTCCACGCTGCGCGACTCTGCGTTGGCCGGGCCCAGGGCCAGGGCGCCAAGTATGGCGATTGCAGCTGTGAGACGGCGTTTCATCGGCGGGTGTTGGCTCATTGTGCTGCGGCTCCGGACAAAAGATAGTTTGCAAAGCAAGCTGGAAATTAATGATAATGGTTCGCATTACATTTTTAAAGTGATAAATTGGGACGGTAGGTTTCAGAATGTGGAACGAGAAGATGTACGATCTCTCAGAGCTGGAAGCATTTGTCTCAGTGGTGCGAACAGGCAGCCTGACGGCCAGTACCAGAGACCTGGGGCTGCCGAAATCAACGCTCAGCCGGAAAGTTCGCCAGCTGGAACAAGCCGTAGGGCAGCCACTGTTGCTGAGGCAGTCCCGGCGCATTGTGCCTAACGAGGCGGGGCGCGTGTTCTACCGTTACAGCGTTGAGATTCTTGAATTGGTGTCCCAGGGCCGGGAGGCGCTGGATGAATTGAAGGAGGATGTCAGCGGAACACTGGAGCTCCGGTGCCATGAAGCTTTTGTGCGTGGTTGGTTTTCCGGTGTGGTGCGATCGTTTCTCGAACAGCATGGCGATGTGCGGGTGGCTATTGGTACCCAGCAGACGGTTCCCGGTGAGCTGGAAGATGGCGTTTGTTTATGGCTCGGAGAGGTTGGAGAAACCACCCTGAGACAGGAGCATTTGGGGAGCCTTAGCCAGGGTATCTATGGCAGCCCGGACTATTTCGAGCGGTTTGGCGTGCCGGCGTCTCCCGGCGAGCTTGATGGCCACCAGTGGGTTGACCTGCTTGGAGGCACTGGGCCGGGTCTGGTTTTGCGTCATCCCAAGCTGGGAACCTACCCACTCGCCATGCCTGTACGGACGTTTACCGTTGATCAGTCGTGTGTTCAGGGCGATGCCATAGCGGCTGGCCGAGGCCTGGGGTTGATTCCTCACTGGTTGGCCGAGCGCCGGCTGGAAGCTCACCCGGGGCAATTCAGATTGTGCCTGCCTGAGTGGCGAGGGCCGGTGCTGCCAGTCACCCTGCTGTATCCTCACGGTCATTTGCCCAGAAGGGTGAGGGCGTTCATGGCTCACCTGCGAGCAAACGTGCCGGATGAATGGCTCCGGGAGTTGGAAATCGCCCATAATGTGCCGCTATGAAACTTATCCTGAGCCGCAAAGGCTTCGACAGTTCTGCCGGTGGTTGCCCGAACCCTGTGTTTCCGGACGGACGTGCTCTGGCACTTCCGATACCGGATGATCAGTCGCCTATCCGGTATAGCCAGATTCAGCACGATGGCCAAAGCATTGGCCCCCTGGTATCCCAGCTAACCGGCCGCTCTGGCTTCTCTCGAACAGGCGCCCACCTGGACCCGGATCTGATCGAGGGTGCCTATTCCCGGCTGCCAGGCTGGCGCCCGGTACTCGGTCAGCACGGCTCGGCCCAGGCTCATCTGGCCAACCACGGTGTGGGGCCCGGCGATCTGTTTCTGTTCTTTGCTTTGTTCCGGCAGGTGGAGCGGTATCGCCGGCGCTGGCGCTTTGTGCCGCAAAGCCGGCCGTTTCACGCCATTTGGGGCTGGTTGCAGGTGGGGCAAGTCTGGCCAGTTTACGAGGCGGCGCCCATGCCGGAATGGGCGGCCTACCACCCGCATCTGCACGGCACACGATCCGCTCACAACTGCCTGTATGTCAGTGGTGACAGACTGCAGATTCCTGGTCTGAATGGGGACTTGCCCGCCGCCGGGGTGGTGACTGTTCCATCGGATCAGCATCGATTGACGGCGGCGGGAGCGGCAAACGTGACTGACTGGCGGTTGCCGGCGGCTTTCATGCCAGGAGCCGATAGCGTGCCGCTGAGCTATCACCAAAAACCGGAGCGCTGGCGCCCGGATGGCTCCCCGGAATACTGTCGCCTCAAAAGTGCGGCACGGGGGCAGGAGTTTGTGTTGGACCTGGAACAGTATCCGGGAGTCAGTAAATGGTTGCTGACCCCGGGATTGTTGTCTTAGAAGGCGGTGGTTAACAGATAGAACGTGTAACCAATAAAGACCGCCAGCAATCCGCCCCCTTCCAGCCGGTTGATGCGCCCGGGGCCCCGAAAGCCGTAACCAAGTACGAACAGGGCAAGGGTGAGGCCTACCATCACGGGAATGTCGCGCATCAATACCTCGTCCGCTACTGCCATGGGTGCGATGGAACCTGCAATGCCCACCACCGCCAGAGTGTTGAACAGGTTGGAGCCCAGAATGTTACCCAGTGCCAGGTCGTGCTCACCTTTGCGGGCCGCAATGATGGAGGAAGCGAGTTCCGGTAGCGACGTGCCGATCGCAACAATGGTCAGGCCAATGACCAGGTCACTGACGCCGAAGCGGGTAGCCAGGTCGACGGCTCCCCAGACCAGGATGCGGGAACTGATAATCAGCAGGAGAAGCCCCACCACCAGCCAGATAATTGCCTTGCGAATGGGCATGGGATGAGCGGCAAGCTCGGCATCCATTTCAGTGGCGAAGGCATCATCGTTTTTTCTCATGCCAGACCAGATGCTCCAGCCCAGCAACAGCGCAAACAGCACCAGCAGGCCGGCTGCATCCAGCCGGCTGAGTTCACCATCAAACAGCAGCCAGGCCGCCGCAAGGGTAACAAGAGCCAGAATTGGCAATTCCTTGCGCATGACCTGAGAGTGCACGGCGATGGGCGCAAGCAATGCAGTAATCCCCAGTATCAGGGCGATGTTGGTGATATTGGAGCCATAAGCGTTACCCAACGCCAGCCCCGGATTTCCCTGGCTTGCAGCCAAGGCTGAAACCACCATTTCAGGTGCAGACGTACCAAAGCCAACTACCACCATACCAATCAATAGAGGCGGCATGCCGAAATGACCAGCCGTCGCAGCCGAGCCTTCCACAAAACGATCCGCGCTCCAGACCAGAAGGGCGAGACCGGCAAGAATGGCGAGAGAAGCAGTCAGCACGTTAGTGGCTCCCTGGTTAATGTCGGAGTATTTGACGGCAATCGCGGTGGCCGCACAATTACACAGAATTACCTATGAGCAAAAGGTCTTTCCAGGACGCCTGGCGCTGTCAGGGCCGCTGCGACCAGAAATGTGAGCCACACCGTGAGTGTCATTGCTTACGCTCTTGGAATTTGGGGACGTGATATAATAGTAAAGATTAAATGCAGGCCAACAAAGGAGAAACCGAGATGGCCAGAAAAAAGGCGAAAGCCACACAGCACAGCGCTGTGCAACGGGAACTGAGAACACCAAAGTACCAGATGCGCGTGGTTGAAGACAAAACCAAGTACAAGCGCAACCGGGACAAAACTGTGCGGATGGAGGGCTTCCGCAAAGCCGCGTGAGCGTGGTTTTACGAAAGCCCTTCTTACTCGCAACACACCCGTTCCAGCTATTGCTCTGTCATAAAAGCTTCATAGAAGCCTGGCGGGTGGCTGTTATCCTGTAGTGTTTTCTGACACCAGACACGGCAGGAGCCCCCGTCATGAGAATTATTGCCTTCTACAGCCCCAAAGGTGGCGTGGGTAAAACCGCAGCGGCCGTCAATATGGCCTACCTGGCCAGCCGCGAGAACATCCGCACATTGCTTTGGGATCTCGACCCGCAAGGGGCTGCCAGTTTTTACCTGGCGGGTGCGGAAGTGGTCAAAGGCCGCAAACTCTCCAAACTGCTGGAAGGCAAATCTCCTATCGCCCGCTTCATCCATGAAGACGTTTACCCCAATCTAGACTTTATCCCCGCCCATAGCAGCTTCCGTAACTTCGATATCAAGCTTGAACACGACGAAGGACACAACGTCCTGAAAGACCTACTGGCGCCGTTGTCTGAAGACACCAGTCTGGTGGTTCTGGACTGCCCGCCCACGCTCTCGCGCCTGACCGAACAGGTTCTGGAAATGGCCGACAAAGTCTATGTACCGGTGGTGCCTACCTGGTTGTCACTCAACAGCTGGAACCAGTTACGGGATTTTGTGAAAGACAAGAAGTTGGGTAACAAGAAACTGCGGCCGTTTTTCTCGATGGTGGACCGGCGCAAGAATCTGCACAGGGAAATACTGGAGCAGGCTACAGAGTTACTTGGTACGCCGGTGAGCGTTGCTGTCCCTTATGCCAGTGTGGTTGAGCGGATGGGGGAGGAGGGCCAGCCGCTGGAACTGTTGGCGCCAAATAGCCCGGCCGCTGTCGAGTTTCGTAAGCTGTGGGTGAGCGTCCGGAAGGATCTTTGGGCTCGCTGACCGGGAAAGTGTTAAAGTCGCCGGTCTTCACCTGACTTCCGGAGGCCCGATGACAGCCCTGAATACCTTGCAAATTGATACCGGCGAAAATCCCCAAACCACCATCATCTGGCTGCATGGCCTCGGCGCCAGCGGCCATGATTTCGAACCCGTTGTTCCGGAGTTTCGTTTCTCCCGGGAGCAGCCCGTTCGCTTTATCTTTCCGCACGCACCGGAGCTGCCAGTAACCATCAACGGCGGCATGGTTATGCCCGCCTGGTACGACATTCTGGCCATGGATGTGGACCGTAAGGTGGATACTACGCAACTGCGCGCTTCTGCCGGGATGGTGGCTGAGCTTGTTCGGCAGGAACGGGAGCGGGGTATTGCCAGCGAGAACATCATTCTGGGTGGTTTCTCCCAGGGCGGCGCTGTGGCCTATGAGCTGGCGCTGAGTTATCCGGAGCGGCTGGGCGGCCTGTTTGCCTTGTCTACCTACTTTGCCACTGCGGACTCCATTCGATTAAGCGACGCCAATCGGAAACTGCCGATCTTTATCGGGCACGGCCGATTTGATCCGATTGTGGCAGAGCACCTGGGGCTGGCGGCGCAGCGAAAGCTTCAGGATCTTGGGTATGAGCCGGAGTATTACTGCTATGGTATGGAACACAGCCTTTGTCTGGAGGAGGTGAGGGATTTGGACAGGTTTCTGTTCCAGCTCACTTCGGAACGAAAGTAAGGGGCGTGAGCCCCGGGCGTTGCCATAGTTTTAACAAAAGGGAGGCGTTATGACGCATGCCCAGGACAAATTGTTGGTATTCTATGACGGTTCCTGCCCTGCCTGTATCAAGGATCGCCGCTGGTATGAGAAGCTGGCCGGGCGGACCGGTGAGTCCGTGGAGTGGCTGGATATCACAGGCCGTGACGAAGAGCTGCGGCAGCAGGGTATAGACCCGGACAAGGCTCTGAGAGAGCTTCACGTCAAAGACGGTGAGGGCAATATCCATCGGGAGCTGGATGCGTATATCCTGCTGATGTCCCGCGTGTTGGTGCTGAAGCCGTTGGCCTGGGTAATTGGCTTGCCAGTCATTCGTCCCGCGCTTGCTCGACTCTACCATCGATGGGTTGACCGCCGTCTTTCGGACGAAAAAGGGCGATAAGATTCCCGGTTTATCAGCAAAACTGAACAATGACTGAAGAAGGAAATCCGGTATGCCTCTCAAGCTACAAACCATCATCTGCAGCACCCGCCCTGGCCGTGTTGGCCCATCCATCGCCGAATGGTTTAACGGTTTTGCCAATGAGCAGGGCAGTTTTTCCAGCGAACTGGTTGACCTGGCGGAGTTTAACCTGCCGGTTTATGACGAACCTAACCACCCCCGCCAGCAGAAGTACCAGCACGACCACACCAAGGCCTGGTCTGAGAGCGTCGCCAAGGCGGACGCCTACGTGTTCGTGATTCCCGAATACAACTTCTGCCCGCCACCCTCCTTCATGAACGCGATCAACTATGTGTACAACGAGTGGAATTACAAGCCCTGTGCCTTTGTCAGTTATGGAGGTGTTTCCGGCGGCCTGCGTTCCGCGCAGATGTCCAAACAACTGGTTACGACGGTGAAGATGATGCCCATGGTTGAGAGCGTGATGGTGCAGATGCCCTGGGAACTGCTGGATGATAATCGCAGATTCCAGCCGGCAGACCACCACACCAGTTCGGGGGGCAGTATGCTGGCCGAGCTGGCCAAGTGGGCGGATGCGCTCAAAGCCATGCGCCAGTGAGTGGGCCAAGTGCCGACCCCGGAACCTGATCCGGTTAATACCGGCGGAGGAAGTGCGACTTGTTCTATCTAACGGTTGCCGTGCTCAGCGCGGCGCTCCTCGGTTTTGCTGTTCTTGGTCTGCGGGCACGACGTGCAGACGGTCTGCTTGATGACTACGTTACCGCCCGAAACTCCCAGAGTGCGCAAGCTATCGGCTTGTCCTTTCTTGCCTCCGGTATGGGCGCGTGGATTCTTTTCGCGCCTCCGGAAATCGGTGCGTTTGTGGGGCCTGTGGCGCTGGCGGGTTATGCGGTCGGCTCCGCGTTGCCGTTTCTGGTGCTGGGCTTCTATGGCCCTGCCATCCGTAAGCGGCTACCGGCAGGCCGGAGTATCGGCGAGTTTGCCGAGGCTTGTTACGGTGCCGGTGTCCGGCGCTGGGTGTCGATGGTTTCGGTAGCCTACATGGCCTGCTTCCTGGCGGCGGAACTCACCGCTATCGGCGCCATTGCCGCGCTGCTTTCCGATGTGCCGCCCGCGTTGGTGGTTCTCGGCGTGGCGCTGGTCACACTGACCTATACTTCTGTCGGTGGTTTGAGGGCAAGCCTCGCCACAGACCGTTGGCAGGCCTGGTTGTTGTTGGCCCTGTTGCTGCTTGTGGGTGGTGTGGCCTGGTACTGGTTGCCCTCCATGCCAACGGAGGCGGTCATGCCCTCTGTGCCTGTTGGCAGTGCGCTGTCTGTGGCGCTGACTCTGGTGATTGCGGTGACCGCCGCTAACCTGTTTCACCAGGGCTATTGGCAGCGGGTGTGGGCAGCTGAAACGGATAGCGCCCTTGGGCGCGGTGCAGTGTTGGGCGGTATCAGCACGTTTCTGGTGGTGATGGCCATTGGGGGCCTGGGGATGCTGGCGGCCATGCATGGTTTACCGCTGGGCGAGCCTCCCATTCCATTCTTCGCATTACTTTCCGCAGCCCCGGCCTGGCTTGCTCTGCCAGCGCTGGTTCTGGCGGTGACGCTCGTGGCCTCCAGTGTCGATACCTTGCAGAACGCTATTGCTTCCATGGCGGTGGCCAGTTCCGGACGACGTGGCCTGTCAGTGCGTGCTGCCCGCTGGGCGACGGTGATACTGATGGTGCCGGTGGTGTGGGTGGCGCTTCAGGGCTTCTCAGTACTGCGGCTGTTCCTGATTGCAGACTTGCTGTGTGCGGCGATTGTGGTGCCGGTGCTGCTGGGATTGTGGCGCCGGATGTCACCGCTGGCTGCAGTAGCTGGTGGCCTGGCCGGGTTGCTTGGTGCCGTGCTTCCCGGCTGGGTGAGCCAGGGCAGCTTCACCGCAGGGGCTCTGGCGGCGAGCTTTCCGGACAGCATCCCGACGCTGGCACCGTTCCTTGGCGCCTTGCTGGCGTCCAGCCTGGTCAGCTTGCTTATTGCCTGGCTGTATCCGGGGGGCCGGTTTCGGGAGGCTGTTGGGCTGTCCTAAAAGGTCTCGCTCGCGGCCTCTTCTGCCAGCAGGCGATAATCCTTCAGCTCCAGATCGGCCATCTGCTTCGCGTATTGGGTTGCGAAACCGGGGTACATTGTCGCGTTGAATCCATCCTCGGTGAGGTACCAGCTCTGGCATCCGGAATTCCAGTTGGTTTTGGCCAGCCGGCTCTGAATACTCCGGTTGTGGTCGTCCTGGGCTGATTGCCGAACATCCAGGGCTTTGAGCTTGAGGCTCTTGATGGTGCGAATGCTCCGGACGATGTAATCCATCTGGGATTCCATGTAGACCAGCGCAGAGTTGTGGCCTGGCCCGGAGTTTGGCCCAAAGGTGAAAAACAGATTGGGATAGCCTGATACGTTGATGCTCTTGTACGCCTGGGCGCCTCGCTTCCATTCCTCGTTCAGTGAGCGGCCGCCGATGCCGGTAATCGGGAACGGTGTACCGGCGTTGCTCACCTCAAAGCCGGTGGCAAACACAATACAGTCGAACTGGTGCTCGATACCCTCCACCGTGCGGATTCCGTGTTGGCTGATCCGGTCTATCGGCCAGGTAATCAGCTTGGTGTTCGGTTTCTGCAGGGCCGGGTAGTAGTCGTTGGATACCAGAATGCGCTTGCAGCCCAGGCGATAGTCCGGGGTCAGTTGCCGGCGTAGCCAGCGGTCCGGTACCTGTTTGCGCAAGTGCCACCGCCCGAGGCGCTCGGCAAAACGGGTCAGCGGCGAGTTCCAGATGACCGCCAAGGCCATGGACTCATGGGCCAGATAGAGTGCTTTGCGGACAGCGGTCTGGCTCACCGGCGCTTTGCGGAACAGCGTCTTGTTCCAGTCCGGTGTGGTGAAGTCCGGCCGTGGCATGATCCACGGCGGAGTGCGCTGGAATACCGTCAGCTTGCCGGCGCATTTGGCCAGCTCCGGTACGATCTGTATGGCGCTGGCACCCGTGCCGATCACCGCGATGCGTTTGCCCTTGAGGTCGTAATCGTGATCCCAGGCGGCGCTGTGTATCTTCTTGCCCTTAAACTCGTCCAGGCCGGCGATGCCGGGCCAACCGGGGTTGGACAGCGGCCCCTGGGCCATCACGGCGGTGCGCCCTGAAAACACATGGCCATTCGTGGTCGTTGCCTGCCAGAGGCCTTTGTCCTGGTCCCAGGCCAGGTTGCTGACATTCTGGTGGAACCGGATGTATTGCCGAAGGTTGAAGTGATTCACCAGGTGATGGATGTACTCCAGAATTTCCCGGCTTCCCGAGAAACTTCGGGACCAGTTCGGGTTCTGGGCGAACGAGAAAGAATAGAGATTGGAGGGGATGTCACAGGCAGCCCCCGGATACTGGTTGTCGCGCCAGGTGCCGCCAACATCGTCTGATCGCTCCAGAATGGTGATGTTGCGAATGCCCTGCTGTTGCAGGCGAATGGCGGTGCCCAGGCCGGCAAAGCCGGCACCGATAATCAATGCGTCGGCGGGCGGCTGCTGTTGAGCAAGCGGTTGGTTGTTCTTCATCAGGTAATCTCGTAAACGGTGGTCAGGCGGTCGGGTGATAGGTGATCTCTTTGACCCAGCTGGGTACGGCCGGAAACGCCTTTCTCGGGATGACGTCAGCCACCTTCACCAGGGCATCGATGGGCGCGTGGTAGAAACGCTTTTTCCGGTCGACAACGAACCGGCCGTGGTGCTTGATGATCTGGAACCAGGGGTTCCTTCGGCCGTCCCCAGTGCGCCCTCCGATCTTTTCGAATTTGCGCATGGCCTCGTACAGCTTCTCCTCAGGCAAACCCATCTCGACAATGTTGTCCCGCATCTTGTTAAGCAGCGGAAAGTAAGAGGCAATGCCCAGAATCAGTCTCGGGTCCATCAGCTGCGCTGTCATCCGAATAAGCTCGATGTAGGTTTTGCCATGGCCCTGCATTTCCATCACGGTGAAACCCACGCCAAGGTGGCGGGCCTCATCACCATTGATCAGTTCGAAGGCTTGATGGCACACCGGGTCGTCTACCGTATCCAGCAGGAACTTGCACAGCGCGCCGTCGAGTGCGATTTCCAGCATGGGTACCACGGTGCCTAACACATAGACCGGCTGATCATCGGCAAACCGGTCCAGCCACTCGATGACCAGCCTCAGGTTGTTGTTCGGCTCCGGCAATTCGCCATCTTCCAGCATGCCCCAGCGTTTCATTAACGCCATTTCGGCGTTGGCGTGGCGCTGTTCTTCGGCGTGGAAATAGGTGTAAATCTGGCGCAGGGTGTCGTCCGGCGCTTTCTTGGCCATGGCGGCAAAGGCCCTGGCACCGACATGCTCGATCCACATCAGGTCTGCCATGAAGGCTTTCAGTTTTGGCCACTGTTCAGGGGTGATCAGCTCAGCGCCCGGAGCATCCCAGTCGACATCCGACAGGCTCCACTGAGTGTTTTTGATCTTTTCCAGCATGTTATCGAGATCAATCTTTGCCATGTCAGTCTCCTGGCTTGTGGGGAGTGTTAGGGCCTGTCATCAGACGAACTTGGACGTCATCCGGCGATTAATAAGCCCAGTGATCGCCGCATAGGAATTAGGCAGCAGACGTTTGATTCGCCAGATCATACGGGCATCGACCTGTGGCATAACGTAAAGCTGTTTGTTATCCAGGCCATCCAGAGCCATGCGAGCGACCTTGTCGGCGGACATGCCGATGCGGTCCATCAGGCGATTAAACAGGTCATTGGATTCGCCCTGTATGCGGCCATTGGCCGAGATGTTGGTTTTCACGAGGGTAGGGCACAGCGCGGTGACGCTGACGCCGGTGCCCGAGAGTTCTGCCGCCAGGGTTTCTGATATCGCCAGCGCGGCAGCCTTGGTGGCGTTATAGGGGCCCATGAGCGGTGCTGCGGAGAAACTGGCGGTTGAGGCCACATTGATAATGCCGGCCTGCTCCTGCAGGCGCAGCCGGGGGGCGAACACATGGCAGCCATAGACCACGCCCCACAGGTTGATGTTGACCGTCCACTCCCAGTCTTCGATCGATGTTTCGCCGATGGTTTTGCCACCTACGCCAACACCGGCGTTGTTGATGACCAGGTTGACCGGTTCTGGCAGCAGCTCGTCGGCTTTATCAGCCAGCGCCTGTACCTGCTCCAGCTTGCTGACATCGCAGGCGACCGCCCAGGCCTGGCCACCGAGGCGGCGGACTTCGCTGGCGGTTTGTTCCGCGGCGTCCAGATTGATGTCAGTGCACACCACAAGGCTCCCGCGACGGGCGAGTTCCAATGCGAGCGCTTTGCCGATGCCGCTGCCGGCGCCAGTGATGACTGCACGGGCATTTTTAGTCAGAGAGTTTTTGAACATGAAGATTTCCGCAGGTTTGATGTAAGTGTGACGCTGCCAGGGCTGGTGCCGCCCGAAAGGGACAAAACTAGTGCCGAATAGGCCTGAAAGCCTTGCCCTGCTTGCGTTTGCGCCCAGCTGACTGCAGATTAGAGCGAACGCTTGTTCGGATTCAATTCGGAAAATTATGCCCAGAAAACCAAAACAGGATCGCTCGCGCGCAACCGTGGATGCGATTGTTGAAGCCGGGTTTATTGCACTGAGTCAGCGGGGTCCTGCCGACACCACAACACGTCACATCGCTGAAATAGCAGGCGTGGGGGTAGGTTCGCTTTATGAATACTTCGAGAACAAACAGGCGATCTTCAACGCCATGAGCCAACGTTTCATCTCCGACACAGCGGCGATGATCAAGCCGTTAACGCCAACACTGGTACAGATGCCCATTGATGAAGCCATTCGCACATTGCTGAACCAGTTCCGGAGTTTTCTTGAGCAGGATGATGGCCGGTATCTGAAGTGTGTGCGATACGCCATGGCGGTGGACTTTGAGCTACACCTGGACCCGCTCTACAAGGTGCTCAACAACGTCATCATGCGCTACCTGATGGAGCACCCGGAAACCCTTCGGGTTAGCCGCATTCCAGCGATCACCTACATCGGGATTAATGGCGGCATATTCGCCGTTATCCGCCATTTGTCGGACCCGGACCCGATGGTCAGTTTCGATGAAATGGCGGACGGACTGGCGAGTATGATTGGCCATTACATAGCGGCCGAGTTGTCGCTTTTGGGGGATGTGGTGAGATAGTCGGGAAGAAACGGAGAGGGCAGAAACAACAAAACCCGCACAAGGCGGGTTCTGTCTGAATTCTTAATGGTGCCCGGAGGCGGAATCGAACCACCGACACGGGGATTTTCAATCCGTGTCACAAGCACCTCATAACGCCACATGTCTGCGCAATCAGTCACTTACAATAATCAAAGACCACTTGTGCCCACATAAAACCGCAATTACGTGGACACTTTGTTGACACCTAGAATGACTGATAAACGGCGTCTCTCCGGCCGACGGTGATCACCGTAACGACCACTTTCCCATCGTCCACATGGTAGACCAGGCGAAAGCCTTGGGATCGCAGTTTGATTTTGTAGAAATCCGAAGAACCCTTGAGCTGGTGCTTCGGGATTCTCGGATTCTCCAGGCGGCGCTCCAGAATGTTCAGAAACTCCGCCTGGATCGTCGCGTTAAGCTTGTTCCACTCCTTGAGCGCTTTTTTCTTGAATTCCAGCTCGTAGCTCATTAATGCTCACCGGTATTGATTCATCATCCATACGCTTGCGAGCCTCCTGGAGTAATCGGTAATCCTCAAGCTGCTCTTGCATCTGTTCGAATGTCTCGACAGGCACCATATAGGCTCTTGGCTTGTTGTGACTCAGGATCACAATCGGTTCGCCATTAGCCTGGTTGAGCACCTCATTCGGATTAGCCTTCAGCTCCGAAATAGTGGCCGCAAGCCTCGCAAATAGGCTTCTCATTAAAGATTCTCCCGTGCCGTGATCCTTATTGCTGGTTTTGTCGCCGCTTCGTGTTTTGTATCGATTCAGCGGTTTCTTCGTCATGTTGCCCTTAATCTTGGCGGCACAAAGTAATTATACCAAAATTTAGATCTAAAAAAAGATCTAAAAATAGCCCTCTTAGTTTGGGTGGTCGAGTGTAAATCTATGTTGCTACCTAACAACCGCATTGGGTAATCTTCACATAACTATTTTCAAAGGAGTGAATGATGTCCTGGTTAAAAATCTTCTCTGCAGTCCTTGCCGCGAACCTCGCCACAGCCGTTATCGGCTTCCTGGTTTCCACCTTCCTGTTCGCAAGCGCTATGAATATGACCATGTCAGCTGTTCAGGATCGAATGTTTGGTGGTCACGTTACGTTCGGTTCAACACAAACCGCGCCAGACCCTGAAGCCGTTCGGGCTATGAACGAAAAATTGAAGCAACAACGCCTGGAAAGAGAAGCCCAAGCCCGTCGGCAACAAACACTGAGGGAACGGCAGCAAAACGCGCAGCGTATCAACGCCGAAACGTGCAACTTCTGGCGCCAGCAGTACCAACAGTCACCAACAGATATGAACAAAGCCTACAGAGACTCAGCGTGTTCTAAACTGTAGAAAACCTGCCGTCTCTGAGGTGCTTCATGTGCGGCCGATTCAACGTATCAGACGACCCCTTAGTCCAGGGCCTCCTGGAAGAACTCGGCATCCCGCTCCGGATAGAACCGCGCGTTAACATCGCCCCCGGAGCTGAAGCTCAGATCGTCTACGAAACCCACCAGGGCCGCACCCTGCAGGGCGCCATCTGGTCACTGCTCATAGAACGCAAACCAGACGGCACCGGCTACCGCCCCTCACCAAAGTACAGCACCTTCAACGCCCGATCGGGCAGCCTGGGCACCAGTCCACTCTGGAAGAAACGCTTTCACAGCCAGCGGGCCATCATACCGGCCAGCGGTTTTCATGAATGGACAGGCGAGAAAGGTCACAAACAGTGCTACAACATCCACCCGGCCGACAGCGCCATAGCCTTTGCTGGCCTATATGAGCTGTGGGACTTCCAGGAAGAAGTGGTACCGTCGTTCACCATCATCACCCTGCCACCACACCCCAGGTTCAGCCACATCCACCCGAAAAGCATCCCACTCATGCTTAACCGGGAAGACTTCGACATGTGGTTGGACCCAAGCCTGACCAACACAGACCCATTCCAGGACTTACTCAAAACCAGAATCCGACAATCCCTGCTGGTAGAGCCCATAAAATCACCCGCTACCCTGGAACAAACCGGTCAGGCAGAACGAATCGAGCCGGATTAACTGGCATCACAGAAAGGGCAGTGTGGGAAATGTCTCACATCGAATTAGGAGAAATCGACTAAACGTTACAACGTGTAACCGTACACTGGCAGTGAGCCGATTGGTCAGGAAGACCGGGGCTCACCGCCGGAAGGGATGCCAGGCAAGCGCGACACCTGCAGAGTGGTGTGACTACAGGGAGAGTTCTGATACTTAATGTTCCCAATATTTAGCTTTCCATCTACCCTCCCTAGAAATTACGTTTCATTCATGCTATAGAAACGAGTTGTTGAGTTAATAGTTTTCAAAAGGAAGGTCATGGCTACAAAAAAGGAACGTCAAGTATTTCACCTCGATTTGCATCTTACTTCTAAGGCTAGAGGTTATAAAGGTTTGTCGCCTGATAGTATGAGGTCTGTTGCTAACTATTTGAAGTCTTATTTTGATTCTTCAAAGGCTATATATAAGAGGAAATCCGGGAATGAGATATGGTATATATCTGACTGTGTAGTTAAACCCGACTATGCATGTTTCTTGATAAATCTCTCGGATAAGATGGCCCCAGATCCGTCATTTACTGATCCGTTAAATAATCATCGCCGCGATGTTGCTAAAACAACAAGTGAAGGAGATGATCGGTCAGCACATTTTGTGGTTTGGTTTAAACAGATTCCTAAAAAACCTCATATGTATCCTGCTTTGCTCGAGTTTTGTTATGGAATAACTACCCCAAAAGTTGCTCAGCTTTTTAATCGTCTACTGAGAGAATTTGCATCTTCGAATCGGCCTTCCTTTGAGCGGAATAACCCCGATGGAAGTAATAATAAGATTCTGGCTTGGCCCTTCATGGAAATTCATGGCCATATGTGTGACAGCTTGAAAGATGAAATTGATAATGGTGTCTTGAAAGGAATTGAAATGTACACCGAGACTAAGGCGGCCCAAAACTGGGATAAGAATGCCTATACTGTTATTGAACATGAGTTGATTAAAGTGAAGCCGCAACCTCACAAAATCTCTGGGGGTGCATTTGCACCGCTAAAAGCCATAGTCGGTGAAGGTCATAAAAGGAATTTTGAAAAAGCAAGGGTTAAATTTGTAAATTCTGAAGAGTTAGCGCGAACTGTTAATATATATACGGATAACATGGCTGTCGTTTCTGATTATAAATTTATAAAGAAAAGTAAGATTGGTGGGTTCTCTTCTCCTCTTAAAGCTTCGTATGCAAGTATTCATGACCCGATATTACAAGCCATGTTAAAGCTTTCTTAGAGGTTTTTATGGTTTCTTTAATTTTTAGACCTTTTATTTTTCTTTTAATAAAGCATCCTCAAAAGCAATTTTTTGACTGGATTTTTCCAGCTATTTTTTCAATCGCGTGTGTGGTTTTCTTTGTTTTTTATCGTGAGGAAATAGTTTTGGCCGGTCCTGGAGGGTTGCTAGACAGGATTTTGGCTTTTGTTCAAATATTGCCAGGCTTCTATATTGCAGCGCTTGCAGCTATTGCGACATTTAATCGTCAAGAGATGGACGATTATATGCCCGAACCTACTCCTAAAGTTAAACTTGTTTTAGGTGGTCAGGTCAATGACATTAAGCTAACTCGGCGGCGTTTCTTGTCAATGCTTTTTGCTTACTTGACGGCTGCAAGTATTCTTTTGTGTGTGGTTTCTATATTTGTTCTCGAGTCCTACTCTATTGTTTTGGATTGCATTCCAAGCGCAATTGAAGTTTTTGTTTATTTTTTGTTTTTGTTTATGTATTTCTTTCTTTTTTGGCAGTTAATTTTTGAGACTATGCTTGGTATTTACTACTTGGGCGAAAGAATACATCAGCCGGACTCATAGTGTTTTTAATTTAATAGTGTGCTGAGTGGCGCAATTAGATCTCTCGCGCCGTTAGCGGCGTCTATCAGTTTGTGTACTTTTTCTAAAGCTTTCCAAAAGCCGGCAATTTCGTTTTTTGATTTGGCATTTTCGGACGCCTTTTCAACAGCCTTTTTTCTTATAATAAGTGAGCCGGCGACCCTTTCATAAGCACTCTCGATGCCTTTTAATCCACATATTTGATAATTTGTAATGGAATTAATTATTATTTGAATGTTGTCTAAAAGAATGATTTTGAGGTCATCCTCAATTTCTGAATTGATGATTTGATCTTGTATTTTTATTAGCTCGTTTCTTATATCTTTAATGTCTGAAATAGGTATGCTTGTAAGTGAGGTTTTCTTTTTTACCAGGTCATCAAAAATTGTTAAAGATTCTATCGATGACTTTGGAAATCTGGCGGCAACATGACTCCATTTTCTATCTAGGGAAGCGTACCCTATAAAACTTTCTAATTTTTCGAAATGATGTAGATAAATGCTTTCTGAGAATTCAGTATGTCGCTGTATCTCAACCTTTGCTTTCTCAATTTCCTGAATGAAGGTTGAAATTCCCAACAATAACTCTCCTGTAGAGGCGTTTTCCATGCCGAACGCTTGCTCAAAAGCAGTAGATAAATCTAGATCGAGGGGTGTATCGCACAGCTCTTCTGAAATCTTTATTACTCTTCCTAAAGCTGTGTTGGGTACTGATACTTCTTGATTCATTTACTGCATATCTCCAATTTGAAATATATTTTTATCCACTTCACCTGAAACCGCCACCACACACTACGACGGCCAGCCCTCTTGTTCTTGTGGTTCCCCTCGTCGGTCTCCATACCAAGCCTGGGCGATACGTGCAGCCAGGCAGAAACCTATCCTGTTTTCAGGCTGTTTTCTTTCCGTGCTTTTTCCATAGCTGGGCTAATCTGGCCTGCCTCTGCAATTGTTTTACCGCTAACGATCCATAGCGCGAATTGAGGGTAAACCTCGCATACCGCCTGGATGTGGTCTTCGTTGGCTCTCTGCTTTCCGCCTCTGATGTTCGACCACTTGTTCCTGTCTATCCCTGTCGCTTGTTCCATATCACGCGACGAGATTTCCAAAACATTAAAAAGCTCAATCAATCTGTCACGAATCATAGGTAATTTATACTGGTAAATAGTACGACGTGTATTATGATGGTAAATATTACGACGGTATAGTTACGTCGTACCTGTGTATAACAGTGTAGCAGAGTGCAAAACAGTGGACGAGCAAAAACAGATCATCTTGCTAGCAACGCCGGTTATGACGCAGGAGCGCTTTGCGCAACTGACCGGCCTCACGGAAGGGCAGGTAAGGGGCATGATCGAGAAAGGGCACCTACCGTCGCTCAAGATCGGCAAGCCGCGCCTGGTGAACATTGCTGCTCTGTCCCAGGACGCACTGGATAAGGAGGACTGGCAATAATGTGGAACCTTCACACCCACTTTCCCTGCCTGATGGCCCCGGAACTGCGCTTGCAGAAGCTCCAGGAAGTCCGCGTTGTAGTGGATGCTGGCCTCAGCTTCCACAAGAACGGCGATTGGGACACCTACTGCGACAGCATCACCAAACTGATGGGCATGGCCGCCGCCTTCAACAGCCTGGACGACGACCTCTACAACTACACCATGGACTGGGTAAACACCCTGTCCCGGTTCAGCCTACAGCGCACCGCCGTCGACTTCCCCACCTGGGCCATCGGCCAAGCCTGCACCGCACTGAGGGCCGCCGCATGATCCAGGTCACCTACGGCAAACCAGGGCACGGCATGACCCACAAACCCTGCCAGCCCGTGAGCGAGTTCCGGCAAACCAAGCAGGCCATCAACCTGCTCAACTACATCGACCGGTTCATCACCTATTTCGAGCGCACCAAGGGCCACAAACCCCGCTCTGTCCTGCTGCGCCCGGAACAACTCGCCGCCCTGGGCGTAAACCCCGGCACCCGCCGTCACGGCGTGGCGTTGGAGGTGCAGTCATGAAATACCACCGCCACGAACCCCGGCTAACCCGCGCCATCAACGCGGCCAGTTTCGCCTTCCAGGGCCCACGCCCGTCCTCTGCACTCACCCCAGACACCCTGGAAGGCCTTTTTGATTCCCTCCTGCAGCGCCTCAGCCACCTGCAGGAAGTGCGCACCGACTACCCGTGCGACTACATGGCCCGCTGCAAAGCGAGCTTCACCGACGCCCTGATCCACGAACTGGAAGCCCGCGGCCACCACAGCCCCGCGTTTGACCGCCTCATCCAACTGAGGGACGCCTGGGACTGCGGCCAACTGGACCTTCCCAACGTCACGGAGACCAACCAATGAGCCCCATACCTCCCCGTCAGGACCAGGTAGAAGACAAAGAGCGCCGTTTCTACGTGTGCGCCCCGTCTTCCATCTACCTGCAACTGCAGCAAGAAGCCATCCAGCGCGGCACCGACCTCTGGACCCTCGGAGGCTCCGTCCTGCGCGCCTGGTTAGAGGCCGGCTGCCCGAACTTTGGCCATCAGGCCAACCCCCCTGAAAAGCCCTCGAGTCCGCCCCCGTCATCGTCACCACTCGCGCACGAACCGGGGGACGCTCAGTGAGCGCTGCAAGGCTGGCGCGCAGCGCCAGGGCCAAAGGCCCCCTGGCCTTGTGGCGGTCAGTGAGTGGCCCACAGTGCGCATCCAGAGTGGTGAGGATGTCGGGGGAGGACGGCCGCCCCTTGATTCCGAACCATGAGCAAAGGCGGCAAACGGAGTGCGCAGGTCAC
>NZ_PXNO01000019.1 GCF_003007715.1 Marinobacter shengliensis | reverse complement strand
CTCCCGTTCGTGCCCCGAAAGCCTCCGGTCGTGATCGAAAAACCCTTCTACGAATTTGATGCCTGGTGCTGCGCCCGGGTAGATCGTTTCGGCACTCTGTTTGATCTGGTGCTGTCTCACCGGTATAGCAAGCTGGACGTCACCGTTGGCGATATCCTTGGAGCCCACGGCAGCGCCACCATGTGCTACGCCTACTGGGACTTTATCCAGAATTACATGGATATCACCAAGCCCCTGCCGGAGCTTCCCATGCTTGAGCGATACCGTCCGCTGGATCCGACCACGGCAGAGCATGACCAGAAGACAGGCCGGCCGCCGCGTTACTGGCGGGATATGGACGATGAAACCTTTAAGAAGCACGTGGACCGGATGTTCACCGAAGTCACCATCATTGACACCGCCCAGCGTCGCAATGTGATGGCGGAAAAGTTGCAATACGCTTCATGAATACTCGCTTCACCGTATTCCAGTGACGGAGATGACAGCACCTTGTCATGCCTCCACCACTCTGAAATTACACTCGTCCATAATCGTCAACCATCAACAACGTGTAACCACAAGGAGAAAACCATGTCAGGAAGTCGCGATCATCTCGAAATGTCATTCATGTCAATCCAGTGCTTTGCCGATGACGGCAAGTTGGATGCCGAAGAACTAGGATCAATCGTTCGTATCGCCGAGCGCGATGGTGTGATTGATGAGAACGAAATCCGGGTACTTCGGAACATCATTTCCAGGATCAAACCGGAAGAGGTGGATGACGCCATGCGCCGCCGCTTGCAGGAAATTGAGCGAAAAATCAACGCAGCTTGAATGACAGCCCCACGGAGTGGGGCTGTGTCTTTAAGGGAGCTAAGGAAAAATTACGTCATGGACGAACAATCAGTTGTAAGTATTGAGGAAACTGGATAAGTCGTCGCCAGCAAAGACTGCATTGCTCTGGTGCGACGTTGGCAGCGACTTATCTTCTATGCTGTTTTCTCTGAGACTGAGGAGGGTGACTAGACGCCCGCACTGGTCGAAGTTCAGGGCCATCTCGCTTTTATCGCATCGCCTGACCGGGCTGGTGATCTTGGTCAGCATCCAGTGAGCGCATGCGGCGGTATTTACCGTCGCAAAACCGCCTCCGGCTGATTCAACAGCGCAATCAGCGGATTCTTCCTGAGCACGTAATCCCGCATCAGATACCCTAATAACAATCCCAGGGCAAAACCACCAAGGTGCGCTGCCCAGGCCACACCGCCCTGGGCGGTAAACATGCCGAAAAGGTTAATCAGGCTCCAGATCAGGAAGTACCAGTGAGGTGCCAGTTTCTTCTGGTACACGATGATCATGAAGGTCAGGCTGGCGTGGCGGAACCACAGCAGGTAAAGCCCGAACAGCGCGGCGATGGAGCCGCTGGCTCCCACCAGCAGGAGTGGCCCTTGGGCGGTGTCGAAGAGCATGAGCTCAGCGAGGGCTGCCATCACGCCGGCAAACAGGTAGATTGCGAGAAAGGCGCCATGGCCGAGTGCATCCTCGAGGTTGTCGCCGATAATCCAGAGAAAATACATGTTGCCCACCAGGTGCATCAGCCCACCATGAACAAACTGGTAGGTGAGCAGTTGGAGCACGAAGTGCGCGGGGCTTTGGGTGTCTGAGTTCAGCCCCAGATTGACGAATATCCATTCGTTGGTGGCCGGAGCGAACATTCCCGCCACAAAAATCAGGCTGCAAAGTACAATCAGCGAGCGGGTAACCCAGGGCGTGCGATGTGGCTGCACGTTGTATTCCACGGGCATGGATGTGAGGAACTGGAACAACCAGGACTTCCAGGTGACTTTTTTGTTCAGATCGGTCAGCGCCTGCTTTAGCTTTGGTGAGTGCATTACCTGATCAATTTCATGCTTGTCGAGCCAGACACCGTCGCACTCGGGGCAGCAATCGATTTCAGTGGTGTAGTGTTCCAGCAGCTGGTAATGAACCATTGGCACCTGGCAGCGGCGGCACTGGCGATCGCTGGAGCGCAAAGCAGGCCCGAGGTGGAGCTCATGATCGTAGTCATCAATGCAGTCGTGCTGATGGGCGATGGCGTGGTTCAGGGCGCCGTCTTCAAACCACAGGCCATGGCATTGCCGGCAGTCCATTATGGACGGGTTGCTGGTGGCAACGAGGCTGTCGGTTTTGCAGGCCGGGCAGCGTTGATATCGAATTCTGGGCATAACTTCCTTTCCCTGGATACGTGCGACGATTACTGGTCGGATTCCGTCAGATAGTGCCTGGCAAACGCCTGCAACTCCCCCGCCACCCGCTGCCGAATCGCGGCGCGGTCGTTGGGATCAAGCCCGTACTTCTTGGCCAGTACCTCAAAATCCTCATCCCGCAGGGTGATGGTCAGCCGGGGCCTGGCCCGATTCTTACGGTAGGGCAGCTGCAGGACTTTGCGCACCATATCAGCGGTGGTCATGTCCTGCAGGGCTGCAGACACCCGGAAGGCGCGCTGGATGTCGTTGGAGAGATCAAAGGCCAGTTGCACCGCCTGAACCGCTTGTTCTTCTTTTGACCAGTCCGGTTTCTTTGCCATTGGCTTAGCCTGGATAGGCGCCCCCGTGTTGGGGGCGCGTAAAGTGTTACTGAGCCTGGTTGCCTTTCAGGCGGGCAAGGACATCGTTTACCGCGTCTTGCTCGCTATCAATGCCAGCGGCCTTCAGTTTCTCATCCAGGTCGGCCCCGGTGAGTTCTTTCTCAAGCGTAGCGCTGGCGTTTTGCCGGTCTTCTTCCCGGGCCTGGCGGTCACGGATGCGCTCCAGTGTTTCCTTGGCGGTGCTCAGGGAAGACTGGTTGCTGTTAATGTTGGTGTCGATCTGGGCGGTGGTGCGCAGTACCCGCTCGTTGGTTTTCACCACCTGCAGTTCCCGGCGGTAGTCGGCCAGCTGCTTTTCTGCCCGCTGTACGCGCTCTTTCAGGCCGCTGATGCGCTGTTGCAGCAATTCGCGGGTCTGGGTCAGTTCCCCGGCGCGGCGTTCGTGGCCCACAATGCGTTCTGCCACTTCCCGGGCCAGGTCTTCCTGGCCGGCGGCCAGGGCTTTGCTGGCGTCCTGTTCGCGTTTGCTGGCGCTGTCCTGCTCAACGCGGATCTGCCGGGCCAGCGATGCGGATTCGGCCATCAGGGCGGCCAGTTCCTGCTTGGCCTGTTTCAGTTCCTGTTCGGCGTCTCGCAGTTCCTGTTCCAGAATGCGGTTGCCCTGGCCATCCACAACGGCTTCACCCAATTCGTTAACGCCACCGCGCATGGCGGTCAGGATTTTCTTCAGTACGGTTCTCATGGTTCAGCCCTCACTCAAGCCAGGTAGTCTTCAAAAGTCTGTAACAGGTCGATGGCATTCTCGGCGAGCGTGACCAGTTCCTGCATGATTTCGGTCGTACCGGAGGTGGGGCTCAAGGCGCCATACACCACGTAATGATCGCCGGTTCTTCCCAGTGCGCTGAGGGGCATGGGTACGCTTAGGCGGAGCATGTTTTCATGCAGCTCGTTCAGGCGTTCCGGGTTCAGTTCCTGTTCGTCAAAAAGGTACGCAAGGCACAGAATCTGGGTGTCGGTTACGGTAACGTACACCGGCGTTTCTTCAGCGCCGGAAACGACCACTTGCAGTACCGGCTCGTCACCGGCTACGGGCATCACATCAAAGGTACGGCCTGCATGGGTAGCATCGCCCAAGGCCAGGGTGAGGGATTGAGTGTCCACGAATAGCTCCTTCCTGTGGCATTGAATCGGTTCGGCCGATCCGGACGAACCTTGTCCTGTCGCTTGACATTTTATGTCAATAAGCCGAGTCTATACTCCGCAATTAAATATTTGCAAGAAATAGTTTGTTTGCGTTATAAACAACGCCTAATTGTTGACATGAACTGTCACCCCTTGGATTTACCGGAACGGATGTCTGGTCGCGTATGGAAACATTCTTCGCAGTTGCGTTCTCCTTCCCGACGGTGGTTTTCTCCGTACTGCTTTGCGTGGCCATTATTTACTGGCTGATTTCCCTTTCCGGTATGGGCGATGTAGACGTCGAGGGTGATCTTGATGTGGCCGGTGATTTCAGTGGCCTGATGGTGACTCTCGGCTTGCAAGGCGTGCCCCTGCCGCTGGTGCTCACCCTGTTGTTCCTGGCTGGCTGGTTGACCAGTTATTTCATTGATCTGGCCTTGGGCGCACTGGTGCCGTCGGGCATTCTGCACTGGTTGTACGCGCTGGCGGTGCTGTTCACATCCCTGGTTAGCGGCCTGTTGGTCACGTCCATTGTCGTTCGCCCCCTTCGGCCTCTGTTCCGCCGTGCCTATCTGCCACCTCTGCAAAAACGCATTATCGGCACACCCTGCGTGGTGATTTCTTCCTCGGTTTCTGAAACATCTGGGCGGGCAGAAGCCCATCTGGACGGTGCCCACCTGGTGTTGCAGGTGCGCAGCCATTCCCCGTTGTCCCATCGGGAACGGGCCATTCTTATTGAACACATTCCGGACGCCAACGCCTGGTGGGTGGTACCGGAATCTGAGTTTCTGTCCGGCGGTTCCGCCGGTTAACCCTGCACAAGCGTCCTTCCAATCAGCTCAGGAGAAAGCGTAAATGGATTTATCTTGGATCATCCCGGTCTTCATGACTGTCGGCGTTCTGGTCTTGTTGATACTGGGCATCCTGGCCCTGTTCAAGGCTTTCTATCGCAAGGTTGATCAGGGCCAGGCCCTGATCGTGAACGATCTGTCGCCAACGCCCAAGGTGTACTTCACCGGCGCCATGGTGCTGCCGGTTATTCACCGTTCCGAGACCATGAAAATCTCGGTCATTACCCTGGAGCTGAACCGTACCGGCAAGGAAGGGTTGATCTGTAAGGACAACCTGCGGGCGGATATCACCGTTGCGTTCTACTTGCGGGTAAACGAAACCGCAGAAGATGTCTTGCGGGTTGCCAAATCGGTAGGGGTTGGTCGTGCCTCTGACCGCGATGCGGTCAACGAACTGTTCAATGCCAAGTTCAGTGAAGCGTTGAAAACCGTTGGTAAGAAAATGGAGTTCATGCAGCTGTTCGAAGAGCGGCAGCGGTTCCGGGATTCCATTGTTGAGACCATCGGCGAAGATCTGAATGGCTATATCCTCGAAGACGTGGCCATCGATTACCTGGAGCAAACACCGAAAACCTCTCTGGATCCAAACAACATTCTGGATTCCGAAGGCATCAAGCGCATCACTGAAATTACGGCACTGCACAACGTAGAAACCAACCGCCTGGAGCGTGATCAGGAGCTGGAAATCCAGCGCAAGAACGTCTCCGCCCGCGAAGCATCGTTGGAGTTGGAGCGTAGTCAGGCTGACGCAGAAGCCCGTCAGCGCCGTGAAATTGAAACCCTGCAGGCCCGTGAAACCTCGGAAACCGAGCAGGTACGTGAGCAAGAGCGTGCCCGCGCCGAAGCCGCCCGCATCAAGACCGATGAAGAGCTGGCGATTGCTGAAGAAAACAAACAACGCCAGATCGAGATGGCCATGAAGGCCCGTGAGCGTGCGGTGCAGATTGAGGAAGTGCGCATTCGCCAGGCCCGTGAGCTGGAAGATGTAAACCGTGAGCGCGCGGTGGAGATCGAGCGCATCGGCATGGAGAAGGCGCTGGAAGAAGAGCGCAAGGAAATTGCCGACATCACCAGTCAGCGTATTGCCGTTGAGCGCAACGTGGCGGAAGAGGAAGAGAACATCAAGGATGTTCGTAACCGTTCCGAAGCCGAGCGTTTGAAGGTGAAGAAAGTGGTTGCAGCGGAAGCCGATGCCGAAGAGCTGAAGCTGATGGATGTGAAAGCCGCTGAAGCAGCGTTCGAACGCTCCAAGCTGGAAGCGGAACAGGTGCGCGTGAAAGCCCAGGCAGACCTGGATGCCGCCGAGAAGAAGTCGGTGGCGGACGAGAAGCTGGCCCGTGGTCGTCAGGCCATGGCAGCGGCCGATGGCCTGGCCGATGCCCAGGTCAAGGAAGCTCAGGCAACCGCGATCCGTGCGGATGGCCTGGCTCGTGCCGAAGTTAAATCGGCCACGGCGAAGGCTGACGAAGAAGCCGGCCTGGCTGAAGTGCGGGTGCTGGAGCAGCGCCTTGAAACCGAAGCCATGGGTGAAGAGAAGCTGGGTCTGGCGAAAGCGGATGCCCGCAAAGCCATGGTGCTGGCGGATGCCGAAGGCGAGCAGCGTATGGGGCTGGCCAAGGCCGATGCCCGCGAAGCCATGGCCAAGGCCGAAGCGTCTGGCCTGGTTGAGAAGCTGAAGGCCTACGATGGTATGTCTGAAGAAGCCCGCCACTTCGAAGAATTCCGCATGAACCTGGAAGTTCATGAGAAGGAAGTGATGGCGCAGATCGAAGCCCAGAAGACCGGTCTGCTGGAAAATGGTCGCGTGATGGCGGCGGCCCTGAAAGACGCCAAGTTTGAAATGATTGGCGGCGACGGCGGCATCTTCGAGAAGTTTGCCCAGGGGCTGGGTTACGGCAAGAGTGTGCAGGGCGTTCTGGACAAGTCGCCCTCGCTGCAGGCAGCCCTGGCCGGCATCGCCGGACGGGTTTCCGGTGAGAAGTCCAGCCGGACTTCGGAAACCGCCTGAAGCCCCAGCGACCGCCGGCCCAAGCACCGGCGGTCGCTGTTCCCATTCAGATTTCCCTTCAGTTCAGGATGATTTGGTATGTCGACGGATCGCACCGGCCTTGAAAGCATTGTTCAGGAAGGCTCTGCCTTCGAAACCATCCAGCGGCGGCTGAAAGAGCAGGGCGGGCAGCTCCGGGAGCAGGTGTCCGGGTTGAATCAGGCCCGGGAAGAGGTTTTCGGCAGTGCCGGCATGAACGTACTTGGCCGGGCCCGGGTCAGAACCGAAAACAATGCCATTGCACGGGATGTGGTTCGTCTTGGGGACAAACTGCTTTTCGGCTTCAATCTCCAGCTTGGCTTGCGCAAGTCTCTGGCGGTTGAGGATGTGTTCCGGCTGTACCACCTGAATGACGGCGACAGCGGTTTCGAAATGACCGAAGCCGCCATCGAAGGCTCTTTCCTGACCGATGCCCGCTTCGCCACAGACTTCCGGGAACTGCAGCAGTACTACAACACCGCCACCCTGTCTCAGCTTGTCATCCTCAAGGGCATGTTGCTGATGGCGTTCCGTATTGGTGACAAGCTGGACGACCTGAGAGTGTTCCGCTGGGAACTGAAGCCGGATGGCAACGTAAACCGATACGTGGACAACCGGGGCGAGCGCGACCTGACTTTCCCGGATCGTTTCAGCTTCCCCTGGAAAACCGTTGGCCGTGACAGCCAGGTACAGGGCCGTTCGCCGCATCTGAACATTGCCGACACCCTGTTTGTTGACAACCTGCGGGGCAACATCACCTTCAAGGTGGAGAATAACACCGCCACCGGCGAGGGCATCTATCAGGACGCGGTGGAGTCTGACTCCCAGTCCCTGGACGACGCCAGCTTTGACTACGCCGACCTCGGCGAGATTCTGCTGGTGCGGATTCTGCCGTTCAATGAAAAGCACTGGCGCTACTACCTGTTCAATCGCACCCAGCGCAAGGTTGAACGGGTGGATGCCATGGCCGGTTCGGTGGCGTCGTTGCCGGACAATCACGGCCTCATATTCCCCTCCGGCTATTACCTCACCACCGGTGAACTGAAAACCTTCCAGATTCCGGAAGGGGATTTCCGGCTCAAGCGCACCCTGCGCTCACCGAACGGTGAGGACATGCTGTATGTGTTCTACGAGCAACTCACCGGGCAGGTGATTCTGTTCCGATACAACCTGATCCGGAAACAGGCGGATGTGCCCCTGATTGGCCATGGCTTCGCACTGTTCGAGAACGGTCATCTGGTGGTCTTCAATGCCGATAACGAACCGACCCTGGTGCACCCGCTGCAGGTATGGGAAACCCCGTTTACCTCCGAGAGCTTCCATGCCCAGGCCAGCGTGGCAAACGATTCGGAACTGGCTCGGATTGGCAATCCGGAACTGGTGCGGGGCATTGCCGAATTAAACACGGTAGTGACGCTGGTGGACTCCTCCAGCGCCAGTGAGCGCCACTTCACCAGCCTGATTCGCACCGTTGACCGGGTGCTCGACCAGTTCTTCTGGCTGTCTGGCAGGCAGGAAGAGGTTCTGTTCTCTGGGCTTCATCAGCACCTGACAACCATCCGTGGCACTGCGGAACTGGTACTGGATGAGTATGAGAAAGTTCAGAGCATCCGGGCGCAGACGGAAACCGCCATTAATGATGTGGCTGAGGCTCAGGGCATTTTGATGCGAGACCTGAAGCCGGACAGCTGGAAAGCGCCGGATCAGTTTGTCAGTTACTTGGCCCGCCTGCGCGAACATCGGGGGCGGGTGCGCACCCTGAATGATCGGCGGTATGCCGATAAAGCCCGTATCGAAACGCTGGAAAGTGATCTGGCCGACGCTGAGGAGCGGCTGACGGAGCGAACCTTCCGTTTTCTGGCCTCAGCGGAGGCGCTGGATGGTTACCGCAAGACCCTGACCGAATTACAAACCGACCTGGCCGAGGCCGACACCCGGGATGCCCTGCGCAAGATTGTAGATCGCTACCGAGAGCTGACTTCCGGGCTGGATATGATTCAGGGCATGCTGGCGTCCATGGCCGGTGACGATGCCGCGCTGGAAACCGCCATCACCGATAACATCTCCGGCATCTACGCCACCATCAACCAGCAGCGTTCGGAAGCGGAACTGCGCTTGAAAGAGCAGGGCAGTGCCGAGGCCCGGGCCCAGTTTGCCGCCCGGCTGCGGTTGTTTGAGCAGAGCCTGGCCAACGGCGTGAGTTCCCTGACCGATGTGCGGGAATGTGATGGCCTGATGACCCGTATGCTCGACCAGTTGCAGGAACTGGAAAGCCAGTTTGGCGAATACGATGAGTTTCTTGCCGCCATTCTGGAGCAGCGTGAGAACGCCCACGAAAGCATTGAGGCCCGGCGCCAGCAACTGCAGGATCAGCAGCAGCGCCGGGTAACGACACTCACCGATGCCGCCGAACGCATACTCCGGAACGTCACCCGGCGGACCGAGCGGTTCGCCAGCCCGGAAGAACTGCACGCCTTCTTCGCCTCCGATGCCATGGTGGCGCGCCTGCGCAGCATGGCCAAAGAGCTGCGGGAGCTGGGCGCGGCCATGGAAGCGGATGACTGCCTGGGGCAGCTCAAGGCCGCCCAGGACACCGCGCTCAGAAGTGTTCGCGATAAAGCCGATATCTTTGAAGACGGCGGCGCGGTCATCCGTTTGGGCAAGCACCGGTTCAGCGTTAACCAGCAGGAGCTGGACCTGACGCTGATCCCGCGAGACGACCACGTGCTGCTGCACCTGACCGGCACTCAGTATTATGAGCGCCTGGACGAGCCAGAGCTGGACCGCCTGCGCGGCTACTGGAATATGAGCCAGCCGTCGGAGTCAGACAGGGTCTACCGGGCCGAGTACCTTGCGGCACTGGTGATCGAGGAATTCCGGCAGGCATCTGATCTGCCCGTCAACGTGGCCGATCTGGATGAGCTGACCGACTACATCCGCAAATTCGCCTCCCCCCGCTACCGTGAGGGCTATGAAAAAGGCATTCACGACCACGATGCCGCTTTGATCGTCAGTACCCTCTGGCCGGCTATCCAGAGCGCGGGATTGCTTCGATTCAGCCCCAAGGCCCGTGCCCTCGCCATGCTGTACTGGGCCGAGGTGGCCCGGCAGGATCTGGCGGCACAACAGTTGCGTTCACGCTGCCTGTCTGCCGGTATTCTCAGCCGGATGATGCAGTCGAACGAATTGTTGTACTCCCTGGAGCAGGAACTTGCTCCGCAGTTGTCGGAGTTTGTCGCCCATCATCAGCTGGCGCTGGCGGAAAAAGGCAGTGCCGAGCGTACCCTGATTGAGTCGGCGGCCCAGTATTTAGTGCAGCAGCTGGCGGAGGAAACCGAGCAGTTTGATATCACCCGTTATGCGGGTGAGCTGGCGGCCGGTTTCACCGAATCCCTGAAACGGGATAACCAGTTTGCGCAGTACCAGCAAGCACTGGATGTGGTGAGCGGCCAGCCGGCGGCTCGCTGGACCATTGCCCAGCATTGGCTGAAGGCCTGGATGGGCAAAACCGACCAGCAACACCTGATGCATTACCTGCCGGAAGTGGTGGCCGTCCTCAATGTGGGCGATGCCATCAAGACTGGCGTTCGCAGCGTTGAGTTGGCCTTTCATGTGGAAGGCCTGCTGGGCCAGCACAGTCGCATCAACGAGCGCACCCTGAGCCTGCAGCTGGACGAGTTCGATGAGCGCTTGCGCTACCACCGCCAGGAAATCATTCCCGGCTGGCAGCAATTGCAGGAAGTTCGCCACAAAGTCCTGGAGAGCTGGCGCGATCAGCTGCGCCTTGAGGAGTTCCGGCCCCGGCCGCTGTCGTCTTTTGTGCGCAACAAACTGATCAGCGAAAGCTATCTGCCGATCATCGGCGACAACCTCGCCAAGCAGATGGGCACCGCCGGTGAAGACCGGCGCACAGACCAGTCCGGCCTGTTGATGATGATTTCGCCACCCGGCTACGGCAAGACCACCCTGATGGAATACGTGGCAAACCGCCTGGGCCTGATCTTCATGAAGATCAACTGCCCGAGCCTGGGCCACGACGTCACCTCGCTGGACCCGGAAAAAGCGCCGCACTCCACCGCCGAGGCAGAGCTGATCAAACTCAACCTGGCCCTGGAAATGGGTAACAACGTGATGCTGTATCTGGATGATATCCAGCACACCCATCCGGAGTTCCTGCAGAAGTTCATCTCCCTGTGTGACGGCACCCGACGCATTGAGGGGGTCTGGCGCGGCCGCACCCGCACCTACGACATGCGCGGTAAACGCTTCTGTGTGGTCATGGCTGGTAACCCCTACACCGAGAGCGGTGAAGTGTTCAAAGTGCCCGACATGCTCGCCAACCGGGCTGATATCTACAACCTGGGTGACGTGCTCTCAGGTATGGAGCACGCCTTTGCACTGTCCTACATCGAGAACAGCCTGAGTTCCAACCCGGTGCTGGCGCCCCTGGCTACCCGTGGCATGGCGGATTTCTACCGCTTTGCCGACCTGGCCGAGGGCAAGTCGGTGGCTGACTCCGATTTTGAACACGATTACAGCGCCGCCGAGCGGGACGAAATTGTCTCCCTGCTGAAAAAAATGATCCGGGTGCGGGAAACTGTGCTGCGAGTGAATCAGGCCTACATAGCCTCCAGTGCCCAGGCCGAGGCCTATCGCACCGAGCCGACGTTCAAGCTGCAGGGCAGTTACCGGAACATGAACAAGCTGGCAGAGAAGCTGTCGCCGATCATGAGCGAGGAGGAACTGGAAGCCCTGATTGATGACCACTACCAGGGCGAGTCCCAGCTGCTGACCCAGGGCGCGGAAGAAAACCTGCTGAAACTCAAACAGATGCGCGGCACCCTGAGCGAGGCAGAAGCCGCCCGCTGGCAATCGATCTGCGAAGAATACCGCCGCCGCCAACAGGCCGGTGGTGATGAAGAAACCGGCGTGAAAGTGGTGCGCCAGCTGGGCCTGATTTCCGAGCACATGCAGCAATTGGGACAGCAATTGGTGGCCGGAATGGACAGCCGAAGGGAGTCCGAACCAGATCTCGACAAGGCCTTGAGCCAGTTGTCCCGCTCCCTGGAAACCGGCCTCACCGAGGGCCTGCAATCGGTGCAGCTCAACCCGGCGGTCACCGTCAACCTGGACAGCCCACCCCAGGTGGGCGATGCCCTGATGGCGTTTGCGAGGATCTTCGAGGAGTCCATTGTGCCGCTTGTGAAAACCATGGATGGCAAGCTGGACCTGGATCTGAAAACCCAGCAGGAAATGAGTCGGGTGTTGAGGGTGATTCGGGAGCTGCAGGACAGATTGCTGACGCAGGATCGAGCTCAAAGCTAAGCCGTTAATAATGCAAGCAAGGATGTAGTCCATCATGATCAAGGAAGATTTGGCAGTGCCCACAGCGGCACAGTTTTTAGAAACACTCAACAGCGGTGATCACCTGAAGCTCATTCGGGAATGGCGCGATGTGGTGTTTCACACCGTATTCGTCAAGAAACACTCTGGACTTGAATTGCCAATGCTCTATCCGGTTGACGAGCATCAGAGCTTTCTGGCGAGCCCGGATGCCAATGAAGTTCAAGAGGCATTGGAAGGCTTTGCCCTTCCGGACGATGCCGACGTTTTCGTTAAAGCTGAACCGTTACGAGAGCTGGCCAGAAACGCCCATATGTTGGGAGCCTGGCTGAACTGGCTGGGTGCCGAGATCATCATGAACAGTTCACTCATGGAATTGTTTGGGATGAAAGCTCTGGTGACTGTGGAAGGTGGGCAAGAGAAATTGTATCAGGCAAAAGTTTATGCCTCCCCTGCACTGAACAAGAAGGGCCCCTCGGCCAATGCAAGCGCCCAAATCTGGAACATCAGCCAGGTTGTTGGCGGGTCCGACATTCAGCGCTCCCAAGAAGTCATGATTTATGATGACAGCAAATCTATTGCGTTCGCAGAGAATGGAGGCTCAATTCTCTCCTCACGCAAATTAAGCCAGTTGACGGCGGATGAAGCAGCGCTCTTCGACAAATGGGCGGCGCCGGTATATGACTTTGAGGCGTTAACCCAGGGTGAAGAGAAGGGGAGCGACTCTCTTATTCAGGACACCTACGTTCCCCACCCCTCATTGCTTGACGATGCGTTACTGAATTCATTCTGTGAACTTGAGCGGGCGATTAACAATGAGATCATGCCCGATGCAAGCCGCCTTTATCTGGAGGTTAGCAAAGACCAAGTTTTCGCCGAAATGGAAGAGTCGGGAGATGACAGCCTGGATCGCGTTGAGGGTCGGAAGTTCTGTATTCTTTTTGAGGATCACCCCGAATGGTGTCTGTTGCTCGGTGGCGATGGCTTGGCACTGACCGATTTCTCCGATGACGTCTGGCTACCGAGCTCTACTGGTCGCCATGAGATGCCGGAGCCTTTGCGCCTGAAAGTGGTTCGGGCCATTGCCTGGACGTTATTCTGGAAGGGGCGGGAGCCTGGTACGCGGGTGTCGCTCATTCCCGGACAGTTTGCAGGTCTGAAGCCTTTTCGCCCGGACAATCTGAACAGGATCTTTCATCCGCCTCTGGATGACACCCGGTTCCCGGTGCTGGCTTCCATGCCTTGTGGCGCACAACCAATGCCTGTGCTGGTGCACGGTGAGATACCCGAAGGTTACGTGGTTGAAGCACTGGAGGATCTGAAAGTTCAAGCTTCAGATCTTCCCCGGGGAACACCGCGCCGAGACAGCATACTGGTGAATGACGCGGTTCATTTTGGCTCGATGTGCGGCCCCATTGTGGTGCCACAGACTGCCATCGAATTCCCGGATGAGTGGTACACAAACGCTCGAACCTCCAACACCCAGCTAATTTCCGATTTCAAGTTCTTTCTGCAGAGCCAGCCCCGGAGAAAGTCTGCGCCGGGTAAAGATCTTGATAGCCCGGGGGTGGTGATAGGTATCTGCGTTGGCTTCATGGCCTTTTTGTTATTACTGGTTGTCATGCTTGGGTGATAGCAAGCTGACCCGAACCTGACTGGTCGGTATTTAACGCAGATAGGCGCAGGTTCGGTGCAGAAGGATTTGGAGCATGGCAGGGAAAATTAGTTATCAAAAACCTCAATTTGTTGGCCGGGATGGAACTGCAGCACGCCTGACACACTGCTCTGTTGCGGGCCGTCACTACTATGGCGCCAACGCCTACAGCCCGAGTTCGATCCCCAACCAACCAGCTCAAACCCAGGATTTCAATCACTCGGTGCTGGGGCGCTCAGCGGGCTTTCGGTTGCCTTGGGGTGGCGCGCAGGATGTCATGCCGTCGAATCTATTTGCCCGCTGGCGGCCGAAAGATCTGCGAAGAATGGAAAAGCGCGAGGATCTGCTTGCCGAAGCGGACGATCAGGGCCAGCAGAATCATGAAAGTATTTGTTATGCACCCCTGGCTTTTAGATCGAGGTTGATCCATGTGTTTGAGGTCTATGGTAAAGGGTTCTTTTATGTCGGGTTGCCCGTCTCGATTTTCATGTATGTCACGGCGATATTTGAGCTTGGCCCTAATACAACCTGGCGGTCGGCATTCTTTGAATTGTGGCTACTTTTCTTTGTGCTTGCAGGTGTTCCTGGCCTGATGTGGTTGTCCTCAACACTTGTCTTCACCCTCTTTCCCCGATGGAGCGTAAAAGCCGGACGCGGTCCTGAATGGGAACTCGACCGTCGCAACGGGATGGTTCGGGTGTGGCGTTACCGCCGTGCTGTGCCTTTGATTGGGCCACGCAAAGTCACGGTATTCGAGGCGCCTTTCTTTGAGTTTGACGGCTTTGTGGCCGGTGGGGCAACCCGGTATGGGCCAAGGTTCGATTTCATCCTGTGCCACCGCTATAGCAAGTTGAAGGTGCACATCGGCGATATTCTTTTAGGCTGGCACCATAACCCCCGTCCTTGTTACGCGCTCTGGGACTTTCTCCAGAACTTCATGGATGTGAGCCGTCCCCTGCCGGAGTTTCCGGTGTTGGAGCCCCATCGACACAAAGATCCGATAACCGCCGAGGACGACCGGAGGTCTGGACGCCCGGAACGTTACTGGCGGGATATGGACGATAAAACCTTCAAGCAAAAAGAAGATGAGATGCTTAGCCGGGTTCTGAGCATTAACACCGAACAACGTCCGAACCTGATGGCAAAGAAGGTGCGCTATGCGCACATGACCCCAGAGGATATGCTCGCCTATGGGCGTGGTTCCCGGGAGTCCCGTCAGGGTCGTTCTGGGTCTCGTGCACCCAATACGTCAGTTGGGAAGCGTTTTCTGAATGAGTCAATGTAAAGGGAACGACTACGGATGCCCATACCCCGTAGAGTATTCCTCCACGACCTAATAAGACGGAAGAGTTAAATCGTACTTGGGGGGCTGCGCGATCCGTCTCATATTTCCCAGTTAGGCTAAAACGCAACACCACGCTGCAATAAGTGCCCTCTCGCCCATTCGCTACCATGTTCCCAGGCCAGATCGAGGTACCCCTGCTGCTGTTCCGTAGTGCGCTCGAACGTACCTTCCAGATAGAGAACAATATCTTTGGTGGCGAATTTGTATGCAGCCGGGAGTACGCTGTAGGGAGGTGCGCCGAGGAGCGGGTTTTCGCTCGCTCCCGCGTTGACAAGCATTTTGACTATCTCAAGATCTCCACTAACAACCGCGTCGCGCAACGCGTTGGATGACATCTGCTCGCTGAACCCATCGGGGTGGGCGCCGTGGTTCAGTAGCTGTTTAACCACAGATTCTGATTTATTGAACACAGCGAGTTTTAGCGGGAATCGATAGTCCTGGTTGTAGACATTTGGCCTTGCTCCCATTGAGAGCAAGGCTTCCACCATGTCTTCCCGGTCGGCTTTGACGGCGGTCATGAGAGGGGTATTCCCTCTGAAATCCCGGGCATTAAGGTCGTATATCACAGGGTGCAGCGCCCGGAGTGCCTCAACCTTGCCAGTGTGTGCCGCGATATGGAGAGTTTGTGGTGTCATTGTGGCACCGTTTTTCAGCAGGGATTCAATAGCCTCAGTGTCGTTCTGGAGGACCGCTGCATCCAGAAGCGTCAGCCCGCTAACCGGGTCCTCTTCGTTGAGCTTTTCTCGATCAACGGTCGGCAACACGCTGTAACCTTCCTGAAGGTATCTCCAGACAGGGGGTGTGGGTTCGTCGGTATTCGTGAACAGTCGGCGCAGGCGGTCTAGAAGCGGGGAAGTCTGCCTGTTTTGTTGGTCTTGCTGGAGCAGGCGGACAAGAGCGATACGGTGCCCCCACTCGATGTCTTCTCCAAGAACCTCTGTTGCCTCCTGAACCGGTGATGAGCCGGAATAATCTTTGTCGCCAAGATCCGCGCCGCTGCGAACCAACGCGTTGATCAAAGACAGATTTTTTCCCGAACGGATGAACGGGTTCAACACATCTGCCAAGGGTTCATCCAGAGCCGCGCGTCCTTGCTGTTTGAGCCATGAAACCAGCTGCTCTTCAGGCATAGCCTGCGAAAGATGCTCCAGGCTGGCGATAAGGAACTCGGCTCTTTTACCTGAATCCATGGAATTTAGCAGCGTTTCAGCCAGTTCCGGCTTCTGGGACAGCAGTGCAAATTGGTAGGTCGCGCTGTACTTACGCATAAACAGGCTCGGCCGAAACACTGCACCCTTCTGGTGCAGTGACTCAAACGCTGGGAGGTTGTTGTACCTTGCGGCCATGGATAGCAAAGGCTCTCCGGCAAAGGTATCGTTTGGGTCAAGGGACTGATCCAGAAGCATCTCGTACCAATCACGGTTTTGTTGTGCGAGGGCGACCATAAAATAGGCGGCTTCGGGCTTTTCTTCATAGTGCCCGGAATCCAACGCTGCAAACTCTCTGCTCAGGTAGCTCATCAGCCTTTCCTGGCCGTAAATTGCAGCAAGGATAGCGAGGTTGTCGGAATGGCGGGCGTCCGCTCTGGCGAGAAGCAACGCGACAGGCTCGTTCAGGCGAGCGGCATAATCCAGGGGGAACTTTCGTGCATCGTCTTCCGGGTAGACTCCCTCGCTCAGCTCGATGGCCCGGGATGCGAGTTCAGGGGTGCCATACGCACCAATCAGATGGAAAGGGGTCCGGCCCCGTTTGTCTGTCTTGAGCAGCACCTCAGAATTCAGTAATAAGGATGCTGCATCAAATTGCCCGGCGCGTATTGCAAGGTGGGCAGGCGTTTCCCCATGATCGTTGGTTTGGGTAAGGTCGGCCCCCTGTTCTATTAATGCCTTCAGTGTTTCAAATTCGTGTGTTTTCAGGGCTGTCAGCAATGGCGAAAGTTCAGTTTCGGGCGCAGCCACTGTCTGTTCAGGGCGGCCCGAACTATCCAGGTTTTTTTGCGCAAGCTCCAGAATTGTGCCCTCGGGAGCTTTAACGGCAGAAGGATCGCCGCCCGCCAGCAAAAGCGTCATGAGTATCACAAGCTTTCGATCCCGAACCGCCCGGACAACGGCATTGCGATAGCCATCCCCTGTACCGTTTGGGTTAGCACCATGCTTCAGCAGTGGGTCAAGCATTGCCACATCACCGTTTTCGATAACACTGAGTACAGCTTCAGACAGGCACTCTTTATTACCGGCGTGCGTTTTCGCCAGCAACTCAATGGCTGGTAATGAGCTCTGCCGGATTGCCACATCAAACGCGGAACGACACCGGCGCCTTGGCGCCCTGACGCCGGCAGTCACAAGGTCCACCAAAAGATCGACGTTGTCATAGCGAACAGCTTCCATGAGAGCGTAGGTCAGGAGGTCTGCGCGTCGATTAGTAAACGACAGAACCTTTTCAGTCCACCCTGCTGCTGCGAAGTATTCCAGCCGCTCATAGTAATTGTCGTCGCCCAACACGGCATCCGGATGCCATAACTGTTTGGCAAGATCAGTGTTTCCCGTCTTGGCTGCGACTATAAATGGTGATGGCTCGGTTTTGTCGATCTGTTGTAATGGAGGGTTCTGTTTTAAAGCCCACTGCACCAGGTAAGGATTGTCTTTTCGCAGGCCTGTGCGCAGAACCTGAGTGATCGGGACACCTTGTGACACCACGAGTGGGGCAAGTTCCAGCATCTCGCCGCCGTGGCTACCTATCTGATTCAGTAGCCAGGCAGGGCTGATCACTCGCCGGTTGACCAGGTACGCAAGGTCCTCTAAATCATAGTTGATCAGGACAGCATTGCCCTCTCGGGGATAAAACGCCAGATCGTCTTTCTCTTGCTCTAATGAGTCGTACAGCATTCTTGCGAGCTTCGCGGAACCATACTTTACGGCGAGCCTGACGTCCGGTACGGCGACAGATTGCCAGTGATTCAGAAGCTCGCCAACGGCTTCGACTTGGTTGAACCGAATGGCGATTTTCAGCGGGGTCCATTTGTTGAAGCATTGGCTCGACAGAGTCGCCCGAGGGGCGAGTTGGAGCAGTCTTTTCAGTGTGGGCAAGTGGCCAGATGCAGCCGCCCAGTGCAGGGCGTTGCACTCCGCCTGATTTAGATCCTGTCTCAGGAGACTCTCAGGAACCCGTCCTGGCTGCCCGATGAATGACCACCAGGCCGCAGGTGAAATGCCTGGCGGCGGCATTCCATCCCCATGTTTTTGCCAGTGCGCCATCAACGTGTGCAGAACAAGGACATTATCAGCCAGCTCAAATGCTGTACCTGACCGCGAGTTGATGAGTGGGTCTGCGCCTGCGTCCAACAGGAGGGTGACGGATTCGGAAGCGCCATATCGCGCGGCTTTATGCAGTGCGGTTGGATGGTTAACCGTCCTTTGAAGGTTTGGATCGATACCTGATGTCAGTAGCCATTGGACAACGTTAACCTTGTTGGAAGACGAGGCGGAGTGAAGCGTGCTATCTCCGAAGCTGTCGAACTGGCTGAAATCGACTCCGAGATTATGCAGATATTCCAGAATTTCAAGCTGCCCCTGTTTCGCCGCGGTATTGGCAAACCCTGCCCACTTCGCATTCTCCGGGTTGATGTTATTGCCTTGAAGCCGAACCCAGAGCTTTAGATCATCCAACTGGCTATTGTTTGCCATGACGTGTGGGGCTTGACTAATAGCCAGAGGGCTCCAAGTGAGCAGGAGCGATGACAGGCAGAACGCCCAGAGCAGCTTCATTCAGGAATCTCCGTTTCCTTGGGGGGCAGTACATCCTTGTGAGATCAGCGCGGAGCGTAACAAAATCGGATGTTATAGTCAGCTCTGGTGTTGCTCCGTCCAAGGCTTTGAAGACCATATTAAGCGACTCTTGTGGCTATCACATCAAAGTTTCCAGATAGGTCGTCAGGTAGAATGGCCCCTCCAAAGTAGTCGCCGAACTGGGTATCAAATTTTATGCAAACCGCTAATGGATTAGCAGCCAGTTATGCGCCTGGCGCCTATCGCCGGGATGCAATCCCAGTGCAGGAGCCCCTCAAGAACATCAGCCGTTTTGCCAAGTCACTGGAGGCAGGGGATTTCATTGAGCGTTTACCCTGGGGGGATTATGCGGGGCTCGATATGCATGTCCTTCCCCAGTATGTGAAGAACTACCAAAAGAAACTCGAGTCGGGCGGAGTTGGCTGGGTGGGGCCCAAATGGACGCATCGACAGCAGCCTTCTGATTTCGTCAAAAGCCGTTGGCAGTTGTTACTTATGCTCGCTGGTGGTTTAGCAGACTACGGAGTAATGAAAGTATTCTTCGTTGCCTTCGCTTTTGCTGAAATTGTCGCCTATATAAAGTTTGGAGAGTTTTCGTTTGTTTTTCTGGCGTTGGTCGGTCTTCACTTATTCTTCCGCTACCCCTTCACCTGGTTTCTGCAACGCAATCCCGGATTCATTGTTAAGGATCTGGGCTGTGGTTTTTTCCGCCCAACGGGCATGGTGAAGTTCCGTACCTGGCGAGAGGAAACCTTCGAAGCACCGTTTATCGAGTTTGATCCCTACATCTCATTTCATGTGAATCCGAAGGGCCCCGTCAGCTACAAGCTACTTCTGCGCCATCGATATACCGGTTGGCAAACGACCGTCGCGCAGGTGGCGGATGTCCACAAAGTGGAGCTGTATGCACACTGGGATGAACTGCAGCGGTATATGGACGTTAGCCAGCCCTTACCCGACGTTCCGGCGTTGGAAAAGTACCGTCACCTGGACCCCACAACAGCCGAGTACGATGCAGCAGGCAAGCGGGGAAGACCAGCGGACTATTGGGCAACCCTGGATCTGGCGTGGTGGGAAAACGAGGGTTATCCGGCCCACCTGAAGGCTATTCGGGAGTTCCCATGGTCGACACTGGAAGATCGGATGGAGAAAAGCGTTCCGAATCTGGCTGAGGCGGCCATGGTGTAATACCCGTGAGGTTCTGCCACCGACATCGGCAAGGCGAGGCTCGGCCGTGAACATCGCTCCCCATTGGCGTATTATCCCCGCCTGACTGATTAACCAACACTCCAGGGGAGCCCACCATGATCTGGACCGTATACCTTTCCGGCGAAATCCACACCGACTGGCGTGAGCAGATTGCTGCGGGTGCCGAGGCGGCGGGCCTGCCGGTTGAGTTCACCTCGGCCAACACCGACCACGAATCCAGCGACGCCGCGGGCGATTTCCTGGGTAAGCCGGAGAGCAATTTCTGGCGTGATCACCAGTCTTCCAAGGTGAATGCCATCCGCACCAAGACCCTGCTTGAGCAGTGCGATCTGGCGGTGATCCGCTTTGGCGACAAGTACAAGCAGTGGAACGCGGCCTTCGATGCCGGCTACTGTGCCGCCATGGGCACGCCTTACATAACCCTGCATGATGAAGACATCGTGCACCCGCTCAAGGAAGTGGACGCAGCCGCCATGGCCTGGGCACAAACGCCGGAGCAGGTGGTTGAGCTGCTGAAGTATGTAACGGCCTGAGTACAGCGTTTTCCGTAACACCATCAACAGGATGTAAAAAGGGCAAAGGAACATGCCACTCTTCACTACCGGCAGTGTTAGGGCAACAGCCCTGACACTTTGCCTGCTTTTTCTCTCGTTACTTGCCATTGATCCCATTCAGGCCAATGCACGGCCGCCTGCCATCCCTCTGGCCAATGTCTATCACTCGGGTGTAAACCTCGAGGAATACTGGGTCAGCGAAAAACTGGACGGCGTCCGGGCCTATTGGGATGGCGAGCAGCTCTGGTCCCGGGGCGGCCATGTATACGCGGCGCCGGACTGGTTTACGGCGCAGTTTCCCCGGCAGCCGTTGGATGGTGAACTCTGGAGTGGTCGCGGGCGCTTTGCTGAGCTGTCCGGGGTGGTGCGCAAAGTGCAGCCGGTGGATCATGAGTGGCGTCAGGTGAGGTTTCATGTGTTTGATCTGCCACAGCCTGAAACCGTGTTCGAGCAGCGTTACCGTCAGTTGGAACAGCTGGTTGCAGCCTCTGGCTCTGAGTATCTGGAATTGGTGGCGCAGCGCCCGGTTGCCAGCCATTCAGAACTGATGGCAAAGCTTGAACAGGTGGTGGCTGCCGGTGCTGAAGGGTTGATGCTAAAGCGAAGAAACAGCCGGTATCAGGCCGGTCGTTCCGATGATCTGCTTAAAGTGAAAACCCATGAGGATGCGGAAGCGAAAGTCGTTGGTCACCTGCCGGGCAAGGGCAAGTACGAGGGGCTGATGGGGGCTTTGGAAGTGGAGCTGTACGATGGCCGGCAGTTTCGCATCGGAACCGGGTTTACCGATGCGGACAGGCGCAACCCGCCGGAGATTGGCTCAATCATTACCTTCCGCTACCGTGGTTTGACCGCCACCGGCTTGCCGAGATTTGCCAGCTTTCTTCGGGTCCGGAATGATGAACCGGTGCCGAGGGCCGATTAGGGCGAGATGGCCTTGCTGCTCTGGGCCAGCTCCTCCAGCGTGCTGTATTCACACTCCAGTTCAGCGATGAAGGTGCGGCCGGAATCGGTCAGGATGTTGTCATCCCGGAGTAGTCGGCGGCCCAAAAGTACCGGGTACGAAAATTTGCCCCGGTCGGTGAGGGAAAACTGGGTTTCATGGACCTTGCCGCCGAGACAGAAGTCCATTTCGACCACATAGCGCCGCTGTGAGGGGGCGCCCTTGCGTTTGATCAGTACGGTGCGATAGACCGGCCGCTCAAATTCCAGAATCACTTCGTCGTGTTTCAGATCACCCTCGCTGGGCTGGTCTTCGTGGTCACCCAGCGGGAGCTGGAAGCGCACCCATTCCTCGTTGTCCTTCTCGAAAGATTCCACATTCACAGCATGCAGGGACGAGGTCTTGGCGCCGGTATCCAGGCGTGCTTTTAACCGGATGCCGGTCTCGCCCATCACCACCCACTCCACAAAGCCCATCACTTCCGGCTCCGCCGATGCTTGTGACTGAGTCTCGGCCGTGGCCGGGTTGGCAGAGAACAAGAGGCTGGTCAGGGCGATGACAGCAGATCGCATTGGATGCTTCCTTTGGCTGGTCAATCTGAAAAGGTGGAGCGGCACGGGCCGGTCCGTTTCTGTGCAATTCCAGCAAGGTTATCAGGGTCGGTCGCCTGTAGCCCTTTCGGGCAGATTAACAAACCGTGAGCCTGTCTTGCCGGATTTGCTCCGGGGCCGCCACTCTGGCCCGAAAATGGCCAGTGTAATGCACTGCAAAGGGCGTACACTGAAAAAATACTCGGGAGACTAACCATGGTGTCTGTTCCTTCCGCTGGGCGAGTCCAGCAGCACATTTCAGCCATTGCCAGCGGCTTTCTGGGTGACTGGCTGGAGCACCGGGGCAATCCGCTGGCGGTGCCGATGACGGTGTTTGCCGATGGCGAAGCGCTGGATCTGCAGAATCCCCAGCCCGCAGTGCCGGGGAGCGTGCTTTGCCTGTCCATCCATGGGCTGATGGAGCTGGAATCAGTGTGGGATTTTCCGGCCAGGCCCGATGAACACTACGGCACCCACCTCGCCAACACGTTGGGCGATACGTCGGCCCTCAAGCTCCGTTTCAATACCGGCCGGCCCATTTACCGTAACGGCCAGGATCTTGCCGCGTTGCTGGAGCGGCTGGTGAGTAACTGGCCGGTACCGGTCAAGCGGATTGTTCTGATCGGCCACAGTATGGGAGGCTTGCTGATTCGCAGTGCCTGTCATTATGGGGCTGCGAATGATCACCGCTGGGTCAGCCTGAACCCGGATTGTGTGTACATCGGCTCACCCCACGACGGCTCCTGGCTGGCGGTGGGCGCCCATAAAGCGGCAGGCTGGCTGAATCGGGTGCCCCGGGATTATCTGAAAGTGGTGGGCGAGGTGATTGACCTTCGCAGCGAGGGTATCCGCAACTTATCCCGGGGGGATGCTTTTGAACCGGGTACCTCAGATCAACCGCTGTTGCACGGTGCCCGGCATTACGTGATCAGCGGACTGCTCGCCAAGGGCGAACGGCACCCTGTAAACGTTCTGTTTGGCGATGCCCTGGTGCATCAATCCAGCGCCCGTGGTGATCGTCGTGAAGGCTGGGAGCTGGCGGGCATCGCCAATTTTCCCGGTGTTGACCATATTCGCCTGGCCCACCACCCCTTGGTGAGCCAGCAACTGCAGGAGTGGCTGGCATGAAAGGACCGGACAACAACACGCAATGGTGGCTGGGTGTGACGGAGCTGGTGGCCCAAGGCATGCATCACGGCGCGGTTAAGCTGAAACGTGTGCACCTTTCCATTGCAGACGAGAGTTTTCGGGTGCTGGACGTCATTCCGGCCACTCGGCCCGGTAGCCGGCTTGTTCGGGTGTGCCACCATGGTATCGCCAGAGTCAGTTACGACAGCGTGTCGCTGGCCGGTCGTGTGATTGCCGAAGGGGCGGCGTCTGCCGGTGCCCGTTTGGCGATGCGTCGGCAAGACATGACTGAAACATGAATGATTCTTAGTAGGGTTTTAACCCCCAACCAGCCGTTATCTCTGTAGGGTAAACGCATGCAATCGGGATAGAGACATCCGGATTGTTCGTTTCGACGAATGGAAAACCCAACCACAGAGGAAACGCGTTATGAGCTACAAAGCCAGTTTTGCGTGTGCCACGGTTCTGTCTGCTGCTGTACTGACAGCCCCTGCCGTCTGGGCACAGGATAAAGTGAGCCGGGATAACTCAGGGCCATACATCAGTGGTAGTTACGGGGGCTACAAATCCCACGGCGGTGAATTCAAGGATGAAAACGATCTGCTGGGTGCGGCGCTGGGTTACCAGTTCAATGAGTTCTTTGCCCTGGAAGCGGAATACATTGATTTCGGCAAGTTCGGCGATGACGACGTTAAAGCCAAGCTCAAAGGGGTTGGCCTGAGCGCTGTTGGCCGTTTGCCTCTCACTCAGAGTTTCGGGGTGTATGCGAAGGCCGGTGCATTCGCTTCGGCCTTTGATGTGGATGCCTTCGATGAGAGTGAAACCTATGACGAGGTCAATCCGTTTATTGGCGCCGGTGTGGATTTCCGGGTGACCAATAGCCTGACCGCCTTCGCCGAGTATGCCCGTTACAACGTGGATATCGATGAAGACGATTTCAATGGCCAGATTACCAATAATGGTCCGGATTTCGACACCGGCCGGGTTGGCTTGAAGTACCAGTTCTGACTCGTTGCGGGTTTGGGGCGCCGGCTGTAGCAGGCCGGCGCCCCTTTCTTTACGCCTTAGGGTGTTCGGCTTCGTCTGGCCCCGATGTTTGCCCTGCTGGAATAACCTCCAGGCGGTTCCGGCCGTTACGCTTGGCGGTGTATAGCGCCTGGTCGGCCAGCCGGAGATATTCCGCAGATGTGTGCTCTGGTGTTGGAAACCCCAATGCCAGGCCAATGCTGACGGTCAGATCAATCCCTTTATCCTTGCAGGTATCACAGCGCCGGGTTGCGACTTCCTCGCGGAACCGGTTCAGCCGAGCCTTTATGTCATCTGCATCCTGATAACTGGCAAAAATCACAAACTCTTCTCCACCAAACCGTGCCAGACGGTCAGTGTCGCGGCGGAAATGTTCGCGCATGGTATTTGCCAGAGATTCCAGGCACCGGTCACCAGCCTCATGCCCCCAATTATCATTAATCTTCTTGAAATGGTCCGCGTCGACCATGGCAACCGCAAAGCCGGTCTGGTGCCGCAGGCACCATTGAAAGCTGTTGGAGAACTCCCGGTCGAAGTAGGTGCGGTTGCCCAGGCCTGTGAGGTTATCGGTCACACTCAGACGGGACAGAGCGGTATTGGCCTCGGCAAGTTCCCGATTGAGACGGCCGAGTTTCCGGTTCCAGTAGACCAGCAGGGCGGTGGCCAGCAGGCCCAGCGAAAGTATTTGCCAGAACCGGGTATAGTCCACGCGTTCCTCGATTCGCAGGTTGCGCCAGGTGCTTTCAAGCTGAGTGCGCTCTGCAGGTGTCAGGCTCAACACCAGTTTCTGCATGATTCCGTGTAACGTGGGTTCGTCATTGCGGGTGCCGATCGCCAGTGACCAGTCGGCCGGTACCCGGCCAATCACCTTCAGGTCCGCCAGGCCCATTGACTGCATGTAGTAACTGGCGGTGGCCAGTGTAGTGACATAGCCGATCAGCTCCCGGTTCTGAAGTTTTCTCAGGCCTTCTTGCTCTGACTCTACGGTAACCAGTTGCAAGGATGGATTGCGTTTGCGCAGTAATTCGGCAAACGCGTAGCCTTCCACAATGCCAACGCGGCCGCCCTCCAGCTCGTTGAGACGCTGAATGAACGGGGCCTCAATACGGCCAATCACCACGTTTGGTACTTCCAGATAGGGTGAGGTGAAGTCCAGATAAACGGACCTTTCGGGTGTACGCATGGCCATCGGGAACATGTCGCAACGCCGATCTTTCGCCGCGGCAATGGCTTCCTGCCAGTTGCTGGTGGGCACCAGCCGGAAACGCAGGTTACCTCGTTGGCTGAACAGCTCAAGCACATCTGCGGCCAGGCCGGTGTGTTTGCCATCCCTCACGCCTTCGAGGGGCATCCAGTCCGGGTCTGCGCAGATGCGAATTTCCCGGTTCCGTTGTTCCAGCCATAGGGATTCGGTGTCTGTCCAGTGCACCAGTTCCGCTGTGTTCAGCGAGGGCTGGTTGCTGGCGCCGAGCCAGCGGGTTTCGATCACCTGTTGTTCCGTTGGCGTAATGCTGGTCAGTGCCTGATTCAGGATGTCTGCCAGCGGCGCCAGGGCCGGTCTCACCCCGAAGCGAAGGTCCTCGCCACTGAAGCCCGGGAGCTGAAGTTCTCCGGCAATTCGGGTGCCACTGATACCCAGTTGCCGGATCCAGTAATTGCCCGAATGCAGGGCTCCGATAACGACATCCACATCGCCGCTCGCCAACGCCTGGAACATGGGTTGCTGTGAGTGGAAGCTGAGCAATGTGCCGTTACTCAGCAATTGCCGAAGCGTTTCCTCATAGTAGATGCCCGCGCCCAGTCCAACCCGATAGTGCTTCAGGTCCTCAAGGTTTTGGTAGTTGAGACTCTCATCCCGGGTAAAGATGACGTTGGGAATGATGTGATAGGGCGAGGTGAAGTGGGCGAAGGACTCCCGTTCCGGGCGATGGGACATGTTGGCCATGACATCAATGTCGCCGTTCTTGAGCATGGGGATCAGTTCGTCCCACTGGCCGCTGACAGGAATAGCCTGCAGGCCAGTCAGGTCAACCAGCCGGTTCATGATATCCACGCTCAGACCTCTGACCCGCCCGCCGTCGGTGAAACTGAACGGCGCATAATCATCCATGAATCCGATCCGAACCGGCCCCAGACTCGCCAGGTACTGTCGTTGTTGCGAGCTGAGGGCCAGCTCTGTACCTGTGGAGCCGGTCAAACCGCCAAACTCCTGCCAACGCTGCAGCAGGTGCTGCAGTTTTTCCTCCGGTACGGCATTCAGCCCGGCCTGAATCTGATTGAACAGGTTCAGGTTGTCGGTGAGAACACCAATACGGAAATCCTCCCCGGAGTATTGTTGCAGCGGCGCCGGGCCAAGCAGTTCCAGGAAGCGGAAACCGGCCTGATTGGCGAGATACTCCATAGTGAGTTTGGGGCCCACAGCAATATCGATCCAGCCAAAGGCCAGTGCCCGAACAACGCTCGTCAGGGAGTCGTAGGTGGTCAGTGAAATGCCGGCGTCGGCGAATTCAGTGCGGTAGAAAATGTCCTCTACCATGCCAACGCGAAGGCCTTGTAAGTCGTCCAGCGCCTCAATCGTGGGAGTCGGACGGGCGCTGTCATGCATCAGGTAAATTTCGCGGTAGTGATAAGGTTCGGAGAACAGGACCTTTTCAGCACGGTCCGGACGCCAGGAAATACCGTCTATCGCATCCAGATCTCCGCGCAGGAAGGCCGCATAGATGTCTGGCCAGCTACCGGCACGAAAATCAAAGACCAGGTTGCTGTTGCTGGCCACTTCCCGAAGGACGTCAATGGAGAACCCGGCTGGATTGCGACCTTCAAAAAAAGTGTAGGGTTCGTTGTCGGCCACCACGCCAATTGTGACCACGGGAGACGGGCTCTCCGGCTCTTCCGCCCGGGCTGCGAACGTCAGCACCGCAATCATCAGTGTGGCCAGCGTTAGCCAGGCAGCACAGAATTTTCGCTGGGGCGGTTGAGGCAGGCGGCTTTGCAAGGTATACCTTCCCTGTGAATAACAGTGCCAGTGTAGTTGCAGATCGTAACCTTTGACAGTGGTGTGTGGCTATATTGAATACAGATTCAGGCTATGAAACGGCACGCCTTTGATGGAGTAGGAGAATGACAGAAACGGGTTTTGACTGGCAGCAGATTCCGGCCGCGGTATGGCGCCGGCACCGCTCCGGCCTTCGGGCCATTCGCCGGCTGGATCCGGTCAGATGGGCTGATCTCACGGGTATTGACCGGCAGAAACAGGCGCTGGCCCGCAACACCGAACGCTTTCTGGCGGGGCAGCCCTCCAATAATGCGTTACTTTGGGGGTCCCGGGGCACCGGCAAATCGTCTCTGATCAAGGCATTGCTGAACCGTTACCAGGCAGATGGCCTGCGAATGATTGAAGTGGACAAAGACGACCTGGTGAACCTGCCGGAGATTGTCGACGACATCTGCGAGCTGCCGTACCGCTTTGTGATCTTCTGTGATGACCTGTCGTTTGATGTGGGGGAGTCCGGTTATAAGGCCTTGAAAAGCGTGCTAGAGGGATCACTGGAGCTGCCCCCGGAGAACGTGCGGGTGTATGCCACCTCCAACCGCCGGCATCTGATGCCGGAATTCATGAGTGACAACCTGAAAAGCGAGGTGCGCGACGGCGAGCTGCACCCGGCGGAGGCAATCGAAGAGCAGGTCTCACTGGCGGACCGGTTCGGGCTGCAATTGTCGTTCTACCCGTTTTCCCAGGATATCTATCTGCAGGCGGTAGACGCGCTGTTTCCTGAGGTGGCAGAGCGCTCGCAACTGCACCAGGAGGCCGTCCGGTTTGCCACCGGCAAAGGGGTACGCAACGGGCGCACGGCCCAGCAGTTTTACCGCCAGTTTGCCGGGGACCCCAGATTCGGCTGACGCCGGCTATTGCCGGCGGGCCATGCGGATAAACCGGTGGTGGATGGTCCGGATGCCCAGGAATACCAGCACCATGATCACCGGTATGGCCACGCCCAGTACCAGGGATTTGTTGAACGCCAGGCCGCTATCCTGCAGTACGTCCAGGCCAAGCTTGAGCAGGCTGATCAGATAGTAGGAGATCGCCACTACCGAGAAACCTTCCACCGTGTGCTGCATCATCAATTGAATGCGGGAACGGCGGTCCATGGAACTCAGCAACTGCTGGTTCTGGCTCTGGATCGCCAGTTCCACCCGGGTACGCATCATGTCGGAGGCTCGGTCTACCCGGCGGGACAGGTCTTCGAGCCGTTCCCCCACCGCTTCGCAGGTTTTCACGGCCGGGGTTAGCCTGCGGGTCATGAATTCGCTGATGGTCAGGTGGCCGGAGACTTCGTCTTCCCGCAGTTCTTCCAGCCGGGTCAGCACCAGTTCGTGGTAGGCCCGGGTGGCGGCAAAGCGGAAGGTGGAGTGGGCCCGGTAGGCTTCGATCCGGGCGGCAATGTGGGTCAGTTCGGCCAGTATCTGTTGTTCGTCCAGGGATTCGTTATCCGCCAGGGACTGGGTGATGGTGGCCAGTTTTTGGTCCATGTCGTTCAGACTGGGCGTCATTTCCCTGGCCAGTGGCAGCGCCAGCAGCGACATCAGCCGGTAGGTTTCAATCTCCATCAGGCGTTGTACCAGGCGGCCCAGCTGGCTGTTGGACATCTTGTGATTGAGCACCATGAACCGGCCGAAATGGTCGCTGTGCAACTGGAACGAGCCCAGTACCCGGGCGGCGCCTTCCTGTGGACTGCTGCCAATGAGGCGCATACCTTCGAAATACTTGCGCATGAACGCCAGTTCGCTGCGGGCGTCCTCTTCTGACGGGCGCACCTCTATGTGAAAGGCCCCGACAATGGTGCCGTCCAGCTGTTCCAGCCAACCCTCAGGTAATGAGCTGATGCCGGTCTCGGCAAACGGGTCGGCACTGGAAACGTCCAGGTTGGTGAAGGTGTAAGAGGCAAACTCCATATGCACTTCACGCCGGACTCGCAGCTTGCCGAAGTTGTGCTCATAGCAGCTGACTTCCTGTTCCGGCCAGGGCTCGCCCAGCAGGCGGTGCAGCCGCTGAAGATGCGCGAACTGTGTTCGGCGCTGCTCCGGTGTGACCAGCACAGCAATGTGTGTCACCCGGGCGGTGGAAGGAATCACCTGGAAGGGGCGTGAGTGCAGTTCCTGGTAAAGGTCTGCCCGCAAGGGATGAAAATCCAGGGATGACGTTTCGGCACTCACAATGTTTATCCTGTTTCCGGGCGGTATACCGGGATGATAACCCGGAAGCTCACCCCGTCAATGCCACCTTCGCGGGTGTTTCGGGCCTCCACATGGCCACCATGGTAGTCGGCAATAAGACGTACGATCAGCAACCCCTGCCCCAGGTGCCCCTCGCTCTGGCCCCGGCGCTGGGAGACAAAGGCGCCAAAAATATCCACGCCGGCGTGTTCCGGCAATTGCGAGCCCTCGTTGAACACACACAATTGGTAGTGGTCCGAATGGCGTTGCAGGCTGACCTCTATGGCGCCGCCTTTGGGGGTAAAATCCCGGGCGTTATCCACCAGCTTGTCGAGCATTTGCACCAGCATTTCCGGTGAGCCCATCAGTGGGCATTCGGCTTCGGGAATCTGGTAACGGATCTGGTGGTCGGCATCCAGTTGTTGGTACGCCTCGGTGGCTTGCGCGACCACCTCGGACAGGTCGAACCGTTCTTTGTCAGCCTGGTCGAAGCTCTGCTCGAGCCGCGCAGCCTCACTCATGCTGTTGAGAATTCGGCGCAGCCGTTCGGTGGCCCCGGCGGCCCGTTCCAGGTATTGCTGCCGTTCCTGCTCGGAGCTGTTATGGGCGAGGTTCTCTAGGGACGACCTGACCACCGCCACGGGGGTTTTCAGCTCATGGGACAGCCGGCGGGAAAAACTCTCCAGGTAGTGGTTATAACTCTGCAGCCGTTCCACCATCTGGCTGAAATGCTGTTGCAGTTGCCCCAGTTCATCCTGGGTTCTGGCGCCGGGCACCTGGCTCAGAATCCGGCCATCTTCGTCCACGCTGGCGCTGACCAGGCGTTGCAGGCGGGCAATTCGCCAGGATAACCAACTGGCATAACCCAGCAGCACCAGGGTTAACGCGAGAATGATCAGCAGGCTGCGGGCCAGGACGCTGCCAAGGGCCGAGCCGGAGACGGTGAGCAGTTGATCGAGGGATTGTTCCAGTACCAGCGAGCGACCGCCAAACAGATCATGCTCGGTGGCCAGCCAGACCGAGCCGTCATTGCGCCTGACCAGGTGATTGTCTGGCAGGCCACCGGTGATCAGCCTATGGGTGGCTTCGCCCAGCGGTGTGGGCTCCGGCTGGTAGAGCCGAATCAGGGCGCGCAGGGCGTTGAGGGTGATTTTCTCAAGTACTTGCACGGGAGACAGATCATCGAAGTCCGGGCCCTGGCCAGTGGCCGGATGCCGGTGATGGGCAATCACCCACCCCGCCGGCTCAACCAAAGTGACTTGCTGACCATCACCGAGCTGGTCCGCAAGTGCCCGTTCCAGTTCAGGGATCCGCTGCACCAGCGGGGGTGGTGGTTCAATGCCGGTGCCGGGTACGGAGGCGTCCTGGCCTCCCTGGGTCAGCTGGAAGCCCAGCAAGCTGCCACGGGCAGGCTGCGGCATCTGCAGCTCTAGTTGCCAGCCAGACCCCCGATCCCGCCAGGCACCCTGAACCCGATAATCCGGAGTCTGCTGGCGGTCTTCCCGAATGGCATTCACGCTGCCCGGCGCTGAGGTTCGTATTGTCCAGCGTTGCCGTGGCACCGGCTGTTGCAGGTTGGTGACCGGCGGTTGCAGCACCAGCTCAAAGCGATCATGGGGTTGGTCAGGCCGGTTCTGCTGAAACAGTTGCATGGCCTGGTTCTGCATCTGGACCAACAGGAACAGGTGCCGGCCATCACTGGCGGCCTGCCATCGCAGGTGGGGTTCGCCCGGCACGGGCAGGGGCTCCGCCGATTGCCAGGGCTGCAGGTGATCGGGCTCATCGTAACCGGGCCAGTCGTCGGCATGGCCGTCGGGTTTGATCGGGGTTTCTGCCGGGCTGGCGTAGAGCGCGTTCGGGGTGGTGATGGCGGGTTGCCCCAGCAGCAGGTCGCCGGCCAGGTTTGCCATCCGCTGGCCCCGCTCCTGGAGCTGTTGCAGGGCCTGTTGGCGCAGGGCGTCATCCAGTTCCAGCACAAACTTCAGCCCGGCCCAGGGTATCAGCAGCATCAGCAGGCTGGCGAGGAACAGCTGGCGTTTAAGGCTCAAGGTCAGACCTCACGGGCATTCCAGCGATAACCCATTCCATAGGCGGTCTGAATGCCATCAAAGCTGCTGTCCAGCTGGCTGAATTTACGCCGGATGCGTTTGATATGGGAGGTCACCGTGTTGTCATCCAGTACCGTGCTGGCGGCTTCCATCAGCTGGTCCCGGCTGCGAACGTGGCCGGGATGCTGCACCAGGCTGTGCAGCATCCAGAATTCGGTTACCGTCAAGTCCACGGGCTGGTTGTCCCAGGACACGGTCATGCGGTCGACGTTGAGCGACAGCCGGCCCCGGTGCAGCAGCTCATCCGGCTTCTGCAGTGCCTCGGCCCAGGCATCGGCCCGGCGCAGCAGGGCAGTAATCCGGGCCAGCAGATGGTCCAGGCTCATGTCTTTGGTGACGTAATCGTCAGCGCCCAGGCGCAAGCCGTGCACTGAATCGATGTCGCTGTCCCGGGCGGTCAGGAAGATGATCGGCAAGGTAGCAGACTGCGACCGAAGGTCCTGGCACAGGGTAAACCCGCCTTCCGGCTCGTCTCCAAGCCCGACGTCAATAATGGCCAGGTCTGGCAGCGCCTGGCGCAGCACTTGCCAGGCCGATGGCCGGTCGCCATAGGCTGATACCCGGTAACCCCGGCGCTCAAACGCCGCCCGGTAGTTATCGCGAATGCCTGCTTCGTCTTCAATCAGAACAATGTGTTTTTTCATGGGTGATGCTGTTCAGCAAGATGTGCTGTCATTAAACCATGCTCCTTGCGCGGCACAAGTCGATGCTGCGGGATTGCCATAATTCATCATTTTCTATCGCCAGCTTGCCCGTTTCTGCCACGGCAGGGCCCATTCAGCCTGTTGCAATGGCATCACTAACTTCCACAAAAAGGATGTCGTGATGATGTTGCTATCGCTGCTTGCCAATCCGGCCGTACGGCCTGACCTGTTCACCGCCCGCCGGGCGAAGCCAGCCGCTAAACAATCCAGGTGGTTGCGAATGGCCGAGGGTATCAGCCTTTGGCTGGCGGTTCTGCTGATGTTGTTTGTCCATCCCCTCTATGCGGAGGCGCGTCAGATGGACATGGAACAGCCGGGTCAACTGTACCTGATGAATGATCAAAGTGCTCGGCAGCAGCCGGCGGTGATTCTGGACAGTGAGTTCCAGGTTCATGTGTCTGGCTTGCTGGCTCAGACCAGGCTGACGAGGACGTTTCGTAATGCCAGCGACCAATGGCAAGAGGGGATTTTCGTGTTCCCGTTACCCGATAAGGCCACGGTGTACGGGCTACGCATGACCATTGGCGAGCGTGAAATCGTGGGGCACATTGAGCCCAAAGCCAAGGCCCGCCAAACCTATGAGCGGGCCAGGCAGGCCGGGCAGCATGCGGCCACGCTGGAGCAGCATCGCCCGAACCTGTTTACCAGCCGGGTAGCCAACATCCCGCCAGGCGAAATTGTGCAGGTGGAAATCCGTTATCAGCAACCGGTGGCCTACAAGCATGGTGAATTCGAACTTCGACTGCCCACCACCTTGACCCCTCGGTATATGCCAGGCGAACCGCTGGCGGAAACCCAAGGCCCGTGGCAGTCGGGGTGGGCGCTGGCCACCACAGAGGTTGCCGATGCCCATGAAATCAGCCCGTTTACCGTTCGCCCCACGGACGTTGATGGCGGCAGTCACCGGGCCAGGATCGGAATAGAGATCGAAAGCGGCCTGGCCCTGGCGGATGTCTCCAGCCCAAGCCATCGACTGCACACCGAGCTGGACGGTGCCAGGGCGACGGTGAGGCCGGAACAGGAAAAGGTGCTGATGGACCGCGATGTGATCGTCAGGTGGCGCCCGGTAGCCGGCAGTGAGCCAAAAGCGGCCGTGTTTCACCAGACCTGGCAGGGTGAGGATTATCTGATGGCCATGGTGCTGCCGCCTGAAACGGTCGGGCCGGTGCTGCGCCGGGAGCTTGTGTTCGTTATTGATACCTCGGGTTCCATGGCGGGGGACGCGATTGCCCAGGCCCGTTCTGCCCTGCTGAAGGGGCTGGAATCCCTGCGCCCCGGTGATTCGTTCAATGTGATCCAGTTCAACAGCCAGGCCCATGCCCTGTTCGCCCAGCCGGTGCCGGCAGAAGGCCATTACCTGGCCCGGGCTCGGCGTTATGTCCAGGATTTGCGGGCCAATGGCGGTACCGAGATGGCGGGTGCCCTGTCGCTGGCGCTGGGAATGGACTCTGGTCCGGGTGGTGAACGGGTGCGCCAAGTGGTGTTTATCACCGACGGTGCCGTGGGCAATGAGTCTGCCCTGTTTAACCAGATCCGATCAGGTTTGACTGACCGAAGACTGTTTACCGTGGGGATTGGTTCTGCACCCAATATGCACTTTCTGCGGGAGGCGGCCCGGTGGGGCCGGGGTGAGTTTACCGCAATTCACTCAGGCGCCGAGGTAGACCGGGCCCTGAACCGGCTGTTTGCCGCCATGGAGGCACCGGTGCTGACCAATCTGGACGTCCGCTGGCCGGATCAGGGACAGCCTTTGGAGCCAGTACCGGCCAGGCCCGGAGATCTGTTTCGCGGCACGCCATTGATCCAGGTAATCCGGGGGCTGCCGGCAGCAGGGCAGTTGCAGGTTTCCGGCCAGTTGCCCGGAGGCCGTCACTGGTCCACTTCTCTGGATCTTGCCCAGGCGGCGCCCGCCAGTGGTTTGAATCGTCAGTGGGCCCGTGGCCGGATTGATGAGCTGACGGATGCCGCCCGGCTTCAGGGCCAGGCGCCGGATGAGCAGCAAATCACTGAGCTGTCGGTTCGCCATGGCGTGATTTCGCCGTTCACCAGCTTTGTGGTGGTGGAGCAGCGCCGGGTTCGCCCGGAAACCGAAAGCGCAGGGTCGCAGAGCATACCCACACTGCTGCCGGCAGGTAGCCAGCCCGGTATGCTCAGGTACCCCCAGACGGCCACATTCGCACCGTTGTTCACTGCGCTGGGTTTGCTGGGGCTGATGTTTTCCCTGGCCATTGCCATGCTGAACCGGAGGCCATCCCTGTGAGTCGCCTGCTGCTGTTACTGTTCGGTTGTTCTGCCACGGTGCTCATGTTCGGGCTGTGGATTCCCTTCAAGGCGCTGGTGGCACAGGAGCTGCTGGCACTTGCCTGGGCGGAAACCCAGGCCCGTCAGGTCCAGGCTCGGCCCTGGCCCTGGGCGGATACCTGGCCGGTGGCCAGGCTGGAAATGCCTGAATTGGACGTGTCGATGATCGTGTTGGATGGCCTGCATGGCGAAAGCCTGGCCTTCGGGCCGGGCAAGGTGGTGGCCGGTGCCGACGGGCCGGTGATTCTGGCCGGGCACCGGGACACACACTTCAGCCACCTCCAACATCTCGCTCCGGGTAACCCGGTCAGATTGCAAGGCCAGGATCAGCGTTGGCAGGACTATCGGGTAACCAGTATCCGGGTAGTGGACAGTCGTAAGGAGCTGATCAACACTCACGCGTTGGCGGCCGGCACCCTGCTGTTGGTTACCTGCTACCCTTTCGACGCCATGGATGCCCGTGGCCCCCTGCGCTATGTGGTTGAAGCCCATCCCGTTTACGCTCTCGAACAAAAGGATACTGTTGCCGCGCTTTAAGTATGGCGTACACTTGTGCGCCAAGTGAGTCTTAACGGAAAAGCAGTATGGCAGTGGTAAGAAAAATCCTGGCGTGGATTAGCGTGCCAGTCTTGTGCCTTCTGGCATTGGTGTTATACCTGGCCCGGCCGTTCAACCCGGATAACAACCGGCTGCTGGGCTGGATCGTCGCCCGGGTAGGGCGTTGTTTGCTGGGCATGAAACGCCCCCTCTATGGGGCCGAGAACATGCCGCAGGACAGGCCTACGGTCATCATCGCCAATCACCAACAGAACGACGACCTGTTCCTAATGGGGGACTTGTTGCCGCCACGCACCGTGGCGGTGGGCAAGTCCTCACTGGTTTGGGTGCCGTTCTTTGGCCAGGTATTCTGGCTGGGTGGCAACATCATTCTGAACCGCGGTCGGTCCCGAAAAGCGGTGGCGGTGATGGAGGCCACCAGTGAGGCGATCAACCAGCAGCGTAAAAGTATCTGGGTATTCCCGGAAGGCACTCGTAGCCGTGGCCGTGGCCTGGGAAGTTTCAAGAAAGGCGCGTTTCACACCGCTATTGCTGCCGGTGCCCCCATCACCATGGTGTGTGCCGGTGAGTATCACGGCAAAACACGAGGCTGGTCTGGCCGCAGGGAGCCAGTCCCGATGCGGATTCTTCCGCCCGTCGAAACCCAGGGGCTGACCTCTGCCGATATCCCCGAGCTGATCGCCCGGTGCCACCAACAGATGTCGGAAGCCATCGCAGGGCTTGCACGAACTCCCGGAACTGCTTGAATGGCCGTGAAAAACAGGGCAGTCTTCTGAACAGGAATGCATTCTGGACTGGTAAACCTTGGGAGAATGGATAGATGAGCCTGATCTGGTTTCTGATCATTGGTGGTCTTGCCGGCTGGCTGGCTGGCCTGATTATGAAAGGCAAGGGCTTTGGCGTGCTGGCCAATATCGGTATTGGTATTGTCGGTTCGGTGATTGGCGGCGTGCTGTTTGGCGTGCTCGGGCTGGCGGTAAAGAGCATGGTCGGTGAGCTGGTAACCGCGACCGTCGGTGCGGTACTGCTGCTGGCAGTGGTCAACAAGATAAAGCAGGGCTGACATGATCGTACCCGTAACCGCTGTGTTCGCGGCCGTCCTTGGTTTGTTGTTGCTGGTGTTGTCCGGCCAGGTGGTCAAGTACCGGCTGAAGTACCGTAAAGGGCTGGGCGTGAACGACGATGTCGAGTTTGAGGCAGCGGTGCGCGCCCATGCTAACCTGGTCGAATATGCGCCCATTGGCCTGATTATGCTGGCGATTGCCGAGCTGAACGGTGTTGCCTCAGGCCTGATTTACTGGACCGGCATGGCGCTGGTGGTGGGCCGTATTCTCCATGCCTGGGGCATGATCAACGGCAAGGGTGGCCCCCACAAGGCCCGCATGATCGGTATCCTGTTAACCTGGTTGGCGATTCTGGTGGCGGCGTTGCTGTTACTGTGGAACGTCTGGCAGGTGTACGGCTGAGCAAGCCGGCAGCGATTGCTTAAACGGGGCCTGTTGGCCCCGTTTGTGTATGTACCTGGCGCTCAGAGTGCTTGGGCAATGTCCATGGTCAGGTATTCCAGCTCCACCCGTCGGTTGGCCGCGTGGTCTTCCGGCCGGGCCAGGGGGCGATCCGAACCCCAGGTAGCCAGCACAATGGCAGACTGGTGAACGCCCTCGCGCATGAGCAGGCGGGCCACAGAGTTGGCCCTCAGGCGAGCCAGGAAACGATTGTATTCCTCTGAACCAAAGCGGTCGGCGTGGCCATGAATTCTTACCCGCACACCCGGGTGATTTTTCAGGTAGGCAGCGTGCTGCTTCAGAACCTCGATGTCACCGGCATCCGGAGTGTGTTTGTTGAAGCCGTAGTGAAATCGGGTGCGGTGAGGACGGCTTCCGTCTTGTGAAGGCTGGCCCGCCATGCCGCCGAATGCCAATGCGGCCTTCGCCAGCAAGTCAGGGTTGTCCAGAACTAGTACGGTCATGTGCAGTATCCTCGAGTCCAGAATCCGGTTTTTGTTGTTATTGCTTCCCCAATATTGTTGGTTGAAGCAATAACGGCAATTGGCGAATGGTCGATAGGCACCGGAAGTGAGTGGTTACCGATTGAATGGCATTTGTGTGACTGTGTGATGACACCCACGGTTGTGTGCTGCGCCACATTTCCCGTTGCAGACCTTTGATTTCTGCTCGCCAGGCGTCATTACACCGGGAAAAGAAGTCGCTGCTGTGGTAAAAAGCAGCTTTTCAGGGACAGATTGTGATGAATTGTGACCGCCCATGCTGATTATTCCTGCCGAGAACGCCGTTAACTGGAAACGCCCGCCCTGGGTAACCCTGAGCCTGATGATGGCTTGCCTGCTGGTCTTCCTGTTCTATCAGGGCGGTGACGACCGCAAATTTGAAGCGGCCCTGGAACAGTATCTGGAAGCCGACCTGCTGGCGCTCGAGGCCCCGGCTTATGAAGACTATCTGCAACGGGAAATCCGGTTTTCTGGTGATGCCCAGAGTGTTCTGGAGCTTCAGGAATTCCAGCAACTGCAGGAGGACAACGAAACCTTCTGGCTGGCAGCCACCCTGTTGGTGGACAGGGAGTTCTACCAGTACCTGCAAGAAAACCGGGACCTGATCTGGGCGCCGGCCGAGCGAAGTCACTGGCTGGAGCAGCGGGTTGCCATCGATGAACAGTGGCTGTCTCGAATGAGCGCTTATCAGTTGGGGCTTATCCCGGCGGAATTGTCGCTTTACAGCCTGATCACCTACCAGTTTCTGCACGGTGGCTGGGGCCATATTATCGGTAACCTGCTGTTCCTGTTCCTGCTTGGCTTCACCGTTGAGAAGGCCCTGGGGCCTGGCCGTTACCTGATGGCCTATCTGGCCTGTGGTGCGTTATCCGGCCTGATGTATACCGGCTTCTCCATGGGCAGCCAGATTCCTCTGGTGGGCGCGTCAGGCTCCATTTCCGGGTTGATGGGCATGTATGTGGCCATATACGGCGTGCAGAAAATCCGTTTTTTCTACTTCCTGTTGGTCTACTTCAACTATTTCCGGGCACCGGCCATCGCCCTGTTGCCGGTGTGGGTAGGCAAGGAAATCTACGATTACTGGTACGCCGGCTCTACCGGTATTGCCTATATGGCCCACGCTGGCGGGCTACTTGCCGGTGCTGGCCTGGTCTGGCTGTTGGGTAAAAGCTGGTTGCAGGTGAAAGAAGAGTTTTTTGAACCGGAAGAAGATGAACAGGACGCCCGCTTTACCTCGGCGTATGCCCAGGCTATGGCCAGCCTTGGAAGGATGGATTTCGATCTGGCCCGGCGTCAGTTCGAGGCGTTGCGGGAACGCTATCCCGAGCGCGCCATTGTGTTGGAACATCTGTACCAGCTGGCCAAACTTCGGCCAGACCTGCCAGCCTACCGGGACCTGTCACGGGAACTTATGGCCGATGCCATGGCCCGACGGCAGCCAGAGCAAATGATCTCAGTGTGGCAGGAATATCTGAGCAAGGGCGAGGCCCATCATCCGCTGGCGGTGGAAGACCATAACCGGGTAATGTTTGCCAGTCTCAAGCACCACGATTTGAAATCAGCGGAAAAGGCTTTTGAACGCATGCGCTCAACGGCGAATGTGGAAATGGTCAACGAGGCCTGCCGGTTGTTGCTGGCGGAGTTCGAGAAGCACCAGATGGAGCCAAAAGCCCGCCATTACCGCCAATTGCTCCAGAACACTCTTTGAAGCCTTAAATGCCGGCACAGCGCAGCTTGCCCTGTGCCGGCGCTTACCGATTACTCCGGTACCTCAAAACTCGCTTTCGGGCCTTTCAGCGGTTGCTGATTGCGGGCCTGGTCCAGCCAGGTGTCAATCTGCCCATGCAAGGGGTGGGTGACACAGCGTTTCTTGATAAACGCGAGAAACGCACTGGCTTTCTCCCACTGTTGCAGGCCATTGGCCAGTGCCTGGGCGGCCAGTAAATAGGCCGGTGCCAGCTGGTCGCTGTCCGGGAACCGTTTGTGGAAATCCTGGAGCAGCCGCAATGCCGGCTTGAAGTGGCCCCGGTGATACAGGGCGCTGGCGCACTGCACCGCCAGTTCCGGATCGTCCAGCTGAAAGCCGGGCTCAGCCGCTTGCAGGGTCTGCATAAGCTGGTTCAGCCCGTCCCCATCGTGCCGTTGGGCGAGCCACGCCATCAGGCGCGGGTGATACCGGTACAGCTCGGTCGTTGCCTGCCGGGCGGTCAGAATCTGATAGAGCTGCCCGATGCGTTTCGGATTGTCCCGGTCTTTTTTGAGGGATTCGATCAGCATGCTCTGAACCCGGTCGTAGTTGCCGTCTTTCAGGTTCATGTCCAGATCGGCATCAAAGCGGGTGCTCCGGTCCCGGTTCTGTTGGTCTGCGTCGCCTTCTTCCCCCTGAATGTCCGAGGCAAAGCCCAGTTCTTCCTGATACTGGAACAGCAGGTAACCCAGCATGTGGAACAGAATCAGGGTAAAGGTACTGTTGAGGAAGCCCGCCAGGGGCTGTGCCACCCACATCGGGAAGTGATCAACGGCAAAATCCTGGGCCGCCCCGGAAGCCAGGGTGAGCAGAATCAGATAGCCATACAGCAGGAAGTAGGGGGTGCCGATACGGGAAATCAGCACCGCCAGGTTCATCGGGTTCACCGCCGCACCCACTGATCGCTCCATCGCCAGCACCATGATGCTGGCGGGCAGGGCGAGTATCGCAAAGGCCAGGGCCAGCATCATCAGAATCGGCCCGCCGATCATCGCGGCCGCAGCCACCAGGCCACCCATCAGTACAAATACGAGAAGCTGCAGAATGACGATATCAAAACCGCTGCCCGTGAACGCCACCGACACCGGCGGAGGTTTCAGATGGCCTTCTGCGGTGTGGCTGATCACGGCATAGGTGTACTTGAACAGCGCCAGTGCCAGTACCAGCCAGATAACCAGGCCGATAATGTTCGCCGGCGCAATGATCGGCACCAGGGTGCAGATGGCGATCACCATCAATGGATCGGTATGGAACGGGTAGCGGAAGAAAGCGCCGATGCGGTGCCAGAAGGGCACCACCTCGGTTGCCGCCCCGAGATACCGCATGGCCTTGCTGCAGCGTGGGCACAGGGCGCGGCGCTGGCGGGTATCTGCATCGGGCATGCAGCGGTTGCAATAGTGCATCTGGCACTCACCACAGTGCCACTTGGCCGGGTCGCCCGGGTGGTAATGACAATCGTGTTTCACGGTAGATCCTGATCCGTCAGAAAACAGCGCCAATGATGACAGAACTGGCCCCGGGCCGCAGCTGATCTGTTCACACATCCCTGCCGTGAACACGATAAACATCCGTTAAGTGAAAGTACGAACCAGCTGTGTTGTCTGTGATCTGCAACAATTCAGGTTCGTAAATACCCGAACGAATGCATCCTGATAGTGCAACCCACCAGACAAGTCCCGCGCGACATACCCAAGAGAATGATTCCAATGACAACCGTTGTTAGCGTCAGCGATCTAACCCGAGAGCAAACTCTGGTCACCGACTGGCAAATGCTCCTCATATTGCTGGCCCACGTGCCTGTGGTCGGCTTGCTGGTGCCCGTTGGTTATGGCACCCATGCGTTCGCACTTGTGGCGTCAATGCTTGTGGGAGGCTTGGCAACTGGTGGTTACGTCCTGTTGCGGGGAAGTCGCGCCAGTTCGAGTCTGTTTGCCGTCTGTTTGATGTTGTTCTCAGCCATCATGATTCAGGCCCAGATGGGGCGAATCGAAATGCATTTTCATATCTTTTCCGGACTTGCCCTAACGATTATCTACCGGGACTGGCTGCCTGTAGTGGTTGCGGCCGTTACGATCGCCTTACACCACCTGTTGTTCACGGCACTTCAACATGCCGGCACGCAGATAGGCTCGATGCCGCTGATGATATATGACCACGGGCATGGCTGGGGCACTGCCATGGTTCATGCCGCCTTTGTAGTTTTCGAGGCCGGTATCCTTGTGTTCTTTGCCGTGCAAATGAAGCAGGAGCGTAACCAGGCGTTCCGTATGATGTCGATTGTTCAGGCGTTTGACCGGGAACATGATCTGTCCGGTCGTTTGCCCACTGAGGACCGCAGTGTCAGCGCAAAATCCTTCAACGACATGATGGAGAAGTCCTGCGAGCTGATCCGGCAGATGCGCGGTTTCTCTGATGAACTTCAGAGCAACACGGCGCAATTAGTGCGAGCCAGTGAAAGCACCCGTCAGTATGTTGAGGAGCAACAGCAGCAGGCTGATCAGGTGGCCACAGCGACCAATCAGATGTCTGCGAGTGTGCAGGAAGTGGCCCATAATGCCCAGTTGGCTTCCGAAGCCGCTACCGATGCGGCAGGTTCTGCCTCCGCTGGCAGTCAGGCCATGGCCAGCGCACGCACCATGACAGACGCTACCAATAAAGCTCTGGCGGACAGTGCGCGCATGGTGGCTCAGTTGACCGACAAGGTGGAATCCATTGCCCGGGTAACGGGCTCGATACACGACATTTCTGACCAGACCAACCTGCTTGCACTGAACGCGGCCATTGAGGCCGCCAGGGCGGGCGAGCACGGCCGGGGCTTTGCCGTGGTCGCTGACGAGGTGCGTTCCCTGTCGCGTCGTACCCAGGAATTCACCGATGAAATCCGCACCACGGTAGATGAACTGAAAGACCTGTCGGAAGCGACAACGGCTGCGATGCAAATGGGGCAGACCCGGTCAATCGAATCGAACCGGGCTATTCAGGAAGCTGCCGAAGCCATCAGCCGCATTGAGCAAGCGATAGACGCTGTCAGCAGCATGAACAACCAGATCGCCGCCGCCTGCGAGGAACAGGCCGCTACATCACTGCAGATTAACGAGAACATCCACACCGTTGCCAGTCGCACCACCGACGTGGCAAAAGAGGCTGAGCTGGTACAGGGCCTGGCGGATGCGATTGATTCCAGCGTGGCAAGTGTAGACGGATTGATAGTGCGATACCGGCTGCCCTGAGCAGAGCTCAAAGCAGCACCGGCTCAAAGTGCTGACCGCTTCGTTCGCGGATCAGATTGGTTGCCTGATTAATGGACCAGGCTTTTTTGTAGGGGCGTTCACTGGTCAGGGCATCGAACACATCGGCCAGGGCGACAATGCGGGCTGAAACAGGAATGGTTTCGCTTTTCAGGGCTATTCACCAAGGGAATAGCGAACATTCATCGGTATTGAGTTGAAGTATGTCTATTCGATGCAATAGTTAGTGTAGATCAAACCAAGAGGAGGCCCCGCATGTCGAATACCTCACTGAGCAAAGACAGCCTGAACACCCTCTCCACCCTGAGCGCGGGTGGCAAGACCTATCACTACTACAGTCTGCCCAAGGCGGCCGACACCCTGGGCGATCTGAACCGCCTGCCGTTCTCCCTGAAAGTCCTGATGGAGAACCTGTTGCGTAACGAAGACGACACCACGGTCGACCGCTCCCATATCGATGCCATGGTGCAGTGGCTGAAAGACCGACGCTCCGACACTGAGATTCAGTTCCGCCCGGCCCGGGTATTAATGCAGGATTTCACCGGCGTACCCGGTGTGGTGGACCTGGCGGCCATGCGCGAGGCGGTAAAACAGGCCGGCAAAGACCCGGCTCTGATCAACCCGTTGTCACCGGTGGACCTCGTGATCGATCACTCGGTGATGGTGGACAAGTACGGCAATCCGTCGGCCTTTAAGGTTAACGTCGCCATCGAGATGGAGCGCAACCAGGAGCGCTATGAGTTCCTGCGCTGGGGCCAGCAGGCCTTTGATAATTTCCGGGTGGTGCCGCCCGGCACCGGTATCTGTCATCAGGTCAACCTGGAGTATCTAGGCAAGACCGTGTGGCAGAAGGACGTGGATGGCAAAACCATTGCCTACCCGGATACCCTGGTGGGTACCGACTCCCACACCACCATGATTAACGGCCTGGGCATTCTTGGCTGGGGTGTCGGTGGTATCGAAGCGGAAGCCGCCATGCTGGGCCAGCCGGTCTCTATGCTGATTCCCGAGGTGGTAGGCTTCAAGATCACCGGCAAGCTGCGGGAAGGCATCACCGCCACAGACCTGGTGCTGACGGTGGTGGAAATGCTGCGCAAGAAGGGCGTGGTGGGCAAATTCGTTGAATTCTACGGCGACGGTCTGAAAGACATGCCAGTGGCCGACCGGGCCACCATCGCCAACATGGCCCCGGAATACGGCGCTACCTGCGGCTTCTTCCCGGTGGATGATCAGACCATTACCTACATGCGCCTGACCGGCCGCGATGAAGAGTTGTTGGATCTGGTGGAAGCCTACGCCAAGGCCCAGGGCCTCTGGCGGGAGCCAGGGCACGAACCGGTGTATACCGACACACTGGAGTTGGATATGGGCGATGTGGAAGCCAGCCTTGCCGGCCCGAAGCGTCCTCAGGACCGGGTGGCCCTGAAGAACATGAAGTCGTCGTTCGAGTTACTGATGGAGACCGCTGAAGGTCCGGCCCAGAACCAGGAATCCAGGCTGGAGTCGGAGGGTGGCCAGACTGCGGTTGGTGTCGATAACAGTTACGAACACCCGGCCAGTCAGCCGTTGGAAATGAACGGAGAGAAAACGCGACTGGACCCCGGCGCCGTGGTGATCGCGGCGATTACCTCCTGTACTAACACCTCCAATCCCAGTGTAATGATGGCCGCAGGCCTTATTGCCAAGAAGGCGGTGGATAAGGGCCTTAAAACCAAACCCTGGGTGAAAACCTCGCTGGCGCCGGGCTCCAAGGTGGTCACCGATTACCTGAAAGTGGCGGGCCTGCAGGACGACCTGAATGAACTGGGCTTCAACCTGGTGGGCTACGGCTGCACCACCTGCATCGGCAACTCAGGCCCGCTGCCGGATGCCGTTGAGAAAGCCATCAACGAGGGGGATCTCACCGTCGCTTCGGTGCTGTCTGGTAACCGTAACTTTGAAGGCCGGGTGCACCCGCTGGTGAAAACCAACTGGCTGGCCTCGCCGCCCTTGGTGGTGGCTTACGCTCTGGCCGGCAACGTGCGGCTGGACCTGACCAACGACCCGCTGGGTACCGACAAAGACGGTAACCCCGTGTACCTGAACGACCTCTGGCCCAGCCAGGCGGAAATCGCCGAGGCCGTCGAAAAGGTGAAAACCGACATGTTCCGCAAGGAATACGGCGAAGTGTTCGAGGGCGACGACATCTGGAAATCCATCAAGGTGCCTGAAAGCAAGGTGTATGAATGGAGCGATAAGTCCACCTACATTCAGCACCCGCCTTTCTTTGAGGGACTGAAGGAGCAGCCGGACCCCATTGACGACATCAAGGATGCCAACATCCTGGCTCTCTTGGGTGATTCGGTCACCACTGACCACATCTCCCCGGCCGGTTCTTTCAAGGCCGATACGCCTGCTGGCAAATACCTGCAGGCACACGGTGTGGAGCCGAAAGACTTCAACTCCTACGGATCCCGCCGGGGTAACCATGAGGTGATGATGCGTGGCACCTTCGCCAACGTGCGCATCCGAAACGAGATGCTCGATGGTGTGGAAGGCGGTTTCACCAAGTTTGTGCCCACCGGCGAGCAGATGGCCATTTACGATGCCGCCATGAAGTACCAGGAGCAAGGTACACCGCTGGTGGTGATTGCTGGCAAAGAATACGGCACCGGCTCCAGCCGGGACTGGGCGGCCAAGGGTACCCGGCTGCTGGGCGTCAGAGCCGTGGTTGCGGAATCCTATGAGCGTATCCACCGCTCCAACCTGATCGGTATGGGCGTGATGCCTCTGCAGTTTCCGGAGGGAGTGGACCGCAAGAGCCTGAAGCTGACTGGTGAGGAAACCATCAGTATCGAAGGCCTGTCTGGAGACATCAAGCCGGGGCAGACACTCACCATGACGGTGACCTACAAGGATGGCTCCACCAAGAGCTGTGAGCTGAAATCACGGATTGATACTGCTAACGAGGCGGTGTATTTCCAGCATGGTGGGATTCTGCACTATGTGGTTCGTGAGATGCTGAAAAACGCGTGATCTCAGAAAGAGAGCCGGTGCGGTTTGCGCCGGCTCTGTCAGGATTCCGTGGTCTCCGGCAGCGGCAGCGAGACCCAGAAGGTGGCGCCGCTACCTTCTTCCGATTCGTACCCCACATTGCCTCCCATCGCCAGCATCAGCTCACGGGTGATGGCGAGCCCCAGTCCAGTGCCTTCCTTGGCCCGGCTTGGCGATGCATCTGCCTGGGCGAACTTCTGGAAAATACGATCCCGAAACGCAGTGGGAACACCCGGCCCCTGGTCTATTATCTCGATACGTACCGAGCTTTCTTGCCGCACGATCCGAACCTGCACCTCGCCGCCATCCGGTGAGTACTTCACTGCGTTTGACAGCAGGTTGGTCAGGGCCTGTTTCAGACGCATCGGGTCGAGTACTGCGGTCACGGTCGATGGCGCCCGGTGCAGGCGGATGCCAATCATTCGGGGCCTGGCGTACGGGCGTATCTCCTCAATGGCAGCCTCCACAGCCTCTTCGACGTGATGGGGGCCAAGGTGAACAGGCATCTTGCCACTGACCAGCTTTTCGATATCGAGCAGGTCGTCAATCAAGGCCCGCAACTGATCGGTATTGCGACGGGCGATCGTCAGCATTTGTCGGGTTTTATCGGGCAGATCCCCGGTCGCACCGCCAAGTATCAGGCCGAGGGAGCCGGCGATAGAGGTCAGGGGTGTTCGCAGTTCGTGACTGACCGTCGAGATAAACTGGTTTTTTAGCTGCTCGGAACGTTGGCTTTCAAGGGTGGTGGCAACCCAACGGGCCAGTAGTGTTACGAACATCTTTTCGCTCTCGCTGAACGCCGGCCTGTGCGGGCGCTCAGAGGAAAAATTCAGAGTGCCAACGATCTTATCATCCAGCCAGATAGGGGCTGCCAGATAGCTCTCGAGTCCGAAGGTTTGATAACAGGCGTGGTTTCGGTATCGGGACTTGGCCATGTGGCTGATCGCCAGTATTTCCCCCTGTTCCAGTAGCATGGCGCAATAGGTTCGGTCCAGCGGCAGCGAGAGGCCGTTGTGGAGTGATCTGGAGCGGCGTTCGTGGTGCCACCTTATGGTATAAGTCTGGCCAGTGATATCACTGACAATGGCGGTATCCGTGCCAAGAAAATGGTTGGCAGTCTTCAGGGCCCTTTCGACACGTTCGGATTCGCTGCCTTCATTGTCCAGGGCGATCTCGTTGAGGATGTTGAGTGCCCGGGTGCGCTCCCCGAAATAACTGCCAAGCTCCTGGTACTGGAACTCCCGCTCCACAATATCGGCCAGGTCCCGCAGGTTTCGTTTGTCATCCTCTGAGAATCCCCGGGGTTGGCGATCAATCAGGCACAGTGTGCCCAGCCGGTTACCGGATCGATCTTCCAGGGGCGCGCCGGCATAGAATCGAATAGAGGGCTCGCCGGTGACCAGAGGGTTATCGGCGAAGCGGTGATCATTAAGGGCATTTTCAACGATGAAGGTGTCGGCCGCCAGAATGGCATGACCGCAAAAGGAAATATCCCGGGCGGTTTCCCGCACCCCGAGGCCATAGCAGGATTTGAACCACTGTCGGTCTTTGTCGACCAGCGATACCAGGGCAACGGGCACCTTAAACAGCCGTGCGGCAAGACGGGTGACCCGGTCATAGCGTTCTTCCGGTGGGGTGTCCAGCAACTGGCTTTGTTCCAGCGCGGACAAACGTTGATTTTCGTTGGCCGGGCGTTCAGGCGTCTTCATCGCGATTCTCGCTCTGATCCGTGGGTGCGATAGGAAGCTCTACCCAGAAGTGAGCGCCCCTTTGGTAAAAATAGCCCACCTGGCCACCCATGAGTGTGGCGAGCTGATCGCAGATGGCCAGTCCCAGCCCGGTGCCCGCCCTGGCCCGGTCGGAGCCGGCTTCGGCCTGGGCAAAGCGGTGGAATAAGCGTGGCAGAAACAACTCTGGCACTCCCTCACCCTGGTCCGCAACCACAAGGCGCACGCGCAGGTTACCCTCACGGTGCGCACTGAGGGCAACTGTACTGCTGGCGGGAGAGAACTTGCAGGCATTGCTGATGAAATTGTCCAGAATCTGCTTGAGTCGATATGGATCAGCCATGATCTGTGCATCTGGAGCAGTTTCCTGAACCAGACGTATGTTGTGAATCTCGGCCAGCGCCCGGTTACTGGATACCGCCTCCGCCAGAATCTCGGCCGGGATCACCGGTTGCGTCTTCACCGCCAGCTCCCCGGCCAGGGCTTTGTTGAAGTCCAGCAGATCACCGATCAGACGCTGCAGCTGATCGCTGTTACGCAGCGCTACTTTGACCATCCGGTTGGCTTTGTCCGGGAGTGGTCCGGCTGCATTGGAGGCCAGCAGCGTCAGGGAGCCGTTGATGGAAGTCAGCGGGGTGCGCAGCTCATGGCTGATATTGGAGACGAACTGGTTCTTCAATTCATCCAGGGCTTCCCGTTCCTCCAGCAGTTGGTTGAAGGCTCTGGCCAGGCTGCGTATTTCCGGAGCGCCGGTTTCTGCCAGGCGCCCCGGATTTTCCATCTGCCGGGTCATGGTACGTAGCCGTGCCGCCATTCGCTCCAGAGGGGCGGTGGTGATACGGGACAGGGCCAGCACTAATGCCAGCATGACCAGGACCAGTACCCCACTGATGGCTACAAACTGTTGGAACGAAGCCCTGGCCGGCGCCGTTGCCTGTTCGTAGGGTACCGCCCTGAGAAACAGCCAGCCGACCCGTTCAAGGTGTTTAGTTGCGTAAATCCATCGCTGGCCGTCGCTGTCCTCAACCACGCCGCTGGTTATCCCGGAGAGCGCGGCATCAATCAGGGGCGATTCACCCGGCGCGGGGAGCTCCGGCATCAGATTGTCCGGTTCAATGGCATCAACGCGGGTAAAGTTCTGGGTGTCCAGCACCTTGAATACGGCGTTCGGTGTAACGGCGACCGGCTCTGGCAACAGGGCTGTGTTGTTCAGGTTGATACTGCCGCCGGCAAAACCCAGAAATCGGCCATCATCGGCCTTGATTGGGTGAAGAAAGGACACCAGCATGACACCCGTGGTTCGGCCGATGATAGGGCGGCTGATGTAAGGCTCGCGGCTGGCCAGCGCCTCCCGGAAGTGGCTGCGATCGGCATAGGAGGTGCCCAGGCGGCCCGGCACGTACTGGTTTTCAGCAATCGCCACGGCGTTTTCGTCAAACACCAACAGGCCTATGTCAAAAAAGTCTGCCAGCAGGGATTGGCGCTGGAGGATTCTGGCCAGTGTCTCGGCCGGCAACAGGCGGGCCCCATCGGTCATCTGGGCTGCGAGGGCACCAAGGCTGCTCAAGCGAAGCTGGAGCCGCTGGTTAACGCGGTTCGCGTAGCTTTGGGCCTCCAGTTGCTGACGCTGGGTCAGCACCTGCTCAAAGTCTGCCACCAGTTCCCGGTAGGCAACGAATGCCAGAAGACCTACGGTGAGTAAGGTGCTGCACACGGAAAGGATGGCAAAACGGCCGCCAAAGGACAGGTTTTTCAAAAAGTAACCCCAAGTGATAATGGCCGAACCGGCACAAACATGGTTTTATGGCGAACAGTCTAAACTACTGGATTACACAGCCTCAGAATATCAGGCAGAAAGTCTATGGTGGAATCAGGAGCAACCAGTACGGTCAACGATCGGCTCGCTGCCTTGCGGGACCGCTTTCGGGTGCGGGCCGAGATGGAGCTGGATAGCCTCGAGAAACAGGCTGCCAGGTTTGGTGCCGGGGAGAAGGCAGGCCAGGAGGAACTGGCGGAGATTGCCCGTCGCCTCCATCAGTTGGCGGGTTCTGCGGGCACATTCGGGCAGCCGGCTCTGGGCGAGGCCGCCAGGGTCCTGGAGAAACGTTTACTGCCTGATGCCGATGGCCCCACACAGCAGCCCGCTGATCTGTTGCTGCGAGTCTCCGAACTCAAACATTTGCTGCAGAGGGCACCCATCACTGTTGGTGACAGTGCCTCAGAAACATCATCGGAATCGCCATTGGGCAGCCACGGTGCCCGGGTTCAGGTGGTGTTGGTACTGGACGACGCCGCAGAATCCCGGAGCCTGTCGGATGCTTTGGGTGGTTACGGGTTTGAAAGTCACAGATACAGTGCTGCCGATGACGAGCTGGCTGGTTGCCTTGCCAAACTGGTCGGGCGGCCGTGTGCGATACTGTGTTCCGATGCCCAGCAGAGGTCCGTCATGGCTCTGCTTCGAGCCAGTTCCGAGCCGTCGGTTGAGCGCGTTCCGGTCGTATGCCTGAGTCCGGATACGTCGTTTGCCAACCGTTATCAGGCCGCGTCCCTGGGGGCTGTCGCTTTCTTCGGACAGCCGGTGGATGTGCCCGAACTGGCCGAGCGGATTGAGTACCTGGCGATCGAACGCAGTGCCCATGTTCGTGGGCGGGTGTTGATGGTGGAGGACGACCAGGAGCTGGCGGAACATTTCCGCCTGATTCTCACGTCTGCCGGGGTGGACGTGTGTTGGGTCAGGGAGCCAACCGAGCTGATGCACCAGCTGTCGGAATTTCGCCCAGACATCATTCTGATGGACGTGCAGCTGGGCGAGTACTCGGGTGTTCACCTGGCTCGACTGGTGCGATTTGACCCCCAGTGGCTCAGCCTGCCGATTATCTACCTGTCCTCCGAGGCTGACCGGGATGTGCAGCTTGACGCCTTGTCCCGGGGCGCGGATGAGTTTTTGACCAAACCGGTCTCTGATGGCTATCTGGTGAGATCGGTTCTGATCCGGTGCTTCCGGGCCCGCCAGCTGTCCGGGCTGATGAACCGGGACAGCCTCACCGGACTGCTTAAGCACTCCCTGATCAAACAGGAGGCCGACAAGGAGCTGTCCAGATGCCGCCGTGAAGGCCTGGAAGCCTGTGTGGTGATGCTGGATATTGATCACTTCAAGCAGGTGAATGACATTCATGGCCACCGCTGTGGCGATACCGTTATCAAGGCATTGGCTAACCTTTTACGCAACCGCCTGCGAGAAACCGATCGGATTGGCCGCTACGGCGGTGAAGAGTTCCTGCTGGTGCTGCCTGGATGCGGTAAACAAGACGCGAGACAGAGAATGGCAGACCTCCGGGCGAGTTTTTCCGGGCTGGTATTCAAGTGCGGTGGGGACAGTTTCAGGGTCACCCTGTCAGCCGGTATCGCCCAGGTCAACGCGTTTGAATGTGGCAGTGATGCCATAGAGGCCGCAGACCAGGCTTTATATCAGGCCAAGCGCGAGGGGCGTGATCGTGAAGTGGTTTTTGAAGGACGGGAGCCCACTGACAATCCGGTGATTCGATGAACGTACTGGTATTGGAAGACGACGAACTGGTCGCAGAACTGCTTGAAACCGTGATTGCCGGGAGCTACCCGGGGGCGAGGGTGCGCCTGACTGGAACCCTGGCTCAGGCCTTGGCCAAAGTCGACACTGAATCTTTTGATCTGGTAGTGGCCGACTGGAACCTGCCGGACGGCTCTGGCCTGGAGCTTGTGCGGCAGGTTCGCAGGCGTGATTCCGAGGTGCCCTTGGTGATGGTTTCGGGGCGGGCAGACAGGGATTCCGTGCTGAAAGCGGCTCACTATGGTATCAGCGGTTATATCACCAAGCCTTTCAGTGTGGAGATCCTGCATCAGCGCCTGGCCGAGCTGCTGACATCCGAGGGGCAGTATGGGCGGCCAGATCTGGAGACTATGCTCAAGTCCGGGCTGGAGCGGTCAGTTCAATTACCGGGTGACCAGAATCCGGAGGACATCCTGGAGCTGATTGAGCGTGCCGATCAACTGTCGGCCGCTCAGTTGGCGGAACGCTGGCGGGAAAAAACGGCTCTCGTCACCCGATTTCTGGATGTGGCCAATGGCAGTTCCTTTCGCCGCACGGGCAAACCTGTCGAAACCGTCAAGGATGCGATCACACTGCTGGGCGTGCCTATGGCACTGAATCTGGCATTGGCACTGTCTCTGGATGTCAGCCGTAAGTTTCATGTGTCGGTTCTGGTTGAACTGGCGGCCGGTTTTCAGGACACGGCCAGTCATGTGGGTAGAGAAGCCCAGCGACTAGCCATCACACTGAAGCACTCGCCGGTGATGTACCAGAAAGCAGGGTTGTTGAGTCGCGTGGGCGAGCTGGCGGTTTTGCATATTCTCAACCAGTTTGCCTCCCGGGGTGGTGAAGTGTCTGCAGAGCTTGCCCGGCGTTGTCTGAAAGAGTGGGCGCAACCATACGGCAATCGCTTGAAAGTACAATGGCGCCTCCCTCTGGGCCTGCGGGACATGATCGGTGCGGTGCACTTTTTACCCCGTGACAGCACCAGGGAAGAACGGTTGATCATGCGGGCCGCTGCACTAATGGCTGAGGGTCAGGAGCGCACCGAGGAATGCCGGCGGCTATTGCGCCGGCTCGGGCTCGATGACGGCACAGGAAATTCAGCGCAGAGGGACAAACCATGATTGGCGGTCGAAGGGAGCGGATTCTGTACGTTGAAGACGACCCGGATATCCGGGAAGTGGCAGAATTGGCCCTGGTTGACGTTGGTGGTTTCGAGGTTTGTTTGTGCGAATCTGGCGCCCAGGCCTTAGCGCAGATTGATGGGTTTGCGCCAGACCTGATTTTGCTGGACGTCATGATGCCAGCGATGGATGGCCCTGAAACGCTTCGCGCTCTGAAAAAAAGGCCCGGCGGATTGCAGGTGCCGGTGGTGTTCATGACCGCTCGGCTTCAACCTTCAGAACAGGCGTCCTATCTTGCCCTTGGTGCCATTGGTGTGATCCCCAAGCCCTTTGACCCAATGACCCTTGCGAACGAAATCCGTGCCTTTATGGGCAAAGATTGATCAGGGTGCCAAGGTGCCGGTTTTAGGGTAGGCTGGCGCCCTGAAAACGAACTCGCTGCTGAGGTAACTATGTCCTCCCCAGAATCTCCAGATGACATCAAAGCACGGTTGAACCTGGAAACCTCCCGCATTCACTGGCACGAGCTGCAAACCTATTATGCCCGCGGCCAGGTGGTGCGGGTAGCACCGGAGCTGGATTTGTTGAGCGTGGCGGCTGAACTGACCGCCGACAACAAGGCGCAGTTCGAGCAGTGGATGGCTGGCGGACAGGTGGGCGAAGTGGCTCCCGATCTCGCCCGCGCCTGGTACGATCGCAATGCCGAACTCTGGGCCGTGGTGATTGCCCCCTGGGTGCTGGTTCAGGACCGTTCTGGCCAGGGCCTGCATTGACCCAGTCCTGTTGCCGGCTCACGAAGCCGGTTTCCTATATTGTCTAACCTGCCCGTGAGGGGTTTATGCTGACCGGTGCGTTGCTTGTTCTGGCGCCTTTGTTCCTGGGCTTTGCCATAGCGCTCTCTAACCGCCGTCTGATGACGGTCATACACTACACCGTGGAAGCCCTGGTCTATTTCATTCTGGCGCTGCTGGGTCTTGGCCTTGGTCAGATGGATGGCCTGCTGGACCAGTTAGGCACCATGGCTGCTCAGGTGGCGGGGTTGGTCATGGTGCTGCTGGTGGCCAACCTGGTGGGCCTATGGTTGTTCCACCGCTGGCAGCCCATGTCCACGGGAGAAGAGGCGGGGCAGGAGAAGCCAAGTTACCGCCGGTTGTTCCTCGCCGGCTTGAAACCGTTACTGGCGGTTGTCGCTGGGGCCCTGGCCGGCTACTTCCTGTTACCGCAACTGCCTCTGGTTGACGATGTGGCTACCTGGGCGCTGATGCTGTTGCTGTTCTTTATCGGGCTGCAGTTGCGTAACGCCGGGTTGTCGCTCCGCAAATTGCTGATGAACCGCCAGGGCCTGGGCATCGCGCTGGCGATGGCGTTGAGTTCCCTGCTGGCGGGCCTTTTGCTGATTCCGTGGCTGGGTGTGCCGTGGCATCAGTCCCTGGCTCTGGCCTCCGGATTTGGCTGGTATTCGTTGTCTGGCATCGTGATCGGCGATGCTCTGGGGCCCGCCTGGGGTGGCGTGGCCTTCCTGAACGATGTGCTGCGGGAGATCATCGCCCTTGCCATCATTCCGCTGGTTATAGGTGCGCGCCCGGCCATGGCCATCGGTTACGGTGGTGCAACCGCCATGGATTTCACCCTTCCCGTTATTCGAAGCAGCGGCGGCCTTGCCTGTGTACCGGTGGCGATTGCCTCCGGCTTTTTACTGTCGTTTCTGTCGCCGGTGTTAATGGGGATCTTTCTGGCTTTGGGTTGAGCGGCAAGAATCCAATGACATTCAGAATCTGAAATTGACCCGGTGCAATGCTTTGGTCAGATTTACCGCTATAGTGGCTACGTATTAGTATCCGAATAATCGATGCCGCTCCGGAGCCTGAATGAACCGCCGCCAATTCCTGCAACTGTCCGTTGCCGCCCTTTCGGCTCTGGGGCTGGCCGGTTGTTCAAAATCCGCACCGTTGCGTACTGGCATTCATCCCTGGATTGGTTACGAACCCCTGTACTTGGCGGAGGAGTTTGGCTGGCTGCCGGATTCCGTTCGGCTGGTCAAACATTCGGCAGCCAGCGACTCCATGGCGGGCCTGCTGGCCGGCGAGCTGGATGCCGCTGCCTTGACCCTGGATGAAGCGTTGCGGGTATACGCGGAGGGCGTACCCCTGCGTGTGGTAACGGTTACCAACGTGTCTGTTGGTGCCGATGTCCTGGTGGTCAAACCCTCCATCACCAGTCCTGCCGGGCTCCGGGGCCGGCCCATCGCCGTCGAACTGGGTGGCGTCTCGGGGATTATGCTGTTCTCTATTCTGGAGCGGGCCGGCTTGAGCACCGATCAGGTTTCGTTGGTTGATCTGCCGGTGAATCGCCATTTGTCCGCCTGGCAAAATGGCGATATTGAAGCGTCGGTATGCTACGAGCCGACCGCCTCGGTGCTGGAGCAGGCCGGAGGTACCCGGTTATTCGACAGCAGTCAGGTGCCCGATACCATCTTTGATACCCTGATAGTTACTGAGGCAGCCGCCCGCCGAAAACCCGGTGCGGTGCGTGATCTGGTGTACGGCTACTTCCGGGGCCAGCATCACCTGGTGCGCAGCATGCATGATGCAGTGTATCGAGTGGCCACTCGTCAGGGAATAACGCCGGATTCGGTGCGCCGGTCCCTGGCCACGGTGATGCTTCCGGAGCTTGCAGCCAACCAACGATACCTGGCGCATCATGGCCGGATTGAGGTGGTCGCGAAACGACTGTCCGGCATTCTGGTCCGCGAGGGGTTGATGGCCAGCCATCCTGTTTACGAACGCCTTTGTGACCCGTCATTCCTGCCCCGGAGTTTGTCATGAACCGGCGGTGTTCCCGCACTCTTATTCTGGTGCTAGGCCTGCTGTCCGGGCTCTGGGCACCGTTAGCCGTGGCCAAGGGGGCCGTCACTCTGGGGATTCTGTCTTACCGGCCAGAACCGGTGATCCAGGAACGTTATAGCCTGCTGGCAGAGTATTTGAGCCAGGAAACCGGACTGGAGGTGCGGCTGCGGGTATTTAACCAGGATGACATGAACCGGGCGCTGGCCTCGAATCGGGTGGATTTCTTTTTGACCAACCCCAGCCACTTCCTTGTGATTCGCAGCGAGCGCAGCCTGACCGGGGTGCTGGCCACCCTGCAACGGGAGTGGCAAGGCCGTTCCACTGGCAGTATTGGTGGCCTCATCCTTACCCGCGCCGAACGCAGTGACATCGATCGCCTGGCAGACCTCAGAGGCAAAAGTATAGCTACCCCGGGTATTCATTACCTCGGTGGCTTTCAGGCAGCGGCGCTGGAGCTGAGGGATGCGGGTGTGGACATTCTCCGCCACAATCGGATGGTGCATCTGGGTAATCACGACCGAGTCATTCGAGCGGTATTGACCGGCGATACCGATGTCGGGTTTGTCCGGACCGGCGTATACGAGGAACTCACCCGGGAAAATCCGGCGTTGGCAGACGAGCTGAAAATGATTCATGTCCAGTCGCTGGCCGGCTTTCCGTTTGCGGTGTCTACCCGCCTCTACCCTGAGTGGCCGCTGGTATCTCTGCCCCATGTCGATAGCCAGATTGTGCGTCAGGTGGCGTCTGCGCTGTTTGCTCTGCAACCTGATCATCCCGCTGCCCGGGCGGCGGGCCTGGCGGGGTTTTCACCCCCCGCAGACTACCAGTCGGTCGAAGACCTGGCCCGAACTCTGAGAATGGCGCCCTATGACCAGGTGCCGAGAGTCACCTGGGTGGATGTGCTGAACCAGTACCGGATCTGGGTGCTGACGGTTGCGGTTCTCTTTGTCATGCTCGTGGTCACCAGCCTTTGGCTCAGCCGCAAGAAGCGCCAGCTGGCTACCGAGGAACGGCGCCAGCGTGAGCTCATTGGCAGCTGGCCCCAGCCGATGCTGATGATCCGTAACGGGGAACTGATCAATTGCAACCGGGCTGCCGTGGATCTGGTGGGTTACACCTCCGAGGCATCGCTGTTAGGTAAGGGCTTGCCCACTTTCTCTCCCCATGCGCAGCCGGACGGTACACCTTCCCTGCAAAAAGCGGATGCACTGATCAGGCGGGTAGCGACCGGCGAAGTGGCACAGTCCGAGTGGCTGTTCGTGCGTTCGGACGGTTCCGATGTCTGGGTGGATATGACCCTGGCGCCGGTCTATGAACACGATCAGGAGAGCCCGTCCATTCTCTGTTCCTGGTACGACATTACCCGCCGTAAGTATGCCGAAGAGCGCCAGCGACTGGCCCTGCGAGTGTTTGAGAATGCCCGTGAAGCTATTTTTATCACCGATGCCCACGGTGTTGTCATGGATATCAACGAAGCCTACTCACTGATTACCGGGCGGGACCACAAGGTAGCGGTGGGCAGCCTGCCACCAATGCCCATGGACGAAGGCAGTGCCATCCTGATTGCGGCGCGTAAGCACGGCGTCTGGACCGGTGAATTTGCCAGCAGGCACCGGGATGGTCACGCCATTGTACTCAGCCTTACCCTGAGCAGCGTGTTCGATGAGCAGGGGCAGCTCAGCCATTTTGTCGGGGTGTTCAGTGATGTCACCCAACTCAAGGAAACCGAGAAACAGCTGCGCACCATGGCGCACTATGATTCACTGACCGGCTTGCCGAATCGGGTGCTGTTCTCGGACCGTCTGCAGCAATCCATGGCCCAGGCCCGCCGGCAGAACTATCAGTTGGCGGTGATTTACATCGATCTGGATCATTTCAAACCCATCAACGATGCCTTCGGGCACGATGCAGGGGATGGTTTGTTGGTGGAAGTTGCCCGCCGCATGCGTTCAACCCTGCGCGAGGAAGATACGCTGGCCCGGTTGGGGGGGGATGAATTTGCCGCCATTGTGGTGAACGTCGCCGACCAGCAAACCCTGGAGGCGTTGCTGGTGCGCATATTGACAAAAATTGGCGATCCCGTGTGGGTGGCAGACCACAGCGTTGAAGTATCTGCCAGTCTGGGTTACACCGTTTACCCACAAAACGCGGAGCTGGATGGCGACCAGCTGTTACGCCAGGCAGACCAGGCCATGTATCGCGCCAAACGGGAGGGCAAAAACCGCTACTGCAGGTTTTCCGACTCCGGCAGCTGATGCTGGGCGCCATTGAGCAAATGGGTGGCCGGTTGCCATTTCAGGGCCTTGCTCCACTGGTCATTGAGCCGCCGTACAGAACTCAGGGTATCCAGAGCCTGGTCCCCCAGGGCGGTGCTGAAATCCCGCCGTACCATCATCTGCAACATCGCGTTTTTCAACCGGTGGTAAGTGCCCTCTGCCTCGGCAAGCAACGCCTCAGCCGGGCCTTCTGATGCGACCAGCTCCCGGATGGTATCCAGATAGTGCTCCAGTGTCTCAGCTTGCTCGGCAAACTCTGTTCGGTGGCTTAGCTGCCGTAGCTGCAATAGCCGGGTGGTCAGATCAGTGGCTTCGGCCAGGTAGCGGCAGGTGCGGATGCTGATGGTCAGGGCATCCACCACAGACGGGTGCATTTTTTCCGCCCTCAACCGGCCGATATAGTCAGTGATCGCCCGGTTCAGGTTGCGGATGGCATCGGCTTTCGGCCGGATATCGGCTTCGGTCAGGCTCTCCCGATCAAGACACACCCTCAGCAGGCCCCGGCTATGGCCGATCAGTCGTTTCATTTCCTGGTCCACCGCCCCGATCGCCAGTTCTGGCGTGGTGATCAGGGTATCGTCCAGATAACGGGGCACGGCGTTATCTTCCTCCTTGCTCCGGAACATCCGGCCCAGAAACCGGGCAAAGGGTTTGGTAAACGGCAGCATAATGGCCGCCCCCAGCACATTGAACAGGGTGTGGAACAGCGCCAGAGACACAGCGGGGTTGGCTTCCAGGTTCAGCCAGTCGGTCAGCATCGCCACGGTCCACAGCATCACCGGCAGGATTATCAGGGCGATGGCGCCGGTAAACACGTTGAACAGGATATGGCCAATCGCCAGCCGGCGGGCATTGGCGGTGGCTTTGAGGGCCGACAGGGCAGCCGTAGAAGTGGAGCCCAGGTTGGCGCCGATCACCGCTGCTGCCGCATTGTCGAGACCGATCAAGCCACCGGCTGCAGCGGTCAGAACAATGGCCAGGGCGGCGCTGGAGGATTGCGTCAGAACCGTGGCCAGAAACCCGATGACCAGAAACGTAAACAGGCCATAATCCGGGCTGATAATACCGCCGTCGGTAAAGCCTCCGGCCAGGGATTCCAGTGCGGTCTTGAGAATCGACAGGCCGAGGAAAAACAGCGCAAAGCCCGCCAGCGCCTCCCCCAGGAACTGGTTCCGCTGATTGCGGCTGATCATCTTGAAGCCGACACCGGCGGCCAGCAGCGGCAGCGCCAGGGCTTCGATCTTGAACCCGAACCCCACCAGGCTGACCAGCCAGGCGGTCATGGTGGTGCCTATGTTGGAACCGAAAATGACCCCGAGAGACTGAGCCAGGGTCAGCAGGCCCGCGTTGACAAAGCCAATGGTGGCAACGGTAACCGCCCCGGAATGCTGTACAATACCGGTGATGGCAAAGCCGGCCATCAGGCCCCGCAGGGGTGTCCTGGTCCAGGTACCTAACAGGTGTCGTAACTGGTGGCCAGCGGCGTTCTTCAGGCCGGTGGTCATCATTTCCATGGCCAGCATGAACAGCGCCAAGCCACCGAGAATCTGGAACACGGATGAGATCATGGTTCGGTTGTCGTTGTGGTTTGCGGATTAGTGGCGAGTGTAGCAGAGGTTGGCTGGCACGATGCCTCAGGCCAGGAATTTGCGCACATCCAGTTTGTAGTCTTCCGGGTCCACCGCCCGGATAATCCGGTCCTGATTGCCGGCGCGGGATAGATCGATGGTTTCCACTGTAATCGGTAGTCGAAACCGGGTGTGGTACATCACCCTTACCACGGGCAGGCGCTGATCCTGATCGTTGGTTTCCACCACCACCCCGAGCCGTCCACTCTCAAGCAGCACCAGCGAGCCCACCGGGTACAGGCCGATGCAGCGGATAAACTGTTTCACCAGTTCCGGGTCCAGATGGTCTCCACTCCATTCGAGCAGTTTTTTCAGCCCCTGGGACGGCGTCATACCCTTGTGATACACCCGGTCGGAAGTGATGGCGTCGTAAACATCGGTGATCGCTACCATACGCCCGTATTCGGTGATTTCTTCGCCCTTGAGACCCTCCGGGTAACCACTGCCATCCAGTTTCTCATGGTGCTGAGCAGCGGTAATCACGGCGATTTCGCCGATGCCTTCGGTGCTGGCAAGAATGTCCCTGGAGTGCCGGGCGTGCAGTTTCATCACCTCAAATTCTTCCGCCGTCAGGCGGCCGGGTTTATGCAGGATGTCATCGGGGGTGAGGATCTTGCCAAGGTCATGGAGTAGGGCGCCCACCACGGTTTGATGCAGTACGTCTGCCGGCAGGTTACGGTAGTTGCCGAACAGCGACATCAGCACACTGAGGTTAACGGAGTGTTCCAACAGGTAGTTGTCTTTCTCGCGGATGCGGCCAAGGCAACTCAGGGCGTTGGCGTTTCTCAGAACGGAGTTTTGCAGTTCGTCGGCCAGTTGGTGAATGGGCGCGATATCAATGGCGGCACCCATTTTGACGTTGTTCATGAAACTGCCCACCAGGCCCTGGGCCTGGCTGTGAATCCGCTGAGCGATGACAATCTCTTCGGTCAGGGCAACCTTGTGCTTGATGCCCGGGCGCTGTTCACCTGCATTCTGCAAGGCCTGTTCATTGCGCCGGTCCACTTCCTGGGCGGTCTCAGCGTCCTGGGAGTCCAGACCTTTCTCAACGTCGATGTAGACGTATTGGACCCCCATCCTGCGGATTTTCTCGATGGTCTCTTCCCGCTTGATCACCCCTTTCTTGCGTTGGGTGTTATGGGGAATCCAGTCGTTATTCAGGTCGGAAATGTACATGCCGACCTTCAACGCAGCGATGGGAATGCGTTTGATCATGGTTGTGGGAAGAACGTCCTCAGGCTGTTCTGGTAAGTCTGGGTTAAGACCTGGTCGAGGGGGAGATCCTTCACCTCGGCGATTTTCTCGGCAACAAACGGCAGATAGAACGGGGCGTTTTCCCGGCCACGGTAGGGTACCGGCGTCAGGAAGGGGGCGTCGGTTTCCAGCAGAATCTGCTCGATCGGGGCCATGCGTACGATATCCCGAACGTTTTCCGCCTTGTTGAAGCTGGTGATGCCGTTAAAGCCCAGGCACCAGCCCTGGTCCAGCGCATAACGGGCCAGCCCGGGGCCGGAGGTAAAGCTGTGAATCACGCCCCGGCGGGTCAGGGTCTGCTCAAACTCCTGCAAGATGGCAATGGTGTCGTCGTCTGCGTCGCGGCTGTGAATCACAACGGGGCGATCATTGTCGCAGGCAATCTGCAGCTGGCGACGGAATACCTCCCGTTGCACGCCCCGGTCAGCATTGTCGTAGTAGTAATCCAGACCGATCTCGCCAATGGCGACGATTTTGTCATCCCGGGCGTGTTCGCGGATTTCCGCCTCCACTTCATCGGAATAGCTTTCCGCTTCGTGGGGGTGAATGCCCTGGGTGCCGTACACCCAGGGCTCAAGCTGGCTTAGTTCACGCACGGCGGCCAGGTTGTCCGGAGACACGGCGATGGTGATCACCCGTTCGATGTTTACCTTGCGGCTCTGTTCCAGGGTCTCGGCCAGCGGCCGGTCTTTCAGGTAATCCAGATGGCAGTGGGTCTCGATGATCGGGTGATCAAATACGGGAATCTCACGACGTTTCTTACTCATGCCTGGGGTCTATGCTCCATCACAGCCGTCGCTTGGCTGCTATTCTGAGAATTGGATCACGCCAGTTTATCACCTTGGGTGATTGTTGCATTGCATCGTGCTGATAGGGAGTTTCCTTGATGGAGTATACGGCGTTCGCACGGACATGGTTTCTGGACCCGAAAAAGCCGGCGCTGGGTCGATACCCCAGTCTGCTGGATGACGATGAAAAACTGCCGGCACTGGAGGCGAGCCTGGAAGACATCGGCGAGTACCAGCGCCGGCTTTGGGCCAATGGTCGGAAAGCCCTGTTGCTGGTGATACACGGCCCGGATACCAGTGGCAAAGACAGCCTGATTCGAACCCTTGCTACCTATGCTGACCCGGCCGGCTTTCATGCCTGGTCGTTCAGCCGGCCCACAGCAACAGAATCCGCCCATGATTTCCTTTGGCGTGTCACCCCTTTGTTGCCGGCCTACGGGCAGATGGTGGCCTTCAACCGCAGCCACCACGAAGCGGTGATTGCGGAACGGGTTTGGCCTGTGCGGGCTGAGGAAACCTACGACTGGCAAACCCGGTACCGGGCGATTCGGGATTTCGAGCAGCACCTGGTCAGTGAGGGTACCTGTGTGGTGAAGGTCTGGCTGAACCTGTCCGAAGACGAACACAAGCGAAGGTTGCTAAAGCGCCTGGACAAGCCTCGTAAACGGTGGAAGTTTGACCGCTCCGATATCGAGGGCTGGAAACTGCGAGACAAATACCAGGCGTATGCGGAGGAAGCGCTGGCAGCCACCCATTCCAATGAGGCTCCCTGGTTTATTGTGCCCGGAGATCGCAAATCCGAGGCTCGGGCCGTTGTCGCAGCCCTGGTGGCCGAAGTTTTGAAGCAGCTGGCACCGGATTATCCGGAGGAGCATCCGGATGTACTGGAAGAGTATCGGACCCTGCTGGCTGAGAATGGCGTGGAGTAACGGAGGCGAGTTATGCATATCGTGGTTGTAGGCGGTGGTGTGGTCGGCGTTACCACGGCTCGTGAGCTGCTGCGCCGTGGCCACCAGGTAACGGTGCTGGAGCGCCATCCGCTGGCCGGTAACGAGACCAGCAAAGGCAACGCGGCCCAGCGATCCTATGGTGTGGTCTATCCCTGGGCAGACCCCTCGATGGTGTTCAAGGCCTTGCCCTGGATTCTGCAGAAATCCGGCCCATTGAAACTGAAAGTGCCGCCGTCACTGGATGCCATGCGGTTCATGTTCGCCACACTTCGTTATGCCTGGTCGCCGGGTCTGTTCGGATTGAACAAACGGGCCATGTTGCGCCTGGGCATGCACAGTCGGGAGCGCTTCCTGGCCCTTGAGCAGGAACACGATCTGGCCTTCGACGGCCAGCATCGGGGGCTGCTGCACCTGGCCAGCAAGCCGGAGGCCATGGATGACTACCGGGCTATTCACGAACTGCTGAATGACATGGGTATTGCCTCCCGGCTATTGACGCCTGTACAGGTCAGGGAAACGGAACCGGGCATGACCGGTGATGGCCCCCTGTACGGTGCCATCAGCTACGACACGGATGGCACGGGCGACTGCCATCTGTTTTCCCGCTCACTGGCAAGGGTGTGTGAGCAACTGGGCACAAACTTTCGATACGACGTGAAAGTGGAGCGGCTGGTTGCCGACGAAACTCGGGTAAACGCGGTGCAACTGACCAACGCGGACGGCCGGCTGGAAACCCTGGAGGCAGACGCCTTTGTAGTCTGCGCTGGTTGCTGGTCACCGCAACTGGTAAAGCCACTGGGGCTGCGTTTGCCAATCTATCCGATCAAGGGTTACAGCATCACCGTACCCCTGCATGATACGGCCAAGGGGCCGGTCAGTACGATTCACGATGACAACTTCAAGGTGGTGTCTACCCGCCTGGGCGACCGGTTGCGGGCAACCGGATTTGTCGAGCTGGCGGACTTCAACCGGGACATTCCGCAAGCGCGGATTGAAACCATCAAACGGTCCGTTGAATCCCGTTTTCCGGGGTGTGCGGACCTGGCGGCGGCAGAGGCGTGGACCGGGTTCCGCCCGATGACGCCGGATGGCCCAGCCATCATCGGCAAAGGCCCCAGGGACAACCTGTTCCTGAATACCGGCCACGGCACGTTCGGCTGGACCCTGTCTGCCGGCAGTGCAGACGTGATTGCGCAGGTAATCGATGGTGAAGAGCCGGCAGTGGTACTGGACCCCTTCCGGCCCGGACGCTTTTCGGAATAGCGTCAGAGTTTGCGCTCGATATTGCCGCACAGGGTGTGAACGAAGCCGATATCCCGGTCAGACAGCAGCGGCAGTTTTTCGAACACCCACTGGGACAGCTTTTCGTCCGCCGGAGCGTCCAGTTCTGGCAACAGGCCCTCCAGCCGCGAGCGCAGTGCCGCCAGTCCTGATGTGCTGGCCGCAGTTTCCAACTGTTCACTGGTTTTTTGCAGCCCGGACAGCTCCCAGGCGTAAAGCATCACCGCCTGGGCCAGGTTCAGGGATGGATAGGTCACCGCCATGGGGAATCCGGTCAGCAGATCGCACAGGGCCAGCTCCTCGTTGGCCAGGCCCCGGTCTTCCCGCCCGAATACCAGGGCAGCGGTGGCAGCCGACTCCCCCTTATTGGATAGCACCGCGCGAAGTGCGGCGGGCTCGTGCCAGTCCTGCCGGTTATGCCGGGGCTTGGCCGAGGTGCCCATCAGCAGATCCGCGGAGTTTCTTACCGCGGCCAGATCAGGGAAAATGCGCGCATTGTCGAGAATGTGATCACTGCCATGCGCCAGCCAGTGGGCTTCCGGCCGGGTATGCAGGTCGGAATTGACCAGCCACAGCTCGGAAAAACCCATGGTACACAGGGCCCGGGCAGCCGCGCCGACGTTCTCCGGAACTTTTGGTTCAACCAGTACAAAGGCCAGTTTCATGACGTTACCTCCGGCGGCGAGTGTACACCAGTCGCCCGTGACTTTTTACAACCGCTGGCAGGCCGTGAACGACTGGCTTGCCCGGCATCAACCCCTCTGGCGTCCGATTCCTTTCATGGAGCCCGCGCCGGCGTGGATCCGGGATTATCCGGAACTGGCGGGCTGGCTGGAAGCGCTGGATGACCATGCCTGTGAGTATCTGGAAGAGAATCTGGCGGAGCTCTCGCAGAACGTCGCCCGTTTCGTCCCGGACCTCGCCGGTTACCCTGACCTGATAGCGGTGCCGGCCCTTGCCACCACCGAAGAAAGCCGGGCGGCGGCGCTGGCCGAAGTGGCTGCGGTGGATATGCCGGGGCGCAAGCGCGAGCAAGCGGGCGCCTTTTCAGCATCGGTGCGGCCATTGACTGGGCCGGTACTGGACTGGTGCTGCGGCAAGGGCCATCTGGCCCGCACTCTGGTTGGGCAAGGAGCGCCTTCGGTGCTGGGGTTTGAATGGAATCCGGAACTGGTGGCGGATGGCAATCGCCTCGCGCAGCATTACCAGGATCCTGTCATCCTGCGCCATCAGGATGTCATGGCTGAAACCCTGGCCTGGCCCGGCAAGGCTCATGGTGTTGCCTTGCATGCCTGCGGCGACCTGCACCGGCAATTGATTCGCCGAGGCAGCGCGGAACAGACGTCGCGCCTGAGCTTTTCACCCTGCTGTTATCATCTGACGGATCATGAAAACTACCGGTTGATGTCTGATCAGGCATCGCAATACACCGGTGCGGTCACGCTCGACCGAAATGGCCTGCGACTGGCCGTTCAGGAGACTGTTACGGCGCCGGCCAGGGTGCGCGAGCAAACCTGGCAAATCAGTATCTGGCGCCTGGGCTTTGATGCTCTTCAGCGGCACCTTCGCAGCGTTGATAGCTACCTTCCAGTACCATCCCATCCCGGGCGTTTGAATGCGGGTGATTTCAGAACCTTCTGTGCCTGGGCGGCCGATAAAAAGCGCCTGGAGCTGCCGGAAAATCTGGACTGGCAGCACTGGCTGGCGGAAGGGGAGCGCCGGTTCCAGAAGGTACGCCGGCACGAACTGCTGCGGCACCTGTTCCGGCGGCCGCTGGAGCTCTGGCTGGTGTTCGATTATGCGATGTTTCTTGAGGAGCAGGGCTATCGGGTGCGGCTGGGGGCCTTCTGTGAGCGCTCACTGACTCCGCGCAACCTGTTGCTGGATGCGGTCAGGGTATCGGACTGATGTTTTTCTGAGGAGCGTTGGCCCGGAAACAAACAAGGCGCCAGAGGGCGCCTTGTTTGCTCATTACCTTATGTGTTGGTCTTAGCGACTAACCTGAATGCGTGCTTCAACACGGCGGTTCTGGGCACGGCCAGCGGCCGTGTCGTTGCTGGCAATCGGCTCGGCTTCGCCATAACCCATGGCGCTTACGCGATCCGGGTCAACGCCCAGAACCGTGGTCAGCCGGTTAGCAACGGCCTCGGCACGACGCTGGGACAGGAAGCGGTTGTACTCGGCGTCACCAATGCTGTCGGAGTGACCCGCGATTTCCACGGTGGTTTCCGGGTACTCGGCCATGAAGTCCGCCACGCGACGGATTTCGTTATCGAACGTGGCATCAATCACGGAGCTGTTCGTGGGGAACTGAACTCGCAGCTCAATGGTTTCGACGGTTTCAGTCACACCTTCGCAGCCGCGCTCGTCAACGGTGGCACCGGCAGCGGTATTCGGGCATTCGTCGCGGTAATCCGGCACGCCGTCACCGTCGCTGTCCACCGGGCAGCCCCGGCTGTCTACCTGAACACCGGCTGGCGTGTTCGGGCACTGATCGCGGTTATCGGGCACACCATCACCGTCTGAATCTGCGGGAGCCGGTGCTGGCGCGGGGGCAGGAGCGGGCTTCGAGGAAGCAACGGTGCGGGTGAAGGCCCAGCTCAGGCCAAGTGAGGCCATGGTGTCAAAGGTGCTTTCATCAATACCGTGGAACTCTCGGAGATCGCCACGGATGGAGATGCTGTCGCTGACGTTGTAGCGGAAGCCCACGCCCACGTTCACGCGGGTTTCTTCGTGATCGGTGCCTGCAGTGGTGTAGGAAATAGTATCACCCACACCAAATTCCGCATGGCCGGCACCCAGTGATACGTACGGGTTCCAGGCCGCGTCCGGGCCGGCAAAGTAGTAGGTGCCGTCGATTCTCAGTTCCTGGAACTCGGACTCTCCTGCAACGTACTTACGGTCAGCATCGGCGCGTGAATACACAGCTTCAACAGACCAGCGCGGCAGGAAGCGGTACTCAACACCGACACCAAAGGTGCCGGTTTCGCTCAGATCCCGTTTGTCATCAAACAGCTGGAAGCCGGCGAACGGGTTCAGGTAAATGGTTTCCTGGCGGTCGGCCAGAGCGGGCGTGGCAAGGGATGCTGTAAGGGCGGCCAGAGCGACCGGGCGCATGATCTTCATGCAGAACCTCCTGTTTAGTTGTTATTTCCTGCAGTTCTCTCAGGAATGAAAACTCCGAAAAACACCTGTATTACTCGGAATTTAGGTCAGTAAGCCAAAAAAAACAAAAAAATGACAGTAGTTGGTACGTCGGGAATTGTACGCAGTTCACTGACAGCGTCGTTTTAATCTGATGTCGCCGTGAAATACAGATGAGCGCTCTTCTTGCTGAAGTTCAGGGTATCGCCATTGGCAAAACGCACTTCAAACGAACTTTCATCCTCTGACGTCACGTCGCCAGCGCCAAAGATGGCGTGGACAACACGCGCATGGTGCCAAACCGGTTCCGTGGTATCAGCCTCAGGCGCAGTCTGGCCTTCAATGACAATCCCCTCCCGGTCTGCATAACGCAGGCTGACCGGTGTCAGGGGCACGGTCAGGCTCAGTGACCCTGTTCCTGCCGGATAGTTCCCCTCCAGTGCGGCACCCAGTTCCCTGGACAGCTCAAAGCAAAACTCGGCCACAAACCGGCTGGGACCCTGGTCGCCCTCAAGGTGGGGTTGTTGACTGGCTGGCCGGGTGATCAGATGCAGGGCCTGTCGGGTTCGTGTCATGGCCACGTAGAGCAGGCGCCGTTCGCTTTCCAACAGTGCCCTGGCATCGTCCTGGGGCCTTGGGCTGTAGGGCAGGTATTTCTCCTGCAGGCCAGGAATAATCACCACTGGCCACTCAAGCCCCTTGGTGCGATGGATGGTGGACAGCAACACCCCGTGCCCCTGCTGCTCTCCTGCCTGCTGTTTCAGCGCCTTGAGATGATCCAGTGCGTCCTCAGCCGTCAGATCCAGTCCTTTCAGGTAATCCCGGAAACCCTGTACCGTATCAATGCGCTCCTCGGCACTGTCATGGGTCAGTGCCAGGCTGCGAATGCCCTCGTAGAGCTCCAAGTGCTCCGCATACACACTGATCAGCCCGGCCACCGGCCCCTTGTATCGCTCAAGCTGCGCCAGCACCTCCCCCAGCTTGCGAAGTTTGCGGCCCGCCATCGGGGCAAGCGCGTCAAAATCCATCGCAAGCAGCCGCTCATGCCAGGCCCCGTCAAACGCCGCCAGGAACTGTGCCAGGTTCTCCAGTTCAGGCTCTTTCAGGCCCACATGGGGAAACCGGAGCAGCAGCCGCGCCAGATCCAACCGGTCGGTATCCGGCAGCAACTTCAGCCGGCCGGTGACCACCATCAGCAGGGCAGTTATCGCCTGCACCTCGCGACTGAACAGCGCCCCCTTGCCGGCGTCAATCCGATAAGGCATCTGTTGGGCCAGCAACTTCAGCTCAATCGGTACACTCTGACTCCACACCCGGAACAGAATTGCGGTCTGACTGCTCTGCTCCGGCGCCTGCTGCTGCAGAATACGCAGCACCTGATCACCGTCATTCTCCGCCCGATGCAGGTCCACGGTGGTCGCCGGCGTGGACGGATGCGAATGACACATCACATCCTTACGCCCGGTGTTGTGACAGATCAGATGATTGGCCAGCAGCGCCACCTGATGCCCGTACCGGAAGGTGTAGCTTAGCGTCTGCTCCAGCGGGCTCTCAAACTCATCACTGAACCGGCGCAAAATAAACTCCGGCTTCGCCCCGCGAAACTCATAAATGGTCTGGTCCGGATCCCCCACCACCGTCACCCGCGCCCGGTCACCGGCCACGTAGCGCAACAACAGATGCTGAATCTCATTGGTATCCTGGTACTCATCCACCAGAATCAGATCCATCTTGTTGCCGACCAAGCGCTGCAACGGCGGGTTCTGATGAATCGCCATCACCGGCTCATACAACATATCCGCATAACTGATCCGCCCCTGGCCTTTACGCCACTGCTCGAAACCGTGGAACAAATCGATCAGATACCGGTGCTTATCGGAATACCCCAACTCCTCAAACACCACCTCCGCCGGCGACAACCCGGTCTTCACCAGATCAATAAACCCGGTGGCCGTCTCCACAAACTCCTTCTTGTTGCGCCGAATCTCATCCGCCAGATCCTCCGGCGCCAGCCGCCGGGTCAACAACCACGCCTGAAACGCGATCTCCTGCTCGGTCAGAATCTTCTCCGAAAACCCGGGCAGATACCCCTCCCGGACAAACCGCTTGTACAGCCGCAGCCCCATGGCGTGATACGTCCGAATCTCCGGCAACGCCAGCCCGGACCGATCACACACCTCCTGCAGCTTCCGCTCAAAATCCACCCGGGCACTGCGATTGAACATCAACACCAGCATCCGGTCCGGATCATGCCCTTGCTCCAGCAAAAACCGAATCCGCCAGGCCAGCGTCGACGTCTTGCCACTGCCCGCCACGGCAGTGATCACCGCATGCTCATAGCCGGCCGTAATAATCGCCCGCTGCTCATCGGTGAGAAACTCGGGCAGGTGAGAGATATCCGGGATTTGGGGTTTGGTAGGCATGCGGGCTATTGTACTGGCCAACTGGTAGCGGGAATAGCGCTCCCGCATAATTGCCGAGGCGATCTTTTGCGCTTTTGACTACACCACCCGTGTTTGAAAACAGGGTTCGGGTAGCCTTTCCAAAACTGTGCGGAGCCATGGATGGCGGAGCCCAAGCGTCACATGGATGTGCCGCAAGGAGCGTGTTTTGGAAAGGCTACCCGAACCCTGTCAACTCCGAAACTGGAAGGCTAGGAAATGCAGAACTCTGAAGCACTGAACGTACTGGGCGAAAAACTGGAAACCTGCGGTAACAACCCGACAACCGGCTTCTACCGCGACGGCTGCTGCAACACCGGCCCCGATGACCTGGGCAACCACACCGTCTGCGCCATCGTCACCGCCGACTTCCTCGACTACTCCAAAGCCCAGGGCAACGACCTCTCCACCCCCAGACCCGAATTCGGCTTCCCCGGCCTCAAACCGGGCGACAGCTGGTGCCTCTGCGCCGGCCGCTGGCAACAAGCCTTCGAAGCCAACAGTGCCCCGCGGGTCAAACTGCGCGCCACCCACCAAAGAGCCCTTGAAGCTTGCGAACTTGCTGACCTAAAAGCCCATGCCGCGGATCTCAGCTGAATGACTGACACAAGCCGGGAGCATCCGACCGCAGACTGGCAAAGCCTGCAAGCCAGGCTCAGAACCATCGGCCACCGCCGCCTGATTCTGGTAGAGGGCTCGCAGGAAAACACCTGCACCTGGATGCACCGGCAACTGTCCCGGATGAATACCAGCCACAGCTTGTGGGTTGGCCGGGCCGAACACGCCGAAGCCGTGGGCCTGCCACACCTTCAGGCCAACCATTACCAGCAATGGCTGGGCCGGGAAACCAGCCTGCTGGTTTGGGACGGCTGGCAAGGCAATCCGCCAGATGCCTTTGCGGCACTGGCAGGCACGCTGCAGGCCGGAGGGTTACTGTTCTGGCTGGTGCCGCCCCTGGATCGGTGGCGTCACTATGGCGATCCGGATTATGTCCGCACTGGCCTTGATCAAGCCAAAGAGCACCCATTTGCCGCCAGGCTGGCGATGGTGATCGGTGGCGATGCCTCCATCATCCGGGTACAGGCAGACGACTCAGGCTTGGCTAACTGGCCGGAATTGCCGGCACATACTGCCGGTTTCACCCCGCAAACCACCGATGAACAGCAACAACTGCTGCAACACCTGGTGCGGTTCGGCCAGGGCCGCCGCCGACGCCCCCTGGTGATCACCGCCGACCGGGGCCGTGGCAAGTCTGCCGCCATGGGCATCGCTGCGGCCCGTCTGCTCCTGGCCGGTCGCGAGCAGGTGCTGGTGACGGCACCTTCCCGGGATAACGTGGATACCCTGTTCAGGCACGCAGTGCTCGAACTTGGCGAAGAACTGGCTGAGCAATCGGAATCGGAACTTGTGAGCCGTACAGGCCACCGCCTGAGCTACATGCCAGTGCCAGAGCTGCTTGCCGCCCGCCCGGCCGCCGAAGTGGTTCTGGTGGACGAAGCGGCCGGCCTGCCGGCGCACTGGTTACGCGACATACTGTTGGGCTGGCCGAGGGTGGCTTTTGCCACCACGGTTCATGGCTATGAAGGCACCGGGCGTGGTTTTGCTATCCGGTTTCGCGAGATTCTCGACCGGGAAACGCCCCACTGGCGCGGAATCCCGTTACACCAGCCGGTACGCTGGGCTGGTGATGATCCTTTGGAACAGCTGGTGTTCAGGCTGTTTCTGTTGGCCGCCGAGGGTGCGGTAGAACCCGTGCCGGAGGTTGCTGACGTTGATATTCAGCCCTGGGTACCGGCTGACGCCAGCGAGCAGGAGCTGTCACAGGCTTTCGGTCTGCTGGTCGATGCTCACTACCGGACAACGCCGGCAGACTTGCGGCAATGGCTGGATGACCCCGGCGCGCAATCCTGGCGCGCAGTGTATCGGGGACAAACGGTGGGTGTGCTTTGGGGTACTGTGGAAGGTGGCATTGAAGCAGGGTTGGCCGAGCAGGTAGCGCAGGGCCGTCGCCGGTTGCGGGGCCACCTGCTGGCACAATCCCTGGCCAGCCATGGTGGCTTTCCGGAAGCGGCCAGCCTGAAAACCCTGAGAGTGGTCCGCATTGCAGTTGTGGAACAGGCCCGCCATCTGGGGATAGGTCGCCAACTGGTGGATGCTGCCGCCGCGGCTTGCCGCGGGCAGGGCCTGGACGCGATCGGTACCAGCTTTGGTGGCAACGACCCGTTGGTCAGATTCTGGCAGGCTTGTGATTTTCGGGTGGTTCGTCTGGGTTTGCGCCAGGAAGCGAGCACCGGCGAGTTTCCGGTGCAGATGATGCGCGGCCTGTCCGATGCCGGAGCCAGTCTGGAAACGCAACTGAGAACCCGGTTTGCCCGCCACTGGCAAGTGTTGGTTCCTCGCCACTGGTCGCAGCTTGAGCCGGTACTGATGGGCACCCTGGGCGCAGACTTGCCGCCAGACACCGGCCCGGATAACAACGACCGGCGTGACCTGAACAGTTTTGCCCATGGTTATCGCGGGTTCGAGCTGAGCTTGCCGATGCTGCAAGCGGTAAGCGCCGCCCCGGGAGTGATGGCCTGGCTTTGCCAGCAACCGGACTTTCCGTTGTGGTGCCGGGCGGTGCTTCAGGGTTGGTCGTGGGCAGCACTGCAGGCTGCGTTACTGTGCAGCGGTCAGCGGGATGGTGAGCAGCGGCTCCGGGGGTTGGCCTGTCAACTTCTGCAAAACGGGCCCGAGTTGTGAACGGTTCGATTTAATTCTTGCCATCGGCTGCTCAGAATAGCTGCAAAAATCACACAAGAGATTGCTCATTATGGCCAGGGAAGCAGGCAAGGTTGTTCTTCTATTCGTCACCGTCACATTAGCGTTGCTGTCTGGCTGCGCGTCAACGGGCGCCGGAAAAGGTGCAGCCGACAATCCCGGAGATCCGGGCCAGCTAATGGCAGCGGTCAAGGCCGATGAAGACCGGGCAGTGCTCAACCTGCTGTCGCAGGGAGTCAGTCCGAATGTTCAGGCTGATGCCGGGGAAAGCCCGCTGATGGTGGCCTCAACTAACGGTAATCGCCGGATTGTGCGCCTGCTTCTGGCGGCGGGTGCAGATGTGAATGCCCGGGATGCCCGTGGTTATACTGCCGTTATTCACGCGGCGGAAAACGGCCACCTGGCGGTGGTCAGGGCCTTGCTGGCGGCCGGAGCCAATGTGAATGTCAGCCAGGACGGGCAATCCCTGTTGATGAAAGTGGTGGAAAGCGGCGACTTGCTGACCGCCGAAATGCTGCTGGCGGCTGGGGCCGATGTTCACTTCCGGAGCGCCGATGGTCGCACCGCCCTGGACCTGGCCCGGGCCAGTAACAACCAGGACCTGGAAATGTTGCTGGTCCAGGCGGGCGCTGCGCGGTAGCCGGGCCAGGTTAGTCGAGGCCCATCGGGTCGTCGGTATCATCCCACACCGGCTGAAAGTGCCGCTCGATAACGTCCTCAGGCACATCCGCTACCGACGGGTAGGACCACACCGGCGACCGGTCTTTATCGACCAGCAGCGCGCGAATGCCTTCCACCAGATCGGGGCGGCGCGTGCACTCCTGTGCCATGGCCAGCTCCATTCGGAAGATGTCCTTCAGCGACATCTGCTGACCTTTTTGCAGTTGGTGCCAAACCAGCCAGGCAGTGACCGGTGAACCCTGCCGGAGGGTTTGCTGACAGGCTTGCCACCAGGGGTCTTCATTGCGGGCAGACAGCAGTTGGTCCACCACGGCTGGCAGCTCATCGCCAGCACTCAGGCGCGCAATGGTCTGTTCGTGCTGCTCCAGGTGGCCGGCCGCCAGACTGCGATAGTCCAGCGCTTCAATCTGACTGAGCAGGCGGAACAGACGGTTGTCGTCTGCCGCCGCTTCACCGGTCCAGCGTTCGTCCTGTAGCCGAGAGAGCAGGGCGCTAGCCTGCTCAGGCTCGATAACCAGGTCGGCCAGGCCCACCCGAAGTGCGTCGCTGACGTTGAGCCGCGCTCCGGTCAGGCCCATGAACAGGCCCAGGCGCCCTGGCAGGCGGTTAAGGAACCAGCTGGCACCGACATCCGGAAACAGACCGATGCTGATCTCGGGCATGGCCAGGGTGACATCCGGGGTTACCAGGCGGTAGCGGCAGGCCGATAACAGGCCCAGCCCACCCCCCATGACAATGCCGTGTGCCAGGCCGATGACCGGTTTTGGAAAACGGTGAACGCTGAAGTCCAGGCGGTATTCACGAGTAAAGAAGCGGGCCGGGGCCTCGGCGTCGCCTTGGCCTTTCAGGGCATCGTAGAGAGTACGGATGTTACCGCCGGCGCAGAATGCGCGGTCACCAGCCCCCCGTAGTACCACCAGGCAGATCCGATCGTCCTCGGCCCAGGCATCCAGGGCCTCCTGAGCCTGAATGATCATCTCTTCGGTCAGTGCATTAAGGGTATCGGGTGAATTCAGTGTCAGCAGGCCAATATGGCCTTCCCGGCAAGGGAGTTCCTGAACCTCTACAGGCATGAAGTGTCTCTCCGGCAATCACATTGTTCTGTTACAGGTCGCAGTTAGCGGTTTGTTCGTACTGTCCTTTACCCGGTCCGAGAGTAAAAGAGGACCATGGTCGCACGAATGTCCTTGATCTATCACATTTGAGGCAGGGGCCGCCTGTGCTATAAGTGAAACCTGAATTACTGTCCGGCATCATCGCCGGTGAGTGAACGTTAAAACGATGAGAGGGTGAACACAATGAATCTGAAGCACTTCGCAGTTGCTGGTCTGTTTGCGCTGGGCGCAGCCGCTCCGTTTGCGGCTGTTGCGGGCGATGCCGCTGCTGGCAAAGCCAAAGCTGCAGTCTGCGCCGCCTGCCACGGGCAAAACGGTATCTCCCAGATCCCGATGTACCCGAACCTGGCCGGTCAGAAAGAACAGTATTTGGTTGCTTCCATGAAGGCTTACAAGAACGGCCAGCGCCAGGGTGGTCAGGCTCCGGTGATGCAGGGTCAGGCTACTGGCCTGAGCGATGAAGACATCGCCAACCTGGCAGCCTACTACGCCAGCCTGCCGGCTGACGGCGGCAAGTAAGACTTTCTGCTCTGAAAGTGGTGCGGCTCAGGCCGCACCACTGACAATCCGGTAGCAGGGCCGATAGGCCGACGTGCCGGGCAGTTTCATCCGGTTCTGCTCCACAAACTGCTCCAGCATGGCCTCCAGGGGCCGGATTAGCGTCGGATCACCGGCGATCTCAAACGGACCCTTCTCCTGGATCTGCCGGATACCACTCTCTTTGACGTTCCCCGCCACAATGCCGCTGAAGGCCTTGCGCAGATTCGCTGCCAGCAGATGCACCGGCTGGTCTCGGTGCAGCTCCAGTGCCCGCATGTTGTCGTGATTCGGTTCAAACGGTAACTGGAACACCGGGTCGATCTTCAGCATCCAGTTGAAATAATAGGCATCCTGCATCGCGCGCCGGAAGGTTTCCACGTCTTTCATGCCCTGCTTCATGGTTTGTGCCACTCGGCCAGGGTCATCAATGATGATCTCGTATTTGTTGGCCGCCTCGTCGCCCAGGGCATTGCGGATGAACTTGTCGATCATCTCGAAGTATTCGGCATTCTCCTTGCGCCCGGTGAAGACGACCGGGAAGGGCAGGTCGGCGTTGTCCGGGTGTAGCAGGATGCCCAGCAGGTACAGAATTTCTTCCGCAGTACCTACGCCACCTGGGAACACGATCACGCCGTGGCCGCAGCGGACAAAGGCCTCCAGGCGTTTTTCAATGTCTGGCATGATCACCAGCTCATTCACAATCGGGTTTGGGGCTTCGGCACCGATAATGCCTGGTTCGGTAATGCCGATGTAGCGGCCGTTCTTCACCCGTTGCTTGGCGTGGCCGATGGTGGCCCCCTTCATCGGCCCCTTCATGGCTCCCGGCCCGCAGCCGGTGCAGATGCTGAGCCCGCGCAGGCCGAGTTGATGGCCTACGTCTTTGCTGTACTGGTACTCATCGTGGCTGATGGAGTGGCCACCCCAGCACACTACCAGATCTGGCTGGCGACCGGCCTCCAGCACCCGGGCGTTGCGTAGGATATGGAACACCAGGTTGGTGATGTCTTCCGGGTTGTCCCGGCGGAACCCCGCGACAGTGTTGGGAATGGAGTGGCTGTACACAATGTCCCGCAGCACCGAAAACAGGTGCTCACGGATTGCCCGCAGCATTTCGCCATCCACGAAAGCGTGGCCGGGCGCGTTGATCAATTCCAGCTTCAGGCCGCGGGGCTGGGGCACCAGGCGAACATCGAAATCGGCATGGGCCTCCATCAATTCCTTACAGTCGTCGGTTTCAACGCCGGTGTTGAGCACGGCCAGGGCGCACTGGCGGAACAGACGGTACAAACCACCCTCGCTCTTGTCCTTGAGCCGATTGACCTCGTGGTTGGAGAGGATTTCGAGGCTGCCCTCCGGGGAAACCAGGGCATTCATGGTGGATTCGGTCATCGTTGATGGAGCTCCTGATGGTTTCGGCAATGACGGATTTTGAGCCACTCTGGCAAAAGGGTACACTAAGGCCTTTCTGCTTATTACGCTACCCGACGTTATTCCGATCAAAGACTTTTTTATGAAACTGCTTATTCGTCCCGCCCCGGAAGTGGCCATCAAGAGTAAACCCGTTCGCCAGCAGCAAATGCGCCAGTTGCGGCAGAATATTCGTAAGTTGCTGTCCCGGCTGGACCCTGAGATTCGGGTGGACGGCAGTTGGGACCGGGTGGATGTGGAGGTTCCCGATGACCGCAGCCTGGAGGGCCCGGTGATCGATGAGCTGACCCGTATACCGGGTATTTCGACCATCCAGGAAATCGGCGTCTTTCCCTTTGTCGACATGGACGACGTCGGCGAAAAGGCGGTGCAGGCCTACGCAGACCGCCTTGCGGGCAAAACCTTCGCCGTGCGGGCCCGGCGCCATGGCAGTCATTCGTTCCGGTCCATTGATCTTGAACGCTCAGTGGGTGCCGCATTGCTCCAGGCTTCGAACGCCCGGGGAGTTGACCTGAAGAATCCGGACCTGGAAGTGCGGATTGAGCTCAATGAGGAACAGTTCCATATCGCCCATCGCCGCCATGAGGGCCTTGGGGGCTATCCTCTGGGTACCGTGGAAACGGTGATGACCTTGGTGTCTGGCGGTTATGACTCCTCTGTTGCTGCCTACCTGATGATGCGCCGAGGTATCCGCAGCCACTTCCTGTTCTTCAATCTGGGCGGCACCGCCCATGAGGTGGGGGTGCGCCAGGTGGTGCATTACCTTTGGCAGCGGTATGGGGCCTCCCATGGCGTGAAGTTTATTTCGGTACCCTTTGAAGGTGTGGTGGCCGAGATCATGCAGTCAGTGAATCACCGGCATTGGGGTGTGGTACTTAAGCGCCAGATGCTCAAAGCCGCGGCGGAAATTGCCCGGGATTATACGGCTACCGGCCTGGTGATGGGCGATGCCGTCGCCCAGGTGTCCAGCCAGACCCTGACCAACCTGAACGTGGTTGACCGGGCCAGTGACGAAGTGGTGTTGCGCCCGCTGATTGCCATGGACAAGCAGGAAATCATCCGCATTGCCAAAGAAATTGGCACCGAGCCCTTCGCCCGGACCATGCCGGAGTACTGCGGGGTTATTTCCAGCAAGCCGGTTACCCGCGCCAAGCTGCACCGGGTTGAGGAAGAAGAAGCCAACATGAACCCGGAGGTGCTGGCGCAGGCCATTGCCAATCAGCAGGGCACCATGGTGAGCCAGTTGCTGGATACCATCACCACACCGGAAGAAGTGGAGTTGGTGCAGACCCCTGCGGTGGAAGACGTGATCATCGATGTACGGCACCCGTCGGAGGAAGAACGTTCACCGCTGACACTGACCAACAATGAAATCCTGAAAATTCCGTTCTACGAACTCAACCAGCAGATGTCTGATCTGCCGGCCAACCGCCAGTACCTGCTGTACTGCGACCGGGGCACCATGAGCCGGATGCACGCCGGTCACCTGAAGGCGGAAGGACATGGCAATGTGAAGGTTTACACGCCTGCGGCCTGAGTCAGCCCGCCAACCCCTTGAAAAACTGCTGGACATTCTCGCTGAGGGTGTCCAGGTCATACCCGCCTTCCTGCACCACCAGCGTCGGCAGGCCCAGCTGGCGGATGTGGGTGCTTAATCTGCAGAAGCCCTCGGATGTTACCGAGACCTTGGCCTGCGGGTCGTTCTTGTAGATATCAAAGCCCAGGGTCAGGATCAGCGCATCGGGCTGGTAAAGCCGAATGGCTGCCAGGGCTTCATCCAGCTTGCCGAAGAAGTCATCTTCGCTGGAGCCATGGGGCATCGGAAGGTTGATGTTGTAGCCATAGCCTTCGCCTTCACCACGTTCATCTTCGAAACCACTGACCACCGGATAGAAATTGGTGGGGTCGCCGTGAATGGAGATGTACAGCACGTCGCTGCGGTCGTAGAAAATCTCCTGAATACCCTGGCCGTGGTGCATATCGGTATCCAGGATGACGGTGCGCGGGAACCGGCTCTTCATGTGTTCAGCGGCAATCGCCGCGTTGTTCAGATAACAGAACCCCCCGGCCGCGTCTTTCCGGGCATGGTGGCCTGGTGGGCGACACACCGCATAGGAGGTGCGTTCCCCCGCAATCAGGGCATCCGCCGCGCCCAGGGCGGTCTGGGCCGACCAGTAGGCCGCTTTCCAGGTGTTCTCGCCAATCGGGCAACTGCCATCCGCCAGATAACAGGCGGCCTCGGCCAGTATGCCGCGCATGGCATTGGGCGAGCGCACAAAGATATTGGACATCACCTCATCGCCCCAGTCCTCGTTTTCCATCCATCGACGATGGGCAGACTCCAGGAAACGAAGATAACCCAGGTCGTGCACCTTCGAAATGGGCGCCGCGCCCTGATCGGCCGGCTGAAGAACCGGAATCCCCATCGCCTTCAAGCCTTCCAGCATCTGGCTGGTGCGGTCGGGAACCTCCTGAGGCTGACGCATCTGGCCACGGGTGAAATACGTTTTGGGAATATGCAGATCCTGCGCCGGATGAAAAAATGCCTTCATTGAACCGCCTCCTCGGGAGTCTGGAAATACTCTTCCGAGTATAGGCAGTGACACTGAGGGGTCAACGAATCGCCGGCCGCGTTTTTTACACGCTGCCTTTACAGGCCGGCGATCAGCATCCACTATGAAAGACGTTCCAATACACCCGCGCCCCGTCGCACCCGGGCGCACCCAGGTTATTGAAGAGGAGCCGAAATGATCGAGTCACCACTGCTGAAAAACCTGACAGGCTACATCGGTGGGCGCTGGACCGACAGTGCTGGCGGCAACACCTTTGATGTGTTCAATCCAGCCACCGGCGAAGTGGTTGCCAAAGTGCCGTCCATGTCAGAGCAGGATGTGCTGGATGCCGTCGAGGCAGGCAAGTCTGCGCTCCGGCTCACCAACCCCTGGCCCATCGAGACCCGGCGCAAGTGGCTGGAAGACATTCGCGATGGTTTGAAAGAACATCGCGAGGAAATTGGCCGAATCCTGTGCATGGAGCACGGCAAGCCGTTGAAGGAAGCCCAGGGCGAGGTGGACTACGCTGCGGGTTTCTTCGATTACTGTGCCAAACACGTCAATGCCCTGGATGCCCATACCATCCCGGAGAAGCCCAAGGATTGCACCTGGACCGTGCATTACCGGCCCGTTGGCGTGACCGGCCTGATCGTACCCTGGAATTTTCCCATTGGCATGATTGCCAAAAAGCTCTCGGCTGCCCTGGCGGCCGGCTGCCCGTCTGTGATCAAGCCGGCCAGTGAAACACCGCTGACGATGGTGGCCTTCTTCAGCGTGATGGACAAGCTCGGGTTGCCGGATGGCATGGTCAATCTGGTTATGGGCAAGGCCAGCATGATCGGCAAGGTGCTGTGCGAGCACAAAGATGTGCCGATGCTCAGCTTTACCGGTTCCACCGAAGTGGGGCGCCGGTTGATTCTCGATACGGCGGAGCAGGTGAAAAAACTGGCGCTGGAGCTGGGCGGTAATGCACCGTTTATCGTCTTTGACGACGCCGACCTGGACGCCGCTGCTGACAACCTGATCGCCAACAAATTCCGTGGTGGCGGCCAGACCTGCGTGTGCGCCAACCGGATTTTCGTGCATGAAAAGGTCGCGGAAGCTTTTGGCCAGAAGCTGGCTGAGCGGGTTAACAAGATGACCGTTGGCGATGGCATGAAAGACGGGGTCGACATTGGCCCGCTGGTTAACCAGGCCGGTTTCGACAAGGTCAAACGCCACCTTGAAGATGCCCTAGAGAAAGGCGGCAAGCTGGTGGCCGGCAAGCAGCCGGCGGAGTTGGGCAAGGGTCTGTTTTTCCCGCCCACCGTGGTCATGGGCGTCAATCGGGACATGTGTTGTTATCAGGAAGAAACCTTCGGCCCATTGGTGCCCATGGCGCTGTTCCGTACTGAGGAAGAAGTCATCGATGCCGGTAATGACACCGAGTTCGGCCTGGCGTCCTACGTGTTCACCGCCGATGCCGAGCGTGCCCAGCGGGTCGCCGCTGGCCTGCGCTTTGGCCACGTTGGCTGGAACACTGGAACCGGCCCCACGCCGGAAGCGCCTTTTGGTGGTATGAAAGCCTCCGGTATTGGCCGTGAAGGTGGTCTGGAAGGCCTGTTTGAGTTTGTGGAAGCGCAGACGGTGCCCAGAGGTTTCTGATCATCAACCTCAAAACGGCAAAAAGGCGAGCCTCGGCTCGCCTTTTTGCATTTCAGAGCCGGAGCTCAGGGCGTCAGGATCACCTTGACGCTGTCATCCACATCGGCGGAGTCGATGTAACCAATGGCACCGGGCGTGGAAGCGACCTGGGCTTTCATGGCGGAGGCATTGCCCGCTTCTTCCGGCGGTTGGCCACGGCCGGTGAACACCTGCTGAGACCAGAAGGCTTTCAGCTGGGCATCGTTACGGCCGGTGACCTTGCTGTGGAACTCGGCGCGGGTAGCGTCGCCTTCCGGCAGCTCGAAGGGGTTGGCACTTTGGCCATCCGGTAGCGCCTGACTGCGGTTCAGGTACAGATCACGAACTTGATTGGAACTGATGCTGTCCGGGCCACTCGGGTGACCAATAATCACCACATCTGCCAAGGCGAGGGGGCTGGCCATCAAGCAGGCCGCTAACAACAGGCTAAGCTTCTTCATGGGGCCTCCTTAAAACGCTGAGTCGATTTTCAGGGTGTAGACGTTGGTGCTGCTGGCGTTGCTTTCCAGCATGTAGGCGGTGTTCAGATTGCCAAAGCCCTTATCGAGCCCACGAACGTGGGTGATGTCTGCTTTGATGGCTACGCCCGGGGTGATGTCCCAGCGAGTACCAACGCTGTATTCATTGCGCTGGTAGTTGAGGATCGACTCCGGCACCACGCCAGGAATAAAGGCACCCGTGCGCTCGTTATCGTCCTTGCTCTCTGTCCAGCCTGTTGCAACATACGGCGTCCAGCTGCCGAAACGGTGACCAACAGACAAGTAAGCGGAGTCGGTATCGGCGAACTTGCCATCGACTTCTACCCGCGTGACTTCACCGATGATCTGCCAGCTGCCGTTGTCATAGCTCGCGCCCAGACCATAGAAGTTCCCTCGATCGCCGTCGGCGAGTTGGGTGATCCCAGCCGGTAATGTAATGCCGCTCTGTGCCGCCAGCGCGCCCAGTCGTGTCGCATCAATATCGGCTTCAGCCGTTGCAGCAACGCCCCGGATGGTCCATACATAGTCGGTCCAGGTCAGGTTCATGCCTGCGATGTTGCGCAGCTGAACGTCGCCGGAATTGCCATCTTCATCGGTAAAGCCGGTAAAGCCGGTCGCGGTCAACGAGGAGTTGTCGAAATTCAGGTTGTAGCTGGCATCGGCACCCACGTAACTGGTCACTGCAATCGGGCCATACACCGCCTGGGGTGGCCTGGCCCAGGGCTGGGCGTAGCCAACTTCCAGAGAATCCGAGTACATGAAGAACGGAATACGCATCTTGCCGGCACGCAGTTGCAGGTTGTTGGTCGGGCGGTGGCTCAGGTAGGCCCACTCGACTTCTGGCTCCCAATCATCGGCGCCACGGCCAACCAGCTGCATCACAATCTGGCTTTTCTGGGTAACGTCAAAGGTACCCTGAAGTGCAAACAGGCTCAGGTCTTTGACTTCGGATTCTTCGGTGATACCAGCGTAGCCAGCGTCGTTACTCGCACGTGCGTAGCCGGTGCTGAAAAAGCCGTTAAACCGGACGCCGGTGTTGCGGGCCGAATTCAACTGCTGCTGCATGGCGTTCAGCTGTTGCTGCATGCGCTCCAGGGTTTGCTCGGTGTCTTGTGCCATGGCGGGTGCGGCGGTGATCGCCAACGCCAGGGGCGCGACGGAGAACAGTCTCTTCATCAGGTACATCCTAGTCTTTGGTTAGGTATTAAACGCGGAACTGGCCGGCAACGCTCTGCAATCCATTACTGACGTCCTGGATCTTGCGGCTGACGTTGTCCAGCTCATCGGTGCTTTCCATCACCGCCTCGGCGTTGCGATGCATATCGCCCATGTGGCCGGTGACTTCGCTGAAGGTGGTGCTCTGCTCATAGGTGGCAGCAGCGATTTGTTCGTTCAGCTCGCTGATCTGCTGAACGTTTTCAAGGATCTTGCTCAGGACCTCGCCGGACTCAGTGGTGGCATCGACGCCCTCACGGGCCATTTCCACGCTGCCCTTCATGGAGGTAACGGCGTTACCTGACAACTTCGACAACTCGGAAATCACCTGCTGGATTTCTTCGGTTGCTTTGTGGGTGCGCACGGCCAGTCCCCGTACTTCGTCTGCCACCACGGCAAAACCTCGGCCGTGCTCGCCGGCTCGGGCAGCTTCGATGGCGGCATTCAGTGCCAGCAGGTTGGTTTGTTCAGCGACGGTTTGAATCGTTTCCAGCAGCCCGCCTACCTTCACGGAGAATTCGTCAAACTGGTTTACCAGGCCTGCAGTCTTTTCGATTTCTGCCATCAATTCCCGGATGGTGCTGATATTGCTGTTGACCTTTTGCTGACCGGCAGTGGCAAATTTTGCAGCGTCTTGAGTCTGGTCAGACGCGGACGAGGCAAAGCCCGCCACTTCTTCAACGCTCTTGACCAGTTCTTCAACGGAGTTTCGGGTTGAGGAGATGGCTTGGGCCTGCTGGCTGATGCGCCCCAGGTTGGTCCGGCTGGTGCCGGCGAGGTGCGAGGCAACACTGTTAAGTTCACCAATATCCTGCTGGATCGTTGCGAAAGACCCGTGAAGTTTCTCAACGAACTTGTTGAATTGGTTCACCAGTGCCCGGAGTTCGTCCTTGCCCTCGTAATGAATACGGGAGGTAAGGTCTCCTTCGCCTGAGGCCATGTTGCGCAGAGAGCTGATGATCTGGTTCAGGCTGCTTGAGATCGAGCGGCCAATAATCAGGCTCAGGGTGACCAGGGCAATCAATGCCACCACCAGAATGACCAGTGACACGGTGCCAGCCTCACTGGAGGCGGCCGTGGTGTTGTCAATGGCCTGGATCAGTCGGGTTTCCATGGCGCTGCGCATGGAGTCCAGGTCATTCCGCAGTTTTTCCAGGCGATTGGCGTTGGCGGAGGCGTCCCGGCCGATGCGGTTGAAGTCGGCGGTGCCCTCAATAATGGCCGTGGCGATGCGCGTCGCATTGCCGTAATAGGTCTCCAGGTCTCGGCTCAGGCTGGTTGCCTGTTGGCTCAAATCCGGATTGAGCGAGGCGATCTTGCGAAGATTGGCTGCAATCTCATCTTTCTGGTCGCTGGTAGCGGCCAGTTGTTGGTCATCCCCGGTGGTGACTGCACTGTTGATCTGAGTCTCGATCAGCTGCAAATGACCCTGATTGATCGTGGACAGTTCAAGCGACGGGTACAGCTGGTCCCGTACTTCGGTCAACCGCTCGGAGTTGCTTCGTTCGGTGATAATCGAAAACGTCTGGCTGACCACAAAGGCGGTAACGGCAACCACAACCAGCAGGGCCAGTTTGTGAGAAATTTTGAGTGATGAGAGCATGTTGTCAGTCCCTGTCGGTCAGTCCTAAGACTTTAGTCGGCCGGCATTCTAGGTTGTTTTTTGAACGCCTGACACAGAATTAATGTGTCAGTGTGTTAAAGGGTGTATCGGCTGAAACGCCACTCTCTTGAAGGTTACTCATTGAAATTTCAGGTGGTATACCCGTTTTTAGGTAGGATCTCAGGACAAAGGACGTAGTTGATCAGGCCTGATACAATGCCCTGTAAATTTAAACAGTGATGAAGTCTATCTCCATGGATGTCTCCCACATTATCGACCCCCTGAACGACGCCCAGCGCGAGGCCGTTACCGCCCAGAACGATCACCTGCTGGTGCTGGCCGGCGCGGGCAGTGGTAAAACCCGTGTACTGGTGCACCGGATTGCCTGGCTGATGACGGTAGACCGGGTGCCGCCCACCGGTATCCTGGCGGTGACCTTTACCAACAAGGCCGCCAAGGAGATGCGCTACCGCATCGAAGAGATGATGAGTATTCCCTCCCGCGGGTTATGGTTCGGCACCTTTCACGGCATTGCCCACCGTTTGCTGCGCTCTCACTGGAAAGACGCCGGCCTGCCGGAGAATTTTCAGGTGCTGGACAGCGACGACCAGCTGCGCATGATCAAGCGAGTGATGCGGGAGTTTCAGATTGATGAAAGCCAGTGGCCGCCCAAACAGGCCCAGTGGTTCATCAACAGCCAGAAAGACGAAGGCCTGCGCGCGGACCACATCCAGGAAAATCCCGGCGACCACTTCACCAGCACCATGCTCAAGATCTACCGTCAATATGAAAAGCTCTGCCAGCAGGGCGGCCTGGTGGATTTTGGTGAGCTGCTGCTGCGCTCCCACGAACTGTGGTTGCATCGGCCGGAATTGCTGAAGCATTACCAGCAGCGTTTCCAGCACATTCTGGTGGACGAGTTCCAGGACACCAACACCATTCAATACGCCTGGTTGCAGGTGCTGGCCAGTAACCGCGTTCCGCTGACCGTGGTGGGTGATGACGACCAGTCCATCTACGGCTGGCGTGGCGCCAAGATCGAGAACATACAGCAGTACCAGCGGGACTTTCCCAATGCCCGGCTGGTCAGACTGGAGCAGAACTACCGATCCACCCAGATGATCCTGAAGGCCGCCAACTCGGTGATCGCCAACAACCAGGGCCGTTTGGGCAAGGAATTGTGGACCGACGGCCCGGATGGCGAGCCCATCAGCCTGTACGCCGCGTTCAACGAGCAGGATGAAGCCAACTACATCGCCGATTCCATCAATGCCTGGGTTAACGACGGCAATCTGCGCAGCGAATCCGCCATCCTGTATCGCTCCAATGCGCAATCCCGTGTGCTGGAAGAGGCGCTGATGCGCCAGGGTATTCCTTACCGGGTATACGGCGGCCTGCGCTTCTATGATCGCCAGGAAATCCGCAACGCCCTGGCATACTTGCGCCTGGTGCAGTACCACCGGGACGACGCCGCCTTTGAACGGGTAGTAAACATTCCCACCCGGGGCATCGGAGCCAAGAGCCTGGCGGAATTGCGGGAATACGCCACCGAGCAAGGCATTTCCCTGTGGGAATCCGCCGAGCGCCTACTGGCGGCGGGCCAGGTCAAGGGCCGGGCGAAAACCGGTTTGCAGTCGTTTATGGAGATCATCAACGGCTTGTCTGAAATGGTTGGTGAGGCGTCATTGCAGGGCCTGATGAAACAGGCCATCGAAGCCAGTGGCCTGAAGGACTACCACGCCAGCGAAAAAGGTGAGAAGGGCCAGGCGAGGGTAGAGAACCTGGAAGAGCTAGTGAACGCGCTGTCGGATTTCGAGGTGGAAGACGGTGTCGACCCGCTGGGGGAGTTCATCGCCCAGGCAGCACTGGATGCGGGCGAGGCCCAGGCCGATGTCCATGAAGACAGCGTGCAGTTGATGACTCTGCACTCGGCCAAGGGCCTGGAATTCCCGCTGGTGTTCCTGGCGGGTGTGGAGGAAGGTTTGTTCCCTCACAGCATGTCGCTGGAAGAGCCGGGGCGCATGGAAGAGGAGCGTCGGCTGGCCTATGTGGGCATTACCCGGGCGATGAAAAAGCTGGTGCTTACTTACGCGGAATCCCGCCGTTTGTACGGGCAGGAGAAGTTCCATGCGTTGTCGCGGTTTGTGCGGGAGATTCCGGCGGATTGCCTGCAGGAAGTGCGGTTGCGCAATACGGTGACGCGCCCGGCGATGGTCGGTCGTCCGAATGAGAGCATGTTCAGCCAGGATTCGGCCCAGCAGTCCGGTTTCAGCCTCGGCCAGCGCGTTCGTCATCCGAAGTTTGGTGAGGGCATCGTGATGAACTCCGAGGGGACCGGGCACCATACTCGCGTGCAGGTGAACTTTGATGAGGGGGCCAAGTGGCTGGTGTTGGCTTATGCTCCGTTGGAAGCCTGCTAGTTCAGGAGTGTCGCACAGGGTTGGGTAGGCCTTTCCAAAACACGCTCCTTCGGCACATCCATGTGACGCTTGGGCTCCGCCATCCATGGCTCCGCACAGTTTTGGAAAGGCCTACCCAACCCTGCGCCCCAAGCAATGTGTTGGCCGCCGTTACATCAGAACCGCGTAAATCACACCCGCCAATGCGATGCGGTAGAGAACATAGGGCCACATGCCTACCTTGTTCAACCACTTCAGGAAGAAATGGATGGCGGTAATCGCCATGACAAAGGCCGTTACACCACCTACCAGAAATCCGGTCCAGTCCACGGTAATATCAGACGTCGCAGCCTCCAGAAGCTTCACCGCCGAAGCCAGTGCCGTAATCGGAATCGCCAGCAGAAAGGAAAACCGGGACGCCGTCTGTCGGCTCATGCCCAGCAGCAGACCGGCGGTGATGGTGGCGCCGGAGCGGGAGGTGCCGGGGATGAGGGCCAGGGCCTGTGCGCAGCCTACCAGCAGGGCATCCTTCCAGGTCAGCGAATCCAGGGTCCGGCCTTTGTTCGGGCGCCAGTCGGCCCAGCCCAGGAGCAGACCAAAGATCAGCGTCGTGAAGAAAATCACTTCCACCGCCCGCAGCTCGTTGTCGATCATGTCCAGCAAGGCCAGCCCCGCCAGGCCAGCGGGGATGGTGCCGATCACTAGGAACCAGGCCATATTGCCTTGGCCAATCATCTGGCGTTTACTCAGGGATAACAGCCCATCCCGGGTGATGGCGAACACGTCTTTGCGGAAGTACAGCACGACCGCCAACAGGGTGCCTACGTGCACGGCCAGGTCAAAGCCGACGCCCTGGTCAGTCCATTCGAAAAAGGCCGGGATCAGTATCAGGTGGCCGGAGCTGGAGATGGGGAGAAACTCTGTCAGCCCCTGAAGAATGCCGAGAAAAAACGCCTGAAAGAAATCCATGTTGTCCTGTCCGTTTGCTGGGAGAGGCCCCTCCCGGTTTGCCAGCGGGCGATAGTATCAGGCGCGGGCGGGGCTGAACAGGCAGTTGAGATTACCCGCAGGACAGGCGTCCTCGCGGGTAAGTTTCCGTTTTCTCAGGCAGGGAAGTGGCTACGGGTCTTATTGGCAATGCGTACCAGCATCAGCATCAAGGGCACTTCCACCAGCACGCCCACCACGGTCGCCAGCGCGGCACCGGACTGCAAGCCGAACAGCGCTATGGCGGCGGCCACCGCCAGTTCAAAGAAGTTGCTGGCACCGATCATGGCGCCGGGTGCAGCAATACAGTGGCGTACCTTCCACAATTTTGCCCAGCCGTAGGCAATAAAGAAGATCAGCACGGTCTGGATGATCAGCGGCACGGCAATCAGGGCAATGTGCAGCGGGTTTTCCAGAATAACCTCGCCCTGGAACGCGAACAGCAGTACCAGTGTGACGATCAGGGCCGCCGGAGTCACCGGGCCGAGCCGTTTCATGAACACCTCGTCGTACCAGCGCTGGCCTTGGCGTGCGATCAGGGTTAGGCGGGTCAGGTAGCCGGCGGTGAGCGGAATCACGATGTACAACACGACTGAGAGAATGACCGTATCCCAGGGCACCTGGATGTCAGAAATACCCAGCAGGAACACGACAATCGGCGCAAAGGCAAACAGCATGATGATGTCGTTCAAGGACACCTGTACCAGGGTGTAGGCGGCGTCACCACGGGTCAGGTAACTCCAGACAAACACCATGGCAGTGCACGGAGCGGCACCCAGCAGGATAGCGCCGGCCAGGTATTCGCTCGCCAGCTCGGGGGCAATGAATGGCTCGAACACCACTATCAGGAAGAACCAGGCGATGGCAAACATGGTGAAAGGCTTGATCAGCCAGTTCACCGTAGTGGTGATAGCCAGCCCCTTGGGCTCTTTGCGCACCCCGACAATGGCGATGAAATCAATCTGGGCCATCATTGGGAAGATCATTGCCCAGATCAGGATAGCGATGGGGATGGATACCTGTGCGTATTCAAACCGGGACAGGGTTTCCGGCACGGAGGGCGCCAGTTGGCCCAGGGCTACGCCGACAACAATCGCCAGGGCTACCCAGACAGACAGGTAGCGCTCGAAAACACCCATGTCGCTGGATGAGGCTTCCGCGGCCAGTTCGTTACTGCTCATTGCACTTCCTTAAATGGAACGTTGGTTCACGCGCTTGGACAATTGTTCTGCACTTTCCCTGCGCTCGGAATAACGATCGGTCAGATAGTCGCTGCGGTCCTGCCGTACTGGGCTGACTGGGGTTTCATGATTCCGGTTTCGTCCTTTACGACATCATCTTGTCACACTATTATGCATAAAATTAGATATTCGTAAAAACGTATATTTGGGGATGTGGATATGAAGCGCCGAGTTCTGTTTATCTGTACCGCAAACAGTGCCCGTTCCATCATGGCAGAGGCCTTGCTGCGGCACATGGCCGGAGACCAGTTTGAAGTGGCCAGCGCCGGCACCCAGCCCACAGAGCCGCATCCGCTGGCGCTGCAGGTATTGTCCGAGGCCGGTATTGCCACCGAAGGGCTGTTTAGCAAACAGCTGGCTGAGCTGAAGGGCCAGTACTGGGACTACGTGATCACCCTGTGTGAAAAAGCTGCCCGGGAATGCACCGCAGCGTGCCAGGGTGCCCAGCAGATTGCCTGGGACTTTCCGGACCCGGCAGAGACCAATCGCCACGCCACCTTTGCCCTGACGTTGAAAGAACTGAAGGAGCGCCTTGGCCTGTTTACCCTGGTGCACCAGAAAGAAACCGGCCTGAAACCCGCCGACTACAGCCCGGTTGCGATCTTCAAGGCCATGGCCGACGACCTGCGCCTGGCCGCGCTGTTACTGATCAAGGATCAGGAAAAACTGTGCGTATGTGAGCTGACCGAAGCCTTCGAGGTGTCGCAACCAAAAGTCAGCCGCCACCTGGCGAGCCTGCGGGATGCCGGGCTTCTGGAAACCGAGCGTCGTGGCCAATGGGTCTATTATTACCTTAACCCCCGGCTACCGGCCTGGGTGGCGAGGGTTCTGGATGAGACCGCTCTGAGTAACGGGGCGTTGATCGAGCGCCCCCTGGCGCAATTGCAGGCCATGGCGGATCGCCCGGTTGTACAGTGCCCCTGATCACTTAATAAGTTTACGGATTGCGAAGGTCGCAAGGAGATCACGATGAGCAAGATCAAAGTAGGTATCAACGGATTTGGACGCATTGGCCGGCTGGCGCTGCGGGCTGCCTGGGGCTGGCCGGAACTGGAGTTCGTTGCCATCAATGACCCGGGAGCAGACGCGGCAAGCCTCGCGCACCTGCTGAATTTCGACAGTGTCCACGGCCGCTGGAGCCATGAAGCCAGTGCCGATGGCGACGACATGGTGATTGAAGGACAGCGCCTGCGCGTTACCCGAAACCGGGCCATTTCGGACACCGACTGGTCGGGCTGTGATCTGGTGATTGAAGCCAGCGGCGTGAACAAGAAAGTCGAGGTTTTGCAGGCCTACCTGGACCAGGGGGTGAAGCGGGTGGTCGTCACCGCGCCGGTAAAGGAAGCGGGCGCCAAGAACATTGTGATGGGGGTGAACGAACACATCTTCGACCCGGCCACCGATCGGATTATCACCGCGGCCTCTTGCACCACCAACTGCCTGGCCCCGGTGGTTAAAGTGATCCATGAGAAATTGGGCATCAAGCACGGTTCCATCACCACCATTCACAGCCTGACCAACACCCAGACCATCATCGATGCGCCCCACAAGGATCTGCGCCGGGCCCGGGCCTGTGGCAGTTCACTGATTCCCACCAGTACCGGTTCCGCCACCGCGATTATCGAGATCTTTCCGGAGCTCAAGGGCCGGCTGGACGGCCACGCGGTGCGGATTCCGCTCACCAACGCGTCACTGACCGACTGTGTTTTCGAAGTGGAAAAGCCCACAGACGTGGAGGCGGTTAACAGGCTGCTGAAAGAAGCCGCCGAGGGAGAGCTGAAAGACATCCTGGGCTATGAAGAGCGTCCATTGGTGTCCATCGATTACAAAACCGATCCCCGTTCATCCATCGTTGATGCGCTGTCCACGTTGGTTATCAACGGCACCCAGGTAAAGGTCTACGCCTGGTACGACAACGAGTGGGGTTATGCCAACCGTACCGCCGAGCTGGCGCGCAAGGTGGGCCTGGCCTGATATGAATGCCGCCATTCGCCAGTACCTGGTCATCACCGGCAACTACTGGGCCTTCACCCTCACGGATGGAGCCCTGCGGATGCTGGTGGTACTGCATTTCCACCAGCTGGGTTACTCACCCCTGGAAATTGCCCTGCTGTTCATCTTCTACGAGTTCTTCGGGGTGGTAACCAACCTGGTGGGCGGTTATCTGGGGGCCCGTATGGGCCTGAACCGCACCATGAACATCGGGCTGTTCCTGCAGATTGTGGCCCTGGCCATGCTGGCGGTGCCGGCGGCCATGCTGACCGTGCCCTGGGTGATGGCGGCACAGGCGTTGTCCGGCATTGCCAAAGACCTGAACAAAATGTCCGCCAAGAGTGGCATCAAGTTGCTGGTGCCGGATGAGCAACAGGGCACCTTGTACAAGTGGGTGGCCATTCTCACCGGCTCCAAGAACACCCTTAAAGGGGTAGGTTTCTTCCTGGGTGGCGTGCTGCTAATGGCGGCCGGCTTTACAGGTGCCGTGGTGATCATGGCGGTGGCTCTGGGGCTGGTATGGCTGGCCAGCCTGTTCCTGCTCAAACAGGAGCTGGGCAAGAGCAAGGCCAAGCCCAAGTTCAGTGAAATACTGTCCAAGAGTCGGGCCATCAACGTGCTGTCTGCCGCGCGGATGTTCCTGTTTGGTGCCCGGGACGTGTGGTTTGTGGTGGCGTTGCCGGTGTACCTGCACACCGTATTTGGCTGGGACCACTGGAAAGTGGGCGGCTTTATGGCCAGCTGGATCATCGGCTATGGCTTTATCCAGACCATAGCCCCCAGGATTACCGGCAATATGGAAGGCAAGAAACCGGCGGTACTCTGGGCGGCGTTTCTGGCGCTTATTCCGGCAGCCATTGCCAGTGGCCTGATGGCGGGCTGGTCGCCACAGGTGGTCATTGTCGGGGGCTTGTTGCTGTTCGGCGTGCTGTTTGCCATCAACTCCTCCCTGCACAGCTACCTGATCGTCAGCTACGCCCGGGGCGATGGCGTCTCACTGGATGTGGGGTTCTATTACATGTCCAACGCTGCCGGCCGGTTGTTAGGTACCATCCTGTCCGGTTGGGTGTATCAGGTGTATGGGTTGGAGGCCTGTTTGTGGATTTCGGCGGGGCTGGTTGCTATGGCGGCTTCGCTATCAATGCTGCTGCCTGAGCGGCGACAGGTGATGGCCTGAGCGGGTACTAAAAACGTACCACCAGGCCAGCACTGGCTTCTACCTGCAGGTATCCGCTGCTGCGGAACTTGAGCTCACATCCCCCGGAGCAGAACACCGAGCCACCGGAATCCAGGGCGGTGTAGACACCCCGCAGGTCCAGTCGCAGGCGCAATTGTTCACTCAGGAAAAACTGGTAGCCGCCGCCGAGCGACAGGGCGGCTCGGTGGTGGGTGTCGTAACTGGAATCGTCCGGCTCTAGCCGGGTAACGCCCAGCACGCCGGAGACAAACCCGCCATAGGTTTTACCGCCCGGAAAGTAGAGCCCGCCAAACTGCAGCTGGTAGATGGTCAGGTCGATGGACCGGGTGCCCGGTGCGAATAACCCGTTGTCCAGCCTGGCCGAGGTGCTTTGTCGGCCAAAGTAGAGCTCGCCCTGTTTGCCGGCTTCCGGCAGGTCAAAGTTGACCACCAGCCCATGGCTGACGGAATCGCGAAAGCGGATCTGGTCATCGGTGCTGGCGCCGGCCGTCTCGATATCCACCGAGCCACCCATGCGATAACCGGCAAACGGTGACAAACCGATGTCTGCCGCTGCCGGTGATGAGGCCAGCGCCAGAGTGAGTGTGACAGCGGTGAGGGTTCGAATGTTCATGGGCGCCGATACTCTGCGGTGGGTTACTGGCAAGATGGTGTGCAATGGTGTAACCATTACAGATTCGGCAGACCCTGCCAATAGGGCTGAACAAACCGTGTAAAAGGGAGGTGTTATGTCTGAACCCCAAGTGGTTGTGATTACCGGTGCCAACCGTGGCATTGGCCTGGAACTGGCCCGGCATTACGCGCGGGAGGGCTGTGAGGTGATCGGCGTATGCCGGCAGTCCTCGGACGAGCTGGCCGCGGTTGCGAATCAGGTGATTGACGGGGTGGATGTCACCACCGATGCCGGTATTGACGCACTCAAAACCGGCCTTGCTGACAAGTCCATCAGCCTGCTGATCAACAACGCCGGGCTGTTGCAGGATGAGCAGCTGGGCAGTATCGATTTCGATTCCATCCGCACTCAGATGGAAATCAACGCCTACGCACCCCTGCGGGTCACCGAAGCTCTGGTGCCGCAAATCCGTGAAGGCGGCAAGATCGCCAACATCACCAGCCGCATGGGTTCCATTGCCGACAACGACTCCGGCGGCCGCTACGGCTATCGTGCCTCCAAGGCGGCCCTCAACGCTTTTGGCAAATCACTGGCAGTAGACCTGAAACCACGGGGCATTGCGGTGGCTCAGTTGCATCCCGGTTATGTGAAGACCCGAATGGTGAATTTTGGTGGTTTGATCACTCCGGAAGAGTCCGCCAAAGGGCTGGCCGAGCGCATTGCCAACCTGAACCTGGAGAACTCCGGTTCGTTCTGGCACAGCAACGGTGAGGAACTGCCCTGGTGATCCGGTTTTGACGGGCCTGTTGCTGGATCAGGTCAGCGTTGGTGCCCTTACCGGGGTGTCACTGGCGGTACCCGCTGGCCGGGTAGTCTGTGTGTCCGGGCCATCCGGCAGTGGTAAAAGTCGGTTATTGCGGGCAGCGGCAGACCTGGAACCCCACGGTGGAGAGATTTCCCTGAATGGCGCCAGCCAGGGCGCGGTGCCGGCCCATCAGTGGCGACGCCAGGTGGTGATGGTGCCGGCGGACAGTCAGTGGTGGTTTGACGAGGTGAGTGCCCACTTTCCCGAAGGGGCTGGCGAACGGCTGCCTGCCGCTTTGGGGTTCCCTGCGGACGTGATGGCCTGGTCGGTCAGCCGGCTGTCATCCGGTGAACGGCAGCGGCTGGCATTGTGGCGGGCATTGGCCCTTAAGCCACAGGCGCTGTTGCTGGATGAGCCGACGGCGAATCTTGATGGCGACAGCACCCTCAACATTGAAAACTGGCTGCTGGACGAGATTCACCGCCAGCAGATTGCAACTTTATGGGTAGCCCACGACCCGGCCCAGATTCGCCGCGTGGCGGATGCCCACTATCGGATTCGCGGAACGGCACTGGAGCCCGAACATGGAAGTGATTGATCTGGCCTGGTGGAAGCTGGGGCTGGCGGCGCTGCTCATCCTGGCGTTGGCATTAACCAGTCATATGGCCCGGCTGGGTGTGTCCCGCAGTCTGTTGATTGCCACTGTCCGCACGGTTATCCAGCTGGCCCTGATTGGGCTGGTACTGGAAGCGCTCTTTGCCTCTTCGGCGTTCTACTGGATTGCCCTGCTGGCGCTGATCATGCTGTTGGTGGCTGGCCGGGAGGTGGTGGCGCGCCAGGGCCGGCGCCTGCGTGGCTGGTGGGCGTTTGGCATCGGTACCGGGGCCATGTTTGTGTCCTCTTTTACTGTGACGGTGCTTGCGCTGACGGTGGTGATAGGCCCCGACCCCTGGTATGCGCCCCAGTACGCCATTCCGTTGCTGGGAATGATGCTGGGCAACACCATGACCGGTGTCAGCCTGGCCCTGGATCGCCTGAATGACTCGGTGTGGCGCCAGCGGGCAGTGATCGAGAACCGGCTAATGTTGGGCCAGACCTGGCAGCAGGCGTTGGAGGATATCCGCCGGGACGCCATGCGCAGTGGCATGATGCCGTCCATCAACGCCATGGCTGCGGCCGGGATTGTCAGCCTGCCGGGCATGATGACCGGTCAGATTCTGGCGGGCAGCCCACCGGCGGTGGCGGTGAAATACCAGATTCTGGTGATGCTGATCATTACCGCCGGCACCGGTTTTGGAGCCGTCATGGCGGTGGGCTGGGGTGGTCGCCGGCTGTTCGATGAGCGGGAGCGGCTGCGGCTGGATCGTTTGATAGAATCCTGACCGGGCACCAAAGTAGCATGGGTACTCGAGCGGCTTTGGGGCTAGGCTTGGGCTTCACCCGCAATAAAGACAACAAGATGATCGGACTACTGCAACGTTATCCCCTGCCAGTGATTGTATTGGCACAACTGTTTGGCACGTCCCTCTGGTTCAGTATCAATGGGGTCTGGTTATCCCTGGCTGGTGAGCTGGGGCTGGCGGAATCGGATCTGGGGCGGCTTACCCTGTCGGTTCAGGCCGGATTTATTGTCGGTACGCTGACCCTGGCGGTTACCGGGCTGGCCGACCGTTTTGGCGCCAGTCGGATTTTTCTGGTCTCCAGCGTCCTGGGCGCCCTGGCCAATGCCGGTTTTGTCCTGGTTGCGGGGGTGTTTCCGGTGGATAGCCTGTTGCGATTCGCCACTGGTCTGTGCCTGGCTGGTATCTACCCTCTGGGCATGAAGCTGGTTATTGCCTGGACGCCCAAGCACGCAGGCGCCGCTTTGGCGTGGTTGGTGGGCATGCTCACGCTGGGGACTGCGCTGCCTCATTTAATGCGGGGTGCAACCCTGGGCCTGCCGTGGGAGTGGCCGTTGCTGGCGGCGTCGGTTCTGGCGCTGGCCGGCGGTTTGCTGGTGTTCCTGCTCGGCGATGGCCCGCACCTGCCCAAAGCCAAGGGTGGGCTACCCATCACTCAGGGCCTGGCAGCCCTGCGAATTCCCCGGTTCCGGGCGGTGGCCGGCGGTTACTTTGGCCACATGTGGGAGCTCTATGCGTTCTGGACCCTGGTGCCGTTACTGATTGCCCGGGAACTAAACCGACTGGGGCAGGGTGAGGCGCTGGTGCCCTGGCTATCGTTCGTGGTGATCGGTATCGGCGCGGCCGGTTGCATTGGCGGTGGCCGGCTCAGTCGGACCCGGGGCAGTGAGTGGGTGGCGCGGCGGGCGCTGATGGTCTCCGGGGCGCTGTGCCTGCTGTACCCCTGGTTGCACGGCCTGTCGCCAATACTGCTGATCGCATTACTGATGATCTGGGGCATTGCCGTGGTGGCGGATTCGCCCCAGTTCTCGGCTCTGGCGGCGGCTACCGCACCGAAAGAAACGGTCGGTTCCTCACTGGCGGTGATGAATGCCGTCGGGTTTGGTCTGACGCTGCCCGCTATCTGGATCACCAGCGGGCTCTGGAGCCCCTGGGGGGTGTGGGTGGCGTTGCTGTTGCTGCCGGGGCCGGTGCTCGGATTGCTATCGCTGGGTCGAGGCAAGGCGCCAGCCTGATACAATAGCCCGATTCAGCCGCCCCATCTGTTACGGATCGCCATGACCCCGCGAATTCTTCTGTTGTCCGCCTACGACGCCGCCAGCCACCAGCGCTGGCGGAACCAGCTGGTGGCGATGTGTCCCGACTATCACTGGCAGACCCTGACGCTTCCTCCCCGGTTCTTCCAGTGGCGCATTCGCGGTAACCCGGTAAGCTGGCTGGCCGAGCCATGCCTGTCACAACCCTGGGACCTGATAGTCGCCACGTCCATGGTGGATCTGGCCACCCTGCGGGGTCTGCATCCCCAGCTGGCAACCACTCCGTGCCTGCTCTACATGCATGAAAACCAGTTTGCCTTTCCGGTGAGCGAACAGCAGCAGGGTCGGCTGGAGCCGCAGATGGTGAATCTATACAGCGCGCTGGCGGCGGACGCGGTAGCGTTCAACAGCGCCTGGAACCGTGACAGTTTCTTGCGGGGCGTTGACGCCTTACTGAACAAAATGCCCGATGCGGTGCCGCCGGGGGTGGTGCAGGCATTAACAGAGAAATCCCGGGTGCTGCCGGTGCCGATTGAAGACCGCCTGTTTGTCGACCAGGGGCGCGCCTTGAACTGGCGGTGCCCACACCTGCTCTGGAACCATCGCTGGGAATACGATAAGGGGCGCGGATCGCTTGCTGACGTTTTTGCAGACGCTGGCGGGCCGGTCCATGCCCTTTCGTTTGAGTGTGGTGGGGGAGGGCTTCCGCCGTTACCCGGAGGCATTTGACCGGATCCACCATCAATTTGCTGGTTACATCGAGCACTGGGGTTATATGGACAGTCGCGATGAGTACGACCGGTTGCTGCGCGAGGCAGACGTTGTTTTGTCCACAGCTTTGCACGACTTCCAGGGCCTGGCGGTGCTGGAAGCCATGGCGTCGGGCTGTGTGGCCCTGGTGCCGGACCGGCTGGCGTACCGGGAGTATGTGCCCGAGCCTTGCCGTTACCGGAGTGATGAATCGAGCCCGGAAGAGGAAGCCAGGGCTGGGGTTAACTGCCTGGAACAGATCATGGTGGATAAACCCGCTTCTACTTCCCCTGATGCCTGGCGGGCGTCTCGGTTGGCGGGGTGTTACCAGGCCCTGCTGGATGACCTGATTGCTGGCCGTTAGGTTGGTCTGGCGCCAACTTGCGGGCCTCACAGGCCCTGCCTAGACTGGATATTATCCCGCCGTTCCAACAAGGATGGTATCCATGGAGTTCCGCACCCTCGACGGCAACGAAGCCGTTGCCTCAGTGGCCTATCGGTTGAGTGAAACCATCGCCATCTATCCGATTACTCCGGCCTCTGTCATGGGGGAGCATGCCGACGACTGGGCAGCCCTGGGCAAAACAAACGTTTGGGGCCAGGTACCGGGTGTGGTGGAAATGCAGTCCGAAGCCGGCGCGGCCGGCGCCATGCACGGCGCCTTACAGGCGGGCTCACTGGTGACTACGTTCACTGCCTCCCAGGGCCTACTGCTGATGTTGCCCAACCTGTACAAAATTGCTGGCGAGCTGACGCCGTTTTGCATGCACGTGGCCGCCCGCAGCCTGGCCACCCACGCCTTGTCGATCTTCTGTGACCATTCCGATGTCATGAGTGCCCGGGGCACCGGCTTCGCCCTGCTGGCCTCCGGTTCAGTGCAGGAAGCCCAGGACATGGCCGCGATCGGGCACGCAGTCACGCTGGAAAGCCGGGTGCCGGTGATGCACTTTTTCGACGGCTTTCGTACCTCCCATGAAATCGCCAAGATTGTCCCGCTCAGGGACGATGAACTGAAAGCATTGGTGCCTTATCAGGGCATCGAAGCTCATCGTAACCGCCGGATGACGCCAGACCACCCGGTGCTGCGGGGCACCTCCCAGAATCCCGACGCCTTTTTCCAGTCCCGGGAAGCGGCCAACCGGTTTTATCAAGCCTTCCCGGACCATCTGGAAGCGGTGATGTCCCGCTTTGCCGACGTCACCGGTCGGCAGTACAAGCTGTTCGACTACGTTGGGCATCCGGAAGCCGAGCGGGTGCTGATCCTGATGGGTTCCGGGGCGGAATGTGCCCATGAAACCGTGGAATGGCTGATGGCCAAAGGCGAAAAAGTGGGTGTGCTCAAAGTGCGCCTGTTCCGGCCGTTCGCCACCGAGCGCTTCCTGAAGGCGCTGCCGGATACCGTGCAACATCTGGCCGTGCTGGACCGCACCAAGGAACCCGGCGCCCAGGGTGAACCCTTGCTGCTGGAAGTCAGTGGCGCGCTAATGGAAGCGTTCAGCCGGGGCGATCGGCCCAATCTGCCCCGGGTGATCGGCGGGTGTTATGGCTTGTCCTCCCGGGAGTTCACCCCGGCCATGGTCTGCGCGGTGTTTGAGCAACTGCAGGAGCCGGCACCAAAAACCCGCTTTACCGTGGGAGTGCGGGATGACGTTACCCATTTGTCGCTGGAGGTGGACAGCGAGCTGGATATCGAATCGCCGGAAACCCGGCGGGCGCTGTTTTTTGGCCTTGGTGCCGATGGCACGGTCAGCAGCAACAAGGCCAGCATCAAGATTCTGGGCGAGGGCACCGATCTGTTCGCCCAGGGGCACTTTGTTTACGATTCCAAGAAATCCGGTGCCACCACCGTCTCCCATCTGCGCTTCGGGCCGCATCCCATTCGTTCCAGTTACCAGATTAGTCAGGCCCAGTTTGTGGCGGTGCACGCGCCGCAGTTTCTGGAGAAGTTTGACGTGCTGGAACACGCTGCGCCCGGGGCGACGGTGCTCTTGAATGTGCCCTGGCCAGCAGAGCAGGCCTGGGACCAATTGTCGGTGGAAGCCCAGCGGGTGCTGGTGGAGCGCAAAGCCAGATTGTTCGTGATCGACGCCGCCAGCGTGGCCGAACAGGCCGGGCTGGACCGGCGAATCAACACGGTGATGCAGGTGTGCTTCTTTGCCCTGGCCGATATCCTGCCCCGTGACGAGGCCATTGCCCATATCAAGGAATCCATTCGCCAGACCTGGGGCCGGCGCGGGCCGGAGGTGGTGCGGCGCAATGTGGAGGCGGTGGATTCCGCCCTGGATAACCTGCATGAAGTGCCGGTGCCCGGTTCAGTAACCGCCACCCGGACCCGGCCCCCGAGAGTACCGGAGCATGCCCCGGACTTCGTGCAGAAAGTTACTCGGCTGCTGATGGATGGCCAGGGCGATAAACTGCCGGTCAGCGCCTTCCCGGTGGATGGCACCTGGCCCACTGGCACCAGCCAGTACGAGAAGCGCGCCATTGCCCAGGAGATTCCGATCTGGGAATCGGACCTGTGCGTGCAGTGTAATTTCTGCACCATGATTTGCCCGCATACCGCCATTATCAGCAAGGTATTCGAGCCGGACAGTGCTAAAGATGCTCCCGATAGCTTCCTCGCGGTGCCGGAAACCCACACGCCGGAGCTGGAAGGGCTGGACTACCGGGTTCAGGTGGCGCCGGAAGACTGCACTGGCTGCGGCTTGTGCGTGGAAGTCTGCCCGGCGAAGGATCGCACCCAGCCCAAGCGCAAGGCCATCAACATGCGCCCCGTTGGGGAACATGTGGATGATGAGGCCACGAATCTGGCCTTCCTGCGAAACCTGCCGGATGTACCCCGAGACCGAATTCCCAGGGACTTCAAATCCTTACCGCTTTTGATCCCCCTGTTCGAATATTCGGGGGCCTGTGCCGGCTGCGGTGAAACCCCTTACATCCGATTGCTCACCCAGTTGCTGGGTGACCGGCTGATGATTGCTAATGCCACCGGCTGCTCCTCCATCTATGGCGGCAACCTGCCGACCACCCCTTACACGGTGAATGCCGATGGCCGGGGACCCACCTGGAACAATTCGCTGTTCGAGGACGCCGCAGAGCTGGGCCTGGGTATGCGTATGGGCCTGGGCAAACTGGCTGGCCGGGCCAGGCAGTTGCTGGAAGATATGAAAGCGCCGCTCCCTGTTGAACTCTACCAGGCCCTGACCAGCCCCTGTGTCACTCTCGACGAGAGCGCCATGGCGGCCCGGCGCGCAGCCGTCGTCCAACTGCGTAACTGGCTCGAAAGCCAACAAGGCTCAGAAGCGCAGGAGCTGGATAACTTGGCGGATGAACTTTGTCCCAAGAGCGTCTGGGTGATTGGTGGCGACGGCTGGGCCTACGACATCGGCTACGGCGGGCTGGACCATGCGCTGGCTTCGGGCCAGAACATCAAGCTGCTGGTACTGGATACCGAAGTCTATTCCAACACCGGTGGCCAGCAATCCAAGGCCACGCCCATGGGGGCGGTGGCCAAGTTTGCGGCGGCGGGCAAGGAAACCCGCAAGAAAGACCTGGGGCTGCTGGCCATGAGTTATGGCCATGTCTACGTGGCCCAGATTGCCATTCAGTCCCACAGCAATCAGGCCACCAAGGCCCTGCAGGAGGCCGAAAGCTTTGACGGCCCGGCGTTGATCATCGCCCACAGCCCCTGTATTGCCCACGGCTACGACCTGGTGCACTCCCCGGCTCAGCAGAAGCGGGCGGTGGACAGCTGGGCCTGGCCACTGTACCGCTTTGATCCAAGGCGGATTGAGGAAGGCCTGCCGCCATTGCAGCTGGATTCCGTGCGCCAGAAGGTGCCGATGAAAGCCTATATGCAGGAAGAGGCTCGTTTCCGCATGCTGGAACTGCGGGACCCTCAGCGCTACGAGTTGCTGGTGGCCAATGCCAGCGATGCCGCGAAAGAACAGCGGGAGCTGTATATGCAGCTGGCCGGTATTCATTTTGAACCCCATGACCCCGTGAATGAAAAAACCGCCGGGGATGGAGAGCGCCATGACTGACCTGATAACCCGCTGGCTGGGCCTGGAGTTGAAGTCGCCCCTGGTGCTGGGCGCCAGCCCGCTGACCGATGAGCTGGATACCCTCAAGGCCTGCGTGCAGGCCGGCGCCGGTGCGGTGGTGATGCACTCGCTGTTTGAAGAGCAGCTGGTGGCGGAGCAGATGGCCGCGCACAAGTTTATCGATTCCCGAATCAACATGGATGCTGAGGCTCGCTCGTTTTTCCCGGAATCCGAGATCTTCGAGATGGGCTCCGGCAGTTACCTTCAACGGCTGCAACAGTTGAAAACGGAGCTGGGGGTGCCGGTGATTGCCTCCCTCAACGGTATTTCCCCCGGCGGCTGGACTCAGCACGCCAGGGAACTGGAGCAGGCCGGGGCCGATGCCATCGAGCTCAACCTGTACGACCTGGCCACCGATGCCGGCGATACCGCCGATACCCTGGAACAGCGCCAGCTGGCGGTGATTCGTTCGGTCGTAGAGCAGGTGTCGGTGCCGGTCAGCGTTAAACTCTCGCCTTTCTACTCGGCATTGCCGGCGTTTGTGGCGGGCGTTGAGGCGGCAGGGGCCAGGGGGCTGGTGCTCTTCAACCGGTTCTATCAGCCGGATATCGACCTGGAACAACTGGCGTTGAGTCGCGAGGTGGTTCTTTCGACCAGTGCTGAGCTGCCACTGCGTCTGCACGCCATGGCCAGGCTGTATAACCGCACCGGCCTGGACATGGCAGCGTCTGGGGGCGTTCACACGGGCGACGATGCCGCCAAAGCGATCCTCTCTGGTGCCACGGTGGTACAGCTGGTTTCGACGGTTCTGCAACACGGCCCTGCCGCCTTCGAGCGGCTGGGGGGTGAACTCACCACGCGCCTGGCCAGCATAGGCTATCAATCCCTGCAGGAGGCTCGTGGCGCCTTGTCACTGGATAATGTGCCGGATGCCGGCACCTGGGAGCGATTGAACTATGCCCGGCTGCTGCACGGATGGCCGTCGTCCTTATAGGGAGCCAGGGCCGGGATGCACACCGGCCCTGAGCCATCAGCGGAACATCAGTGGCTCTGGTCCGGTACTTCCCGGATGCGGCCATGCTCATCAATGGCCACGTACACGAACAGGCCTTCGGTCACCTTGCGCGGGTTTTTAGAGGCGCGGTCGAGGGTCCACACCTCCACATTGATTTTCATGGAGCTGCGGCCGATATCCACCAGCTCGCAGTAACAGCCCACCTGGGAACCCACCCGCAATGGCGAGAGAAATTCCATCCGGTCCATGGCCACGGTGGCATTGCGGCCCTGTGAAATACGCCCGGCCATGGTGGCGGCGGCTATGTCCATCTGCTTGACCAGCCAGCCGGCGAACACATCGCCATTGGGATTAGTGTCTGAGGGCAGGGGTACCACCTGCAGGGTGAGTTCCCCGCGGGGTTTGGGTTTGTCGTCATCGTATGCAGTCATGGGAGTCGCCTGTAGATACTTATGAGTTGTTTTCCCTGCATGGTAACGGGCTGGCGGCGTGCTGCAAGAAAATTTGAACAATGACGTCTATATTTCAAATGCTGTAACAAAGTTGTCACAGACACTCCTTAGGATGCACTCATCGGTAAAGCAGATCCATACACAACGTCCACCGATAATGGAGACTTAACGTGATGAAACTGAAAGCAGCTCTTGCCTCTGTTGCCCTGGCTGGCAGCATTGCGGCGGTATCTACCCCGGCCATGGCCCGCGATACTATCAGTATTGTAGGTTCCTCCACGGTGTATCCTTTCGCTACGGTAGTTGCCGAGCGTTTTGGTCGTAACACTGATTTTCCTACCCCTCGCATGGAGTCTACCGGCTCTGGTGGCGGCCTGAGCATTTTCTGTCAAGGTATCGGTACCCAGCACCCTGATATCACCAACTCCTCTCGTCCGATCAAAAAGAGCGAGTTTGATTTGTGCCAATCCAATGGTGTGGAAGACATTGTAGAGGTGCGTATCGGTAGCGACGGCATCGTGATCGCCCAGTCCGCTCAGAATGAGCCGCTTGATCTGAGCCTTCAGCAGGTTTTCCTGGCTTTGGCGAAAGAAGTGCCAGACCCCAGTGGTGCTGAGAAGCTGGTTCCGAACCCTTATAAAAAATGGAGCGACATCGATTCCAGCCTGCCGGACATGGCCATCAGTGTAATGGGTCCTCCTCCAACTTCCGGTACCCGTGATGCTTTCGTTGAAATTGCGATGGAAGGCGGTTGTTCTGTATACCCCTTTATCAAAGCAATGTCCAAGAACGACTTTCGGGCCACTTGCCGCAGTATTCGTGAAGACGGACCTTTCATTGACGCAGGCGAAAACGACAACCTGATCGTGCAGCGTCTTTCTCGGGATACAGGTACTTATGGTATTTTTGGGTACAGCTTCCTTGCAGAGAATCGCAACGTTATTCAGGCCGTTACCGTTGACGGTGTAGAGCCGACCCAAGAAACCATCGGCAGCGATCAGTACCCGGTAGCGCGGTCATTGTTCTTTTACGTCAAGAAGGCGCACGTGGGTGTTGTTCCTGGTATCCAAGAATACATCGCCGAGTTTACCAGTGAAGGCGCTTGGGGCGACAACGGTTACATGGTGGACGTTGGTCTGATTCCGATGCCTCGCGCTGACCGGATGGAAGTAGCAAAGCGAGCCAAGGAACTGACTCCGATGACTGCGGCTGATTTCTAAGCAAGATAAGTTGCAGAGATGTAAAAGAAACGCGAGCCTAGGCGCTCGCGTTTCGCATGTCAGACTGAAACAGACATTATTCACGCCACGACGCAGAGAACGTTATGCAAACTGCTAATTTGTTGCCCTTGGTGTTGGTGCTGGCCGTGGTGGCCTATTTGCTCGCCTACTCGCGTTCCCGGGCTGTTGCGGAGCCTATCGGCGGCATTCGCAACCTGAAATCGCTTCCCTTTTATTACGCGGCAAGAGCCTCCTTATGGTGTGCCATTCCGGCACTACTGGTGCTTGCGGCATGGGCTGGCTTCGAAGCTAAGGTTATTCAGGCGATTGTTATTAGTTCTCTGCCTTCCGAGCTTGCACCTGATTCCGCCGGAAGAGCAAGTCTTCTGTTATCGCAAATCAGTAATATTGCATCCGGAAGGCTGTCACCCGAGTTTGCTCCGGATGGTGTTGTTGCGGCGGCCGAACTTCTGGAGACGCTGCGCGCCCAAAGCAAAACATTCATGACGATACTCGTGTTGCTGATTGCGGTGCTCGGCGCCAGTTTCGCCTGGACTCGGGTAGCCCCTCATGTCAATGCGCGGGAAAAGGTTGAGAAGACCTTGCTGCGGATTTTCTTTGTATGTGCCGCAATTGCCATTCTGACCACGTTGGGCATTGTTTTTTCCGTAATCATGGAGACCTTCAGGTTCTTCCAGCATATACCGTTCTGGGACTTCATCACTGGAACCAGCTGGAGCCCGCAAATGGCGCTAAGGGCCGACCAGGTTGGAGCTGAAGGCGCCTTCGGTGTTATTCCTCTGTTCACGGGTACATTGCTTATTTCAGTGATTGCGCTTCTGGTGGCGGTGCCGACAGGCCTGCTCTCAGCCATCTATCTGTCGGAGTATGCCAGCAAGCGGGTCCGCTCGGTGGCAAAACCGTTACTGGAAATGCTGGCGGGTGTCCCGACGGTTGTTTACGGGTTTTTTGCTGCGTTAACGGTGGCGCCGTTTATTCGTGAAGTGGCAGAAGCCGTGGGGCTCGCCGCCTCCTCACAGAGCGCGTTGGCGGCAGGTTTGGTCATGGGCATTATGATCATACCGTTTATTTCGTCGTTGTCTGACGATGTCATCAATGCCGTGCCTCAAACCATGCGGGATGGTTCTCTCGCACTGGGTGCTACCCAGTCGGAAACCATGAAAAAGGTTATTTTTCCGGCGGCCTTGCCGGGCATTATGGGCGGTATCCTTCTGGCCGCTTCCCGTGCTATTGGTGAAACGATGATTGTGGTCATGGCTGCGGGCCTCGCTGCAAACCTCACCCTTAACCCTCTTGATACGGTTACAACCGTTACCGTCCAGATCGTGACTTTGCTGGTAGGAGACCAGGAGTTTGACAGCCCCAAAACTTTGTCTGCTTTCGCTTTGGGTATGCTGCTATTTGTGGTGACTTTGTTGTTAAACGTGATCGCCTTGAAAATTGTCCGCAAGTATAGGGAACAATATGACTGACCAACGCTCACAGGCGGACATCGTTCGTCGCTCGTTAAAAAAACGCTACCGTAAAGAACGTCGGTTCCGGGCATACGGTGTGCTCGCAATTTCCATTGCATTGGGCGCTCTGGTTATCCTGTTTGCCGACATTATCGGGAAAGGTTGGACGGGTTTTATCAAAACGACCGTCACCCTTGAGGTGGTGCTGGACAGTCAGTCCATGTATCTGGATGACCCCACCGATGCTGATCAGCGTGCCATGGCCGATTTTGCCGCACCTATCATTGCGGCTCTGCAAAAGCAGGTGCCGGAGGCGGCGAGGTCTCAAGATCTTCGCCAACTCTATAGGCTTGTAGGCACATACGGGAGCAACGATATCAGCGATTTGTTGAGGGCAAACCCCGAGATGCTGAATACCACTCAAACGCTGACATTTCTTGCCAGCGATGCGGTGTCTGTGTACGTCAAGCACAGGGATAACCCCAGTTACAGTGTCCGGTTGTCGGAGCAGCAGCAGCAATGGGTTGACCAGTTGATGGAAAAAGGTGTCATTAAAACGGCATTTAATGATGTATTCTTTACCAGCGGGGATTCTAGGGAACCGTCAAATGCCGGTATTCTGGGAGCGCTCGTGGGCTCTCTCCTGACTCTGGTTGTGACTTTGGCAATCGCCTTCCCGGTTGGTGTGGCTGCGGCCATTTATCTTGAGGAGTTTGCTCCACAGAACAAGATTACCGATTTTATTGAGGTGAATATCAACAACCTTGCTGCAGTGCCATCCATCATATTTGGCCTGCTGGGCTTGGCGGTCATTATCAACACGTTTGGGATGCCCAGATCAGTGCCTGTGGTCGGTGGCCTCGTATTGGCGTTAATGACTCTGCCAACCATCATCATATCCAGCCGTGCTGCCATTAAGAGTGTTCCCCCGTCAATTCGCGAAGCGGCAGAGGGAATTGGCGCGTCGAAAATGCAGGTGGTTTTGCACCATGTGCTGCCACTGGCCATGCCCGGTATGCTCACTGGTTCCATCATTGGAATGGCTCAGGCTCTGGGTGAAACCGCGCCATTGCTGCTGATCGGTATGGTGGCGTTTATTGTGGATGTGCCGGATGGCTTCTTCAGTGCCGCGACCGTATTGCCGGTGCAAATCTATCTCTGGGCCAGCAGTGCTGAGCAGGGATTCATTGAGCTGGCGTCTGCAGGCATTATGATTCTGTTGACTTTTCTGATCAGTATGAATGCATTGGCTATCTGGTTGCGCAAGCGCCTTGAACGCCGGTGGTAAAGGAGATTATCAATGAACACTATGAATCCAACCGTGACCAGCGAAGCAGATATGCCTGAAGAGACCCTTATACCGCTACAGGAAGAACGGCCGGCGGAAACCGTCATTGAGGAAGGTAAAACCGTGGGCATTCCATTTGCGGATGACCCCAAGTTCAGGTTGCGTAACGTCGAGGTGTTCTACGGAGAAGAACGGGCGATCAAGAATATCAGCCTGGACATTGGCCGTAACGAGGTGATTGCGTTTATCGGCCCGTCCGGCTGCGGTAAGTCGACGTTTTTGCGCTGTTTGAACCGGATGAACGACAGCATCGACATCTGCCGCGTCAAGGGGCAGCTTATGCTGGACCAAGACGACATCTACCATACCAAACGGGATGTCGTAGAGCTGCGAGCTCGGGTGGGCATGGTGTTCCAGAAGCCGAACCCGTTCCCCAAGTCGATCTACGATAACGTGGCCTACGGCCCACGAATTCATGGCCTTGCCAATCGAAAGTCCGACCTTGACGAAATCGTCGAAAGCAGTCTGCGCAAGGCTGGTCTGTGGGACGAGGTTAAAGACCGCTTGGATGCAACGGCTACCGGCATGTCAGGTGGTCAGCAACAGCGACTGTGTATCGCTCGGGCGATCGCTGTCAGCCCGGAAGTGATCCTGATGGACGAGCCATGCTCGGCCCTGGACCCGATCGCCACCGCAAAAGTGGAAGAGCTGATTGCCGAGATGTCGGAGAGTTACACCATCGTGATCGTGACCCACTCCATGCAGCAAGCGGCACGAGTCTCCAACCGCACCGCGTATTTCCACCTGGGGCATCTGGTGGAGGTGAACGAGACTGACAAGGTATTCACCTCACCGGAGCACGAGCTGACGGAATCCTACATTACTGGCCGCTTTGGTTAAGGGCACCGGGGAACACTGGAGATATCAGATATGCCGAATAAAAAGGACGATGTATACGGGGATCACATTTCCCACAAGTTCAATGACGAGCTGACCGAGCTGAAAACCCAGTTTCTGAACATGGGTGGTCTGGTGGAAAGCCAGGTTGAGCGTGCGGTTCAGGCGCTGGTCGACGGCGATGGTTACGTTGCGGAGAACGTCCGTGCTGGTGACAAACAGGTCGATAAAATGGAAGTGGAACTGGACGAAGAGGCCACGCTGATCATCGCTCGCCGCCAGCCCACGGCGCGGGATTTGCGGTTGGTGATTGCGGTGATCAAGATGGTGGCGGACCTGGAGCGGGTTGGTGACGAGGCCAAGAAGATCGCCAAGATGGCGATTAAACTGTCCGAAGAAGGCCAGGCGCCCCGTGGCTATGTCGAGATCCGCCATATTGCCAGCCATGTGTTGAGCATGCTGCACGATGCGCTGGATGCGTTTGCCCGGTTGGATTCGGAGCAGGCATTGCGGGTGATGAAGGAAGACAAGCGGGTGGATGAGGAGTATCAGGCTGCTGCCCGTACGCTGTTGACCTTTATGATGGAAGATACCCGCAATATTTCACGGTGTATGTCGGTGATGTGGGTTCTGCGGGCATTGGAGAGGGTGGGTGATCACGCCTGTAACATTGCTGAGAACGTCATCTTCATGGTCAAAGGCGAGGATGTTCGCCATACGCCCGTGGATGAGGCTGAGAAGGTGGTTGGCCGGTAAATCTGCACAATCCCGTTCCCATGCGGGGGCGGGCTTTGGTGGAGGGCTGGCATGCGGGTTGGCTTTACGGGACACGCTCAAGCCGTCCGTGGGCGCTTAGCTTTCGCCATCCCTGGCGAAAGATAGTCCCGTAAAGCCAACCCGCACACCAGCCAGCCGGACCAAGGCATTGGTTTCCCCAAACCCAGACTCAATGCTCTGGAAGGCTTGGCACCAGGCCGGGTGCAGCCGGGCCGGTAGTGCTGTTCGGGAGTATCTTTGGCCATGGATGGCCAAAGCTAAGCGCGCATGGATGCCTTGAGCGTCTCCCGAACAGCACTACTGGCTCGGCTGCCCACTCCTAAGCCGTGTGCCGGAGAAAGAAGGTAGAGAATCAGGCCTGTTTCATTTTGTCAGTATAAGGCGGCCAGCCAAGTGGTTTGCCGGCAAGAACGTGCAGGTGGATATGGAACACTGTCTGCCCCGAATTTTCGCCGCAGTTCATGACAACCCGATAGCCATCGTCGGCAAATCCCTTCTCTTTGGCAATCTTCGCTGCCACCACATACAGATGCCCCACCAGTTCCCGATCATCCTCGGTAATGTCGTTGATCGTGGCGATGGCCTTCTTCGGAATAACCAGGAAATGCACCGGCGCCTGAGGGTTGATGTCGCTGAACGCCAGGGCAAGGTCATCCTCGTAGAGAATGTCGGCGGGGATTTCCCGGTTGATGATCTTGGTGAAAATCGTCTCTGACATGGTGGCTCCTTTTCGATTGTCTTTGGGATTGTTGTTCGGTGTTAAAGCTGATTCAGACCCGGAATCCGGGAAGTGATCTGCCTGACCACGGCCGGCAGCTCTTCATCCAGGCCCATGGCGTAGCGGGCTACACCGTTGCGGGCGAAGGGCAAAGCGCGGGCAGCGCCAAGCCCCAGGTTGCGGGCCAGGTGTACCGGCGGGATGGCGTTGCTGAACAGATGGTAGAACAGGTCCATGGCCAGCATCATGCGGCGGTTGGCGGGCCGGCGTTTCTGTTCGTATAGCGCCAGCCAGTGCTGGCTGGCCAGGTCATCGCCGCTGCGGCGGGCTTCTTTCAGCAGGCCCTGTAGGCATTGGGCGTCCTGAAAGCCCAGGTTCACCCCCTGGCCGGCCAGGGGGTTGATGGTGTGGGCGGAGTCGCCGGCCAGCACCACGCGGTTCTGGACATAGTGCTTGGCGTGCTGGCGGGCGATGGGGAAACTGGCTTTGGCATCGATGTGGTTCAGCGGCGGCAGGCGCGCCGGGAAGGCCTTGCGGATTTCCGTCATCAGGGTGCTGTTGTCCATGGCTTTGAGTTCGGCCAGCCTTGCCGGGCTGTCGTACCACACCAGTGATCCCCAGGTTTCGCCGGGGTATTGCTCACCTGCACTGTGTAACGGCAGGAAGGCTCTGGGGCCGCTGGGGTAAAAGCCCTGCCAGGTAATGTCCTCGGGCTGGCCCAGGTAGCGGACCGAAATCACCATGGCTTGTTGTTCGTACTGGTCACGGGTCACGCCAATGCCGGCCAGTTCCCGCACTCTGGACATGGCGCCGTCCGCCCCGACAATCAGTTGGGCGCTCAGTTCTGTACCATCGTCCAGGGTTATCGTTGCACGCTCGGCATTCTGTGTCAGTGCCTTGAGCCCCTGGCCGGTAATCAGCGTGACGTCGGGTTCGTCCTGTAAGGTTTGCCACAGGGCGTTCTGGGTGATGCTGTTTTCGACGATATGGCCCAGATGGCCTGCGCCGAGATCGGCCGCACTGAATTCCACTTCGGTCAACGAGCCGGGCAGCAGGCGGCTGAGCGGGTGCGGGGTCTCGTCCCACACGGCCAGGCGGCGATAGGGTGTGGCGCGCATGGCCTGAATGCGAGGCCAGGCGCCCAGGCTTTGCAGGTATCGCTCGCTGCCTGCACTGAGCGCCGATACCCGGATATCGGGGCTGGCATCCGCGTCAAAGTCCGAGGGCTCGGCTTTGTCAATCAGGCCGACCTTGATGCCCTGCTGGCCAAGGCCGTTGGCAAGGGCGGCGCCGACCATGCCGGCGCCAACGATGATCATGTCAAATGCTTGGTTCATATCCGGTTCCTGTCTGATGGCATCAGTTTACGCGATGCCACGGGCCAGACAAGCGACCGGGATCAATCCGCCGGGTTTCAGTACCCCGCGAGTCTGGAGACGGTCTTTTCCTCAGTGGTTTCCGGCCGTTGACGGCCTTTCGTCAGCCAGGCCGGTTTCTGGGCGCCTGGCCGAGTGAAGCCCTGGTTGATCACCATGGGGTGAACCAGTTGCAGGAAGTCTGCGGTTTTCATGTGAATGGATTCGGTGTGGGTGCCGGCGGCGAAGGCCAGTTCCGGCTGCTCCGTCAGCACTTCGGCGCAATAGACCGTCATGCCGAACAGGTTGCCGAACGGTGGCATGGCGCCCACCTCGCACTCGGGAAACCGGTCCTGGAATTCCTGTTCGTCGGCAAGATCCACGAAATCGGTGTCCAGCACCCGGGAAAGTCGATCCCAGCGCACCCGCCAGGTAGCAGGCATCACCAGCATGGCCATTTTGCCATCGAGTTCGATGATGACGGTTTTAACAACCCGGTCGCCGGCGATCTTGACGTGGTGGGCCAGCTGCTGGGCCGTGAAGGCAGGGGGATGGGAGAGGCACATGTATTCCACACCTGCCTCGTCCAGGAACTCTGTTAACTGCTTCACCGGCATAGTCACAACCTCCTGACAGCATGGTCGGTGTTGTGGAGCCATCCGCCTTCCCGGGCCTGGCCCCGATGGCAAGAGGGGCGGGCGCCCCTTCTTACCGTCAGCTTAGCCCAGGTTGAGCTGTTTGCGAGTATCCATCTGTATTTGTGTGTAACCGTTCGCGTCATTCGGCCTTGTACATGTGTACATCGCGCTGAGGGAACGGAATGGTGATACCTTCTGCGTCAAAGGCCTTTTTCACTTTCTCCTGCATGTCCCAGTAGTATGGCCAGAGGTCGTCAGTGGCAACCCAGGCACGGAACATGAGGTCGACAGAGCTGTCACCGAGGGCGCCAACACAGATTCGCGGTGCCGGGTCTTTCAGTGAGCGCTCATCTTCGTCAAACAGGCGTTGAAGAATGGCTTTGGCCTTGTCGATGTCGTCGTCATAGTGAATGCCGAAGGTCATGTCGCAGCGGCGTTTGTCATAGATGCTGACGTTAACCAGCGTTGCGTTGGACAGGCTGCCATTAGGGATGACGATACGGCGGTTGTCGAAGGTGTTTACCACGGTGTAGAGAATCTGGATTTCCGCCACGGCGCCAAGGTAGCCCTGGGCTTCAATGGTGTCGCCCACCTTGAAGGGCTTGAAGATCAGGATCAGTACACCACCGGCAAAGTTGGCGAGACTGCCTTGCAGCGCCAGGCCGATGGCCAGACCGGCGGCACCGATAACCGCGATGAACGACGTGGTGGCAATGCCGATCATGGAGGCGACCGAAATCAGCAGCATGATCTTGAGCACGGCGCCAATCAGGCCGCACAGGAATTTGTTCAGGGTGGGGTCTTTTTGGCCCAGTTTCTTGTCAAGAACCGAAACAAAACGGTTGATCAGCCACATACCCACAATCAGGGTTATGATGGCCAGCAACACCTTGGGGGCATAGGCCATGGTCAGGGCGACTGCCTGATCCATCCATTGGGTAGCCTGCCCGTCGGCACTGAAGAGGTCTTCCATAGGGGAGCTCCTTGTTCGTTAGTGTTTTTTGAGGTGTAACTGCCTGGACAATCGATTGCCGCAAGGGAATCTGACTCTACGCAGTATAGAGCACAAATGGATTAAACCTGCATTGCGCGGAGATGTTGTAATCGCTTTATTTCAGGAGCTTGTGGTGGTTTCTGGCGTAGTCGCGAATGGTTTCCGGATTGCCGCGTACAAGAATCCGCCCCTGTTTCTGGCTGAGCTGGTAGTCGTACATCGGGTCGTAGTAGTCGTTGAGCAGGGTTTCGATCCAGGCATGGTGGCGGTCCAGGGTGCCGGTCGCCTGTTGCTGGTCGAGGGCCTGGGTCATCAGGTCTCGGAGCTGCTGGTAGCGTTCACCACCCAGGCGCCGGCGTATCCGGTCCAGGGCGCTGAGCAGGTAATCCCGGAAGTTGAGCCAGCCGGCCTCTTCACCGTCTCTTGAAATGTAGTCCTGCAGCATGGCCTCTACGTAGTCGGCGCGAATGATCGCAACCCGCTCTTCCATGGGTTGTTCCAGAATCATCAACGGCGATTCCGCCATTCGTGCCCGCAGGGACTCAGGCAGGGCGCAGCGGCCGATCAGTCGGCTTTCATCTTCCAGGTAGATCAAACCGCCGGTCAGGTGATGCGCCTTCAGCATGGCAACCGCCACACGGTTCTCGAAGTCTATCTGGGAAGGTTGCGGCGTAACCTGTCGGCCAAAACTGGAGCCTCTGTGGTTGGCCAGTCCTTCAAGGTCGACCGGATTGGGCAGGCCAAGCAGGACGCGGGTTTTGCCAGTGCCGGTGCGTCCGCTGAGAATCCGGTAATCACCGTTGGCAATCAGTTGGTCCAGGCTGTCGATCAGGAAACGCCGAAGCGCCTTGTAACCACCCTTCACCAGGGGGTAGTCAATGCCTGCGTCTTTGATCCATTGCTGGGTCAGCCGTGAGCGTAGCCCGCCACGAAAGCAGAAAAGGTATCCCTCGGGGTGTCTGGCGATGAAGCGGTTCCAGGCTTCTATGCGCTGCGCCTTGATGTCGCCTGAGACCAGTTGGTGGCCCAGCTTGATGGCTTCGTCCTGACCTTTCTCCTTGTAGCAGATACCCACCCGGTGCCGTTCTTCATCGTTCATCAGCGGTGCATTTTCAGCACAGGGAAAACTGCCTTTGGCAAACTCCCCCGGTGCCCGCACATCCATTAACGGGATGTCGTTCAGGAACAGGTTGAGGTAGTCATCGGTGTCGGGTCTGCTGGCCATTTCCATGAATCGCTGTTACTCAGAGTGAGGCGGCAGTATACCGGACTGTTGATATCCCGGCCAAAGGGTACAATGCCGCCTCGGAAACGGCCTGAAAGGACCAGTGATGAATCCGGAAACACTCAATCTGCACCTGCGCAAAACCCTTAGTCGCGGCCGGGTGGCCCAATCGGCGCCGGCCGGCTGCCCGGAGATACCGCTCTACCTGTTTGACCCGTCTGTGCTTGAGGGGCCACTAAGTCATGACGAGGCCCAGGCCGTGGTGGCGGAGCCGGCCTATTGGTCGTTTTGCTGGGCCAGTGGCCAGGTGTTGGCCCAGTGGATTCTGGACCACCCGACGCTGGTGGCAGGCAAAACCGTGCTGGATTTTGGCTCCGGCTCCGGCGTGGTAGCGGTGGCTGCTGCACGGGCGGGTGCGGCCAGAGCCATTGCCTGCGATATTGATCCGGCAGCGCTGGATGCTGCAGCAGCCAACGCTGAGTTGAACGGCGTGCAGGTGGAGCTGTGTGCGGACTGGGCGCAGCGGCCCGGGCACTTGGACCTGATCACCGCGGCTGATGTGCTGTACGACCCGGAAAACCGGCAACTGCTGGAGGCCTTTCGCGGCTCCGCTGAACAGGTGTTGCTGGCAGACTCCAGAATCAGGAACCTGGCCAATCCGGCCTATAAAAAGCAGGCAGTGATTGAGGCCAGAACCTGGCCGGATCTGAATGAATTCGAGGAGTTCAACAAGGTGCGCATTTATTTCGCGCGGGGCAGGGTGTAGCCGCAAGCCGTCAGGCGTGGCAGAAAAAATAAAGGGCAACCCTCGGGCTGCCCTTTGCAGGTACTGAACCGCCATCCTGAGCAGTTCAGATTCGGAACAGGTTGGCGCCTCCGTGCGCGGTGGGCAACTGCCTTGTTGCCAGTCCTTGCGTCCGTTCCCTGGTGCCGGCGTCCGAGCCAGCCATCCAATTCGTTATCCCTTAAGCGAGGCGTCCCTGTGTCCTTGCCTCTCCCCACAATCCATGCAGGGGTGCGTCCGGTGCGTCGTCCTTTTCCCTGTCATCCTTGACGTTGAACATCATACCAATCCCACCTTTACAGACGTGTGAACTGTGCACGATTTGTTGAACACGAAACTGCGGTCATCAATGTTTTTTGTTAAAAATCATAAAGATAGGATGAATTTCTGGGTGAGCGCTCGCGTCTGCGCACGCTACGCGGCTACATGTTCTTACATGCTTGTAGGAAATGTCTCACGCAGAGTCGGGCGAATTTCTCAAATCCACTTCACCGGCATTGCGGATGCCCGGCCAGGGCAGCATGCCGATCGCGATGCCCAGGGCATCCGCCAGAACATCGGCCATGGAAAAATCCCGATAGGGGAGGTTGGCCTGGACCGCTTCGAGCGCCAGGCCGAAGCCCAGCAGGGCAGGGGCGTACCAGAATGCACTCAGGCGAGGCCAGGCCAGCCGGGTGACAATGGTCAATTCAATAAACGCAATAATGTGGTTGACCTTGTCGTTGGCGGCTGCAGGGATGGGGTAGCTGGAGCTGGTTGTGGCCAGGTACAGGATGGCGGCCACCGAGATCAGCAAGACTGCCTGCCAGAGCCGGCGCATGCGCAGAAGGTTAGAGACGGTTTGCTGAAATGGGAGCATCAAGTCATCCGGGTGTGGTTGCAGGCTGTGGGAACGATCCTGACATGATATGCTTTGCGCCCCGTTTTTGTCATGGCAGCGGAGGATCATCAGCGATGCTCAAGGGTAACTTTTTCAGAGGACTGGGTTATCTGGGTGAAGGTTTCAGGCTGATCCGCCTGCCGGGCCTGCGCCTGTTTGTCATCATTCCCCTTGTGATCAACATCCTCCTGTTTGGTTTGATGTTCTATTTCATGGCGGAGCTGTTTTCGGTCTTGATCGCCGGGGCCATGGCCTGGCTGCCGGATTGGGCCTGGTTGCAGGCACTGGACTGGCTGTTCTGGTTACTTTACGGCGTGGTGATTCTGCTGATGCTGGCCTACGGTTTCGTGATTGTTGCCAATCTTATCGGCTCGCCGTTCTACGGTTATCTGGCCGAACTTACCGAAAAGCATCTGACCGGCCAGGAAGTCAATCCGGACGAAGGCTGGGCGGCGCTGCTGAAGGATACCCCACGAATTCTCTGGCGCGAGGTCCAAAAGATCGCCTATTACCTTCCCCGCGCCCTGGGCCTGTTCATCATAGGCCTGATTCCGGTCGTCAACCTGGTGGCGGCCTTACTCTGGTTCCTGTTCAACAGCTGGATGATGGCGTTGCAGTACGTGGATTATCCGGCGGACAACCATAAAGTCAGTTTTGCCCGTCTGCGCCGGGATCTTGCGGCCCAGCGGCTGTCAGCACTGGGTTTCGGCTTGCCGGTGGCCCTGGCGGCCATGGTGCCGGTGCTTAATCTGGTGGTGGTGCCGGCTGCGGTGTGCGGAGCAACCGCCTACTGGGTGCGGGAAAATACATCGAATCAACAGTAATTTGCTTGCGGAGGTTTCTTGGAAACATCGGAATTTGTCATCGGTCAGCGTTGGGTGAGCCACAGCGATACCGCTTTGGGTTTGGGTATCGTTACCGACATCTCGGGGCGCAGAGTTACCCTGGGGTTTCCGGCGGCCGATGAAGAGCGCACCTACGCCATCGATAATGCGCCTTTGTCGCGCATTGTCTATCAGCTGGGTGAGGAGATAGAGACCTACGACGGCGAGCGTTACATTGTTCGCGCCGTTGAGGATCTCCACGGTGTTCTGATGTACCACGCCGATGATGGCGAAAATATCCAGCAGATCTCCGAGGTAAAGCTGGCCGGTTCGGTCAATTTTTCGGCACCGCACCAGCGCCTGTTCGCCGGTCAGTTTGACCGTAACGGTGCCTTCCGGTTACGGGTCTCCACGCTCCAGCATCTCGATCGGCTCAGAGCTTCGCCGGCCCAGGGGTTGATTGGCGCCCGTACCCAGCATTTGCCTCACCAGCTATACATTGCCCACGAAGTGGCGCGCCGCCATGCCCCCAGAGTGTTACTGGCCGATGAGGTGGGTTTGGGCAAAACCATTGAGGCTGGCCTGATCCTGCATTATCAGCTGCACACCGGCCGAGCCCGAAGGGCACTGATTGTGGTGCCGGATTCACTGATTCACCAGTGGCTGGTGGAGATGCTGCGCCGCTTCAATCTGCGCTTCTCGATAGTGGACCAGAGCCGCTACGACGACATCAAAGCCCAGGAAGACGATGTAGACGCCCTGGTAAACCACATCTTCGGCGACGACGACAGCGTCAACCCGTTCGAGGCGGACCAGCTGGTGTTGTGCAGTCTCGATTTTCTGGTGCAGAGCGAACAGGCCCGTGACCATGCCCTGGCGGCGGGTTGGGACCTGATGGTGGTGGACGAAGCCCACCACCTGGCCTGGTCGCCGGAACAGGCCAGCCCGGAATATCAGCTGGTTGAAAGCCTGTCTGAGGCCAGCAAAGGCCTGTTGCTGCTGACCGCTACGCCGGAACAGGTGGGTGTGGCCAGTCATTTCGCCCGTTTGCGCTTGCTGGACCCGGCACGGTTCCACTCCCTGGACGCGTTCCGGGAGGAGGAACAGCAATACGAGGTCATCAACAAAGTGGTGCGCCGGCTGCTTGAAACTCTGGACCGAATTGATCCGGAAGATAAAATCGCCCTTGCTGGCTGGTTGGGTGATGAGCTGGAGGAACTTCTGGCCCGAGATGGCGCCCACCAGGCGGTGATTGATGCGTTGCTGGACCGCCATGGCACCGGCCGGGTGCTGTTCCGCAACACCCGGGCAGCGATTCAGGGCTTCCCGGAGCGCCAGCCGCTGCCGGAACCCCTGCCGTGTCCTGCTCTTTACGATGATTGTCGCTACGGTGATGTTGGCCTGGCGCCTGAACAGACGGCGCCGGAAGAGCAATGGCTGGCGGACGATCCGCGAGTGGCCTGGCTGGAGAAAAAACTGGCCAGCCTGCGCCCGGCCAAAGTGGTGGTGATCTGCGCCCGGGCTGATACGGCCATGGCGCTTGAGCATTACCTGCAGTTGCGGGCCGGCATTCGCAGTGCCGCCTTCCATGAGCACCTGAGCCTGCTGGAGCGGGATCGTGCCGCCGCCTATTTTGCCGACAGCGAGCAGGGCGCCCAGGCGCTGATCTGTTCGGAAATCGGCAGTGAGGGCCGTAACTTCCAGTTTGCCCACCACCTGGTGCTGTTTGATTTGCCCGCCAACGCGGACCTGCTGGAACAGCGGATTGGCCGGCTGGACCGCATCGGCCAGACCGAGGCCATCCGGATTCACATACCCTACCTGCAGGGCACCAGCCAGGAAGTACAGTACCGCTGGTTCCAGGAAGGGCTGAACGCCTTTGCCGAGAGTTGTGCCGTCGGTGTGGCGGTTCACGACCAGGTGGGTGACGAGTGGCAGAAGGCCCTGGACGGCGATGACGCTGCCCTTGAACCCATGCTGGCAAGCAGTGCCGAGGAAACTGCGCGGCTGAAAACCCTGCTGCACAACGGCCGGGATGCCCTGATTGAGCTCAACTCCTGCCGCCGGGATGAAGCCGAAGCCTTGATTGCCAGTATCGAGCAGGAGGAAAGCTCGGCCCAGGTCCGTGATTACATGGTGCAGGCGTTCGATATTCTGGGTGTGGATATAGAAGATCACAGCGAGCATGCCGATGTGCTCAAGCCTGGCGAACAATACCAGGCTGGCCATGTTGCCGAGCTGCCGGAGGACGGCCTGACCGTCACCTGGGAGCGTGAGCAGGCCCTGCAGCGGGAAGATATGGCGTTCATGAGCTGGGAGCACCCGATGGTGACCGGCGTGATGGATTCTGTCACCAGCTCGGGCCTGGGCAAAGCGGCGCTGGCCAATCTGTCCGTGAAGGCACTGCCACCCGGTACCCTGCTGCTGGAGGCCCTGTTTGCCGTACACTGTCCGGCGCCGGAGTCCTTACAGTTGACCCGCTATCTGCCGGTTTCGCCGCTGCGCCTGGTGGTGGATGTGAATGGACGGGACCTGTCCAACGCGTTACCTCATGATCGCCTGAATGAGCTGTGTTCCAACATTCGCCGGCGCACGGCACAGGCCATCGTGCCGAAAATCCGGGCCGAGGTGGAAACCATGGTGGACCACGTTGAGCGCCTGGCCGAGCCGCATCTGGCACAGCTGCAGGCGCAAGCCCTGGCGCAGGTTGAGGCGGGCTTTGTTCCCGAGGTGCGCCGGCTGGAAGCCTTGCAGCGGGTAAACCCGGCCATTCGCAGTGAAGAAATCGATTATCTGCGCGGCCAGCTGGATGCTGCCCGGGAAGCGGTGGGCCACGCCAGTCTTGCGCTGGAAGGTATTCGGGTGATTGTTACCTCCTGAAGTGGACTAACTGGCTGAGTTGCGGGCGTTATCTGGCAACATGGCATCTGATAGAGTAAGTTGAACGTAACGAAGTGTTATAAGGCTTTGGTTATTGTCCAAAGACTCCAATCCACGGAAGACAGAGAGAACCTGTGATGACGTTGATACTGTTTCTGATCGCACTGGGCGGCCTGCTGTTTGTATTGCGCCGTGAATCCGGTGCAAAGCCTGCTATTGGTGTTATGGCCGTGGTGGGTGTGATCGCCCTTTTCTCGGGCTCAGGCTGGCTCGCGCTGGTGTTATTTGTCGGTGCGGCCATTACCGCGATGGCGGGGCTGCCGCAGTTCCGGATCAACTGGCTTACCCCGCGGGTGTTCGCCATGTTCAAGAAGGTGGCGCCCAAGGTCTCGGAAACAGAAAAGGTGGCGCTGGAAGCCGGCACCGTCGGCTGGGACGGCGAGCTGTTTACCGGCCGCCCGGACTGGCACAACCTGCTGATTAACCGGCATACCGGGTTGAGCGACGAAGAGCAGGCGTTCGTTGATAATCAATGTACCCAGGCGATTTCCATGTGCAACGCCTGGGATCTGGCGGTGGAACGGGCTGACCTGCCGAAAGAGTTGTGGGACTTCCTCAAGAAAGAGAAGTTCTTCGGCATGATCATTCCGAAGGAATACGGTGGCCTGGAGTTTTCGGCGAAAGCCCAAACCGCCGTGCTGCAGAAGCTGGCTGCCAACGAAATGCTGATGGTGACCGTAGGTGTTCCCAATTCCCTCGGCCCCGGCGAGTTGCTGGTCAAATACGGCACCGAAGAACAGAAAAACTACTATTTGCCACGCCTTGCCGATGGCCGTGAGGTGCCTTGCTTTGGTCTCACCGGCCCGCGGGCAGGCTCGGATGCAACGTCGCTGCCGGATACCGGCATCGTCTGCAAACAGAAAGTGGATGGCAAGGAAGTGCTGGGCATCCGCCTGAACTTCGAGAAACGCTGGATTACCCTGGCGCCGGTGGCCACCGTGGTGGGTCTGGCGTTCCGAATGTTTGACCCGGACGGTCTGCTGGGTGACACCAAAGACTATGGCATTACCTGTGCGCTGATTCCCCGGGACACCGACGGCATGGAAATCGGTCGTCGCCACTGCCCCATTGGTACTCCGTTCATGAACGGACCGATCAAGGGCAAAGACGTGTTTATCCCGCTGGATTACATCATCGGTGGCCAGGAAATGGCCGGCCAGGGCTGGCGTATGCTGGTTGAGTGTCTGTCTGTCGGCCGTTGTATCACCCTGCCGTCTGGTGCGGCTGGTGCGGCCGCGTACTCCGTGGGCACGGCTGGCGGTTTCACCCGCATTCGCCGTCAGTTCAATACCCCGGTGGCGGATATGGAAGGTGTGCAGGCGCCCCTGGCCCGTATCGCTGCGAAAACCTACATTGCCCAGTCGGCGGTGAACCATACCGCCAACATGATCGACCGGGGCGAAAAACCGGCGGTGCCGTCGGCGATCCTCAAGTACCACCTGACCGAGTTCCAGCGTGAAATCCTGACCGACGCCATGGATGTTCACGGTGGTAAAACGGTTACCCTCGGCCCCCGTAACTATCTGGGGATTGGTTTCAGCGGTGCGGCGGTATCAATCACCGTTGAGGGTGCCAACATTATGACCCGCAGCCTGATGATCTTCGGGCAGGGTGCGATCCGTTGCCATCCGTACGTTCTGAAAGAGCTGGCAGCCAAGGATAATGACGACATCAAGGCGTTCGATGAGGCGTTCTTTGGCCATGCCGGCCTGATCTTTGGTAACGCCGCCCGTGCGTTCACCCAGGCCCTGGGCGTCGGCAAGGCCGATGTGCCGTTTGACAGCGCTTCGCGCAAGTATGCTCAGGCCCTGGCACGGTTCAGCTCCGCCTTCGGGCTGTGTGCCGATGCCGCCATGACCACCCTGGGTGGTGAGCTGAAAATGCGTGAGTTGATCTCCGCCCGTCTCGGCGACATGCTGTCTAATCTCTACCTGGCATCCATGGTGCTGAAAAACTGGCATGAGACCCAGCCAGTGGAAGGCGAGAAAGAACTGATGCAGTACAGCCTGGCATTTTTGCTACACCGTACTGAACAGGCCCTGGATGAGTTCCTGCAGAACCTGCCGAATCGTCCGGTGGCCCTGGCCCTGCGGGCGGTAACCTTGCCGCTGGGATGTCGTTGGGATGCGCCTCACGATGATCTGGCACGCAAGCTGGCGCGGGCGATCTCTACCGATACGCCCATCCGCAACAAGCTGATGGCGGGTGCCTGGACCACCGACGGCGAAGGCACCGTGGAAAATCCGGTAGCCCGCTACAACGGTCTGCTCAAGGATTACGACAAGGCCGAGCAGCTGTACCGCAAAGCCACCAAGGCCTATGCCAAGGGTGAACTGCCGATGACGGCATTGCACCCGGAAGAGCGCTTTGAAGCGGCTCTGGAAGCGGGCATCTACACCAAGGAAGAAGCAGATTTCATGCGCCAGTATGAGCAGGTGGTGCTGGAGATGCTCACCGTGGACGATTTCCCTTTTGATGAGTTTGCCCGCAAAAAGGACACCCTGATTGACCACAACCCGGCCTGACGGAGCAGGATGAGATGTGGCTCTCAGTGGTTGCAGTCAGCGTTGGCGCCGTGATCGGCGCCAACCTGCGTTGGGCGCTCGGCTTATGGCTGAATGCCAGTTACCACGCGGTACCCTGGGGCACTCTGGTGGCCAATCTCAGTGGCGGCTGGCTGGTTGGCTTGTTGATTGGCTTTTTTACCCAGAGTAACGCCCTGGCGCCGGAATGGCGTTTGTTTGCCATCACCGGGTTGTGTGGTGCGCTGACCACCTTCTCGACCTTTTCGCTGGAAATGTTCGGTGCACTGCAGGAAGGCAAGTGGGCCATGGCACTTACCGGCATTATCGCCCATGTGGTGGGGTCTATTCTTATGACTGCCCTGGGCTTTTATACCTTCAGTCTGATCAAGGGCTGAACTTTGCCCAGGCGGCGCCGGCACTGTGTATGAGTACCTACATAAATTATTGAAAAGACCCTTGGCAAGCCGGGAATTCCGGAGTAGAGTGGTTCTCGTAGGAAAGATTAGCCAAGCAGTTCATGAATAAGACGTACCTCCGCAGTTAGTAGTGACCGTCCTGTTTTTGATCCCGCGAGTTCAGTTTTTCCGTCAAACGCTGACCAACACCATGAAGGTGTGTGGCAGCAGATAATATGATTGATTTCAGGAAGTTTAAGTATGTCTACTACTACCGGTACTGTTAAGTTCTTCAACGAAGCAAAAGGCTTTGGCTTTATCACTCGTGAAGGCGGCCCGGACGTATTTGTTCACTACAGCGCCATTCAGGGCTCTGGTTTCAAGACCCTGGCCGAAGGCCAGCAGGTCGAGTTCACCGTAACTCAGGGCCAGAAAGGTCCTCAGGCGGAGAACGTTGTTGCTCTGTAATCCCCACGGGATTCCGCAATAACCAAGAAAAAGGCAGCTTCGGCTGCCTTTTTTGTTGGCATTTCAGGCCATTAGCCCGCAGCGACTGGGTCAGCGGGCGAAGATCTCACTATAGAATTGCATGGTGCCGTTCCATGAACGATTAGCGGCGGCTTCATCGTAGGCGATGGGCATCCCGAACTGTTCGGCAACCTTGTCTGCGCCAGAGTTGGTGAAAGAGTGGGTAACCCCGGGGAAACTCACCAGCGTCAGGTCCACTTCGGCGTTCTGCATCTCCCGAACCAATCCTGCCACCTGCTCTGAAGGCACCATCGGGTCGGCGCCACCGGTGTAAACCTGCACTTTGGCTTTTACCTTGCCGGCCTCTGCCTGAATCGGGCTGGCCAGTGCCCCGTGGTAGCTGACCACCCCCGCCAGATCAACGCCAAGCCGAGCCATGTTCAATACTACGGCTCCGCCGAAACAGTAACCCTGGGCGGCAATACGGCCGGCATCCACGCTTTCGTGGTTCTGCAGCAGCTCTTTGGCCTTCATGAAACGGGCTTTCACCTGATCCATGTTTTTGGTGGCTTCCTGCATGAACTCCTGGGCGGTATCCGGGTGTTCAGCCAGCTTGCCGTCACCGTACATGTCCAGGGCAAAGGCGGTGTAGCCTGCCGCGGCCAGTTTTTCTGCCTGCTCACGGGCGAAGGCATTATGGCCCCACCATTCGTGAACCACCAGAACGCCGGGCCGTTTGCCCTCGTCCTCATCATCCCAGGCCATGTAGCCGCTAAAGGTTTGGCCATCCACTTCATAGGTGACCGTTTCGGTGCGAAGTTCCGCGTTGGCACTGGCGCCGGCAATGGCCAGGGCGAGCGCAGTGAGGTGTGTTGTTTTTCTGATTCCAGGCATGTGGGTCATCTCCTTGTGTGGTTTCGGGTTCCTTGTCATACGAGTGTTCAGACATACCCGATGAATACTGCTTACAGAACCAAATGATCTGAGAACGCCGGATTCGCGAACAAAATGGCATCAGGCGCTGCTTTCAACCTGACCGTTCTTGACTATAGTTAAGAACAGGAACGGTGATAAGTCTGAACTCGTTCAGGCACCGTATCCACCCATACCAATAACATCAATAACGAGGGGGTGGTCTATGCTCCTGTCACACGCGTTTGGTCTGTTTACCCACCCGGACCAAGAGTGGGCATCCATAAAGAAAGAACACGAACATCCAACCCGGCTGTATGTTGCCTATGTGGTTATTCTGGCAGCCATCGCGCCGATCTGTGCTTACATCTCAACCGCGCATTTTGGCTGGTCTGTCGGCAGCGAGCGACTGATCAAGCTGACCGAAATCAGTGCGTTGCAGCTGAGCGTCCTGACATACATTGCGATGCTGGTGGGTGTGTTTGCCCTGGGCTACGCCATCAACTGGATGGCAAAAACCTATGGTGCCAAAGAGGAACACGTACCTTCTAACGGTATCGCCCTTGCGGCTTATTCCTGCACTCCATTGTTCCTGGCCGGCTTCGCGCTGCTGTATCCGGTGCCATGGTTCAACGCGGCAGTGTTTCTGGCGGCAGCCTGTTACGGTGCCTGGCTGATGTATGACGGCCTGCCTATCGTGATGGGGATCGAGAAAGAGCGTGCGGTAATGTACGGCGGCGCCCTGCTGACCGTTGCCCTGGTGATTCTCGTTTCTACTCGTGTAGGCTCCGTCATTCTCTGGAACTTCGGTGTCGGCCCCGTGTTTGTCAGCGGATAGCCGTAACCCCCAATCATCACCCATCAAAGGGGAGCTTCGGCTCCCTTTTTTTGTGAACTGGTGCTGGCCTCTCCCCGCTTGTCGGTATTTGCCACAGCGATGTCGTAATTCAGCAACGCGGTTTTCATCTGAGCAGTCTAGCGTTTGATCTGCGGTCGCAAGTCGTGCGGCTGCCCACAACAGGACAAGCTCGGAATGAATAATAAGGGGAACAGAATGGCACGGTTAACACGCAGGGATTTTCTGAAAGCCTCGGCCTTGGGGATGGGAGCGGTAGCGGTCTCAACCGGATTGGCGGGTTGTGTGTTCGACAGCAGCGACAAGCGCAGTGTGGAATTCACCCATGGTGTCGCCAGCGGCGACCCGTTGCAGGATAGCGTCATACTCTGGACGCGTGCGGTGCCGGATCGGGGTACCTCCGTAGACGTGGGCTGGGAGATTGCCAGGGATGCCGAGTTTGATGAGATCATACACTCCGGCACCGCCGAGGCCAGCGCAGAGCATGATTACACGGTGAAGGTGGATGCCCGGGGCCTATCCGATGGCCAGCGCTACTTCTACCGTTTCCGCTCCGCCAACAGCACATCGCCTGTTGGTACTACCCGAACCCTCCCTGAGGGCAGCATTGATCAAGTGAAGCTGGCTGTTGTCTCGTGCTCCAACTATCCGGCGGGCTATTTCAATGTGTATCGGGAGATTGCCACCCGACAGGATCTGGACGCCCTGGTTCATTTGGGAGACTACATCTACGAATACAGCAGTGAGGCCGACAGCTACGCAGCAGCTGACGCCGAGGCATTGGGGCGCACCTTTCCGGAGGCCAATAATCGGGAGTTGATTACTCTGCAGGATTACCGCCAACGCTACGGCATTTATCGTAAGGACGATGACCTTCAGGAACTGCACCGCGTTATGCCGTTCATCGTGGTATGGGATGACCATGAGGTCACCAACGACACCTGGCGCGAGGGTGCAGAGAATCACAATCCGGAGCTCGGCGAAGGTGATTTCGGGGAACGCAAAATGGCGGCCTTGCGGGCCTTCTTTGAGTGGATGCCGATCCGCCCGGTGATTGAGGGCAGTAACGAAACCATCTATCGGAGTTTTCGGTTTGGTGACCTGGTTGATCTGCATATGCTGGATACCCGCATTATTGGGCGTGACCAGCAGCTGGATTACATGAACTACCTCGGGGAGGGTGGCCTGGATGTGGATGCTTTCCGGTTGGCCGTCGGAGATTCGAACCGCACCCTTCTGGGCGCCGAACAGCTTTTGTGGTTGCAGTCGGCACTTGCGCAGGGGACGGGTACCTGGCAGGTGCTTGGCCAGCAGGTGCTGATGGGGCGCATGAACCTGCCCGCCGAGCTGCTGATGGCCATTGCGACACAGAATCTGGAAAACCTGCCGGCATCACTGGCCGAACTGGCAACGCTGAAAGCCCGGGCGCTGCAGGATGATCCCACACTTACCGAACAGGAGCTGGCGCGGCTTGAACTGGCAGCACCCTATAACCTGGATTCCTGGGATGGCTACCAGTACGAACGGGAAGTGGTTCTCGCCACCGCCCGGCAGCTGGACAGGAACCTGGTGGTGCTGGCCGGTGATACCCACAATGCCTGGGCCAACAACCTCCGGGATGTGGAAGGGCGACAGATTGGAGTGGAGTTTGCCACGGCCTCGGTGACCTCGCCTGGGCTGGAGGGGTATCTGGGGCTGCCGGCCGAGATGATTCCGCAAGCTGAGCAGGGCATCGCGTTACTGGTTGATGATCTGGAGAGCCTCAATATCAGCCAAAGAGGCTATATGTTGGTGACGTTTACCCCGACCGAGGCGCGTTCAGAGTGGCATTTTCTGGATACCGTGAAAAGCCGGAGCTATGAGAGCCTCAGTCAGGCCACGATTTCTCTGCGCACACTGCCTGGTTCCGAAGGGCGCCGCCTGGAGCAATCTGCAGGGTGATATCACGATGGGCCCGGGCATTGCCCGGGTCAGTTCAATCACGGTTGTCGCTCGCGCCCGTGGAAAGGCGGGCGATAATCCACTTCTCCAGCTCTACCACCAAGAGCAGGAAAACCCCAAACGTCAGGCTCAGTAACAGGTTCGTTGCACCGGGCCCCGTGGTGCCAAACAGCAACTGTAAGGGCGGCGCATAGGCAAAGGCGGCTTGCAAAATCACCAGAATGCCAATGGCGATCCAGATAGGAGGACTGCCAAACAGGCCGCGCCAGTTGAGCACCGAGGAATACAGGTGGCGCACATTGAACAGGTAGAAAATCTGCCCGGCTACAAGTGTCATGATGGCTGCCGTGCGGGCCAGTTCAAGATCCGCTCCCTGGCTGGTGAGCCAGTAGAAATGACCGAAAGTGCCCGCCCACAGCAGTAGCCCGACAAACGGTATGCGCCATAGAAACCCACCGGACATCAGGGCCTGGCGAGAACTGCGGGGAGGGCGCGCCATGGTGCCTGGTTCGGTGGGTTCAAAGGCCAGAGCCATGGCCAGCGTGACAGCCGTCACCATATTGACCCAGAGTACCTGAACCGGTGTCAGTGGTAATGACATCGCAAGCAGGACCGCCATGAAAATGGTCAGACCCTGGCCCGCGTTGGTCGGCAACAGGTAAAGAATGGCTTTGCGAATATTGTCGTAAACCGTTCTGCCTTGTTCCACGGCGCGGGCGATGGTGGCGAAGTTGTCATCGGCAAGCACCATCTCGGAGGCCTCTTTGGCAGCTTCGGTGCCTTTCTTGCCCATCGCTACACCGACATCGGCCTGTTTCAGCGCTGGTGCGTCGTTTACGCCATCACCGGTCATGGCCACGACGTCTCCATGGGCCTGGAGCGCACGGACCAGCCGCAGTTTGTGTTCCGGGCTGGTGCGGGCAAAAATGGTTACCCGGGAAACGGCTTCGACCAGTTCTTGCTCCGATAGGGCCTCAAGCTGCTGCCCCGTCATTGCCGGTTCCTCCCCGGCAATTCCGAGTTGGCGGCCGATAGCCTGAGCGGTGCCGCTGTGGTCGCCGGTGATCATCACGACCCGGATTCCCGCTGCCTGACACTGTGACACCGCCTCAATGGCCTCCTGCCTTGGGGGATCCATGATGCCGTACAAGCCCAACAGTACAAGGTCAGACTCGACTTCGTGCCATTCCAGATGAGTCTGGTCGCCTGGCATTTTTCGGCAGGCCACCGCCAGAACTCGCTGGCCTTCGTCGGTGATAGCCTGCATCCGATCATGCCAATAATCGTTGTCCAGTGGCTCCGGTTCAGTTGTGCCCATTTGTGTAGAGCATCTTTCCAGAACTCGTTCGGGTGCGCCCTTGAGAAAGATCCAGTTTCCGGTTCCATGTTCGTCGTCCCTGTTCAGGGTGGCCATGAACTTATGTTCGGAGGCAAACGGTATGCGATCCAGTTGGTGCCAACGATGGTTCAGGTCGTCAGGGTTCAGCCCCGCCTTGCGCGCGACTGCCACCAGAGCGCCTTCTGTCGGCTCTCCATTGAGTATCCAATCGCCGGCCTTTTCTGCAATTTCGGCATCATTACAAAGAAGTCCTGCCCGTAACATCTGGATCACGGCCGGGTCGTCGTTTGGATCGAACGGCTTGCCGGATTCCTCAAACTCCCCGACGGGTTCGTAACCGACACCGCTGACGGTCAGGCTCCGGTGAGCCATTTCTACCGTCTCGACTTTCATCTCATTGCGGGTCAGAGTGCCGGTTTTGTCCGAGCAGATTGTGGTTACGGCACCTAGGGTTTCGACCGCGGGCAATCGTCGGATGATCGCGTTTCGGCGCGCCATTTCCTGCACGCCAATGGCAAGCGTGATGGTGAGGATAGCTGGCATCCCCTCGGGAATGGCCGCAACGGCCAGGCTGGCCGCCGCAAGAAACATCTCTGCGAGCTCGGTTTGGCGAACCCAGTAGCCGACAGCAAACGTCAGGGCTGATACCATCACGATCACAGCACTCAACCATCGTCCGAAGATGGCGACCTGGCGCAGTAAGGGTGTTGTGACAGCTTCTACCGACTTCATCAGCTCACTTATGCGGCCAATCTCTGTTTGCTGGCCGGTGCCCACCACAACGCCGTAGCCATTGCCAAAGGTGACCAGTGTGCTGGAGTAAGCCATATTCGCCCGATCCCCGAGGGGCAGTTTTTCCTCCAGTTCAGCTTCCTCTTTATCTGACGCTTCGGATTCACCGGTCAGGGCTGCTTCTTCGATTCTCAGGTCGGCACTTTCGATCAGCCGAATGTCCGCCGGTACACGATCGCCGGCCTTGAGTCTGACAATGTCGCCAGGCACAAGCATTTCGGCGGCAACCTCCTGGCGCTTGCCGTCACGAATGACCTGGGCGGTCGGTGATAACATGTTGCGAATGGCGCCGAGGGCGCGCTCGGCTTTGCCTTCCTGGAAGAAGCCGACCAGGGCATTGATCAGAACGACACCGAGAATGACACCGGTATCCACCCAGTGCGCAAGCAAGGCTGTGCCGAGCGCAGCCAGAACCAGGATGTAGATCAGAATGTTGTGAAACTGACGCAAGAAGCGGATGAGTGGGCCAGGGCCATCGACCGCAGGCAGCCGGTTATAGCCATAACTGGCAAGGCGTTGGCTGGCCTCGGACTCCGCAAGGCCGCGATGATCGGTTTCAAGGGCGATCAGGGCCTCTTCAGACCCGATGCTATGCCAGGGACGATTCAAGTCAGTGGTGTGGCCTGGTGCTCCTGCCGATGATGGCTGAGTCGGAACTTCGCTCATGTGGGGTCCCTCCGGCGAGATTTTCTTGATTATGCCAAACTCTGCACTGCATCAAATGGGAAATCAGCGCCTCTTGTGGGATTTTGCGCCAGGGATCTCGCCCCCCGGGGTGCTCAGGGCAAGCCCCGGGTTATCACCGAAGGATCTCCGCGACCTTCCACGGCTGCCAGTTCTGCGCTGGACAGCCACTCGCCCGGCGGTTTGTCCATAACGTCGGCACAGGCCGCCAGGGTGTGGCCCCAGGAACACTGGTTGGCGAACAGCATGCCGGCTTCGTTCAGGGTGCCGCCGCGGTTGATGTATCCCAATACCCGTGAATGGGCGGGCTGGGGGAACAGAGTGTGCAGGTGTCCCCGGAATACTTCCGGGCGCATGTGGGTTAGCGCCACTCGCCGCTGCATCCGGTGCGGGAACAGTCGTTCCCGCTCGAACTCGGTCAGGCAGGCTGCCGCTTCAAGGGGATCCCGGGGCTGGCGGAACCGGCCCGGTTCCTGTAAGTAGACCAGACGGAACGGCGTTCCGGTTTCCCGCAAACGTTCGCAGGCGCGAATGGCCTCTGACAGTTGATAGGCACCATTGGCAATCAGCAGCAGGGGCTCCTCACCGGCAGAGGTGTCTTCGTCGACTACCAGGGCACCGTGCCTGGCTAGGCGTTCAGCCTCGTTGGCATTGAACACACAGGGCCGGTCGCGCTTCGGGATCACCATGCAGCTGATTCTTCCGCGTTCGGTGAATACCGACGGCAGAACCGCGAGGGCGCTGTTGTAGTCGGCAGGGAAAAGCACCCGGGATACATCGCTCATTTCACCCAGCATGGCCTCGCAGAATGTGGTGTCCTGATGGGACTGCTCGTTCTTGCCGTTTTCCCAGGTGTGGGAGGTGGCTATGATCGGGAAGCCAAGCCAGCGGGCGGGCCTGCCCACCTCTTTCTGGTGCCTGGCAAAGATCAGCTCCTGCCGCACCGCACCGAGCATTTTTACGCAGAAGGCCTCATAACTGGCGACCAGATTCAGGCCTGCCTTGTTCCCCAGACAGGCAGAGACCACCGCTTCCTCGTTGAGGGCAGTGATGATATGGCCGTGAATGGATTCGTCATCGCTTTCCGGATCGTTTACCCGATGCCTGAGGTCCTTGAGAACACCCGTCAGCCGATTGCTTGCCAGTTCATCCGGATTGCCTACTCTGGGCCGAAGATCCGGATTGCTCTTGGTCAGTGCCCGGAAGAAGGCGTCCACTGCCGTCATCGGTGATGACTTGTCCTGGCTGTAAGGCAATACCGGAACCTGGGGTTCACGTGGGTTGCGCAGTGCCAGGGGGTGATCCCGCTCAAGGGGGCGCTGTTGCTGACGGTGCTCATTAAGCGCAGCGACGGCCCATTCAAGTTCTTCCGGACGTACCCACAGGGGCTGGATGTGCTCGTTGAACAGGTCCCGGGCCCGGGTATCCAGCCGTGGGTTGCCCGGCAGGGGCAGGTTGTGGGCGGAATTCTGGCCGGCACCGTAGAACCCGAAACCCTTTGTGGTTTCGGCGATACCGTAGGGGATACGGACAGGGTAGCTGGCTTCACCCCGGCTGGCGGCGTCGCCGTGGGCCGCCAGTGTCCGTTCCATATCAAGCAGGGTGCAGACAAACGCCGCCGGGTCTTTGCCATCGAAACGTACCGGCTCAAATCCATGTGCCTCAAGCAGCTCGGCGAAGCGTTCCAGCCCTTCCCTGGTGCCCAGCTCGGTGCGCTGTTCAATTCTTCGGCCATTGGCAATCATGATCGGCAGAACTTGCCCGCAATCGTCTGCCCGCCACCAGCGCGGAATCCAGTCGCTGCCTCTCTGTTCCTCGGCGGCGCCGTCCGAGAGGAAGGCCACCAGCGATTCGCCCGGCAGCGGCATGTGGGCGTACTGCAGTTCGGCAAAGCCCAGGTAGCCGCCCTCCAGGATGCCCCCGGCGGTATGCGGATTGACGTGGCTGCCGAGGGGAGAGGCCATGGCACCGTCGGGCTTCTGGCGGTAGCTGTAGAAGTCAGCGGCAAGCCGCGACAAACCTTCAGGTGCCAGGTAGCGCGCCCGCTGTTCCGGATGCAGGTTGCCCGTCAACACGTTGAGGGCGTCGACGGCGGCAACGCAATGGCCCTGGCCCATCAGCCAGCTCCGGGTTTGCCCGGTCAGGTTGTTCAAGGCCAGATAAGCTGCGTAGGCAGGCACCATATTGAGGGCGCCACCGGTATGGCCTTCAGGTGATGCCTTGAAATCCTGGGCAGCCAGAGGCGCCCCGGAAATGTCCACCCGGTTGCAGTAGGTCATGTGCACCACCAGCCAGAGCCCTGCGCTGGTTAGCCGGTCGAGGTACGCCAGTTTCTGGTAGACGGTATCGGTATCGGGCTGCAGGCCATCCGCCACCAGTTTTCGGGCCAGGGCCTGAACCCTGGCTTCGGTGTCTTCCGAGTGGCGGATAACACCATAGCCCTGCTGCCAGCGTTGGTAGGCTGCACTGTTGTATGCAGCAGCCGGCGATGGAGCTTGTACGTTGGGCGATGGCATGGTGCGGCCTCCATGGCTTTCGAGCTTGAGAGTGTGAAAGAAGTGTAAAACGCCCGGCCCGGGGAGCCCTTGATTCAGGTCAGTCGTAATTGCATCTTTTCGGAAGCGTCACAAAGCCACGAGCGATGGGTTGGGTTATCGGTAGAAACGTTATAGGATGTTTCTTTCAAACTTGTCCTGAAAGGAATCAGACAATGAGCAAAGCTATCGTGCTGTTGGGAGATCTTGGTTCAGACCATCAGGGTTTCCCGCCCACCCCGGTTCTCGCCGGTTCTCCCGATGTACTCGTGGATGGCAAGCCGGTTGCCCGTCTGGGCGACCCCCTGGCACCCCATTCCAAGCCCAAGCACTCCAGCCACCCCAGAGTGATTGCAGAAGGGTCATCTTCGGTAATGATCAATGGCAAGCCGGCTGCCATCACTGGTAGCGCCGTATCCTGCGGCGGGGTGACGATCGGCAGCGGCTCAGTGATTATCGGGGGCTGACCAGCGCTGCTCTGACCCTTTCAGGGCGTGCCCAGTAGTAACCCTGGCCGTGCAGGCCGGGGAACTGCTGCAGCCACAGGGCGATGGCTTCATCCTCTACCCCTTCAACAACCACATCAAGGTCCAGCGCCTCGCCTAACTCCAGGGCTGCTCGCAGAATTTTCTGGCGGACCGGGTAAAGCAGTACGTCTTGCAGGAAACTGCGGTCAATCTTCAGTTCATCCAGCGGGAAGCTGGCCAGGTTGCCCAGGGATGAGTGCCCGGAACCGAAGTCGTCAAGGGCAATGCGGAACCCCATGCTGCTCAGGGTGCGGATGGCGCGCCGGGCCACTTCCGGGTCGGCCATGGCGGCGGTTTCGGTAATCTCAAGAATGACTTGGTCGGGGCTGACCCCGTGCCGGCGGGTGATGGCGCCGGCTTCCTCATGGAACAATGGATGGGCAACGTCTTTGGCAGAGATGTTAACCGCAACACCGATGCTATCTCCGTAACGCTGTCGCAAGGCTGTAAAATCCTGGCAGGCCTGGTCCAGTACCCACAAGGTCACGGAATGAATGATACCCACCTGTTCGGCCAGGGGAATCCAGTGATCCGGGGGAATCCGGCCAAATTCCGGATGTTGCCAGCGAATCAGCGCCTCGGTTGAGCGCACCTTGCCATCCCGAATGCTCACCTTGGGCTGGTATTCCAGCCACATGTCGCCGCAGCGCAGGGCATCTTCAACATCCAGCATCAGGATTTGCTGTTGGTACTGCCAGTCGGCAATGGCCGGGTCGTAGATCGCCATCGGGCGGGTTTCATCCAGTGATGCAAAACCGGCGGAGGAGAGCACACTGGCGGCATCGGTACCATGCTCAGGCGCATAGGCGACCCCCATCGATGCCGCCCAGGAGAACGAAAACCGCCCCTCACGGAAGTTCTCTGACAGCCAGTGACTGACGGTTTCCAGTAATTCGCGATCCTGTGCCGGATCACTGCCGCGATCCATGGCGAAGGCGTGGTTGACGGTGTCGAGTGTGGCGATGCCGTAGCCATTGATCATGATCAGCCGATCACCGAGAGTGCGTTTGAGGTAGCGGTTCAATAGACGCAGGTATTGTTTGAGCAGGTCTTCGGCTGTCCGGTAGCCCAGGGCCTGCTCCAGTTCGTTGAACCGCGCCAGGCGTATCAGGCACAACGTGTAGGGGGTTTGCTGACAGTCGATGTTGCCCAGGGCTTCTTCCAGCATCGGCCGGTTCGGTTTGCCGGTAACCCGATGGGTTTTCAGTACCCGGTCATAATCCCGCTCGATGCGGGCTCGCAGTTTCTGTTCCTCCTGCACCCGAATGTCTGAGCTCAGGCGACGCTTACGCTCTTCCAGCAGCAGACGTCCAACACCGCTGGTCAGTATCAGCGATCCGGCGGCTGCCCCCAGAAAGAAGGCGGAGTCGGTCAGCGGTGTGACCGGGAACCAGCCGATGGTCCTCAGGGAACTAATGACGGCACCCAGGACAATGGCAAGCACCGACAGTGCGTAATAGCGGGCGTAAACGTGTTTGCGAAGCTGGCTGAGGACCAGGGCCAGGATGAAGGCGCCACCGGCGGCGCTGATGATCAGAAAAACGTCTTGTCCGAGTAATGGCAGTGGTAACGGGGCGGCCAGCAAATGCAGCCCGGCAGCCATGCTGAAGCCCCGGAGAATTCTGCGGCCCGTGCGGTGGATGGCCATGAAATGGGGGGTGAATTCGCACAGCGCGATCAGGCACAGCGACAGGCTGACCGAGAGCAGTGAGTTGAGCTCTGGCATGCCCGGCCAGAATAACCATAGCCCGAGGCCATCCATAACCAGCTGGCTGTAAATGACGCCGATCATCAGCACACTGAGCCAGGCAAGCCCGGGGCGTTTCAGCTTGGCGACGATGCTCAGGTTGAGCAAAAGGGCGAACACCAGCAATCCGGTAACAAACGATTTCCACGCGGTGCTGAAGGTACCTTCGCTGACGACCTCATTGCCTCCTGCAACAGACAGCGGCAACATCACCGGGCCGCTGTTCCTCACCTCCATCAGCAACACGGTTTCGCCGGGCTGAAGAGTGACGGGCCAGATCCACTGGGGCAGGGCCACATAGCGGTTATCAAACGGGTATTGGTCACCCATCACCGGGAGCGTCTCGATGGTACCGTCCGGATGAATCAGAGCCGGCTGGAGGTGATCCAGATAGGGGGCCGGTACCACCAGTTGGCTGTCGACCGGTTCCTGTCCCTCGGTTGTCAGAGTCATCCGGAAAGTGGCGGGCATTCTCGGATAGCCGATGCCGGCACGGTCCTTTGACAGTGGTTCCCAGTTCCCGGAATGCCAGCGTTGCTGTTCAAGTACCTCGGCCATTGGCGCGAGCAGGTAGTGGGACTGCGGGTGCAACCTGACTGGAGAAGCACTGCCAATGGTTGCCGTCAGGGTCTGGTCGGGGGCGGCGGAAGGTGCATTGAGGAGCGCAGCGGTTAGGCCGTAGCCGGCGGCCAGAAACAGGATGAGGAAGGGGAGCCAGCGATTCAGTGATTGCAAAAAAGGCAGCCTGGTCAGCGGGGGGCGGCTGGTCTGGTTTGCGGGTTCGGAATCCATTCGGTGAACATCCTGGCAACGTGGTCGGCTGAAGATTACCTAAAATTACAACCGTTAACGCGTTGTAACAATATGAATTTCAACAAATTTTAATGTATTTGATCGTATTTTGCATTTGCTGTTTAAAACGCATGATTAAAATGAGACCTGCGCAACAGATGGTTGGCGCTGGTATAGTAGGCGTTTCGGCGAGGCGACAGGATAAGGTTCGGGAGTGCAACGCAGTATGATTTTCATCAAGCGGTTATTCATCATGCCGGTGCTGCTGGCGGTCACGTTGTTGTCGGCAAACCCGGTACTGGCGGGGAGTCAGGGAATGCCGGCACTGGCATCGGTCAATGCCGCCGCCGCGGTTGCCGGAGAAGGCGCGCTGCTGTTTGGCAAGAATGCCGATCGGCCGGTTCCGATTGCGTCAATCACCAAGCTGATGACCGCCCTGGTGGTTGTGGAATCCGGCCAGGACATGAATGAATGGCTGACCTTCGAAGAGCGCCACGTGCCCGCAGCGGCAAACGCCTGGACCCGTATTCGCGTGGGCTCTCGATTGAAGCGGAGTGACGTGCTGAGAATTGCCCTGATGTCGTCGGAGAATTTTGCCGCCTACACCCTGGCGAGATCCTATCCCGATGGTTTCGATGGCTTTGTCGCGGCGATGAACGCCAAGGCTGCCGAACTGGGTATGGATAACACCCGGTTTGTTGATCCTACCGGGCTGTCTGTCGAGAATGTCTCCAGCGCCTCTGATCTGGTACGTCTTGCCAATGCGGCACTGGCGTATCCGCTGATTGGCGAATACTCGACCACTGGCTATTACCGTGCTGAATTCAGGGGTCCCAGGTACAGCCTGTCGTTTGGTAACACCAATGCCTTGGTGCATCGTCAAAGCTGGGGAGTAGGGCTGAGCAAGACGGGCTACCTGACGGAGGCTGGCCGTTGCCTGATCATGGTGTCCGAAATGGACAGCAAGCCGGTGATTACGGTGCTGCTGGATTCGTTGGGCACCCGATCGCCGATGGGTGATGCCGGCCGAATCAAACGTTGGCTGACGAGTGGCGATCCCGGGTCTGTGGCGGCTGCCGCCAAGCGGTACGAGCGGGAGAGAAACGCTGCCTGGGCGGCGACCGAGGGAAGCCAGACAGCGCGTATCAACCAATAACAGGGTTCAGCTGACGATGATCCAGATACTGACGACCGGCGGCACCATCGACAAGGTGTACTTTGATGCCAACAGCAAGTTTGAAATTGGTGAGAGCCTGCTCCCGGAGTTGCTCCGGGAGTCCAATATCCACGATGGCTACATCATCCGCGAGCTGATGCGCAAGGACAGCCTGGAGCTCACTGACGATGACCGGGCGACCATTCTGGAGGCTGTTCGTACCTCGGACTGCTCCAGAATCCTGATTACCCATGGTACCGATACCATGGCCCAAACCGCCCAGGTTCTGAAGCCGTTGGCTGATCGCACCATTGTGCTGACCGGTGCCATGCAGCCCGCCCGTATGCGCCGCACCGATGCCATCTTCAACATCGGTTTTGCCTGGGCGGCGGCGCAGCTTCTGCCACCGGGTGTCTATATCGCCATGAATGGTGAAGTCTTTGAGGCGGGCGTGGTGCGCAAAAACCTGGAAGCCCAGAAGTTCGAGCGTATTGCCACTGACTAATCGGGCTCTGCCACGGACTGGATTTCCTGCGCGGTCAATGAGCGGTAGTGTCCGGGTACCAGGGCCGGGTCGAGAATGATATCGCCAATGCTCTGTCGGTGCAGTGCCACAACGTGGTTGCCCACCGCGGCCAGCATGCGCTTTACCTGATGGTACTTGCCTTCCCGGATGGTCAGTTCGATCTCGGTTGCCGAGTGTTGCAGCACCTGGGCGGGTAGCGTCGGTTTTTGCTCGCCCTTCAGTTCGATACCTTGCTCAAGTGCCAGGCAGGCATGTTCGTCCAGCGGTTCGGCCAGGGTGACCCGGTAGGTTTTCGGGCAAGCCCGGCGTGGTGACGTTACCTGATGAGACCACTGGCCGTCGCTGGTCAGTAGTAGCAGTCCGGTGGTGTCTTTGTCGAGCCGGCCAGCGATATGAACCTGTCGGGCCAGTTCAGGGGGCAGAAGATCAACAGCGGTAGGCTGGCTGCTGTCGTTGGTGGCACTGATAACGCCAGCCGGTTTGTTCATCATCAGGTACAGGCCCCCGGGCAGAGTCAGCGCCTGGTTGTCCAATGTCACCTTTGCGTGCTCCGGCACCCGGCTGTTGGCACTCTTGGTCATTTTCCCATCCACCCGGACCCGCCCGGCCGAAATCGCTCGCTTGCTGTCCTTGCGGGAAAGCCCGCTGCTGTTACTGACAAACTGATCCAGTCGCATCAGCAGCTGTGCCCTTGCGGAGGCGCAGACAAGGTTGCCAGGCAGAGCACCGGCGTTCGCCCCGTCAGTCTTGACCAGAGCAGTGGCAGGGCGTCTCGGTTAACCGAAGGCCGCGGCATCCGGCCGCTGGGGATGGGGGTTACGCCGGATTCGGAGGTTTCCGCCAGAATGAAGGTAAACGGGTGAGCGCCGGGAATGCCCAGGCGAATGTCTGTGGCGGTGATCTGGTTGCCGGCTAGCCGGTAGTCCAGAAAGCCTCGGGTAAACCATTCAAGACGGCGGGCTTCCGGCAAGGAGGCAACCGATTGCGCCAGTTCGGGCCGGCGGGGGAAGTGCTCCAGGGTCAGTTCATCGCTGCCATCAAGAAACCCGGTGACTATTTCAACCCTATGTTCGTCCGTGATGGCGGTTACCCGCCATAAAATCGTGTTGAATGGCATCGGCTGAACCAGCAAGGACGCCTCCTTCATACCAACCTCCGCCAACGCCGGCTGAACCCTGTCGGTGATCCACTGCTGGGCAACCAGGGTCCAGCCGAGGTACAGGGTCGACAGCACCAGGCCCGCGGTAACGGCGTTTGTTGCCGGGGGGCGAATCAGGAAGGCCAGGCAGCCTGCCAATAGGGGCAGGGTATACAAAGGGTCGATAATAAAAATGCTGTGGAGGGCTACCGGGTCCCCCAGGGGCCAGAACAGTTGGGTGCCATAGGTGGTAAAGGCATCCAGCAGGGGGTGGGTGACGAGGATCAAGCCCACCAGGGCCAGCCACCGTTGATAGGAAAGCTGGGGTTTCCAGCGCCACAAGCCCCAGGCAATCAGAAACGACAGCGGGATCAGGATAAACAGGGAATGGCTGAAGCCCCGGTGTTGGGTGAAATTGGCCACGGCACTGCCGTAATCGATGACCACGTCGAGGTCAGGCAGGGTGCCCAGCAGTGCGCCGGTGAGCAGAACAGAGCGACCGAGTGTTTTGCCGGCAACCGCACCGGCAATCGATGCGCCGAGAGCGGCTTGGGTAATGGAATCCATGAATCTCCGCGACAATATCGTGAGGGGTATGGCAGATATTATGCGCTGATTCCGGAATCAGATCACTGGTTGGGAGGAAAGACACCGGCGGGCAGGCCGCCGGTGTGGGAGCATCAGACTTTACGGCGACGGGCCAGGCCAAGACCAGCCAGACCAAGGCCGAGTAGGGCGAGGGTGCCGGGCTCTGGCACGGAGCGAACGTTCAGTTTCGCCAGCAGGTTAACCGAGGTAGCCTTGCCTTCCGCGGTATAAATCTCATCAACGCCACCCTCAAAGCCCAGCAGGGTCAGCGAGTAGATGCTGGAGCCGAACTCGAACTCTGAGCTCTCAATCATGTTTTCCAGGCGCACAATGTCATCAACGTCTTTGGTTGAACAACCGAAGATAAAGGACAGTGGGCCACAATAGACATTTGGCGTTTCGTTATGGGAAAACTGGAACGTATAGGGGCCAGTGACATTGCCGTTATCAGGAGTTGTCGAGAAGGTTGCATAAACGTCCAGATCTACAGCAGTAATGCTGTCGCCCGTAATCCGGTTGTTGAAGTGGGTGAAGCTGCCAAGAACAAACGGGTCGCTGGAAGTAATGGTTTCAGGCAGGTTGGTGGCACCCTCAAACCCGTACCCGCTTTGCGGCCCTTGTGAACATTCTTTCCACCAAAGTTTGCCGGAACAGGTAACCAGACCTTCTCCCCAGCGCAAATTATCAGTTCCCACGCCCTGGATATTGCTGCCGCCAGTGGGACTTCCCCAGGCACCGGTCACGCTTTCCAAGTCAACCGGGAATGCTGCTGCTGTCGCCGCAAAGCCCATGGCTGCAGTTGCAACGAGTCCTTTCATCAATGTGTTCATGATCTTCACCTTGTTACCAGCTAGTCAGTTTCTCCCGTCGGCTCCGGGAATCGCTGGAACATGTAGCCAGATCTGTGCCAGGTGTATAACTGCCTGTTAATAGGGGATTAGTAGTCTGGCCAATGGAGGACGTGTAAAAAAAGCCGACGCAATGGGCGTCAGCTTTCATTGATCACGTTCAGTTTCTCTAGCAGGAGTTCCGACGGCATGCCGTCGGCAATCAGGCCCTGGGATTTCTGGAACTCGCGAATGGCCTTACGGGTGTTTGAGCCGAGGATGCCATCAGGGTTGCCGCTGGCAAAACCCTTGGTGTTGAGGTTCTCCTGAAGCTGGATGATCTGGTCACGGGACAGGGTGGGCTGATCTTCCGGCGGTGGATTCTGAAGCCCGCCGGCGCCAGCAATTCGATCGGCCAGGTGGCCAACGGACACGGCATAGAACTCCGAACGGTTCCAGCCCATGATGACCCGGAAGTTGCTGTAAACCAGGAACGCCGGGCCCCGATGGCCGCTGGGCACCACCAGTGCCGCTTCAATCGGTTCGTTTGCCAGGGCGTTGCCAAAGGCATCTGTGATGCCCATACCACGCCATTCGGCCAATGGTAAACGGCGGCCATCGGACAGGCTGAAGTCAAAGTTGGCTGGCAGAAGGACCTCCCGGCCCCAGCGATACTCGCCGTCCCAGCCCATGGATTGGAGGAACTTACCCGCAGACATCATGGCATCCGGCAGGCTGTTCCAAAGGTCCCGGCGGCCGTCGCCATCGGCATCGACCGCATGTTGCAGGAACACAGTGGGCATGAACTGGACGTGGCCCATGGCGCCGGCCCAGGAGCCTTCCATCTGTTCCGCGGGAATGGCCCCTTCGTCAATGATTTTCAGGGCCGCAACGAACTGCTCGGTAAAAAAAGTGCTGCGGCGCTGGTCGCAGGCCAGGGTTGCCAGTGAGCTGGGCACCGGCATCTTGCCGAAGTAGCTGCCATAGTTAGTCTCAAGGCCCCAGAACGCCAGCAGGTAGGGCGCCGGGACTCCGGTTTCACGGGTAACCCGGTTGAGCAGATCCCGATGCGTTTCGAGTAACTCCCGGCCTTTGGTAATTCGGGACTCATTCACGCGGCGGTTGAAGTAATCGGCAAACGTGGTTGTAAACTCCGGTTGCCGGCGGTCGAGCTCAATCACGCGCTCAATATAGTTAACGTTGGCCAGCACGTCCCGGGCGGTAGCCTCGCTGACGCCGGCACCGACAGCCCTGGCCTCGAGGGTTTGTTTGCACTCGGCAAATTGCTCGTCAGTCATGACCGGTATGCTCTGGCCCTGAGCGCTAAAGGCCAGGGCCGATAGTGACAGGGCAGCCAGGGTACGGCGGATGTTCGGCCGTGTAATCAGATGAGCCACAGTAAACCTCTCGGGACGAAGGTAAGCGATCGATGTCGCCATGTTAGCCTGTTTTCCAGCCGGGAAAACACTGCATGAGGGCCTGGTGTGTGACAATTCTTTAATGCCTGATGGCATCTGTCGTGTTTGTCGTCTTTTTGTTGCGGGTGGGTCACGCTGAGCCCGCGATGTTCTATAGTTTACGGATGCACGCAAGCCCGGAGTGGATGGTTTTATGGCAACACTGAAAGCGCTGGTGGTGGACGACGCCAGTTTTGTGAGGGATCTGGTAAAACGCACCGTACGCCAGCGATTCCCGGTGATCGAGACTACCGATGCCCAGAATGGTCGCCGGGCCCAGTCGCTGATGTCCCGGAGCAATTTTGATCTGGTTCTGTGTGACTGGGAAATGCCCGAGATGTCCGGGCTGGAACTGCTGCAGTGGATGCGCCAGCAGCCTCAGTACGAGAAAGTGCCATTCATCATGATTACCAGCCGGGGCGATAAGGACCATGTGATTGAGGCGGTCAAGGAAGGGGTGTCCGAGTACCTGGGCAAGCCATTCAGTCCTGAGGGGTTGAGCAAGAAAATTATCAAGGTTATGGGGCGGCGCCTGAAAGACGCTATGGAGAAAGGCGGCAAATCCATGGAGGGGCCGGCGGATGCCTTCAAGGAATCAGCGGCGCTACTAACCCAGAAGCGGGATGCTCCTGAGCCTCGAAAAGAACCGGCCGCTGGTGCCGAGGAACAGGACAATCCGCTGTTGGCGGGAGGGCGTCGAGAAGCCACGTCCAGACCGGCCGCTCGCGGGCCCATGAGCCTGGCCTCGGTCAGGTTTTCCGACAGCACGCTGAAATCTGTGGTGAAAGATGTCAACTTGATGGAAGTTCGGGTGGTTGCCAAGCGGGACCAGGAGTTTCCCGGCATCCTGGATCAGGCGGTGGTGGATATTGATATTGGCGACGGGCAGATGGCTCGCCTGAATGGCTATGTGCACCAGTTGCAGGCAGTCGACAAACGACAGGATACCGACTTTGTCAGCGTCACCATCCGGTTTGTCGACGAGGATCCGAAAAAACTGGAAGATCTGTCACGATTTGTGGCGCGATTCCGTGCAGGTAGCCGCTAGGTCGCCCTGGTGTCGGGCGAATCAGCGGTCGTTGGTTTCCGGAACCCGTTCCACCAGTCGTTCCCGGGGGAAGTGGCAAATGAATTCGCTGCCTTCGCCAACCTTACTGCGAATTTCGAGATTGCCGTCGTGGTTGATCAGTACATGCTTGACGATGGCCAGGCCCAGACCAGTCCCGCCGGTATCTTTGTGTCGGCTCGGGTCGGCCCGGTAAAAACGCTCGGTCAGTCGGGGGATATGAACCGGGTCAATACCGATGCCGGTGTCCTTTACCCGCAGGTGAGCGCCGTCCCGGTTGGTACTCCAGGAGACTTCAATGTTGCCGTTGGCCGGGGTGTATTTGACGGCATTGAAGATCAGGTTTGAAAAGGCGCTCCTTAGCTGACTCTCGTCGCCCCGTAACAGACGGTGGTCTGTGACCTCTACCAGAATTCTGTGATTTCTCTCGCCACTGAGCGCCCTGGCATCGTGGCAGATCTGCTCGATCAGCTGTTCGACATCGGTCAGGGCATCGTCGCTGGTGTGTTCCCCGGTCTCAATTTTTGACAGCAGGATCAAGTCGGTTATCAGGGCCTCCATGCGGGAGGACTGCGCCGCCATGGTGTTGATGGCCCGTCGCCACTTCGGGGGCAGTTCGTCACCGTGATCAACCAGGGTTTCCAGATATCCGCTGATGACGGTCAGCGGGGTACGCATTTCATGGGAGACGTTGCCGACAAAATCCCTGCGCATCTGTTCCAGTTGGTAAAGCCGGGTGACGTCCTTGGCGACGATCAGCCGGTCGTCATCGCCAAACAGGCTGATCTGGATCTGCAGGTGGATGTGGGGCCGGGCTGGTGAGTGGATTTCCAGTGGCTCCCGGTAATCCCGGGCGTCGAAGTAGGCTTTGAAGGTCGGGGTGCGAATCAGGTTGTGAATGTATTGCCCCTGGTCGGTGCTGCGCCGGAATCCGAGCAGGTATTCCGCCGAGCCGTTCCACCACTCCATGGCGCCCCGGGCGTCGGTCATGATGACCCCGTCACGCATGGCGTTGGTGGATTCCTGCACACGGTTGATCCGGGCGCGTAGCCGGTCCTGGGTCAGCAGGTGCCCCTGGTGAAGTTTGTGAAGGTTGTCAAAGATGTCACCCCACAGGCCGATACTTTTGGGTGGCTCGCCAGTGGCGCTGGGGTTGGCCAGCCATTGGTAGAGGTGGCGGGCCTGGCCCAGTGTCCACCAGAGGTAGGCCATCAGTCCCGCGAGCAGGCCATACAATGGGTAGCCGAAATACCAGCCCACCAGGGTGGCGCCGGCAAGGCCGGCGAAGATCAGGCGCAGATATCTTGACCAGTTGTGTTGCATCAAAGTCTGCCTTGTTGTGTGTCCGGCGCTGATGCGTGACGGCCGGTATGGATCAGGCGGCTCGTGTTGAGAAGCGGTATCCGGTGCCCCGTACCGTCTGAATCAGGTGATCGTACTTGTCGCCGAGCGCCTTGCGCAAGCGCCGTATGTGCACGTCAACGGTGCGTTCTTCAACATACACATTGCCGCCCCAGACCTGGTCCAGCAACTGGGAGCGGGTATACACCCGTTCCTGGTGAGTCATGAAAAACTGCAACAGCCGGTATTCGGTGGGTCCCATGGTCAGTGCGCCCTCAGGGGAAGTGACCCGGTGGCCGACCGGGTCCAGGGTCAGGCCTTCCACTTCAATGGGGCTGTCAACGCCGGCCGGCGTTGCCCGGCGGAGCACGGCCTTCAGACGTGCCACCAGTTCCCTGGGGCTGAAAGGCTTGGTGATGTAATCGTCGGCACCCACTTCAAGGCCCTGGATCTTGTTGTCTTCCTCAACCTTGGCGGTCAGCATGATGATCGGAATATCCGCCGTGGCCTCTTCTTTTTTCAGCCTTCGGGCCAGTTCAACCCCGCTGGTGCCAGGCAGCATCCAATCCAGAAGAATCAGGTCGGGCTGTTTATCAACGATCAGGGCATGCGCTTCTCGGGCATCCGCTGCCTCCAGGTAGTCATAATCAGCCATTTCGAGCGCGACCGCGATCATCTCGCGGATAGGTGCTTCGTCATCGACGATCAGGACAGTTTTTCCAGTCATGAGCATTAACCTGTGTCAGACCCTGGGAGCAATAATTGCTCCCCAGTAATGTTGCTGAGTCATTACAACGCGTCTTTGTTACAAGTATATGACATGGTTGGATGGTCAGATCATCAAATCCAGCGCCAGGCCGGCGAACACTGCAAAGCCCGCCCAGTTATTGTTGAGAAAGGCCTTGAAGCAGCCGTCCCGGGAGCGCTCCCGTGCCAGGTATTGTTGGTAGACAAACAGGCTGGCCATGGCGACCACTCCCAGATAATAGAAGCTGCCAAGTTCGGCCTGGTTGCCCACCATGATCAAGATGATAATCACCATCGCCTGCAAGCTACCGATAATGGCCCGGTCGGCCTCTCCAAACAGGATGGCGGTCGATTTGATGCCTACCTTGACGTCATCATCCCGGTCAACCATGGCGTAGAGAGTGTCGTAGGCGACGGTCCAGAGCACGTTGGCGGTGAACAGCAGCCAGGTGAGCTGGCTCAGTTCATTGGCCTCGGCGGCCCAGGCCATGGGGATGGCCCAGGAGAAAGCGGCGCCCAGGAACAGCTGGGGCAGGTGGGTATAGCGCTTCATGAACGGATAAATGAAGGCCAGCAGGGCACCGCCGAATGACAGGTACAGGGTCAGCGAGTTGGTGAACAGCACGACCATCAGGAACGACACCAGGCACAGGCCGGCAAACAGGGCGACGGCTTCCCAGGCCCGGATGCGGCCAGTGGTCAGGGGGCGGTCTTTGGTGCGTTTGACGTGGCGGTCCCAGTCCCGGTCAGCGAAGTCGTTAATGGCGCAGCCCGCCGCCCGCATGAAGAACACGCCCAGGGTGAAGATCACAACGTTGGCCAGGGACGGCATTCCACCGGCGGCCAGCCAGAGTGCCCACCAGGTGGGCCAGAGTAACAGCAGGCTGCCAATAGGCCGGTCGATGCGCAGCAGCTTCGCGTAATCGGCCAGACGGCTCTGGACGTGTTCTGGCAGGGCGTTCTGCAGCATGGCAAGGGTCTTCCATCGGTCGGGTACGTGGGCAGTGGCTGATTATAGCCAGCCTGGCGGCGCCGGTTAAACCCGTGTTTACCGCTGGTAGAGTGTGGGCAGCAGGTACTCGCCCACCATCAGGGCCTCGTTGCCTCGGTGAAACAGGGAGCGCCGGGCCAATTGCGGCTGCTGGCCATCGGTGTTCTGGCATAGTCCGGTTTCCAGTGGGCCGCGCAGCCATTCAGGACGGCTGAAGAGATAGGCACCAAGAGGCTTGTTGCCAAGGTTGCGAAGGCGTCGGCCGTTGCCTTCGAGGCAGGCCAGGGGAATGACGGTGCGGGCAAGAACCCAGGGTTGGCTATCGCCGCACAGGCGTACTTCCCTGATCCAGGCCCGCTGCCGGGGCGCGAGGCCGAGGCGCCGTGCTTCCTCAAGTGTTGGCACGGCGAAGCCCTCGTTGCAGACTTCCACGTGAAAGCGGTAACGGCACTGTTGTTGGAGCGCCCGGGTAAACGAGCCCTCCACCTGGAGCCAGTGCCGGGCCGGGCCGTGTACCGCCGGATTGTGAAGCCCGGCGGCAGCAAGAGAACGGTACCAGCGCGTGGGGGGAATGATCGGCCCGTTGCGGTGGTCAGAGTCCTTTGACGGCATAGATTCCGGGCGCGTTGCGCCAGTATCCCTTGTAGTCCATGCCATAACCGAACAGGAATCGGTCTTCGACATACAGGCCGGTGAAGTCTGCTTTCAGGCCAGGGCGGGCCTTGCGATCGTGCTCCTTGTCGACCAGAACTGCGGTCAGGACTTCTTGGGCACCATGAGCCAGGCAGTAATCCGCAATGGCGCAGAGGGTCGTACCCTCGTCGAGGATATCGTCGACAATCAATACCGTGCGGCCTTTCATGTCGGCCTCAGGCTGGAGCTTCCATTCCAGGATACCGCCAGTGGTTTCCTGGCGGTAGCGGGTTGCGTGCAGGTACTCCGCCTGGACCGGGAACAGAAGCCTGGGCAGCAGTTGCCCGGTCAGTATAAGACCGCCGTTCATCACACAGAACAGCAGTGGGTTGCTGTCTTTAAGGCGCTCGGTAATGGCAGTGGCCATTGTGTCGATGGCGGCACTCACCTGCTGCTCATTCACCAGGCAGTCGGCTTCGGCCATGACCTGGTTCATGTCGGCGACGGTATCGGTCATAACGGTCGGATCCTGTCGTAAAACCGGCGATTATACCGAAGTGGGGCCATTGAAGGGAGGGGGTGGCGCCCGGTAGCTATCTGTAGTTACTGCTATTGGCACAAATATACCGGGATGAGCGTCCGTGCTGGCATTGGTCATCGGCAATGGTACGAGTATTATGGCCCTTTGCGGTTGTCTGGCCTGTCCGGACAAATCTTTAAAGTGATGCTTGATTGTTGCATTGTCAGACAATAATATTCCGCCAACATTGATGGGAGAGATAGCATGAAGAAGTGGCAGTGTGTGGTTTGTGGCCTGATCTACGATGAGGCCGAGGGTTGGCCGGAAGATGGAATCGAGCCGGGTACAAAATGGGAAGACGTGCCCGAGGATTGGGTTTGCCCGGATTGCGGCGTTGGCAAAGAAGACTTCGAGATGATCGAAATCGGCTGATAAACGGAGCAGATGAATGACCAACCAGGCACCGATTGTGATTGTAGGCACCGGGTTGTCGGGCTACTCGCTGGTACGCGAATTCCGCAAGCTGGACAAAGACACCCCGATCGTTATGGTCACCGCCGATGATGGCGTCAGCTATTCCAAGCCGATGCTGTCTACCGGGTTTACCAAAGATAAAGACGCCCAGGGGCTGGCCCAGGCCGATACCGAAGCCATGGCTGAGCAGCTTGGGGTGGAAGTACGCACCTACACCACGGTGACCGGTATAGACACCGGCAAGCACGAGTTGATCCTGGGTGATGAACGGCTAGGTTACAGCAAGCTGGTGCTGGCCTGGGGGGCTGACGTGATCCGCCTTGGTCTGGCTGGTAATGGCCTGGACCGTGTGTACTCCATTAACGACCTGCTGGACTACCGGGCATTCCGCAAAGCGCTGGAAGGCGGTAAGCGGGTAGCGATCATGGGGGCCGGGTTGATTGGTTGTGAGTTTGCCAACGATCTTCGCAATGGTGGTTATGAGGTCGACGTGATTGCACCGGACGCCACGGTGATGCCCAGCCTGTTGCCGGAGCCCGCCGCTGAGGCTGTTCGCCATGAGCTGACGGAGCTTGGGGTTCGTTTCCACCTGGGAACCGTTGTCGAGCGGGTTGATGAGGACGGAGACGGCGTCCGGCTGACGCTGGGTAACGGTGAAACACTGCAGGCCGACCTGGTGATTTCAGCGGTTGGTTTGCGGCCGCGAACCGAGCTGGCGAAAGCCGCGGGGCTGGACACCGGGCGGGGCATACAGGTGAACCGTGCGCTGGAAACCTCGGCAGAGGATGTCTATGCCCTGGGCGACTGCGCTGAAGTGGACGGCCAGGTGCTGCTGTATGTACTGCCGTTGATGGCCTGCGCCCGTGCTCTGGCGAAAACCCTTACGGGCGAACGCACCGAGGTCCGCTATGGCACCATGCCAATCATGGTCAAGACACCTTGCTGCCCGACAGCCGTGTGCCCGCCACCGATCGGCGCCGAAGGGAACTGGCAGATTGAACAGGAAGCATCAGACGTGAAAGCGTTGTTCAAGTCGCCTGCCGGTGAAACACTCGGGTTTGCGGTGACCGGACGGTTTGCCGTTGAAAAACAGGCGCTGGCGCGGGAAGTGCCGCCTCTTCACCAGGATTGACCAGCCTGCCATCGGGGCCATCCGGCCCCGATATTCTTCCTTGCCTTGTTGTTGTCGTTGCGAAATTTTGCTGTCTGGGGTAGAAAACCCGTTCGTGAGCTAACAAAACACAGGAGCAGGCATGCTAGAGGTAACCCGTAAGCTGGTGGAGCTGTTGGACTTGTCCCCCATCGGTGATGATCATTTTCAGGGTGAAAGCGAAGACCTGGGATTCCCCCATGTGTTTGGTGGTCAGGTACTGGGGCAGGCCCTGATGGCAGCCAGTCGCACCGTCGAGGACCGGCTGTGCCATTCGTTGCATGCCTATTTTCTGCGCCCGGGCAACCACAGCATGCCGATTGATTATGAGGTGCAGAGGGTGCGTGATGGCGGCACCTTCTCGGTGCGTCGTGTGATTGCCCGCCAGGATGGCAAGGAAATTCTGACCGGCTCCATGTCGTTCCAGGTGACCGAACCGGGGCTGGATCACCAGTTGGAGATGCCTGAGGCACCAGAACCTGAGTCACTGCGTTCCGAGCAGGACTGGGGCAAGATGATCGCAGAAAAGTTACCGGAAAAACTGCGGGATGTGATGACCAAGGATCGTCCGATTGAAATCCGCCCGGTCAATCCAATGAATCCGTTCAAGCCAGAGAAACGCCCGCCCCATCGGCAGAACTGGTTCCGGGCGGCAGGGCCCCTTCCGGACGATCCGGTGTTGCACCGGTGCCTGTTGACCTACGCCTCCGATTTCACCTTTCTCGGTACGTCGCTGAACCCCCATGGCCGAACGTTTATGAGCAAGGGGATGCAGGTGGCCAGCCTGGACCACGCTATCTGGTTCCACCGGGATTTTCGCATGGACGACTGGCTGCTGTATGACAAGGACAGCCCCAGCGCGTCCGGTGCGCGGGGGTTTAACCGGGGCAACTTCTTTACCCGGGACGGCCTGCTGGTGGCGTCAACGACTCAGGAAGCGCTGATTCGCGAGCGCCTGGGCTGACCAGACATCCAGTCAATCATCCCGTCAAAGGGCAGCGGCCTGGTCAGAATGTACCCCTGAATCAGGTCGCAGCCCATGTCTTCCAGCAGGCGCAGCGTTTCGTCATCCTCAACCCCCTCCGCAACCACCGTGTAGCCCAGGCTGTGACACATATCGATGGTGGTCCGCACGATCACCCGGTCTTCCTCCCGATGCGACAGTTCGGTAATCAGTGACCGGTCGATTTTGATCTCACTGGCCGGCAGCTGTTTGATGTACGACAGTGAAGAGTACCCGGAGCCGAAGTCGTCGATGGACAGGGGGATGCCCGCCGCGTTCAGGGCATTGAGTGCTTTCAGAGAGTTCACAGGGTCTTGCATCATCGAGGTTTCCGTTACCTCAAAGGTAATGGCACCCATATGGGAGTGAAAGCTCTGCATCAGGCGCTGAACGAATACCGCGAAATCCGGCTCCCGGAGGTTGTTGGGCGAGATATTAACCGCTATGCCTGCGTCGAAGCCCAGCTCCAGCAACCGGCTGCGCATGTGCAGGGCTTCCTGCAGTACCCAGCGGGTCAGGGGTTTGATCAGTCCGCTTTGCTCCGCCAGGGCAATGAGCTCGTCCGGTGCGACCGGTTGTTCGCGGTCTGGCCAGCGGATCAGGGCTTCATATCCGACGATCTGGCCGGACTTGAGCGACAACTTGGGTTGTAGATACAGCGCCAGCGTGTTGTTGTCGATGGCGTGTCGGAGTTCCGATACCAGGGTTAGTCGTTCTGCACTGTAGGAATCCCGGGACGGCTTATAGTAGGCAATCCCCCGGTCCCGGGCACGGTCAGAGCCTTCGGCAATCACCGCACGCCGAATAAGAGTGTTGGCGTCTGTGCCGTGTTCGGGATAGATCGCCACCCCAAGTTGCGGCGCTAGTGGCACCTGCATACCCAGGAAATCAACCGGGTAACGGACTTCCTCAATGCTTCGCAGCACCGCCCGGGTGGCAGCTTCGGCTTCGCTGGCATCAACCAGGAAGGCAAAGGTTTGCGGGTCCAGGCTGGCCACGTAAAAGTTTCGGACGTCGCTCTGCTCAATGGCAATGGCGCCCGGTACATCCCGAATCACCGCATTGTAATGCTTGGACGCGAGCTCCAGGATGCGATCGCTGTTGCGATGGCCCAGGGTCTTGGTCACCGAGTTCAGGTTGTTGAGGTGAATAATCACCACGCCATAGCGTTTGCGGTCATTCGAGTGGGTGAGCTCACTCAGTTTCATTTCGAAGCTGCTGCGATTGGGGAGGCCTGTCAGTGGGTGGTGCAGGGCCTGGTCCATCAGCCGCAGCTCGGCTGATCGCCGGGCTTCCAGTGCCCTCAACTCGGCTTCCCGGGCCAGAACCTTGTCTTGGCGTTCCCGGTAAATACGTACCGCCAGTGCCAGGCTTAGCAGAATGGCCTCCAGTGCGGAGCCTATTTGCATGCCGTAGGCGGTGATGAAGTTGGTGGGGATCAGGCCATACTTGTTGGCTGCGGTAATGGCGCTGCCCAGGGTTAGAGCGCCCCAGGCCAGGGTGTAGTAGACCGCCTGGGGATTGCCGCGAACCCATTGGAGCGGTCCCACCACCGTCAACAGCAGGCAGCTGGGAATGGCGAGTGCAACCGTCAGGCGGCTGCCGGTGCTGTAATCGGTGAAGAAGGTGATGACCGCCATCAGAACATTGAGGGTAATGGTTAGCAGAATCAGCCGGTCAAGCCCTGGGCTGGACCGTTTCAGTCTCAGGAACGAGCGTGAGAACAGGAGGGTGAAGACCATAGCAAACGGCACGGTCAGCAGCATGGCCCGGTTCTGTATGGCTGGGAGGTTTGGCCACAGTAACTGATAGGTGATGCCGTTCAGGCTGCCTACAAGGATCAGGTAACCGAGGGTGGATAACACATAAAGTAGGTAGACCGGTTCCCTCAGTGCCAGAAACACAAACAGATTGAAGCAGATAACGGTAATCAGAATGCCGTAGTAACCGGCGTGCAGCTGGCTTGCGACAGAGGCTTTCTCGAAATAACTGCGGCTGTTCCAGAGCTTCAGGGGAATCTGCATGGCGCCCTGGGTCTCTACACGTAGCAGGATCTGGTAGGCGCTCTCCGGTTGCAGCTGGAACGGGAACAGGAAGTGAGGGTGCTGAACTGGCCGCTCCCGGAACGGTTTCTGATCGCCGGTGCTGTCATGGCGGACGATATCGCCGTCTTGGATCAGGTAAAAATCAATGTGATCAAGCTGTGGGTAGCTGATTTCCAGCAGGGTGATGAGTTCCGGATTGCTGACTGGAAAGCGAAGCCAGATGTGGTCTCGGATGTAGCCGAAATTGGGCGTTTTCTCCGGCAATACCTGCCAATCGTCCGAGGCCAGGGCCTGTTGGGGGGACAGACTGGTGTCTGGCGTCAGCCGCAGGTATTCCATGTCTGGGATGTACGAGGGCTCGGCCGGCTGGGCGTTCAGCGGCATCGTTACCAACAGAAACAGCAGGGCCAGAAGCTTAGCCGGGTTCATCAGAGTCACAGGTTACCGTTATTGTCGTTATGCTGACGAGTATGGCCTGTCGCCGGAGGCGGCTCAAGCATCACGGTTCGTAGATTTGGTAACTTGTGTAAAGATTGGTCAAATCCCGTTAACCCAGTTTTTTGCCCAGGGCACGGCCTCGGATTCCGGCTCCATGGTTTCCAGGGCATCCACTCTCAGGGAATCGCCTACCTTGCGGGCGCCGGTTTCGTAAAACGCTTCTTCGATCAAATCGCCGGCACCGCAGAAAGTGTCTCCGTAGGAACTGTCGCCCAGCACAATGATACCGAACGGCCGGCCGGGCTGCTGAGGCAGTTGTTCCCTCAGGGCCAGGTAAAAGGGCAGCAGGTTGGCCGGTATCTCGCCTTGCCCGGTGGTGGAGGTGCAAACCAGAAGGGCGTCGTCATTGTTGGTGATGTCATCAAGCTGAGGGTTTTCCAGCACGACCACCTGGTGCCCGTCGGTTTCCAGTTCCTCGCGAATCTTGCGGGCCGTCAGCAGGGCGCCACCATAAACACTGCCCACCAGAACTCGAATTGCTGCCATGTCACCACCTATATTTGTCAGGACTTCGGCCCCCTGGCCAACCGGGGCTGATCATAGCGATGGTGTCCCGCAGGCTCAAGCCCGGGTTTCTGTTGACTCCGTGATGCCCTGGCTTCTTACCCGGGGCGCGATACGGTTCCTGCCCGCATCTTTGGCGTTGTACAACTGGATATCAGCCTGTTTGAGTAATTCATTCACCGAACCCGCCTTGGAAATGGAACAGACTCCGGCACTGATGGTGACTGGCAGCGTCTCGCCCTGATATTGGAACTGTGTGCTGGCTACCTCTGCCCGAAGCCGCTCGGCCAATGCCAGGGCTTGCAGCAGGCTGGTGTCTGGAAGTAGCAGGAGAAATTCTTCCCCGCCCCAGCGGGCGGCCAGGTCGGATTGTCGCACCACGGTATGGGTAAGGTCGGCGAACTGACGGAGCACCGCGTCGCCAGCGTTGTGGCCATGGTCGTCGTTGATGCGTTTGAACAGGTCCAGGTCAATCAGCACCACAGAGAAATGGTGGCCAGCGCGTTTGAAACGGGAGAACTCGGTATCCAGCCGGTTCTGCATTTCCCGACGGTTGGCCAGTCCGGTCAGCTCGTCGGTGCGGGCTGCACGTTCATGGGTTTTGGCCAGCGCCAGGAGCCTGTTCCGGGCCCGCAGGCGCCCCGCTTCCAGTACAAAGCAGAAAATGGATTCAAAGGTCAGGGTGGCAAAGAAGCGAATTTTGAAGTCGGTGGAGTATTCCGCGGTCACCAGGGGTAGCCCCGGAAACTGGAAGACGATGATCGCCAAGAGATAACAGAACAGCAGAATAGCAGTCCCGCCTTTCAGACTGGTCAGGTAAAAAAGCAGCGGAGGGAATACATAGAACCACAAAGGCCCGGTGTTGCCCTCGCCGCCTGACGCCAGGAGGTAGGCGAACAGGAGCCCGACGGTGGTCAGCAGGCCGGCCTTCTGAACAACCCGATCCCGCGTCCAGGCGTACCAGATCATGTTGAACGCAACAGGAACAATGAACAGCCAGAGCACCCAGGCATGAACCGGGTGCTCCGCATACCAGGCCTTGGTGCCAATACCCGCCAGAAACACGACGGCCATCACGGACAGGCCATTGAGCAAGCGGGAGATTTGCCGCTCTTCCTGTTCCCGGGAGCTGGCGTGGTCGGCTAGGGTGTCGTGGGTCATGGGCGTTTTTATCGTTTTTTGACGCTCTTTCCGGAAGTATGCGCCAAATTATGTAGCATTTGCAGTCCCTCTTTACGGGAATGTGACGCCTGCCTTGCGTGTCAGTTTTGTTTCAATTTTATGGCAAAAATTTTATAGTTTGCCCCCCGTGGCATGACTGCCCGATGTTCATTCAGCTCACAAGAGATGACATTGATTATGGCCCGCTCCAGCAACTTTCTGGATACCCTCCTCACCAGCCCCGCCACGGAACGGTATCGGGTCGGCCTGAGTGTTCTGTTTCTGCTTATCGTCTGGCTTGTGGTTGGCTCCTTTAGCCAGGGCCTGCCCAATAATATGCTGTTGATGGCGGCGGCTGTTATTGGCGGTTACATGGCCATCAACATCGGCGCCAATGACGTCGCCAACAACGTCGGCCCGGCGGTCGGTTCGGGTGCCCTGTCGCTCGGCGGCGCTGTTTTGCTTGCGGCGGTGTTTGAAGCCGGTGGCGCGATCATTGCCGGGGGCGATGTGGTTTCAACCATTAAGGGCGGCATCATTGATCCCACCAACCTCGATGACCCGAGAGCCTTTGTCTGGCTGATGACCGCAGCCTTGCTGGCTGGCGCCCTGTGGCTGAACCTGGCCACCTGGATGGGCGCGCCCGTGTCCACCACCCACTCGATAGTTGGAGGCGTTCTGGGGGCCGGTATTGCCGCTGGCGGCTGGGCCATCGCCGACTGGTCGGTGATGGGCAAGATCGCTGCGAGTTGGGTGATTTCCCCGGTACTGGGTGGCGCCCTGGCGGCCTTGTTCCTGTTTGTGATCAAAAAGACCGTGCTGTACCAGAAGAACCTGGTGTCAGCGGCCCGCACCTTTGTGCCCTGGCTGGTGGCCATCATGGCGTGGGCCTTCGGCACTTACCTGATGATCAAAGGTGTGAGCAAGCTGGTGAAGCTGGACTTCACCCAGTCCGCCTTGATTGGTCTGGCATTGGCGGCAGTGGTGTTTTTCGCCATGAGAACCCTGGTCGGCCGCAAGGCGGCGACGATGGAGAACAGCACCGATGGTGTGAATATGCTGTTCACCTGGCCGTTGATCTTTGCCGCTGCGCTGCTGAGCTTTGCCCACGGCGCCAACGATGTGGCCAATGCCATTGGTCCGCTGGCGGCCATTAATGATGCCATCCAGGCCGGTGGCGGTGTGGTCACCTCGGCCAGCATCCCGCTTTGGGTGATGTTGGTCGGTGCTCTGGGTCTTGCGGTGGGCCTGATGCTGTTTGGCCCACGCCTGATCAAGACGGTCGGCAGCGAAATCACCGAGCTGGATAAAACCCGTGCGTTCTGTATTGCCTTGTCTGCAGCACTCACCGTTATCCTTGCTTCCCAGTTGGGGCTGCCGGTCAGCTCCACCCATATTGCCATTGGTGGCGTATTCGGGGTTGGTTTCCTGCGGGAATACCTGAAATCCAACTATGCCACCCAGTTGCACAAGATCATGGAGCACCATGATCCGGCGGAGCAGGAGCGACTGAAGCCGTTCCTGGAAGATTTCCGCAATGCCTCTGTCGAGGAAATGGAGAATCTGCTGAAGCAGGCCAAGAAAAAGAAGGATCAGGTGCCGCTGTCCAAGTCTGAACGCAAGCGCCTGAAGAAGATCTACAAGGAAGAAATGGTCAAGCGCTCGCACCTGTTCCGGATTGCTGCCGCGTGGATCATCACTGTGCCGGCGTCTGCCCTGATGGCGGCGTTCCTGTTCTTCGCCCTGCGTGGTTTGATGATCTGATGGTTTATGCGGGGCTGGTTACCGCCCTGCGGATTGGCCATACTATGGGCATCAGGCCCTGAACGGGCCGCTTTGCTTTAACGCTATCCATAATCGGGGAGTCAGGAATGAGTTCATCTTCCGAGAGCCGTCAGGCCAAGATGATTGAAGAGTTGCGGGTGTTCATCAAGAAGGTGATGAGCGAGCCGACCATTGCGGTCAAATCCATGGATATTGCCCGCAAATACAAGGGACAGCCGAATTCCGATGAGTTGATCGCTCGCGAGATCAGTGCCAACACCACCATCCGGATTCCGGAGAACTGGAGCGAGGCAGACAAGATGTTTCTGGAGATCCTGCACGAGGTGCTGGATGACGAAGAGGCGCTTTACTGATTCTAGCTTTGGCGTGGGCCGCTTTTTGGCTTCGGGCTTTGGAGTAGGTTGGGGCTTGTGGGAGCCCTTTCCAAAACACGCTGTGAATACTTCCCTGTACGCTCTGCTCCGCCATCCATGGCTCCGCAAGGTTTTGGAAAGGGCTCCCACAAGCCCCGCCCCATAACTTTGAGAGGGTTTCGCTAAGCTCAGGCCTGTTTGGCTTCTTTCTGGTTTTGATTTAAAACCGCTTCCGCCATCTGGTGCAGGATGGCAATCTCATCGGCAATGCCATCCTCGTTCGACAGTTCCCGCTGTTCCTTGAGAATATCTTCCAGAATTTCCGGTGTTGTTAACGGGTTGGCCAGGACCACCCGGAAGACGATGCACGGGAAGTGGTAGTAACGGGCCGGCTCCAGTCGGGTTCGGGAGACGAATGCCTTGCCTCGCTCCCGCTGGGTTTTCTGGATGAATTTGGTGATGCGGTTCAGGCAGGTGTTCATTTTCTCTGCCTGCAGTTCGTCGGCCATGGCCAGTGCCTGGCGTACGTCTTCCGGGCAATAGCGGTAGGTCAGGATGTTCAGTTCCGGGCGGGTGACCAACTCGAAATCCGGTTGTTCATCGATCATGTTGGCAAAGGTTTTGGCTTTGTCGATGCCCTGGTCGATGAGGATTTCGTAGCCTTCTCTGGCGAGGATTTTCAGGCCGGAGTGGATCAGCATGGCCATGCCCGGGCGGGAGCCTTCGAGGGTGGTGCTGCCGAGGTCTCTTGAGCCTTTCCGGATGATGTACTGGGCGTGGTGTTCTACCGCGCTGGCCAGGCTGGGGTCTTTGAAGACCACCAGGCCGGCGCCCATGGGTACGTAGAGCTGTTTGTGGGCGTCGAAGGTGACCGAGTCGGCTTTCTCGATGCCGCGCAGCAGGTGTTTGTGGGTGCGGGAGAACAGGGTTGGCCCGCCCCAGGCGGCGTCGACGTGGAAGTGGGCGCCGAATTCCCGGGCGATGTCGGCCATGGCGTCCAGCGGGTCGACGTTGCCGGTTTCGGTGGTGCCGGCCACGCCGCAGATGGCCATGACTTTGATTTTCTGTTTCTGCAGTTCCAGGCATTTATCCCGCAGGGCATCGGGCTGGATGCGGTTGAATTCGTCGGTTTCCACCGGCACCAGGGCGTCGCGGCCCAGGCCGAGTACGTCGGCGGCTTTGCGCAGGGAATAGTGGCCGCGCTTGGAGACAACGATGGCGGCGCCTTCGCAGCCGTAATACCTCAGTGCCCGGAACAGGCCTTCTTCGTGCAGGCCGCGGAAGCTGCCTTCGGCGGGGAAGGCGCGGTTGCGGGCGACCCACAGGGCGGTGAGGTTGGCAACGGTGCCGCCGGAGCACATGGCGCCCAGGGCGTGCCGGGGGTCGTGCATCCATTTGCGGTAGAAGGAGCCGTCCTGCTGGTACACCAGCCGGTGAATCATGCCCAGTACCTGGCGCTCCAGCGGGGTGAAGGCTTTGGAGGTTTCGGTTTTTACCAGGTTCTGGTTCAGGGCAATCATGATTTTGGACAACGGCAGCATGAAATAGGGCAGTGCCGAGGTCATGTGGCCGATGAATGCCGGTGAGGCGGTGTGCACCGAGTTGGCGACCAGTTTGTCGAGCAGGAATTGGGCCTGTTCGGAGACGAATACCGGCTTTTCCGGAATCACGGAGTCGGCGAAGTTTTTTTCGACATCGCTCAGGTCGCGTTCAACGGCGACGATGTGTTCCTGGAGGAAGCCCGCCAGGTTCCGGGAGATGTTCTGGTCGATGCGGCTCAGGGTGGATTCCGGCGCCTCGGGCACCGTGAATACGCGATACATGGCCTCAACGGAGGCCTGGGCGGATTTTTTCTTTCCGGTCATAGAGCCACACACTTCTTTCAGTGGTTATCCGCAAGGTCGGTTCCGGAAACCCGGCGGACGAAGCCGGGCGTTGCCCGACACTCGTAGTATAGCCTGCGTGCTTGCAGGTCATGTATTCCCTGAGGGGCGGTAGTATAAGGCCTGAACAGGAATGACGCTATGCCTCGAGGGCCATGGGGATTTTGGCCTCTGTTGGGGTCAGAGGATTTCCCGGTGGACGTCGAGGATGGCGGCGTCGATGCGGTCCTGGATGTCTTTTTCAATCTGGTCGAGGCGCTGGGTGATTTGCTGGGCGCTGGCGCCGAGGGCGGCGATGGTCCAGGTGGCGCAGTCGAGGGCGTCGTGGTCGGCGGTTTCGGCGACGGCGAGGTCGGGTTCTTTGCCCCAGATGGCTTTCATGGCGGTGAAGGCTTTGCGTTTGGCTTTGAGGTCTTCGCAGGCGTAGAGCTGGAAGTGTAGGGTGAGGACGCCTACGTGGGGGGTGATGTCCTGGTGCTGTTGTGGGTTTTTGCCTTCTTTGAGCAGTTTTCTCAGGGCTTCTGACATGTCTGGTTTGGCTCGTTTGGTGCAGGAACCGGTGAGGGTGGGCTGTTCAAAACACGCTGTGGATACGTCCTTGTACGCTCTGCTCCGCCATCCATGGCTCCGCAAGGTTTTGAACAGCCCACCCTCACCGCTTCCCGAACGGTATACGGGGAGTCGCTTCAGCCGGTTGCCCTGGCTTTCGGGACAGGCTGTCTGGGTTTCCCCTAGCCTACTACAGGCGTCCCCCGTTTGATAATCGCCGCCGGGTTGGTGCCGGAGGGCAGGTTGCCGTAGTTCATGCCGCCGCTGGATTGCAGTCTTGAGGCGCAGAAGGCGTCTGCGACGTCTTTATCGCCGAAGCGCAGCAGCAGGGAGCCTTGCATGGTCAGGGCCATGCGGTCGACGAGGTTGCGGGCACGGTACTGGAAGTCGCTGATGTCGGCGAAGTCGTGCTGGAGCTGTGCCAGGAACTGGTCGAAGCGGCGGTCGGTGCCACGGGCTTCGGCGGCTTCTTTGAAGAAGGCGTCCAGGGTTTCGGGTTCTTTCTGCAGGGCGCGGAGGGTGTCGAGGCACTGGACGTTGCCGCTGCCTTCCCAGATGGCGTTGACCGGAGACTCCCGGAACAGTCGGGGCATGATGCAGTCTTCCATCACGCCGCTGCCGCCGATGCATTCCATGGCTTCGTAGGCGTGGTTGGGGGTGCGTTTGCAGATCCAGTATTTGCCTACGGGGGTGGCCAGGCGGGCCAGCAGGCGTTCGTGCTCGTTGCCCTGGTTGTCCATCGCCCGGGCCACGCGCATGGTGTAGGCGAGGGCGGCTTCGTTTTCGATGATCAGGTCGGCCAGTACGTTCTGCATCAGCGGCTGGTCGCTCAGGCGGGCGCCGAAGGCGCTGCGGTTGTGGCAGTGGTGGCTGGCCTGGGCGACGGCCTGGCGCATGCCGGCGGCGCTGCCGATCATGCAGTCGAAGCGGGTCATGGCGACCATTTCGATGATGGTTCTGACGCCGCGGCCTTCTTCACCGACCATCCACGCCAGGGCGCCGGGGATTTCCACTTCGCTGGAGGCGTTGGCAACGTTGCCCATTTTGTTTTTCAGCTGCTGTACCTGCCAGGGGTTCTTTGTGCCGTCCGGGCGCCATCTGGGCATCAGGAAGCAGGACAGGCCGCTGGTGGTCTGGGCCAGGACCAGGAAAGCGTCGCACATGGGGGCAGAGACAAACCATTTGTGGCCGACCAGTTCGTAGGGCTGGCCCGGGCCTTCCTGGCCTGTCGGGTAGGCCACGGTGGTGTTGGCACGTACGTCACTGCCGCCCTGTTTCTCGGTCATGGCCATGCCGATGGTCACGGAGGTTTTGTCGGTGTCTGGTACGTTGCGGCTGTCGTATTCGTTGGCCAGGATTTTCGGGGCCCAGAGCTTGGCCAGGTCAGGCTGGTTCTGGATCGACGGGATGGCCGCGAAAGTCATGGTGATCGGGCAGCAGTGCGCCGCTTCTACCTGGGAGTGCAGGTAGTATTTGGCGGCGCGGGCGACGTGGGCACCCTTGCCGGGGTTGGTCCAGGGTGAGCTGTGCAGGCCATTTTCCAGGGCCACTCGCATGAGTTCGTGGTAGGCCGGGTGGAACGTAACTTCGTCTACCCGATGGCCGTATCGATCGTGAGTGCGAAAGGTGGGCTTGTTGGCGTTGGCCTGGTTGCCCAGGTCAATGGTATCCGCCTGGCCGGCCCAGGCGCCAAACTGACTCAGGTCGTCGTTGGCGAAGCCGGCGCCCTCTCGCAGTACCGCCTCCCGCAGCGCGGTGTCCTGTTCGTAGAGGTTGTAGTTCTCCAGCGGTCGTGGCTGGTTGATCACCTCGTGGGTGGCCGACAGGTAGCGGTTGTCGGCGGTGGACTCAGTCTTGCGCTGCGGGCTGTTCATGGTTAGCTCCTGGTGCCGGTCAACCCCCGTATGCAGAAGCAGACGATGGTGTTGACCAGCTCATCTTCGTTGTTGTCTTGCCCCGGCGGTATGTCTGTCTGGGTTGGTGACAGTGGCCCCACCAGGGATTCTGATATTGCGCCCACCAGGCAGGTACTGGCGAGCCGGGCGTTCTGGTCCGGTATGCAGCCCTCGGCTATGCCGTCCCGGATCGCTTGTTCAAAGAGGCTGGCGTAGGCCTTTCGGTAAACCAGTCGCTCTTCTTCTACCTTTGGATCCACCGGTTCGGCGATCAGGGCCCAGGCTTTCATGGGGCCTTTGAGGGCCCTCTGGGCAAATTTCCTCAAGGCGTTGTCGAGGCGTTCAACGGCGTTCCCGTATACGTTGAGCGCTTCGGCCACCTTGTCGACTTCCCGCTGGGTGGCCAACCGGAAGATTTCGGCAAAAAGGTCCTCGCGGGACTCGAAATGCCGATAGATGGTGCCGGTGGCGACGCCGGCCAGGCCGGCAATCCTGGTGATACGGGCACTTCGGAAGCCACCTTCAGCGACACATTCCCAGGTGCGCTCGATGATGTTCTGGCGTGCCCGGGCTTTCCGTTCGCGCATCTTTTCGGTTTCACGATAGGCCATGCCGGCTCCTTACAAGTAGTGAATCATGGTTCATTCTTTGTGTCAATTTGCAGTCGTTTGTTTTGTCATGCAAGACATCTTTAAAATCATGGGCTTGAGATTGGATACAAAAAGTTACAAAAAAGTGGTTGTCAGGAAATAGCGTCGTCACCAAAACCGGATTATAAAGACGCCAAGACGGGGCCGCAGGCGGCCGGCGGTCGAGACGGGGTGCTGTCAGGCGTAGAGCCAACAGTACTTGTAGTTCTGTTTTCGTTGATGGAGAAAATACCATGAGTGAATTCGACGAAAGCAATCTGGAGCAGTCCGGTAACTGGACCAGCGACAGTGACGATAACCATTCCATTGCCGGCAGGGCACGGGTCAGGGCCCAGTTGCAGGCTGATATCGAAGCATTCCTGCAAAGTGGCGGTCGGATACAGGAGGTGGACACCACCTTCCGTGCGGACTCCCCACGCAAGGTGGAAGTAGGGTTTAACAACCGATCCATCTGATTCCCTTCGTTGGCGGGCGGCGACTGTCATCCTGAGGCAGGGCCGTCCGTTTTTTGTCACTGGATTGTCATCGGTCAACGGCACACTGGGCTCAAACCTGCAATGCGTGGCCTCTGGGGTGTATGATGTCATCACTTTCCAAAGCCATCCATATTCAGGAGGTTATCCGTGTCCAAACAGCGCCCGCCGATATCAAGCCGAGCCTATCCGTCGACCCGTTTGCGTCGTAACCGCGCCAGTGATTTTTCCCGCCGACTGGTTCGGGAAAGTCAGCTGTCGCCTGATAACCTGATCTACCCGGTGTTTGTGCTTGAAGGCGAGAACCAGCGTGAGGCGGTGCCGTCCATGCCGGGGGTGGAGCGCCTGAGCGTCGATCTTCTGGTGGAGCAGGCTGCGGAACTGGTGGAGCTGGGCATTCCGGCGGTGGCGCTGTTTCCGGTCGTCCCTGCTGAGAGGAAGAATCTGTCTGGCTCGGGTGCCTGGGATTCGGACGGTCTGGCTCAGCGGGCGGTTCGTGCCTTGAAGAAAGCTCAGCCGGAACTGGGCGTGATCACCGACGTTGCCCTGGACCCGTTCACCACCCATGGCCAGGATGGCATTATTGATCATAACGGTTATGTGTTGAACGATGTCACCGTTGAAGCTCTGGTGAACCAGGCGTTGTCCCATGCCGATGCGGGGGCTGATGTGGTTGCCCCTTCAGATATGATGGACGGTCGCGTGGCGGCTATCCGCGATGCCCTGGAAGGTGCCGGTTATGTGAATACCCGGATTCTGGCCTACTCTGCCAAGTATGCCTCCAGCTATTACGGCCCGTTCCGGGATGCGGTCGGTTCTGCCGCCAACCTGGGCAAGGCCGACAAGGCGACGTATCAGATGGATCCGGCCAACAGTGACGAAGCCATTCATGAAGTGGCGATGGATCTGGCCGAGGGTGCCGATATGGTGATGATTAAACCGGGCATGCCTTATCTGGATATTGTGCACCGGGTGAAAACCGAACTGCAGGTGCCCACGTTTGTCTATCAGGTGAGCGGCGAGTACGCCATGCATATGGCCGCTGCGCAGAACGGCTGGCTGGATGGCGATGCGGTGATGATGGAGAGCCTGATGGCCATGCGCCGTGCCGGTGCTGACGGCATCCTGACCTATTTTGCAGTGCGCGCGGCGAGACTGATGAGGGATCGTTCGCGGGCATAGAGGGGCTTGAAGGCGCCCGAAATAACCATGGATATAAAGAGTAATGACAACCGAGAATGCGCAAACCGCAGAGATCAGTGACCAGAGTGTGCCTGCGCCGGTAGATGTACCGCCGGTGGGTGAAGACATCAATCTGGACGCCAGTGAAAACTATTTCAACCGCGAGCTGAGTCAGCTTCAGTTCAACTACCGGGTGTTGAAGCAGGCGCTGGATACCACTCATCCGCTGATCAACCGGTTGATCTTCTGCTGCATTTTTAGCAGCAACATGGACGAGTTCTTTGAAATCCGGGTGGCGGGCCTGCGCCAGCAAATGAAGTACGGTCGGGAGACCGTGGGCGTGGACGGCATGCAGCCAGACCAGGTGCTGGCGGAGATCAGCCGGGTGGCCCACGACTACATCCACGAGCAGTACGACATCATCAATAACGTGCTGATCCCCGAGCTGGAGAAAGAGAACATTCACTTTGTCCGGCGCCGTGAGTGGACGCCGGCCCAGGCAGAGTGGGTGCGGAACTACTTCGAGGAAGAGATATTACCGGTGGTCAGCCCCATCGGGCTGGATCCGTCGCACCCGTTCCCACGCCTGGTGAACAAGAGCCTCAACTTCATCGTTGAACTCGATGGCAAAGACGCCTTCGGTCGGGAAACCGGCATGGCCATTGTGCCCGCCCCCCGCTCCTTGCCTCGCCTGGTTCGGCTGCCGGATGACGTCTGTGACGGCGGCGACAACCTGGTGTTTCTGTCATCAATGATCCATGCCCATGCGGACGAGTTGTTCCCGGGCATGGAAGTGAAAGGCTGCTACCAGTTTCGGTTGACCCGTAACGCTGACCTTGAGCTGGAAGACGACCTGGAAGACCTGGCCTCGGCCCTGCGCGGCGAATTGTTGAGTCGCCGGTTTGGTGACGGAGTGCGTTTGGAGGTGGCCGACAACTGCCCGGAGGAGTTGGTGCAGTTTCTGTTGCGGGAGTTCGGTCTGACCGAGCGGGACCTGTATCAGGTGCATGGGCCGGTCAACCTGACCCGTCTGATGGCCGTTGGCAGCCTGGTGGATCGCCCCGACCTGACCTATTCCAGTTTTTCACCCTCGATTCCGCGCCAGATTCGCAGCAAGGAATCCATGTTTGATGCCATCCGCAAGCGGCCCTTGCTGTTATTGCATCCCTATGAAAACTTCAGCCCGGTGGTCGACCTGCTGCGTCAGGCGGCGAAAGATCCCCATGTGCTGGCGATCCGCCAGACCCTGTACCGCACCGGAGCCGACTCCGAAATTGTCGAGGCGTTGGCGGATGCCGCCCGACGGGGCAAGGAAGTGACTGCCGTTATTGAGCTGCGGGCCCGGTTCAGCGAGGCAGAAAACCTGGAGCTGGCAAGCCGTCTGCAGGAGGCGGGGGTTATTGTGGTATACGGCGTGGTGGGCTACAAAACCCACGCCAAGATGATCCTGATTGTGCGCCGGGAAGAAGGCCGGCTGCGCCGTTATGTGCACCTGGGTACCGGTAACTACCATGCCGGTAACGCCCGGCTGTACACCGATTACAGCTTCATGACCTGCGACGAATCCATCGGTGACGATGTCAACAAGCTGTTCCAGCAGCTGACCGGCATGGGCAAGGCATTGAAGATCAAGAAGTTGTTTCACGCCCCCTTCACCCTGCACAATCGCCTGATCAGTCTGATAGAGCGGGAAGCCGGGCTTGGGGAGAACGGGCGGATTATCTTCAAGTTCAACGCCCTGACCGAGCCGCAGGTGATCAAAGCCCTGTACCGGGCGTCCCAGGCCGGTGCCAGTATTGATCTGATCATTCGTGGTATCTGCTGCTTGCGTCCCCAGGTGCCGGGCCTGTCAGAAAATATCCGGGTGCGGTCCATCATCGGGCGCTTTCTTGAGCATACCCGGGTATATTATTTCGGCAACAACGGCAAACCCGACGTTTACTGTTCCAGCGCCGATGGTATGGAGCGGAACCTGCTGAGCCGGGTTGAGACCGCCTTCCCGATCGAAGAGCCGGCGCTGATTGAGCGGGTGACCGAGGATCTGGATACCTATCTTTCAGATAACTGCCAGTCCTGGGTATTGCAGTCTGATGGCAGTTATCTACAGAATCAGCCAGAAGAAGGTGAGGAGCGCCTGGCTTCGCAGCTGGTGTTGCTGGACCGGTTAACCTCTAAACCGAATTAATACGCTGGCCCCGGCCAGCAGGAAATAAAAACACAACAGGATTGGAACCTTGAATCTTAAACGTTGGACCATCGCCGGCACGGCGATACTGGTAGTGGCTGGCGTAGCCCCCTGGGGCGTGGGCTATCTGACTGAGCAACATTGGCTGAATGCGACCGAGGAAGTCAACAATGCCCAGCCATTCCTGCGCATGGAAACCGATCGGTACCGGCGCGGTGTGATGAGCTCCGAAGTGTCTGGCACAGCCACCTTTCTGGACCCGGCCACGGGCGAGAGTAACCGCATAGATTTTGAGGTTCAGGTTTCTCACGGCATTACTGGCAGCCACTTGAATTTCAGACCTACGGAAGGCTGGCAGCCGGAGGGGGCAGGCTGGTTCCCCAACGACGAACCAAAACTGACACTGGAAACCCGGCTTTGGGGTTCCGCCACGCTGGAATTGCAGGCCCCTGCTATCGAGATCAGCGAGCCACACGGTGGTGGTGTTTTGCGCAGCAGCGGTGGTCTGGCACGGATTGATATTGGCCGTTTGGGTGAAAAAGCCGACATGCTGGTTGTCTGGCCGGCGGTGGTGCTGTCCGGGCCGGAGATGAATGTCACCATTGAAAACGTGCACATGGAGCAGAGCCTTGCCTGGTTATCCGGTGATATCTGGATCGGCGCCGGTGCGGTCACGATTGATGCCTTGACCATGCAGGGTCCTCAGGTGCCACCCGTGGCGTTTAACGGTATCGCCCTGAGCAGTCATAGCGAGGCAGACCGAAAAGGCGAGCGACTGGATTCCTCGATTGCCCTGGAGCTGGACTCCGTTGTCTTTGATGACGGTACCTTCGGCCCGCACCGGATAGAGTTCGCTGTAGATGGTCTTGATGTTGCCAGCTGGAATGAGTTCAGTTCGGTGATGACCGACATGCAGCTGATGGCGGCGCAGGCCAGTCAATCCCCGCAGGCGGCGTTCGAGCAGCAGATGGCCCTGATGCAGCGGTTTAACGACTCGGTTCGCGGGCTAGCGGCCGCCGGATTTTCCGCAGGCATCCGGGAGTTGAGCCTGGATACGCCAGAGGGAGCCGTACAGGGAAGCCTGGACCTGTCCCACCCGGAGTTGTCTGAGAGTGAGCGGGCCAACATGCTGATGGTGATGCAGGGGTTAACCGGGGCGCTGGACTTCCGTATGCCGTTGGCCCTGGCTGAGAACTATCCGGCCGTGCGCATGCAGGTGGCACCCTTGATCAAACAGGGGTTACTGGTGGATGCCGGCGACCAATTGGTCATGACTGGCCGTCTGCGGGATCTGGTTCTGGATATCAATGGCATCGAGATTCCGATGCCGCCACTGCTTTAATCCCTTCTTGAAAAAGCCCAGCCGATGGTTGCCGCCGGCTGGGCTTTTTTATCGGTTTCCGCTCAGGACTTGCTGAACTTCTCTTGCAGGGCATTTGCCACTGCGGGGTCGACGAATTCGGAGATGTCGCCACCGAGCGAGGCGATTTCCCGGATCAGGGTCGATGAGATGTACGACAGGTGGTTGGCGGGTGTCAGGAACACGCTCTCCACTTCTGGTGCCAGGCGGCGGTTCATGTCGGCGAGCTGGAATTCGTACTCGAAGTCGGAGACTGCGCGCAGGCCGCGGAGTATGACGGTGGCGTTCTGTTCCCGTACGAAGTCGGCGAGCAGGTTGCTGAAGCCGGTGACGCTGACGTTCGGGAGGTGGGCGGTGGCTTGCCGGACCAGTTCGCAGCGTTCTTCGAGGTTGAGCAGGGGCTGTTTCTTCGGGTTGTAGGCGACGGCGACGACGATTTCATCGAACATGCGGCCGGCGCGTTCTATGAGGTCGGTGTGGCCGTTGGTGATGGGGTCGAAGGTGCCTGGATAGATGACTTTGGGCATGCACAGCTCCTTTTGTTGATGGGCCGTAGGATAGCAGGAACCTTTGGTGGGCTGTAGTCCAGAGCCCTGTTCAACGCTGTCTTAGTTGTGTGCCATGCATATGCAGCGCCTCCCCTCCCGGGAAACGCTACAAGCACATCCATGTGCGCTTGACTCAGGCCATCCCTGGCCTTCGACATTCCCGGGAGGGGAGGCACTGCATATGCGAGCTGACAATCCGCATGCCGCTCCGGCAATCCAATTATGCCCCGCTCAACTTCTGCGCCAACCGGTTACTGTTCCTTGCCGCCAATGCATACACCGACAACTGCGGATTCGCACCGATGCTGGTGGGGAAGATGGACGCGTCGTGGATGCTCAGGTTGGCTACCTGGTGGTGTTCGCCGAAGCCGTTGACCACGGAGTTTTTCGGGTCGGCGCCCATGCCGCAGCCGCCCATCTGGTGTGCGGTGAACAGGCGGGCGCGGTGGGGTTTCATGGGGAGTTGGTTGATGGCGTCTTTGGCTTGGGTCCAGCTGGTGTACCAGCCGGAGTCCAGGTGCACGGCCTGGACGGCTTCGGCGCCGGCGGCGAACTGGATTTCGGCCATGTCCAGGTAGGCCTGGCGAATGCCTTGCCAGAGGTAGTCTGTGATGGGGTAGTCCAGTACCGGGCTGCCGTCGTCCCGCAGGCTGACGGTGCCGCCGGGGCTGTCTTCGTGGAAGCCGTCGCGCAGCAGGGCGATGACGGATTGCATCCAGGGCAGTTGGCCGAGGTTGTCTCTCTGTTCCTGGCCGTGGCCGGGGACGACGCCGGCGGCCATGGCCGGGTGTAGCGGCGGCACTTCCAGTTTGTAGCCTACCGGGCCGTCGACGCCGTGTTTGAAGTTGAATTCGTCGGAGTAGATCGACTGCGGCGCACCGTAGAAGGGATCAACCTTGGCGGGCATACGGGCGACGGTGGCGTTGACCGGGTGAATGAATGAGCGTTTGCCGACGCGCTTGTAGGGGTCCGGCAGTTCTGAGCGCAGCAGCAACCCGGGGGAGCCGATGGCGCTGGCGGCGACTACGAAGTGGCGGGCTTTGAGGGTGACGGTGACGCCGGAGGGCGTGACACCGTTCGGGCCCATGGCGCTGGCCTGCAGGTGGTCGATGCGGTCCTGGTTCATCACCAGCCGGTCGGCGCGCAGGCCGTGGAACAGTTGGGCGTTGTTGTCCAGGGCGCCAGGGATGGTAGTCATCAGCGCGCCCTGTTTGGCGTTGGTGGGGCAACCGACGCCGCAGTAGCCCAGGTTCCAGCAGCCTTTGACGTTCCGGGGGATCACCTGCCAGGAGTAGCCGAGCTTTTCACAGCCTTGCTTGAGGATGTCGTTGTTCAGGTTTGGTGGTGTTACCCATGGCGCCATGGTGTGGCGTTCTTCCCGGCCCTGGAACCACGGGGCCATGGTGTCCGGGGCCAGGTCGCTCAGGCCCAGGTTCTGGCTCCAGTAATTGAGGGTTTCATCCGGCGTGCGGAAGCTGCTGGTCCAGTTCACGGTCGTCGAACCGCCCACGCAGCGGCCCTGCAGAATGGCGATAGCGCCGTCGGCGGTGACCCGGCTCATGCCTTCCTGATACAGGCTGGCATAGGACGTCAGCTCATCCATCTTGAAGTCTTTCTGGTAATACAGCCGGCCTTCTTCCACCAGAATCACCGACAATCCCTGCCGGGCCAGAATCTCCGCTGTGGTGCCGCCACCGGCACCGGTGCCGATGACCACCACATCCGCTTCCACGGTTTGATCGGTGGTCAGTTTGCTGGCATCAGTAACATTCCAGCCAGAAGCCAGGCCCCGGGCGATAGGATCGTTCATGGACATACTGCTCTCCGTAATCTGCGATGGGGTCAGGCGTTGTGGAACTGGGGCAGGGCATCAACCGCCCAGGCGGGTGGCCCGGGGTAGCCAGACAAGTGCCAGTGCGCGTCGTGGCCATAAAACGCCACGTTACTGATCTTGGTCAGCGCGATGTAGCCGTTGTTCAGCAGACCAATCCGGCTATCCCGCCACCGGTTGAGAAACGCCTCGGCACTCTCGGTACTGACTGACGGCCAGTCCGACCACACCCGCGCCAGGGTTATCCGGGTGGGCGCGAAATTCAGCAGATCAAACAGCTTGCGCAGCTCCTTCTGATTCGCCGGCCCGAACATCACAATGCCCTGATCAATCCGCTCAATGGTCCCGGCAATCGCATGTTGCCGCTGATTCGGCTCCTCCGGCAGCGCACCGGCAAACATCGCCGGCAACAGCGCCTCGAACAGGGCAATATCATCCCGGCTCAAAAACTCGAACTGGTAACTGGCGTCCATACGGGAATCAACGGCACTTACCCGCCCGGCGGGGGCCGTAGCACAGCCTGTGAGGCCGGCGGTCATACTGACGGTGCTCAGGAACATGGCGCCGCCGAGGCCGGTTTTCAGGAAACTGCGTCGGCTAAGCTCCGGTCGATCTTCAGGGCAGTATTTCGGGGAAGGCGTGGTCATTGTTGAGGCTTCTTTTAACGTTATTGTTATAGGGCGGCAGGCACTGTGCCGGTGGCTGGGGTGTGGTGCGTCTTTCCAAGACTGTGCAAAACAGGGATGTTTTGCTCAAGCCTACATGGGTCAGTTCGAGCGATTATGAAGCGAAGCTTCATGCGACAAACTGACGACGGCAATCTATGATTGCCGGCCGGACCCCGCAGGGGTATTTACGGCGTGTCCCGGAAAGGCATCTCACCTCCCGGCCCGCACCCAACCCGAAGGCTGGGGCGAGCGGGGCTTCAGCGAATAAACAGCTTATAAACCATCCGATGGGCAGCCGTTCCGTGCGGCGCATAGACAAACTTACCGCTGTTGAACTTCTGCTTGGTAAAGATCGCCCGATGATGGGAGAAGGTCAGGAACCCTTCCTTACCATGGTAATGGCCCATACCGGAATCACCGATGCCACCAAACGGCAGATCATCCTGCGCCACATGCATCAACGCATCGTTGATACACATACCGCCAGACAGCGTGTTATCCACCACAAACTGCTGATGCGACTTGTCATAGCCAAAGAAATACAGCGCCAGCGGACGCGGCCGATCATTGATGTAATGAACGGCTTCCTCCAGACCGCCGTAACTCACCACCGGCAGAATCGGACCGAAAATCTCATCCTGCATCACCTTCATATCCGGCGTGGTTTTCAATACCAGCGTCAGCGGAATCTTCCGGGTGCCGTCCTTCATGTTCTCATTGGCCGGATTGATCTCCACCAACTCGGCACCCTTGGCCCGGGCGTCCTCCAGATAGCTCTGCAGGCGATCGTACTGGCGCTCATTGATGATCGCCGTGAAATCATCGTTATCCCGCAGGCTTGGATACATCTCCGCAAACTTCGCGCGGAACTCATCCACAAACCCCTGAACCCGATCCGCCGGGCATAGAACGTAATCCGGCGCCACACAGGTCTGGCCCGCATTAAATGCCTTACCGAAAGCAATCCGCTGGGCCGCGTCTTCCATCGGCACATCCGGAGACACAATCGCAGGCGACTTGCCGCCCAGTTCCAGGGTCACCGGCGTCAGGTTTTCTGCGGCCGCGCGCATCACCAGTTTGCCTACCGAGGTGGAACCGGTGAACAGCAGGTGATCAAAGGGGCGCTGGGAGAAGTCAGCGGCCACGTCCGCCTCGCCGGTAATCACCGACACCAGGTCCTCCGGGAACATGGATTCAATGATTTCCTTGAACAGTGCGGAGGTGTGCGGAGTGAATTCCGACATCTTGATCATGGTGCGATTGCCGGCAGCCAGAGACGCCACCAGTGGGCCGACAGCCAGATACAACGGATAGTTCCAGGGCACGATCACACCTACCACACCCTTGGGCTGGTAATGCACCTTGTTGCTGGCGGGCTGGAACAGCACCGAAACGTGCCGCTTGGACGGTTTCATCCACTCGTTCAGATGTTTGATCGTGTAGTTGATACCCTGGATGGATGGCATTACCTCGGCAATCAGGGTTTCATCTTTGGAACGGCAGCTGAAGTCCCTGTCAATGGCCTCTACCAGGCGGTCCTGATGGCTTAGCAAGGCACGCTTGAGCCGTTTCAGATTCTCCTTGCGTTCGGTCAGAGACGGCATCGGGTTGTTCCGGAACGCCTTCTTCTGGTCCTCAAACACGCGATGGGTGTGCTGAATCTGCTTTTTGCTCTCGGTGAGCTGGACGACAGTGGCTCCCATGTTTCTCTCCCCATTGGCTGCCGGGCGATACCCTGAGCCTGTTGTTTTTGGTTGGCTAAAATCTGGACGATTTGCACTTGAGGCTATTATTAGAGTATATACTCTAGGCAGTCAAGAAATGACGGTTGGCTCATCGGGCCATCCGTGATGCAGATAACAACAATCACTGGCGGGACGATGAAAACCAGAGACAAGATTCTGCTATCCAGTCTGGAGTTGTTTAACGAGCGGGGTGAAAGGAACATCACCACCAATCACATTGCCGCGCACCTGGCGATTTCTCCGGGCAACCTGTATTACCACTTCCGGAACAAGTCCGACATCATCTACGAGATCTTCCAGGAGTATGAAAAACTGGTGGATTATTACCTCGATATTCCGGAGGATCGGCTGCTGACGCTCGACGACCTGACCTTTTACCTGGAATCGGTGTTTGACGGTTTGTGGAGTTACCGCTTCTTTCACCGGGACCTGGAATATCTACTGGACAGCGATACCCGGCTGCGCCAGGACTACCGGGAATTCACCAATCGATGCCTTGCTGCCATCAATCGGATCTTCGGCAAGCTGGCGGAGGCGGGTATCATCGAGCCGCAGCCGGAAGATCTACGTTCGGCCATGTCGCTCAACGTCTGGCTGGTGATCACCAACTGGATGGCTTTTCTGAAGACAGCCCACGCCAGTGACGAGCCTGCCAGTCTCACCCTGACCGAACTCAAGCAGGGTATTTATCAGGTGCTGACTCTGGAATTGCCTTATCTGACTCCGGATTATCGCGAGCAGGTGCTGGCGTTACGTGAAAAGTATCGGCCAACGCTGCCGGAAAATCCGGAGCAGAACGGCGAGTCCTCACGGGCTGAAACCGGGGTTTCTGTCGGGATTGGTTAAAAATTGAACTTTTTTCCGCGATCGCGTTCAAAGGTAGTGACGTGGGAAACCGGACATTTCCTGCGTCTCCTGAGTGAGTTCTCAGGTACGTCGCAAACCCTGACGTTTCACCGGCCTGTCTGATGGCAGGCCGGTTTTTTCATCAGGGGGTTTCCGATTCCGGCGCTTCCAGCCAGTCTGTCAATGCTTCCCGGCATTCATCCACGCCTCGTTTTGAGGTGGCGGAAAACATAATCAGGTGTGCAACGCACGCAAAGGGTTTCAGTTTCTGGGCAATGCCCAGCATGGCCGTTTTCGCTTGCCCGAATTTCAGCTTGTCGGCTTTGGTGGCAAGAATCATCAACGGCAGGTTGTTATGCTCGCACCATTCCACCATCATTTGGTCGAAGTCGGTGAGTGGGTGCCGGATATCCATCACCAACACCAGGCCTCGCAGGCAGCGGCGATCATTCAGGTAATGCCCCAGATGCTGTTGCCAGTCGTCTTTCATGTCCCGGGAGACCTTGGCGTAGCCGTAACCGGGCAGGTCGACCAGGCGCATGTTTTCTTTATTGAGTGTAAAAAAGTTTATCAGCCGGGTGCGGCCGGGTGTTTTACTGGTCCGGGCCAGTTTGCCGTTGGCAGTAATGGCGTTCAGCGCGCTGGACTTGCCGGCATTGGAACGCCCGGCGAAGGCAACTTCGGCACCGATGTCTGGCGGGCACTCGTCCAGTTTGGACGCGCTGATCAGAAAACGGGCACTGTTGAACGAAACGCTTTTTTGAGTCAGATCAGGGTCCACGATGGTTGGTATTCCTTTGGATTTCAGTTATCGGCGATTAATGTATAATGCTACACCAATTTCCGGCGGGACGCTGCGCGTTGCCGCTGTCAGCCCCGGTGAAAAGCCAGACAGATTGGCGCCTGCCGGCTGCACAACGAAGAATACTTTCAAGATGCAAAGATGAGAGAAGCGGAGCGAGCATGAAAAGACTGATCGCAGGAGTTGTTCTCGGAGTTGGCCTGACGGCAATGGCTCACGGGGCAGGAGATCCGGCAGCGGGTGAACAGAACGCAGCGGTATGTGCCAGCTGTCACGGCCAGGGCGGCGCCAAGCCGATCATGGCGGTGTATCCGAAGTTGTCCGGATTGGGCGAGAAATATCTGTATCGCCAGCTGGTCGATATTAAAACCGGAGATCGTCCGATTCCGGAAATGACCGGTTTGCTGGACAACATGTCTGACCAGGATCTGTGGGATTTGGCTGCCTACTATAACGATCAGGAGATGGTTGTTGGTCAGGCAGATCCAGATCTGGTTGAGCGTGGCCAGGCGCTGTTCCGTGGCGGTAACATGGCCTCCGGCGTTGCCGCATGTGCCGGTTGCCATAGTCCGAACGGTGCTGGCAACGAGCCAGCGGGCTACCCCCGCTTGGGCGGCCAGACCGCCGAGTACGTAGAGAAGCAGCTGAAAGCCTACCGTGACGGCGAGCGTGCAGGCACCACCAACGCCAACATCATGGTGGACGTGGCTACTCGTCTGACCGATGCTGAGATCAAGGCCTTGGCAAACTACGTTTCCGGCCTTAACTGAGTCCGGCTTCTGTAGCGAGTTGTAAAAACCCCGCCAAGGCGGGGTTTTTGCTGCTTACCTTTCCGTAACCATTCCCTTCTGGCCAGCAGTGGAACTTTCCCGGTTTGCTGGGTCATAATCGTGGTCACATCAGAACATCGAACTCGGAGATTCCCGATGATAAGAACACTAGGCACAGTTGTTGTTTTCGCGCTGTCTATGGCGGTTGGTGCTGTTGCGCAGGCTCAGTCATGGGTTGAGAACACCCATTACCGCACCCTGGATAATCCGGTTCGCACCGCATCCGACGAAGGCGTAGAAGTTGCTGAAGTGTTCTGGTATGGCTGCCCCCACTGCTATACCTTCAAGCCGTTGGTTGAGTCCTGGGCTGACCAGGCGCCGGACTACGTGAATTTCGTGAAGCTGCCGGCAGCACTGGGTCAAAGTTGGGAGCCTCACGCTTACGCCTTTTATGCTTTGGAGGCCATGGGCGAGCTGGACAAGGTGCATGACGCCCTGTTTACGGCACTGGCTGGCGAGCGTCGCCCCCTGAATTCCCCCGAAGCTCTGGCGGATTTCGTTAGCGGGCACGGTGTTGATGCCGAGGAGTTCCTCAACAACTACCGCAGCTTCGGTGTTCGTGCACGGGTTCAGCAGGCCCAGGCCAAGATCCGCGGCGCGCGCATCACCGGTACACCGACTATGCTGGTAAATGGCAAGTACGTGGTCAGCGCCTCCATGGCAGGTGGTCATGAGGCCGTGCTGTCTGTGGTTGACTACCTGGTCGAGCAGGAACGTGCTGCGGCAGAATGAGCCGCCGGTATTGAGGGGCGCGTTCAGGTTCAGCGTGGGAATCCCCTGTTATGTATAAGCGTCTGCGCAATCAGATTAATGGTATTCTCCGGGGACCGGAAGGTCCCCGGGGGGCCTGTTCTGGTAGCGAGCATGTGCCTGAGTTTGAGCCCCATCGTCATATCCGGCTGCTCACCTTCAATATCCAGGTGGGCATCAATACCTCGTCTTACCATCACTACCTGACCCGCAGCTGGCAGCACTTTCTGCCTCATCGTCGCCGCATCGAGAATCTCGATCGTATTGCCACCCTGTTGCGGCAATACGACGTGGTGGCGTTGCAGGAATGCGACGGTGGCAGTTTGCGCAGTGGCTATATCAATCAGGTCCAGTATCTGGCAGAAGCCGCCGGTATTCCCTACTGGTATCAGCAATTAAATCGCAATCTTGGTCAGATCGCGCAGCACAGCAACGGTCTGTTGAGTCGGTATCGGCCTCTGGATGTCACTGAGCACAAACTGCCCGGCCTGATTCCCGGCCGTGGGGCTATCATTGCCCGGTATGGTTCGGAAGACGATCCGCTCATACTGGTACAAATGCACCTGTCCCTCAGCAAGGCGGCACAGCAGCGGCAGCTGGGTTACGTGCGGGATCTCATTGCCGACTACCGGCATGTAGTCCTGATGGGGGATATGAATGCTCATGCAGAGCAGCTGCTGACCCAAACGCCCCTGAAAGAGACGGATCTGATACCCCTGCCGGGCACGGCTCACAGCTTCCCCAGTTGGCGGCCCGAAAAGGCCCTGGACCACATTATGGTCAGTCCTTCCCTGGAAATTCGGCGTGCCGAGGTGATTAGTTATCCGGTATCGGACCATTTGCCCATCGCCATGGATGTGGCATTGCCGAAGGGGTATCTGGAAACCTTTTAAGGTCTGCGAGACCCTTTCGGTGCAGGGGTGTTTTGCTCAGGTATAAAAAAACCCGGCTCGCTGGCCGGGTTTTTTTGTGGAGGCAGGATCAATTACTTGATCTTGGCTTCCTTGTACGCAACGTGCTTGCGGACAACCGGATCGTACTTTTTGATCTCGATTTTTTCCGGAGTGTTACGCTTGTTCTTTTTGGTCGTGTAGAAGTGACCAGTGCCTGCTGATGAAACCAGCTTGATTTTCTCGCGCATGATGCGGCTCCTTAAACTTTCTCGCCGCGGGCACGAAGATCGGCCAGCACAGCGTCAATGCCTTTTTTGTCGATGATGCGCATGCCCTTGGTGGATACGCGCAGCTTCACGAAACGCTTCTCGGTCTCAACCCAGAAACGGTGGTTCTGCAGATTCGGCAGAAAACGACGACGAGTGTGGTTCATCGCGTGGGATACATTGTTACCGGTAACCGGACGCTTACCGGTAACCTGACAAACTCTGGACATACTTGCCTCCGACCTGAGCAATGGTCTATCAATACGAATTCGTTTTTTAATGCGTCTCTGGTTGCTCCGGAGCAATAACTGCCACCGGTTCGCGCCTCTAAACTGAACGCTGCTCGCCAGACGCCGCCAGAAAGGGACGCTTTTATACCAGAACTGGCCGACCAACGCAAAAAATTGTTGGGAATTTGGCCAGTTTTCCGGAAGCGACCCTGCTGCAGCTACATCAACCCTCGTTCAGCCAGGGATATTACCTCACCGTGGCCGATAACCATATGGTCAAGAACCCTGATATCCACCAGTCCGAGCGCTTCTTTCAGTCTGCGGGTCAGGGAAATGTCCGCCTGGCTGGGCTCGGCGACGCCAGAGGGGTGATTGTGGGCAAAAATGACAGCGGCGGCGTTGTCTTCGAGGGCCTGGCGAACCACTTCCCGGGGATACACGGCAGCACCGTCAATGGTGCCGCGAAACAGCTCCCGGTACTGAATTACCCGGTGGCGGTTATCCAGGAACAGGCCGGCGAACACTTCGTGGGGGTAAGTGCCCAGCCGGCTGGTGAGAAAGCGGCGGGTGTCGGCTGGTGAGCGCAGCGGATCTCCCTGGCGCAGTGGTTCGTCCATCACCCGGCGGGCCATCTCCATGGCCGCCTGAACCTGGGCGTATTTGGCCGTGCCCAGGCCTTTGACCTCACAGAACTGCCTGCGGGAGGCAGTCATCAAGCCCCGCAGGCCGGAAAATTCAGAGATCAGATGGCGGGCCAGGTCCATCACCGGCATGCCAGTGGTGCCGGTGCGCAGGAAAATGGCCAGGAGTTCGGCGTCAGACAGGGCTTCCGGGCCGTGGGCCAGAAGGCGCTCACGGGGCCGTTCATCAGTTGGCCAGGCAGGGTTGTTCATGCTGTGCGTCCTTGCGTGTCAGATTGTGATGCATCCTGCATCGGTTCTCAGAATTACAAAGGTTACTCCAAAAAGTAACATTTGGTAAACGAACGGGTGCTCTTGCAGGCTGCCTGCCGGGCCCGGGCGTGCTATCTTATAACCCTTTCATTTTACGGGATTACGGAGCCCTTCATGGCTGCCAAACGAATTCTGCTGGGAATCACCGGTGGCATTGCTGCCTATAAAAGCGCCGAACTGGTCCGGCTGCTCAAGAAAGCGGGCCTTGAAGTGCGGGTGGTGATGACCCGGGGTGCCGAGGCATTTGTGACGCCGCTGACGTTTCAGGCCCTCAGCGGCGAGCCGGTGCGCACATCGCTGCTCGACCCGGAGGCCGAGGCCGGCATGGGCCATATTGAGCTGGCCAAATGGGCCGATCAGGTGGTGGTGGCGCCCGCGTCTGCGGATTTTCTGGCCCGTCTGGCCCAGGGCATGGCGGATGACCTGCTGACCACGGTCTGTTGTGCCACTGAGGCGCCCATTGCAGTGGCCCCCGCCATGAATCAGGCCATGTGGAAGAATGTCCGGACCCAGAGAAACATGTCCCTGCTGGCGGAAGACCCGCAGATTACCGTCTGGGGGCCGGATCAGGGCGAGCAGGCTTGTGGTGATACAGGCCCTGGCCGGATGCTGGAGCCGGACGCCCTTGCCAGCCGGATTCTGGCTGATGCAACCCGGGCCACTGTCGGAGCGCTGGCGGGAAAACGGGTGGTGATCACTGCCGGCCCTACCCGTGAACCCATTGATCCGGTGCGTTATATCTCCAACCACAGCTCCGGCAAAATGGGTTATGCCCTGGCTCGGGCGGCAGCAGATGCGGGCGCCCAGGTGGTGCTGGTGAGTGGCCCGGTTAACCTGCCGGTGCCGGATGGCGTGGCAGTCCGGCCGGTGATGACGGCGCAAGACATGTTGCAGGAAGCTGAGCGGGTAGTGGCGGAGGGCTGCGACATTTTTATCGCCACGGCGGCGGTGGCTGATTACCGGCCTGCTGCCTGTGCCGGCGACAAGATCAAGAAAACGGACGAAGCGATGACACTGTCGCTGGTGCGCAATCCGGATACGCTGGCGACCATTGCCGCCCGCAAGAATCCTCCGTTTACCGTGGGCTTCGCCGCGGAAACCACAGATGTCGCCCGCTATGCCAACGATAAAATGCAACGCAAGAAGCTCAGCATGATCGTGGCCAACGACGTGTCCGTCCCGGGGCTGGGCTTTAACAGCGATCAGAATGCCGTCACGGTATTCTGGCCGAGCGGGGAGCAGGCGATTGGCCCGGACAGCAAGCAGGCCATCGCAGACACATTGGTGGCGTTGATCGCCGAACACAGCAACAAGGTCGGGAACTCATGACGCAAAAGAAACTGCAGGTACGAATCCTGGACGATCGAATTGGCACCGACATACCGTTTCCGGAGTATGCAACGCCGGGCTCGGCCGGCCTGGATCTGCGTGCTTGCCTGAATGCGCCATTAACGGTCGAGCCGGGCGAGACACACCTGATTCCGACCGGCCTATCCGTGCACATTGCCGACCCGTCGCTGGCGGCAATGATCCTGCCGCGCAGCGGTCTTGGCCACAAGCACGGCATCGTGCTGGGCAACCTGGTGGGGTTAATCGATTCCGATTACCAGGGTGAACTGATGGTGTCATGCTGGAACCGGGGCCGAACCGCTTTCACCATCGCCATCGGTGAACGTATTGCCCAGCTGGTTCTGGTGCCGGTTGTACAGGCAGACTTTGAAGTGGTGCCTGAATTCGGCGCCAGTACCCGCGGCGAGGGCGGGTTTGGTTCAACCGGAACGCACTGAGTCGGTTACCGGAGGCTGGCAGCGTTTATGCAGGTCGGCGTCTATACTTTGCTGGTAACTGATTGTCCGGGACGTAAAAATCATTGCGGGAAGCACTATGAAACTCGGTAAAAAGAAAATCAAAGAGCCGTCGGTGGATGACAATCCCGAAAAGAAGCCGGGAAAGAAAAACAAGCGAAAAGCAGAATCTTCAGGGTCAGGCCTCAAGCGACTCAATACCGTAGCACTCAACCAGGCGCTGGTGGTGGTTCTGGCCGGCGTGGTTGCGGTGGCCCTGCTTCATTTCCTGGTCATTGTGCCCGCCGGTGAGCGCAGTTACCAGCAGGCCCGGGTGGTTGAGGCCGACGGCGCCCAACAGAGGCTGAACCAGTATTTTAGCGCCCAGCAGGAACAAGTGCGTGCCCTGGCCAATCAGCGCTATGTGAGCAATCAGCTTGCCGAACAAGGTGACCGGGACGAGCTGGCGCGCCAGCTGCAGGCGGCGTTGCCGGGAGCCCAGGCGGTTTTTGTCTTCCGTTACCGCGATATTCCCCGCACCGGCAGCAGCGACAGCCTGCTCGGATTTGCCGGCCTGGAGCTGGCCCGGCGGGCAGAGAACGGGCAGTCACTATTGCCGGACGCCTTTCCCCGTAACGATCAGTGGTATCTTCAGTACGCCGCGCCAGTTCGACATCCGGTCAGCAATGCAGTGCAGGGCAGTGTGCTTGTGGTTTACGGCGCGGATCAGCTCCAGCCGCTTCTGACCGTTGGCAACCGCCAGTTGGGAGGCCAGTTGTCGCTGGTGCAGGCGGCATCGGGTTCCCAGCGCACCGTGGTCAGCGCCGGCCGGGGGGCGGGCCCTTCTGAAGCCAGAACCCTGACGAATCCGGACTGGTCGGTGGTGTTCCAGCCGGCCCGGGCGCCAGAGGCGCCGGTCAATACCATTGTGGCTGCCGTGCTGGTCGGCATTCCGGCACTGGCGGCCGCGATTGTTGTCTGGGTGTTGTTGGGCGGCGCCCAGCGAGGCATTCGCCAGGATGTAACGGCCCTGATCCAGTGGTCGCACAAGGTGTTTGGTGGCGAGCGGGTGAAACTGCCGACCTTCCGTTGGGATATGGTGGCCTCTACTGGCGAGGTGCTGTTCCGCCTGTCGCAGATGGTTGATAAACGGCTGGCAAAGGCCGCCGAGAGCGCAAAACCGCAGCCATCGGCAGCTGGTGCCAGAAAGCCCGCCTCCGGTGAAGAAGAACCCCTGTTCCAGGACAAGGACATGCCCGACATCGATATGCTCGATGGCGACGAGGATGTGCTTGGTTTTGGCAGTGGCGATGATGCCCTGTTTGATGACGATATCCCCGAGGTAGTGGAAGCCGAGCTGCCGTCGGTCGAGGTTGCCCCTGAAATCTTCAGGGCCTATGACATCCGGGGCATTGTTGGCGAGACCCTGTCGCCCGACGTGGTGAGGGTGATTGGTCTTGCCATTGGTTCCGAGGCCTCGGCCCGTGGAGTTACCTCTATCTGCGTTGGTTACGACGGTCGCCATTCCAGCCCGGACCTGGCCGATGCGCTGGCCAGTGGCATCATGGCCACCGGCTGCAATGTGATCCATGTCGGAGCAGTACCCACGCCGGTGCTCTATTTCGCAACACACCAGCTGGAGACAGGCTCCGGTGTGATGGTGACCGGTAGCCACAACCCCGCCAACTATAATGGCCTGAAAATCATGCTGGGCGGTGAAACCCTGTCTGGCGAGGCGATTCAGAAACTTTACCAGCGTATTCAGACCGCCGACTTCACCTCTGGTCAGGGCGCCCAGTCCCGGGAAGATGTGCGCCGGGCCTATCTGGACCGGATTGTCGGTGACATCGCCGTGGCTGCCCCGCTCAAAGTCGTGGTGGATGCCGGCAATGGTATCGCGGGCGAACTCGGCCCCATGCTGATCGAGGAACTTGGCTGTGAGGTAACCCCGCTGTATTGCGAGGTAGATGGCGACTTCCCCAATCACCACCCGGACCCCGGCAAGCCAGCCAATCTGCAGGATCTGATCGCCAAAGTGCAGGAAACCGGCGCCGATATCGGCTTGGCCTTCGACGGTGACGGCGACCGCCTGGGCGTGGTGACCAACACTGGCAAAATCATCTGGCCAGACCGGTTACTGATGCTGTTCGCCCGGGATGTGGTGTCCCGTAACCCGGGCGCGGACGTACTGTACGATGTGAAATGCAGCCGCCGCCTGGCGGGCGTGATTTCCGAAGCTGGCGGCCGGCCCATCATGTGGAAATCCGGCCACTCCCTGATGAAAGCGAAAATGAAAGAAAGCGGTGCCCTGTTGGCTGGTGAAATGAGCGGCCACGTGTTCTTTGGTGAGCGTTGGTACGGTTTCGATGACGGCCTGTATTCGGCAGCCCGGTTGCTGGAAATCCTGGGTATTGAGGATCGTCACAGTGACGATGTCTTTGCCGATTTCCCTGAGGATATCAGCACGCCTGAGCTGAATGTCGAGGTGACGGAAAGCGAGAAGTTCGCGATCATTGAGCGCCTCGGCGAACTGGGTGAATTTGGTGACGGCAACATCAGTACCATCGACGGCATTCGGGTAGATTATACCGATGGCTGGGGGCTGTGCCGGGCATCCAACACCACGCCGGTTCTGGTACTCAGGTTCGAAGCTGAAACCGACGAGGCGCTTGAACGAATCAAAGCCGTCTTCCGCGAACAATTACAGAAGGCCGCACCCGACCTGGTTGCGGACTTCTGACAAGACACATTCTCTGACAGTAAGGAATGCACATCACCATGGCGCTGGATCGTGAAACAGCAATGCAGGTGGCCTCGGTACTGAGCCGGGGCCTGCCCTATATCCAAAGATTTACTGGCAAGACCGTTGTGATCAAATACGGCGGTAATGCCATGGAAAACGAAGAGCTCAAAAGCAGCTTTGCCCGGGACGTGGTGCTGATGAAACTGGTGGGTATCAACCCCATCGTGGTTCACGGCGGCGGCCCCCAGATTGGCGAGCTGCTGGAGCGTTTGAACATCAAATCCCGCTTTGTGAACGGCATGCGCGTGACCGATGCTGAAACCATGGATGTGGTGGAAATGGTGCTGGGTGGCCAGGTAAACAAGGAAATTGTATCCCTGATCAACGCCCAGGGAGGCACCGCCGTGGGCCTGACCGGTAAAGACGCCAACCTGATTCGTGCCCGCAAGCTGGAGGTGGTTGACCGTTCACCGGAACTGGAACGACCGGAGATCATCGACATTGGCCACGTGGGCGAGGTTGCCAGTGTTAATGTCGACGTGATCGACATGCTCACCCGCAGCAACGTGATTCCGGTGATCGCCCCGATCGGTGTGGGCCCGGATGGCGCCTCCTACAACATCAACGCCGACCTGGTGGCCGGTAAGGTGGCGGAAGCCATGAAGGCGGAAAAGCTGATTCTGCTGACCAATGTCTCCGGCCTGAAGAGCAAGGAAGACAAGGTGCTGACCGGCCTGACCGCCCAGCAGGTCAACGATCTGATTGATGATGGCACCATCCACGGCGGCATGCTGCCGAAGATTCGCTGCGCGCTCAGTGCGGTGGAAAACGGCGTGCGCACCTCGCACATCATTGATGGCCGTGTTGCCCATGCCTGTCTGCTGGAAATCTTTACCGACGAAGGCGTTGGTACCCTGATTTCCCGGAACTAAACAACCTGACCCGGGAGCAACCGGATGAAGCGCCTGTTGTCATTTCTGATCACGTTGGGAATCGTGGCTTTTGTCGGTTTCAAGGCCGGCGTCTGGTGGCTGACGGATCAGCGCATGGCACAAGCGCGGTCGGAGCTCTCCGGCTATGGTGTGCTGGAGCGAGGCCAGATTGGCTCCGCGCTGGACGGCCGGGTGACCCTGAGGCAATCCCGCTGGGAAGATTTCCGACTGACTCAGCCGTTGCAGCTGGGTCTGATTGAGTTTGATGCCGGTTCCCCGGTGACCCTGCTGACCACCCTGGCCAACCCGTCACCGCTGCCGGCGACCTGGTCGCTGGCGGCAGAGCAGGCCAGCATGGCTCTGGAGCCTACCATGTTCCGGAACTGGCTGACCGCGGGTACCGAGACACAATCGCGGCTGCCGCCGCTGGTGTCACTGGCCTGTGCACCTGATCCCCGGCAGCAGTTGGGCAGTGGCGACCTGATGCGCATGGGCATTTCCGCTATTCGCGGTGATGTGCACCTGAAGCAGAGCTCTGAGGGAGTGCGGTTGGAGATCAACAGTGCAGAAACCGGCAGCCTGGAGGCGGAATGGCCGGGCGCCCGGGTTCATCTCTCCGGCCTGGCGGCCACCCTGGAGAGCAGCGCTGAACCGGTTCGTATTACTTTTCGTGATGCTGGCCTGATGCGCCGCCTGTCGGCTTACTGTGCCCGGGAAACCGGGCAGGACGTGAACCAATGGGCCCGTAACGCTGTCTCGGTGATGGAGGCAGGCCTGAAAGCCCGCGGCTACGATGGTAGCGATCAGTTGCTCGCGCTCTATCGACAGTGGCTGATGGAAGGTGGCGAGTTGCAATTAGCCATTGACCTCGGCGCCAAAACGTTTGGCATACCCGTGCGTTCCGAATCGGCGCCCGAAGCGGCCTGGTCGGTTGACTACAATGGTGCCGGGGTCCCCGACATCTACCTGACCGAAATGGTAGTCCCTGAGCCACAGTTGCCCCTGGAGGCGCTGGAACCGGTGATTCCCCGGGAGGAGCCCGGCGTTCAGCAATGGTACCCGGCGGACCTGGAAGGGGCGAAGAGCTGGCTGGGGCGGCAGGTCAGGGTGACGCTGTCTAACGGCAATCAGGTAGAAGGTCGCCTGGTCAGCGTGGGTGAGCGCGAGCTGGAAGTGTCACGCACCGTCGCCGGCGGAGAGGTGGCTTATCCAATATTGATTCGGGCCATCACCCAATTTGATGTCTGGCGGCGGGGCAGGGCAGACTGAGATCAACGGCCGGGAGGCTACCATGGCGCACAGCACTGACAAGTTACAGACCGTACCGGACATCCGGGACATGCTGACCCGGCTGATTTCGCTGCCCTCCATCAGCAGCGCATCGCCAGACTGGGACCACAGCAACGAGGCGGTGGTAAGAACCCTGGCCGAATGGCTGGAGCCCATGGGGTTTGCGGTGGAAATCCTGGAAGTGCCGGGCATGCCGGGCAAATACAACCTGATTGCCATCCTGGGGAGCGGTCCGGGTGGGTTGGTGCTGTCTGGCCACACCGATACCGTTCCGTTCGATGACAAGCGCTGGCAAAGTGATCCGTTCACGCTGACCGAAAAGGACAATCGCTGGTACGGCCTGGGCACCTGCGATATGAAAGGCTTCTTTCCGCTGGCCATTGAAGCGGCCAAAGCCTTTGTCGACCAGCCGCTTCAGCAACCGCTGATCATCCTGGCCACCGCAGACGAAGAGAGTTCCATGAACGGCGCCCGGGCCCTGGCTGAGGCCGGCAAACCGAAGGCCCGGTACGCGGTGATCGGCGAGCCGACCAATCTCAAGCCGGTGCGGATGCACAAGGGCATCATGATGGAGCGGCTGCGCTTTGATGGTCAGTCCGGCCATTCCTCCAACCCGGACCTTGGTCGTAATGCCCTGGAGGGAATGCACGAGGCCCTGGGGGAACTGCTGAGTCTGCGCACGGAATGGCAGGAGAAATACCGAAACCCCAATTTCAAGGTGCAGGTGCCGACGCTGAACCTCGGCTGTATTCACGGGGGCGACAACCCGAACCGGATCTGCGCCCAGTGCGAACTGCATTTTGACTTGCGCCCGCTGCCCGGGATGAACATGGAAACGCTGCGCCAGGCAATCCTCAACCGGATGCAGCCACTGGCCGAGCGCCGGCAGTTGAATCTCACCTTCGAGCCCTTGTTCGATGGTGTGCCGCCGTTCGAAACGCCGGCCGACGCCGCCCTGGTCAAGGCCTGTGAAGCGCTGACCGGCCATACCGCCCATGCGGTTGCCTTCGCCACCGAGGCGCCCTGGTTGCAGAAGCTGGGCCTGGAAACCCTGGTGATGGGGCCTGGTTCCATCGACCAGGCCCATCAGCCGGATGAGTTTCTCGAGATGTCGCAATTACAACCAACCGTGGATATTCTGCGCGGGCTGATCAAGCAGTTTTGTCTGTGATGGAAGGGGAGAAAGGTTTGAAATCGAACGAATGGCTGCACGGATTCCGCCACTCATCTCCGTACATCAACGCTCATCGCGGCCGAACCGTTGTGCTGACCATGCCTGGCGATGCCATCGAGCACCGGAACTTCATCAATATCATCCACGATATTGCCTTGCTCAGCAGCCTGGGTGTGCGCCTGGTGGTGGCCTTCGGTGGTCGCCCGCAGATTCAGTCCCGGCTGGACGACGCCGGCCTGGAGTCCGCCTTTGCCCGTGGCCTGCGCATCACCCCGGATAACCACCTGCCCCTGGTTATGGAGGCTATTGGCGGATTGCGGGCCTACCTGGAGAGCCAGTTATCCATGGGCCTGGTCAACTCGCCCATGCACAATGCCAGAATCCGGGTCACCAGTGGAAACTATGTCACCGCCAAGCCCGTGGGCGTGCTGGATGGCGTGGATTTCGGCTACACCGGGAAAGTGCGCCGGGTGGATACCCGTGGCATCGAACAGCTGCTGGAACAGGGCCACATCGTTCTACTGCCGCCCATGGGGTACTCGCCCACCGGCGATGCCTTCAACTTGTCCTACGAGGACGTTGGCAGCCAGGTAGCGGCTGCGTTGCAGGCAGAAAAACTGATCGTGTTCATCGATGACGAAGGCCTGCTTGAAGAAGACGGCTCGCTGATTCGGGAACTGTCGGCTCGCCAGGCGTCGGAGCGCCTCAATACCAATGTGGTGACCGGCCACGACGCGGCATTGCTCAAAGCAGCCTGTGATGCCTGTGTGAAAGGCGTGCGCCGGGCCCACATCATCAGCTACGTGGAAGATGGCGCACTGCTCGAGGAACTGTTCACCCGGGATGGCTCTGGTACCCTGGTCAGCGGCGATAACTACGAGCAGATCCGCCAGGCCAGGGTGGAAGACATCGGGGGTATTCTGGAGTTGATCCAGCCCCTTGAAGAGCAGGGCATTTTGGTGCGCCGCTCCCGGGAAATGCTGGAAACCGAAGTGGACCGCTTCGTCGTGGCCGAGCGGGATGGCACCATCGTTGGCTGTGCTGCCCTGTATCATTACCCGGACGAAGGCACCGGTGAACTGTCCTGTTTTGCGGTCGACCCCTCCTACCGGCGTGCCGGGCGTGGTGACGACATTCTGGCGATGATTGAAAAGCTGGCGAAGGGGCAGGGCATTCGCAAACTGTTCGTACTCACCACCCAGACCGAGCACTGGTTCCGGGAGCGGGGTTTTCTGCCCACGGCGGTGCAGGATTTGCCCGGGCCAAAGCTGGCCTCCTACAACACCCAGCGCAACTCAAAGGTGTTCTACAAACCTCTGTGACAGCGCACTGAGCTCGAGCTCTCGTTCTTCCTGCGTGGCCCTGGACAGGGCCTCAACCGCTCCATAGAACTGCCCGAAATCGTAGCGATGATCTCGCAACAGTTGGCGGAACGCTGGCACATGCTGGTTGTACTGCTGGAACAGGGCCAGGTTGGCGTTGTTCAGGCGTACCGGTGGCGCGCCGAAGGGACCAGGCTCCGGGTAGTGTTCTGCCAGCTCGGCGTAGGCGTTGGCCAGTTCCTCCATCAGGGTTGCTTTACGTTCCCGGAGTACATCGGTGTTCAGCACCTGCTGTTGCTGGTAGAGCTGCCGCAGTTGTGCGCTGGTCTTGTTGACCAGGTCCAGGGTCTGATTACGGTGCTCCAGCCGTTGCAGGGCACGCTCAAAGCCGGCCTCGGATGCCTGCTGCTCCAGCCAGATCCTCAGACCTTCCAGTTCAACGGCGGTGGCAAAGCTTTCGTTAAACGCGGTGTCTTCCTTGATGTACACCACCTGATGGGCCAGTTCGTGGAACATCAGCGCCACCATGCGGTCATCCGGCAGGCTGGTAAAGCCGGTGTGGAGCGGGTCATTAAACCAGCCCAGGGTGGAATAGGCGGTGACGGCGCCAATAAAGGTGTCGTAATCCTGTGCGTTGAACCGGGCCTGCTCCTTGCGCGCCCGCTCCAGATTGAAGTAGCCTCGGTAGGCCTGGCAGCCCACCACGGGATAACACCACTGGTGAGGCTCGAGGGAGAATTCTGGAACAGCAACCAGGTTGACCACCACCCAGGGCTGGTCCAGTTCCACGTATTTGGTAAAAGCCTTGCCTACCGGCAGCTGAAGTGTGTCCCTGGCGAACGTGCGTGCTGACTGTGCAACGGCCAGTTTGCGTTTCAGCTCCGGGTCGGTTTGTGGGTCATGGGCGACCGATTCAACGGTTTGGCCACGCAGCATCAGTGAAAGATGGCCGCCCACTGCCTGGCCATAGTAGCCAATGGTCGAACACCCCTGGAGCCCTGTTAACAGTAGCAAAAGAAGATAGATCTGACTAAGCTGTCTCATGTATCCGTACGTTGTGATTGATGGTCTTTCCGGCTCCGCCCTGGTGCTCGTCGTGACAGGCTCGCTGGCTGTTTTCCGGGGCTGGCTATACTCTTTTTATCATAACAGCAGATCACAGCCACTAACTCAGGGATGTTCGCCAGGGCGACGGTCATTGGCGACCAGGCCGGCTTATCAATTGGTCAGGTAGTTCATGGATCCGAGAGAACGTCGTAGCAGTACCCGACAGCCCATTAAACTCGCGGCACAGATCGACGCAGGTGGCGGTAATACCTGGCCCTGCCAGATTGCTGATTTTTGCGCCGAAGGCCTGTTCATCCGCTATTCCGGTGAAACCTCCCGAAAACTGGACCGGGTGTTCGATCAAAGCCAGCCGTCCGAGCTGGTGGTTCGGTTTCGCGGTGTGGACGGCCAGCGCCGATATGAATTGCATGTCAGCCCCGTGCGGCGCATAGATGGCGCTATGGGGGTGAACTTCACCCGCTCCAATCCGGACGCCCTGAATGCCATGCTGCAGCTTTGCGGCAGCAGTGGTGATCAGGCCAGGTCGTCGTTGCGGGCGCCGAGTGAGCGTGTGCAGTTTGTGCTGCATCAGTCTGCCAAAACCGTGACCAGTTTCATCGAACCGCTGATGGATGCCTGTTTCGTGCAGATGGTCGATGCGCTCCGCAAGGCCGCCCAGAAGGCTCCCAGCGATCAGTTGGCCAACGAGTATATGGACGCCTCAGGGCAGCTCCAGGCACGCCAGAGGATTCTTTGGCACCATATGGCGAGGTTTCTGGAATCCCCTCTGAAACCAGCCCAGAAGGGGGTGCCGGGGGCTGAGTTGTCTGTGGTCGACAAGAACGAGTTCGAAGACTGGCTGACCATCCGGGTAATGGTCACCCGGGCCGATACCCAGTACCGGGGCGACCTGCTTCAGCTCAAGCTGCGACTGGACAAGCTCGGTATCGCCAATCGCACCGGCCACCACAACCCGCTTGGGCCAGCGCTGGTCTGTGAGGCCTTCCATCATGCCCTGTTACAGCTCAAGGCAACCAGAGAGGTGGAGAAAGTCTGCCTGAAGACCTTTGAGCAAACCGTGCTTAAACAACTAGCGCCGCTGTACCGGGAACTGAACAACATTCTTATTCGTCATGGCGTGCTGCCAGACCTGGACTTGTCCAAATACCTCAGTGAGCAGGCACCGCCAAAGGACGAGCCCACGCCCGCGCCGGCAGTCACCAGGCCAGAAGAGACCCCAGCCGAGAGCCCGGCCCAGCCCGCCGAGGAATCCCGCGCCACGCCCGCAAGCCGAGCCCTCAAAAGCCGGTTATCCGGTGAATTCCGCGGCTACGCCCAGGCCGCCCAGACGGCGTTTTCCACCGTTCGTAATCTGCTCACAACCCTGCAGGCAAGCCGGGTTTCCCGAGGGGAAAGTCCCCGGGAGGACTTTGCCCCCAATGCGCGCCCACTGTCGACCGGTGAACTGCACCGGGAATTGCAGGAGTTGCAGGTACGCGCGGTGGGCCCGGAAGAATCCGCCGCCCCGCTGAAAGAGCGGGTGGTCGAGAAGATCAAGGAAATCGGCGAAGCCCGGCTGGATGACGAGCAGCAGCAAACCCTGGATGTCGTTGATCGCTTTTTCAAAAGTGTCGTGGAAAGCCCCAAACTCAGTGACTATGTGCAGGCCCGGATGCGTCAGCTGGAAGTGCCGGTGCTCAAGGTGGTGATGCGGGATCCGGCGTTTTTTGAGGATCAGGACAGCCCTGTCCGCGGCGTGATGAACCGTTTGGCCCAGCTGGGGGTCAAGGGTGGCCGCCTGAACCCGGTGGTCCAGCGACGGGTCGACGAGCTGGTTCAGCGCATTGCCACGGATTTCGAGCAGGACACCGGCGTGTTTGAACAGACAGTGACCGAGCTGGACACCTTGATTGACCGGCAGAATCTGGTCTATCGCCGGAACGTCGAGCGGGTAACGGCAGCGGCCGAGGGTGCCCAGAAGGTGTCTGAGTCCAAGGCGGCGGTGAGCGCTGCGATTGATCAGCGCATCGCCGGCCGAAAGGTGCCCCGGGCGCTGGTCAGTTTGCTGGAAGGCGGCTGGCGGGACCTGTTGTCACTGACCTGGATTCGCCAGGGGCCAGACAGTCAGCTCTGGCAGGACTACCTGGCGGTGATTGATTCGCTGCTGGCCTTTGCCGATGATCCGGAGAGCAGTATCAACCTGCCGGAACTTTTGCGGCTGATCCAGGACGGCCTGGCGTCGATATCCAGCAATCACATGCCGTCATCCCAGATTCGCGATGAATTGAAGCACTTCCTGGTTCGCCGGCCCGACAAAACCCCTGAGATGGTCGAAGTGCCGCCTGCAAAACCAGCCGAGAAAGACCCGCAAACCCTCAACGAGCGGGAACAACGCAGCCTTCAGCGCTGGATCAACCGGTCACAGCAGCTGCGTACCGGGGACTGGCTGCGGGACCAGACCCGGCCTGATGAACCCCAGTATATTCGGCTGGTCTGGATTGCCCGGGGCTTTAGCCGATTTGTCTTCGTCAATCATCAGGGCATGCGAGTGGTTGAGCTGGAGCTGGACGCGTTGGCCCGACAGATGCGCAAGGGCATCATCGTGCCTGATAACCAGTACGACCGACCGCTGGTGGATGAAAGTATCGACCGCATGGTTCGCAACGTTTATGACCAGCTGTCCTGGGCATCCACCCATGACGAGCTGACCCGTTTGCTCAACCGCCGGGAGTTCGAACGGATGCTGGAGCAGCAGCTGGCCCGTCGTGAAGACAGCCGCACTCTGTTGCATCTGGACCTGCGTGGCTTCCGGTTGCTCAATGATACCGCTGGCTACCAGGCTGGTGATGAAACCCTCAAACAGGTGGCAGAGCTGTTGTGCCGCCATGTGGGTGATGGCATGCCGGTGGCGCGCCTGGCCGGCAATGAGTTCGCCATGCTGGTTGCGGAAGAGCAGGGCCAGGATGTGGCCGCGGCCCTGATCGAGGCCATTGAATCGGCAGAGTTTGCCTTTGGCGGCCGCCAGTATACGTTGTCGGCGAACGTTGGCCTGGTGGCCGAGTTGCCGGCTCTGGTGAGTGCTGAACGCTGGCTGAGAAGTTCGGAGCAGGCGTTATCCCAGGCCCGGAAAATGGGGCCGGGCAAGATCGCCGAATATACCCTGGATGCCGATGACCAGGCCCGCCAGGAGCAGATCGCTGCGCGCGTCGCCAGCCTGTCGGATCCGGATGAAGATCGCATGCTGCTGCGCTGCCAGAAGATCATACCGCTTCATGCCGAGGCCCGGATGACGGCCCAGTATGAGATTCTGATCAGCATGTACGATGACAGCGGCGCCCTGATAACCGGCCAGGATTTTGTACGCATGGCTGAGCGCTATGATCGCATGCAGGCGGTGGACCGCTGGGTGGTCGGGCATATGCTGGACTGGCTGAGGGACCAGGCACCGGACCCCCGACATGTCGGGGGCGTGTGTATCAACCTGTCTGGGTATTCGTTGAATGATCAGAGCTTGCTGGAATTTATCTATGAGAAGCTCAGTGAAAAAGACGCGCCCATCGAACGGCTGTGGTTTGAGCTGACCGAGGCGTCTGCCATCAGCGACGTGCAGGCGGTGGCCGATTTCATCCTGGAAATGAAAGAACTGGGCTGCCGGTTCTGCCTGGGTAATTTCGGCAGTGGCCCCAGTTCGTTCCAGTTCATGCGTTCCCTGCCGGTGGATCTGATCAAGATTGACAGCGCCTTCACCAGCCAGCTGGTGTCGAGCCAGACTGATCAGGCAATGGTGAGATCCATGGTGGATATGGCGCACTACATGAACCGGGAAGTCATTGCCTCCCAGGTTGAATCCCGAGACGTTCTGGATATGCTCAGACAGCTGGGTGTGGACTATGCTCAGGGCTTTGTTGTTGAAAAACCACGCTTGCTTACCAGCCTGACCTGATCCGGGAAATTGCTCATTATGTCCAAACGCCACCCTATCATTGCGGTGACCGGCTCCTCCGGGGCCGGCACGACCACCACCGGCCAGATTTTCAGGCGGCTGTTTGCCAGTGAGGAGTTGAACGCCGCCATGGTGGGTGGTGACAGTTTCCACCGGTACACCCGGGAGCAGATGGCCAGGCTGGCGGCCAAGGGGCAGTTTGGCGAGCGTAACCACTTCGCCCTGGAAGCCAATCATATCGACCGTCTCGAAGCCTTGTTCTATGACTACAGCCATACTGGCAACGGACGATACCGCCAGTACGTTCACGATGAAGATCGCCAGCTGGTTGAGGCCGGTCATAAACCGGGGACATTCACCGCCTGGGGACCACTACCGGCAGACACGGACCTGCTGTTCTACGAAGGGCTACACGGGGGAGTGATCAGCGAAAGTTTCAACATTGCCCAGTACGTTGACCTGCTGATCGGCGTGGTGCCCATTGTCAACCTGGAATGGATCCAGAAAATCCATCGGGATACCAACCAGCGGGGGTACAGTCAGGAGGCCGTGGTACAGACCATCATCAACCGCATGGAAGACTACGTGCACGATATCGTGCCCCAGTTTTCCCATACCCACATCAACTTCCAGCGGATACCGCTGGTGGATACCTCCAACCCCTTCATCGCCCGGGATGTGCCCAGTGAAGATGAAAGCATGGTGGTGATCCACTTTCGCGACTCCAACGAGGTGGACTTTTCCTGGCTGTTGCAGGCCATTCCCCAGAGCACGCTGTCACGCCACGACACGCTGGTGATTCCGGGGCCAAAGATGGCGTTGGCCATGGAGCTGATCATCCGCCCCATGATCCAACGCCTGATGGCGGGCCGAACCTTCGCCTGATGTTCAGGCGGCGGTTAAGCGCCCGGTCTGGTAATCCCTCAGTGCCTGCTCGATTTCCTCACGGGTATTCATCACGAACGGCCCGTACTGAACAATCGGCTCACCTATCGGGCGGCCTGCAATCAACAGCAGCCGGGCACCGGATGGGCCAGCCGCCAGCAGGATCTCATCGCCGTCATCCAGCAGGTTGGCGGCGGATAGCCGAAGTTGGGTTTGTGCCTCACCAGTCACCAGGCTCGCGTTGCCCTCGTAGAGGTACAGCATGGCGTTCAGGGGCGGTGCCACGGGCAGCGAAAGCTGGGCATTGGGCTCAAGATGAATGTCGGCGTATAGCGGTTCGGTAGTACCGCCGGTCACGGCACCGGATACCTGCACGCCGCTGACGTTCATCTCGCCGGCAATCAGCTTTACGGAGGCTCCGGGCTGATTGAACACTGGGATGTCTTCGGGCTGAATATCCCGGTAGCCGGCTGGCTTCATTTTCTCGGCTGCCGGCAGGTTCAGCCACAACTGGAAGCCGCGCATGACACCGGATTCCTGTTGCGGCATTTCAGAATGCACGATGCCCCGGCCGGCGGTCATCCATTGCACGCCACCATTACGAAGGTTGCCACGGTTGCCCAGGTGGTCTTCGTGCAGCATGTGCCCTTCGATCATGTAGGTGACCGTCTCGAAGCCCCGGTGCGGGTGTGCAGGGAAGCCGGCGATATAGTCCTGGGGCTGGTCGGAGCCAAACTCATCCAGCATCAGGAAAGGGTCCATGCGAATGGCCTGGCTTTGACCCAGTGAGCGTTTGATTTTTACGCCGGCGCCATCAGAGGTGCCCAGGGCGGGAATGATTTGTTTCAGGGAGCGAAGCGTCATGTCGTCCTCCTCTCGTTGATGATGATTCTATTAAACCGGGGAGAGACGAAGGATGAAAACGCAGAATTCTGGCGGGGCAGATCAAAAAAACTGAAGAAGTTCAGCGGTGGCGCGATGCCACCGCTGAGCGAGCTTATTCCACGTTGCGGGAATAGAAAATTTCCAGCATTTCGCGCCGCAGGCGGTCCTCGATGGACTGGGCTTCGGCCGGGTCCAGTTCGTTGGCGTTCACGCCAAAGACATAGTTATCCAGGTTGAACTCTTTCAGCATCATCTTGGTGTGGAACAGGTTTTCCTGGTACACATTCACATCGATCATCTGATAGGCGTTCTGGGTGTCTTCGGTCAGGTAGTTCTGGATCGAGTTGATGTCGTGGTCGATGTAGTGCTTGGTGCCATCGACATCACGGGTGAAGCCGCGCACCCGGTAGTCCACGGTGACCACATCGGAGTCAAAACTGTGGATCAGATAGTTCAACACCTTCAGGGGTGAAATCAGGCCGCAGGTGGACACGTCGATATCGGCGCGGAAGGTGCTGACGCCATCGTGGGGATGGCTTTCCGGATAGGTGTGAACGGTCACGTGGCTCTTGTCCAGGTGCGCCACGATGGTGTCGGGCAGCGGGCCCGGAGATTCCTCATTGTTGGCTTCGCTGTCGGTGAGTTCATGCTCGGCAATCAGCATGGTCACAGAGGCGCCGTGGGGCTCGTAGTCCTGGCGGGCAATGTTGAGGATGTTGGCACCGATGATTTTGACCACGTCAGACAGAATCTGGGTCAGACGCTCGGCGTTGTACATCTCGTCGATATAGTCAATGTAGGCTTCACGCTGTTCTTCGGTCTGCGCGTAACAGATATCGTAGATGTTGAAGCTCAGGGATTTGGTCAGGTTGTTGAAACCGTGCAGCTGGAGTTTGGTTTCCATAATAATTGCTCACCTTTTGCGCAGACCTGCGGAGAAAGTTGCGTATTATGCATACCGTGTGTGTCAATGAATAGTATCTACAATGACATTTTTGGTTACGGTGGCCCCACTGGCGGCATGGGGCGCGCTGGCTACGGAAATCGCTTACTCTGCGGCGCGGATTTCGTGACTGTGAGTGATCTCTACGCCGGCTTTTCCGAGCATGATGGACGCTGAGCAGTATTTTTCAGCAGACAGGCTGACCGCCCGCTCGACCTGCTTCTCTTTGAGGTTGTGGCCGCTGACCACAAAATGCAGGTGAATCCTGGTAAAAACTGCCGGTACGGCATCGGCTCGCTCTGCTTCAAGCTCGGTATGGCAGGCAGTGACCTCCTGCCGGCTCTTTTTCAGGATGCTCATTACGTCAAAGGCCGAACAGCCACCCACACCCATCAACAGCATTTCCATGGGGCGTGGCCCGAGGTTTTCGCCGCCATGATCGGGCGGACCGTCCATCTGCACACTGTGGCCGCTACCGCTGGTAGCCCTGAAACTGGCGTTGCCGGTCCAGTCGACGGTTGCTTTCATCGGGTTCTCCCATGGGTGATGGTTTATGTCCGGATGTGATCAAGGTTGCTCCGGAGCCTGATGGAGGATGCTAGCACAGTCTGATAGTGGCGACAGCTACCGCTTGCGACCAAAGAGGCATTGATCCCAGATACATCTTGTATCCGCTTTCGAGTTGCCGAAAGATGACCTTCTTGTTATAAGTTGCGCTGCAAACAATAAAAATCGCGAAACCCGCAAGGAAATGCGGGGCAGAAAAACATCAGGAATCGCCAGACTCTGAGGAGGCATGTCCCGCACTATGGCTACCATCGTCAAGCCGGTTGAGCAGAAAACCAAACACCTGGATTATTTCCTTTCCCAATGCCACCGTCGGCGTTACCCCGCCAAAAGCACCATTATTTATGCCGGTGACAAAAGCGACTCCCTGTTTTACATCGTCAAAGGTTCCGTCACCGTCATCATTGAAGACGATGATGGCCGCGAGATGATTATGGCCTACCTGAACGCCGGAGACTTTTTCGGCGAAATGGGCCTGTTCGACAACATGGATTCCCGCAGTGCCTGGGTCAAGGCCAAGACCGAGTGTGAGGTGGCGGAGATCAGTTACACCAAGTTCCGTGAGATCGCCCAGCAGGACCCGAGGGTGCTCTATTTCATCGGCGAGCAGATGGCTTCTCGCCTGCGCCAGACCACCCGCAAGGTTGGCGACCTGGCGTTCCTGGATGTGACCGGCCGGGTGGCGCGCACCCTGCTGGACCTGTGCAAGGAGCCAGACGCCATGACCCATCCCGATGGCATGCAGATCAAGATCACTCGCCAGGAGATTGGCCGTATTGTTGGTTGTTCCCGGGAGATGGTGGGCCGCGTTCTGAAAACGCTGGAAGACCAGGGTCTGGTTCGGGTCAAGGGCAAAACCATGGTGGTGTACGGCACCCGCTGAACGATTCCCACCTGGCAACTGCCCAAAAGGCCGCTGAATTTCAGCGGCCTTTTGCGTTGTGGTGGTCGCCCTTATCAGCGATGGGCTTCGACAAACTCCCGCACAGACCGTGATACGGCCGCCGGTTCGGTGATGGGCGCCCAGTGCGTGGTGTCCAGTTCCTGCAGGGTCAGCTTGCCGGTCCAGCGGGCCAGGTTCTCGGTGAGTTGGCGGCCCACATAGGCATCGCGGGTGGGGATGATCACCTGCACCGGGCAGCCTGCCAGTCGCGGTTCTGGTCGCAGCAGCTTGCGGATAAAGTTGGCCCGGTAGAGTTTGACGCCATAGTGGCCGTCGGCTTTCTGGTATTCGCTGAACTGGGCATCGGCAATCTGTTCGTGTTTGCGAAGATACCCCGGCCACAAGCAGTCGAGGCCGGCCTTCCACAGGGTTTCTGGCAGCACCGGCAACTGGAACATGAACACATACCAGGAGCTGGCCAGCTGCTTCAGGACCTTGGTGGTGCCCCCGGAGCGGGGTGCCATGATCTGGTCCCGCAACCAGTAGCCCACGTGATCCAGGCAAGGTCCCGAAATGGCGGTGTAGGATCGAATGCGCCCATCCAGGGCTCCGGTGGTCACCGTTTCCCAGCTCTGGATAGAGCCCCAGTCGTGGGCCACCAGGTGGAAGCTGCGATCCGGGATCACCGCGTTAGCCACGGCCTTGAGGTCCTGCGCGAGCCACTTCATGCGATAGGCTCTGGTCCTGGCAGGCTTGTCGGAGCGGCCAGCGCCCCGAACGTCATAGCGGACGACCAGATAATCCTTTTTCAGTTGCTCGGTCACCTTATCCCAGACACTGTGGTTGTCCGGGTAGCCGTGTACCAATACCAATGGCGTGGCCTGGGGATTACCTTCGACTCTGGCGTACAGGAGCAGGTCACCGCTGGTCACCCAATGTTCTTGTTCGATACTCACGCTGATCATTACCTTGTGGTGGCGTTGAAGTCTGATCAGGTTAGCGGTATCCGGTGGCAGGCTCTGCGGCCAAACAGGCCAGAAACCATGCCGGTGATGTCAGCCTGCCAGGGCCTTGTCGCGCCTGAGGCCCTGGCTTCGGCCTGGCAAGCATTGCAGCAGATGCTGCCAGACCACGTCAGCATTGGTTTCGTTCAGCGTTTCGTGACGCCCGCCCTCAAACAGCCGGAGGGTGACTTGTTGCACGCCGGCCTCCCGAATGGCCTGAAAGTGGCGGCGTATGCCTTTGCCCATTTCGCCCACCGGGTCATCGGTGCCGGCGAACAGGTGAACGGGCAGGTCCGGGCGCCACCGGGCGGGATTGATCGACAGCATACCCTGGATAAAGTCTTGCCATAGCCCGGTGGTGCATTCGAATCCACACCAGGGGTCGGCCAGGTACAGATCCACCTGATGTGGGTCCCGACTGAGCCAGTCACAGGGCGTGCGGTTGGGTTTGAACATTCGATTAAATTTGCCAAACGTCATCCGGGCAATGGTCTTGCTGGCGTGCCGCTGCCCACGCAACGCCCGTATCAGGCGCACCAGTAGCAGCGAGAGCCGAAGTTCAGCTGTGTGGATTCGGTTGGTCGCGCTCAGGATCAGCGTATCCAGGTTCTGGCCGTATTCCTGGGCGTAACTTTGGGCAATGAACGAGCCCATGCTGTGGCCCAGCAGGGCGACTGGAATGCCCGGCATCTGTTCCCGGGCGTAGTGGACCACCTGGTTCAGGTCGTCCACCACTTTCTGCCAGCCGTCCGAGTCTGCGTAGTGTCCCGGGTGACCACTGCCCGGGCCATGGCCGCGATGGTGATAGCTGATGACCGCCACGCCCTGGCCGGCTAGCCAGGAGGCCAGGGCCGCATAGCGGTCGCCATGTTCGGCCATGCCGTGACTGATGATCAGGCAGCAGTCGGGTGACGGCTCTGGCTCAAACAGGGTCGCGTTGATCTGATGGTTGTCAGGGGTTGTCAGTAGCAGGGTCTGTTTGCGCATGGTCCTGGCCGGGTTCCTTTGCGGCCGGGCGTTGCCACTCCGGCGGTTTCCACAGGTGTTTGAGTCGAGACAATAGTCCGCCTGGCTGTTGCATGTCGCGGAACAGGTCCACGTATTCGTGGGTCCACAGCACAATCAGGTTATTTGAGGCCACCGGGCGGGTGATGCCGTACTCGGGCGGGTCCTTGGCATCTTCGTCCACGAAGGTGCCAAACAGTCGATCCCAGATGATCAGCGTGCCGCCATAATTACGATCGATGTAGCCGGGGTTGCGACCGTGATGGACCCGGTGATGACTTGGCGTGTTGAATACCGTTTCGACCCAGGCGGGCAGTCTCCCAACCAGCGTGGTGTGGATAAAAAACTGGTAGACCAGAGAAAACGCATAGGCCACGCCAATCCAGACAGGATTGAAACCGACCAGTGCCAGCGGCAGATAGAACAGCCACATGCCGTTGAAAATATTGGTGGCGTTCTGGCGCATCGCGGTTGAGAAGTTCATCCGCTCTGACGAGTGGTGCACTACGTGGGCGGCCCAGAACCAGCGCATCCGGTGACTGGCCCGGTGCATCCAGTAAAAACAGAAGTCGACACCCAGGAAGGTCAGAAAGGCAGTGAGCCAGTTGAGCTCGAGGTCGAACAGTCGGAAGTGATAACACAGGGCATAAACCGGAAAAGCGATCATGCCTGCGAACAACAGCTCTGTGGTCTGGTAGCCAGCGCCCAGGGCGAAATTCCGGACCGCCTCGCGGGTATCCATCAGCGCCGGGTCGTGGCGGATTTTCAGGTATTCCCACAGGGTAACGCTGACGAAAATCGGTGTGGCTACCACAAAAATAAGCTGGCGCTCATCCAGTGCCAGCCAAGGGGCTACGGTTTGCCAGAGTGCCAGCAGGCCGCTGTTTTCCAGCACCGCCTGCATCATGTCTATCAGTACCATTAAGGAACCCGGTGTTGTTCTTGTTCAGGGTCTATCTTGGCACAATCATCGCCTTGGCACAATCATCGCCAAACACGCTGTCCTATTACGTCAGCGCAAGTGGCGGTTTCCGACACACGAACACCGTCAGCGATGCTTCTGGTACACGGCTTCGATCGGCTCGAGTTTGGGGCGCCACTCTTCCAGCCAGCTTTGTACCGGTTTGGGAATACGGGCGGGTTTTGGCCAGGGCACTGGATATTGGGGCGGTTGGAACAGCGGCGCCAGCAGGGCTGCGGCGGCCAGATCTGCCCGGCTGAACCGGTCGCCCACCAGGTAGGGCCGCTGGCGGTAGATGTCCGCCAGTTCGGTGACTAGCTGCTCCAGGGTCTGTTGCGCCGCATCTGCCGTTTTCTGGTTGATCTTCATCCACTTACGCATGATCTCGTCCACCCGGCTGAAGGCCAGGCTGAGCAGAATCCGGTTATAGAACGGGGTGCCGGCGGCGAGCAAAGGAACCACCACTTTGGGCCGTTGCAGAAAGTAGTGATAGACCCAGGTGCGAATCGCTGGCCCAACTTGTTCATCCAGCTTTTTTTCCCATTCCAGGGCCTGTTCACGAAGTACTGGGTCTTCCGGTGTCAGAGGGTTGTCGGGGAACATCTGGTCCAGATAATCCACGATCTGCGCTGAGCCCTGAATGATCTGGCCGTTATGGTCCAGCACCGGCACCGAGGAATCCGCCCTGGTCATTTGTGTGATGGTTCGCGCGTGTTGGCCCGGGAGCAGGTTGATCGGCTTGTAGTTGACGCCTTTGTAGTCCAGTGCCCAGCGGGCTTTCTCCGAATAGTGGGAAATACAGAACTGGTAGAGCTTGACAGTCATGGGTGTGCTCCCGGTGTTTTGATGACGCAAGATTAACGCTTCTGTCAGCGATTTCCCACCAGGCGAGGCGTAGACTGTGAAGGTTGTTCCATAAATTTCAGGGGGTTATATGAGTCTTGCAAAGAATATCCTCGCTATGTTGTTGGTCACCGGGTCGTTATGGGGATGTTCCCTGTCCCAGGAGCGGGCGACGGGAAAAACCATGAACCTGGCAGGGAGTCAGTGGCAGGTCGAGGAAATTGACGGCGACCCGGTGGCAGAAGGCAGTGATGTCACCATCGCCTTTACTGACGAAGGGCGGGTTTCCGGAAGTGCCTCCTGCAACCGCTACCAGGGGGGCTGGGATGCCAATGGCACCCAGCTTGAACTCTCTCGCATGGCGGCCACCCGCATGGCGTGCCCTGAACCTCTGATGCAGCAGGAAAACCGGTTTCTGAAGCTGCTGGGGGATGTACAGCATTATCAGTTCGAGGCTGACGGCCGATTGGTGCTTGAAACGGCCGATGGAACAAAAATGACTGCGGTACCACAGTCCAGCGGTCGGGAGTAATCCGCTCCGCTGGTTGTCTGAGACACGTCGAAGGTTGTTTTCCGGGATGCAAGGTTCCCGTGACCGCAATGATGGTTAATCGCGCCGGGAATCTCTAAACTAGTGTCCCGTCTGGCTAATTCCTTAATCTACTGAGCTCCTGAGAAGCCGAAGAGCTAGGCGTGCTGGTGAAGGTTTGGTGGTTCCAAATCGAGACAGCAGAACGACGCTTTTCGGCTTCTCAGGAGCTCCCGAAGGGCTTGCCTCTGAGGACTCTGAGCCGGTGTTGTCAGTCCTTGATGTGGAACCACCACATCTGCAGACTGACGCCTTGGTCAGAGTCCTCAGAGGCAAGCAGTAGATTAAGGAATTAGCCAGACGGGACACTAGCGACCTGTAGTATGGAACAACAGAGGATGTGTTCATGTTTTTGCGACGAGTATTGCCGTTGTCCGTCGTGGCGCTGACGGGCCTCACCCTGGCAGCCTGTGCCTCCCATCCACAAACCGAGGGCTTGTCCGATTTTGGCCAATATCGCTGCGGTCAGCTGGATGTCCGGATGACCAGCTCCGAAGGCAGTGATCTGGTGGGGCTGGAATACCTGAACAAGCGGGTACTTCTGAAGCCGGCAGTGGCTGCCTCCGGTGCGCTCTACAAGGCGCCGGGCGACCCGGATACCAGTTTCTGGGGCAAGGGAGAGCGGGGCACACTGACATTGCGCGGACAGGTCTATCCCGAGTGCCTGGAGCCGGGGGCCATCGAAAGTTCGTTTCGTGCCATCGGTACCGAGCCCTTCTGGTCGGTGCAGATTGAGCAGAACCAGATGACCCTGAGCCGTCCATACGATCAGCAGCTCAGCGAGCAGATCGTGTTGAATGAAACATTGGCCAACCGGCACGGGCGAACCTACGAGGCACGGTTCGACGGTCAGGCACTGGAATTCCGCATAGCCCACCAGCTGTGCGAGGACGACATGGCCGGGGCCCAGTATCCGGCGCAGGTTCGGTTGACCCTGGACGGTGAAACCTTCATGGGCTGCGGTGGTGACCGGGAACGTTTGTTCCGCGGTGCGGAATGGGTTGTTGAGGATCTTGCCGGCAGCGGGATCATCGACCGGTCCCGGATCACGATCGAGTTTCTTGACGAAGGGCGGGTTGCGGGCCGGGCCTCCTGTAACCGCTATTCCGGTGGTTTCCGGCTGACCGGAGAAGGCCTGAGCTTTACGCCGCCGGCCACCACGCTGATGGCCTGCGCGCCGGCGTTAATGAACCAGGAACAGCGGTTTCTTGACCTGATGTCAGAGGTGGTCGATGGCCGAATTGGCCGCCATGGCGAGCTGCTGTTGCGGACCGCGGCCGGTGACACGATTACCGCCTATAAGTCCGGGTCAGAGAGCCTGTAAGCCGACAGGATGGCGGCGAGCCTGCCATTGGCCGTCAGCCGGGCGAGGCCGCTGTCCAACAGGTTTGCCAGTTCGGCTGCGTCAGGGTTTTCCGGCGGGAAGGCAATAAACAGGGGCGCCTCGTAGGCCAGCCCCGCGTTTCTGGGGGCGGCAATGGACGTGTTTTGAGCCAGGAACCAGGACATCACGGCGCTGTCTTCAACAAACACGTCGGTGCGTTCGCGTTCCAGAAGCTGGAGGGCTCGGGCCAGCGGTGCCGGGCCAGACAGAATCCAGATCCGCTCGGAATCATCCGTATATTCGCTGATATAGTGATCAAGTTCCGGAGAGTAGGCGTACCCGTTAATCACCAGTAAGGTCTTGCCCTGCAGGGAGTCAATGCCGTCATACTCCCATTGACTTTGCGGGTGGGTATATAGCGTAATTCGGGCTTCGCCAAGGCCGGTCTCGGGGAAGATGAAGTCCGGTGCATCGCCCTTCAGCGCGCCAACCACTCCGTCAATCAATTGCTCCCGCGCCAGCTGCAGCGAGCGTGCCCAGCCGAAATTCTGGTAATCGAATTCGTAGCCCGCCTCCGCGAAGATCTCCCTGGCAATATCCACCATGTAGCCCTCCTGCAGCGCGCCTGCCAGGCAGTTGTGTGGGCACCATGGGTCTGCGGCGAGTATCACGCGCCGAATGGCGGCACCGGCGGCTGTCGCCTGCTCGGGAGCGGCACTGGAAAGGTCGGCTTGGTTCGGAGCGTCGGTTTCTGGTGAATCCGTCGGCGTCTGGTCAGAACAGGCCGAGAACAGGAAAAACACAGAGAGCAACAGGGTTCTGAACATGGAAGGTTAAACCGCCATCAGTATCGGGGCAGACACCTTAATCATATCGCTTCCTGAATAGTTTGTATTGCATATTTGGGGCTGTAACGCTGTCAATCTATTGCAGCATTCCGGAGGTAAACTCCGGGGCTCAGCGACCAGAGATTGCACCATGACCGAACTACGGGCACTGACTCCCCACAGCGTCATTCCGGCTGAGCAGGCCAGCCGGGATCGTCATCAAAAACGACTGCTCAGAACCTTTCTGCCGGAGCTGGTACAGCTGGAGCGACAGTTGGCCGAAGCACCGGATTTCGTCAGCACTCAGGTGGCTGGCCGAGTGGCTGTTGGTCCCATGGGGTTGCCGATCTATCGGGTGGACCTTGGCACGCCCGCGACGGATGTTCCGGTGGTACTGATTGTGGGTGGGGTGCATGGGCTGGAACGTATTGGCAGCCAGGTGGTGATGGCCTGGCTGGATTCCCTGTTGGCTCGCCTGGGTTGGGACCAGCATCTCAAGGCCCTGCTTGAGAAAGTCCACATTACCCTGATACCGATTGTGAACCCCGGTGGCATGTATCTGAACCAGCGCAGCAATCCCAGCGGAGTGGATCTGATGCGCAACGCGCCCATTACCGCGCAGGATGGCAGTGCCTTTTTACTGGGCGGCCAGCAATGGTCGTCTCGACTACCCTGGTATCGGGGCCGGCCAGAGCAGGGGATGGAAGTGGAAAATCAGGCGCTGGAAGCGGTGATTCAGGACCTGTTGCCAAACCGACCGTTCAGTCTGGCACTGGATTGCCATTCCGGTTTTGGCTGGCAGGACCAGATCTGGTTTCCTTATGCCTATCGCCGCCGCCCGATGCGACGTATTGATTCGGTTATGGCGCTTAAACTGATCTGGGAGCAGGCCTACCCCAATCACAACTACCGGTTTGAGCCCCAGTCTGCCCACTACCTGACCCATGGCGATCTGTGGGACTATTTCTACAAACAGGTAAACCGGGAAAACAGCGGTGTGTTTCTACCCCTGACCCTGGAAATGGGGTCTTGGCGCTGGATACGCAAACGCCCACGGCAACTGTTCCGGCTGGATGGATTTTTCAACCCGCTGGTGCCACACCGGCATCAGCGCGTACTGCGCAGCCATCTGACCTGGATGGACTTTCTGATCAGTGCGGCGGCCAGTCACCTGAACTGGTTGCCCACCGGTGAGCAGCAGTCCATGCTGAGAGAAGCGGCCATCATGCACTGGTACAGGGATACCCGATGATATGCACTGGATACTGCTCAGGGGTTTGACGCGTGAACACGGTCACTGGGGCCCCTTTGTCGAGCAATTGCGGACGGCAATGCCGAATGACCAGGTGCATCTGGTGGATCTGCCCGGTACCGGTATTCACTATCGGGACGACAGCCCCTGCACCATTGCCGGTATCCGTCAGAAGGTGCTTGAGCAGGTTGGTCATATCCCGCGCCCGTTCTCCATCGTGGCGTTGTCCATGGGCGGAATGGTGGCGCTGGATTGGGCGCAGCATGCTGAGCCCGGTGAACTGCAGCATCTGGTTCTGATCAACACCAGTTCAGGCTTCAGCCCGCCCTGGCGCAGGATGCGGCCGGGCATCTGGCCCCGGGTACTTCGATTGCTGGCCAGGCGGGAGCTGTTCCACCGGGAGCGGGATATCCTTGAGCTGACCTCCAACCGCGAGGTGCCGTTGTCTCTCTGCAAAGCCTGGTACAGCATTCAGCGTCAGCGCCCGGTGTCGTTCCACAATGCGATACGGCAGTTGGCAGCAGCAGCCCGCTATAAGCCTCAAACCAGGGCACCGATGGCCGATGCCTTGCTGTTGGCCAGCAAAGGGGACCGGATTGTGCACTGGCAGTGCAGTGCGGAGCTGGAAAAGCGCTGGTGTTGGACCCTGAAACTGCATCCGGATGCGGGTCACGACCTGCCCCTGGACGAGCCCGCCTGGGTTATCCGGCAGATTCGGGAATGGGTGCCGGGGCAATAGCAGTTGCTTGACGCAACCGTTTTTTCCGTTCACTCTCAAGGCCTTGATGTCAGATCAACGGAGCCAATAACAATATGAAAATCTTTGAGACCAAGTCTGCCCCCAATCCTCGTCGCGTACGCATGTTTATGGCGGAAAAGGGCCTTCTGGACAAGGCCGAGTTTGTACAGGTGGATATCGAAAAAGGCGAGAACCTGACACCGGAATACGTAGCCCGCAACCCGATGAAGAAAGTGCCGGTCATGGAATTGGACGATGGCACCTGCATTGCGGAAACCATGGCCATCTGCCGTTACTTCGAAGAAGCCTACCCGGACACGCCCAAACTGCTGGGGCAAACCCCGGTCGAAAAAGCGCTGGTGGAGCAGTGGCTGCGCTGGCTGGAATTCTATTTCTTCATGCCCACCGGCATGTGCTTCCAGCATACCACCGGATACTTCAAGGACCGGATGAACCCGATCAAAGAGTGGGGCGAGGAATGCGGGAAGGGTGTTGAGAAATTCATGCACTTCCTGGATAAGCACCTGGAAGGCAACGAGTACATCTGCTGCGACCGCTTTACCGCCGCCGACATCAATGCCTTCACCACCATCGCCTTTGCCCGGGTGGTGAATATCCGCATCAAGCCGGAACAGGCCAACCTGCAAGCCTGGTATGACCGGATCAAGGCCCGGCCCTCCGCCCAGGTATGAACCAACAATAAAGGTAACCATGAGCCAGAAACTGGATTGCACCCTGAGCGCCATTGATCAAGCTAACCTGGCCGATCCGAATCGGGAGTTGGTAGAGGGGGAACCACTGCCCAGGGAATATGCCTACAGCCTGCATATGACCCGCTGGTTGTTTGAGCTGGAACCGGCGCCATCCGAGCGTATGCAGATTGCCTGCCGGGCCCAGCATATCGAGCGCTGGACCATACCCCGTAGTGATTACGGGGAGGGCCGGCAAAATTACTACCAGTGGCGCCAGGCCTGTGGCCGCATGCATGGCCGGCGGGCCGCGGAAATCATGGCCGAATGTGGTTACCCGCCGGAGGAATGCGAACGGGTGGAGCTGATTCTGACCAAGCGCAAGCTGCGGGAGGATGAAGACACCCAATTGCTGGAAGACGTGGCGTGCATGGTGTTTCTGGAACGCTATTTTGCGCAGTTGTTCGAGGAAAAGCCGGACTACGACAAAGAGAAGTGGCTGCGCATCGTGCGCCGCACCTGGGGCAAGATGACACCCCGGGGCCACGAGGCGGCCCTGAATTTGGCCGGCAATCTGCCAGACCACCTTCAGGCATTACTGCAGGAGGCCCTGGCCGAATGACGCCGGCTGCGGGTGCGGTTCAGAACTTGATAGCCTGGCTTGCTTCCATTTGTTCACCCTTCTGATCCTGCCAGGCCAGCTTCAGTTCGCCTTCCTCTTCCGGCGTCAGTTGGAATTGGAGGTAAGGGTTGGCGGAGGTGCCCGTGAAAAAGCGGGCGGTCAGTACCGGCTCGTCGTTCAGGGTGGCGGTCAGCGATTCAACCAGTTGTTGTTCAATGCTGTCGTCGGCCTGACCATCCGGCCGCAGTCCGGTTTCCATCGGATGATTGATCAGCGAGCGCACGGTAACCGGTTGCCCCGGGCGAGCACTGCCAGCCAGCGCCAGGCGCGGATTGGCCATGGCCATCGCAGACGCATCACCGCCCCCCACCAGACAGCCGCTGACGGTCACTCTTACATCCCGGGTTGTGAGAAAGGCGCGATCCTGGTTGGTGATGGCCAGGGCCACCACCTGCTGGGTTTCGCTCAGGCGAATTCGGGTGGCAATGTTGGCGGGTGAAGCCAGCGGGCCCAGGGTAATATCGGCTACCTCTGGGCGTGGATTGCCGGGGGCGAACAGGCGGATCTTTTCGATGTGTTCGCCATCTTCCAGGCTACCGGTAAACGACACGGACAATGAAACGCTGCTGCCGTCTTCCGCCACCAGGGGAAGCTCAAGGCTTAGGCCCTCCAGTTCCGGAACCCGATTGTCGAGTGCCTGGGTCACGGCTTCTACCCGTTGCCATCGCTGATCCGCGGTGGCGGTACTCATAACGAACATCAGGGCAAGAGCGGCGAGCAGGGAGCGGAATATCATGACGACCTCGAATCAAACAGAACCAATGGCTGTGGGCCTAGTGGCTGGCAGAACTGCCGACACTGAAGCGCAGCGCCAAGCGTGAGCCTGCTACTATACCGGCAAGGGCCAGAAAACTGGAAATTGCCAGGGTGGAAAAGCCACTGAGCCCCTGGCCCAGTGTGCAGCCTATCGACATGATGCCGCCCACGCCCATCAGGAATCCGCCGACGATGGCACGGCCATTGTGGCCCGGGCTGGTGAAGCTCTGCCAGACGAATTCCCGGGTGAGCAGCGCCACCAGAAAGCTGCCCGCCACAATGCCCGCCACCACGGTAACCCCGAAGCGCAGTGATGTGCCGGTGGAGAGCATCAGGTACTGCAGGCTGTCGCCAACCGGTGCGACAAAGGTGAGAGACGCCAGCCGAACCGGGTCAAAGTCGTCTGCGCCCAGCACCCCGGTGATCCACCAGCCGGCGGCAACCAGAAGCCCGATCAGCAGCCCACCCAACCAGTCCCGGGGCGAGGTTCGGAATGCCCGGGAAGACAGCGCCCAGGCAGTCAGCGCCAGAGAAAGCAGGCCCGCCAGAACCAGGCGACCGGTCTCTGTGTCGAGCCCCAGGGGCGCCGTCACAAGGGTTAGATCGGTGGCAGGAAGGGTGGGGCGGTACAGATCTTCCATCCATAACCGGAATTCAGCCAGCACGCCGGACATGGTCATATAGGCAGCAATGCCAAGCACCAGCAATACCAATAGCGACCGCAGATTGCCGGTGCCCAGTAACACCAGCGAACGGGCGCCACAGGCGTTGGCCAGGGCCATGCCATAGCCAAACAGCAAGCCGCCGACAATCAGCGCGACCACCGGCAGGTTGCCAGGGTGGTAGGGGGTGCGGGTGAGGTTGATGCCTGCCTGCCAGGCCAGCCATTGGCTGCTGACCAGCGCGACCGCCATGGCCAGGGCGAAGGCCCTGAGCCGGCGGCTGTCGTTCTGCTGCCAGCGATTAAACAGGCCCCGCAACAGGCAGAACCGGCTCCACTGGGCGATCATGCCGTATACCACGCCGAGCAGGGCGCCGGCCCAGAGCACGGCGCTCAGGTGGTCTGAGAACAGGTTGCCCATCGTCCCGGCCTAGCGGCGCGTGCCCCAGGTGTCCTGGGTGATAGCGCTGTACCAGCCCGACGCGTAATCGGCTTCCAGTTTGCGGAAGGTGGCATTGGCATCGCTGGGGCTGACACCGCCGGAGGACTCGTGAATCAGGCCTTCCTGAATCCGGTACACCGCAGCCACGGAAATGCCGTATTCCGGGTTGATCAGGCTGTAACAGGTGTTGGCCCAGGACGGCTCCAGCGGCCGCTGACCTTCCAGGGCGGCAATGATGGCCGCGGCGGCCACCTTGCCCTGGGCGTTGGCAGCAAAGCCGGACTTTGGCATCGGGGCGGCAATGGTGGCGTCGCCCACCACGTAGATATCTTTTACCTGGGTGGATTCGAAGGTAACCGGGTCCACCGGCACCCAGCCGGATTCGTTGGTTACGCCCGCCCGGTCAGCAATAAAGCCGGCCTTCTGGGGTGGCACCACGTTCAGCACCGAGGCCTTGTGAATGGTGCCGAATTCGGTTTCCACTTCCCGCTTGCCGGCATCAACACGAACCACCTTGCCGTCGCCAGATAGCCCGACCCACTCAATGCGGTCGCCGTGCACGTCTTTCCAACCCTGCATGAACAGGCCCTGCTTGGAGAAGTTGTCCTTGGCATCCAGGATCAGCACCTTTGAGCGGGGTTTGTGCTGGCTCAGGTAATGGGCTACCAGGCTGGCGCGCTCATAGGGCCCTGGCGGACACCGGAACGGGTTGGCGGGGGCGGTCAGTACGAACACTCCACCATCATCCATGGCTTCGATCTGGCGACGCAGCAATCGGGTCTGGTCGCCAGCCTTCCAGGCATGGGGCGCCTGTTCTGCAGCAGCCTGGTCATAGCCTTCGATGGCGTTCCAGCGGATATCAATGCCCGGTGATAACAGCAGTTTCTCATAACGGATACTGCTGCCATCGCCGAGGCTGACCGTGCGGGAAACCGGGTCAACGTCCTGGGCCGTGGTGTGAACGACCCGGACACCCAGCTCACGTAGCTCGTTGTAGTTGTGGCTGATGCTGTCCATGGTGCGCATGCCCGCCAGTACCAGATTCGAGAACGGGCAGGTGTAGAACACCTTGTTGGGTTCAACCAGGGTAACGTCCAGATCCGGTGCGTTGCGCTTCAGGTACTTGGCGGCGGTGGCGCCACCAAAGCCGCCACCCACTACCACGACCCGTGCCGACAGATCTTTGCTGGCGGGCCCGCCAAGGCTGCTGCAGGCGCCCAGCAGAGGCAAGGCAGAGGCCGCGCCCATCAACTTGAGCAGATCACGACGGGACGAGTTCAGGCCCTGATTCTTGAAGTTTGATTTGGTCATGGTCTCGATTCTTCTGTCGTGGTGATAATCAGCGCTGCTGGGCGGAGCCGATGCGCGAGAAATACTGGGCCAGGGCTTTCAGTTCGTCATCGGAATAGCCCTTGGCAATCCGCGGCATGACGGTGGCCCGGGTGGAGTCACTGTGCTTGAACTCCATCAACTGGTTTTCAAGCGCCGTGGCGGGCCGGTTGGCGATGGCCGGGATAACGCCGGCCAGCTTGCCATCGGTACCGTGGCAGTTGGCGCAGGAAGCGGCGAGCAGCGCGGTTTGCGCGGCGTTTGCCTGGTCGTCAGCCAGCGCCGGCAAGGCCGGCAGCAGCAAGGCAAAGGTCAGAGCGAATCTTGTTTTCATGGAGTGGTCTGCCCGGATTAACTGGATGATAGAACAGCTAATTTACTGGGCCAGACCTCGGGTAGGCCAATAATATGGCGGTATATGATATTCGCTTTGGTTATTAGAATTCCTGGTTATTTCGGGTTCTCGGGAATAAGTCTCAACGTTGGCAGCCGCGTGATTGATAAATGATAATCAACTGCATATGATAGGGTGAACTGATAAGTCAAGGTTGCCCGGTAATGTCCTCTGGTACCCAGTCACGTCCAAGAATCCTGATTGTTGAAGACGACCAGACCCTGAGTGATCAGCTATCAGGGCTGCTGACCAGCAAAGGGTATCAGGTTCAACAGTGCTTTGAGGGCGACCAGGCCCTGCTTGATGCGCTCAGCCTGCGGCTGGACCTGATCCTGCTGGATGTGTTGTTGCCCAGGATGAACGGGTTTGATGTCCTGGAGCGCCTGCGAAAGACCCGCCAGACGCCGGTCATGATGTTGACCGCCTGTGGCGCGGAGGAGGAGCGTATCCTGGGTTACCAGCAGGGTGCGGACGATTATCTGCCCAAGCCGTTCAGCTTTACCGAATTGCTGCTCAGGATCGAAGCACTGCTCCGGCGCACCCTCAAGGCAGGCGACCAGCGTGCCGACCCCACGGAACTGGTGGTTGGTAATCTGACGCTCAATCGCGCAAGTCTGTCGGTGGTTTGCAACGGCGAGGCAATTTGCCTGACGCCCATCCAGTTTCGACTGCTTTGGATGCTGGTTCTGCACCAGTCGGAGACTCTCAGCAAACCCTATCTGTACCAGGTGGTTCTGGAAAAGGAGTTCAGCCGTTACGACCGGAGTCTGGATATGCATTTGAGCCGGGTGCGCCGCAAGCTGGTTGAGGCCGGCATGGCGGCGGACCGCCTGCAGACTGTCCATGGCCGGGGGTACTGTTTTCTGTGAGCCGCAAACTCTGGTGGCGCCTTTGCGGCACCCTGGCCCTGGGTACGCTAGTGCTGGTCTGGGTGATCTCCTTTCTGGGGGCCACCACCGAACAGCAGATGAGTTTTATCGCCAAGCACCATCAGGACACTCTGAAGCAATGGGGGCGAACGGCCGAGCGGCTATACCTATCCGGCGATGAACGGGCGCTGGCAGACTGGCTGGAGAACCTTCAGGTGCAGGAGGATACCTGGGCGGCGGTGGTGCGGTCGTCGGTGCAGCCCCTGGCTGGAAGTGAGTTGTCCGGGCAGTTTATGGAAGGCTTTCGTCTTGGCCGGAACGTAGAGTGGAAAATCCATCTCTACTTCGCGGACAACCCGATCATGGACATGACCTTTGCCGATGGCCATACCCATTTTCTGATTACCCTGCCGCAACGGATGCGCCCGGGCACCTACCTGCCGGAGATGAAGCTGTTCCTGAAAGTGGCCTTGCCGTTAGTGGTGCTGTTGGTGCTGTCACTGGTCATTTACCGGCATGTGATGAATCCCATCCGGCAATTGGAACTGGCTACCCGTCAGTTCAGTGAAGGTAATCTGGGAACCCGGGTGCGTGCCCTGCTGGGCAATCGTAACGATGAACTCACCGCCCTGGCAGATACCTTTGACCGTATGGCGGAGCGTATTGGCGATCTGATCCTGTCCCAGCGCCGTCTGATTGCTGACCTCTCTCACGAGTTGCGAACCCCGTTGACCCGGATCGATATGGCCGTCAGTTGCGTTGAGGAAGGCATTGATACTCATCATTTCCTGCCGCGTATCCGGCGGGAGTGTGATCTGATGCGGGCGTTGGTGGAAGATACCCTGACCCTGGCCTGGCTCGAGAACGAACAGCCGGACCTGGGCAACGAAGACCTGAACCTGACCGACCTTGTGGACACCATCGTTGAGGATGCCCGCTACGAGAACCCCAGCCGCAGGATTGTGGCCGAATTGCCTGATCAGGCCATGCTGGCGGGGAGCAGTCACCGGGCCATAGCCCAGGCGGTTGAGAATGTCGTGCGCAATGCCTGTCACTACACCCCGGCGGAGGGCTGTATCCGGATCGTGCTGGAGCCCCAGGACAACGGATACCGGCTGTCGGTCAGCGACCAGGGGCCGGGCGTGCCGGCCGAGCAGCTTGAGCTGATCTTCAAGCCATTCTTTCGGGCCTCCCGCACGGGTCAGTCCGGGCCTGGCGGGCATGGACTGGGGCTATCCCTGGCTCGTCGTCAGGTTGAGGCCATTGGTGGCTGGATTCAGGCCCGGAATCGGCCCGGCCGGGGGCTTCAAATGGATCTGTGGTTTCCTGCGTCACGTTTGTAACAAATGTAAAAGTCGTTCACTTCCTCGATTTTCTAATCGAGAATGCGCCCCAAATAGGAATCATTTTCAGTATTGGAGCGCAGTACCCATGGCAAATCTAGGAACTGAATCTCGAGTGGGTGGTTTTCGTCGCAACGCCTTGTGGCTTGCCCTGGCCGCATCCCCCCTGGCCCATGCAGACCCGGTGTCCCTGGAGGCGATACAGGTGACCGCTGAGCGGGAAGCTGCCAGCGATATCGTCATTGACCGGCAGAACCTGGATCGTTACCAGGCGGATGATCTGAACGATGTGTTTGCCGGGCGCCCGGATGTCAATGTGGGTGGTTCGAACAGCATTGCCCAGAAAGTCTATGTGCGGGGCTTTGAAGATCCCCTGCTGAACGTATCAGTGGATGGCGCCACCCAGGCCGGGGCGCTGTTTCATCATTCCGGCCGTCTGTCGGTGGAGCCTGAACTGCTCAAGCAGGTTGAGGTCAACGCCGGGGCCGGTCGGGCGACGGACGGCGCCGGTGCCCTGGGTGGTTCAATCCGTTTCGTGACCCGGGATCCGGAAGATCTGTTGCGACCGGGAGAAAACGCTGGCGCCCTGGTCAAGCTGGGTTCTTTCTCCAACACCGACGGCTACAAGGCAAGCGGAACAGCCTTTGGCCGCCTGAGCGATAACTGGAGCACCCTGGTGTCTGTCAGCCAGAGTGATCACGAGCCCTTCAAGGATGGGAATGGTGAGCGTGTTGCCGGCAGTGATGCCCGCCAACAGCTTGGCTTTGCCAAACTGGTAGGCCAGTTGCCGGCCGATCAGACCCTGAAACTCAGTCACGAAGTCCGCACCGACAAGGGCGAACGGCCCCAGCGCCCACAGTGGATCGTTAGTGGTTTCAATCGCCTGTACGACCTTGATGGCCGCCGGGATACCACCACACTGAATTACGGATATGCACCCTCCGGCAATGCCCTGGTGGATTTGGAAGCAACCGTTTACCACACCGAGTCCGACATCGAGCAGAACGTTGAGGACCGCTGGGGTCGCTACTTCGGGTTCAGCAAGAACACCGGCGGCGACCTACGCAATACCAGCCGTTTCGGCGAGCACAGCCTCACCTACGGCCTGGACTATCGGGAAGACAAGGTCAATGCCGGCTACGAGGACGACAAGAAGGCCGAACAGCAGACCGGTGAAGTGCTGGGTATCTACCTCCAGGGTGATGTATGGCTCACTAGCCGTCTGCTGTTCAGTGCCGGTGCCCGCTATGATGACTACCGGCTCAAGGACAACAATGACCAGCGCTTCAGTGAGGATGAGGTCAGTCCGAACGCCAACCTGGCCTGGGAGGTGGTCGACGGTTTGACCCTGAAAGCCGGCTATGCCGAGGCATTTCGTGGGCCCACCACCCAGGACTCCTTCAAACTGGAAGGCTCGGAAAACGATCCCGATCTGAAGGGGGAAAAGGCCCGCAATACCGAAGTTGGTTTCGACTACCGCTATGACCGCTTCCGCCTGTCTGCGGAGGTGTACCGTTCCGAGATCAAGGATGCGATTGCCGACCCGCTGCTGCCTTTCCGGGAGTCCATCTACAAGAACATCGGTGACCTGGAGTCCGATGGTTACCTGATTTCAACCGGTTACCAGTGGCAGGCGCTGTCCGCCGGACTCAGTTTCCACAGCAACGATGCCGAAGTGGATGGCCAGCCGTTGACCGTTTACGAGCATAACCTGCTTGGCAACACCATGGGCGACACCTGGATTGCTGATCTGGCCTACCGCTGGGACCGCAACCTGGAGTTTGGCTGGCAGGGCCGGTTCGTCAAGGGTATTGATGGCCTGGAAACCTCTGTGGGTACCATCGACAAGCCCGGCTACGGCGTACACGACGTGTTTGTCCACTGGCTGCCCACCGGCAGTGAAGATCTGAGACTGACCCTCACGGTCAAGAATGTGGGTGACAAGCAGTACCTGGATCATGCCAGTAACGCCGATTACCAGCATATCGAGGACTACGAAGGCATTGTTGGTATGCCTGAACCCGGTCGTGACATTCGCCTTGGCCTGGCCATGCGGTTCTGAGGTCGCTGATGGCATTGTCACAGTTTGTCGCCGCCCTGCTGGGCGGCGTTCTTCTGATCCAGGCAGGCGTGGTCCAGGCGGCGAGAACCGTCACGGACCTGGCCGACCGGCAGGTGACCATTCCCGAGACCGTGGACCGGGTAATACTGGGTGAGAGCCGCTATATACCGGCGCTGGCCATTCTGGACGGCGATGCAACGATTGATCGCCTGGCCGGCATATTGCCGGATTTCGAACAGACCGACCCCGGTGGTTATGCCCAGTATCTGGAACGCTTTCCCGCATTGGCGGAGGTGCCCAAGGTGGGGCATGCATCTGCCGACAGTTTCAGTCTGGAATCGGTGCTGGCCATCGGGGCCGACCTGGCCATCTTCAGCCTGGAGGGCCATGGTCCCGGAGCCCACAACAGGGCGTTGATTGAGCGCCTTGAGCGGGCTGGCGTGGCGGTCGTGTTTGTCGATTTCCGGCAGCAGCCCCTGGTCAATACACCCCGAAGTATGGCCCTGCTGGGAGATGTGCTTGGCCGAGAGCAGGAGGCGCAGAGGTTCAACCGTTTCTACCGGGAGGAGCTTGCACGGGTCAGTGAGGTGGTATCTGACATCCCTCCGGACAACCGGCCCAGGGTGTTTCTCCACAGCCGGTTAGGCCTGCATGACAGCTGCTGCGAAACCATGGTCCGGGGAATGATGGGGCGCTTCATTGACGCAGCGGGCGGGCGCAATGTGGCGGCAGACCGGGTGCCCGGGGTTTCCGGTGTGATGAATCTGGAGTACCTGCTCAGTGACCCTCCCGATCGCTACCTGGCCACGGCCATTGGTTCGCGCAAGTACCAGGTGTCCGATGCCGATCAGCCCTATGTGATGCTGGGGGCAGGTGTTGATGGGCCGATGGCCCGCGAGTCGTTCCGGCGAGCGACGGATCGGCCCGGGCTTCGGGCCCTGGAGCCAATCCGGGAGCTGCGGGCCATGGCGATCTGGCATCACTTCTATAACACGCCGATGAACGTAGTTGCGGTTCAGGCGCTGGCTCGCTGGCTGCACCCGGAGGAGCTGTCTGAACTGGACCCGGAGCAAACCCTGGAAACCTTTTATCGGGAGTTTCAACCGGTGCCCCTGGATGGTCGTTACTGGATCACGCTTGGCGAGGAAACGCTATGACGTCGCCGAGTGCAGGCGCTGCCGCCAACCGGGCAGGCACACCGGCGGATGGCGGGCTGGCGAGCCAGTACCGCCGTTTTGTGTTCCGGCGGGTACTGTGTCTGGCTGGTCTGGTAACTGCGGCGGTGGCTGCATTGCTGGTAGACATCGCCTCGGGGCCGGCCATGCTGGGTTTGCTGGACGTGATTCGCGGGCTGTTGAATCCTGAAAGCCTTGATGCCGGCACCCGGGTGATCATTCAGGACATCCGCGTGCCCTACGCGTTGATGGCGGTGGTGGTGGGCGCCTGCCTGGGCCTGGCCGGGGCCGAGATGCAGACAGTACTGAACAACCCCTTGGCCAGCCCGTTTACCCTGGGCGTCGGCGCGGCTGCCACCCTGGGGGCGTCGCTGGTGATCGCCTTCAATATCTCGGTATTGGGGCTGGCGGCCCATGTGCTGTTGCCTCTGTCGGCCTTTGTGTTCGCTGCGGCCGCCTCGCTACTGATTCTGGTGCTGTCACGCAGCCTGGGCGCTTCGGTGCATGCGGTGGTGCTGTTCGGTATTGCCCTGTTATTCGGTATCAACGCGGTGGTGGGCCTGATCCAGTTTATGGCCGATGCCGAGTCGGTCCAGCAGATTGTGTTCTGGACCATGGGCAGCCTGGCCAGGGCCAGTATGGACAAAGTGGCTATCGTGGCCCTGGTGCTGGCGGTGTGTCTGCCGTTTTCCCTTCGTAATGCCTGGGCCATGACCCTGCTGCGCAGTGGTGAAGAGCAGGCCCGCAGTCTGGGCATCCGGGTGGAGCGCATGCGCCTGGTGGTGCTGATGCGGGTGAGCCTGTTGACGGCGGCGGCCATGTGTTTCGTTGGGGAAATCGGTTTTATCGGCCTGGTGGCACCCCACATTGCCCGCTTGATGCTGGGGGAAGATCACCGTTTCCTGCTGCCGGGCAGCGCCCTGGCCGGGGCCGTCCTGCTGTCGTTGTCATCCATCGCCAGCAAGCTGCTGGTGCCGGGAGTGGTATTGCCTGTGGGTATTGTGACCGCACTGGTGGGTATCCCGCTGTTCATCACCCTGATCATTGGCCGCAGCAGGAGGGCCGCGTTGTGACCCTGAAGCTGCAATCCGTGACCGCCGGCTACCGGAATCGATCCGTCTTCACCGGCCTTACCCTGCCGGAGATACCCGCGGGCTCATTGGTGGCCGTGGTTGGCCCTAATGCTGTGGGTAAGTCCACGCTGCTGAAATCCATCGCCGGCCTGCTGCCGATTGCCGGCACCATGACCTTTGCCGGGGAGAATCTGGCGGCGATTACTGCCCACCAGCGCATTCGTCGTGTCGGCTACCTGCCCCAACCACTGCCCCAGGCCATTCCCCTGGTGGCCTACGAAACTGTGTTCAGCGCCTGCCGCTCTGCCCGCAGCGACTGGTCCCGGGAAGAGACCGAGCTGGCGATCGAAGAGATTTTCGACACCCTGGGTATCCGGCAACTGGCGCTTCGGCGACTGTCGGAAATGTCTGGTGGTCAGCGCCAGATGGTAGGGCTGGCTCAGGTACTGGTACGCCAGACGCCATTGATGCTGCTGGATGAGCCTACCAGCGCCCTGGACCTGCACTGGCAGCTCAACGTACTCAATGCGGTGCGTGACGCCACCAGCCGGACCGGCTCGATTGCCCTGGTGGCCAGCCATGATCTCAATCTGGCCCTGCGCTATTGCGACCAGGTTCTGGTGTTGTCTCCCGGCGGCCAGGCCGTGCTGGGCTCACCGGCACAGGTACTGACGCCGGAGCTGCTGGCCGAAACCTATGGTATCGAAGCCAGAATCGAACAGTGCTCTCGTGGACACCCCATCGTGCTGGCGGATCGTCCGCTATCCGCCAGTGTTAATTGACCCACTGATGTCTAGGAATCTGCCATGCCAACCATGAACGCCCAAGTGGCCACCACCGATCCCGGTCGCCTGATCAATCGCCTGTGCAAACACTTTCGCCACAAGATTGAGGCTGAGTGGACCGGGACCGATGGCAGGCTGACTTTCTCCATCGGTGAATGCCGGCTCGAAGCAGCAGACGGTAAGTTGCTTATGCGGTGCCAGTCACCCACCGAGACGGAGCTGGAGGAGCTGGGCCAGGTGGTAGCTTCCCACCTCATCCGCTTTGCCGGCGATGAGGTGGATAAGGTTCACTGGCAGGCCGCCAGCGACTGAGGTTGATCGCCGGTTTCCGGAACCCGCAGCCTCAGCTGGCGAAGGTCGCTGGATAGCACCCGGTAGCTGTCCGGGCCGAACCATTCCAGGGAGATGTCCAGAGGGGCCGGGTTGGCCAGCGACTGTTGCCAGTTTGCCAGCGTGTCCAGCAGTGGTCGGTAATCACAGGCGCCCTCCATCACCGGCACCATGCCTTGCCTTGAGCCTGCCGGTGAGTACACATTGGCCGGGGCAAACACGCCAAGCTGATCCCGCTGGTGGATATTCTTGAAGTGAAAATGCCTGACCCAGGGCGCCATCTGTTGCAGGGCAAGCTGTGGGTCCGCACCGGCCTCCCAGACATGCAGGACATCGAAGTTGATGCCCAGCGCCGGATGGTCAATGTCTGCCAACATTTCCAGGGTAGAGTCAACCGTATCGGCCAGGGTGCCGGGGTGTGTTTCCACCACCAGGGTCAGGCCTTCGTCCGCGACGCAACGGGTGAGCGTCTGCAGGCGTCGGGTCAGTGCCTTGCGCTGCCCCCGGTCAAGCTCGGCGCTGCCCTGATGGCCGGCAAACGTTCGCACTTTGGGTGCCTGCCAGTGCCGGGCCAATTGGCAGAGGTCGCGGGTGTAGCGGGTGGCCTCCTGTTCACCACCCTCCAGTGGCAGATAGTCGCTGACCATGGGAATGCCCAGTCCCTGGCTTTTCAACCAGCGGCCATCCAGCCCGGGTTGCTGTAACAGGTGCCGGGCATGCACGCCCCAGAGTTCAATGCCGTCGAAGCCGGTGGCCCCGGCCCAGGTGGCCAGTTCCGGTAACGACACCAACTGGTGGCGGAATGAGATGGTACACAGGTGGAAGCGGATCATGGCAATACCTCCAGGTCGGACATCCGGGTGTCGGCGGTGGCGCCGGTGAGGTCGGGGTGTTGCTGCTGCCATTCCTGGAACAGCCCCTGCAGGCTGTCCTTGATGGCGAACTCCCTCTGATCCTGTTCGTCCAGCAGCTGCTCGACCCCGGCCAGCAGGGCAGGGTTGCCTGACATCACCAGTTTCAGCGCCCGGTACTGGATTTGGGTGTAGGTTTTCACCAGCCGGTCAATGTCCTCGCACAGGGCCTCGAACCACGGATCGCCCTCGGCGGTGCGGCCCTGATCCTCCAGAAGCCAGGCAAAGGCGTGCTCGTAGGCGTACTTACGAATCGCCATCACCGGAATCTCCCGAAATGCCCGGGGCAGGTTCGCCAGTGGTTGTCTGGCATCGGGCCCGGTATGGGCGCGCAGAATCTGCCGCAGGGCATCGGTAAACGGATTGGTATCCGCTTTCATGCACTGGGCAAAGTAGGCGGCAACCGTTTCCGCGGGCGTATGCCGGATTTCCAGACCGTCGAAACAGAAACCACCGGCAGCGGCCGGGGATCGGACCGATTCCAGAATCCGGGCTTTGGGCAGCACACCCTCCCAGCGAAAATCCGGGTCCGACATGAACCACTGCTCCGGGTCGTCCGTGGCTTCCAGCATCACGTAGTGGGGAAACGGGTTCTGGTGAAACTTGTTCTCCCGTTCCGGCAACCGGTAAAGGTCCAGCATGACCATGACCTGACGATCGGCAGGGCGCGTTTCCACCAGTTCAATCAGCCGGTCGATGTTGGCCTCTTTCGATTGCTGGTGGTTGTACCAGGGCTCAATGGTGACGCCATACAGCAGCCGGTACCACTCCCGGAACTGGTCGTGGCGGGTATGGGGCGAGTGGTAAGACAGAACCTGCTCCTCACTGACCGAGAAGTCCGCATCCCAGACGCCAAAGTAGAAGGGGCGGTGGTCCACACCCGGTGTGCGTTTGATGATCTCGCAGACACAGCTGACAAAACAATGCACTTTGATCACAGGGAAACCTCCGGATTGCCGGTGGCGACCAATAGCGCTTCCAGATCCTCAACGGTCTCGAGCTGATGGGTCAGCAGCGCTTCCTCCGGAACATGCAGGCTGTGCTCAAGTTCCAGGTGCACAATCAGTTGCAGCAGCATGATGGAATCAATCGCCAGGTCGGCGTTGAGGCGGGCCTTGGCCGAAAACACCGATAGCCGGGCGTCAGGTAGATGGTTTCGAATCACCGTTTCAATGGCGCTTCGGGTCAGGTTGGTTTTGCTCATGCCCGGACCTCCCGCTGACCCTTGTCAGCGAGGGATTCGCTTAACAGCCGGCGGCTGACCTTGCCGTTCGGGAGCCGGCTGATGCTTTCCACCTGTTCGATCAGTGACGGCACCTGGTGAGGTGACAGTCGGTCGCGGCTCCATTGTCGAAGCTGGTCGGTGTCGATGTCTGAATCCGCCACAAAACGCAGGCAAACCCGCTCACCGGCAAAGGCATCGGGTTGCTTGAAAGCCACCGCCTCGCGAATTCCTGGGTAGCCAAGGAACACGTCTTCCACCGCGCCCGGGTAGACGTTAATGCCGGCGACATTAATGGTGTCATCGGTGCGGGCCAGGAAGTGCAGCTGGCCCCGGTGGTCGAAATAGCCCAGATCCTTACTGTGGATGCGCTGTCCGGTGGCTTTTACCGTGATCAGGATTTCATCCGGTTGCCCGGCGGAGGCACCGGCCTGCACCGACAGGTGAGGCAGCGGCTGGCCCAGCAGGCCCGGCTCAGACACGTCCGCGCTCACAGCCACGCATCCGGCCTCAGAGCATCCATACTGCTGACACAGCCGCAGACAGCGGTCCCTAAGCTGAGTCAGCACCGGCGCGGGTAAAGGAGCCCCGGAAAGCATGACAGCATGCAGCATTTCCTGTTCCGGCAGCATCCTCATCAGCAGGCTAATCAGGGTGGGTGAGGCATAGAGCAGGTGCTCAGGCACCGCACGCAGTCGGGCAATAATGAATCGTGGGTTCAGATTGGTGACCACATGGGGTGCGATGCCCCGCTCCCGGGCAGCCAGCACACCACAGATCAGACCGTAGGAGTGGGTGACCGGACAGGCGACCACCGGCGTTAAGGCCCGGGCCTCAGTAAAATGGGCGACATAGGCGACCAGTTCCCGGTCTATGTCGCGCCAGGGCCGGGTGATGGTCTTGGCCTTACCCGTGGTGCCGGAGCTGAGCTGAATCAGCTCACCACCCTCGGCCGAAGCCGTCCGTGTCACCCCGCCAAGAGTTTCCGGCGTTACCTCCTGCAGTTGCTCGCCGAACAGCAGGTAGCTGCAGCCGGTGTCCTCGGCCAGGGCTTTGGCGGCAGGGTAGGGTGTGCCGGGGTGAATGGGCAGTACGCTGGCGCCAAGGGGCTTCAGCCAGAGACACAGGGCCAGCCAGTGGGCGGTGTCTTGCAGGCAGACCGCAAATCGGCAACCGACCGGCGACTGGAACTCGGGCCGCTCCGCCAGGCCCCGGACAATATGATCACAGTCGGCCTGGCTGTAGGGGGTGTTGTCGACGTAAAACAAAGGTGCAGTCACGGTAACCTCTCGTGATGGTGATCGGTAGGGGGCATCGATGTGGAATCCGGTCCCGAAGCCAGGGGGTTGGTTACCCGGAGGCAATGGCTTTGGTTGTCTGGCTGCAGCTTGCGGCGCAGCAGGGATTCGGTCTGAAGTGTTGACTGGTCCCAGGCCAGCCTGTGCAAGCGGGAGGTCAGATACGGGTGTTGCCGTGCGTAATCGGTCAGGATCGTCCTGACCCGGTCCCAGAAGCGGGTTTCGTTAAATCCGTAGGCCTCATCCAGCAGCAGCGCCAGCTCACTCAGATTGAAGATAAACAGGGTATCCATGACCAGTTCCCGCAGGGCTTCCGGGCCGCTCATACGGTAGTACTGGTCGTCTGGTGCCTGATCGTAGAGCGCCTGTCGGGGGCCAAAGTCTGGTTCAGGAGTGGCCGGGGGCAGGTAGTCACGGGCGTACTCGACGCTGTCGTGGAAATCCCGAAGCATCAGCGCCCTGGGCCAGCCGTCGCGCACCACCAGCAGACTGTTCTGGGCATGGGCCTCGAGGCCGACACCGTGGGCCGCCAGCATATGCCAGACCGGCAGGATGACGGCTTTGAGCGTGGCTTCCAGCCAGGGGCCCAGGCCGTAGTGCTCTACCCACGGGTGGATGAACGGCATGCCGTCAGGTTGCCACTGGAACAGGGCGTTCAGGGGGATGGCCTGCTCACCGTCATTAAGCCGGGAGCTGATGCTGGCACGCCAGATGGCGGCCAGTTCTCCTTCAAGCCCTGCACTGCCTGTGCCCCGGTCACGCCCAGTGTTAACGCCCAGGCTGGCATATTCGGGCAGCAGGCGGAGAGGGTAGGCAGTGTCGAATTGCGAGTCAGCGGCCAAAATCGCTTCAAGCCAGCGGCTGATGGCCGGCGCTGAAGGCACCGAGTGGGGTTCCAGGTGCCTGCGGGACGAGGTGTTATGGATGCCCAGTGGCAGTTTGATGCAGGCGTTCGCCGGCCGGCTGACGTTGAACAGGGACCGCAGTGACTGCCCCGGCCGGTAACGGTCTCCCAGGGGCCCCAGGCTTCTGATGCCCAGTGCGGAAAGCCGGGAGGCCTGGGGCCCCTGGCAGAGTTGCTGCCATTGCCAGGGGTGGGTTGGCAAGGCACCGCAGTGTTGCCAGTCAACGCCCGCCCGGTGGAATGCGGCCCGCAGCAGATAGGCCTGTTCCCGACCGAGTTCCGACTGCCAGAACGCAAGGTCCGGAGCCAGCAACTGCGAATCCAGATAGGGTCGGGGAACCGCCACCCAATGGAGACGGAACCCGATGCTGGTTTCCGGGCTATAGCGCACCAGGTCATCGCCCTGGAATCCCAGTCGGCTCTTGTAACAGGGGTGGTAGGGGTGACCCTCGTGCAATGCACAGTCCAGCGCTTCGCCGTGCAGGGCCCGCCGTTCCCGCGGGCCACGGGCCCGATACAGGGCGTCGAGTCTTTCGGTGTTTCCGATGGTGGCGACAAGTTCTTTTAACAGCGCTTGCTGCTGCGTGCTCGCGGCCGGCAACTGGCCGACCAGCCTGGCCAGCGACGTTGAGGTTGATGGTTGTTCCTGCCCCAGGGTCAGGGTGCTCATATCCAGCCGCAACCGGCCAAAGCCACGAACCCGAGCGCGGCAGCGCCCGGGCAGGCTGCCGATCCGGAACGACAGCCATTGCCAGCCGGAGCGGTTGTCATTGCATGGGCGGTAGGGGATCAAACGCTCAAACAGCAGGGCTTCCAGCAGTTGCCGGAGCACGCGCTGTGTTGGCGACTCGGTCAGGGAGATGACCGGGCTTAGCCCTGTCATCGGTGACGGTGTTTGCTCACGCAGCGCCATGATCTGCCCCAACAGCCTGAACTGGAAAACTTGGCTGCGGCGCTGCGTGCGCCAGACCGCGAAGAGGATTGGCAATACTGGTGTACACCGCCATTTCCAGCTCGGCATTCAGCTCATCAACATCGTGTACTCGAGTCAGCAGGTTGCCCTTGTACGGCAGGCGACTGTCCTCGAGCAGGAGATTGACCAGTGCCCGGGCCGGGCCATGGAGCCGGGTGTGTTCGGAGCGGAGAAACTGCCGGAACTGCCGGATCAACACCGATTCCGGAATCAGGCCGTCCAGGCCGAACCGGGCGATCACGGAGAACACCTGGTTGACGATCAGGTAGTAGCAGAAGCGGTCCCGAATCATGGCATCCCGGTAGAACAGTTCCGGGGTTTCCGACAGGTCCGGGCACTGCTCTGTCAGTTGTTTGCGAAACGTTTCCGAAAGGTAGTAACCCTGATTGTCCCGGTAGTAATAGCAGCGAGGATAGCCACCACCAATATCCAGCAGGCTGTTCTGCTGGTGTGCCTCCAGGGCAATACCGTGGTCGTCATAAAGCCGGAGCGCCGGGCCAATGGCGCAGGCAAGATAGTGCTGGAACCAGTCCAGACTGACCGCGGCCATGCTTCGACTCTCGTTCAAAGCCAGGCCCTCGATCAGATCCATTAACCGGGAATTACGGCCGGGCATTGGATCCTGGGTCAGAGCGGCCATGCTGATCACACCCTGGTCCTGGCCTGGAGTGAAGGGATTGTTCCGGAAAATGACTTCAAAGCCGCTCTCGGCCTGCCCGGGTAGGGAAACCGTCAGATAGGCCGGGTCCTGCAGGATCCGGAAGCCGGGCTCAGACTCCGCGAACCCGGTCTGTCGGATCAGTCTGGACATCACCACACCCGCTTTCAGCTCGTGAGCCTTATTGACCCGGAGCGAGTTGGTCACTTTCACCGGAATGGAAAACTTCAACATCCATTCTGCCTGTTCACTGTAAACCGTGCGCACGGAAGACGTGGCAGAGAACTCCGGCCCCAGAGCGCCGAGCGGATGAATCAGCCCCTGCTCGATGGCGACCAGCACCGACGGCTGTGCAAGTAACCACTGCGCTTGAAGTGGGTGTGCCGGAACCAGAGTATGATTGTCTGGCAGGTTCAGGGAGGCATGGCCACTGTTCAACAGGGTTTCCGCCATGGTGCTGGCGGGCAATGGACCGTCCGAGTCTTGCTCCACGTAGTCTTGATGGACCAGAAAATAATGAAGCCGGAATCGCCCGCTTAGCTCGGGCGCATAAGCCGTTTGCTGCCATTCCGACATGCCCTGGCGGCTTTTGGGGGTGGGGTGAGTGGCGTGGCCAAACAACAACGACTGTTCTGAATCGATGAATCGGTTGGTCAAAAGCCGGGGGTCGTGGCGGCGCTGTTCCAGGTAACGGGTCATCACCCCGTAGCTATCTGTTAGTCGGTGCAGGAACTCCAGTTCCCGGAGTTTACGAAGCTCCGGAACCATACCGCCGGAAAGTGCATAGAGCTCGCGTACCAGAAGACACATGGCCTGGAACGGTTCGATGTCTGACCAGCAATGACGACCGTTTAGCCACTGGCGCACCTTGCCATAGCGGTGCCGGCCGACGGGGGAACGGTAAAGGATATCGACAGCAAGCCGGGCCCGCTGGGTGTTCAGGGGCAGTTCGCACACCCATGAGCCGGAGAAACAGCTGCCGGGGTCATGAAGGCGTTGGCTGGCGGCCAGCCAGTGGCCGGGATCAATTTCCTGAAGATAGCCATGCAGGAAGGCCTGAAAACTTGCCTGTTCGGCAATCGCCCGGGCAGACGGTCCCATGTCGACACTCCGATTCCAGAATTTGGAGTAAATCTAAATGAGAATCGAGTGCAGGTGAAATATTTTTACATTTTTTACATTTGGTTTGGTGCGTTGATCACCCTCTGAGGACGGAAACGCAAAAACAGCGCCACGGCCAGCCCGAACGTGAGCCATTCGGCAAGGGGCAGTGCCACCAGTAGCGGCCACTGTGGCGCGAACTGGGCAATGCCTATCAGTAACAGCGCAGGAAGAATCAGGCTTCGGGAAAAGGCCACCAGGGCGGAGGGGATGGGTTTGTGCATGGCGGTCAGGTAAACCGACAACAGTACGTTAATACCGTTGACCAGGAATAACGGCCAGAGGATGGTCAGGAACCGGTCGGCCAGTTCGGCGGTGGCGGGGTCTGCGGCGGTGTCGAGAAACAGCCGGACGACCTGGTTTCCGAACAGCCAGACCGTGGCCACCAGCGCCAGTGCCAGGCTCAGGATGACGGTTGCCCCACAGCCCATGAAGCGCCGGATACGCTCGGCGTTGCCGGCCCCCAGGTTGTGGCTGATCAGCACATGCATGGCATCTGAAATGCCGTAGAACACCATCAGGCTCAGGAAAATCAGATAGTTCACGACGGTGAAGGCGGCTACCCCGGCCACACCCTGAGTGGTCATCAGCAGCCAGTTGATCAGCAGCATGACCAGCCCCACCGAGAGCTCGTTGATCCACTCCGAAACGCCATTGGCAAATGCCTGGGGCACTTCCCGCCAGTGTTTTTGATAAAGCCCGAAGCGCAGCTTGCGCTCCGGCTTGAGAAAATAACGGGCCAGAACGCCGAACTGCAGCACCTGGGCCAGGCCAGTTGCGATGGCGGCGCCACGCAAACCGTAATCCAGATAGCCCACCAACAGGGCGTCGAGCAGGATATTGGCGGCGGCCCCCGTTACCAGGGCCGTGGTTGCCAGCCCGGGGAAACCGTCCACCCGCACGAAGTAATACAACACCATGGTGACAAGCTGAGCCACCAGCACCCAGATGATCACCAGAAAATACTCGGACATCAGCGGGTAGATGTCCGGGGAGGCACCCAGCACTCGATAGATCGCATCGTGGAACAACAACCCCGCCAGGGCCCCGGTTATGGCGAGGGCCAGCGTGGCCATCAGGCACTTGCTGAAGATCGCAGACGCGGCTTCCGTTCTGCCTTCGCCCAGATACCGGCCAGCCCGAACCGTACCACCAATGGCGAGGGCCAGTGCCATGCCAAACAGAAAGGTAAACCAGGGAATCAGCAGGTTCAGCGCCGCCAGCGCCTCGGCCCCGGCAAAGTTGCCAATAAAAATGCCATCAACAATGTTGGCGGTGGTCAGCGCCAACAGCCCCGCCACCGAGGGCAGGGCATAGCGGAAAAACACCGGCCAGAAGGGGCCAGTCAGTATAGGGTTGTCGGATTCCTTACCGGTATTTGCGTCCATCGTTCGCTTGCCCGTTACCTCAGTGAATCAGCCAAACAGCTCCTGCAGTTTCTCACCTGGATCTGGCGCGCGCATGAACGACTCGCCCACCAGGAACCCGTAGATGCCCCGGCTGGTCATGGCGTCCACGTCGGCGCGGGTCATGATGCCGCTCTCGGTGATGGTCAGCCGGTCGTGGCCAATGCGCTGGTGCAGGTCAAACGTGGTGTTCAGCGACACCTCGAAGTTGTGCAGGTTGCGGTTATTGATGCCTACCAGCGGCGTGCTCAGGGTCAGGGCGTCGTCCAGCTCCTCGCCGTCGTGCACTTCCACCAGAACATCCAGCCCAATCTCGTGGGCAATGCCTTCGAGTTCCTGCATCTGCGCTTTGGTCAGGCAGGCGGCGATCAGCAGGATGCAGTCAGCACCAATGGCGCGGCTCTCGTAGACCTGATACGGGTCCACCATGAAGTCCTTGCGGATCACTGGCAAGCTGCAAGCCGCGCGGGCGGCTTTAAGGTAGTCCTCGTGGCCCTGGAAGAAATCTTTGTCAGTAAGCACGGACAAGCAGGCGGCGCCGCCTTTTTCGTAGCTTTCGGCAATGCGTTCCGGTTCAAACGGATCGCGAAGGATGCCTTTGCTAGGCGAGGCCTTCTTAATCTCGGCGATCACCGCTGGCCGGTGAGCCTCGATGCGTGTGCGCAACGCGTTGGCAAACCCACGTGCCGGCGCTTGATCACCCGCCATAGCCTTCAGGTCGGCCATGGAAATCTTTGGTTTTCGCTCGTCGATCTCTTCCCACTTCCGGTCAACGATTTTTCGAAGGATGGTGGGAGTTTTGTCTAAATGTCGTTCAGTCATATCAGGCCCGTATAAAGTTTGCGAGAGCCGGTGGGGACTCCCTTCCGAAACTGTCTGCAGCCATGGATGGCTGCAGCCAAGCCCTACAGGGACGTATTCACGGGCGTGTTTCGGAAGGGAGTCCCCACCGGCTCGTCCGGCTCAGTAATAAACAGGCCGGGAGATCAAAAGCACTGTGAAAAATCCGCCAGCTCCGACATCTTGCCGGCAGCCAGGCCGGAACCCATCGCGTCCAGTGCCATGTCGACGCCCTCTTTGGCGGTCCTGGCCAGGCCGGCGACATAAATGGCTGCGCCGGCATTCAGGGCGATCATGTCTCGGGCTTTTTCGGTGGTTTCGTCGTGGCTGCGGCCGAAAGCGGCGCGAATGAGTTTCAGAGATGCATCGGCACCATCCACAGACAGACCCACCAACGACTGGCTCTTGATGCCAAGGTCTTCCGGGGTCAGATCGTACTCGGTGATTTCGCCGCTTTTCAGCTCCGCCACATGGGTGGACGACGCCAGGCTGATTTCATCCAGGCCATCTTTGGAATGCACCACCATAATGTGCTCTGCACCCAGGCGCTGCAGCACTTCCGCCATGGGCCGGCACAGTTCCCGAGAGAATACGCCAATCAGCTGACGAGTCACGCCCGCCGGGTTGGTCATGGGGCCAAGAATATTGAAGATAGTCCGGCAGCCCAGTTCCCGGCGTGGGCCAATGGCGTGTTTCATGGCGCCGTGGTGGGCCGGGGCAAACATGAAGCCGACGCCGATCTGCTCTACGCAGCGGGCGACTTCTTCTGGTTTCATGTTCAGATTGATGCCGGCTTTTTCAATCAGGTCGGCGCTGCCACTCTTCGATGACACGCCCCGGTTGCCGTGCTTGGCCACATACCCGCCAGCGGCGGCCACTACAAACGACGCGGCAGAGGATACGTTGAACAGGTTAGCGCCGTCGCCGCCGGTGCCGACGATATCCACCAGCGGGCTGGCGTTGACGGCGACCTTGGTGGCCAGCTCGCGCATCACTTCGGTGGCGCCGGTGATTTCATCGATGGTTTCGCTTTTCAGGCGCAGGCCCATCAGGAAGGCGCCGATCTGGGCGTCTGTGGCCTCGCCGTTCATCACGATGCGCATCACATCTTTCATCTCTTCCCGGGACAGGTCCAGGTTGGAGGCAATGCGGTTCAGGGCTTGTTTCATGTCCATGGGGAGGGCCTCTTGTTATGTTCTCAGGAAGTTGCGCAGCAGTTCGTGGCCCTGCTCGGTCATGATCGACTCAGGGTGGAACTGCACGCCTTCAATGGGCAGGGTCTTATGGCGCACGCCCATGATTTCTTCAACGGAACCATCGTCGTTGCGGGTCCAGGCGGTGACTTCCAGGCAATCGGGCAGGGTGTCCTTGTCGATCACCAGGCTGTGGTAACGGGTAGCCTGCAAGGGATTGTTCAGGCCCCGGAACACGCCCACGTCATTGTGGTACACCGCCGACACCTTGCCATGCATCACCTTGCCCGCGCGGATGATGTCGCCGCCGTACACCTGGCCAATGGCCTGGTGGCCGAGGCAGATGCCCAGGATTGGCAGTTTGCCGGCGAAGTGGCGAATGGCGTCCATGGAGATGCCCGCCTCGTTCGGTGTACAGGGGCCCGGGGAAATCACCAGTCGCTCCGGTTTCAGGACTTCAATCTGCTCAATGGTGATTTCGTCGTTCCGGTATACCTGCACGTCTGCACCCAGCTCCGCCAGGTACTGCACCACGTTGTAGGTGAAGGAATCGTAGTTATCGATCATCAGCAACATAATCTGTTCCTCCGCCTCAATGGTCGTAGTCGTTGTAGGTCATGGCCACGGCACGGAAAATCGCGCGGCCCTTGTTCATGGTTTCTTTCCATTCGAGGCGGGGAATGGAGTCTGCCACCACGCCGGCGCCGGCCTGGATGTGCAGGGTGTTGTCCTTGATCACCGCAGTGCGGATAGCGATGGCGGTGTCCATGTTGCCGTTGAACGACAGGTAGCCCACGGCGCCGCCGTAGACGCCACGCTTCACCGGTTCCAGTTCGTCGATGATTTCCATGGCGCGGATTTTCGGGGCGCCGCTGAGGGTGCCCGCTGGCAGGGTGGCGCGCAGTACGTCCAGGCAACTGGTGCCCTGTTTCAGGCGGCCGGTGACATTGGAGACAATGTGCATGACGTGGGAATAGCGCTCGACGATCATCTTGTCGGTCAACTTCACGGTACCGGTTTCCGACACCCGGCCAGCGTCGTTGCGGCCCAGGTCGATCAGCATCAGGTGCTCGGCGATTTCTTTCGGGTCGGCCAGCAGCTCTTTTTCCAGGGCCTTGTCTTCGGCATCGGTGGCGCCGCGTTTGCGGGTGCCGGCAATAGGACGAACGGTGACTTCCTCGTCTTCCACCCGGGCCAGGATTTCCGGAGACGAGCCGACAATGTGGAAGTCTTCCAGATCCAGGAAGTACATGTATGGCGATGGGTTGAGCACGCGCAGCGAACGGTACAGGTTTAGCGGCGGTGCCTCGAACGGGATCGACATGCGCTGGGAGATGACGGTCTGCATCACGTCGCCGTCCAGTACGTAGCCCTTGATCTTGTCCACCGCCGCTTCGAATTTGTCCTGGCTGAAGCCGGAGATGAAATCGCTTTCGTCCACCACCTTGCCGCGCAGATGTTCCGGGGTGCGGGGCGCGTTGGCCGTCTGGCGGTGCAGCTGGCTTTCCAGGTCGTCGATGCGGGCCTGGGCCTTCTGGTAGGCACCTTCAACCGATGGGTCGGTGTGCACGATCAGGTGCAGCTTGCCTCGCAGGTTGTCGAACACCACGATTTCATCGGACACCATCAGCAGGATGTCCGGGGTGCCGATTCTGTCGGGCGGGCAGCTGTGGCGCAGGCGTTTCTCGATGTAGCGCACGGTGTCATAACCGAAGTAACCCACCAGGCCACCATTGAAACGGGGCAGTTCCGGCAGGTCCGGGGCGTTGAACCGTTGCTGGTAGTCGTCCACGAAAACCAGGGGGTCGTCCACTTCGGCCTGTTCAACCACCTCGCCGTGGCGGCTGACCTCAATGCGGTGGTCAAAAACTTTCAGCACTTCCCGGCTCGGCAGGCCAATAATGGAATAACGGCCCCATTTCTCTCCGCCCTGTACCGACTCGAACAGGTAGGAGTAGGGCCCACTGGCCAGTTTCAGATAGGTGCTGAGGGGCGTGTCCAGGTCCGCCAGTACTTCGCGGTATACGGGGATACGGTTGTAGCCGGCTTCAGCGAGCTCGTGGAATTGCTCGGGTGTCATGGTTCGGTTTCCTGAAATCTGATCTGCGTTTTGTCAGAACGGTGTTACACCGCTGTGACCGGTGGTGCGGGCAAGCAGGCATGCGCCATGGGCCCTGTGGCTTGCTCAGCCGGTGCGCCATCGCCACCATCGTGTTGCGCGGGTTGTCAGGATGCCTCGCGCTGCAGTCAGATTCAGTCCCTGCACGGCAGGAATCTCCCGAATGGATGTGTTCAAAGTAAAACGTCCTTGCGAGATTACAAAAGCTGGGCCAGCGAATCAACAACAGCGTCTGCGCCGAGGCTGTCTACCGGCCCGCCAAAATTGTAGCCATACCTCACGGCTACGCATGGGATGCCCGCCGCCAGGGCAGCTTTTACGTCGGCTTTGGAGTCACCGACCATCACCGTGGTACCACGGGTGCCGCCCAGTTGTTCCATGGCGTGCAGCAGCGGCGCTGGGTCTGGTTTCTTCACTGGTAGGGTGTCGCCGCCAACCGACAGCTCAAACCACCGGTCCAGGCCGGTTTTCTCCAGCAGTGGCTGAACGAACTGGTCCGGCTTGTTGGTCACCACGGCCATCCGGCAGCCCAGGCCTTTCAGGTGCTCAAGGCATTCGTTGACGCCGTCAAACACCACCGCATGGCGGCCGTTCAGTTGTCCGTAGGCGTGGTAGAAGATCGCCAGCGCGTCTTTAAACAGTGCGTCATCTTTGGGCGCGGCGGGTTCCCAGTCGGTTTTCCCGGCAAGGGCACGGCGCACCAGTACCGGGGCGCCATTGCCAACCCAGTTGCGTACTTTCTCAAGCCCGGCCGGGCTCCTGCCGAGGTGTTCCAGCATCTGGTCTACCGCAGCGGCCAGGTCGGGGGCGCTGTCCACCAGGGTGCCGTCCAGATCAAACAGGGCCACGCCCGGCCAGCGGGCGTTGAACAGACCTTTCAGGCTCATCCGCCAATCACCTTGCGGGCCTGCTCCAGTTCCTCGCGCATGGCGTCGATGGTGGCCTTGTAATCCGGGGTGTTGAATATGGCAGAGCCGGCCACGAAGGTGTCGGCGCCGGCTTCGGCGATTTCCCGGATATTGTCGGTTTTCACGCCGCCGTCGATTTCCAGGCGAATGTTGTAGTTGCTGGCATCAATCTTCTTGCGGGCTTCCTTGAGCTTGTCGAGGGTGCCGGGGATGAACTTCTGGCCGCCGAAGCCCGGGTTCACCGACATCAGCAGCACCATGTCGAGCTTGTCCATCACGTAATCCATGTGGCTCAGGGGCGTGGCGGGGTTGAACACCAGCCCGGCCTTGCAGCCGCCGTCGCGGATCAGTTGCAGGGAGCGGTCTACGTGGTTGCTGGCTTCCGGATGGAAAGTAATGTAGCTGGCACCGGCGTCAATGAACATGCGGATCAGGTCATCCACCGGGGAGACCATCAGGTGCACATCGATGGGTGCAGTCACACCGTGCTTGCGCAGGGCCTCGCACACCATGGGGCCGATGGTCAGGTTGGGGACATAGTGATTGTCCATCACATCAAAGTGAACCACGTCGGCACCAGCGGCCAGAACGTTGTCGACTTCCTCGCCCAGGCGGGCGAAATCAGCGGAGAGAATGGATGGGGCAATCAGGTAAGGGTTCATCAAAGGCTCTCTTGATCAGGTGAATTATCGGCGGCACAGGAACCCTGCTAGTCTATCAGTTTGCCAGGCATTTTCGCAGCGTGAGGTAAGCGGTTTTGATCACAGGTCGAGCAGGTATTGGGGTTCTCTGGTTGCTGTTGGTCGGTTTGGCGCTGACGGTATCGGCGCAGGAGAACGAGCCGGAAGCGGACCAGGGCGCGCCCCACGCTATGGAGCGCAGGGCGACGGCGCTGACGGGCCTGGGTGAGTGGTCGTTGGCCCGACAGTTCCCTGAGCGAACAGTATGGCTGGATCTGGATGACGATAGCCGGGCACTGGCGTTGTTCCAGCCAGAGTTGAAAACACCGGCACGTGGCGCGCTGATTGTGCTGGCAGACGAGGGGCAGACAGCGGCTGAAGGTCTGGCCGGCGGGCTTCTTGATACCCTGGCGGAGCGTGGCGTGGCAGTGATGACACTGGGGCTTCGGCCGCCTCCGGAAAGTGTGGTTCGGCGCCGGCAACAACGGCTAGTGCCAGAGCCGCAGGAGACAGCTCCGCCTGAGGATGACCCGCTGCAATCCTCGGTGATGATTGACGTGGCTGAGGAAGAAGCCCTGGAGGAGGTGATGTCAGACTACCGCAACGCTATCCGCGAGCTGCTGGATGCTGCCGCCGGTGAGCTGGAGCGGCGCGGATACGAGCGGCCGGCGGTGTCGGGTATTGGCTGGTCGGCCGATTATGTGACGGCCTGGGCACTGGGCCAGGGGGCGTTGTCCGGGGTGATCTGGCTGGCGCCACGTTTCTCCGGTGACAGGTTGCCGGAATTGCCAGCCATGTTGTCGGCAGACAGGCCCTGGCGGGTTCTCGATCTGCACGCCATAGATGATGCCGGACGGCATCCGGCGGTCGCGCGGGCGGCTGCCCTGGCGCGGGAGCAGGTCAGTGGTTATCGGCGCCAACCCATGGCGTTGTCAACTCCGCCGCAGCGGGCCGATGCAGAGCGGGTGGCAAGCCGGATTCAGGCCTGGATGGATCGCTGACGGCCTACAGTGGGCGGTGGCGTTGTTTGATCAGTTCCCAGGCCTGCTGGTAGCGAAGCAGTCGGTCCTTGGCCATGGCTAGCTCTGATGGTGTCAGTTTCTGCTGGGCCAGTTTGTCCGGATGACATTCCGATACCTTCTTTCTGTAGGTCCGTTTGATGGATTCCAGGTCGTCCCGTCGGGTCACACTGAGGATCTGGCAGGCCTGTTCATAGGTATCCGGTTTGGCGATAGCGCCGGCGTTACGGATCCAGACTTTGCTGGCGTAACTTTCAAAGATGTCGTCGCTGACCGCCACCGGCAGGCCTATGTGGTCGATGGCATCTTCGCAGCGGTAGCGCCGGGCTTTGCCGGGCTGGCCCAGTACCTGGGCACCGTGGCACAGGCAGATGGCGGTCTTCAGGGCTGGTCCGGGCCATATCGCTGCCAGCAAACGGAACAGCAGGCCCAGCCTCAGGGGTAGCTGGCTGGCGGCCTTGCCCCGCTGGAACTGATCAATCGCTTTCTTGCGTTGGCGGTTGGAAAGGCCAAGGGCTTTCATCAGGGCCTCGGCGTAACGGATGTCTGCTTCCATCACCTGGCCGTCGGCCTTGGCAATGTAGCCGAGGAAAAAGAACAGGGGTTTGCGGCACCAGCGCGGCAGCCTTGCTCTCTCCATCAGGGTGCTGGCCTGGTGTCCGCAACTGGACAGCTCCTTGAGCAGGTCGGAGAACACCGACTCCAGTCTCGCGGGTAACGGTGGCGTGCTGGGTTTGCTCATGCCTGATGCCTGCCGTCGGCGAGTTGCCTGTCCAGCTTGGCCAGTCTGGCAGGGGTGCCAACATCCACCCAACGGCCACCATGATACAGGCCCCTAACCTGATGGCTTGCCATGGCCTTGCGGAGCACCGGGCCCAGCTTGCCGGACGTGTCATCCAGGCCATCGAACAGCTTTCGGTGCAGCAGGCTGATACCGGTGAAGGTGAGTTTGCTGCCGCCGCTTGTGGTCAGGGCGCCATCGGCGTCAAGGTGAAAATCCCCCTCCGGGTGGTGCTCGGGGTTATCCGTCATCACCAGAACGGCAAGGCAGTTATCCTGTTCCGGAGGCTGCAGGTCCGATAACGAGACATCGCTCCAGATGTCGCCATTGATCACCAGAAACCAGTCGTCTCCCCGGTCGGTAAGCAACGGCAGCGCCCGGACGATGCCGCCGGCGGTTTCCAGTGGCTCGCCCTCGGCCGAGTAGCGAATGCTCAGGCCAAACTGCTTGCCATTGCCCAATTGCTGCTCTATCTGCTCACCCAGCCAGGCGTGGTTGATGACGACGTCGCGGAAGCCCGCGTCACGCAGGTGTTCCAGGTGATGAACGATCAGCGGCTTGCCGCCGGCGACCAGGAGTGGTTTCGGGGTGGTCAGGGTCAGCGGGCGCATGCGTTCGCCCTTGCCGGCGGCCAGGATCATGGCTTTCACAGCTGGCTGCTCTCCTGCCCGGGAACGGGGCCAATGCGCTGTTCAATGGCGGGCAGTACGCGGTCGCACAGCCATTCATGGAAGTGTCGGAGCGCCGGTTGCCGGGCGCTGGCATCTCGCAGGTAAGAAACGGTGCGGGGGATGTCGTCCAGGTACCCGGTTTTGCCATCCCGGATTGCCAGGCGGGCAAAGATACCGGCGGCCTTCAGGTGCCGTTGCATGCCCATCAGCTCAAACCATTGCCGGAAGGTATCCGGGTCTGCGCGATGCAGGCCGGCCGCGAGGCCGGCTGTGCGGAAATATTCGAGCCAGTCGGCGATCTGGTGTTCGGGCCAGCGCACGTAGCAGTCTTTCAGCAGGGAAACAACATCGTAGGTGACCGGTCCGCGCACCGCGTCCTGGAAATCAATCACCCCTGGGCGCTTGCTGCCGGCCAGTACCAGCAGGTTCCGGGAATGGTAGTCCCGGTGAACGGTGACCTCGGGTTGCGCCAGGGCGCTCTCTTTCAGGAGCGCAAAGGTGGTGTCCAGCAGTGCCCGTTCCTGGTTGCTCAGTGTCAGTTGCAGGTGTTGCTCCAGCAGCCAGTCGGGGAACAGCGCCATCTCCCTGTCCAACAGGGCTTCATCGTAAGGTGGCAGCGGGTAATCGCCCGGCGAGGACACCTGACCGATCTTGACCAGCTCATCCAGTGCCTGCCGGTACAGTGTCTCGGCGTTGGCCTGGGCCAGGGCCGGCAGCATCAGCTGGTCGCCAAAGTCTTCCAGTAGCAGGAAGCCCAGGGCCAGGTCTTCAGCGGCAATGGCGGGGACCATAATGTCCTGCTGGCGCCAGTGTCGGGCGATGGCCACAAACGGCCGGCAGTCTTCGTGCTCGGGCGGGGCATCCATAACGATAAACGGCACCGGGGCTTTGCCAGTGGTGCTTTGCCAAACCCGGAAGTACCGGCGGAAGCTGGCGTCACCGGAAACCGGCTCGGGGCTGGCAGTTTCAAAACCGGGTATGTGCCTGACCCATTCGGTCAGCCGTTGCAGGCGGATATCCATGATGATGCTGCGCTTCCTGAGTTCAATGACTGAGTGCAAACGTTAGCAGAGCAGTATAAAGAGCGTAAAACGGATTTGCAGCGGTGTTTCCGTTAACAAGCCCGTGGGGCGCGTGTAAACTAGGCAGCTGTTTTTCTTCAAGCCCCATTCACCCGGAACAGGAACTTCGCTACCGTGCCCAGCCGTTACCGTTACCTGTCGTGGCCCCAGCACTGGTTCGCCAGGCTCCTGTTGGCAATGGCGCTTTTGCCTGTTTCCGGAGTAGCAAACGCCCAGGAGCAGGCTCCCAGTGCGGCGGAAATCGACTGGCGCCCCCGTAGTGAGCTGCCGCCCGAGGTGAGGGACCGATTGCCGGTATTTTGTGAAGGCGGATACCTGCCATCGTCGTCGGCTGGCGGCCAGGTGCCTTTGCTGTCCGGAGCGGAGACCGGCGGGGCACCGCTGGAGGCCAGCGCCCTGAACGCCCGCTATGAGCTGAATTCCGAGTTGTTCCTGCAGGGCGATGTGCGCCTGCGCCAGGGTGAATTCCAGGCTACAGGTTCTGAAGCCCGTTATAACCAGCAAACGGGGGAGCTGGACCTTGTCGGTCCGCTGGTCAGCCGTGGCGACGGGTTTTTACTGACCGGCGACAGCGCCCGTTACTCGGTGGAGTCCGGGCAACTGGACATCAACACCGCCACCTTCCTGCTGCATGACGCCGAGATGCGGGGCCGGGCATCGTCGTTGTCCCGGGTGGGGGAGCACCAGGTGCTGATCACCGATGGCATGCTGACCACCTGCGGGCCCCATCAGAACGACTGGTCGATAGTCGCTTCCGATATTGCCCTGGATCAGGAGGAAGGATTTGGCACCGCCCGCCACGTTCGCCTGGAAGTGTTGGATACCCCGGTGTTCTACTGGCCCTACATCACCTTTCCCATTGATGACCGCCGCAAGACCGGTTTCCTGTACCCCCAGTTCGGTTCCTCCAGCGCCGGCAGTGGCGGCTATCTGGCCTTACCGTATTACCTGAACCTTGCACCTCATTACGATGCCACCCTGACACCCCAGTACATTCATGGTCGTGGGCTGTTTACCGAAGTAGAAGGGCGTTACCTGAGCCGCTTTGGTGAATCGGTCCTGCAACTGGGTTATATCGACAACGATTCCGCCTTCAAGGCTGACAATCCAGGCGAGGGTGGCGATCGCTGGGCACTGGATTTCACCACCCGGGCCCGGTTTGGCGGGGGTTGGACCGGTTACGGGGACTACTCGGTGGTCTCTGACCAGGACTACCTCAGTGACCTCAACCGCTCCCTGGAAATCGATCAGGCAACGCACCTGCAACGTCGCGGGGGTGTGCGTTATTCCGGCAATAACCAGTATTTCGATGCCTACCTGAACGGTTACCAGACCATCCGGGACCGGATCGCCGATGTCGACAAGCCCTACGCCCAGTTGCCGGAGATTCTCTACGCCGGAACCGGCGAATTCGGGCACGTCGAGGCCAATCTCGAGAGCCAGTACACCTGGTTCTATCGCGACAACGAGAATCTGACCGGCCTGGACCGGGCCAACGGCCAGCGAGTTCGGGCCATTCCGGAACTGGCCCTGCCTGTGCGCAGGCTCTGGGGTTTCACCCGGCCGTCGGTCAGCCTGGATTACACCCGCTATGACCTGGAAGATTACACTCAGGGCAGCGGCAGCTTTGACCGAACGGTGCCGGTGTTTGAGTGGGATAACGGGCTGTATTTCGATCGCCGCTCCAGCCTGTTCGATGTGCCGTACAATCAGACCCTGGAGCCCCGGCTTTATTACGCCTGGGCCGATGCCGATGCTGACCAGAATCACATCCCGGACTTTGATACCGGGCTCAAGAGTTTCCGTTTCAATCAGTTGTTCGAGCGGGATCGCTTCACCGGCGGTGACCGGGTGGGTGACGCCAACCAGTTGACCGTCGCCCTGACCAGCCGGTTCAATGACCTGCTGACCGGGGCGGAGCGTGCCAGGGTCAGCATCGGGCAGGTACGCTATTTCGATGACCGGGAGGTGGACCTGTTCGGCCAGGGCGCCTCCGACAGAAGCCGCTCACCGCTGGCCGGCGAGCTGGTATTGAATCCGTTGGAAAACCTGGAAATTCGCAGTGCTGGCCTGTGGGATCCGGACACCCAGCAAACCGAAGAAGGCCGAAGCCAACTGACGTTCCATTCCCGGGACTACCGCTACCTGGCCACCCTTGGCCACACCTACAGCCGGCCGGATGAGCTGGAACAGAGTGATGTCGGTGTTGTTTTCCCGGTGACCAACCGCGTCAGCGGGATCGGCCGCTGGGTTTATGATTCCGGCCTGGACCGGACGGTTGGTACCCTGGCGGGTATTGAATATAACAATTGCTGCTGGAGTGTTCAGGTGGTTCACCAGAACTACCTGACGGACGATGAACAGCTGGATAACCGTGTGCTGTTCCGCATTGAACTGAAAGGGCTCGGGGGTAGTGGTGGCGCTTCCGACAATATTTCTGATGCCATCTACGGCTATGACGAACGCGAGCGCCGCCGTTTTGGAACTCCGCGCCGTTAAAACGAACCAATGTCATCAGCCAGCCTGTTCCGAAGGCCTGGCTGGGAATGTACACATCAAGAGGTGATTATGAAGGCGACGTTACGCCACGGACTGACAGTGCTGCTGACTATGGCCATGCTGGCTGTGTCGGTTTCTGCCCACGCCGAGCGACAAGTGCTGGACCGGGTGGTTGCCATTGTGGATGACGATGTCATCCTCCAGACTGAACTGGATGCGCGGGTGAATACCATTGTTGGCCGTCTCAGTGCCCAGGGGACTGGCCTGCCGCCCCGCGAACTGCTGGAAGAGCGGGTATTGGAACAGCTGATTTCCGAATCTCTTCAGTTGCAGATGGCGGACCAGATGGGGATGCGCATCAGCGATAACGAGCTGAACGAGACCCTGGCCAACATTGCCCGTAGTAACGGCTTGAGCCTGGAGCAGTTTGAAGAGCAACTGGCGGAAGAGGGTGTTACCTACCAGCAGGCCCGGGAACAGATACGTAATGAAATGTTGTCTGGCCGGGTGCAGCAGCGCCGGGTTGGCAACCGGGTCCGTATTACTGACCGTGAGGTCGAGAATTACCTGCAGGCACAGGCTGGCCGAGGGCCAGATGCTGAGGAATATCGCCTGGCTTATATCTTCATCCAGGTAGACGATCCCGGCAACGAGGATTCGGTTGAACAAGCCCGCGCCAAAGCCGAGAACCTGCGCCAGCAGATCATCGATGGTCGCGATTTCAGGGAAGTGGCGGTTGCCGAATCGGATGCCGGTAACGCCCTCGAAGGCGGCGATATGGGCTGGCGTACAGAGAGCCAGTTGCCATCCCTGGTTGCGCCGGTGGTGCCGAACATGGAAGTAGGCGTGCCCTCAGAGGTGCTTGAGAACAACAGCGGTTTTCACCTGGTGACGGTGATGGACAAGCGTGGTGGCGAACAGCTGACGGTGATCCAGCAGCACCGGGTGCGTCATATCCTGATTCGTCCCTCCCAAGCGGTAACCGAAACCCAGGCTGAAAACCGCATTCGCGATATCTACCAGCAATTGCAGGACGGCGCGAACTTTGCGGCCTTGGCCCGGGAGTTGTCGGATGACCCGGTGTCCGGCTCTGATGGCGGCAACCTGGGTTGGGTCAGCCCCGGCCAGATGGTTCCGGCTTTCGAGCAGGCCATGATGGAGGCCGATGTGGGCGAGATTTACGGGCCGGTGCGGTCCCAGTTTGGCTGGCACATTCTTCAGGTAGAAGAGCGCCGGCAACAGGACGTGACTGCTGAAAACCGGGAGTCCCAGGCCCGGCAAGCTATCTACCAGCGCAAGTTCGAAACCGAACTTCAGAACTGGCTCAGGGAAATTCGCGATGAAGCCTTTGTCGAGTTCAAAGGGGACTACGCCGATCTGAACCCGGCCAGTGAGGAAAACAACGCGTCATGACGACACCGGTGATTCTGGCTTTGACCGCCGGCGAGCCAGCGGGCATCGGGCCGGAACTGTGCCTGCAACTGGCGCTTGAACCGCGCCAGGCTGGTATCGTGGTGGTGGCTTGCAAAACGCTGCTGGCAGACCGTGCCCGGCAGCTTGGTCTGGTCGTAGAGTTACACGACTGGCACCCGGGCCAGACGCCGGACACCCGGGCTGGCCATGTGTCGGTGTGCCATGTGGAAGGCTGCGCGTCTACAGTCGCGGGCCGGTTACACGCCGGCAACAGTCAGTATGTGCTCGATACCCTGACCACCGCCGCCAGGGGCTGCCTGAACGGCGATTTTGACGGTATGGTGACCGCGCCGGTTCACAAAGGCGTGATCAACGAAGCCGGAATCGCGTTCAGCGGCCACACCGAGTTTCTGCAGGAACTCTGCGGTGTTGAACGGGTGGTGATGATGCTGGCTACTGAGGAATTGCGGGTGGCGCTGGTAACCACCCACTTACCCCTGAAGGACGTATCTGCGGCCATCACCCCCGAACGGTTGACCCAGGTAACGCGCATTCTCAACGCCGACCTGAAAACCTTCTTTGGCATTGAAAAACCACGGATCCTGGTGGCGGGGCTGAACCCACATGCCGGCGAGGGTGGCCATCTGGGGCGTGAAGAAATCGAGGTGATCGAGCCGACCCTGGATAAACTCCGGGCCGAAGGTATTAAACTGACCGGCCCGCTGCCGGCCGATACCCTGTTCACCCCACACTGGCTGGATAACGCTGATGCCGTGCTGGCCATGTACCATGACCAGGGCCTGCCGGTACTGAAATTTCAGGGCTTTGGCCGGGCCGTTAACATCACCCTGGGCCTGCCTATTGTCCGTACCTCGGTAGACCACGGCACCGCCCTGGACCTGGCCGGCACCGGCAAGGCCGACGCCGGCAGCCTGCACACCGCCATTCGCGTAGGCGAACACATGGCCCGCTGCCGCCGGGCGGCTATTGCCGGAGAGTCATCATGAGTAACCATCCGGGCCACAAGGCCCGTAAACGCTTCGGCCAGAACTTCCTTCATGATCCGGGCGTGATCGAGAAGATTGTCCGGTCGATCAATCCGAAACCGGACGATGCCATTGTCGAGATTGGTCCTGGCCTGGGTGCGATTACCGAAGAGATCCTGACGGTCAATCCGCGCTTGCAGGTGGTGGAGCTGGACCGGGACCTGATTCCGGTGCTGCGCACCAAGTTCTTCAATTATCCGGAGTTCCGGATTCACGAAGCCGATGCCCTGAGTTTCGATTTCAGCCAGCTGGTGGTCGATGGTCGCCCACTGCGAATCGTCGGCAACCTACCCTATAACATCTCAACGCCGCTGATCTTCCACCTGCTGGCGCAGTCCGGGGTGGTTCAGGACATGCACTTCATGCTGCAGAAAGAAGTGGTGCAGCGGCTGGCGGCCACGCCGGGCGACAATAATTATGGCCGACTGGGTATCATGGCCCAGTACTTCTGCAAGGTGCAGCCGCTGTTTGAAGTGGGCCCGGGGGCTTTCCGGCCGGCTCCGAAAGTGGATTCCGCCATCGTCCGGCTGGTGCCTCACAAAGAATTGCCGCACCCGGCCAAGAACCTCAAGACCCTTCAGGCCGTGGTGCGCACCGCCTTCAACGCGCGCCGGAAAACCCTGCGCAAGGCACTGGCGGCCCTGGTGACGGTGGAACAGTTGCAGTCTGTGGGCATCAACGACGGCCTGCGGCCGGAAAACCTGAGCCTGGCCGACTACGTCAAGATTGCCGACTTGCTGGCGGACTCCGGCCCGCTTAACGTCGAGGTAGATGAGGTAAGTAATGACTGACTACGCCATTGGCGATATTCAGGGTTGCTATGAGCGGTTGCGGGATGTTCTGGCGAAAGTGGATTTCTCGCCCTCCCGGGACCGGCTCTGGGTGGCGGGCGACCTGATTAATCGCGGGCCCGCCTCACTGGAAACCCTGCGTTACATTGAAAGCCTGGGCGACGCTGCCGTGGTGGTGTTGGGGAATCACGATTTGCACTTGCTGGCGGTTGCCCTGGGGGGACACAGCCCGAAGCGCAAAGACACCCTGCACGATATCCTGGATGCACCGGACCATGACCGCTTGATCCATTGGCTGCGTCAACAATATCTGTGCGTGCACGACGAGAAACGTAACCTGGTTATGGCCCATGCCGGGCTGCCTCATATCTGGAGCGTGGACCAGGCTGTGGCCTGTGCCCGGGAAGTAGAAGCGGTGATCCGGGGCGACCAGGCGCAGGAATATTTCAGCCAAATGTATGGCAATCAGCCGGAGCGCTGGTGTGATACCCTCACCGGTATGGACCGTTGGCGGGTGATCACCAACTACTTCACCCGGATGCGCTTTATCGCCGAAGACGGCAGCCTGGAGCTGGCCACCAAGGAGTCGGCGGATAATGCACCTCCGGGCTTCGCACCCTGGTTTACCTACCCCCGGCAAGATGACGTAAAGGTGATCTTCGGCCACTGGGCTGCGCTGGAGGGCAACACCGGCAGCGACCGGTTTATCGGCCTGGATACCGGCTGTGTCTGGGGCGGCGCCTTGACGCTGATGAACCTGGATTCCGGGGAGCTGATTCACTGTGACTGCGCTTAAACCCTCAGAAGCGGTGATTCGCTGGGCTCTGGTGATGGGTGCTGTGGGCGGCCTGTTGGCGGTGATGGCGGGTGCCTTCGGAGCCCACGGTTTGCGCCAAGTGGTGAGCGAGCGGGGCCTGGAAGTGTTCCAGACCGCCGTCAGTTACCAGATGTATCACGCCTTGATACTGGTGGCGGCGAGCCTGATGCCGGCCCTGGGCTTGTCCCGGCGACTGCTGGGTATTGCTTGCGGCTTCTGGCTCGCAGGCATTGTGCTGTTCAGCGGCAGCCTGTATCTGCTGGTGTTATCCGGCCATCACTGGCTCGGGCCGGTTACGCCCATTGGCGGTGTCTGCTTCATGATTGGTTGGGCCCTGCTGGTTGCTGCGGCCCTGAAAAAGTAACGGAGGTGATCCGAACCATGCAGGTTCAGGTAAATGGTGAGCACATGGAACTCCCCGGTGGAGCAACCATTGCGACCTTGATTGAGCATCTCACGCTGGCCGGAAAACGGGTCGCGGTTGAGGTCAACGAAGATATTGTGCCCCGCAGTCAGCACCCGAGTTTCACCCTGAGCGATGGCGACCGGGTGGAAGTGGTGCACGCCATCGGCGGCGGTTAAGTTTGCGTTCAGCTGAACGCGCCCCCTCTTTTCACTGAACTCAGGTAGGTTATGACAGATACCCCGGAAATCCAGCTCCCCGAAGACAAACCCCTGGAAATTGCAGGCAAGGTGTACCAGTCCCGCTTGCTGGTGGGCACTGGCAAGTATCACGACCTGATGGAAACCGGCCACGCCATCGAAGCCAGTGGTGCCGAGATTGTGACCGTGGCGGTGCGCCGTACCAACCTCGGCCAGAACCCGGACGAGCCGAACCTGCTGGATGTCATTTCCCCGAGCACCTACACCATCCTGCCCAACACAGCCGGCTGCTACACCGCCAAAGACGCGGTACGCACCTGCAAGCTGGCCCGGGAGCTGCTGGACGGCCACGACCTGGTGAAACTGGAAGTGCTGGGTGAACACAAAACCCTGTACCCCAACATGCCGGAAACCCTGACCGCCGCCGAAGAGCTGATCAAAGACGGTTTCAAGGTGATGGTGTACTGCTCCGACGACCCGCTGCTGGCCATGCGCCTGGAAGAAATGGGCTGCGTGGCCATCATGCCCCTGGGTGCGCCCATCGGCTCCGGCCTTGGCATCCAGAACCGCTACAACATCCGGCTGATTGTCGAGAATGCCAAGGTGCCGGTGCTGGTCGATGCGGGCGTAGGCACCGCCTCGGATGCTACCATCGCCATGGAACTGGGCTGCGACGGCGTACTGATGAACACCGCCATCGCCCAGGCCAGAGACCCGATCAAAATGGCCAACGCCATGCGCCTGGCCATCGAAGCCGGCCGCGAGGCCTACCTTGCTGGACGTATGCCAAAGAAGCTGTACGCCAGTGCGTCGTCACCGATTGACGGCACGTTTTTCTAAAAGAATATAAAACGTTAGCCACGGACGGCACGGACTGACACGGATAGAAAGATAATCCCAGTGTCCGAGCAGGTCCGTGTTGTCGGTGGCCAAAAAAACAGAGCGCTGTAGTACTGATATGACCACTCAAAAAACCAGCCGGCGGGAGACCATCCTGCAGGCCCTCGTTGAATTGCTGCAAAATGACCCCGGGGCCCGGATCACCACCGCCGGCCTGGCGAAAACCGTGGGCGTCACCGAAGCGGCTTTGTACCGGCACTTTCCCAGCAAACGCAAAATGTTCGAGGCCCTGATCGAGTTTGCCGAGGAGGCGGTGTTCTCCCGCTGCCAGGTGGTGCTTCAGGAGCAGGAAGGTGTGCGGGTTCGCCTTCAGCAGCTGGTGCATCTGGTGCTGGTGTTCGCAGAGCGTAACCCGGGTTTGTGTTGCGTGCTTACCGGCGATGCCCTGATGGGCGAGGATGAGACACTGCGCAAGCGTGCGTCCCAGTTCTTCGAGCGTTTGGAGACCCAGTTTCGCCAGACCCTGAAAGAAGGAGAGATCCGCCAGAGCTTGCGGCCTCGAACCAGCGCGGCTCGCGGTGCAGATTTTGTGATGGTGTTCCTCGAAGGCCGCATACAGCGGTTCGTTCGTTCCTCGTTCTCCCGCTTGCCCTCTGCTGATTTCGACGAGGCTTGGAGCTTGGTTTCCGAGGCTGTTTGGGGTTGAGGCTTGGTGTTCGTCTACCCCTAGCCTGATCTGTTTGGTGGTTAGGCATTGGCTGGGGGCCCTTTCCCGAAAACGCTACGAGCACCCGCAAGCGGGTCCAGCCAGCAATCACAGATTGCTGTCGTTCGGCTGCGCATGAAGCTTCGCTTCATAAACGCTTGCCTCACCCATGTGCGCTTCGCTCCGGCCATCCCTGGCCTTCGAGATTCTGCGAAGGCAAACCCCGCCCACAACGATCGGATTTCGGTGATATACCCAATTCACTGAAACCGAACTGGATTTATCGCTGGTTTACAGAGAAAAGTGGCGCTGTTAATGCGATTCCCGTGAAGTTCGAAAGGCACTGGCTGGAGGCCCTTTCCCGAAATCTCGGAGGCCAGGGATGGCCGGAGCGAAGCGCACATGGATGTGCTCGTAGCGTTTTCGGGAAAGGGCCTCCAGCCAGTGCCTAACCGCGCAAAATCGCAGGCTAGGCAGATCTAAACTCCCAACCCAAACCGGCAGAAACAAAAAAACGGCCTCAGTCATAACCCGAAGCAGAACGGAGTATGGACCGCACGGGTTCCCATACCGCCGGGGCGGAGATGAGGATGTCGCGGCCCCAGAGATCGGCCGGATAGCCATCGGGCACGTCGCCGAAGTGGCCGACGGTGGCGCCGGCTTCCCAGGCAATTAGGCGGGCGGCGGCGAAGTCCCAGGGGCTGACGTTCTCGTAGTAGATATCCAGACGGCCACAGGCCACCCAGCAGATGTCCAGGGCCGCCGAGCCAATGCGGCGCAGGTCCCGGCATTGGTGAATCATCGCATCCAGTCGGCGCACCAGCGGTTCCAGATTGTCCTTGGTGTAGGGGAAGCCCGTGGCAAACAGGCTTTGCCGGGGTTCGGTTGCGCCGCTGTGGCGAATGGGCTGGCCGTTTAACGTAGCGCCTTCGCCCTTGGTGGCCCGAAAGGTTTCGCCCGGAAAAGGCGCGTGCACCACACCCACCTGAACCTGGCCGCGCTCCGCATAGGCAATGGACACCGCCACCTGCGGGTGACCGTAGGCGTAGTTTACCGTGCCGTCGATGGGGTCGATGATCCACAGCGGCGTGTCCAGCTCTTCTGCCTGGGACAGGTCCGGCATGGTTTCTTCAGACAGGATGCGGTGATTGGGAAAGCGTTCGCGGATGGCGCCGGTGATGAATTCGTCGGCCATCACATCGGCGTGGGTAACCAGTTCCGTTTGCTGCTTGTAGTCGGTGCGCAGGGTGTTTTCCTGGCGCTCGTGGCGGATCAGCTCGCCGGCCTCCCTGGCCAGGGCTTCGGCAAAATCGGTGATTTCGCGCAGAGAAACGGAATCAGACATGGCACCCCCAGTTGAACAACGTGAGGGTGCCAGTTTAGCACGGCGCGGCTTTACAGGCTGCTCAGCCACTTCTCCATCTTGTCCATGGCCAGCACAATGCGCGGGCAGGCTTGTTTGACGAAATCGTCACCCAGCGCCTGCTCGGCGTAGTCACCACCGGCCAGGCCCAGGGCCCGGGTGCCGTCGAAGTCGACGAACGCCAGGCGCGCGCCCAGGTGGTCCGGCACAAAGCCGAAGTCACTGGAGGGCAGGATGGCCACGCCGGTGTCTTCCAGCAGAGCGGTGCAGAACGCCTGGGCGGTCTTGATATCCCTCCTGGCCAGTCTGTCGCTGAAGCTGGAGAAATCCGGGAACAGGTAGAAGGCCCCCTCCGGCTTTTGCACCACGGCACCCATGGCGCTCAAACGGGTGTAAACGTATTCCCCCACCACTTTCAGCACCCGACGGGACTGTTTCAGGTACTCGTCGATGTCTTCGCCACCGTCAAAGGCGGTGATGGCGGCATGCTGGATGGGCGCTGCGGTGGAGGTGAAGGTCTCACTGGCAATGATGGCCATGGCATCCTGTAGCGGGCGCAGTTCCGGCGGGAAGATGAAGGCACCAAGGCGCCAGCCGCCGGCACCCAGCCACTTGCTCATGCCGGTGCTGATGATGGTGCCTTCCGGGTAATAACGGGCGATGGATTTATGCTTGCCCTCAAAGTGCACTTCACCGTAGATCTCATCCGATAACAGTATCAGGTTGTACTTGCGCGCCACGTTGGCGATGGCCAGCAACTGGTCGTCGGTGTAGGTGCAACCGGTAGGGTTGGACGGGTAATTCAGGATCAGGATACGCGGGCGCGACGGGTCGTCCCGGCAGATGATGTCCAGTTCTTCCGCCGTCAGCTGCCAGTTGTTTTCCGCGTGGGTGGGCAGCCAGTGTACCGAGCGGCCGATGATTCGCGCCTGAGGCGCATAGGATACCCAGCTCGGGCGCGGAATCAGCAGGTCACCGTAGTAGGCCAGCTGCAGAATAAACAGCAGCTCTTTCGAGCCCGGGCCGATCAGCACGTCTTCCCAGGTGCAACGCATGCGCTCGGCCCGGTTAATGTAACCGGCAATGGCCTCGCGCAGGCCCTTGAGGCCTTTCACCGGCAGGTAATCTTTCTCGTGGGCGTGCTCTTTCAGGGCATCAACCACGCGCTCGGGCACCGGGAATGGCGACTGGCCCAAGCCAAGTTTGATGATGTCCTTGCCCTCAGAACGTAGCTGGTTGCTCAGCTCGTTGATCCGCAGGGTGGAAGAGGGCTGAATGCCCCGAACGTTCAGGTTGATGGCGAAGCGGTGGTCTTTTTTGATGTCCATTGTCCCGGTCTGTTGGTTGGTGGTGACAACGGCAGTATAGGAAACCCAAACATATCTGTGATACCAGTGCGGATAGGGGATTGCCGAAGGCTTGGGCGAAACTTTCGTCGAACCCCCTGTCTATCCGGTGCTATCGGTCTTTGATCCAGACTTCCACTCGGCCGTTACGTTGATTGCCGGTGCCGCCCACCGGCATATAGTGTCCATAACCAGTGTAGGCGACCCGGGGCAGGCCTGTCTCGTTTAACGCCTTGCGTACAGAGAGCGCCCGCAGTTCGGAGATCATCTGGGCCCTCAGTTCATGGCTCTGGGTGTCGGCGAAGCCGATCAGCAACAGGTCTTCCGCTGAGCGTCCTTGCGCTTCGAGATAATGCTTCACTCGCATCAGGTCCCGTTGTGCCTTGTTGTCCAGTTTGGTGCGGCCCTCGGCAAACCGGAAGTTTACGGTCAGCCGTTGGTAGTTCTCGGTCAGGCGACGGAAGGTGAGCGGCACGGAGGCATCGAAGTCCGGCTTCACCGCAATCGGGTTCTGGGAAATAAACCCGGATTCGGCCACCAGGGCCTGGCCGTTGGTGCCCAGGGCAAACTCGATCAACTGGGCGGCCAATTCCGGCGTGCGATCACCCATGGTGTACATGAACAGCCGCCTGGACAACGGGTAGTCCTCACTGGCGACGGTCAGTTGGTTCGGTTTCAGGGCCGGTGCGTTGCCGTCGGAAACTGCCAACAGCTTGCTGTTGCGTACCGAGGCCAGGCCTGAGAAACCGATTCCACCCGGGTCTCGGGACACATCATCAGAGAGCTGATCATTGGATTCGTAACGCATTGCCGAAGGATCCAGCGGGTATTTCTTGCCCAGCACGAGGGATTTGAAGGTGTCCCAGGTGCCGGAGCGGTCGTCCCGCGCGTACAGGGTGATAGCCCGGTTACTGCCTCCGAGCTCTGACCAGTTGCGAATCTCACCGGCAAAGATCTGGCCAATGGTGTCGATGCTGAGTTGATTGATCGGATTGGATGGGTGCACCAGGATGGCGAGGCCATCAATGGCGATCACATGCTCGCTTTCCAGCGCGGTGAGATCGGCTTGCGCGCGCACTTGGTCGGCCTCGGATGGCTTCACCGGTCGGGACGATGCCCAGATGCCGGCCCGGCCGCTGGCGAGGGTTCGAAAGCCGGTGCTCGAGCCATGCGCCGCCACCAGAACACTGAGATTGCGGCCGCCGGCGTTGGCACTGAGGATCTGTTCATTTTCCTCACCCGTGGGCCGGCTGCTGGGGTTGTCGTCGCCCAGCTGCTGTAGATACCCGGAGACCAACATGGGGGCCAGTGTGGCGCCAACGGTGTTCGACCCGTGAATTTCAAGCTCATGGGCGGATGCCGGAGACAGCATGACCGCCGCGAGAACGAACAGGCAGAGAGTGAAAAACTTCCTTGGTGGTTTCGCCATTAGTTGAAAAACCTATTTATAACAGATGGTTGAATAAGGGGAAGCATGCTTCAGAATTATGACATTTGTGTTTCAGTCGGTTGCAGTGAGCGGATAAGAACAGGCACCTATGTAATAAAGTGTTAAGCAGGCCGCTGAGTGATTGGTCTGGCTGGCTTATAGTGGCGTATCCCCGGAAACAAAAATAAACAGTGCGGGAGACTGTGAATGATTGCGACAACGCTTGGTCGGGGTGCCGAATCCGCCCCGGCATCGGCAGTATCACTCTTCGGGAGGGTGCTGTTGGTGGACGACCATGCGCTGTTTGCTCAAGGACTGGCGGGTCTGATTCAGCAGGAGATGCTGGCAGCGCAGGTAAACATTGTCTCGTCGGTTGAACAAGCTGCCGATGCCCTCAGGCACGATGACAACATTGATCTGGTGCTGCTGGATGTCGCCCTCAACGGTGAGGTGGGGCTATCTCTGTTCGCCCGGCTGTCTGGTCAGAGTGCCAAACCGCCCATTGTCATCATTTCCAGCAGCGATGACGAAGGGACGGTGCGGGCCGCCAGGGCCGCCGGTGCCAAAGGTTTTCTTGCCAAATCCGCAAGCAGGGCATCACTGGTGCGAATGATGCGAGCAGTGGGACAGGGGCAGAGCTACTTCCCCGGTGGCCTGACGGCTTTCGCTACTGACGACCTTCCCCTGACGCCAAGGCAGCGGGAGGTATTGGCCCTGCTGGCTCAGGGTTTCCCCAACAAACGCATCTGCCAAAGCCTGGACCTGACGGAGCACACCGTGAAAACCCACCTGAAGGCGATCTTCACCCAGCTCGGTGTTCACAACCGGACAGAGTGCGTTAACAAGGCCCGGGCGCTTGGCTGGTTGTAGTGGCCGGTAGCTCAACCCAAAACACGCTACCCTGTTTAGACCGGGAGTTGACACCGCACCGGCCATTCATCAGGCCGGTGAATTCCCGGACGATGGTCAGCCCCAAACCAAGCCCCGGGCAGGGCGCCGGGCTGGTGCCACGAACGTAGGGCTGGAACAACTGCTCCCCCAGCTCCGGCGCCACCCCTTTGCCGTTGTCGGCTACCTGTAGCCTTACCCTGTGGTCCTGGCATTGGCTGCTGACGGTGATGGTATTGCCACCGCTATGGTCGGCCGCATTGATCACCAGATTCTGCAGTATACGCAGCAACAGGCCCGGGTCAGCCAGAACGGGATAACCGGCAGGCTGTGGTTCAATGGTCAGAGTGATATTGCGTTGGCCGAGCGTCTCGTTCATCAGGTCGTGTAGTTCCTGAACCATGGCTTCGAGGCTGACCGGCACTATTTCTGGTTGGATCATTCCTTCACTCAGGCGAGCGCTGTCGAGCACGGTTCCGAGCAGGCGGCGTAGCTGGGCCACCATATCTTTGACTTGAGCAATGACCGAGCTCTGATGGCCATCCTGTTCGCCTGGTTTCAGATTTTCCAGGGTGATGTAAATAGCATTCAATGGCTGGCGCAGATCGTGGCTGGCGGCGGTAATCAGTTCGGTCTTCCGCCGGCTTTCAGCTTCAGTAGCCTGGTGCATCAGGTCCAATAGCTGGCGGTCCAGAAAGTGCGCGCGATGCCGGTATTCACTGACCCAGGAGCCAATCATGCCGATGGCGTTTGCGGTCAACAGAAAGAAGCCATTGCTCAGGACGGCGGGGGTGGGCGTGCCGGCAAAGGCCTCTGTGCTCAGATAGGCGATGACCAGCAGGCTGGAGGCCACAGCGGCAGTTTTGAAAGGAAGGCCCATGGCGAAATAGCCAAACATGAGCATCAGGATCATGCCCTCATAGGGCAGCGGATAGTCCTGTTTTCGGGCCGCAAGGATGATGGCGATCACGCCGACACCACCAACAAGGTAGGCGGCGGTATACAGTTTCTCGAACGTCTGGTCTGAAGGCTTGTCCTGATAGGCGAGGATGAGCACCAGGATGATTATCGGACAGACCACGGCCAGGCGAACCCCGGCGGTTATACTGGCCAGCTCCGGAGGCAGGGTGAGAATGTCTACGATCGCATAGACCAGGTACAGGGCCAGGCCGGCAATTGACACCGGCCTTGCCCGTTGCCGAATCATGGCTGACCTGGATTCCCGGTAAACGGGCTCCAGCCTGGGGGTAAAGTTCAGAGACCTGAAGCCCAGCGCTTGCTGTTGTTGGATTTGTTCAGCGTTCATATCGGGTCCTACTGCGTCTTCGCCCGATTGTAATACGCGGCAGCGCCGAGTTCAGGCGCTTCCGCACATTATGATCAGCTTTGATCCAGCAGCTTCAGTCTTGCCCAGGTCTGTTCCTGTTCATCCTGGAAGTGTTGCTGTAACAATTGTTCCTGATGTTGCTGTTGTTCGGCGTCCACGAGACCGCCGGCAACGCTGCTTTGCAGGTCCTTCCGGAAGCTTTCGAACCGAGCCTGGAAGGCTTCCTGTTGCTGGAGGTAACTGACCACGCCGTCAACGCTCTGGCGATCAAGCCCCAGCTCGGTGAGTCGTTGTCCCGCCGCTTCCGGGGAGGTGGCCGACTCCACCGCGAGAACCCGTTCCTGGTGCTGTTGTGCGCTGGCTTCCAGCCGTTGTTCGGTGGATTTCAGGGTGTCTGGCAGCTGGTTGCGGTGCCATTCCACCAGGGCCTGTTTACCCTGATCGGTCAGGTCGGCCCGCTGCTGAATGGCAAGCGTGGCCAGGGTATATTCGCTGTAGGCTTCTTCCATGCCGAAGAAGGCTTGATGAGCGTCGGGTGCGAAGGTTTGTTGCCGCAGACCCTTCAGCTGAGCCAGGGCATTACCCAGCGCAGAAAGCTGATAGGCTGGTTCATGCTGGCGGGCCGGGTCCAGTTCGGTTTGCATGACTTCCAGCGAAGCCTGTTTGTAAGCCAGATATTGATCCAGCAGGGCCAGGGCTTGCTGTGCGGCGGGTTCTGGCAGGTGTTGGCGGGCCATTTGCTGAATCTGGCCGATGGCGGTTTCGGGTGATACCTCGCCGACGGTGCTCAGGAAATAATCGAAGAAATCCCTGACCTCCAGATTCACCACCAGCTGACCGTTGTCGTCGGCCTGTAGAACGCCATCTATATCAGTGCCCTGCAACGACGGCGCAAACGGGTTTGGTCCGAGCGACTCGGGAGTTCGGGTTCCAGTAACCGATGGGGTGGGGGCGTCAACGGGTGCCCCGTCATGGCTGGCTGAACCAGACGGCTGAGCGGTCTTTTCAGTTGCCTGCTGAGGTGTTGTGTTGGCGGTGACCATGTTTGCTTGCGGCGTCAGTGCCCACCAGAGGCCACTGCCGGCCACAACGGCCAGCAGCGCCCCGGGAAGCACCCATCGACGCAATGCGATGGGTTTGTTCGTCATACTGTTCTCACAATCCGCGGTTCTTCAAACGGTTGGCGTGGCTGCGGTACAGGCTGACCGGATTGGTCCAGAGTGAGCGTGCACCCAGCAGGTGGTTGATGGCATCGACATGGTTCATGTCGTAGTGGGTGCCGATCACATTGCCCATCATGGTGGAGCAAACGCCCACCAGGCCATCACTAGGCTCACTGCCGAAGGCGAGAGAGGTTACGCCCAGGAACGGATCGGTGATGTCGAACACGTTGGTCCAGATGCCGCGCCCGGTCCAGGAGAAGAACTTCACCCGGTTGCCGTTGATCCAGACGTCCTCATCGGTGCCAGCGCAGGCATTTCGGTTAACCCCTTTCCAGCCCAGGGCGTTGTTCAAGCTGGTGGTGCCCGGGGTGGTGAGGGTTTCCAGCGCGGCCACGCCATCCTGCGGGTTGTTGGAACCGGACAGAGCGTTGATCAGTCCGCCGAGAGCATTGGCGATGGCGTCCACCCCACCTTCCACGTAGCTGCCGGGAGGCAGTATGCCCCGGATGACATCGGCGACTTTCGACCCCTTGTTAACACCATTGATGGAGGTAACAGAGGCAATGCGGTGGGGAATCAGGGAGGCGGTTACCCGGGAGGTGGGCGCGCCCTGGCTGTGGGCCATCAGGTTGACCTTGGAGTGACCAAGACTGTTGACGTAGTTGGCCAGCTGTTGTCCGCGCTGTTCACTGCTATTCACAAACGAAACACTGGCGGTGTAGACCTTTGCGCCACTGCGCTCAAGGTTCCAGGGGATGGTATGGAAATAGTTGACCAGACCACCGATGGTGTTGAAACCGGTCACACCGTGAACCAGCACAATCGGGTGGCGGGTCTGGGTGTAACTGGCGTGGCTCACCATTGAGAATACCAGCATGAGGGCCGCGGCCATCAGCCGGAAAGGCATGGCAATTCGCATAAAAGACTCCTGTTGTTTTTGTTGGTTGTCGTAATGCAACGAGGAGTATTGCCCGGCGGTCGGGTCTGGCGTAATCGCCCATTTGGGTGAGGTGAAAGGGTGTACGTGTGCTGGGCTCAGAACCGGTGGGGTTCCAGTTCCATGTGCTCAATCTGTCGGCCGAGCATGATGATGCGACCGGTATAGCGCTCTTCGCCAGTGGTGGTGAAATCAAACAGGAAGCGGCGCCATACCCGGAGTTTTCCGTTGCGGTCGCGTTTGAACCAGAGCCCGCGCAGGTAAACGGCATCATCCAGTAACAGCACATCCATGGTCTTACAGTAACGGTGTGCGGCCTGTAGCACGAAGTCTTTGATGTCCTTGGCTTTCCACCAGTACCAGATGGCAAAACCGGCGACAAACAGCCAGAAAAGATTTCCGAGGGTCAAGGTGCTGGCGATCCTGAGCTTTTGTGGGTTGGGCTGGTTTCACCAGCCGACAGATCGCCAGACTACCCTATTGCGCCGCCTCGGGAAATTGCTGTTTGACCTGCCTGGTCTGAGCGGGCAGCAAGCGATCACAAAGCATCTTTAGAAAATGACTGGTCAGCAGCTGTGCCTGGTCCACGTTGTTGCCCAGTTGTTCCGATTCCTGGTGGGCGCTTTCGCTGCTTTTGACAGACTGATTGCCCAAATGCAGCAGGTTTTCAGCTTGCTGCTCTACCTGCAGTGCCAGGGCCGACTGCTGCTCGGAGGCTCCGGCCACTTCCCGGGCACAGTCATCGATAATGTCTATGTCTTTCAGGGTGGTGCCCAGTGCCTCGCTTGCCTCGCGGGCCATCGTGGCGGTTTGCTCACAAGCCTCGCCACCTTCCATGATTACCCCGACTACCGTCCGGGTTTCCGCCTGCAGGTTTTCTATCATGGTGTCGATACGGCGGGTGGATTCGTGGGTGCGTTGGGCCAGCCCGCGTATTTCATCGGCGACCACGGCAAAGCCTCGTCCGGATTCACCGGCTCGTGCTGCCTCGATAGCGGCATTCAGAGCCAGTAAGTTGGTTTGTTCCGCAATATCGGAGATCACTTCCAGTACCACACTGATGGTGTCGCTTTGCCCGGCCAATTTATCCATTTCCTGATTGGCGTCGGCCAGGCGGTTGCGAAGCCTGGATATCGACTCGTTCACGCCTTCCATGCGGCTCTGGCACTGGTGCGCTGATTTCCGGGCATCTGCGCTGGCTTGTTGAGTGCGGCAGGTCATTTCGTTAACCCGTTGAACGCTCTGGGCCAGCTCTTCGAAAGCTCGGGTAATGTTCTCGATATCCGTTTGCTGGCTGCGGATGCTGCTGACCGAGCTGGAAACCCACTCCATGGTGCGCTGCTTGCGCCCATGCAGCTTACCGATGTTGGCGTGCATTCGGGCAGAGACCGCCCGCAGGGTGCTATCCCGCTTTTGCCGGTCGAATTCTATCCAGGCGCCTTCATCCCGCCGGCCGGTATAGATCCAGGGCATAACCGGGTGAGCTTCGCAGCAGGTATCGCGGGCGGTTTGCATCATTGGAAGGGTCAGCCAGAACAGCACGCCGAAAACGCCCAACACTAATGCCTGCAGTGTCAGCATATGGGCAAGCGTCAGCTCGGCCAGCCCGAACAGCAAAAGGCCGCCAGCCAAAGAGCCATACAGGCAAGCGAGCTTGGACATCAGCGGAGGACTGACGGCCTGGAAACGGCGCGGTAATTTGCCTTCATGCCAGGCGGCATAGGCCTTCTCGGCGCGATGAATCTGGGCCCGGGTAGGCCGTGAGCGCACGGACTGGAACTCAACCAGTTCACCATTTTTCATGATCGGAGTGACGTAAGCATCTACCCAGTAGTGATCGCCGTTCTTGCAGCGGTTCTTGACGATTCCGCGCCAGGACTCACCACCGCGGATGGTGTGCCACAGGTTCGCAAAGGCTTCCGGGGGCATATCCGGGTGGCGAATCATGTTGTGGGGCTGGCCGATCAGTTCATCAACAGAGAACCCTGCTACTTCGGCAAATTCATCGTTGGCGGCAGTGATCTTGCCTTTAAGATCCGTGGTGGTGATCAAGTGGTATTGAGCGGGAAAGTCGCGCTCTTTGCCGGTGACCGGTTCATTCCTGCGCATGGATCGCTCCTGGGATCTTTTTATCGAACTCGCTGGAACACTATCGACCTGTCGCCGTGTGCGGGGTATCCCAATATTGCAAATCGCCAAATACGAGTCACATTTTTCTACTCCTTTGGTCAAAGGCTGGTTTCTTTTGCAGGATATGGATAGGTTTACGACAGTTTGTCCCTATGCTGGAAACAAACGTGTTTGGTTTCGGCGGGCCCGGTATGGATGGGGGACAGACAATGCAGGTGTTGAAAGAACAAGACTTCAAGGCCCTGGTGGACAACCACCCGAGGGCCATCATGCTGTCAACACCCGATGCCCGGATTGCCTACGTCAACCTTATGTTCCAGGCGGTGACCGGCTATCTGGCAGAAGAAGTCGTGGGGCAGAAGCCATCGGTGCTGAGCTCCGGGCTGCATTCGCACGAGTTCTATCAGACCATGTGGCGCAGCCTGAACCAGACCGGATGCTGGGAGGGACTGATCTGGAACCGGCGCAAAAATGGCGAGAACTATCCGCAGTGGCTCAATATCTACCCGGTAGACTACCAGGGACAGAGGCTGTTTGCCGGCGTTTTCATGGATGTTGGTGAGCTGACTGCCAGTAACGAGCGTCTGGCGTCTCTGGCTTACTATGATCCGCTCACCGAGCTGCCAAATCGCTCGCTGTTCCAGGAGTTTCTGAAAGCAAGGGTCGGACAACGCAAGGCAGGCAACGGCTGTTTCGCCGTAGTTTACATCGATCTGGATTTCTTCAAAGCAGTCAATGATCTGCATGGCCACGACTGTGGTGATCGAGTGCTTCAGCAGGCGGCGGCCTGCGTGAAGAGTGTGCTTCGAGATGGGGATGTAGTTGCCCGGCTATCCGGAGACGAGTTCGCAGCCATTGTTGAGCTGGAGGATGAGTCTGAGTTACCCGTGGTTTGCCAGCGCATGAGCGGGATATTCCAGGCGCCAATGCTGGTGGAGCACCGGGAGCATTTCCTGTCGGCCTCTGTGGGGGCTGCGGTGTTTCCAAAGCATGGGAAAACGGCTTCGGCTCTGCTGCAAAATGCTGATCGTGCAATGCACGCGGCCAAGCTCTCAGGCCGCGCCTGTTATCGAATCTACAGCGCCGTGGACGGTGAAGAGGGGCAGTTCCATCAGCGCTTGTCTGAAGCATTGATTGCTTCGCTCAAGGTCGCTCCGGAGGAGTTCTCCGTGGTGTACCAGCCCCAGTACGACCTGGCAAGCGGCTCCATGGTGGGGCTGGAGGCCCTGTTGCGCTGGCACCACCCTGAACTCGGCGCAGTATCGCCGGCGGATTTTGTCCCGGTGGCAGAGCAGCGTGGCCACATACATGAGCTTACGGAACAACTCGTACGGCACATCATAGAGGACCTTCAGCAATGTGAAGTCGGTTGGGGTAGTGGGCGTCGGCTAGCGATTAATATTTCCGCCCGGCAGATTTCGGACGGGCGGCTGGAGCCGATGCTGGAGCCGCTGTTCTCAAGCCTGGAGGCCCGGGGGTGGTGCCCGGAAATCGAGATTACCGAAACCAACCTGATGAATCTGTCGCGCCGCTGCCTCGCCAAGCTCCAGTCGTTTGTGGACCGGGGCATCATGGTCGCCATTGATGACTTTGGTACCGGCTACTCATCTCTGGCTTACTTGCATGCCTTGCCGGTCAATGTTCTGAAGATCGACCGTCAGTTTGTCCAGCGTCTCGGGCCGGATGGTCGCGACTCGCGCATCGTGTCAGCCATTCTAGCCATAGCCGAGGCGCTGGATCTGGAGGTCGTTGCCGAAGGTATTGAAACGGAAGAGCAGCGCCGCAGGCTGCGGGAACTGAACTGCCATCGTGGTCAAGGCTTTCTGTTGGCAAGGCCGACGCCACTGGCCGACCTGTCATTGGCCTGACTGCTTCTGCAGTTTTGACAACTATCAATAAAAACATAACTTTTGTTCAGCTTTTGCGCATTTTGCAAGATTTGGCTAGGGCTTTGTCCGCAGCTACTTTAAAACGGCAGGCTCATTAATTGCCTTTTTGAGCTATATGCGAACTCTGAATGCCAAACCGGAATTGGAAGCCTACCTGCGATTGAGCGGTGCAGGTTGTGGAGAGTGGCTGGCCGCCATGACAGAACTGCTCGGGTGCCGGGGAATAACCTGTGGCCTGACTCGTCCCCAGGGATTGGTGGGTTCGTTGTCAGCCCTTGATGTAGAGGCTGGTTTGGTCTGTGTACTTGATGTCGCTCAGGATATGCTGCTTGCCGACTGCTGTATGCCTCAGAGGCTTCTGGTAGCCACCATTCACGGGTCGGCGCAGATATCGTCGGAAGGTGGCCCTGGTGTATCCGCCTTTCCGGTGATCATGATTCCCGCTGGCCAAACATTTAGCTTGAGAATCAGTAAGAACAGTCGGCTGGTACTGGTGTATCCGGTGAGTGAGCTGGTTCCAGTATGGCCCCGGCCAGGCCTGGACGTGGCGTTGGCTGGTCATATCCATCGTTTTCTAATGAAGGCGGACTATTTTCAGGATCATCAGGATGCCAGCCGGGAGACACTCGCTCTGTTTGAACGCCTGGAACGGCAACTGGCAACGGGCAGGGTAGAACTGCCCGAAGAGCTGCCAGTACTGGACCGGAGGCTGGCGAGGGTGATTGAGAAAATTCGTAGCGAACGGGACTGGGATTTTGATCTGCAGGAGCTGGCCAACCATTCCGGGGCCAGCGAACGTAACCTGTATTACCTGATGAAGCGGGAAACCGGCATGACCCCTTATCGCTTCTATCAGCGCTGTCGTCTGATACGCGTGCGCAAACGCCTGGTGGATTGCCAGTGCGACGTGCCACACATCTCCTGGTATGCCGCTGACGAGGGCTTTACCCATCTGGGCCGCTTCGCCGCGCTGTATCGGGAACACTTCGGCGAGCTACCCAGTGAAACTGTGCAGTGGCGACGGCGGCTGCTGGTTGAGCCAGTGATGGAACCCGCCGACTTTGCCATGACCTGACGCCACATAGCCCGCAGCGGATGACCGGTGCGGGCTATGTGTTAACATCAGTCAGCGTTTAATGGCTGCTGGATGTGGCCGGAGCCCCGTCGTTGTTGTCAGCTTCCGTATACTCATCGGCCGCAGTTCCATGATGGTCTCGCGCCAGCAGAATGTAGAAGGCCGGCAGTACGAATACGGTAAACAACGTGCCGATACCCAGTCCTGCACTGATGGTCAGGCCAATCGCAAACCGACTCTCGGCCCCCGGGCCCACCGCAATCAGCAGCGGCACCATGGCGAAGATCAGGGCCAGGGAGGTCATGATGATCGGGCGCAGACGAATGGCCGCAGCCTCAATCACCGCATCCACCTTGTTCAGGCCTTTCTCTTTCTGCAGCAGGTTGGCGAACTCCACGATCAGGATGCCGTTCTTCGACACCACACCAATCAAGGTAATCAGGCCCACCTGGGTGTAGATGTTCATGGAGGCAAAGCCGAGCACGATAAACGCCATGGCACCGGCGACGGACATGGGCACCGACACCAGGATGATGAACGGATCGCGCCAGCTTTCGAACTGTGCCGCCAGTACCAGGTAGATAACCAGCAACGACAGGAAGAAGGTTACCATCAGAGCGCTGCCCTGGGTGGCCAGCTGCCTCGACTCGCCGGTATAGTCAAAGCTGAAGCCTTGCGGGAATACCTCGGCTGCGGCCTGCTCCATAAAGTCCATGGCGGAGCCAGCCGCCACGCCGGGCATGATAACGCCCTCGAGAGTCAGCGAGTTCAACTGGTTGAACTGGGTCCGGTTGGAAGGTTCCACCTCTTCACTGAAGCTGACCACACTGGATAGAGGCACCAGTTGGCCATTGCCGGCGCGGATGTAATAGTCGTCCAGTGCTTCACGGCTGGCACGGAATTCATTACCCACCTGCGGAATCACCTGATAGGAGCGGCCTTCCATATTGAAGCGGTTGATGTATCCGCCGCTGAGCATACTGGCGAGCGACTGGCCGACATCACGCATGGATAGGCCCAGGTCTGCCACCCGGTCCCGGTCTACGTTGATGCGGGTAACGGGCTTGTCGAAGTTGATGGACTTCTGCAGGAACATGAAGTTGCCACTTTGCATGGCTTTGCCAAGAAGCTCGTCGGCGACTTCATTCAACTGTTCGTAGGTGCCTCCGGTGGTCACTACAAACTGGAACGGCAGGCCGCCACCCGAACCAGGCAGGGCCGGTAACGGGAACACCGCCGTCTGCAATCCGGTTACTTTTTTGAGTTCGGAATCCAGCAGGGGCTGTACCTCGAACTGGCTGATCTCCCGCTCACTCCACGGTGCCAGCTTGAAACCACCAAACACGGCGTTCGGGCTGGTGATACCAAGAATCATGAAATCCTCGTTGTAGCCGGGCACGCCGGACATCCGCTCCTGAACCTCCTGGCCATGATCAAACAGATACTCCAGCGTCGAGGTCTGCGGCCCCAGCCCCTGGTAAAACAGGATGCCCTGGTCCTCGGTGGGTGCCAGCTCATTCTGGCTCATCATCACCATAAAATAGATAGAACCCAATACCACGACGGCGAAGAACACCACCACCGACTTGGTCTGCATCAACGAGGTAAGCGCAGCTTTGTAGGCATTGGCGAGGCCATTGAAGGTTTTTTCAACCAGCACCTCGAAGCGTCCGGGATTGCCATGGGGTTTCAGCACCTTGCCGGAGAGCATGGGTGAGAGTGTCAGGGCAACAATGCCGGAGATCACAACCGTACCCGCCAGGGTGAAGGCAAATTCAGTAAACAGCGAGCCCACCAGACCGCCCATAAACCCGATGGGCGCATACACCGCCACCAGCGTCGTGGTCATGGCGATGATCGGTGTGGCCATTTCACGGGCGCCATTGAGGGCAGCGTCAAACCGTGATTCACCCTGCTCAATGTGCCGGTGCACGTTCTCCACCATGATAATGGCATCGTCCACCACCAGCCCGATGGCAAGCACCAGGGAGAGCAGGGTCAGCAGGTTCAGGGAGAAACCGAAGATCAGCATGATAAACGCGCCGCCAATCAGCGACAGCGGCACTGCCACAGACGGCACGATGGCCGCTCGAATCGAGCCGAGGCAAAGGAACACCACCACCAGAACAATCAGCATGGCTTCCAGCAGGGTACGGATGACTTCGTTGATGGAATCTTCAATGAAGTCGGAGGCATCGTAGGCCAGGCGCACATTCAGGCCGCTGGGTAGCTGGCTTTCGATGTCCGGTAACTCGTCTTTTACCAGGCCGGCGACGGTCAGCGGATTGGCCCCCGGGGCCAGTTCGATGGCGACATAGGTGGCTGGCTCGCCCTTATAAAGCGCCAGCTGATTGTAGGTTTGAGAGCCAAGCTCCACCTCGGCAATGTCCCGCAACCGAATCAGGGTGCCGTTTTGCTGCTTGACCACCAGGTTACGGAAGGCTTCCGGATCGGCAATGTCGGTATCACTGGTCAGGGCAATCTCGGTGTACTGGCCCCGGGTAGTGCCGACAGCGGCCTGATAGTTGTTGGCTCGCAGCTTGTCTGCCACTTCGACCGGAGTCAGATCCACCGCGGCCAGCCGCTCCGGGTCCAGCCACACTCGCAGGGCGAAAGTACGCCCCAGCAGCTGGGCCTTGCCAACGCCAGACAGCGCCTGCAGCTTGGGCTGAACCACGCGGGTCAGGTAATCGGTAATCTGGGGGACTTCCAGCTCGGTACTGTAGAAAGCAATATACATCAGGGCCGTGTCGTCACCGGTGGTGGAGGTGATCACCGGGTCTTCTGCATCGCCGGGCAGCACGTTGCGCTGGCTGGCAACCTTGGCCTGAATTTCAGCGAGGGCGTCGTTGGCATCGTAATTCAGAACCATCTTGGCCTGAATCGTTGACACGCCCTGGGAACTGGTAGAGGTCAGATAGTCGATGCCGCTGGCCTCAGCAATGGCCTGTTGCAGGGGCGTGGTGATAAAGCCCTTGATCAGGTCAGAACTGGCCCCAGGGTAAGCGGTTGTGACCGTTACCGTGGTGCTTTCCAGTTTCGGGTACTGGCGGACTTCCATTTCCATGGCTGCCCGGGCACCGATCAGCAGAATCAGCAGGCTGACCACGGTGGCCAGCACCGGCCGGTGGACAAAAATGTCGGTGAATTTCATTACTCAGACGCCTCCTGCCCGGACTCGTCCTGGATTTCTACCCGCTGGCCTGCCCGCAACCGCAGCAGACCCTTCGAGACCACGGTCTCGCCGGGTTCAAGGCCTGAAAGAACCGCAGCCCGTTCGTTCCGGACCTCGCCCGTGGTGACGGTACGGCGCTCAACGACCAGTTCGCCGTCATCATTCTCCTTCACGGCGAACACAAAGTTGCCGTAAGTGTTATAGGAGATGGCGGTCCTGGGGACCGTGACCACTTCGTTGTCCCTGGGCTGGCCTGTTTGAATCGTTGCGAACATTCCCGGGCGCAATTTGCCATCTTCGTTGTTGAGGGTGGCGCGGATGCGAACCGTACGAGTCTCCGGGTTGACCGATGTGTTGATGGCACTGACTTCACCACTGAATGCCTCATCCGGCACCGCGGCCACCGTGACCGTTACCGGGTAACCCCGGTCAACCTCGGGCAGGTACTTCTCGGACAGAGTGTAATCCACGTAGATCGGGTTCAGCATATTGATCTCGACAATCGGCGTACCTGTAGGGATGTACTGACCCTGGTCGACCATGCGGATACCGAGGGTGCCGTCAAACGGTGCCCGGATCACCTTTTTGCCCAGTTGTGCCTCGGCTTCGTTTACCCGCGCCCTTGCGGCGTCGTAGTTGGCTTTGGCCTCATCGAACTGTGATTGTGATACCGCGCGTTTGGGCAGCAGGTCAGACACCCGCTTGAACTCCTGCCCAGCCAGTTGGGCTTCTGCCCGGCGGGTACGTAGCGCCGCCTCGTCGATGGCGGCATCCAGGCGAATCAGTACGTCACCTTTCTGCACGGTATCGCCGGATTCAAAGTTAATGGACTCAATGACCCCCGGCACCTCGTTGGCCACCTCGATACCGTTAATGGCGTTCACACTGCCCACGGCCTTGATACTCGGCTGCCAGTTTTCAGTGGTGGCGTCGGTCACGGAAATGATGGCTGGGGGCTGTGGCTGGGAGAACATCTCCTGCATCTGGCCGAATTCATAGAACTTGTAACCGAAGATGCCGCCGAGGACGACACCCAGAAAAATGATGACGATGACAAAACGGGATGCGGTACGCATAGGTCTGTTCCTGGGCTAGGTTTCTTTAAACGGATAACGTCGCCGGGATGGGAAGGCTGACAGCTTTCCTTGCGCATCAGGGGGCGGCGACAGGCGGACGCTTGTTGAGAATGCGTCGGCTTAACGATAACCAATAGGATGCTACAAAAAGCGCTCCTGTTTGTCACCAGTTTGCCTTGAAATCTCAGTATATATACTGCGATGAAACTACGATGACGTTGCTGGTCCTTTACGGATGTAAAACCGCAGTTTCACATACATAATGGCGCGGATGTGTATCTGTTATGATCCAGTCAAGATAGAAACGGGTGAGAGGATGGAATGCAGCTAATTCTCGGCCTGGCCCTGGCGGCTGCCGTGTTTGTCATCTTGAAAAAATGGGGTGCCCTGTCACCGGAAGGCCAGAAAGCCGCCATATGGAAGGCCGTTCTGGTGGTGGGTGGCGCCCTGTTGTTGTTTATGGTGCTGACCGGTCGGGTACATGTGCTGACGGCGGCGGTAGCGGCGATCATTCCGTTGCTGCGCAAGCTGCCGGCGCTGTTGAAGTTTGCCCCCCTGGTTCGCCGGGCGATGGGTGATAACGAAGGGCCAGCGCCGGGTGGAACGTCAAATGCCGGAGCTCAAGCCGTGGCTCAGGGCCCGATGACCGAACAGGAAGCCTGCGACATCCTCGGAGTAAAGCCCGGCTGCAGCCGGGAGGAAGTGACCGCGGCCCACCGGCGGCTGATGCTCAAGGTACACCCGGACCGGGGTGGTAACGATTACCTGGCGGCCAAGCTCAACGAGGCCCGGGACCTGCTGCTCGGTAAACGGGCAGCGTAATCAGGGCAGAATATCCACTTTCACGTCCACCGACTGGTTTTCAGAGCGGTTGCCGGTTACCCGGTAAGTAATGCCATCCTGACGATGACTCTGGGACGTGCTGGTGCCGCCCAGGGTTACCCACTGGCCAGGTTCAACCCGGCGAATGGTCATCAGGGCTTCGGTTTCATAGCCTTGAATACTGGCTGGATCTTCTTCAAACGATACGATGTTCAGTTCCACGGTCTGGTCTGAGATGGCCTGGGGCGTCACGATAAAGCCGCTGCGGGTTTCCACCTGCTCCAGAATAGCCGCCGGGTTGCGCCCGCCCTGTACCGCAAACGGTATGGTGCGCACATTGCCGGAGGTGATGTGGGCGGACTGGCCATCCTGGACCACCAGTTGCCGTTCAGTGCTGGAATTGGTGCTTATGGTGCGGCGTTCGACATTGGCGCCGGCCCGGTTGTCGGAAATCGTCACGCCACCGCCGGACTGCTTGCCGCCGATGTCCTGCCGGTAGCGAACGCTGATACGCATCTGCACGGGTGGTACGTCGATGGATTCAATCAGCATGCCAATCTCATCCAGCAATCCCGGCTCACCACGAACCACCAGTTGCTGTCCCCGGGCGGAGACTGAGACGGGAGCCTGCTGATAAAGTTCTTTAATCTGGTTGGCAACGTCAGCAGAGGTGCGGTTGTTGAGCTGGTAAACGCGAGACTCCTGGGCGAGGGCAAGGGTTGAAAACAGGGCAAACACCAGTGCCAACAGGCTGGTTGTGATGGAGTGGGTCGTGCGTTCAGTCATCGGGGCCTCCGGAGCCGTTACACATACCCGCCAAAAATATTCCGGATTGCGGGTTGCCAATCTGAAAACCGCGGGGTTATAGTGAAAAGCATGAAGACCACACACGCAGCCTGTCAATTGAATGTTTTGAAAGCTTTCGGTGCGAAACTGAAGGCCGCAGGTTCTGCTGTGTATTTTTGGTGGTTTGGTTATGGCTTTTATTTTAGCCAGAGCCCGGGCCGCCCATAAGATCTTCATCGACCGAATTTAACGAGGAAGGCAGCCCGGCAAGCAACCCAGGCTGCCACCGGACTCGAAAAAGCCCCGACTGGTAGCCCAGCCGGGGCTTTTTTGATTCTGACACAGGGAAACGGGAACACAGACATGAACATGCCGCTGAAATCCGAAACGCTGGGCGAGCAAATCGCAAGTGCCTACCAGCACCGACAGGAAGCCACACTGCCCACCGCGGGCGAGTTGCGCCAGCAGTTTCCTGCCGGTGAGCACCTGGTTCGGGCCATTGCCAGTTACCGTGAGCAGATCCGCGCCGTACTGCACGGTCAGGACGACCGAACCCTGATTGTGATGGGTCCGTGTTCGATTCACGATGAACAGGCCGCCCTGGATTACGCTACCCGTCTGAAAACCCTGACGGACGAGGTGAGTGATCGCTTCCTGATAGTAATGCGCGCCTACCTGGAAAAACCACGCACCACGGTGGGTTGGAAGGGCCTTTTATACGATCCCGAGCGCACCGGCCAGGGCGACCTGAAGCAGGGCCTGGAACGTTCCCGCAAGCTGTTGCTGGCGCTCTCTGAGCTGGGTTTGCCGCTGGCGACGGAAGCCCTGAGCCCGTTCATGATGGATTACCTGGGTGACCTGGTGAGCTGGACCGCCATCGGTGCCCGCACCACCGAATCCCAGATCCACCGGGAAATGGTCAGCGGCCTGCCCATGCCCACCGGCTTCAAGAACGGTACCGATGGCGGCATTACCGTGGCCAGCCATGCCATGAAGTCTGCCTCGCACCCACACCACCATATGGGTATTTCCCATAACGGCGCGCCGGTGATGATCTCTACCTCCGGTAACCCGGACACCCACCTGGTGCTCCGCGGTGGCCGGGGCGTGACCAATTACGATGAGTTGAGCATCGCTAAGGCGGTGGCGGAACTGGAGAAAGCCGGCTTGTCGACGGCAGTGATGGTGGACTGCAGCCACGACAACGCCTGCAAACAGGCTGAGCGGCAAGTGGATATCGCCCGGGAGGTGATGGCCCAGAAGCGCAGCGGCAACCGGCACATCAAGGGGCTGATGCTGGAGAGCTTCCTGGAATTCGGCAGGCAGGATGACGGTGAAGAGCTGATCTACGGCTGCTCGATTACCGATCCGTGCCTGGGCTGGGAGCAGACGGAGGCTCTGATCCGCTCACTGTAGACAGCAACAGCTGCCCGGCCAGCAGCACCAGGATGCCCCCCATGGCCCGGTCGAGCCAGTGTCCGAACCGGTTGAAACCCCGGCGGACACGGGGGTGGGTAAAGAATATCGCGACCAGGGCAAACCAGAGGCCGGTGGCGAAAGCCATATAAAGGCCGTAGCCCGCCTGCAGCAGCACCGGGGTGCCGGGGTTAATGATGACCGAGAATAGAGATACGAAAAACAATGTGGCCTTGGGGTTCAGCACGTTGGTCAGGAAGCCGAGCCGGAACGCCGCCCAACCGGTTTGCTCGTTGCTACCCCTGGCATCCACATGAATGCCGCCGGGTTTTGCTCGCAGGCAATGCCAGGCAATCCACAACAGGTACAGGGCACCCACCACCTTCAGTACGGTGAACAGCATCACCGACTGCTGAATAATGAAACCAATGCCCAACAACGAATAACCCACATGCAGCAAGATACCAATGCCAATGCCGGTTGCGCTCAGCAAGGCATTACGTCGGGACTGGGTGAGCGCCTGGCGCAAAACGATCGCGAAATCCGGGCCCGGGCTTGCCACCGCAAGTAAGTGAACCAGTGCCACCGTCATAAATTCCAGCCAGTAATTCTGCACCTGAGATCTCCGGGTATAGTCATTGCCAGACGAACGTACTGAAGGTAAACCTGCACACTGCTGAGGATTTTTTGCCAGCTTCACCTGTCAGGCAATGATAAGGTTTCTATACTTTCAGTTTAACTGCCGAATTCTAGCTTACCGGGAGGCAAAATGAACAAGCGTGAAGTGGATGTGGCCATTATCGGTGCCGGGACTGCCGGCATGGTGGCATACCAGCGGGTTCGTAAAGCCACCGACAATGTGGTTTTGATCGAGGGAGAACGGTACGGCACCACCTGCGCGCGGGTGGGCTGCATGCCCAGTAAACTGTTGATTGCCGCTGCTGAAAGAGCCCACGACCTGAAAACCGCCGATGAGTTCGGTGTACTGGCGGGTGATGTACGGATTGATGGCCGGCTGGTGATGGAGCGGGTGCGGGCAGAGCGGGACAAGTTTGTGGCACCGGTGGTTCGGTCCATGGAAAAACTGCCGGAGGAACACCGATTGATGGGCCATGCCCGGTTTGTCGACAGCCACCGGCTGGTGGTTGGCGAACACACCGAAGTGCATGCCGATCGCATCATCATTGCCACCGGCTCCCGACCTAACGTGCCGGGCATCCTGAAAGAAGCCAAGGACCGGTTAATCGTTAACGACGATGTGTTTGACTGGCAGGATCTGCCGGAATCTGTAGCGGTATTCGGCCCTGGTGTCATCGGCCTGGAATTGGGCCAGGCACTGAGCCGGCTGGGCGTGCGGGTTCGGCTGTTTGGGGTCAGCGGTGGTATTGGCGGCCTGCGGGACGAGAAAATCCGTGACTATGCGAAGGGCGTGTTTGGTGAAGAACTGGCATTGAGCCTGAAGGCGGAGACTCGTCGGGTCGAGCGCACTGGTGAAGGCGTTCACATCACCTGGCTTGAGAATGGCGAGGAGCATCAGGAAACCTTTGGCTACCTGCTGGCGGCCACAGGCCGTCGCCCCAATGTGGATAACCTGGATATCCAGAATGCCGGCATTGAACTGAATGACCGGGGCATGCCGGAGTTTGATCCCTTCACACTGCGCTGTGGCGACAGCCATATTTTTATTGCGGGTGATGTGAATAACCACCGGCCCTTACTGCATGAGGCGGCAGATGAAGGCCGTATCGCCGGGGATAACGCCGCTGCCTGGCCCGATGTACGCACCGGCTTGCGCAAGACGCCGTTGGCCGTGGTGTTCTCTGACCCACAGATTGCCTCGGTCGGGCTGACCATTCATCAGGTGGACGAGAAGGGTCAGGGTTGCTTTGCAATCGGGGAGGTCAGCTTTGAGGACCAGGGCCGTAGCAAAGTGATTGGCAGGAATCGCGGTTTGCTGCGTGTGTATGGTGAGCATGGCAGCGGCTTGTTCATGGGCGCGGAAATGTTCGGGCCGGCGGCGGAACACATTGCCCACCTGTTGGCCTGGTGTGCCCAGAAGCGAATGACCATCAGTGAAATGCTCGAAATGCCTTTCTACCACCCGGTGATTGAAGAAGGGTTGAGGACCGCCCTGAAAAACCTCAACAGAAACCTCAGGCTGGGGCCGGAACCTGCTGAGGGTTGTATGGATTGCGGGCCTGGCGTCTGAGCCGGCCCGCTTCTGTTATATCCGTAATTGATCTGAATCAGCCGTTTCAGGGCGTGTTGTGCCGTACGATCAAGGGCCTGGCGGTTGCATTTCTCTGATACCGTGCCCATATCTTCTCATGGAAGAAGTAGGCAACGGTGTTGATGGTCGGCTCAACCATGGCGATCAGGCTGCCGATCAGAATGTCGCCGGTCAGCAGATAGGCTACGGAGAACGCCACCACGAAGTGCGTGATTGCAAAGGTGATGGTTTTTAACAGTGACTGGTCACCGTTGGCACTGTGGTTGTGAACGAACAGTTTCAGTGCGCTCATGATCAACTCCGTTTTCGTAGGGTCTATGGGTGTATTGAAGACCAAACGAGAATTATTTCCAAATAGATCTTGTGATTATCGTCGATAGCATCGGCCTATGGGTTTCTGGTTTTTGATATAATCTTATGCTATCGCAAGTATTGAAGAACTAAACTTCAGCTATAGCCGACGACTGAGTAGAGTGGTTGGCAGATAAACCCAAAACGCGAATCAGGAGGTTCAATATGGGTAAGAACTTTATTGGTCTGGACACGGAAAAGACCCAGAAACTGGCAGACTCGCTTAATGAGTTGCTGTCCAACTACCAGATTTTTTACATGAACGTTCGTGGCTATCACTGGAACATCAAGGGCGACAATTTCTTTGAGCTGCACGCCAAGTTCGAAGAGCTGTATGACGACCTGTTGCTGAAGATTGATGAGATTGCCGAGCGTGTTCTGACCCTGGGCCACCGCCCGGCGCACGCCTACAGCACCTACATTGAGAAGTCCGATGTGCCTGAGCGCAAGGATGTGTCTGATGGCAAAGAAGCCGTGGGCAACATCGTAGAGAGCTTCGGGAAACTGATCGCCAAGCAGCGTGATCTTCTGAATCTGGCCGGCGAGGCTCAAGACGAAGGCACCGTTGCCCTGATGAGTGATTACATCTCCCAGCAGGAAAAAACGGTGTGGATGTACCGGAGTTACCTTGGTCAGTAGATTGTCTTAATACGTCTGTAAGGGCACATGGTGGCATCAGGCCGCCATGCGCCTTTCATTAATATGTCATTGTCCTGTCTTATTTCCTTCCCGATCCTGTAACAGCGGTGAAATAGGTTTCTTTGCTACCGAGTTAGTTTTCTAACAAAGCAAAGGAGCGTTCCGTGCAAAACCCAAAAACCATTTTCAAACCATCACTGCTGGCTATCAGTGTCTCGGCTGTCTTGTTGAGCGGCTGCCTGTCATCCGATAACGACAGTACGCCGCCAGTAGAGGCACCCCCTGCAGTCACCGGCCTGACCCTCGAATTCGTAGGTCGCTATAGCTCTGGTGTATTTGGTGAAAGTGCCGCAGAGATAACGGCGTTTGACTCTGCCAGCCGCAGAGCGTTTGTGGTGAACGCTCTGGAAGGATCGCTGAACGTGCTGGATATGAGTGACCCATCAACACCAACGCTGATTGATACCCTGACGGTTGGTGACATTGCTGATAATGCGGTTGTTAACAGTGTCGCGGTCCGGAACGGACTCGTTGCCGTCGCGATCGAGTCTTCTCCGAAGACAGAGCCGGGATTCGCTGCCATATACGATGCTGCGACGCTGTCCCTGCGCGGCTTTGTAGAGGTTGGTGCTCAGCCGGATATGCTGACGTTCACGCCTGATGGCAAATACCTTTTGGTCGCCAATGAGGGCGAACCGAGTGACGACTACCAGATTGATCCGGAAGGCTCTGTTTCAGTCATTGATGTGACTGACCCTGACAACCTGCAGGTCAGAACGGCAGATTTTACCGCCTTCAATAGCCAGAGAGCGCAGCTGGTGGCGGATGGTGTTCGGGTATTCGGTCCGGGTGCCAGTGTCGCCCAGGATATGGAGCCGGAGTACATCACAGTGAACGCCGACAGCACCACTGCATGGGTGGCGTTGCAGGAGAACAACGCACTCGCGAAAGTGGACATCGCCTCGGCCACCATCACTGAGATCCTGCCGCTGGGCTACAAGGATCATGGTGCTGAAGGTCAGGGTCTGGATGCCAGCGATAGTAACGATGCCATCGACATCAAACCCTGGCCGGGGATTCTCGGTATGTACCATCCGGATGCCATCGCCAGCTTTAGCAGCAACGGCGAGACATACATCCTGACCGCCAACGAGGGCGATGCCCGGGCCTGGGGTGAGGATAACCCAGCCTATTGGGGGCCTGAAGATTCGGAAGACCCTGCCTTTGGTGGTGATGCCAATCAGGGCTTTGTCGAGGAAATACGATTCAAGCACTTGTTCCACAGGAACGGTTTTGAGCGCCGCCTGGGCGATGACATGCCGCCACAGCTCTACGATCTGGCCAAGGGGGCGTTGCTGAACCCTGAGGTGTTCGACTACTGCGGCGCCAGTGCCGGTGAGCCGGGCGGCTGCCGGGAAGATGAACAGTTGGGCCGCCTCACGGTGACCTGGACCATGGGCTACCGCACCGATGAAAACGGTGACCCCGTGATGTTCAACACCGCCGGTGTTGAGGACATGGATGGTGACCGCCTGATGTACGATGCGGTTTACGCATTTGGTGGCCGTTCCATGGCGATCTGGTCGGCTGATGGTGATCTGGTGTGGGATTCCGGCGACATGGTTGAGCAGTATCTGGCCAGTGATGCCTGCCTTGCCGGGTCGCAGCGAGATATCCCCTGTGCTGAGTTCTTCAACTCGAACCACAGTGCCGGTGATTCGTTCCTGAACCGTTCGGATAACAAGGGGCCAGAGCCGGAAGCGGTAACAGCGGCCACCTTTGGTGATCGCACGTTCGCCTTCCTCGGTCTTGAACGTATGGGTGGTGTCATGGTGTTTGACATCACCAATCCGCAGTCGCCGTCGATTGTGGACTACCTCAACACCCGAGAGGAATGGGTGTTGGACCCGGAAACCAACCTGGCTATCGCCGGTGACCTGGGGATTGAGGACATCACTGTGATACCCGCGAACCAGTCACCAAATGGCGACGTGCTCTTGCTTACCGGTAATGAAGTGAGTGGCACAACTGCTGTGTATAAGGTGGTCCTGCAATACGCCGAGTAATCCGCCAAAGCAGTCTGTTAAAACAACCCCGCCGTGAGGCGGGGTTTGTCTTTGTGCATCGCAACCCTTTGCTGAAAGTCAGGTTTCACACAACTGACATATATAGTTAACAAATCGTTCATAAACCATCGCCATAGTGACATCACGAAATTCAACACCGATCAAGAATGATCACTGATGGAGAAGAACGTAATGAAAAAGCAATTGCTGGCACTGGCTATCGGTTCCATGGTTGTCGCGCCGTCTGTGGCGATGGCTGACAAGGGCCCGACTGTTTACGGTAAAGTGAACGTTTCTTACGAAAACTTTGATAATGGCACCGACGACGCATGGCGTCTGCAGAGCAACTCTTCACGCATCGGTGTCAAGGGTGATCTGGACCTTGACGTTGAGAACCTGAAAGCGATCTACCAGGCTGAATTCCAGATCGCCGTAGACGATGGCGACAACAGTGGCCAGACTTTCAGCCAGCGTAATATCTTCGGTGGTTTCCAGCACAAGCAGCTGGGTACTCTGAAAGCTGGTAAATTCGACACCCCGTTCAAGGTGTCCCAGGGCAAGATTGATCAGTTCGGCGACCTGGAAGGTGATATCAACAAGATCGTTCGTGGCGACGTTCGCGCCAACAACATCGTTCAGTACACCACTCCGAAGCTGGCTGATGCCTTCAGTGTGAACCTGGCACTGATCCCGGGTGAGGCCGCTGGTACTGATCGTGACGGCGTTGCCGACAGCATCTCTTCCTCTCTGGTATTCGACAACGGCTCTATCTACGCTTCTATCGGTTATGACTCAGAAGTGAGCACTACCCTGAACGACCTGGGCAGCTCAACTCTGGTTGATGCCTTCCACATCGCCGCCAAAGCCAACATCCAGAACTTTGAACTCGGCGCCCTGTTCCAGCAGTCCGAGAACAGCGATTCCATCGGTGGCATGGACTATGAAGACACCACCTACATCGTCAGTGCAGCCGTCAAGCTGGACCGCTGGAAGCTGAAAGCCCAGTACGGTATGACTGATCTGGATACGTCTGATGACGACCTGACCCTGATGGCTGTCGGCGCAGACTACAAGGTTGGCAAGAGCAGCAAAGTGTTCGGTTACTACGCCAATGTTGAAGCGGACAAGGGTGCTAAAGACGACACCACTTTCGGTATCGGTTTCGAGCACAACTTCTCCATGTAATACCCATTTCATGTAGCGTCACTTCGCCGGGCCCCGCAAGGGCCCGGCTTTTTGCGTTTCAGCCGACGGCTTTAAGTGGCGGCACATCCTGGTGCAGGAACCATTTTTCGGTCACTACCTTTCGGGTAAACCAGTGCGAGCGCATCAATGTGCTGGCGAGGGGCTGCTTCAGCCATTCCGGTAGTTCCCAGCCAGCTGCCGGTTCACTGGCACGGTTGCCAAAGCGTTCTGCAATGCGCTCACCGTAGCGCTGTAGCGCGGCGGCAGAAAAGTCGGGGGCGTGAAGAATCACGTCGGCCGCCATCAAGGCAGATTCAATGGCAGGGCGGATACCCTCACCGCTCTGGGTGTAAGCCAGGCCCGCTGCATCTCCGATCAGTAGTACGCCGTCGTCTACCAGTGGCCGATCGGCATGGGCGTACAACAGATAGGCATGACCCTTGAACCGGCCTGGCATGTCCGCAGGGATTCGCCCTTCCTGCTTCATATCATCCACAAATGCTTCCAGGTGATCCGTTAGCCTGTGGTTGTCTTCCCGCCCCAGGCCAATGTTCAGGAAATTACCTTTGCGGAATACCCAGGCATAACCCTTGAGATCCCGGCAGAACCAGAGCTCCGGGGTATCCCCCCGGGCTTCGCAGGTGCTGGCCTGTTCCGGTGTCATCTCGAATTCGACTTCCTTGGCGGCCACCACCGTTTCGTGTTTGCCGGGGCCATTGCCCAGCAGCTTGGCAACCGGGCAGAAGTGTCCCCCGGCACCGACTAATAGCGGAGCCTGCCATTGTTCGTTGATGGTCCAGTTGCCGTTGCTGCGCACGATGGATTTGACCGTTGTGCCCAGTTGTTTGGCACAGGTTGCACGGTTCAGCAGAAAGGCATCGAACTCACAACGGCGGATGCCGTAGCTGACGATACCCTGGTGATCATTTTCCACCGCAGGCTGGTCCATCATGCCGATGCGGAAACGACGAATGGGCTGCAGGGTCCGGCCATGGCCGTAATCGTCCGGATCGATGTCCAGGCTGTCCATCACGGCCGGCGTTACCCAGCCGGCGCAGGTTTTATCACGCGGGAAGTCGGCTTTGTCGATGACCAGCACATTCTTCCCGGCCTCCTCCAAACTGCGTGCCAGGGTGGAACCGGCGGGGCCGGCACCTACGATAATCGCGTCGTAGTATTCCATCAACTGCCCTCCGGTGTTGCTGGGAAGGCATACAGGTCCTGCCGGCTCTGGGGCAACTGATTGTTATCACCATGGGTGAACACCACCTGGAACAGCTGCAGCGACCCGGCCCGGAATGCCGCAATCGAGCCCGCCAGATAAAGCCGCCAGGCGCGGGTGAAGTGTTCGTCGTACATCTCGGTCACGCGCTCGGCATTGGCCTCGAAGCGCTCCGTCCAGTGGCTCAGGGTCTGGGCATAGTGCAGCCGCAGGTTCTCCACATCCAGCACCGAGAAGTCGCCGTGCTCACAGATTTCCATAAACTCGCCGATACTGGGAGGGTAGGCGCCGGGAAAGATCCGCTTCTCTATCCAGGCATTCATCAGCATGGGCCGGTTGCGCCCGATGCTGTGGAGCAGAGCTATGCCGTTGGGTTTCAGGCTGCGCTTGATCAGCTCCGACAGGGCTCGATAGTTTTCTTTGCCAACGTGCTCCAGCATGCCAACCGAGACGAATGCGTCATACTGGCCGGTGATGTTGCGGTAGTCGTCCTCCACATAGGTAATAAGACCATCGAGCCCCTGGCGTTCAGATTCGGCCTGGGCGTATGCCAGTTGCTCACGGGATATGTTGTAGGAGTGAACTTTCACGCCGTAGTTGCGGGCCATGTAACGGGCCAGGCCGCCCCAGCCACAGCCGGCTTCCACCACCGTCATGCCGGGCTTCAGGCGCAGCTTCCGGCACACGTGCTCCAGCTTGGCCAGTTGTGCCTGCTCCAGTGTGTTACCGGGGTGTTCGTAATAGGCACAGGTGTACTGCATTTCTGCGCTGTCCAGCCAGAGCTGGTAAAACTCGTTGCCCAGGTCGTAGTGGTGATGAATGTTTTCCTTGGCCTCGGAAATGCCGGTTGCTCTGGGGTTGTGATTCTTCCAAAGCGCATCCAGCCATTTTGGCCATTTCTGTCGGGCGGCGTGGACTGATCGGTAAAGGCTTTCCATCAGATCAGGCAGGTCGCCATCGATCTCCAGGCGGCCAGCGCTGTACAGATCGCCGAAGGCGAGGTTGGGGTTGGCAACGAGGGAGTAGAGTGCCTTGTGATCCTTCAGGTGCAGGGTGAAGCGGGCGGGCCCTTGCTCTGGCTCGATGACCTCGCCATTCCATAGCTGGAAGCGTATGGCGGGTGAGCCGGCCATTCGCATCAACTTGGCGATCAGCCAGCGTTCATAGCTGTGTGGTTCGCGATCAGCCTGACTGTTTTCCAATGGCAGGCTAAGAACATGTGCTTTGGTGTTGCTGTCAGAATAGTCCGTCTTTGGAGCTGTGCCCTGTGCCATGAAACTTCTCTCCCTTCGCGTTAATTCTCCGGCGTTTTCCCGAATGCATCACTGAGAGTCGCGTTTCTGACTTAGTATAGAAAATGATCAGGGTTTGTCAGGTTTGGGGGCAAAAAGGACAGGAGGCAGGGGCGGGTTGCATACCCGACCCTGCCTGAAAGCTCAGTAGGTGGAGCTCATGCCGAACCATTCCGGGAAGATGACGATCAGCGCCAGCACCAGAATCTGGATCAGTATGAATGGCACAATGCCTTTGTAGATATCGATCGTTCGGACATTCGGTGGTGCCACCCCTTTAAGGTAGAACAGTGAGAACCCGAAGGGTGGTGTCAGGAAACTGGTTTGCAGGTTCATGGCCACCAGAATGGCAAACCACAGCATGTTGATGCCCAGCGCTTCCGCCACCGGCGCCAGGATGGGCACGATGATGAACGAAATCTCCACGAAGTCGATGAAGAAGCCGAGAATCAGGATGACCAGCATGGCCAGAATGATGAAGCCCCACTGCTCGCCCGGCAGCATCAGCAGCCACTCTTCAAGCAGGTAGTCGCCACCGGTGTAACTGAACACCATCGAGAATGCCGTGGCCCCAATCAGAATGGCAAAGACCATGGCGGTCACGCTGACCGTGTCCTTTGCCGCATCCCAGACCATCTTGAACGAGAACTGTCGGTAGATCAGCGCCAGTACCACCGCGCCGATACCGCCCAGGGCTGAAGACTCAGTGGGGGTGGCAATGCCGGTGAAGATGGAGCCAAGCACCACGATGATTAATGCAAGCGGAGGGATAATTGCCAGCAGGGCATCGCGTATCTCTTTGCCCCGGCTAATGCTGTCGTCATCCTTGGGCATTGCAGGTGCGGTCTGCGGCTTTAACCGGGTAAGGATAAGTATGTAAACAATGTACAGGCCGATAAGAAGCACACCAGGTCCCACGGCAGCCCTGAACAGGTCGCCAACGGGCAGCCCCAGTACATCACCTAGAATGATCAGAATGATGGAGGGGGGAACTATCTGCCCCAGGGTGCCAGAAGCGCAAATCGTGCCGGTTGCCAGCCGTTTGTCGTATTTGTGCGCAAGCATGACCGGGAGTGATATCAGGCCCATGGCCACTACGCTGGCGCCAACCACGCCGGTCGAAGCGGCCAGCAGCGCGCCCACAAGAATGGTGGAAATGGCCAAACCACCCGGCAAGCCGCCAAACAAGCGACCCATGGAGGTGAGCAGTTGCTCAGCCAATTTGGTGCGTTGCAGCACCACCCCCATAAAAATGAACAAGGGCACCGCCATCAGAACCGTATTCTGCATCACGCTCATGATGCGGTACGGCATGAAGGCAAACAGATCCATGCCCTCGGCATAGATACCGAACACCAGGGCCACACCACCAAATGTAAAGGCCACGGGGAAACCGAACATCAGCATGATCAGGGCCACGCCGAACATAATCATACCGATCATGCCAGGCCTCCCGCGCTATGCTCGCCCACGTATTCCTTCTCGCCTGCCAGCACCCGAATGGCATAGGTCACCATATTCAGGCCGGCGGTGGCCATGAATACGGCACTCAATGGTATCACCGCTTTGATCACCCAGCGGTGAGGCAGGCCACCTGGGTCACCACTGCCTTCGCCCATCTGGTAGGAATCCAGGGCGAAGCTGTAACCGTAACGGCCGATCAGGTAGGCAAAGGGAATGACAAAAATCAGCGCACCCAGAATATTGACCCAGGCCTTGGTCTTGTTACTCCAGCGGGTATAGAACACGTCTACCCGAACGTGGCCATCCGTGCGCAGGGCGTAGGGAATACCCAGCAGAAAAACCACGGAATACAGATGCCATTCCATTTCCTGCATGGCGATGGACACATCGTTGAAGACGTAACGGGCAACGACATCGTAGAAAACGTTCACGGCCATCAGGATCATGGCCAGGCAGGCAATCACGCCGCACAGTTTCGAGAGCCAGGCCAGGCTCTTGTCGAGTTTGATTATCCAGTACATGGAACTTCGTCCTCCGCAAAGCGGATGCGTATCTGTGAAACGAAAAAACCGGGATCACTGCGTTGAGCGATCCCGGCTCTGTTACTTGAAGGCCTCAATTTTACTCGATTTCAGCCATGGTATTGAGATAGGCGTTATCAGAAATGCGAGTGTACGCTCGGGAATCCCGTTGGTAGTCCTCAAGAGACTTTACGATACGCGCAGCCTGCTCATTGTTGCCGGCGGCTTCCTTGAGCAATTTCTGATTGGCGTCATACATGGCCTGGAAAACATCGTCTGGGAAATTCTTGATCTGTACGTTGGGGTAGTCTTGCTTGATGTTAGCCCACGCCTTGGCGTTTTCATGCTGAGAATGAATCAGCATATCGTAGGCCGCGGTGCGCATGGCAACGCGCAGGATTTCCTGCAGGTCTGCTGGCAGCCGCTCCCAGACACGCTTGTTGATCAGGAACTGCAGTTCGGTGGCAGGCTCATGCCAGCCAGTGTAGTAATAGTCCGCGATCTGGTGGAAGCCCAGACGGAGATCGAGTGCTGGACCTACCCACTCCAGGGCGTCGATGGTGTTGCGCTCAAGGGCTGTATAGAGTTCGCCGGGAGCGATATTGGTGGGGTTAACGCCTACTTCCGCAAACACCTCTCCGGCAAAGCCTGGAATACGCATTTTCAGACCTTTCAGGTCGTCCAGTGATTTGATTTCCTTGCGGAACCAGCCGCCCATCTGGTTGCCTGTGTTGCCGCCGGGGAAGGACAGCATGTTGTGAGGTTCGTACACCTCCTGCATCAGGTCCATGCCATCGCCATAATAGAACCAGGCGTATTGCTCAAGGGCTGTCATGCCAAAGGGCATGCTGGTGAAGAATAGTGTGTTGGGTACCTTGCCTTTCCAGTAATAGGAGGCAGAGTGACCCATGTCGTACTGACCGGCTTTGACCATGTCAAAAACGCCGAGCGGGGCCTTGTGCTTGTTGGCAGAATCGATCCGGATTTTCAGCCGGCCGTTGGACATTTTTTCCGCCATCTGGGCCATGCTTTTGGTGGCATCTCCAAATATCGGAAAGTTAGGTCCCCAGGTTTCTGCAAGTTTGAGGGTGAAGGTGTCTTGGGCGAGCGCCTGAGTGGCGGCAAAGGTAGTTGCCACAGCCAGCACAGCCGCGGAAAGAACAGAACGGATCTTCATTGCTCTTCTATCCTCTGGTTTTATTGTATTTGTCGTTTTCGATGGACCCGGTTCCCTGTAGGAAACCACCGTCCGGACAGTCTAGTTCAGATTAGCAACTACCGCGGCCGTTCTACAGCAAAAAATAACCTATGTACGACATAGGTCTAAGGTCGTTGGGAGGTGAGAAGTTCACACATCCTGCATGCGGCCGATCTGGCTGGCCATGCGCATGGCCTCGTGTTCCTCGAGGGATTTCAGGTCTTCCAGCAGGGTTTTGGCCTCGGGAATCTCGGCTTTACCGATCAGGTTGTCATACAGGTTCATTACCTGATCGTGGAAATCGAAAATTTCCCGCGCAATGCCGGCAAAATCCAGATCGTTGTAGTGCGTGTCGCAGGTGCGTTCATTCTCGATAGGTTTGTGCACGCCATAGTCGTAAAGGCGGGTGTTCATGGCTTTCGAATCGGCCTGCTTTTCGTATTCTTCCACGGCTTTTGCCAGCAGTTGCTCGTGACGACTTATGTAATCAAGCAGGGCACTGGCCCGTTCGTCTTTGTTCAGGGCGGCCGATTCGTGCAGGCAGCGGCCCAAATGGGCGTGCAGTTGCCGGGTCCAGTCGATCAGGTCGGCAAAGGTTTTGATTTCCATGTTGTTATACTCCGATCAGAATTTGGATTGCCTTTGTCTTTCTATCCTATCAGTCTAGACCGGGTTGGTGATGATGTGTGTCATGCGGAGATGTAAATGAACCCCTCTACTCTTATCGGCATGGTTGCCGGTCTGGCGGTACTGGCCAGTGTGCTGGTGTGGTCGGCACAGGACCCGATGCTGTTTCTCAATCTGCCCGGCCTGGCGATTGTGATCGGGGGTACCCTGGCGGCGACGTTTATTTCCTTTCCACTGAAAGAGGTTCTGAGGGTTTTCAAGTTGCTGGGCACGGTGGTTCGAAACGAAAAACTCTATACCCAGCAAGACATCGACGAACTGGTGCGGATTTCCCGGTTGTGGATTGATGGCAAACTGCCCCAGGTGGAACGGGAGCTGGAGCATGTTCGCAATCCGTTCCTGCGTTCCGGCGTGCAGCTGGTGATTGAGTTGAACCCGGAAGAGGACATCATGGATTTTCTGGAGTGGCGGGTGGCCCGGCTGCGCGCCCGGGAGCATGCCGAAGCCCAGCTGTTTCGGGTGATGGCCAGCTTTGCCCCCGCTTTTGGCATGATCGGAACCCTGGTGGGACTGATCAATATGATGTTCCTGCTGGGGGATGGCAACATGACAGTGATCGGCCAGCAGCTGGCCATAGCACTGATGACCACCTTTTACGGCATTCTGTTGGCGAACCTGATCTTCAAGCCGGTGGCGGTCAAACTGGAACGCCGCACCGAACAGCGCATTATCCTGATGCGAATGGTGATGCAGGGGATTTCCATGATGTGCAAAAAGCGCAGTCCGTCGTTGATGAGGGAAACCTTGAAGTCTTTTGTGGCCAGCTACGAAGACGAAATCCGTGATTCGCGCGGGGTTATGGCTGCGGGTGGCACAGCCGATGTCTGATCTGGACCACGCTACCTCCGGTGTCGCAAAACGGGCCGATTGCCTTCGCATCCCGCTGACCCACAGCACCGAGGAAGAAAGCTGGCTGATCACTTACCTGGATGTGATTACTCTGTTGCTGGTGATGTTTGTGGTTATGCTGGCTTTGTCTGGTGGCCCTTCGGGGGTTTCTGACAAACGGATGACCCTTACCCCAGCGGTGATTGAGCCGGCCATAACGGGCCTGGAATCAGCAACAGAACAAACCCCGGCAGGCAGTGAGCCTGAGGCCTTTGCCGATCGAGCAAGAGCGACCCTGGAGGCGGCTGGCCTGGGGGATGACATTACGGTGATACCGCAACAGGATGGCGTCCGTTTCCGGATCAGTAACGATATTTTGTTTGGCTCCGGCGAAGCGGTTCTGTCGACAGAGGGAGTACGCCAGCTTGAGAATCTGTTACCACTGCTGGCGGACTCCGATTATCAGGTTACCGTTGCCGGCCATACCGATAGCCTGCCGATACAAACCTCGCGTTTTCCTTCCAACTGGGAGCTGTCGTCAGCCCGGGCCGGCAGCGTGGTGCGCCTGTTTGAGAATGCCGGCGTACCTCGAAATCGCTTGCAGGCCGCGGGCTACGCAGACACCCGGCCGCTGTTCCGTAACGATACCGAGCAGGGGCGTTCCCGTAATCGCCGCGTCGAAATCATTCTTGAGGGCGCTCCGTCGCAATGACGGTGCGTGCTGTCGGTGTCGGCCGCTTGGCGCGCCATTGCCGGTAATAAGCCAGGGCGGGCTTCTCGATGCCGTAGTGCAGGACAGCGGCCAGGGCAATCGCCACAGCCAGTGCCAGCGCTACCCCCAGTTGTCCCGGAAGGCCCGCCTGATAGGTCAGGTCGATCAGCCCATAGCCAATGTTCTGATGAACCAGGTACAACGTATAGGAAATGCTTCCCAGCCAGAGCAGGCTGGGGCGTGACAGCCCATTCAGGTAGCCGGCGACCGCCAGTGCGAAAATGCCGTAGCAGGCCAGCACGAAGATACTGAATGGTGCTTTGTAGGCGACCAGGCAATGGCCGATGCTCAAGGCCAGCAGGGCGATATCGAGGGCGGGCAAGCGGCGGTCGCGATAGGCCCGGTAGATCAACATGCCGCTGATAAACAGTGGCGCGTAGCGAACAAAGAGCAAATCTTTCAGCAGAAAATCCAGGGCGTCCGGAATGGCCTTCCACCAGATGACACCGGCATAACTGATCAGCACCCAGGCCCAGAGTACCGTCCGAATCCTGCGCCAATCGCCCAGGCCATAGAACAGCAAGGCAATCCACACGTAGAAGGTCGCTTCAATCACCAGGCTCCAGTAGGCGCCGTCAACGTGGGGGTAGCCCAGGTACTCATGCAACAGCGTCAGGTTCATCAGTGCCGCATCGAAGCTAACCATACGATCCTCCGGCCCGAGCCAGTGGACCATCAGATAGGTGAGCGCAATGCCTGCCCACAAGGCGGGTAGAAGTCGGAAGGCGCGCGCCAGGGCGAATTGACCGGAAGTGCGCGTGCGTTCCAGGGTCATGAAAATGACGAAGCCGCTGAGCATGAAAAATAGGTGCACACCGTAGCGCCCGAAATCCAGGAAGCCGGGACTGCTGAAAGAGTGGTCATACAGCCGGTCGTAATAGGGCAGGTAATGGAACAGGACAACGCCCAGAGCCGCAAGTCCACGTAGTGCGTCCAGGGCGGTCAGGCGATTTTGGGCATCTGGCATGATCAGCCGGGTTCCGTTGTGAGCGAGCGGACAGTCTATCCTGCCCGCCGTCAGTCGCCTATCGCCGGAGTATACGATTGCCTTGCCGGCCACTGACGTTTCGTTCATGGTGATTCGCCCGATCCGGAGTACACTTGAGGATACGAAGAGAGAACGCAGTAATCAGGGAGCGAGCAGGTCATGACAGTTGAGCTGGGTGTTATCGAAGGTTTCTATGGTCCAATGTGGAGTTGGGCAGAGCGGGGGCGCCTGATGACCTCGCTGGCCGCCCATGGCTACAGCTTTTACCTGTATGCCCCGAAGGCGGACCCCTACCTGCGCCGTCGCTGGCAGGAACCCCATCCGGCAGACCAGGCCGCCGAGCTGGAATCCTTTGCCCGGTTGTGCCGGCGCGATGGCGTACGTTTCGGGGTAGGCCTGAGCCCGTTCGAGATTTTCAACCGGTTTGACGATGCCGCCCGGGAGGCACTGGCGGCCAAGCTCCGGATGCTCGACAAGGCGGGTATTCAGGAGCTGGCCATCCTGTTTGATGACATGCGCTCTGAAGTGCCGGAGCTGGCCGGCACCCAGGCGGAGATTGTCCGCTGGATTCGGGATAACTCCAAGGCCACCACCATCAGCATGTGCCCTACCTACTATTCCGACGACTCGGTGCTGGACCGGGTGTTCGGCGAACGCCCGGCGGACTATCTGGAAACCCTGGGCGCCGAGTTGCCGAAAGAGGTCAGGGTGTTCTGGACCGGAGAGGAAGTCTGTTCCCGGGAAATCTCGCCAGGGCACCTGAAGCGTGTTGGGGACCGCCTGGGCCGCAAACCGGTGCTGTGGGATAACTACCCGGTGAATGATGGTGACCGGATGTCCCGGCATCTGCACCTGCGGGCCTTTACCGGCCGCCCGGCGAACAATGCAGCACATCTGGCCGGCCACGCCATCAATCCGGCATTACAGCCGGCGTTGACGGCGATACCCGCGCTCACTCTGGCGGAATCTTACCGGCAGGGGCCGAACTATCAGTATGGCCAGGCGTTTCATCATGCCGCCCGGGAACTGTTGGGGGTAGACCTTGCCAATCAGCTACAAACCGATCTGCTGGTGCTGCAGGATGCCGGGCTGGAGCGGATCAGTGATGAAAAGAAGCAGGCACTGATCCACACCTACGATGCCTTTGATCACCCGGCCGCCAACGAGATTCTGCGCTGGCTGGCCGGTGATTATCAGGTGACGGACGAGATGGTTCAAACCCAGTAGGCGGACGTTACTCGAGGTAATAGTCGACGGTCGATACAACGCGTACCGTTTTCACGGGCTGCTGTTGCTCAGAAATCCCCGGTGCCTGGTCCCGGGCCAGAATCTGGAACACCCCCTGATTGGCCCGGCGCAAACCGCCAACACTGGCGTTGGCATCCCGGGCGAACTGCTGGGCAGCTTCCCGCGCGGCGGCGGTGGCTTCGGCAATCATCGCTGGCTTGATATCGTTCAGGCCACTGAACAGGTAAGTGGGGCCGCCGGGGCCGTAGTCGGTGGTCAGCAGTACGCCGGAATCCACCAGTTCACTGACGTTCTGGGCCGCCTGGCGAATGCGGTCTATCTGGGTGCTGCGTACCATCAAGGTCTGGTTGATGATGAACTTCTGTTCGCCCTCGCCCTGATAGGGGTTGGCGCGAGTGTCGGTGACATCCAGCCGTTGCAGCTCAACGGCGTTCTTGTCGATCGCCTGTAACTCCAGAAACGCATAGATGGCTTCGCGGCTACTGCGTGCTTTTTCCTGCGCTTGTTCCAGGGTGTTGCCCGTGGCGACAAATCGGATCGGCCAGAGTGCCAGATCGGCCTGCACCTCCCGCTCGGCAACGCCTTTGACGGTGACGTATCGATCCGACGTTTTCAGGCCGGTGAGCCCTTCTTTCAATAACGACGCAGAGAGAATCAGGCTTATGCCCAGGATAATGGCAACAACAACTTTCATGGTTCAGTCCCTTGTGTGAATCAACGTGCCTATTCTGTGATGCACTGGACCGCTGGTCCACTGCTAAAACGTTCCCGCATGGCGTTCTGCCGCCGATCCGTGTCCCGGAATTCCGGCGGCAAGGGTTGGATCAGATACAGGTAATCGCCCTTGTCGAGGTTGTCGGCAAACGGTGCTTGTCGTTCCTCGTTTGGCCAGAACACTGGACTGATCACCACCACAGAAAGCTCCGGCGCCTGTTGTTTGAGCAACGCCACGGTGCCCAGCCCCTGCTCACTGTGGAAGGTGCCGGTCAGGTGCACTACCTGGTGGTCCGGGTGTTGTTGATGGGCTTGCAGGATGCGCATGGCCATGGTGTTGTCGCGCAGTAGTTGGGCGTTGTAGGTGTTATCCATGCGCTCGGCCATGGAGGGATCGCCCTGGCCGTGGCTGCCGCTGATGGCCTCGACAAACTTTTCCCGGTAGGCCGGCGTGTCCCGGAAGGGCTGCTCAGGCAGCGTTTGCCGCTGGTCGGTGGGCAAGCGCTCGAGGTAGTCCGGGCCGGTGCGGCCCACGCAGCGAACCACATCGGCAGGGGCATTGGCGGCAACAACGGGAAGATCATGGCGCCGGGCAAATTCCACCAGCGGCCGGTAAGAAGCCCGGTAGTTGTCCCAGGCATTGGCGTCTTCGATCATTTCGGTTTCGCCGGTGATGCCCGCCAGATAACTGTCCAGCGCCGGCTGATAATCCAGGTTGAACTGCTCCAGGGTCAACACCTGGCGCGGACGCTGTTGGTAAAGCCGTTGTTGCAATTGGGCCTGCAGGAGGTGCGAGGCCTGGTGGCCATGATACTCGCCAATCACCACCACATCGGTGCTGGTCAGTGCTCGTGCCAGGTTGTCGATGGTGACTGGCTGGCTTGAATGGCTGTCGACCAGTACGCTGTCATACAGGGTTTGTGGTTGCGCGGGCTCTGTGCCGGACGGTTTGGGTAGCTGGGCACAACCGGTCGTTAGCGCCAGGCTGAGCGCCAGAACAGGGAGGCGAAAGCGTTCGGGTGAGGCCATCGGCGATGCTCAGTCAGGTTTGTCGGTGCGCCGTTCGCGCCAGTCTTCGCCCAGTCTCTGCTCGACGTATTCGCGGATAAACTGGCGGACTTTCTGTGACGGAGTGACATCCTCTGCTTTGCACAGTTCCTCAAAGACCGCTTTCTTCTCCGGATCGATCAGTAGCGTCAATCGGGCTGTTCGGTTTTCCTTAGTCATAAGTGGTAGTGCTCATGGCATGTTAATCAGGTTAACATTGAATGTAATCGGCGTGAGCATATAATGACTGAGCTATAGCCGCAACCGGGAAGTGCCTCATGTCGCACCGCGCTCATCTGTTTTCTCTGAGGATTGCCCACGCCTTCCGTGAAGCCTGTGTGGATGAGCGTTATACCGGCGGCCGCTTCCTGAAAGACCTGATGGCCGGCGTCACCGTCGGTATTATTGCTATCCCCCTGGCCATGGCGCTGGCCATTGCCAGTGGCGTTGCCCCCCAGTATGGCCTTTATACCGCCTTCATTGCCGGTTTTGTGATTGCCCTGTTCGGCGGCAGCCGTTACAGCATCTCCGGCCCCACGGCGGCGTTCGTGGTGATTCTGTACCCCATTGCCCAGAGCTACGGACTGGGTGGCCTGCTGCTGGCCACCCTGATGTCCGGGGTGTTGCTGGTGATTATGGCGGTGATGCGCCTGGGCCGCTTTATCGAGTATATCCCGGAATCCGTCACCCTGGGGTTCACCGGCGGTATTGCGGTGGTGATCGCCACCCTGCAGGTGAAAGACTTTTTCGGCCTGTCGGTGGAGACCATGCCGGAGCATTACTGGGACAAGCTGGCGGTGCTGGCCCAGCAATTACCGGCCCTGGATTCCATGAGCACACTGATAGCCGCCACTACCCTGGCGGTTATGTTGCTCTGGCCCAGGCTGAAAACGCCGGTGCCGCCGCACCTGCCTGCGGTGATTATCGGCAGCCTGCTGGCGATCTGGTTCAATGCCAATGGGGCTGCGATAGAAACCATCGGTTCCCGGTTCAGTTACCTGTTGCCTGATGGCAGTACCGGTGCCGGCATTCCCCCCTTCCTTCCCGAATTTGCCTGGCCCTGGCAGCAACTGAATGCCCAGGGCGAGCCAGTGGGGCTTTCCTGGAACATGGTCCGCGAGCTGCTGCCGGCGGCCTTTGCCATTGCCATGCTCGGGGCCATTGAGTCCTTGCTCTGTGCGGTGGTGCTGGATGGTATGACCGGCAAACGCCACAGCGCTAACAGTGAACTGATGGGGCAGGGCATTGGCAACATTGTGGTGCCGTTTTTCGGCGGTATTACCGCCACCGCCGCCATTGCCCGCTCAGCTGCCAACTATCGGGCCGGAGCCCAGTCACCGGTGGCCGCCATGGTGCATGCCCTGGTGGTTTTGCTGGCGCTGGTGTCGCTGGCCGGTGTTCTGGCATACCTGCCCATGCCGGCCATGGCTGCCCTGTTGATTATGGTGGCCTGGAACATGAGTGAAGCCCCCAAAGCGGCGCACCTTCTGAAAACCGCGCCGCGTAGTGATGTGTTGGTGTTTTTGACCTGCTTTGGCCTGACCGTGGCGCTGGATATGGTCATTGCCATTACCACCGGCGTGTTATTGGCGGCGGTGCTTTTCATGCGTGAAATGGCTCAGATGACCAAGGTGACAGACATCAGCGAAAACAAGCGGGTAGTGCAGGCCGGGCTGCCGAAAGGCTGGCGGGTGTTCAAGATCAATGGCCCACTGTTCTTTGCCGCCGCAGACCGCGTATTCGGTGAGCTGGCAGATCTCTCCCGGGAGACCCGGGGCTTCGTCCTGTATATGGACGGCGTGACCGTGCTGGATGCCGGCGGCCTGGCGGCGTTGAACAAACTGATTGACCAGTGCCGGAAAAACGGTACCGAAATCATGATCGCTGACCTTCAGTTTCAGCCCCTTCGGGCCCTGGCCCGGGCTGGGCTCAAACCGGAACCGGGGGTCAGCAGTTTTTATCCATCGCTGGCCTCGGCTCTTGAAGCCCTCAGTGCCCGCCGCAGTGCCCCGCAGATGGTCTGATCCGCTCACAGCGGCCAGTGCAGTTGCAGGTTGCCGCCGCCAAACCCGAATTTGTGCAGGTAGAAGGTGGGGTTCAGGGTTAATACGGCCTGGTTGCTGGCGCTCAGTCGGGTTTCAATAGGCACGGCCAGCTTGCCGGTAAAGCCGGTGTGCCGGCGTTGTTCCTCCTCCTGTTCAAACGTTTGCCGGATCTCGGGCGCACTCAGGTAAATGCCCGGGCTGACGCTGGTGTTCTGGCTGGCGCTCAGGGTGATCTCGGCGAAGACCGTGGGTTCCCGGCGCCGAATACGTCCCTCATCGTTCAGCTCTCGTCCGAAATATCCGGTTTCGTCCAGTTGCAGCCAGGCCACTCCAACCGTAGGGGAGAGGCGGTGCGGCACCAGGGTGGCGGAGCCCCGGGCCTTCAGGTGATCCCGCTTGAATCCGGTGGCCCTGTTTTCATCGCTCCGCTGCAGCGTGTAATCCCGCCGTGTGCGCTCACCTTCCAGGTGTAACCCGATCAGCCAGTCTCCGGTTTGCTGGCGGTGGCTGATGGCTCCGCGCTGGGTTTCGTTGCTGACAGCCAGCTCCTGGCGCTGGCTGATGAACCGGGAATCCGGGGACAGGTTGAGCGATACCGTCGTACCCTCCACGGCAGTGGATCCTTGGTGATGCCACTGCAGAAAATAGGACTGCGGCTTTTTGCTGAAACGGTCGGCGGTATCGGTTTTTTCGTTGAAGTAGTAATCCGGTAGTATCACAGAGGCGTGCAGCCAGCTCTGGCTGTCGAGGTGATGGCGCGCGCTAAGATAAATGTCCGATTCCGCTTTGTCGGAGAACACATCGCCTTGCAGCCACACTTCTGTGCGCTCGCCAATGTTCTGGCGGAAGCCTACCAACTGCCGCTGATAGGGACCGTCCAGATCCTCCGCCCGCTGGATATCGAGCAGAAAGCCGTTCTGATCATCGCGAAACCCGAAATCCTGGCGGTAACGAAAATTGAAGTACAGCCGGCGGCTGCTGACACTGCCGCCGGTACCGCGGATGCCGTTGTCCATGGCGGTCGGTAACGCCTGACGGTGATCAAACGTCAGCTCGTGAAGGAAGCGCTCGGTGTCATAGGCTTCATCCCGACCTGAAACCACGGCGTCCGAGCGCCAGGGTTGGGGAATATGAGCCGTGCTGGCATTGCTCGTAGATGCCAAAACGGATGCCAGAACTAACCAGTGCGTGTGGCGAGTCATGGTTTTCTTCACGATTTGAGCGCACCTTGCTGCCGGAGTTTGTTCTATCCTATGTGCAACCATGACCATTCGCAAAAAGGAGCCTTATGCTGCCATTCAGGGTTGTAGATCGCCTCAAATTTATACTTGAGCGCCAGCTTGTCAAAGGGGCGGGCTTCCAGCTCGTAGTGGTTGGTTTCTTTATCGGCCTGATATCACTGATTGGCGGATTGCTGGTGGTGCCCCAGGGTGGAGAATTCGATGACCCAGGCTCGGCTGTCTGGTGGGCCTTTCTTCGGCTGACCGACCCAGGCTATCTGGGTGACGATGTTGGTACCTGGCAGCGAATCGTGTCTACGTTGCTCACGGTACTTGGGTACGTGGTGTTCATGGGCACGCTGGTGGCCATCCTCACCCGTTGGTTGATCGCCAAGATGGAGGAGCTGGAAAGGGGGCTTACGCCGGTCACCCTCAAGAACCACTTTGTGGTACTTGGCTGGAGTGCACAGACACCGCCGCTGGTGTCCGAGTTGTTCGGCTCTACCGGGCGAATGCAACGTTTTCTGGAAAAGCACGACACCCATAAACTCAGAATGGTTGTGCTGGCGCAGGAGGCCAGTGCGGCGCAGGTTCATGAACTGATGAGTGAGCCCGGTGTGGGTCGCCGTGCCCGAGAGGTTATTTTGCGGTCCGGCTCTCCGATCCAGCCCGAGGCCCTTCATCGTGTGGCCTGCCTGGACGCGGCGGCGGTGATTGTGCCGAGCCATGTTCATGATGTTGGCAGCCTGGTGACCTCTGACGTCGAATCCGTGAAGGCGCTGTTATCCATCGCCGCTCAAGCCCGTCAATTGAGTGCGCCCTTGCCCTTTGTCGTGGTTGAAATTCAGGATATGCGCAAGTTATCAGTGATTGAGCGTGCCTATCCTGGGGCCGTCGAGGTGGTGGCAGGTGATGCGACGATCAGTCGTTTACTGGTTCAGAACGTGCTTCACCCTCATCTCTCCGAGGTCTATAACGAGCTTCTGACGGCGGGCGACGGCAATGAAATTTTCGTTCGCGGTGGAGAAACGGCTGAAGGGCAAACCCTGGCAGAACTGGCGGCGAACCGGCCGAAAGCCATTGTACTTGGCCTGCTCCAGCCCAGACCTGAGGGTGGCTGGCATGTAAACCTTCTGGCACCCACCGACACCATAATACGCAATGAAGACAGGGTGGTTTTGATGGCCAGGGATTACGAACACACAGGGCCCGATGCGAAGGCCGAGCCCATGGGTGTGATTGAGCGGGCGGAGTCGGTGCCTCGCTCTCAAAGCGTCCAGGCAAGACAGCGGATACTTGTGTTGGGTTGGAGTCGAAGGGTGCCCAGCCTGGTGTCGGAATTCGGCAGTTATCCGGGGCGCCGGTTTGAATTGGATCTGGTATCGGTGGTGCCCGTTGAGGAGCGACGCCGTGAGATCAGCCGGTATGGTGCGGACCTGCTGGCGGTCAATGGCCGTCTGCTTGAGGCAGACTACATGGTTGAGGAGGACCTGCGTCGCCTTGACCCTGCCAGCTATGACGCGGTCATGCTGCTCAGCAGTGATCGGGTTGGTTCTGGTGAGGAGGCCGATGCCAGGGCCATGGTGGGCTATCTGCAACTTGAGGATCTGCTGGCGGAGTCATCCCGCCGGCCGCAGGTGATCATGGAACTCAGCGATCCCGATAACCGGCATCTGTTGTACGGAAACCGAAGTGAGATGCTGATTACGCCCATGGTGCTCAGCCATGTGCTCGCTCAGGTAGCGCTGCGCCGCGAGCTCCGGGTAGTTCTGGATGAACTGTTTACGGTCGGGGGCGCGGAGATTCAGTTTCGCGATCCTCACGATTATCCTTTGCCCGCCAGTACGGATTTCCAGCTACTTGAGAAAATCGTTGCGGACAAAGGCGAGATAGCGCTGGGCCTCTATCGCGCGGTTGCCGATGAGCGTGGTCGTCACCTGTTGATGAATCCGCCAAGGGATTGCTATCTGGATCTGAAGTCCGGTGACCAGTTACTGGTGCTCTCCAGAAACTGACACCGTTGCGGTGGCTTATGTCAGTCGATGGTATCCAGTAATGCTTTCATGATGTCGTCCATCACGACAAAGCCCTGCAATTCGTTGTCAGCCAGCACCAGTAGGCGCTTTACCCGATGATCGGTCATCAGGCTGGCAGCATGCCTGAGCGAGAGGCTTCCACCGACACTGATGACCGGTTTGGCACAAACGTCATAAACGTTCAGAAGATCGATGTCGCCGTCTTCAGCAATAACGGCTTTCAGGACGTTGGTGTAGGTGATCAGCCCCCAGGCATCGTGGTCGCTCTGGCGCTCAACCACAAGAGACTTCACGTTATGGCGTTTCATTAACGACAATGCTTCTCGCAGAGTTGCGAAGGGTGAAATCTTGATGATCTCGGTGACCATCACATCTTTGACCAGTTTCATGGTGCTGCTCCGATCAGAGTGAATCTTTCAGATGTTGTTCAAACTTTTCAACCTGGGCCAGGTCGATGCCCCCCAGGTGTTCCAGTGGGACAGTAAAAATCAGGCCTTGCGAGTCCTTCGGGTCGGGCATGACGACCTTTTGCAGAGCTTTGAGTATCTCCAGCGATAGTCCTTTTTCCAACACCATCAGCAACACGCTCTGGCTGCCGTCATAGGTGAGCCCGAAAAACGTCTTTTTGGCCGTATTGCTTATCCCGCGGCCAGACATCACGGTGATACCACCGGCCCCCAGTTCGCGGGCTTCATCAATGCACTCCTGTTCCAGATCTTCCGGAACGATTGCGACCAGTACCGAAAATTTCATTGGATTGCCTTCCTGTGATCTGAAATATATTGGGAAACGATGGCATAGGCCATCACCGTAACGATGGGGAAAATGGATGCGAATGCAATAAGCCCGAAGCCATCAATCAACACGTTACGGCCGTCGATGCTCGAGGCCAGGCCAATGCCCAGCGCCGTCACCAATGGAACCGTCACTTCCGACGTGGTTACGCCGCCAAGGTCGAAGGCCAGGGCAACGATGTACTTTGGAGAGAGTACGGTCAGAAGGATAACAAGAACGTAGCCGCCCATAATGTAATAGTGAATGGAGTCGCCGGTAATGATCCGATGCACACCGATCGTAATACCAATGGCAACGCCAACGGCCACCAGAATTCGGATAACGTTACCGTTCAGGGCGCCGGCCGCGGCTTCTTCTGCCTGTTTGCCGATGGCGATAAGAGCCGGTTCGGCCATGGTGGTGGCAAAGCCGATCAGCAGGGCGAACAGGTAGACATAGGTAAAATTATCACGAGCGGTGAGTTGCTCCGCCATGCTGGTGCCGATCGGGAAAAGCCCCATCTTCAGCCCCACCACAAACGCGTACAGACCGAGAATGACCAGCACAAAACCGAAGATGACTTTGCGCGGGTTGCTCAGTTTTCTGCGCAGCACCAGGTACTGGAAAACAATGACGGTCAGAATGATTGGCAGGACATCGCGCACCATTTCCAGGAGGTCTACCAGCATCGCCAGCGGGCCGGAGGGCGCTTCGGTGTCGCTGTCAGTGGTCAGCAGCAACTCTCCGCTCTCAGTGTTGCCGCCGTAGACAATCATTCCGTAGATCTGAACGGTGATCATCGGCACCATCACCGCAAGGGCAACCAGGCCAAAGCCATCTGTCAGTGGGTTTCGCCCCCGAATGGACGCGGCCAGTCCGATCCCCAGTGCCGCAATAAGCGGCACAGTAACCACATTGGTGGTGACACCCCCGGAATCATAGGCGAGCCCCACGATCTCTTCCGGCGCAAACCAGGTTACGATCACGACCGTGACATAGCCAACGATCATGAACCAGTGCAAGGGGTATCCGAAAATGGTGCGGAATATCCCAAGGGCCACCACCAGCCCGACGGACAATGCCACCAGCATCCTGAGAGTGAAGGCATCTATCCGGCCTTCACTGATGCTCTGGGCCTGCTCGGCAACCGCAATCAGGGCTGGCTCGGCGACCACGGCGGAGAACCCCATGGCAAAGCCAAAACTCAACAATATGATGATGGAACCGCGCTTGGCGAATTGGTTGGACAGGCTTTTACCAACGGGAAAAATGCTGAGTTCAAGGCCCTGAAGAAAGAGGGCAACACCCACGGCAACGATCAACAGGCCAATGGTCATGCTGGCCAGGTTATCGGGTACCTGTTGCAGAATGACCAGCTGGAAAAATACGACGACAACGACGATAGGCAGCAGGTTCTTGAGAGCGTGCAGCAGCGAGTGGCCAAAAGAGGTCAGGTAGAACACAAATGAATCCTGTTGTCCCGAGCTGGTCAGGGCGAATGACAAATATCATGGATATGCTGAATGTTAGCATTTCCCGGAACAGCAACCATGATCCTGCTCAACTTGAGGTATTCATGGTGTGGACTTGGTATTCACCAGAAAAATGCCGAAAATACACCATATAAATTTCAATTATAAATCGGAAAGCACTAAAGTTACGCCCAACGTCATCCCCTGCCGGGTTGTATGAGCAGGCGGTTGGCTCCGGAGGCTGCTGGCAGCAGCGTTTCCGACCCTTTTGAACACTAACGTAGAAAGGATAGAGACCATGCCCTACGCACAAGACGTCGACCAGATTGCTTCCATCCTGAAGCAGAACCCGACCTGGAATGCCATCAACCCCAAGCACGCTGCCCGCATGCGCGCCCAGAACAAATTCAAGACTGGTCTGGACATCGCCAAGTACACCGCCAAGATCATGCGCGAAGACATGGCTGCTTACGACGCCGATTCTTCCCAGTACACCCAGTCTCTGGGTTGCTGGCACGGTTTCATTGGCCAGCAGAAGCTGATCTCCATCAAGAAGCACTTCGGTACCACCAAGCGTCGTTACCTGTACCTGTCTGGCTGGATGGTTGCTGCCCTGCGTTCCGAGTTCGGCCCGCTGCCTGACCAGTCCATGCACGAGAAGACTGCGGTTTCTGGCCTGATCGAAGAGCTGTACACCTTCCTGCGCCAGGCTGACGCATGGGAACTGAACCACCTGTTCCGTGCCCTGGAAGAAGCTGAAAACGCCGGCGACACCGCCAAGGCTGCCGAGCTGATCAAGCAGATCGACAACCACGAAACTCACGTTGTGCCGATCATTGCCGACATCGACGCTGGTTTCGGTAATGCCGAAGCAACCTACCTGCTGGCCAAGCAGATGATTGAAGCCGGTGCTTGCTGTATCCAGATCGAAAACCAGGTATCTGACGAGAAGCAGTGTGGCCACCAGGACGGTAAAGTAACCGTTCCGCACGCCGACTTCCTGTCCAAGATCAACGCGGTTCGTCTGGCGTTCCTGGAACTGGGTGTGGACGACGGTGTTATCGTTGCCCGTACTGACTCCCTGGGTGCTGGCCTGACCAAGCAGATCGCTGTCACCAACGAGCCGGGTGACCTGGGTGACCAGTACAACAGCTTCCTGGACGGCGAGTACATCGAAGACGCTTCCCAGATCGAGAACGGCGACGTTGTGATCAAGTCCAACGGCAAGCTGCTGAAGCCGAAGCGCCTGGCCTCTGGCCTGTTCTGCTTCAAGCCGGGCTCTGGCGAAGACCGTGTTGTTCTGGACTGTATCACCAGCCTGCAGAACGGCGCCGACATGCTGTGGATCGAGACTGAAAAGCCGCACGTTGGCCAGATCGCTGCCATGGTTAACCGCATCAAGGAAGTGGTACCCGACGCCAAGCTGGTTTACAACAACAGCCCGTCCTTCAACTGGACTCTGAACTTCCGTCAGCAGGTATTCGATGCCATGCAGGAAGAAGGCAAAGACGTATCTGCCTACGACCGCGCCAAGCTGATGAGCGCCGAGTACGACAACACTGAGCTGGGCCAGCTGGCTGACGAGTGGTGCCGTAACTTCCAGCGTGATGCGTCCCGTGAAGCTGGTGTATTCCACCACCTGATCACTCTGCCGACGTACCACACTGCAGCCCTGTCTACCGACAACCTGGCCAAAGGCTACTTCGGTGACGAAGGCATGCTGGCCTACGTTGAAGGTGTTCAGCGCAAGGAAATCCGTCAGGGCATCGCGACTGTGAAGCACCAGGACATGGCCGGTTCCAACATCGGTGATGACCACAAAGAGTTCTTCGCTGGTGAAGCGGCTCTGAAGGCCGGTGGTAAAGACAACACCATGAACCAGTTCGGTTAATCGACCGGTTCCGGTTGTCCGGCAGGCACTCATTGCCTGCCAGCTACCAGAAACCCCGCAAGGCTTTTGCTTTGCGGGGTTTTCTTTCAGATGCTTGAACTGTATCGCAATTCAGTTTCTGATCAGAGGAGCGGTTCAAGAGGAAGTAGTGACATCAGGAATACCAGTGTGCGGATGCCTGCCGATGTATAGGGTTCTTTGGTGTGAATGGTTTTGCCATCCGGGTTCTGTTCAACCCAATACAGGCGGTCGCGGGAATCAAGTCGCACCCGGTAGCTGCTGCTCGGCAGCAATGAACTGATCTCCCGTTCCATATTTCCAGCGAGTTTTTCACTTTCAATGACAAAGCCAAGTTCAGTGTTGAGGTTAATTGACCGGGGATCGAAGTTAAACGAGCCGATAAACACGTCTCTGTGGTCCACAATGAAGGTCTTTGCGTGAAGGCTGGAACCTGAGTTGCCAAAGGGCCTTTTAGATTCGTGGGGTTCTATGGAATCGCTGCCCAGTTTGCGCATTTCGAACAGCTCCACTCCGGCCTTGATCAGTGGTTTACGGTAGCCTGCGTATCCCGAATGAACAGCGGCAACATCGGTCGCCTCCAGGGAGTTGGTCAGGATGCGGACCCGAATGCCCTGTCCGGCCAGATTCCGAAAATAATCCAAGCCTTCGGCGGTCGGAACAAAGTAGGGTGAGATCAGGGTCAGGGCGGTTTTCGGCTCGCCAATGGCATTACGTAGCTGATGGCTGAGCATGGCTCTTTGTTGGGCTTTGTCTGCGATTTTCCCGGGTGGATCACTGATCATGCGGGTTGGTGCCCACAATAAAGAGAGATTGCCATCAACTATTTGTTCCGTTAGTTCTGAGTTTTCAATGGCTTCCAGGTAATGTTGGGCCCTGGCGGCATTCTGTTGTTGCTTGAGCCGGTGGAGCATGTGTTTTGCGCTCCCACTTGCTTTCGGTAGCAGTGTTTGTGCCGGATAACTGAACGGACTGTTCCAGTATTTATCGAAGTCGGCTGAGACCTCGTCCACGACCGCGCCCGCAGCCAGGACATCAAGATCTGAAAATAGCAGGCCGTCTGTGGCGCCGAAGTATTCATCGCCGATGTTACGGCCGCCAATAATAGTAACTTGGTTGTCGGCGGTAAAAGATTTGTTGTGCATTCGCCGGTTAAGTCGTGAAAAATCGGTGATATAGCCAAGCCATTTGGGCGAGCGAACCACAAAGGGGTTGAACAGCCGGATGTGTATGTTGGGTTGTTCAGCCAAGGCCGCGAGGGCGTCATCCATGCCTCGAATACCGTTGTCGTCAAGCAGCAGGCGGACGCGAACACCGCGGTCAGCTGCGGACAACAAAGACTCCAGCAATAACGTGCCGGTAATGTCGGCACGCCAGATATAGTACTGAATGTCTAGCGTCTGCTCGGCAGCCCCCGTGAGAAGAATTCGGGCCGTGAAGGCGTCGTGAGCATCGGCCAGCGGGTGGATGCCGGATAAATCGGGGTTGGTCTGGCGCTTGGAAAGCCAGGCGCGGCCCAGGCGGGTATCAGTGGTAACATGATCAGGGGCCACATAATGTTGCGTTTTTTGTTCGAGAACTGGCAGGGCGCAGCCTGCCAATATCAGCAAGGAAAGCGCAAATGCGCAGGTTCGTAAGGGTTCAGGGCCGTAACAGCAGGCCACGGAAACTACTTTCGACAAATATGGGGGCAATGTCATTTAGCGGCCACTTTTCCGGATCTGCCAGCCAGTCAAAGAACAGACCCAGCATCTGTGTGTGGAGCAGGTAGGCGGCTTGCGCCGGAGTCAGTTCAGGGTGTAGTTTTGCTCGGTTGCTCGGGCGCTCCAGGATTTCGGTCAAAAACTCGGTGGCTTCCAGGGCCAGTTCCCTATGCTTGGCGATGGCCTGGTCAGATTCGTTGCGATGGAACAGGATCTTGTATACCCGAAAGTAGCGGGTATCTTCGGCTAGCTTGCGCAGAGCGATAATGCACAGGTTTTTCAGGCTTTCAAGCCCCTGATCTGCTTCTGCGGTTTCATCCATCATCTTGCTCAGCGGCGCCCTGACCCGCTCGAGCATGGCGTCCAGGACGTCTGCCTTGTTACGAAAATGCCAGTACACGGCGCCTCGGGTAACACCAGCCTTGCGGGCAATTGTTTCCAGTGAGGTTTTTGCAACCCCTTTGTCCATAAAGATGCATTCAGCCGCATCAAGAATCGCTTCCCGCGTAGCTTCGGCTTCGGCTTTTGTTTTACGGGCCATGGTAAATCACAGTCATCTAATTGTGGAAAAACGAAGTATAAAGGAATCTTGTTTGCTTACATACATGATTGGATGTATTTTGGCACGACGTTCAGGGTATAGGAAATCCGCCCTCCTTTCATAGTTGGGGCGTTTAACATAGTCAACCGGTTTTCAGGAGACACCGCCATGCGTATTGATAACGCATCCGGGCCATGGGCCCGCACCGCAAAGGTTTGTGCAGTATTGTCCTCTCTGTTGATTGTCAGCGCATGCAGTAACGACGATGCAGGAGACCAGCAGGGCGATGGTATGCCCCCGGCGGCTGTTGTAGTTGAGCGGGCGAAGGCGTCAGACATCAGTGTACGGCAAGACTACGCTGGCCGCGCGCGTGGAGCGCGGGAGGTCGAAGTTCGGGCGCGTATCCAGGGTATTCTTGAAGAGCGCCTTTACGAAGAAGGTCAGATGGTGCGAGAGGGTGACTCGCTGTTCCGGATCGATCCAAAGCCTGCGGAGGCTGCGCTGCAGGGGGCTAAAGCTCAACGCCAAATGGCCGAGGCAGATTTGCGCCAGGCGGAGCGCGAGTGGAACAGGATATCGTCTTTGTTCCAGCGTAATGCAGTCAGTGAGCGTGAAAGGGATGCTGCCCAGTCAGCGTTGGAACTGGCTCAGGCTAACCTCGCGGTTGCCAGTGCCGGGATTTCTCAGGCAGAGCTGGATGTTGGTTATACCTCGGTGAAAGCCCCGATCAGTGGGGTCACCAGCCTTGAGGATTTTCCGGAGGGCAGCCTGATCAGCACGGGTACCTTGCTTACCACGATTGTTCAGCTGGATCCTATCCATGTGCGGTTTGCTTTGCCGGAGAACGATGCCAGCATTCGCCGAGCTGCGCGCGAAGGCATGCGCGATGCGATAGAGCAGGAAGTGGCTGCCCGCCTTGTCCTCGCTGACGGCCAGGAGTATGAGCTGGATGGCCGGATAGACTTTACGGCATCCACTCTGGACCCTCGAACAGGCACGGTGTCGGCGCGGGCAATCTTCCCCAATCCTGAGAATGAGATTGTGCCTGGCCAGTTCGTGCGTGTGCGGGTTGAATTGCAGAATTTTGAAAATGCCGTCGCTATTCCTGAGAAGGCGGTGACTCAGGGCCCTGATGGCCCCGTGGTATTTACGGTAAGTGATGAAAACACCGCTCAGGCTCGTCAAGTTGAGCTTGGTCCGGTGACTGGCGGCCGCCAGATCATACTGAGCGGATTGGAAGAGGGCGATCTTTACATCGTAAGTGGTCTTGTTAACCTGCGCGATGGCTCCCGGGTTGAGGTGACCAACCCGGACGACGAGGGAGGTGCTGGCTGATGCTTCGTACTTTCATTGATCGTCCTATCTTTGCTTCAGTTGTTTCTATCATCATCACCCTCGGCGGCCTTCTGGCACTGATCGGATTGCCTGTAGAGCAGTACCCCAATGTGGTGCCGCCTCAGGTTGTGGTTGATGGGCGTTTTCCGGGCGCCAGCGCGGATGTGATTTCTGATTCGGTGGTGGCACCGCTGGAGCAGGAAATCAACGGTGTGGATAACATGATCTACATGGAGTCCAGCGCCACCGACTCAGGCATTTTCCAGATAACAGTGTCTTTCGAGATCGGAACGGATCCTGACCAGGCAACCATTAACGTCAATAACCGCGTTCAGCAAGCGCTGGCGCGCTTGCCGCAATCGGTACGTGACCAAGGGTTGAAGGTAGAGGCGCGTTCCACATCGATCCTCCAGGTTGTTACCCTTTCTTCGCCAGATAACAGCATGGATGTGGTGGAAATCTCAAATTATGCCCTGCTGAATGTCCTCGACGAGCTGGTGCGTTTGCCAGGCATTGGTGATGCTTCTCTTTTCGGTGCCCAGGATTACTCCATGCGAGTTTGGCTGCGTCCCGACAAGCTGGCTCAGTTCGAGCTGACTCCTGACGATGTGGCCAATTCCTTGCGCGCCCAGAATGCCCAGTTTGCCGCTGGCCGTATCGGAGCGGAACCGGCACCGGAGGGGCAGGCATTTACCTTCAGCGTGTCGGCCCCGGGTCGCCTGACCACTCCGGAAGAGTTTGGCGAAGTTATTCTGCGCAGTGATGAACAGGGAGCATCCTTGAGATTGAAGGATGTTGCCCGCATCGAGTTGGGTGCGCAGAATTATGATTTTTCGGCCACCTACAATGGCGGTGCGACGGTGCCCATTGGTGTGTATCTGCAGCCCGGGGCCAATGCGTTGGATGCTGCTGAAGCAGTGAATGCCGCTATGCAAGAAATTTCGGGACGTTTCCCGGAAGGGCTGGAATACGACGCTCCTTACGATACGACCCTGTTCATCGATATCTCCATTCAGGAGGTGATCTCTACCTTTATCGTGGCGGTATTACTGGTGGTGCTGGTCACCTTCCTGTTCCTGCAACATTTCAACGCGACCCTGATTCCGTTAATTGCCATCCCGGTATCCCTGATCGGCACGTTTGCCGGCATGCAGGCCCTTGGGTTCTCGGTCAACCTGCTGACGCTGTTCGGGCTGATACTGGCCATCGGGGTGGTGGTGGATAACGCCATCATCATCATGGAAAACGCCGAGCGCCTGATGAAAGAGCAGGGCATGTCCTCCTACGACGCGGCGGTGGAGACCATTCAGCAAGTATCGGGCGCGGTGGTCTCATCCACCCTGGTGCTGGTTGCCGTGTTCGCGCCGGTGGCCTTCCTGGGGGGGCTCAGTGGTGAGTTGTACCGGCAGTTTGCCATCACCATTGCTGTCTCGGTGGTGATCTCAGGCGTGGTGGCGCTCACGCTGACCCCCGCAATGTGTGCTCTGTTGCTGGGTCACGAGGGCAAACAGTTGACCGTATTCCGCTGGTTCGATGCCGGTTTTGAAAAGCTCACCAAGGGCTTCTCCGCCGTAGTGGACTGGCTGCTGAGGCATGCCGTTATAGGCGTGCTACTGTTTGTAACGATGATTGGCGGCACTGCCTTTCTGCTGAACAAAATGCCCTCGGGCCTGGTGCCCCAGGAGGATCAGGGGTTTGTGCTGGCGGCCTACTCGTTGCCTCCTTCATCGGCCCTGAGCCGAACAGCCAATACCCGAGACGAGCTGGCTGAGCAGATGATGCAGTTGCCGGAAGTGAAAGATGTGGTGTCTTTTGCCGGCTTTGACATCATCTCCAGCGCCTTGCGCACCAACAGCGGTGTCGCCTTCGTGACTCTGGAGGATTGGGCCGAGCGGGAAGGCGAGGGACAGAAGGCCGCCGATATTGCCAATAAAATCATGGGCATCGGCTTTGGTATGCCGGAAGCCTTCGTGATTGCCTTCACTCCGCCGCCTATTCAGGGCTTGTCCACGACCGGTGGCGTCGAGGGCTACATCCAGGCCCGGGGTGGTCGGACGTCGACCGAGATAAAGGCTATCGCTGATCAGTTCACTCAGGCTGCCAATGCCCGGCCAGAGCTGCAAAACGTGCGGGTTACTCTCGACACAGGCATTCCCCGTTACCAGGCCAACGTGGATCGGGAAAAAGCCCAGGCAGCTGGCGTGCCAATCGATCAGATCTTCACCACCATGCAGAGCACCTTCGGTGGCCTGTACGTGAATGACTTCACTCTGCAGGGCCGTAACTGGCAGGTAAACCTGCAGTCGGAGGGTGAGTTCCGCAGTCATCCGGACGATCTGCGCCGGGTGTTTGTCCGTTCGGGCTACGGCGAGATGATTCCACTGAGTTCCCTGGTGGAACTGGAACGGGTCAGCGGCCCGGACATCCTGAACCGGTTTAATGTGTATCCGGCGGCCAAGCTGTTGGCTGACCCGGCGCCCGGTTATACGACCGGTGATGCCCTGACAGCCCTGCAGGCAGTTGCTGCTGAACAGTTTGATCGCAATACCCTGCTGGGCTGGACCGGTGAAGCCTATCAGCTGCAGGATTCCGCCGATTCCGGCATTCTCGCCTTTGGCATGGGCCTGCTGCTGGTGTTCCTGATACTGGCGGCGCAGTACGAGCGCTGGGGCTTGCCGGTAGCGGTGGCGACGGCTGTGCCGTTCGGTGTCTTTGGTGCTGCTCTGGCATCGTTACTCCGTGGTTTCCCCAACGATATCTATTTCCAGGTGGGCCTGCTGGTGTTGATTGGCCTGGCTGCGAAAAACGCCATTCTGATCGTGGAATTTGCCGCCCAGAACCGGAAAAGTGGCATGAGTTCCTTTGATGCTGCCAGCACCGCTGCACGGCAGCGTTTCCGGGCCATTATGATGACAGCACTGACGTTCATCGTGGGTTCCATGCCGCTGGCCTTCAGTACCGGTGCGGGTGCGGTTTCCCGTCAGGAAATCGGTACCGTAGTGGTGGGCGGTATGCTGGCTGCCAGTACCCTGGCGCTGTTCTTCGTGCCGTTGTTCTACAAGCTGATCGAAGATCTTGCCGATTGGCGGCGTAACCGCAAGAAGGCTGCCTGAGGTGGCCTGATTTTCAGCGCCTATCGTATTGATAGCGACTAAACCGCCGCGGGTTTCCGACCTCGGCGGTTTTTTCTTTGTTATCCTTCATTGGAGTGCGAAGCCGTGTCGGGAAGGCCTGTCCAAAAAACGCTCCTTGCGGCACATCCATGTGGCGCTTCTGCTCCGCCATCCATGGCTCCGCAAATTTTTGGACAGGCCTTCCCGACACGTCTTCCCAGACTTTGGGAGTGAGACGCTTTGGAGTTAGGGCTTATGGTTGCCGAGGACAATAAGATTCAGCTGCTGGAAGAGTTAGAGTTAGCCAGATCCCGCACGGAGCAACTGATCCGCACGCTGGCGGAGCAGCAACTCGATGTTCCCTACCATCCCGGTGTGAACCCTCCGCTCTGGGAAATGGGGCATTCTGCGTTCTTCTATGAGGTCTTCGTGTTTAACCTGCTGGATGGCACGCTAAGTTATAATCCTGCCATGGACGACCTCTGGGATTCCTTTCATGTGGATCACACGGATCGCTGGCGCCGGGATTTGTTTCCCGGCCGTGAGGAAACGCTCACGTACTTCAATGCCATTTACGATCGGGTTGCAGAGCGCATCAAGAACCGGGAGTTGACCGAGCGGGAGTTGTATCTCTACCGCTACGCGATTTATCACCAGAACATGCACATCGAGTCGCTGATCTGGTGCCGGCAGACGGTGGGGTATCCGGCGCCTGCAGATTTCAAAGGCGACCGGCCGGCACCGGGTGAGGCCATAGCGGGTGATGCGGAAATCCCAGCCGGGCGCTGGGTAATTGGTATGCCCGGCGAGTCTCAACACTACGCAACCGACGACTTTGCCTTCGATGCCGAGAAACCCCGCTTCGAGATTGAACTGCCGGCGTTTGCCATCAGTCGTACGCCGGTGAGCAACCGCGAGTTTCAGGCGTTTGTGGACGATTGCGGCTACCAGCGGCCAGAGTTGTGGTCTTTCGGGGGCAGGAAATGGCTGGAGTCCGAGCAGGATGTCAGCCTGGTGCATGGTGTGGGTGAGCCCCTGATGCATGTGCCCCGGCACCCGTTGTACTGGCGCTGGCATGACGGCCATTGGCAAGAGCGGGTGTTCGACCAGTGGCTGGCCCTGGAGCCGGATGCGCCGGTTACCCATGTCACCTATTGGGAAGCGGAGGCGTACTGCAAGTGGGCGGGACGTCGGTTGCCGACGGAGTACGAGTGGGAAGTGGCGGCGCTGGGCAACAAGCCCGGGGAACCGTTCCGCCGTTATCCCTGGGGCAATGAAGCCCCGGATAGTTCAAGGGTGGATATGGACAGCCGCACCATGGCCCGGAATCCGGTGTGGGATTATCCCGCCGGGGACAGTCGGTCTGGTTGCCGGCAGATGATCGGTGCGGTGTGGGAGTGGACCACCAACGACTTCTTGCCCTATGATGGTTTCAAGGTAGACATGTACCCGTTTATGTCCACCTTGCAGTTTGCCACCCATAAGGTCACCAAGGGTGGCAGCTGTGCCACGTCAACCAACCTGATTCGTGGCACTTACCGGCAGGCTTACCTGCCGTTTCGCGGTGATGTGTATACCGGGTTCCGTACCTGCGCTATTTGACGCTTTCTGCCAGAAAGTCCCGGAATAGCTGAGCAGATTCCGCAGGTGTTTCAACCATGGGCGCATGGCCAATATCGTCCAGAAGCACTTTTCGGGCATTGGGGATGGCTTCCACAAACACATCGGCGTTGCGGTAGTCGATTACCCGGTCCAGCTTGCCCCAGATCACCAGTACCGGGGCTTCGATGTGGGTGATGGCGTTGCGGAAATCTGGTTCAAAGCCGGTGTCTCGAATGGCCGCAAAGATCACTTGGTTCACTTCCTGATTCGCAATGGCCTTTTCCTCCATCACATCGAAAATTGGCCAGGGCACGAACGGGCGCTTCTCCAGGGCGAAGTCCAGTAGCTTGTCAAAATCACCTTTCTTCGTCGGGATCAGCGGGTTGTCACCATCCAGCACCCGATCTACCAGTTCGCTTTCATACTCAAAGATTCCGGCGGGATCGAACAGTACTGCGGTCTGAATCTGATCCGGATGGGTGGCGGCGTAGAGCGCGGTGATCGCGCCCCCCATGGAGTTGCCCATCATATGGAACTGCTTTACGCCGAGTTCAGCCAGGATCTGGTTCAGGTAGTTCACCTGGTCTTCAAACCGGTAGCCGATGTCCAGAGGCTTGCTGCTGTCGCCATGGCCGGGCAGGTCGATGGCGTAGACGTTGAACTCGCCCTTGAACTCCTTGGCCAGCCGCGTCCAGTTATCCTTGTTGGCGCCGAAGCCGTGTATCAGGACCAGGGTGTCACCTTCTACAGCCTCTTTGCTGCGCAGATAGGCAATGTCCAACTCGCCGACTGTGACTTCCGCTGTCTCAAGGCCGGCGCTGGAACGCTCCCAGCCGATGGCGCTGTCGTAGATGCCCTGTTTGGAACAGGCGCTGACAAGAAGGGTGGTGACAAGCAGCAGGGCAAGGTTGAGTGCGTTTCGGGGCACGGAGAACTCCTTTTCATTGTGGTCGTTGTGAACGCTAACACTACCCCAGAAAAAAGCCCGGTCAATGGCCGGGCTGAAGTTTTCCTGAGTCAGGCTGGTCCGTCAGCCTTTTGCGTGGAGACTTCGATCAGAAATCGACGGTAACGCCCACAGATGCGGTGCGAGGCAGGTTCGGCCGGGCGCCATCCGGTGAGCGAGCGATGATTTTTTGGGTATCGAACACATTATCGAGCTTGGCAAAGACGCGGGCGCCTTCGGCAACGCGGTAGCTGCCGGAAAGATCAACTACAGTGAGAGATTCGGTCTTTCTGAAGGTGTTGTCGGTGCCGCTGCGATCGCAGGTATTATCGATACACATCTCGTCGACGTATGACACGTTCAGGTAGGCGTCCCACTGGTCCCCGGCGCGCAGCCCGGTGCGCAGGTTCAGGACGTTCTCCGGCAGGTAGACAAGGTTGTCGCCCTTCAGAACGGTACCGGAATCGCTGTCTTTGGTGACCTCGGCATCGGTGTAGGTCCAGGTGGCTTCAACCGGAACCGACAGGCCGTTGGTCAGAGCGAACTCGTAGCCTGCCAGGGCTTCAATACCCTGAATGCGGGCTTCACCCTGACTGACCGAGCCAGTGTCCTGGCCGCCAGCGCAAGGGGTGGCCACGGAGCAGTTCTGGACCGTGTTTTCATAGTCACTGTAGAAGCCGATCAGCTCGTAGCGACCGGCGCCACGCTGAATCCGGGCGCCGAGCTCGTAGTTGGTGCTGAGTTCGGGTTCAACATCGGTGCTGCCTGCGCCCGCCGGGGCCATGCCCCGATGAATACCGGCCAGGAGGGTTACGCCGCCATCCAGTTTGTAGGTTGCGCCCAGGCCAGGTAGCAGTTCACCGGTACTGTTTGAGGCGCGGTCTTGCACATCGGTCCGGGCTTCTTGCTGATAGCGAACACGACTGGTTTCAATATCCTCGTACCTGAGCAGGCCGGTGACGGTAAGGCGATCGTTAACCTCAACGCGGTCGGCAATGTAGGCACTCCAGGCCTCGGCTTTTTCGATGGCATTGTTGCTGCCGCTGATGCCGCTTCCGGAGGTGGTTGAGACATACTGTAGAACCGGGCGACCGTTCACGATCACCTGGTCGAAGGTGTCTACCGGCTGCAGGCGGTCTACTTCATCTTCGTGGTAGCGCAGGCCGAAGGTGAGGTCGTGGCGCATGCCTGTCAGATTGAGACCCCAATCTGCTACAAAATCGATACCCTGTGATTCGTACTCACGTGCGTTGTTCTTGATCTCTATGCCGGCCAGGTCTGTCTCACCGCGAAGCTGCTGCTGGGCCAGGGCGTCACCACCATTGGCGTCGTTGATCAGGGAGTTCAGCCCCGCAGCTTTGTACCAGTTGCGTTTGAATTCGTTGCGGTAGGCGGTGGTGGTCAGGGTTACATCGTTGTTGAAATCCACCAGGTGCCGGGCCATGAAACCGGTGCGCTGGGTATCCATGTTATCCCGTTCAGAGGCAAAGTAGCGCTGGTCCGGGTTGGCGTTGAAATCCGCGTCGGTCAGACCGAGGTAAGTTTCCAGGCTCAGCTCTTCGCTGTAATCCACTTTCAGGTCGAGCTGATGGTAGATGTCGGCATCTGCGCGGGTGTTCAGACGGAGCTTGGCGACGTAATCCTGCTTGTCGAAGCCGGCTTCGCGGTCTGATTGGCGAATGTCTTTGAAGCCGTCGCTCTCATGCTGGTGAGTTTCGATCAGCCAGCCGGCTTGTTCGCTGTTGGTGCCATACCAGGCATGGATGCGTTTGCCGTTATCTTCGGCAACTTCCGCCGTTACCCGGCCGCCGGTCGTGGTCGGAATTGGCGTGGAGCGCAGGTTAATGGCGCCGCCAACGGTGGCCGGGCCGTACCGGAGCAGGTCTGGTCCTTTCAGCACTTCAACGCCGTTGATGCGGCCGAAGGACGGGAAGTAGTAAGCGGCTGGGCCAGAGTAGGGAGCAGGGGCCATCAGCACGCCGTCTTCCATCAGGGTAACCTTGCCGGACCGGCCGGAACCGGAGCCACGAATACCGATGTTAGGACGCAGGCCGTAGCCTTCCTCTTCGAGCAGATAAACACCAGGCACTTGCTTTACCACTCGGTGCACGTCGGTGTACTTCATAGTTTCCAGGTCTTCGTTTGTCACCACATGGGCTGAGCCCGGCAGGCTGGCGGCTGAGGTCTCGTCACCGATGATGACCAGCTCCTTCAGTGTGTGCTCCTGGGCAGCGGCAGGAAGGGAGGCGGCCATGATGGCGGCTACGATAAAACGGCGGGTAAATCGTTGTTGCATAATCGCATCCTGTGTAGGTGTTATTGAATAAGGGTTGCAACTATACAAATGATAAGCGTTAACAACAAGAAATTATTATGATGTAGATTTAAATTTACTATTGGCTTTCGGCCATAAAAAACCCGGCGCGGGGCCGGGTTGTGACTCGCTAGCAGGCAGCTCTACTGTTCCCGGGCAATGGCCCGGTAGGCAATGTCGTTCCGATAGAACATGCCGTTCCAACTAATTTTCTTCGCCAGCTGGTAAGCCCGCTGCTGGGCCTCAGTCACGGTGTTGCCCAAAGCGGTGGCGCACAGAACCCGGCCACCGGCAGTCACCACGTTATCACCATCCAGCTTGGTACCGGCGTGGAAGACTTTCTCACCTTCTGTTTCACCTTCCGGCAGGCCGGAGATCACATCGCCCTTGCTGTAGTCGGCGGGATAACCACCGGCAGCCAGTACAATGCCTACAGAGGCGCGCTCGTCCCACTCGGAGTCGCTCTGGTCCAGTTTGCCATCCACGGCGGCCTGGCACAGTTCCACCAAGTCCGACTTCATGCGCAGCATGATCGGCTGGGTTTCCGGGTCACCGAACCGGCAATTGAATTCGATCACTTTGGGAGCGCCATTGGTGTCGATCATCAGACCAGCGTATAGGAAGCCCTTGTAGGGGTGGCCTTCAGCGGCCATGCCGTTGACGGTGGGGTAGATCACCTCATCCATGATGCGCTGGTGCACATCCGGGGTGACCACCGGGGCGGGGGAGTAGGCGCCCATGCCGCCGGTGTTGGGGCCGGTGTCGCCATCGCCCACTCGTTTGTGGTCCTGTGAAGTGGCCATGGCCAGCACGTTTTTGCCGTCGACCATCACGATGAACGAGGCTTCTTCGCCGTCGAGGAATTCTTCCACCACCACGCGGCTGCCGGCATCGCCAAAGGCGTTACCCGCAAGCATGTCGCGGATGGCATCTTCGGCTTCGGCCAGGGTCATGGCGACAATCACGCCTTTACCGGCGGCCAGGCCGTCGGCTTTGACCACAATCGGTGCGCCTTTTTCACGTACATAGGCGAGGGCTTCGTCCACATCAGTGAAATTGGCGTAGTCGGCGGTCGGGATCTTCTGGCGGGCCAGGAAGTCCTTGGTGAAGGCCTTGGAACCTTCCAGCTGGGCGGCGCCGGCGCTGGGGCCGAAGATGCGCAGGCCGCGGGCTTCAAACTTGTCCACCACGCCGGCTACCAGCGGGGCTTCCGGGCCGACGATGGTCAGGCCCACGCTATTCTGCTCGGCAAAATCCGCCAGGCCGTCCAGGTCCATCACGTCCAGGTCGACGTTTTCCAGATTCGGCTCCCGGGCGGTGCCGGCGTTGCCGGGCGCTACGAAGACTTTATCTGCCAGCGGGGATTGCGCGGCTTTCCAGGCCAGGGCGTGTTCGCGCCCGCCACTGCCAATAACCAGAATGTTCATATGTTGCTCCTGAATTCTTTGATCAGTGACGGAAATGGCGCATGCCGGTGAAGACCATGGCGATGCCGTGCTCGTTGGCGGCGTCAATCACTTCCTGGTCGCGCATGGAGCCGCCCGGCTGGATAACGGCAGTGATGCCGGCCGCTGCAGCGGCGTCGATGCCATCCCGGAACGGGAAGAACGCGTCAGAGGCCATCACGGAACCCTTCACTTCCAGGTTTTCATCCGCTGCCTTGATGCCGGCAATCTTCGCGCTGTAAACGCGGCTCATCTGCCCCGCGCCTACGCCGATGGTGCGGCCGGCCTTGGCGTACACGATGGCGTTGGATTTCACGTACTTGGCCACTTCCCAGGCGAACAGCAGGTCGTTAAGTTCCTGCTCGGAGGGCTGGCGCTCGGTCACGACTTTCACGTCTTCCATGGCGACCATGCCCAGGTCACGGTCCTGCACCAGCAGGCCACCGGTCACGCGCTTGTAGTCCATGGTTTGGGCGCGCTCGCCGTCGAACTCACCGCAGGCCAGCAGGCGCACGTTTTTCTTGGCGGCGACAATCTCAACCGCTTCGGCGGCCACGCTCGGGGCGATGATCACTTCCACGAACTGGCGATCCACGATGGCTTTGGCGGTGGCCGCGTCCAGTTCCCGGTTAAAGGCGATGATGCCTCCAAACGCCGAGGTGGGGTCGGTGGCAAAGGCCAGGTCGTAGGCCTGCAGAATATCGGCACCGATGGCCACACCACAGGGGTTGGCGTGCTTGACGATCACACAGGCCGGGTCGGCGAAGGGCTTGACGCACTCCAGGGCGGCGTCTGTGTCGGCCACGTTGTTGTAGCTCAGCTCCTTGCCCTGCAGCTGTTTGGCTGTGGCAATACAGGCTTCCTTCGGGTTGCGCTCGGCATAGAAAGCGGCCCGCTGGTGCGGGTTTTCACCGTAACGCATGTCCTGAACCTTCACGAACTGGGCATTGAAGGTGCGGGGAAAGTCGGCGTTGTCGTTGTCCGGGGTGCGGCCGCCCAGGTAGTTGGCGATGGCTCCGTCGTAACCGGCGGTGTGTTCGAAGGCTTTTACCGCCAGGTCGAAGCGGGTGCTGTAGGTCAGCTGGCCGTCGTTGCTGTCGAGTTCCTTCAGTACACGGCCGTAGTCGGAGGCGTTGACCACAATGGCCACATCGTTGTGGTTCTTGGCGGCGGCGCGGACCATGGTGGGACCGCCAATGTCGATGTTCTCGATGGCGGTGGCCAGATCGCAGTCCGGGTTGGCAACGGTTTCTTCAAACGGGTACAGGTTCACCACCACCATGTCGATGGGGTTAATGCCGTGCTCGCCCATGATGGCATCATCGGTACCGCGACGGCCCAGAATGCCACCGTGGATCTTCGGATGCAGGGTTTTGACCCGGCCGTCCATCATTTCAGGAAAACCGGTGTAGTCGGACACTTCGGTGACCGCTACGTTGTTTTCCTTGAGCAGGCGGAAGGTGCCGCCGGTGGAGAGCAGCTCAACGCCGCGTTCAGTCAGGGCACGGCCGAAATCGACGATGCCGGTTTTATCACTCACGCTGATCAGGGCGCGACGGACGGGGGTATTAGCCTGGTTTGCCATGGGTCACTTTCTTCGCTGTTCAGATAAGCCGGGGATAGCCTGGATATAAAGAACAAGGGCCTCGCGAACGCATCCGGGAGGCCCTTCAGGGACAAGTCTGATTATAGCAGACCGTACTGCTTGAGTTTCTTGCGCAGGGTGCCGCGATTCAGTCCGAGCATGGTCGAAGCCTTGGTCTGGTTGTTGCGGGTGTATTTCATCACCTGCTCCAGCAGCGGGGCTTCCACTTCCGACAGTACCAGCTGGTAAACGTCGGATACGGGGGCGCCATCCAGTTGCGCGAAGTAGTTCTTCAGAGCAACTTCCACGCTGTCACGCAGGGTGACGCTGTTGCCGCTGTTATTCACCGTATGCAGCTGATGCAGATCATCGTTTGCTGGTGTGCTCAGAGTGTCGTTTGCCAAAGTCTCAGCGGTCATGCTGCGAATACCTCTCCATTTCGTAAGCCTGAAAAATACTGCTCGATGCTGTCTTTTTGCTCCAGCGCATCGTCGATGGCGTTGAAGCGTTTACGGAACTGTTTGCTCTGATCGTGGGACTGCAGATACCAGCCCACGTGTTTTCTGGCGATACGCACGCCCATTTTCTCGCCATAAAAGGCATGTAGCTCTGCCAGGTGTTCCGACAAAATCTGCTCCACCTCATCCAGAGGCGGTTCCGGAAGGTGTTTTCCGGTGGTCAGATAGTGCAGGATCTCCCGGAAGATCCAGGGCCGGCCCTGGGCACCGCGGCCGATCAGCAGACCATCTGCGCCAGTGTATTCCAACACCCGCCGGGCTTTCTCCGGCGTGGTAATGTCGCCGTTGGCAAACACTGGAATGCCAACACTGGCTTTCACTTCTGCGATGGTGTCGTATTCCGCGTCGCCGTTGTATTTGTCTGCACGGGTACGACCGTGTACCGCGATGGCCTGTATGCCCGCGTCTTCGGCCATTCTCGCGATCACCGGTGCGTTCCGGTTGTCCTGATCCCAGCCAGTGCGCATTTTCAGGGTGACGGGAATGTCCACCGCGCTGGCCACCGCTTCCAGTATCGCCCTGACCAGTTTCTCATCTTTCATCAGGGCGGAACCCGCCGCTTTGTTGCAGACCTTCTTGGCAGGGCAGCCCATGTTGATATCGATAATCTGGGCCCCGAAGGCTGCATTCTGCCGCGCCGCATCGGCCAACATGTCCGGGTCGCCACCGGCAATCTGGACGGACCGGGGTTCCGGTTCGCCCTGATGGTTCAGGCGAGTCTGGGATTTGCGCGTATGCCAAAGTTTGCTGTCTGCTATGACCATTTCTGATACTGCCAGGCCCGCTCCCATCCGCCGGCAAAGCTGCCGGAAGGGGCGATCGGTTACACCGGCCATGGGTGCAACTATCAATGGGTTGGGCAGGGTATACGGCCCGATTTTTGCCGTCGGCAGCATGATCTGAGTCCGTGTCACAGCGAGTTAAGCAAGGTTCGGATAGAAGCGGCTGGTTAAATTATGACCGCTTCAGTCTCCGAAGGGCGGTAATGATACCGCCGGAGGGGACCTGATTGAAGGGGAAAAGTGCTGAAAAAATTGATTATTTTTCGTGCTTTTTGGTTGACTTTTGCGCTGTCAACTGACGTCCAGGTTCCCTCTCAGGGTGTCGAGGGCCGGAAGCTCAGATTGTAATTCACCGCGTCGCGGCCTGGATCGCGGATGCTGATGGCAATCCGCACCGGAGTCTCCGGGGGCATGGCGCTCAGGGCTTCCGCTTCACCGGCCAGGTATTCCTCGGGGGTAAACGTGCTCTGGGCCACCACATCACCGTTGAGATTGGAAAAGGTTAGGGCAATGGCCGGAAACGGCTGTTCGAAGGCCGCCCGGTTAATGATGACAGCGTCAACGATCAGTTGGGTGCGGTTGTCGGGATCGGTCCGGACCACCAGTTTTCGGCTCTGAATGGCGTCGACGTTGATCAGGGGCTTTAATTGGCAGCCGGCCAGTTCACAACCCTTCTCGTAGAACGGTCTGAGCTGCGGAACGGCAGACAGGCGATCAAACTGGAACCAGGTAACCTGGGCGACCAGGGCGCCCAGTAAGGCTACAACGACGAGCGTCCACAGGGCTGTTCTCAGGCGACTGCGGCCCTGGCCAACCGATACCGGGTCGCGGCGCAGATCCCGATACAGGGTGTCAGGCGCCTGATCAGCCCTGCGTGCCGGTTCTTTGGGGGTCGCAGGCCGGTCGTCATCGGTTGCCGCAAGCGTAAGTTCTTCGGGAGGGGTTGCGGGGCTGGCAGGCTCGCTTTTGCCTGGCGCTGGCGGCTCGGGTGTTTCATCGCTGCCGGCGGCGGAAGGTGCGCCGGGTGGTGGTGTATCCGGGGCTATCGGTTGACGATCCGGTTCAGGCTTGCTTTCAACTGACGGTGTTTTCGGTGCTGGTGGCTCGGGTTCGGCTGGCTTATCCGGTGCGCGCACCGGTTGATCGTCCGCCAGCATGGCTTCCGCCCAGCTTTCGTCAACGTCCTGCTTTTCCGGGGTCAGATCGTCATCGTGGTAGCCGGACTCTTCCGGTTCATCAAACGAGCGGAAACTGTCGCTCAGTTCGTCATCGGAAAACGTCAGTTTGCTCCCCGCATAGCGGCCTTCTGTGGCATCTTCTTCCGGGTTGTCGGCAAAGATAAAGTCGTCTTCATCGTGCCCGGTTTGGGTGGCCGAGGGTGGGGTGTCGGTCTCCCCGGCTGTTTTCTCGCCCGGTTCGGCTGGCGCAGAGCTGATGCCTGATTTAAGAACCCGGTGCTCGATCGCGTTAAAAACCTTCAGGCAGCTGCCACAACGGACTTTACCCCCGGCGATGCTGAGTTGTTCGTCAGTCACCCGGAAGCGGGTTTCGCAATTGGGGCACTGAGTCTGCAGGCTGCTCTGGGTCATGCTTCGTTCCTGAAAGCTTGATCGCGGATAGATCGATGCTCGATGATTAATCTATCACTACATCTACCATTACAAAGGAGGCAGTTTAGTCGTAAAGCCCGGGCTCGTCATCCGTCCTTGCGCCGTCCTGTGAGGCGTATCCAGTCTTCTTTCTGTTCCGGGTCGTCCATGATGAACCAGGGCTCGTAGGCATCCATGACGTCCCGGGCCTGATTGAACAGGATGCCGGACAACACCAGGTCACCGCCGGGCTTGGTCAGCTCGGCCAGTCTCGGTGCCAGCCCGATCAGTGGCTGGGCCAGGATGTTGGCCAGCATGATATCGGCACGGGTGTCGGGGTCGTTGCCCGGCAGGAACAGATCCAGCCGGTTGTCGTCAACGCCGTTACGGCGAGCATTTTCCCGACTGGCTTCCAGGGCTTGCGGATCGGTATCCACACCAACCACATGGTCCGCGCCAAGCAGCAGTGCGGCGAGGCCCAGAATGCCGGAGCCGCAACCGTAGTCGGTCACCTGTTTGCCCGCGACATCCTGGCCGTCGAGCCATTCCAGGCACAGGGCCGTGGTGGGGTGGGTGCCGGTGCCAAAGGCCAGGCCTGGGTCCAGTAACAGGTTGGCCGCATCCGGGTCTGGCGCTTCGTGCCAGCTGGGCACAATCCACAGGCGTTCACCGAACTGCAACGGGTGGAAGTCGTCCATCCAGGCCCGCTCCCAGTCCTTGTCTTCCACCAGGGTGACGTCGATTTCAGCCAGGGTTTGCTGGGTTTGCTGGTGCCAGGCGTCGCGGATATCCGCTAACAGTTGCTCGGTGTTGCGGTCGGACTGGAACAGGCCGGTCACCGTGGTCTGGCTCCATAAGGGGGTAGTGCCAGGGTCGGGCTCGTACAGGGGCTGGTCGGCTGCGTCTTCCATGGAAACGGCGTCTGCGCCCATTTCCATTAACAGGTCTTCCAGCTGATCCGCAGTGTCCGGATCAGCTGGAATCTGGAGTTGTATCCAGGGCATGGTTAATCCCGCATCAGTTTCTCAAGGTAGTGGATGGTGAAGTCTACCTGTTTAAAGCCACCATCGCGTACCAGTTTTCGATGCAGGGGTTGGTTGGTCTTGATGCCCTCGACCAGCATTTCGTCCAGCGCGTTCTTCATGCGCCGGCGGGCAATCTCCCGGTCGTCGCCCCAGGTGATCAGTTTGGCCACCAGGGAATCGTAGTACGGCGGTACCGTGTAGCCGCTGTACAGATGGGAGTCGACACGAATGCCATTGCCACCGGGAGCATGGAAATGTTTGACCTTGCCGGGGCTGGGCACGAAGGTTTGAGGGTCTTCGGCGTTGATCCGGCATTCGATGGCGTGGCCAGAGATGTGGATTTCGTCCTGGCTGTATTGCAGCGGCAGTCCGCTGGCAATGCGCAGCTGCTCACGGACGATATCAACACCGGTCACCATCTCGGAGACCGGGTGCTCAACCTGTACCCGGGTGTTCATCTCGATGAAATAGAACTCGCCGTCCTGGTACAGGAACTCAAAGGTGCCGGCACCCACGTAGCCGATTTCCTTACAGGCGTCGACGCAGGCCTTGAGCGTGCGTTCCCGGGATACCGGGTCAACATTCGGGGCCGGGGCTTCCTCGATGACTTTCTGGTTCCGGCGCTGCATGGAGCAGTCCCGGTCGCCCAAATGGATCACGTTGCCGTGCATGTCCGCCAGTACCTGAATCTCCACATGGCGTGGTGTTTCGAGGAATTTTTCCAGGTAGACGGTCGGATCGCCAAAAGCGTTCTTGGCTTCGCTCTGGGTGATTTGTACTGCCTTCAGCAATGCAGCCTCGGAATGCACCACCTGCATGCCACGACCACCACCACCGGAAGCGGCCTTGATCATTACCGGGTAGCCGATCTGGCGAGCCACCTGGAGGGTGCGCTCGTCGTCGTCCGTCAGCGGACCGTCAGAGCCGGGCACGGTGGGTACGCCGGCCTTCTTCATGGCTTCAATGGCGGATACCTTGTTGCCCATCAGGCGGATGGTTTCCGCTCTCGGTCCGATAAAGCGAAAGCCGCTTTTCTCGACCTGCTCAGCAAAGTCGGCGTTTTCAGCCAGGAAGCCGTAACCCGGGTGAATGCCTACGGAGTCCGTTACTTCTGCAGCGCTGATGATGGTCGGGATGTTCAGGTAGCTTTCCGTCGCGCTGTTGGGACCGATGCAGACGGTTTCGTCGGCGAGACGAACGTGCATAAGGTCGCGATCGACCTGTGAGTGCACGGCTACCGTCTTGATGCCCAGCTCTTTGCAGGCGCGGAGGATTCGCAGGGCGATTTCACCGCGGTTTGCGATCAGAACTTTTTCTAACATGGCCATGGTTAACAATCACCGAATTCAGGAAATGACGACCAGGGGCTGGTCAAACTCCACCGGCTGGCCATTCTCGACCAGGATTTCGGTGATGGTGCCGGCTTTGTCAGCCTCGATCTGGTTCATCATCTTCATGGCTTCCACAATGCAGATGACATCACCAACGTTTACCTTCTGGCCAACTTCGACAAACGCTGCAGCGCTCGGGGACGGTGAGCGGTAGAAGGTGCCCACCATCGGAGATTTCACTGCATGGCCATTGATGGCAGCTGGCGCAGAGGTTTGTTCAGCCGGCGCTGCCTCGGGTGCTGGGGTCGGTGCCGGAGCCTGGGGCGCGGGTGCTGAGTAGTGGCTCACGTAATGGCCACCGGAGGCCTGTTCCCGACGGCGCGATATACGAACTGAATCGTCACCCTCGTGAATCTCCAGCTCCTCGACGTCTGACTCCTCGAGCAGTTCAATCAGTTTCTTGATTTTACGAATATCCATAACTGTTCCAGTCCCGTTGTCTCTGGTCTATCGGTGAATTCGTTGCAGTGCAGCCTGCAGGGCAAGGTCGTAGCCCTGGCTGCCCAGCCCGCAGATAACCCCTTCGGCGATATCTGAAAAATAGGAGTGATGGCGGAAAGGTTCCCGCGCATGCACATTTGATAAATGCACTTCTATAAACGGTATGCCGGAGGCCAGCATGGCGTCCCGCAGGGCGACACTGGTATGGGTAAAGGCGGCAGGATTGATAATGATAAAATCCACGCCCTCACCCCGGGCCTCATGTACCCGTTCAATCAATTCGTACTCTGCATTGGATTGCAAATGCAGCAGGTGGTGACCTTGCTCGGCCGCTTTCTGGTGCAAGCGGTCGTCAATATCGGCCAGTGTTTCATAGCCATAGACCTCGGGCTCCCGGGTGCCGAGCATGTTGAGGTTGGGGCCATGGAGCACAAGTATGGTCGACATGGTTCTGTCTGCCTTGGTGTTTTACAGGATCGCCGAAGATAACGGCACGTTACCTCAATGGTGCGTACTTGTTAGCCTCAGATCAACACTTTTTGACAATCTTGCCTGTCGTACATTGGTCTTAAAAAGGTTACACAGCAATCGCCGTGTACGCGATGACATTTCGTTGATGACAATCATTGTCGATGAAGGTGGGCCGTGTCGGTATTCGACATTGGTTTCATGCAGCGCCGACAAACCGGCGGGCACGAGGTGATGCCTGAGCGATACGTTCAGGTTCAGTACTTTTTGTGCCCAGTAGGCTTGGGTCTTAAGTCCCGGCCGATTGATGCGATAGTTGGCTGTCTGGCCCGGGAGTATGCTGCCAGACTGGGTGTTTCAAGGCATAGGGATTTCCAGGGAGGTATCGTGCGAGACACCGAGATCTGCCGTCAGTTACTTGAATTGAAAGAACCGTGGGTTGTGGACCGCATCAAAGTGGATGCGCAGCGTCGGGAGCTTCATGCCTACCTCAGAACCGGAAAGTCCTGGTTTGGTCGGCCGGCATTTGTACAGCCAAAATCGTGCTGGCGGCATGCCAACGTGGGCCCTTTGAAAACCTACATTCATGCCAGTTTGCCGGAGCAGGGCACAGAGTCGCCAGAGGCGGTACCGTTTCTTGGCCCTGCCGGTGATGACTATACGCATGGTCTGGCCCATAAGGTGATTGAGTGTCTGAATGCCGGGCTGGGGTATCGACAAGTGTGCAGGTTGCTCGACATTGACGTTTACCTTGCCTGGCAAATACGCCATGCCATCAGCGAAGGCGTGCATGGTACCGATCATGGCTTTGAAGGTGCTTTGGCTGAAAGTGCTTCGCCGGGTGCTGCCCGGCAGGTTATTCCGCCGACCGGTGATCCCGTATGGTTCAATTTATTGGCCTCTGACACACTGATGGATATTCGCCTTCTGAGTCTCAAGCTACTGCTGGCCCGGAGTCGGCAGGAGTTTTCGGGCCTGACCAGTCACGATGCGAAGATTCTCAGGGTGAACACGCTCAGACGATTTTTTATCAAGCACGAAAAACAGCTTGGTCATGAAATCGCCCAGTTGGCGACATTTCGAGAGAGCGCTGAGGGGATAGACTCGTGAGCAAAACCACGCAGGCGGGGATGATGACCCCAACGGAGGCAGCCGAGCTGATCAAGGCGGGAAGGGCTTTGGCCATTGCCGGTGATGAGGCGTTATTGGCCACTCTGCCTCGGGGTACCTGGGTGGGAGGGAGCACGCCATACTTCATGACTGGCGATGGTGGCCAGTGTTGCCGCGACAGGCTGTTTGTGCAAGATCTCGGTGACGGGGACGCCAGCGTGCACCACTACGACGAAATCACGCTGCGCAATGTTCTGGAAGATGCCCCTGAGAATGGCTATTCGATCATAATTTTGCCTGCCGGTAGTAAGGTGTTGGAAGCCTATGCGCACCATGCGCCGGAGTTTCCCGACATGTACCTGAAACCGATTGTAGGCTGGGTCTCTGGTGTGCATCTCGATGAGCTGGCTCAGGGTAAAGCGGTTGTTTTTGATGGTCGGAGCGGGGAGTGTTTCAGTGACCGGGCGGTGGTGCTCCATGTGCCTCTGGATGACAGCCTCTCCGCGGTTGTTCATATCGTCAATCTGTTTGAAGCAGGCACCGGCCCTGAGCTGACGTTCGAGGCAACGAGTCGTGCGGTAGGCCGGTGCCGTGTGGATGGCCAGCCTCACAACTTTGTCGATCTTGTGTTACGCGAAAGCGGTCAGCAGCAGCTGCCGTTGGTGGCGGACTACTGTGGCGCAATGGTCAACGTAAGCATTCAGTCCGTCGACGAGCAGGCCGGCGTGGTAAACCTTTATGCACCGGTCTTCGAGGGGGTGAGTTATCGTTTCGCGCGGCCGGTGGAAGACTACCCGACCGCGTTCCTCGCCGCCATGCCTGACCATGCCGGTAATCTGGTGTTTGGCTGTAACTGTATCCTCAACTACCTATACTCGGAGCTGGAAGGTCGGACCACCGCCGAGCTGACGGGGCCGATTACCTTCGGTGAAGTGGCCTATCAGCTGCTGAATCAGACAGCGGTATTTCTGACTGTGGAGCCCGCTGCCTGATATCCGGGATTTAGTCCTCTGCAGTGGTAACGCAGTTGCGCCCATGCTCCTTGGACGTGTAAAGCGCCCGGTCTGCGCGCTCGCACAGGGACTGGGCGCTGTCACCCTGCCAGGCGGAGATGCCGCAACTGAAGGTGACGTTAAATTCCCGGTCGCCGGCCGGCTGTACCAGCTCGGAGAAGCGCTCGCGGATTTCATTCAACACGTTGCGGGCGTCACCGGGCCGTGTGTTGGGCAGAATGATCGCAAATTCCTCACCACCATAACGACCGATGTGATCGGATTTTCGCAGTCGCTGCTTGAGGAACATCGACAGGCTTCGCAGCACCCGGTCGCCAATGGGATGGCCAAAGGTGTCGTTTACCTTTTTGAAGTAATCGATGTCGAGCATAGCGAAACACAGGGATTGGTCTTTCTGCCGGGCCCGCACGATTTCCTGCTCCAGCAGATGCAGGGTATGGGTGTGGTTATACAGTCCGGTGAGGCTGTCGCGAATCATCAGTGCCAGCAATGACCGGGCCCGGCGGCCACGGTTGTGCAGGGTGGCAATCAGGTGTTTGGGGTCGATGGGCTTGGTCAGGAAGTCGTCGCCCCCCAGGCTCATGGCGTGCAGCTGCTTGCTGACGTCTTCTTCCGCGGACAGGTAAATGATGGGAACGCTGTGGAAGCGATCCTGCTGACGGATCACCCGGGCGATCTCCATGCCAGTGCAGCCGGGCATGTACATGTCCAGAATGATGATTTCTGGCGAAAACTCTTCCAGGGCGTGAATAATCTGCATCGGATCGGTGATGATGTGGGCGGTCATGCCCGCCTTCTTCAGCACCGTTTCCATGTATTTGGCCTGGGCCCGGGAGTCATCCAGAACCAGCACCTTGTAGGGCTCGACCGTATTGCCGTGGGTGTAGGTTTCGATCTTTTCGATCAGCTGCCCGGGGTCCACCGCCGGGTAGAAAAACTCCTCGCCGCCACACCGGGATGCTCGCAGGCGGGTTTCAATGCTGCCGTCTTCATCGCTCATGAAGATGATCGGTATGGGCGTGTCGTGCTGCTCCTGTAGCTGCTCCACAGTGGCAATACCACTGTTGGTGTCGCCGCCAAAGTTGACATCCATGAGGATGGTTTCCGGCTTGCTCAGGGCGCAGGCTTCAATCAGGTCAGAGGCACTGCTGAACGCGGAGGCCCGGAACCCGAAAAATTCCAGCTGGCGGATCAGGCGGGCGGCCATTTCACCGTTGGACAGCGCAATGTAAACCGGTGTGCGTCGGTATTGCTGGGGCGTGTCGGAGGTTTCCTGGTCGGTACGGCGTTGGGTGCAATGGCGCAGAGTCTCGGTGGCATCTTCCAGTTGTCGTGCCTGGTCATCCTCAAGGGGGGCGCTCTGGTGCCAGTGCTCAAGCAGTCCCAGGATGTGCTCCGCAGCGGCGGCATGGCTCTCCATTTCGAACCGTTTGGCATAGCGGACCAGCTTGTCCGTTGCCGAGACCAGCTCATCGCGGTAAACCGCGGCTTGATCCCTGTCTTCGCGAATCTTCTGCCAGGTATCCAGAACCACCCTGGCCTGGGTGGTCACACGGCGGGCGAAATGCTGCCTGAGTTTTTCTTTCTGGCTTTCGTCGTTCATTGTGCTCCGGCCTGTCTGTTTTCATTTTTTGATGGTCCGATCCGGCAGGACTAACTTTTTAACCTTAGTCCTTTTGCAGAGTCTATAGTGTTTAATGTTGTCGGCGTAGGTTGCGCTATGTAAATGTTTGTCAACTCTGCGGTACAGGTCACAGACACTCATCAAACCAATTATCGGACCGGAGCCCCAGCAGCTATGGCGGGGATGCTTGGAAAGAGAGATCAGCAGCACGGCGTGATTACGCTTCAGGGGCTATTACTGGTGTTTACCGGTGGCTTGCTGGTGCTCATTCTCACGGCGGCGTTCATCACCAGTTTCGGCTATTTTCGGGGCTACGTAGCCGATCAGCTCGGTGATCATGCCCGGGACGGCGCCACGGCCACGGGCTTATCCTTGTCGAATGCCATTGATGGCTCAGATCCGGTGGCCGCTGCGTCGCTGATTGATGCCGTGTTCGACAGCGGCCGGTACTTGTCCGTGGAATACCTTGATCACAGTGACAGCCTGCTTGCGGGCAGAAGAAAGCCGCTTCAGGGTACTGCCGCCCCTGGCTGGTTTATCCGTTTGACCTCCCTGCCGCGGCCAATGGCTGAGGCCGAAGTCGTGCGTGGCTGGAGCCGTCTGGGCAAGGTTCGTGTGGTCAGTCATCCGGGCCGGGCTTACGACGACCTCTGGCGCATTACCGTGGGCCTGTTGGTGGGAGTGCTGGCCATCGGCGGTGCCGGTTTGGTCGTCCTGCACCTGTTGCTGGGGCGAATACTCAGCCCGCTGAAAGCGTTGGAAGCTCAGGCCAGGGCTTTGGGGCAGCGGGATTTTCGGAAACGGGTCGACATCAAGTCAACCCGGGAACTGAACCAGGTTACCGAAGCCATGAATCAGATGGCGGATGACCTCGGCCAGTTGTTTGAGGGGCAAGGCAAGCTGATCCAGCATTTGCGCAAGGTGAATAACGAAGATCCCGTGACCGGCCTGGCCAGTCGGAGTGCCTTTGATCAGCGACTGCGGGCTGAACTTGAATCCGAGGAAAAGGCTGCCCCGGGCGTGTTGATTATGATCCAGCTCGGCTTTTTCGTTGACTACAACAGGGCCTATGGCCGCAGCGAGGGCGACCTGCTCCTGAAGCAGATTGCAGGCTGTCTGCAGCGCTTTGTTAAGCGGCACACTGAATCTTTCGCCGGGCGCAGGACCGGGGCCGAATTCGCGGTTTTCCTGCCCGGCGCATCCGCGGCAGATGTCCGGGTATGGGCGGAAGAACTGGTGGCGGAACTTGACGGGCTTTATGCGGATCATGCCGCACCGATGGATACCATCGTGCATGCGGGGCTTGCTGTGACGGCCGAAGGGCTGGGTAGCCGGGACCTGCTGGCAGCTGCCGATGAGGCCTTGGTGGCGGCCCAGCAGCGGGATGAATCCTGCTGCTGGCTGTCCGAAACCGGCCTGGAGAACCACCACAACATGGAAACCTGGCGGGTGATCATCAGCCAGGCGATACGTGACCGCAGTTTGTCGCTGTGGTTACAGCCCATGGTGCAGGGCGGTGAACAGTCGGTGGTTCACTATCAGGTGTTTTCCCGTATCAACAGTCCTGAAGGGGTTCTCAAGGCAGGTTTGTTTGTACCTGTGGCCGAGCGCCTTGGGCTAATCAAGGACATTGACCGGCTGCTGATCGAGCGGGTTCTGGAGCGCCTGGCGAGCCATCCAGGGGAGCGCCTGGCGGTATCCCTGGGGAGTGCGTCTGTTGCTGACCCGGAGTTCCGGAGTGATTTGCTGGCGAGTCTTGGGCAGGCAGGGCCTCTGGTTAGTCGTCTTTGGGTTGGTGTGGCCGAGCAGACCATTCACCATCACCGCAAGGATGTCAGCACACTGGTTCGAGAGCTTGTCCGGCTCGGGGTGCCGGTTCTGGTGGATCGTTTCGGGGTGGGGGGCGTGCCGTTCAGCTACCTGAAGAATCTGCCGTTCCGGGCCATGCGTATCGATAACAGCTTCATCCATAACCTGGACAGCCATGATGAAAATCGTTTCTGGCTGGAGTCCGTGCTGGCCATTGCGCGCAGCCGGGGCGTGAAGGTTTTTGCGACAGGAGTGGAAACGGCAGCAGAATACTCGGTACTCTGTAAACTGGGTATTGATGGAGCCATGGGATACCATCTTGGCAGGCCATTTGCCGCTGATTGACAACTGACGGGAGACTTGCAGCCTTATGCCGGGCAAAATCACACAGTACTTCAGGGACAAGAAAGACGATATGCAGGATTACACCGGAGGCAGCGGTGTCATTGGCAAGTTTGTTCTGGCGATCCTGTTGGTATATCTGCTTGTAACCACCATTCTTGGTATGTACTGGAGCAGTGAGCCAGATACCTTTTCTGTGCGAGAGCACACCCGTGCCCTCGCCAGTGACATGGGCCGGGAGCCGGTGACCGGTTTTGCCACCACGGCCACGATGATCAAGATTGCCGAAACCTTGCTGGACAAACCCGGTGGCTACATTTCCAACGATATCTTCCCACCCGGGTTGTGGATGGACAACATGCCCAACTGGGAGTTTGGTGTGCTGGTGCAGTTGCGGGATCTGTCCAGAGCTATGCGTAAGGACATCAGCCGCTCCCAGAGCCAGTCTGCTGAAGACGCGGACCTGATCATCGCCGAACCGCAGTTTCATTTTGACAGCGGTAGCTGGGCCATTCCCTCCACGGAGCGGGAGTACCGCCGGGGCATCAATGCGCTGAAACGGTACCTGGACCGGCTGTCTCACCCGGAGCAGCCTAACGCTCAGTTCTTTGCCCGTGCTGACAACCTCAATAACTGGCTGGCAGACCTTGAAACCCGGTTGGGCAGCCTGTCACGAACGCTCAGCGAGAGTGTTGGGAAAGCCTCGGTTTCGGAAGCTCTGGCTAACCTGAACCCCGATGATCCGCTGGCGGAAGACACCGGTGGTGATGACGTGAAAACGCCCTGGACCAAAATTGATGACGTTTTCTATGAGGCACGGGGCAGCGCCTGGGCATTGCTGCACATCTTCAAGGCCATTGAGGTGGATTTCCGCAAGGTGTTGCAGGACAAGAATGCCATGGCCAGCGTGAAGCAGATCATTATCGAACTTGAGGGCACGCAACAGCCCATGTGGAGCCCGGTGATTCTGAACGGCAGCGGCTTCGGGGTGCTGGCGAATCACTCACTCACCATGGCGGCCTATCTGTCGCGGGCGAACGCGGCCATCAGTGATATGCGGGATCTGCTGTCCAGGGGCTAAGAGTCCGGATCTCGCGCACAAAAAAGCCGGGCAGTCGTGATGACTGCCCGGCTTTTTTTACCCGAAGTGCGATCAGCCTTTGTAGGCGTTAACCGCATCTTCAATGGCTTTTTTGGCTTCGGCGGCGTTGCCCCAGCCCTGTACCTTCACCCACTTGCCGGGTTCCAGTGTCTTGTAGTTCTCGAAGAAGTGACGGATCTGGTTGAGCAGCAACTCCGGCAGGTCGTCGATCTCTTTGACATCGTGGTAGGTGGTGGTCAGCTTGTCGTGGGGTACCGCAACCAGCTTGGCATCACCACCGGCCTCGTCTTCCATGTTCAGCACGCCTACCGGGCGACAGCGAATAACGCAGCCGGCCTGAATGGGGTAAGGGGTAACAACCAGCACATCGATGGGATCGCCGTCATCAGCCAGGGTGTGGGGGATGAAACCGTAGTTGGCCGGGTAGAACATGGGGGTGGCCATGAACCGGTCAACCAGCAGGGCGCCCATGTCTTTGTCCAGCTCGTACTTGACCGGGGAGCTGTTAGCCGGGATCTCGATGGCTACGTAGATGTCTTCTGGCGGGTTCTTGCCAGCGGGGATGTTGTCGAATTGCATGTGCGATCCTTCCTGCTACGTTGAGGTACGTTTAACTGCGTTCAAAAAGTGGGCGCAATTATACGGAAGTCTCTTGCCATTCGAAACTAAACCTTGGTCGTTGACTGTGGTGCATACAACCATCAGGCAGCACTTTCCGAAAAACGCCCGTGAATACATCCCTGTAGGGCTCGGTCGCGCCATCCATGGCGCTCCACGTTTTCGGCAAGTGCTGCCTGATGGTCGTCCGAACCTTTGCGGGAGCTTTCGGCCCTCAAGCGTTTTGGGAAGGCCCACCTCACCGACGCCCAAAGTCTCTGCGAATGTGGTTGGTAGCTCGCACTAAGTTCAGCAAGGGGCGTACCAGGGAGCTTTCCAAAACTGTGCGGAGCCATGGATGGCGGAGCCCAAGCGCCACATGGACGTGCCGAAGGAGCGTGTTTTGGAAAGCTTCCTGGTACGCCCCTAACTCCGACGATTAAAGCCTGATCTGTTTGGCAATCAGCTCCTTCATGATTTCCGTGGTGCCGCCGCCAATGGACAGAAGCTTGGCATCCCGATACAGCCGCTCTACCACGGATTCCCGCATATAGCCCATGCCTCCGAACAGCTGTACCGCTTCGCGGGTAACCTTTTCGGACACGTCCACAGAGAAATTCTTGGCCATGGCCACCTGTTTGATCGGGTTCTTGCCGGCCTGCATCAGCGCGGCGCAGCGGTAGGTGTATTCCCGGGCGATATCGATCTGCGTCGCCATGTCCACCAGCTTGTGGCGGGTGACCTGAAAGCCGGCGATGTTGCGGCCGAAGGCCTGGCGTTGTTTGGTGTAATCCAGGGCCGCCTCGTAGGCCAGCTGGGCGGTCATGTAGGCCATGACGGACAAGCTCAGGCGTTCGGCCAGGAAGTTGCTCATGATGGCGATAAAGCCGGCGTTTTCGGCGCCGATCAGGCGGTCTGCCGGTACCCGGCAGTCTTCAAAGAAAAGCTCGGCAGTGTCGCTCGCCCACCAGCCCATTTTCTTGAGTTTCTTGCCGGTGGAGAAGCCCGGTGTGTCGCGGTCGATCAGCAGCAGGCTGATGCCAGCGTGGCCTTCGCCCCCGGTGCGCACAGCCACCGTGTAGTGATCGGCGCGGATGCCGCTGGTGATGAACGTTTTGCTGCCGTTGACGATGTAGTGATCACCATCTTTTACCGCACGGGTCTTCAGGTTCGCCACGTCGGAGCCGCCGCCGGGTTCGGTAACGGCCAGTGCAGCAATTTTCTCGCCGCGTAGTACCGGCGGTACGATCTGTTCCCGAATTTCCTGCTTCGCCCACTTGGCCACCGGCGGCAGGCCAATGTCCAGGGAGCCGATGCTGGCCACAAAGCCACCGGAGGTGGAACGCATCAGTTCCTCGGAAACCGCCACTTTCATAAAAATGTCGCCTTCAGCGATGCCGCCCAGAGCCTCAGGGAAGCCAATGCCCAGAAGCCCTGCGTCGCCTGCGAGCTGGTAGATTTCCCGGGGGAATTCGCCGGCTTCTTCCCAGTCGTCTATGTAAGGGCGTACGTGGGTTTCGATGAATTTGCGCGCGGTCTGGCGCACCTGTTCGTGAGTTTCGTTGAAGTAGTCAGACACGGATTCGCTCCCGGTGTACTTGTTATTCGATGGGACGAGTGTCGCGCAATCTCCGTCACCAAGCAAGCGCTTGGTTTGCATTTCTCTGGGCACAAAAAAACTGGCCCGATTGGCCAGCTTTCGCAGGTAGTCCGTGGCCTGTCAGGCGCCGTTACGGGAGATACGCTTCACGCCCTCGCTGGTGCCCAGCAACAACAGGTCCGCCGGGCGGCGGGCGAACAGGCCGTTGGTGACCACGCCCACGATGTTGTTCAGTTTTTCTTCCATCTGGATCGGGCGGGAGATATCCAGGTTGTGGACGTCGATGATGATGTTGCCGTTGTCTGTGGTAACACCGTCACGGTACACGGGATCACCGCCCAGCTTGACGATTTCCCGGCCAACATGGCTGCGTGCCATGGGGATGACTTCCACCGGCAGCGGGAAGTCGCCAAGGATGTCCACCATTTTCGAGCCATCAGCGATGCAAATGAAGGTTTTGGCTACCGCCGCTACGATTTTTTCCCGGGTCAGCGCGGCGCCGCCGCCTTTGATCAGCTCCAGGTTGGCGTTGGTTTCGTCGGCACCGTCGACATAAAACTCCATCTCACTGACGCTGTTCAGGTCATAGACTTCAATACCGTGCTTTTTCAGGCGTTCTGCGGTGGCTTCGGAGCTTGCCACGGCGCCGTCGAATTCATCTTTGTACTGGGCCAGGAAGTCGATAAAAAAGTTGGCGGTGCTGCCAGTGCCCACGCCGACAATGCTGCTGCGTTCCAGTTTCGGGGCAATGTAGTCCACGGCTGCTTTGGCAACGGCTTGTTTGAGTTCGTCCTGCGTCATGGTGAGCTCCGGGAGAAAAAAAGATGATTTTTCACGCATTATACGCGCCCAGTGTCTCTGCTTATAGACGGCTGCCGTGCAAAGTTTCTACACTGTAGGTTTTTCCAAGCCAATCACCAGCAACCGGAACCATCATGCCGCAACGCTACATCAAGAAGATTCTCGATGCGCGGGTCTATGACGTCGCCATCGAAACACCCCTGACTGAAGCCCGTAGCCTCTCCAAGCGCTTTGGCAACAATATTCTGCTCAAGCGTGAAGACCTTCAGCCGGTGTTTTCCTTCAAGATTCGCGGCGCCTACAACCGGATTGCCCAGCTCTCTGAAGAGCAGAAAGCCAAAGGGGTGATTTGTGCCTCCGCTGGCAACCATGCCCAGGGCGTGGCGTTGGCGGCCAAGAAGCTGGGTATCAAGGCAGTGATCGTGATGCCCCAGACCACCCCGGAGATCAAAGTGCGCTCGGTGAGGGACCACGGTGCCCGGGTAGTGCTCAAAGGCGATGCTTTTGATGAAGCCGCGGCCCATGCCCAGGAACTGATCAAGAAACATGGCTACACCTACATCCCGCCCTACGACGACCCGGATGTGATTGCCGGCCAGGGCACCGTCGCCATGGAAATCATGTGGCAGTTCAGCCAACCGATCCATGCCATCTTTATCTGCGTGGGCGGCGGTGGCCTGATTGCCGGTATGGCCGCCTACATCAAATACCTTCGCCCGGAGATCAAGGTAATCGGTGTTGAACCCGAAGATTCCAACTGCTTGCAAGCAGCGCTCGCGGCCGGTGAACGGGTGGTCCTGGACGAAGTGGGCATCTTTGCCGACGGTGTGGCGGTCAAGCAGATTGGCAAATACCCTTGGGAAATCTGCAAAGATTACGTGGACGAAGTGATCACCGTTTCCACCGACGAAATCTGCGCAGCCATTAAGGATGTGTTCGAAGACACCCGCTCCATCGCCGAGCCCGCCGGGGCTTTGGGTGTTGCCGGTATCAAGAAATACATCGAGCGTGAACAGATCGAAAATGAAAATCTGATCGCCACGCTCAGCGGCGCCAACATGAATTTCGACCGTTTGCGTTACATTTCAGAGCGCACCGAAATCGGTGAGAAGCGCGAGGCCATCCTGGCGGTCACCATCCCGGAACGCCCGGGTGCCTTCAAGACCTTTATCAACGCCTTGCACAAGCGCAGCATCACCGAATTCAACTACCGCTATTCGGACTCTGACGACGCCACCATCTTCGTCGGTATCCAGATCCAGGCCGGCGGCCACGGCCGGGAAGACCTGGTGCAGGAACTCCGCGAAAACGGCTACTCTGTGATCGACCTCACCGACAGCGACCTGGCCAAACAACACATCCGCCACATGGTCGGCGGCCATGCGCCATCGGTGGATAACGAAGTGGTGTACCAGTTCGAATTCCCCGAACGCCCGGGCGCCCTGCTGAAATTCCTGATGTCCCTCGGCACCCGCTGGAACATCTCCCTGTTCCACTACCGCAACCACGGCGCCGCCTACAGCCGCGTGCTGCTGGGAGCACAGGTGAATGAGGATGAGATTCCGGATTTCGAAAAGATGCTGGAGAAGGTGGGTTTCCGCTACGAAAACATGACCGACAACGAAGCCTACCGGTTGTTCCTCGGCGCCGGGAACGGAAGCGCAAACGAACAGTAGAAACCGGGCCAAATCACCCAAGTAGAATCAGGGGGTGGATGGGCTTTACGAAACTGTGCGGAGCCATGGATGGCGGAGCCCAAGCGTCACATGGATGTGCCGAAGGAGCGCGTTTCGGAAAGCCCATCCACCCCCCTGATTCGGGGACCCAGGACCGATTCGGCCTGTTAGTGCCAAAAACCCTTACATAACTGTAACGAGTCAAAAATTGTAAAATTGAAGTTACGTGTTAGTCTTTCGTCTAATTCTCGAACCCGAGAATAGCTAGCTGATTTTCCAACTAATTAACTCAAAGAAAAAACGGGAAATACGTAATGGGTAACAAGCCTGACATCATCCGCGCCATCGTGCTCATCTTTGCTGTCGGCCTTGTCATTACCGGCTTCACTTCCATCCAGGCCTCAGAAGACAAACGTGCCGACCGAGCGGCTGCGCCAGCGGTCGGGTTTATCCAGTCTGCCAATCAGGGTCTGAACCGGTAACAGCGCTGGTCCGTAACCACGCCGTGCAGGGGCACATCCCAGGATTCTATCGGTAATTCACGGACTTTCTGAAAATCGTGGGCCAGCCCTATCAGCTTGGGCGCCATGGCCGGCCTTATCCGGCTGAAGGCGAACGTGCGGTCATAGAACCCACCGCCCATGCCGAGCCTTCCCCCCTGCTCATCAAAACCTACCAGCGGAAACAGTACCGCATCCAGTGCCCAGGCCGGTCTGCGCCTTGAGCGTGGAAATGCCGGTTCCGGGATGCCAAAGCGATTAGCGGTCAGTTCAACGCCGTCAAAGTACGGACTGAACACCAGTTTGCCCGGATACACCGGGTGCAGAATTGGCAGGTAAAACCGAATGCCTTTGCGCCGGCCCAGATCAATGAAAAGGCTTGGGTCGATCTCGCCATCATTGGGCAGATAGATGCCAATATGCCTGGCACGGTAAAGGTCGGGGTGCTTCAGAAGGTTCAGTGCCAGTCGTTCCGAGGCTTGCTGTTGCTGTTCGAAGGATAAGGCTCGGCGTTTTTGCCGGAGGTGCCTGCGGAGCTCCGTCCTGGACAGGGTGTCCGGATGGGATTCAAACGGTTGGGGGGAGTGGAAATGACTCAAAATAAAGCTTCCCGGGCTGCCGTTATCGGATGTAGCCCTTGAACCCAAAGTTCAAGGTCGGTGGCCGCTGTGACATATTAGGCTTTCCCCCTTGGGGGACATGCTCACAATGCCCTGAAGTGGCCACCTGGGTAGTGCGCATCGGCTCGAGGACGTACCCGACCAGCGAACAGCCCAGGAAGTTGATCCCATTATACGGGCAGGGTCGGGGCCGATTGCAACCCCATTTCCCGGAATCTTTCTGGAATCAGTTTCCGGACGATTCTCCGAGGGCTTCGTCCAGCCGGTTGTCCATGGCTCTGAGCAAATTGCTGGTTGCGTGAGACATGGTGTCGCGCTCCAGCAGTTCGTGGGTAATGTTTAGCGCGGCCATCACGGCAATGCGCTCGGTTCCGAACACTTTGCCACTGGAGCGGATTTCCCGCATTTTGTTGTCCAGATGCCGGGCCGCACGAAGCAAGGCCTCTTGCTCTTCCTGCGGGCAAGCCACCAGGTATTCCTTGTCGAGTATTCTGACTTCAACGGTGGTTGATGACTTTGACATCAGTGGTGCTCCAGCGCCCTCAGGCGGCCTATCATGGCTTCAATCTTGTTTTTGGCAAGATCGTTCTTGTGCATTAGCTGGGCTCGTTCCCGATTCCAGTCGTCCTGCAGCTCGCGCAACAGGGCGTTATCCTTCTCCAGCTTTTCGCAGCGTTCAATCAGCTTGTCCAGCTTGTCCGCTAATGCCTGTACTTCGGACTGTTCCATGACGTGCCCAACAACGGTGATGTAAGTGTGAGTAACTATAAGTGCCGACGCCAAACCGGTCAATTTAACGCATTGTCATGGCGCGGATTCCCGTGATGGCCATCACCTTCGGCGCGGGTTCAGTCTGTATCGGCGGCACCAAATCCCTGTTTCCGGCTCTTTCGCCAGGTGCTGGTGGCCGGTACCAGTGATACCAGCAGGGCTGACACCGGAACGGCAGCCAGCAGTAACCATTCGTCCTGTTTCAGCGGGCGCAGGCTGATCTGAATGCCGAACTGCTCCAGCAGCCAGGGGCTCAGACCGGCAATTGCGCCAGCCCCGACAATCAGGGCGAGCAGGCAGGCGGTGAGGGCCAATACTACGCACTCAAAACTGTAAAGTGATGCGATCAGCGCCGGGGATGCGCCTGTGGCCCTTAAAATCGCCACTTCACGTTGGCGCTGGGCCTGCAGGGTCAACAGGACGGCCACCAGGCCGACCAGGCTGGTAACAACCACGAAGGCGCTGATGCCGAGCAGCGCTTTTTCAAATTGCCCCATCATGCGCCAGAGCTCGCTCAGCGCGACACCGGGGAGAATGGCGGATAACGGCTCGTCCCGGGACTGGTTCAGTTCCCGTTGTACCTGAAACGTGAGGATGGGCTGACTCAGGCCGACAAAGGCCGCCGTGATGGAGTCTGGTGTAAAGTCCCTGGCTCTGGCGCGGTCCGGGGATAAACCCCGGCCAGGGATGGCGACACCGGATTCCCAGCCAACATGGATAGCTTCCATGGCATCGAGGCTGATATAGACGGCCTGGTCGACCGGCGTCCCGGTGGGTGCAAGCACGCCGGATATCCTGAAGGGCAGGTCGGTGTGATTGGAGAAGCTGGTGCGACCGCCCCCGTGAGACAACACGATCTCATCGTTGAGGTGATGGTCGAGTTGCCTGGCAACACCGGCGCCGAGGACCACGTCGAACAGGTCGTCAAACCACTCGCCCTGGGCCAGTTCCAGAGACTGGTTGTTGCCGAACTGGAGCCGGGCCAGAAACTGGTCGTTGGTGGCGACCACCCGATAGCCACGATAGCTGTCCCCCAGTGAAATGGGGATGGCCCAATTAATTCGGCGATCCTGCTCTAGCTTCTGGAAGCTGGACCAGCGGATGTTGTTGGTGGCATCACCAATATGAAACACCGTGTACAGCAGCAGGTTAAGCTGGCCACTCCGGGCGCCGACGATCAGGTCGGTTCCGCTGATGGTGCTGGTGAAAGACTGGCGGATTTCGGTGCGCAGGTACTGGATGCCCAGCAGCAGGGACACGCTCAGAGTCAGTGTCAGGCAGACCAGAGCAAGTACCCGGCGGCGATACCAGAGGCTGGCGGTAGCGAGGGAGAGGGCAAGTTTTACTTTGCTCATGGCGTCGCTCCCAAAGCTTGTTGATGATGAAAGTGGCTGGCCAGTGCGCGGTCATGGCTGACAAAGATAACCGAGCTGCGCCGCTGTTCAGCCAACGCCAGTAGCAGGTCCAGAAAACGGTCCCGGTTGTCTGCATCCAGTGCAGAGGTTGGCTCATCAGCCAGGATGATTTCCGGTGCGCCAATCAGTGCCCGGGCAGCCGCCACCCGCTGTTGCTGGCCAACGGAGAGTTCGGTCACGCCTTTGTGCCAGTGGTCGTCCGGGATAGCCAGCTGCCTGAGCAGGTCCGCTGCCGATGTCTCGGGGTCTGGGCTGGTGCGGGTGCGGCGCACCGCAGACAGGCGGCAGGGCAGGGTCACGTTGGCCAGCGCGCTCAGGTAAGGCACCAGGTTGAACTGCTGGAAGATCACGCCCATGTGATTTGCCCGGAACCGGTCGCGAGTGCCGGCCTTCAGGCTGGACACCGGCTGCCCCAGAAGTTCGATGGTGCCAGACTCCGGGGCCAGCATACCCGCCAGTAATCCCAGCAGAGTACTCTTGCCGGTGCCGCTGGGGCCATGCAGGAACAGATGCTCTCCCTGGGCAAGCCGGATATCGGGAAAGGCCGTGGCGGTTGTCTGGCCGGGCCATCGAAAGGCCAGTTGGCGTGTCACGATCGCAGGTTCCGGTATACTGGAACCGGATTGGTTTCTTGCTGTCTCGGTGCTCATATCCGTATTGTCTTTGCCGTTGTATGATGGCGTCCGTTACACGGTTGACCCCATGGGGAGTGGTTGTACATGTTCGATACCTTGCAAATCCGGAACCTGCTTGCGCGGCTTGGACCGATGTTACTGCTGATGGTTTCATCCGTTGCCCTGGCAGAGCCGCGGGAGATCGACTGGCTGGAACTGATGCCGCCGGAAGATCTGGCGCTGCTGGAGAGTATGCCGGAAATTGAGCACGAAGGAGACGGCCCCGTCCTGTTGCCGGACGAAATCATGACCGGCCGGGTTGTTCCGGAGATGGGTAACGTAGAAGGCCGGATTCCGGGTTTTGTCGTGCCCCTGAAAGTCACCAACGACATGCGCATCCTCGAGTTCTTCCTGGTTCCCTATTATGGCGCCTGTATTCATGTGCCACCGCCACCGCCGAACCAGATTATTCACGTCAAATATGAAGAAGGATTCACGCTCCGGGCTTTGTATGACCCGGTGTGGATAGAAGGCGAACTGGTGATCGAACGTACCGAGAATGATCTCGGTACGTCCTCCTACTCGCTAGTAGCGACGTCGGTCAAACCCTACAGCGAGTAGCGGCTGCTAGCGGCTCAGCCGGAACTGGGTGGTACCCGGCGACAGGCGCGTGGCGCCTTGCCCCTGGGGACCGACCCACTGCACATTGAGATGCTCAAGTTCAGGGAAGCGGGCCATCAGGCCGGTTTCGAACTGAGCTGACTCCGATAAACCCGGGCAGTTGAGTGTCTGGGTGATTTCTATGTCTGCATGACCAGAGTCATGATCGTGGTCATGGTCGTGACTATGACTATGACTATGGCTGTGACCATGGTCATGCTTGTGGTGGTCTCCTTTTGCTTCACCCCAGCCCACGTGCATGGCGCTGGAGACCAGAGTGCAGTTGCCGGCCACGGTATTGATCATGGCGGTTTCACTGGCCCATTGTTCGGTGTCGTTCACCCGTTGGCGCTGTTCATCCGTGCGGGGCTTGTGCTCGAAACCGATCAGGTTGTAGGCGGGTGACAGAAGCAGTAGATCTACCCGCTCGTTCTCAATTGCCATTTGCAGGTCGGCGTGCCCATGCTGGTGTGCGCTCGGGTTGTCGGAGGCTAGAACCGGCCATGCGGCCAGGCTGAGTGATAGCAGCAGGGTTGTTGAACGTGCGGATGCGCGTGGGTAAAACATGGTTGGTACCTCTCGCAGCTTTGATACGTTATAACATTTTTGATTTTTGCCAGTGCAAAAGCAAGCCTGCCGGTACCCGGAAGTGCCACTTGTCTGCCGGAATGCTAGGATAGAGGCTTCTCAAATGTATACGGAACCCGGCTGGTAGAACGGCCAGGCTCCCCTGACACAGGAACACAGGGTTTCATGTCTGACACCGATAGTACAGGTGCTGCCCGCGCCGCTGAATTTGAACGCTGGGCCAACGTTTACACCACACACAAGGCGTTCAGCCACCCCTCTGAGCTGCATGGTGCATTGTGTGGTCGATTGGCGGCTGGTTCCCGTATTCAGGAAGGCGAATGGCTGGCCATGGTTTGTGAACAGATGGGGCTTGCCACTCAGGCCATGGAAGAGTCCGGGGATCTGGCGCCATTTATGAACGGCGCCTACCAGACGGCGCTCGCGCAGTTGCAGTCGTCAGACCTCAGTTTTCACCCGTTGCTGCCGGATGATGATTACGCCATTGATCAGCGCCTTGAGGCACTGGTGGCCTGGGTTCGGGGTTTCCTGGAAGGCATGGCACTGGCGGCCGGAGCATCCCTGGGGCAGGCTCCGGACGAGATTCGCGAGCTGATTGAAGACATGGTGGCCATCAGCCAGTTGTCGGAAGATGAAGAATCGGATGAAGAAAGCGAGCAGCAGTTGCTGGAGATAACCGAATACATCCGGCTGGGTGCCCTGGCGGTATTTACCGAGTTCAACGAACCGGAAAAGCCGGCCAACACCCCGACCCTGCATTGACCTGGAGACATCATGACCTCAATGATTTCCGTGAAAGAGTTTGCTGAACGCCGGCGCAAGTTGATGGACCGTATGGCGCCAGACAGCATCGCGATCCTGCCGGCGGCCCCGGAACGGGTCCGGAACCGGGATGTGCTGCATCCGTTTCGCCAGGACAGTGATTTTCAGTATCTGACAGGCTTCGGCGAGCCCGAGGCCGTGCTGGTGCTGATTCCCGGCCGTGAGCACGGTGAAACCGTGCTGTTTTGCAAAGAGCGGAACCCGGAGAAAGAACTGTGGGATGGTTTCCTGGTGGGGCCGGAAGGCGCCATTGAGCGCTTCGGTATGGACGATGCCTTTCCGATTTCCGACATCGACGACATCCTGCCCGGAATGATTGAAGGCCGCAGCCGGGTCTATTACCCGCTGGGCAAGGACCACGCCTTTGATAACCGGGTGATGGACTGGGTCAAGGTTATCCGCAGCAAGGTGCGCGCAGGCGCCCATCCTCCCGGCGAGTTCGTGGCCCTGGAACACCTGCTGCATGACATGCGGTTGTATAAAAGCGCCGCTGAAGTGAAAGTGATGGCCAAGGCCGGACAGATCAGCGCCGAAGCCCATTGCCGTGCCATGAAGCGGGCACGCCGGGGCGGTTACGAATACAACCTGGAAGCCGAGCTGATCCATACCTTCATGGAACACGGTGCCCGTTCAACGGCGTATCCTTCCATCGTGGGTGGCGGTGCCAACGGTTGCATCCTGCATTACATCGAAAACAGCTCGCCCCTGAAAGAGGGCGATCTGGTGTTGATTGATGCCGGCTGCGAGCTGGAATGCTACGCCTCGGATATCACCCGTACCTTCCCGGTCAGCGGCCGTTTCAGTTCGGAGCAGAAAGCCCTGTACGAAGTGGTGCTGGCGGCCCAGTACGCGGCAATTGACGCCGTGCGGCCAGGCAATCACTGGAACCATCCTCACGAGGCGGCACTGAAAGTGCTTACCCAGGGGTTGATTGACCTGGGGCTGCTCTCTGGTTCGCTCGATGACGCCATCGCCAGCGAGGCCTACAAGCCCTTCTTCATGCACCGGACCGGTCACTGGCTGGGCCTGGATGTGCACGATGTGGGCGACTATAAGGTGGGTGATGCCTGGCGCGAACTGGAACCGGGCATGGCGTTGACGGTGGAGCCCGGGCTTTACATCGCGCCGGACAATGCCAATGTAGACGCCAAATGGCGAGGCATTGGCATTCGCATTGAAGACGATGTGGTGGTCACCAAGGAAGGTTGCCGGGTTCTCACTGGCGATGTTCCGAAGACCATTGCCGAGATTGAAGCGCTGATGGCGGACTGACACAGTGACAGACACCCGCACCGATACCGATCTGATCATTGCCGGTGGCGGCCTGGCCGGGGCCACTCTGGCGCTGGCGCTGGCGCGCGTGGTGCCGGAGTTACGGGTAACGGTAGTTGAAACCTTTCCACTGTCGCCAGATGCCTTGCCCGAAGACTACCAGCCCAGTTACGACGCACGCTCCACGGCGTTGGCCTGGGGCTCGCGGCTGATCTTCGAAAACCTTGGGCTGTGGCAGGTACTGGCGGAACATGCCACGCCAATCCACCACATCCACGTGTCGGACCGGGGGCGATTTGGCGCAACCCGTTTGCATGCGCAGGATCATGGTCAGGCCGCCCTGGGCTATGTTGCCGATAACCGCTGGATGGGCCTGAGCTTGATGCGGGCGCTGCTGGACACCCCCGTGAGCTGGCAGGCACCGGCGGAAGTCACCGGTATGACGCCGATGCCTGGTGGCGTTCGTGTCGAGATTCGCAAGGGTGACGACCAATACAGTCTGACCGGGCAGTGCCTGGTGGTGGCTGATGGCGGCCGCTCTGGCCTGCGGGAGCAGCTGGGGTTTGTGACCCGCACCGAAGACTACGGTCAGAATGCCCTGATTGCCAACGTCTCCACCAGTGACGCACACGGATTTACCGCTTTTGAACGCTTCACCGAGGCGGGCCCTATGGCCTTGCTGCCCCATGGCTCGCCGGTGACGGCGGAAAACCAGTCCGCCCTGGTGTGGACGCTCACCGACAGTGCGCTGGAGCAGGTACTGGCACTGTCCGATGACCAGCGATGCCAGGCCTTGCAGGAACGCTTTGGCTGGCGCCTGGGGCGCTTTACCCGAATGGGGGAATGTCATCATTACCCGTTGAAACTGACCACGGTGGATGAAGCCGTGCGCCCGGGCGTTGCGTTGGTCGGTAATGCGGCCCACGCGTTGCACCCGGTCGCCGGGCAGGGGTTTAACCTGGCCCTGCGCGGGCTGATGACCCTGGTGGAGCAGTTCCGGCGAGCGGTGGACGAAGGCACGCCGCTGGGTGATCTGTCGATCCTGGGTGAGTATCAGCGCCTGCACCGGCAGGACTGGCAGCAAACCGTGCAGTTTTCGGATTCCCTGATTCGTGTATTCGGGCAATCATTGCCACCTCTGGCGGCCGCCCGGGACGCGGGCCTGGTGGGTCTGGATCTGGTACCCGGCGCCAAGCGCTGGTTTGCCCGCAAAGCCATGGGCACCGGTGGCCGTAAACCCATTGTTTCCCGTGCCGATTGTTCGAAGGAGCCTGCCCGCAATGACCAGTGATTCCGGCAATTCGCAGATGGATATCCTGATTGTGGGTGGCGGCATGATTGGCTCAGCACTGGCCCTGGGGCTGTCCCGCCAGGGCTGGCAGGTCGGGTTGATTGAAGGTGCCGCCGCAGCGGAGTTGGTTGCACCGGCGGCCCCGGCAACCGACGTGAACGCCTTTGAGCCCCGCGTCAGCGCTATCTCCCTGGCCAGCCAGCGCCTGCTGGATGAGTTGGGTGCCTGGCGGCGGGTGCAGGACAGTCGCCATTGTGGCTACCGGCAGATGACGGTGTGGGACGGTGACGGCACCGGGCGTATCCATTTTGATGCAGCGGAGCTGCACGCCAGCTCACTGGGCACCATTGTTGAGAACCGGAACATTGTGCGCGCGCTGTTTGAAGAACTCGCTGACAGTGAAGTAACACTGTTTGATGGCGTCCGGGTGAAGGCCTGGCATGGCCGCGACGGTGTTGAGCTGGAAGACGGTCGGCGCCTGAATGCCCACCTTGTGGTCGGAGCCGATGGCGCCATGTCTCGCTTGCGGCAATGGAGTGGCCTGGCGACGCGGGAATGGGATTACGATCAGCAGGCAATTGTATGTACGGTCCGCACCCGCCAATCGCACCGCTACACCGCCTGGCAGCGCTTTTCGCCAACAGGACCCCTGGCCTTTTTGCCGTTGCTGAATGAAGCCGGCGATGACCATTTCTGCTCAATTGTCTGGTCCCAGGATACGTTGGAAGCAAAACGTCTGATGGCGTTGGACACCGAGGCGTTCAGGCAGGCGCTGGGTGTTGCCATCGAGCAGCAACTGGGTGAGGTGCTGGAGGTCTCCGAGCGTTTTGCCTTCCCGCTGCGCCAGCGACATGCCAAGGACTATGTTACCGACGGCCTGGCACTGGTAGGGGATGCCGCCCACACCATTCACCCGCTGGCAGGCCAGGGTGCCAACCTGGGCTATGGGGATGTGCGGGCCCTGCTGGAAGAGTTGGCTCGGGCAAAAGCCCGCAACCTGGCCCCGGATGATGCCCTGGTGCTGGCCCGCTATCAGCGGCGCCGGAAAGGGGAAAATCTCACTATGATGGCGGCGATGGAAGGTTTCAAGCAGCTGTTTGCCCGGGACGAGCTGCCGGTTCGCTGGTTACGGAATACCGGTATGCGCTGGCTCAACCAGTTGCCCATGCTGAAGAATCGCGTGGCGGCCGAGGCCATGGGTATCACGGAATAAGAGACGGCTTTGCGGGTAGCTCAGCCGCAGGCATCAAACAGCCGGCTGATCAACACTGGCACGGCCGTTTCCACCCGCAGAATGCGGGGCCCCAGATGCACGCCCTGGCATCCGGCCTCTTCCAGTTTGCCCACTTCGTAATCGGTAAAACCACCTTCCGGCCCGATGCACAGGGCTGCCGGCTCGTTCAGGTGAACGGGGCAGGGTGCGGTGGTGCCGGGATGCGCCACCAGTGCGATTTTATTTGCCAGCAGGGCCGGTAGTTCGTCTTCCACAAAGGGTTTGAACAGCTTGCGGATATGCACCTGTGGCATCACCGTATCTTTAGCCTGCTCAAGGCCCAGCGTCAGGTTTTCCTTCAGGTTGTCGTCTGACAGCCACGGAGTTTGCCAGAAGCTTTTTTCCACCTTGTAGCTGTTAATCAGCCAGATATCCTTCACCCCCAAGGACGCGCAGGTCTGCAGCACGCGGCGGAACATCTTTGGCCGTGGCATGGCCAGGATCAGGGTCAGTGGCAGGGGCTGTGGTGGGCGTTGGCTGAGCGTTACTTTCAGCTCCGCTTCGGAGTCTGTCAGGGTCAGAATCTCACCGGTGCCCATGGCGCCGTTGGCCCGGCCGACCGGAATCTGGTGGCCGGTACTGGCTTTGAGTACGGTCCTCAGGTGTTCAAGGCGGCGACCGCGGAGCAGCACCCGGTCTGTGCCGGTGAAGTCTTCGTCGAACAGCAGCGCCAGATTCATGCGGAGTCGGACTCGCCCTCAGAGGCGTCATCGACACGTCGGTATGCCAGGCGCCCGAACAGGATGCCGAATTCGAACAGAATCCACATGGGCACCGCCAGCAGGGTCTGGGAAATAATGTCGGGCGGGGTCAGCAGCATGCCGATGATAAAGCAGGCCACCACCACGTAGGGGCGTTTTGCGGCCAGATCCTGGGGTGTAGTGGCACCTGTGAGGATCAGGAGTACGGTGGCAATGGGAATCTCGAAGGCCACGCCGAAGGCAAAGAACATTTTCAGCACGAAGTTCAGGTAACTGCTGATGTCTGGCAGCTCGACAATGCCCTCGGGCCCGATGGCGGTGAAGAAACCGAACACAAGAGGGAACACCACGTAATAGGCAAACGCTGCGCCGGCGTAAAACAGCAGTACCGAGGTAAACAGCAGGGGAAACGCCAGGCGTTTTTCATGGGCATACAGGCCCGGTGCTACGAAGCTCCAGAGCTGATACAGGATCACCGGGATGGCGGCAAATACCGCCAGCACCAGGGCCAGTTTCAGGGGCGCAAAGAAAGGCGAGGTGATGTCGGTGGCGATCATGGTCTGGCCCACCGGTAAAAGCTCACGCAGTGGTAACGACAGCCAGAGGTAAAGGTCGTTGGCGAACGGGTAGATAAAGGCAAAACACACAATCACGGCCAGCACCATTTTCAGGAGCCGGTTGCGCAATTCGAGCAGGTGCTCGATCAGGGGCATCTCCTGTTGTTCAGGAGGTATCGGGTTACTGCCTGGGTCGCTCATGAACGATTATCCGATGGCCGCTCTGGTGTCGTGCTGCTGGCTTCACCGCTGGCTTCCTGATCGGCGTTGTCGCCTTGCGGAGCGGGTTGCGGAGACTCGGCGGTGGACTGATTGGTGCTTTCCTCGCCGGCACGCCGGCGGGTTGCCGGTGCGGGCCGCGGTTTGCGGGTCTCGCTGTCTGGCAGGATCATGTGTTCGTATTTCTTGGCTTCATCGAGGGCGCCGCGGACGGTTTTCTCCATGTCGTCCAGGCCGACGTCACCGGCCTTGCGGAGCTCTTCCCGCAGCTCTTCTGCCTTGAGCTGGCGATCCAGTTCCGAGGTGAACTGGCCCACCATGCGCCGCGCGCCGCCAATCCACCGGCCCGCAGCCCGGGCAGCGGTAGGCAGGCGCTCAGGCCCAAGTACAAGCAGCGCGATGATGCCGCAGATCAGCAGCTCAATGAAGCCAATATCGAACATTCAGGTGGTACTCAGCTTTGCTTTTCCCGGGGCTTCTCTTCGGCCGGGGCCTCAGTTTTCTCAGCCTGCTGGCCTTCCAGCGTGCTCTGATCAGCGGATTTTTCTTCTTCGTCGCTCATGGATTTCTTAAAGCCACGAATCGCGCCGCCCAGATCACTGCCGATGTTGCGCAGTTTCTTGGTTCCGAACAACAGGATGACGATGCCGAGTACGATTAAAAGTTGCCAGATGCTGATACCCATGAGGGTTCCTCGTTCAATTGTTGCTGTTCCATGACATTGTACGCCAACGGCGACCGTTCCCGGAAATCCCCGTTAGGGGTACCTCTTTACGAGTTCCGTGACGCTTTCTCTTCAAGGCCTGACAGGTCGAAACGACTGGCCAGTTCATCAATCACATCTTTTGGTCCGAGCCCAAGCCGGGAGAGCATCACCATGCTGTGGAACCACAGGTCGGCCGTTTCGTACACCACATCCCGGGTGTTCCCGGAGTGTTCGGCGTCTTTGGCGGCCAGCAGTGTTTCGGTGCACTCTTCGCCCACCTTCTCCAGAATCTTGTTCAGCCCCTTGGCGTGCAGGCTGGCCACGTAGGAGGTTTCCGGGTCGGCTTCCTTGCGGGCTTCCAGGACCTGGGCCAGGCGTTCCAGTACATCACTCACGGTCTCTGCTCCTCAATCACTGCCGTAGATGGCGTTCGGGTCTTTCAGCACCGGCTCGGCGCTGACCCATTGGCCGTCTTTCAGGGTCCGGTAAAAACAGCTTCGCCGACCAGTATGGCAGGCAATACCGCCTTTTTGTTCCACTTTCAGCAAAATGACGTCGGCATCGCAGTCTAGCCGGATATCCCGGAGTACCTGCTGGTGTCCGGAGCTTTCGCCCTTACGCCAGAGCTTGCCCCGGGATCGGGACCAGTACACCGCCTGGCCTTCCTCAACGGTCAGCTTCAGTGACTCGGCATTCATCCACGCCATCATCAGGATGTCGCCGTTGTCGGCATCCTGGGCGATGGCCGGTACCAGGCCGTCTTCTGTCCAGCGAATCTCGTTGAGCCAGTCAGGCTGTACGACGTTAGCGGGGGAATCTTGCATTTTTGTGAATCCTGATAAATCCATTCGTTTAACGGCTGCCCCGGAGCATGACCGCGCCAGCAAGGGCAAGCAAGGCCCAGCTCCAAAGTGGCGCATCGGCCGCCAGCTGCGTGGCCTGCTCCTGAGTGCCCGCCAGGGCTGCGGCGGCGAGTGCGGCGGCAATGAAACCCCGGCGCCACCGGCGGTCGCTGCGCTGTTGCTGCTCTTTCATTAACTCAAGCGTAGCGCGATTCTGTTCTTCCGTGGGGCCGCTGCTTCGAAGCTGTAATAGCGCATCATGAACCAGTTGCGGCATCTCTGGCGACTGTTCAAGCCACGCCGGCAGGTGCGTTTGCAGCGATTTGATCAACCCGGCGGGGCCGATGCGCTGGCGCATCCACCTCTCCAGGAACGGCTGGGCGGTGCTCCACAGGTCCAGATCCGGGTACAGCTGGCGGCCCAGGCCCTCGACGTTCAGCAGGGTTTTCTGCAGCAGTACCAGCTGCGGCTGCACTTCCATATTGAAACGGCGGGCCGTCTGGAACAACCGCAGAAGGAAGTGGCCGAAGGAGATGTCTTTCAGTGGCCGTTCGAAGATGGGCTCGCACACGGTACGGATAGCCGCCTCGAATTCATTCACCCGGGTGTCCGGCGGCACCCAGCCGGACTGTATGTGCAGCTGGGCCACCTGGCGGTAATCCCGGCGGAAGAAGGCCAGCAGGTTACGGGCCAGGTAGCTCTGGTCGTCTGGCGCCAGGGTGCCCACAATGCCGAAATCGATGGCGATGTACTTCGGGTCAGCCGGGTTGGAGACGTCGACAAAGATGTTGCCCGGGTGCATGTCGGCGTGGAAGAAGCTGTCCCGGAACACCTGGGTGAAGAAGATCTCCACGCCTTTTTCGGCCAGTACTTTCATATTGACGCCGGCCGCTTTCAGGCTGTCTACGTCGGCAATGGGGATGCCGTGAATGCGCTCCATCACCAGCACGGATTTGCGGGTGTAGTCCCAGTCGATGAACGGGATGTAGATCAACGGTGAGTTGTCGAAGTTGCGGCGCAACTGGCTGGCATTGGCGGCTTCGCGCTGCAGGTCCAGCTCATCGTGGATGGTGGCGTCGTAATCGGCCACCACGTCCACCGGGTGCAGCCGTTTGCCTTCAGACCAGTATTTTTCCAGCAGGCCGGCCATCAGGTACATCAGGCCAAGGTCCTGGCGGATCACCTTGTCGATACCCGGCCGCAGCACCTTGACCACCACTCTCTGGCCATTGGGCAGGGTGGCGGCGTGTACCTGGGCCACGGAGGCCGAGGCCATCGGGTCCGGGCTGAACTCGGCGAACAGCTCCGATACCGGTGCACCGAGGGATTTCTCGATAATGCCCCGGGCCTGGTCGCTGGGGAACGGCGGCACCCGATCCTGCAGTTGTTTCAGGGATTCGGCCATGTCGTCGGGCAGCAGGTCCCGCCGGGTGGAGAGAATCTGGCCAAATTTGACGAACACCGGGCCGAGTTCTTCCAGCGCCAGTCGCAGCCGGTCGCCCCGGCTCAGTTTCGGCTGGGGGAACAGGTGCCAGGGCGCCAGCAGGAAGAAGATCTTCAGCGGCGTGGGCAGTTCCGCCAGGGGCAGAAACGTGTCCAGCCGGTAGCGGCAGAATACCCAGGCAATTCGGAACAGGCGTTGCAGGCGGGTCACAAAGTCTCCGTATCGTTGTCGCTACCGGAACTCTCCAGCTGTGTCAGCCGGGCTTCCAGGCGTTCAGTACGCAGGTTGAGCTGGTCAATGTCCTGGAAGGTGGCCTCCAGCTCTCTGCGGCCGGGCAGGGCCCGGCTCTCTTCGTGCAGGTACTCTTCCAGATTGGCGTTCATGGCATTCGCAGCATGCCGGCTCCACTGCACAGCACTGCGGATGCGCTTGCCCAGAAAATGTGCCGGAAGGTCGCCAAGATGTCGGGCCATGGCTGCTTCCCAGTCCGGTTCCAGCTGGTTCAGGGCACGTTGCAGTTGGTGGGCCAGGGCGGTATTGCCCTGCACGCCCAGCCGATTGTCCGCAAACACCTGATCATCGCCCAGGGCGAGGGCAACAAAGGCCATGGGGCGGCCGGTAATGACCAACTCGGGGGCATCGGCGGGCTGACTGCGCACCTGAACCCGTTCGCCCACACGCTCCAGGGTCCAGGTCAACGGGACCGGGGCGCTGATGTTGAATTGTGCCGGCCCGGTCAGGGCGTCCAGCAGGGCCTGCCGGCCCGCTGTGTCCAGCTCCAATGCCCGGTTCAGCGCGATCTCTACAATGGCGCTGGCAGCGGACAAAAGGGTCGGGCCGGGGAACATCAGGGTTTGATTCCCACGTGCAGGGCGACAATGCCGCCGGTCATGTTGTAGTACTTGCAGTTCACCAGACCGGCCTGTTCCATCATACCTTTCAGGGTGTCCTGGTCCGGGTGCATGCGGATGGACTCGGCCAGGTACTTGTAGCTTTCACTGTCGCCGGCAATCAGCTGGCCCATCAACGGCAGGGCGGTAAAGGAATAGGTGTCGTAGGCTTTGCTCAGCAGCGGATTGGTAGGCTTGGAGAATTCCAGCACCATCAGCTTGCCGCCGGGCTTCAGTACCCGGGCCATGTCCCGCAGGGCTTGATCCTTGTCGGTGACGTTGCGCAGGCCAAAGGCGATGGACACGGCCTGGAAGCTGTTGTCCGGGAACGGCAGGTGCTCGGCATCGGCCTGCACATACTCGATGTTGCCTGCGTAGCCCCGGTCTGTCAGCCGGCTGCGGCCCACCTGCAGCATGGAGGCATTGATGTCGGCCAGCACCACCTTGCCGGTGGGGCCGACCAGGTCAGAAAATTTCATGGTCAGATCGCCGGTGCCACCGGCAATATCCAGTACCTGATGGCCCTGGCGAACACCGCTGAGCTCAATGGTGAAGCGCTTCCACAGCCGGTGAATGCCCATCGACATCAAATCGTTCATGAGGTCGTATTTGCCGGCCACGCTGTGGAAAACCTCGGCCACCTGGCTGGCTTTCTGGCTCTTGGGTACATTGCGGAACCCGAAGTGGGTTACGTCGTCCTGGCCGTTGCCGGGGGTGCCCGGTGTTTGCTGCTCGCTCATGGGTGTTGGTCCTGTCAGAATCTCAGGTTGGTATTCTAACCTTTGAGGGGTTGGCTACAAGTTTATTGCCGACTTACACTGTAAATCTGTCTCCAAACAACCGAGAAAACTGATCCATGTCTGTCATTGATATTCATCGCGCCCACTCCCTGGACAAAGCCCACGCCCGTGAAGCGGCGGAAACCCTGGCGAAGGACCTGTCCAGGCAGTTCGATGTCAATTACCAGTGGGAGGGTGACCTGCTCACGTTCAAGCGCAGTGGGGTGAAAGGCCACCTGGACCTCTCTGACAGTGATCTGCACATCCGCCTGGAACTGGGGCTGATGCTGCGCCCGTTCAAATCCCGTATCGAACAGGAAATTCACTCGCAACTGGACCAGATTCTCACGGCCTGAGCCTGGTTAAAGGTTGCCCGGTACCGAGAAGGGTTCCGGGTGGCCGGCCAGAATGTTCTCCATCACCTGTCTTTCCCGACCGATCAGCCGTTCAATCAGTACGTCGACATCCTCCATCTTCCGGAATGCGCTGTAGCCCCGGTGCAGGAAACTGTGCAGATCGCCCAGCTCGGCCATTTCCGCTGGCCCCCGGCTCATCGACAGCAGCCAGCCCAGGGTGCGGTTGCGCACGTAGCGGTCCAACTGCTGGCCAGTGTCGGCCACCAGTTCCAGTTGCCGGCTGCGGATGCTCAACTGGCCGCTGGCCCGATAAGCGTCGCAATAGTCGCTGGTGGTGATTGAGGCGGTACTCAGGTTGTGTCGGTCAAACCATTGTGCCAGCTCCAGATCCAGGCTCTGGGTGACCAGATTCAGTTCAACCAGCCCGGCAAAGGTGCCCAAGAGGTGGTCTGGTAGCCACTTCACCATCTTCGGGAAGACCCGGTCGATGTTATCGTCCCGTTGGGTCATGCCGGCAGGGGCGTAAAGGTCTGTCAGCAAGAATTCCAGGCCGGTGTGGTAGCCGGGGTTCTGGTAAAGGTCCTGGTGCGTGGCTTTTAGCCGTTCCGCTTGCCAGTCGGCGATGCGGCGGGTGTCTTCCAGCAAGGGGTGGGTTGACTTGAGCTGGCGAAAGTCGTGGTATTCCAGTAGCAGGCGTTTAAGCCGGTGGGCGTTTTCTGAATTCACGTCCGTTGTGACCAGGCGCTCACGATACATGCAGGGGCTCCAATAAAACCGGCGACAAGAGGCATGGCCTCAGAAAAAGGCGCTCAGTTTAGCGAAGCGGAAACCGGGCTGCACCTGTTCAGGTTCAGCCCTCGGCGGCAATAGGCAGAGTTTCCAGGCCGGGTACCCATTCCTTGCTGTCCAGCGTGATGAAGTGGCTGGGGGCTTCGGTTTCGATGATGCGCATGTTGGTCGGGCTGGTACGGGCACTGGCCAGCATGGCATTGCGATCCAGGATGCGATCCGTTGCAGGTATCAGGAACGTGCCATGGCGCACATGCTGGTACACCGAGGTGTCTGTGCGGACCATCCACTCCATGATGTTTTCAATGTTGCGCACGATGGTCAGATGATCCTTGGTAGCATAGAACAATTTGTTCAGCAGCTGCCGTTTTCTCGGGTTCATCTTGCCAAAGAATGTCTGGCCGTAGGCGGATTGCGGCGCGCTGTTGATCAGACGGATCAGCCAGGGCCACATGCCGTGGCTGACCGGCTCCAGCAGCGTGGTCACCAGGGCGTGCAATTTGCCCTGGGGCAGCACTGGCGCTTCCAGCACAATTTCGACATCTTCGTACAGCTCTGGCCACTGCTTGATGGCTTCAAGAATCACCGCACCACCCCTGGAGTGGCCGTGGATCCGGATATTGCGGGTGCTGGGCAGGTTTTGCAGTGCCTGGTTCAGAATGCAGGCATCATACTCAATGGTACCTTCCAGGTGCTTTATGGGCACTTCCCAGCCCGGGTTCTCCGGCGTTACACCGTTTACTGGAATATGGTAATTGCTGCAGGTGAGAAGAATCAGTTCGGTGGTTGGACCATCGTACGCCTGGGTAAAGTAGCAGTGATTCTCCAGAAAGCCGTGCACACCGATGACGGTATGTTCCGCAGCGCCGCTATGATTACGCACCGATACGGCGCCTTTACCAACACGGTAAACCCGGCCTGAGAACATCTCTGAATAGGCGCTCTCGATAGGCTTGATCAGTTTGCGAACATGACTGGCTTTCATGATTCATCTCCCCCGGCATTGCAATGGACTGTTATTGGTTTTGGTTGTGCCGGTCTTTCATTTGTACCGCGTTTGGCTGGGCGAGTTAGTGGCACTACCGCCGAGATTTTCGGAGATCTGTAGCCAATCGCGCAGCATCGTGGTCCTTCTCTATAACCATTGCATCATTACATATAACCAGTATAGAGCCGAAGGGTTACTTGCAGGTAATTTTTTGTAACGCTGTGGGCGACGCACGGTGATGGAGCCCCGTAAAGGACTCTGGCACAATGCGGGATTGGCTTATTACTTATCGGGCACGTTATTCATCGGGGACTATCAGGTTTGAACCAGGAGCAATCGCATCTCATGCTGCCTTCGGATTCGGCCTGGCTGGCTTTGGAACGGCCGGAAAACCCCATGACCATCACCATCATGCTCCGGGTTGACGGCCTGACGGCCGGTCGGTTCCGGGAATTTCTCGATGTGTACTGGACTGCCTGGGAGCGTTTTCTCTGTCGCCCGGTCTGGAAGGCGCCGGCCTGGTACTGGCAGAAAGACCCCACCTTTTCCGTTTCCCATCACCTTGATGTGGTGATAGATCGGTTTGATCAGCATCAGTTGCAGGACTGGGTGTCGGCGCGGCTGAACGAGCCGCTGCCGCGGTATCGCCCGGGCTGGAAGTTCTGGCTGGCGCCCAACGCCCAGGGTGGTGCGGCCTTGCTGCTGCGCCTGCATCATTGTTACGCCGACGGCCTGTCCCTGCTGGGCATTTTCTCAACACTTTGCCCGCCGTCGCCCCGGCAGTACCCGGCCATCTATGGCGCCGCCGAGTTGCCGCAGCTGGAACGGTGGACAACCTACGCCAGGCAATGGTTGGGGAATATGGCTGCCCAGGCAGGCCAGGTTTCCGGCGCGATACCGGATGATGGTCCCACCAAAGGGGCGGGGCACGCCGGGCGGGCTCTGGAGGCCAGTGCCCGGATGGTGCATGAGCTCAGCGAGTTTCTGGTGGAACCGGCCGATACGCCCTCGGAGCTTCGGCGGCCATTGCTGGGCAGGCGCAGCTGTCGGTGGTCTGAACCGGTGGCGCTTGACCGTTTTCGTGCAGTCGCATCGGCCACCCATACTACGATCAACGATGTGTTACTGGCCTGTGTGGCGGCTGCTGTGCGCCCACGCCTGGGGATGTCACCAGAACAGTTGGACGATGCGGTCATGCATGCGGCGGTGCCGGTGGATATCCGGTCCCGGATGCCGGAGGGGGTTCGGCCGGAGGACGGCGAGCCCGGCAACTGCTTTGGCACGGTGTTCGTGCCCATGCCGGTGGATGGTGCCAGTGCTCTGGAGCGGCTGTTCCGCATCAAGCATGAAACCCGCAAGCTCAAGAAGAGCTGGCAGCCGGGGATCGCCTGGGGGCTGACGGCCAGCGCAGCGCTGTTGCCGGAGGTGGGGCGCAAACCTTTGGCTGATCTGTTTTTCCGCAAGGCCTCGGCGGTGGTTTCCAATGTACCTGGCACGCCGGAGACCCGGTACCTCGCCGGTTGCGCCATCACCGAACAGATGTTCTGGGTGCCTCAGGCCGGCGATATCGGGCTGGGTGTGAGTATCGTCAGCTACGCCGGTCAGGTGCAGTTTGGTGTCGTGGCAGACGAGGCCATTTTGGCCAACCCCCATGAGTTTCTTGATGACTGCTTGTCTGAACTGGACCAGTTCCCGGGTGGTCTTTCCACGTAGTCGTACTTCCAAAGTTTCATTTCAAGTGCCTCCCAAATGAGCAGAAAACCTGCTCGCTGGAAGCATTCCCCCCTGTTGTTGCATCACCGACCATGGAAATCAGGCGTCAGACCTCGCCTGGAGCGATCGGATAACCGGTCCTCTTATCCCAGATTTCCAAAAAACAACCGGGGGATGTATGAAAAACAACAACTTCAGAAAGTCAGGGTTGGCCATTGCCATGATGGCGGCCATGGGAGCCAGTGCCGGAGCCAATGCGGCCATTGAACTGTACAATGAGGATGGCACCAGCTTTTCGGTGGATGGCTACTTCAATGCGTTTTACGTGAACCGTGATGACAAAGTCGCTGACGTGCGCAATTCCGACGTCAAGATGGGTTTTTTGCCGAACACCATCGGCTTCAATTTCAGTAAGGAGATGGGCGACCTGACACTGGGTGGCCGTTCATCGTTCTGGAGCACCATCAACGACAGCCTGCAGTCGCCGACCGACACCGCAATCGATGTGCGTCAACTGTACGCAACGGTGGATGGCAGTTTTGGTCAGGTCCTGATTGGTAAGGATTTCGGCCTGTACGCCCGTTCCAATATATTCCTGGATGAGATCCTGATGGGTTTTGGTTCTCCGGGTGCAGCCACAGGCGTGTCTTTCGGCAATATCCGCACTGGCTACCCTTACCCAAATCCGTCAGCCCAGATCACCTATCGCACACCGGACATGGGTGGCCTGAACGTTGCGGCGGGTATCTTTGAGCCTGCCAACACCACGCCGGGCGCCCAGTCTGAGCAGTCCGCCCCGCGTTTTGAGGCGGAAGTCACCTACAGCGCTGACCTGAACGGCGTGGCCCTGACGGGGTGGGTGAACGGTCGTCATCAGAGCTCCGAAAACGCCACTACCAAGATCGACAGTCGGGGTGTTGGCTATGGTGTGAAAGCGGCTGTGGCGGGTCTGTCCCTGACGGCTTCAGGCTTCACTTCCAAAGGCGACGCGCCCGTTCTGATTACTGATGGGGCTCTGGCCTCTGAAGAAGACGCCGATGGCTACCTGGTTCAGGCTTCCTACACCCTGGGGGCGAACCGCTTTGTGCTGTCTTACGGTGAAACCGATTCCGATCAGGGCAATTTCGAGACCGAGAATATGTCGGTGGCCGTGTTCCACGACGTTAACAGTAACTTCAAGCTGGTGGCCGAATACAACATGTTCGAGCAGGAAACCAAGTCTACAGGTGTGAAAACCGCAGACGCCAACACTCTGGCATTGGGTGCCGTTGTGATGTTCTGAGGAGCTTCGCTCCTGTCTATGGCCTTGCAGGTAGCCGGCAGGAAGCCGGTGCGCCTGCGATGGCCGTCTCAGACTAAAGTGCCGGTTTGCTCTTGCCAAAACCTGGCTGCGTCACCGGACATTGATTCAAGGGGAATATAATCAATGGCTTACGGAAGATTTGGCGCGCCGACAAAGTGCACTGAAGTCGCATTGGCTGGTGGTTCAGGAGGCGTAGAATCGGTATCAGATTCCCGTATTCCGAGCAGGCTACCGATGAAGCCAGTCAGTCAGTTACCCGCAGTGCGAGTCGCCAGTTCCAGCGTCCGCAAGCCCGAGCTGGCCGCCGCAGAGCTTGCCAGGCAGCTTGTGCACGACAACCTGGGTTGCGTGCTGTTCTTCTGCTCTGTTGAATATGAACTGCAGAAATTGGGCCCTGCTCTGCAGAAAGCCTTCTCTGGTGTGCGTGTCTACGGTTGCACCTCGGCCGGTGAGATTACCGAGCAGGGATACGACCGGGGCTGCATCAGTGCCATCGGGTTTGATGCCCGTTACTTCGCCATCGATTGTGCTTTGATTCGGCAGTTGGATCGATTCACCCTGCAGGACGCCCAGGGTGTCATTGACCAGATGCTGACCACCTGCCGGGATGCCAACCTGGCGCCGGTCAAGGGTAATACTTTCGCGATTACCTTACTGGACGGGCTTTCCAGCCGGGAAGAGCTGGTGCTGGCGACCCTCAACGCGGCTTTAGGCACAATCCCTCAGTTTGGTGGTTCTGCGGGGGACGACGAACGCCTGGCCGATACCCACGTTTATTACGATGGGGAATTTCACTGCGGGGCGGCCACCGTCATGCTGGTCAATACCCCGCTGGATTTCCGGGTGTTCTCGACCCACCACATGGAACCGCTGGATGAAAAACTGGTGGTTACCCGGGCTTGCCCGCAAAGCCGGACGGTATACGAGTTGAACGCGGAGCCGGCAGCCGAGGTTTATGCCCGGGCGGTGGGCGTATCGCTGGATGAACTGGACCGCAAGGTGTTTGCCCTGCGGCCCCTGGGCGTTCGAGTGGGCGGGAACTATTTCGTTCGCTCTATCCAGAGAGTCAATCCGGATCGCAGTCTCACGTTCTATTGCGCAGTGGAGACGGGCATTGTGATGACCGCCATGGCGCCGGGTTCGCTCCTGGACAGTGTACGAACCCAGATTGAGGCCTCCGAGCGGGTGGTCGGCACACCGCTGGTGACACTGGGGTGCGACTGCTTTTTACGCCGGCTCGAAGCCGAGCTGACCGGCCAAAGTGACGCCGTTTCCGAATTTCTCAAAGCGCACCGTGTGGTGGGGTTCAACACCTATGGGGAGCAATTCAACGGTATGCACATCAATCAGACCTTTACGGGGGTGGTCATTGGCCAGCCTGAGTTCAGCACCTGATCTCCCCGAATCTTCCGGCGAGTCCGCCAAAGACCAGCGTATTGCGGAACTGGAAGCCGAGAACCGGCGCCTGCGAGAAATCCGGGATGCGCTGATCGTTCGGGTGGAGTCTGGCTCGGCCCACAAGCCGGAGCCCTACGCGGCGTTCGAACACTCGGTGATACTGGCCGAGCAGGTCCGTGAGCGCACGGAAGCACTGAACCTGACCATGGAAGAACTCAAGGCCAGTAACAAAGCCTTGATGCGTGCCCGGGAAGAGGCGGAGACCTCGCGCCAGCGCCTGAACGATGCCATTGAAAGCATTGCCGATGGTTTCGTGCTGTTCGACCACAACCACTGCCTGATTCAGACCAACAGCCGTTTCCGGAGTTACTGGCGCCATGCCGGTGTGCCAGTGCCCGGTGCGGGCACCCCGATAGACGAAGTGAAATCGAAAGCACTGACCTCCGGCTTGGTCGTGGAAGAGCACAGCCACGAAGATGCCGAGGGCACGGTGTTCCTGCTGTCCAACGGTCGCTGGGTGCAGATGACCGAAAGGCCCACGCGGGAAGGCGGGCTTGTGGTGCTGTATTCCGATATCACCGACGTCAAGAACAGCGAAATGGCTCGCCGTATCAAGGCACTGGAAGAAAGCGAGCGTTGGATTCGCGTGGTGACAGACCATGTGCCGGCATTGATTGCTTACGTGGGCGCTGATCTGACCGTGCAGTTCTGCAACAAGGTGTACCAGGCCTGGTATGGCCAACCTGGGCAGTCGCCCCTGGGTATGCGCCTGGATGAGGTGCACGAGCCCGAATTTTACCAGCGGTTGCTACCCCAGATTCTGGAGGTCATGGATGGCCACAGCGTGACATTCGAGTTTGACGAAACCGGTGTCCGGGGTGAGCAGCGGTACATGCTCAGATCGTACGTGCCCAACGTCGATGACAATGGCGAAGTGGTCGGCTTCTTCGTGCTGATTCGGGATATCACCGATCGCAGAAAAACCGCGCTGGCGTTGGAGCAGGCCTATGACAATCTGGAGAAGCGGGTACGGGAGCGTACAGCGGCACTGACCGGCCTCAACGCCCAGCTTCGCCAGGAAATCTCGGAACGCGCAGCGGTTGAGGCGCGCCTCAGGGAAGCCAAGTTGGAGGCCGAGCGGGCCAATCTGTCGAAAACCAAGTTTCTGGCCGCCGTCAGTCACGATCTGCTGCAGCCGCTCAATGCTGCCCGTCTGTTCACCAGCGCCTTGCAGGAGCAAAGCTTTGGCCCCAGGGCCGAGGGGTTGGTGCGCTCGGTCAGCACCTCGCTGGACGACGTCGAGAACCTGCTGGGCACGCTGGTGGACATTTCCAAGCTGGACGCCGGGGTGATCAAACCGGACGTGACCGCCTTTGATCTGCGGGATCTGCTCAACAACATCGCCCGGGAATTCCGTCAGATGGCTTTGGCAGAGGGGTTGCGGCTGGATTTCGTGCCGTCGTCGGCGGTGGTGCAGTCTGACTCCCAGCTGTTGGCCAGAATCCTGAGAAACTTCCTGACCAACGCGATCCGGTACACCGGCCAGGGGCGCATCCTGCTCGGTGTTCGCCGCCGGCATGATCACGTGTTACTGCAGGTGTGGGACACCGGCCCGGGGATTCCCGAGGACAAGTTGACCGAGATCTTCCAGGAGTTCAAGCGTATTCGCCCCAGTGGCTCCCAGGCCGACAAGGGGCTGGGCCTGGGGCTGGCGATCGTCGACAAGATATCCCGCATGCTTGGGCATGAGGTGTCTGTGGCATCAATTGAGGGCAAAGGCTCGGTGTTCAGCGTGCGGGTGCCGCTGGGGCAGCTGCAGCCCTCGCCGGCGGCGACCACGGACATCCAGAAGGTTGAAGTGGATCACGGCATGTCCGGCGCCAGGGTGTGGGTTATCGACAACGATCTGGCCATCTGTGAGGGGATGAAAACCCTGCTGGAGGGTTGGGACTGCCGGGTGGTGACCGCCGTCTCGGTGCCTGATCTGGACGCCAAAGTGGTTATCGCCAGCGCACCGGTGGACCTGATCCTGGCGGATTACCATCTGGATAACGATGAGAACGGTGTGGATGCGGTTGCCCAGATCAATGGCCGGCGCAGTCAGCCGGCGCCGGTGTTGATGATCACGGCCAATTACACCAACGAGCTGAAACAGCACATCCGCGAGCTGGGTTATCTGCTGATGAACAAGCCGGTAAAGCCGTTGAAATTAAGAACGGTACTCAATCATGTCTTGAGGGGCTGAGCCCCTCAAGGCAGGTCAACGCTTCAGGTACTGGCTGAAATCCACATCGCTGGCCGACAGAATGGCCTGCACCCGGTTGTGCACACCGAGTTTCCTCAGAATGGCCGATACGTGGGCTTTCACCGTGGTTTCTGCAATGTTCAGGTTGTAGGCGATCTGCTTGTTGGACTCGCCTTTGGACATTCTTTCCAGTACCAGTAACTGGCGACGGGTCAGGGAGTTGAGCAGTTCCGGGGAAATGGGATTGTCTTCGTGCCGGGCCCTGCGGCTGTTACTTTCCTTGCCGGTGCGAATGATGTCGGAGGGCAGGTATACGTTGCCATTCAGGATCTGCTGGATGGCTTCGGTCATCTGGGCCCGGGGTGAGGACTTGGTGATGAAGCCCACCGCGCCGTAAGTGATCGCCTGCAAAACCACCTGTTTGTCTTCCTCGGCGGAAACGATCACCACCGGGATGGTCGGCGCCTCGTTGCGCAGGGTGATCAGGCCGTTCAGGCCGTGCATGCCTGGCATGTTCAGATCAAGCAGGATGAGATCGAGGTCGTCGTTTTCGCGGGTGATTTCCAGCGCGCTGTCCAGATCATCGGTTTCGATAATCTCACTGCCCTGGAATCCTGAGGCGATCACACTGCTGATCGCTTCCCGGAACAGGGGGTGGTCGTCGGCAATCAGAATCTTGTACGCCGGCTCCATGGATGTTTCTGCCTGTTTATTGTCGTCTTCGGGAGTGGTGTCGGAATCATGATAGCGTTTTTCCGACGAGAGTGCGGCATCAAGCTCGGTTAACATGGCGGCCTCCTGTGCAGAAGGCGTTTGCATGGGTGCGATCACCTTCTGTTTATTATTGTGATGATCTCATTACACGCCATATTGGCCCTGGGTTGAATGCGACCATCGCACCAAAAAACAGGCACCAAAGTACTATTCTTGAAGGGCTGAGGGCTTCGTATCGTGATGGTATGAAGCATCACACAAGAATAACTCAAGCCGTACACCCGGGCCTCAAGGGGTGGTTCTCACGGGGCTTTCGCGCACTCAGCCTGGTGTTTGCCGTGGTTTTGCTGGTAACACCGGACAACGGCTATTCGCGGGAGCCGGCGGAGTTGCCCGTTCTCAGCATCAGCGTGCTTCAGTTCGGTACCGCCCACTGGGAGCTGGATCATCTGCAACACAGAAAGCTGGACCAGAAGAACGGCTATCGGCTTGACCTGAAACTGGTGGCGAATTTGCCTGCGTCACGGCTGGCAGTCACCAGTGGTTCCGTGCATGGCGCGGTGGCTGATTTGCTTTGGGCGCAGTCGCGATTCAAAGCCGGCGCCCCCTACCTGTATGTGCCCTTCTCAAGCCAGATCGGGGATATCGTCGTGCCGGAGGCGTCGGCGATTCGCTCTGTAGCTGGCCTGGCAGGCAAACGCATCGGCGTAGCCGGCGGGCCGGACAGTAAGGGCTGGGTGTTGCTGACCGAGGTGGCAAAGCGACAGGGTATCGAACTGGCTCGAGATGCCCGGGTGCAGTTTGCCGCCCCGCCACTACTGAACGAGGCGCTGAAACGTGGCCAGGTTGATGCCATCGTCACATACTGGCACTTCTCTGCCCGGCTCAGAGGTGAGGGCGGCTGGCGTTCCGCTTTCGGGATGGCGGACCTGCTCAGGGCTCTGGACCTGGACCCGAACCTGCCGGTACTGGGGTATGTCTTTCCTTCGGAATGGGCGCAACAGCAGGCCGGCCTGATTGAAAGCTTTGCCCGTTCGCTGCAACAAGCAAAAGCCGAGCTGGCCGGTGAACCATCGCACTGGCAGCGGTTACGGCCTCTGATGGGACAGTCCACAGACGCCGTGTTTGAAGCCCTGCGGGATGGCTTTGTGGCTGGCACCCCGGCGCCGCTAACCGAACAACGCCGTGCCGACCTCCAGAGGTTACTGGTGCTGACGGGTGCGGATACCGAGGCTCTGATGCCCGAGGCCCTGTTCTACCGGAGCCCGCCGTGAGCAGCCCGGCAGGTCGCCCGCCGGTCTGGAGCTACTGGTTGGTACTGCCCCTGTTTATGGTGTTCTGGGGGCTTTTTGCCTGGCATCTGGAATCCCCGTTGTTACCCGGGCCATTGCAGGTGCTGGCAACCCTGATGGAGGAGGCGCGGGGTGGTCAGCTCTGGTTTCATCTGGGCACCACACTGGCGCGGGTCGCGGTGGCGTTTACCCTGGCGATGCTGCTGGGTACGTTGATTGGTATCGCGATGGGGCGGTCGCGTACCGCCAACGCACTGTTTGATCCCATGCTGGTGTTGCTTCTGAACCTGCCTGCGCTGGTCACCATCATACTGATGTATGTCTGGTTCGGGCTGGTGGAGGCGGCCGCAGTGATGGCGGTTGTTATCAACAAGATCCCGAACGTTGCCGTCACAGTGCGAGAAGGTGCCCGCAGCCTGGACTACCGGCTGGAACAGATGGCCACTGTATACGGATTTACCCGCTGGCAGCGGCTCCGTGAGGTTTGGGTGCCGCAGCTCTTTCCCTATCTGATGGCGGCCACCCGGGGCGGGCTGTCGCTGATCTGGAAAATCGTTCTGGTGGTTGAACTGCTGGGGCGTTCCAGTGGCGTTGGTTTTCAGCTGCACCTGGCGTTCCAGGTGTTCGACGTTGCCACCATTCTGGCCTACAGCCTGGCGTTTATCGCCGTTGTGCAGTTGATTGAACTGGGGCTGTTACAGCCTGTGGAAAGGCGGGCTAATCGCTGGCGACAGCCGGAGCAGGCCCATGCTTGAGCTGAGAATACGCGGCCGCGACTATGCACAGCCCGTGCTGGGTGAAGTGTTTGCCACCATCAAGCGTGGTGACCGCATCTGTTTGCTTGGGCCGTCCGGTATAGGCAAGACCACGCTGATTAATGCCATTGCCGGCCTGGATCACTCAATGCCTGCCGGCGCGGTGGTGGGTCGTGAAACACTGCGAGTCGGGTACCTGTTTCAGGAGCATCGGCTGTTGCCCTGGCGAAGCCTGAAAGCCAACCTCCGGCTGGTGGGCGCAAGCGATGAGGAGGCTGAACACCTGTTGCAACAGGTTGGCCTGGCCGGTTATGGCCATTACCTGCCGGATCAGCTCTCCCTGGGTATGGCGCGCCGCGCTGCTTTGGCCCGCTGCCTGGCGGTCAAGCCGGACCTGTTACTGCTGGATGAGCCCTTTGCCTCGCTCGACCCGGTTATGGCGGGAGACCTGAAACAGCTGATTGCCGGCATACTGGACGCAAACCCGGATATGGCCATGATCTGTGTGACCCACGACAGCGGTGATGCAGAGTTACTGGCAAACCGGCTCTGGTACCTCGATGGTAAGCCGGCAAGGTTGCAATGGGACGACCGTGTGGTGGAGTCGGGAGCCGTTCGCAAGTTGTTGGAGCACCTGAGGCGGCTGGATAGAGTGGGCTCCTGACACTCGGCTGGATCAGGCGGGCTTGCTCCCCAGGATTTTCGTCCGCTGAGGGCGAAAACCCGCGGTAGCGAACAGCGAAAGCACGATGGTCACGCCGGCGGTGATGCCGACGGCCAGAGGGTTCCATTCCAGGTAGAGTGAAAACCGGATCGCTTCGACTGCGTGGGTAAACGGATTGAACTGGCAGATCCAGTAAAGCCACGGGCTGGCTTCGTTCATGCGCCACAACGGATACAGGGCGGAAGACATAAAGAACATAGGGAAGATGACAAAGTTCATCACCCCCGCGAAGTTCTCCAGTTGTTTTATCCAGGTGGCAATCAGCAATCCCAGTGCGCCCAGCATCAGGCTGGTGAGGATCAACGTCGGCAGAACTGCCAGATACCCCCAGCGGGGTGGTTCTACGCCAACCAGCCATGAGATCAGCAGAAAAACATAAACCTGGGCCACTGACACAAAACCCATGGCCAGCAGTTTGGTAATCAGCAGAAACGGCCTGGGCAGGGGGCTCATCAACAGCACCCGCATGCTGCCCAGTTCCCGGTCATACACCATCGACAGGGCCCCCTGCATACTGTTGAACAGGATAATCATGCCGCACAGCCCGGGCACGATATAGGTCTCATAGGTGATGTAGGTCTGGTAGGGGGGAATAATGGAAATGCCCAGAACCGCCCGGAACCCGGCGGCAAATACCACCAGCCAGAGTAGGGGCCGCACCAGCGCACTGGCAAAGCGGGTGCGCTGTTGCCAGAACCTGAGCCACTCCCGGGTCTGAATGCCCAGGAAACAGTGCCAGTAATCAATGGCTTTCATATCAGCCGGCTCCGGTCAGTTTGTGGAAGGTCTCCGCCAGGTTCTGCGCACCTTGTTCCTCGCAGATCACCTGGCCGGTGCCGTTTGCCAGCAAGCGGCCCTGGTGCAGAATCAACACCTTGTCTTGCTCCTGAACCTCTTCAATCAGGTGCGTGGCCCAGAGTACGGTCAGCCCATCTTCCTCGCACAGGGTCCGAACGTGTTCGTTGAGTGCCCGCCGGCTGGCGACATCGAGGCCTACGGTGGGCTCGTCCAGAAGTAACAGGGAGGGTTGATGAAGCAGTGCACGCGCAATTTCCACCCGCCGCCGGTGCCCCCCGTTGAGCTGGCGAACCGCGTCGTCGGCCCGGTCGAGTAGCTTGAACCGGGCCAGCTCACGGTCACCACGGGCCCGGGCTTCTTTGCGGGACAGGCCATGCAGCGCGGCGTGGTAGTGCAGGTTCTGGCGAACGGACAAGTCCAGGTCCAGGGCATTCTGCTGAAACACCACGCCGATTTTCCGCATCGCCTCTGCGGGCTGTTTTCTGAGTGACCGGCCGCCCAGCAAGACATCGCCCTGCTGCAAGGCCAGTAGTCGGGTGAGCAAGCCAAACAGGGTGGATTTGCCTGCCCCGTTTGGGCCCAGAAGTGCATGGAAACGACCAGAGGTCAGCGCGAAGCTGACCTCCTTCAGAACCGCTTTGTCTCCGTAGCGGAAGCTGATGTCCCGGGCTTCAATGGTCATGAAGTCGGATCGATCACCACACCCCAGGGGTAGCGGCCCACCTTGATGGATTTGATGACCTTGAGCTGGTCCACATCAATCACCGAGACATCGCCAGAGACACCGTTGGTGGTGTAAAGGAACTTCTCATCCTTATCCAGTGCCAGCTGCCATACCCGGGAACCAACCAGCAGATAGTCCAGAACCTCATAGGTCTGAGCATCCACCACGGCGACGTGGTTGGACGGCCCCAGGGCCACAAAGGCGTACTTGCCGTCCGAGGTCAGCTGAATGCCAACCGGCTGAACGCGGTCCTGGGGCACGCCGCGGATCTTGAAATCAATTTGCTTGATCTCTTCGATGGTGTCGACATCAAAGATGTGCACGGTGCCGCCAATTTCGGCTGAGGCCCAGGCAATTTTGCTGTCTTTGGTGAACTCCACGTGGCGGGGGCGCTGGCCAACGACTACGTTCTTCTCGATTTCAAAAGTCTCGGTGTTGATCCAGTGCAACATACTGGTGGTTTCACTGGTGTTGACTGCCCACTTACCGTCCGGGCTGACCGCCATACCTTCTGGTTCGATGCCCACATCAATCTGCGCCAGCACATCCTTGGTTTGTACGTCTACCACCGTCACGATGGCATCGTCCTCATTGGCGATGTACAGGTGCCGGTTGTTCGGATGCAGGGCGAATTGCTCTGGGTCCTCGCCGGAGGGCAGGGTGTCGATGATCTTCCGGGTGGCCAGGTCCAGCACCTGCACCGTGTCGTCGTCACTGGCGCAGATATAGAGCTTGGTGAAGTCCTTGGACAGCAGAATGCCCCGGGGGCGCGCGCCCACCTCAATGGTGTCAATCACCTGATGGGTTTCTGTATCGATCACCGACAGGGTGTTGTCTTTCTCGTTGGAAACATAAGCCAGGCCGGCCATGGCTGGCCCAGACAGGCCGATCATGGCCGCTAGAGCAGCGTGTTTAAACAATGATTTCATGGTGTTGCTCCTTCTTGTTTTCAGTTTGGCGCCGCTCAGGGTCAGCCGTTGATGCGACACTGACTCTCGGGTTTGTCGAACCCGAGGGTGTCCATTTCGGTATTTGGGTGCAAAAAGCCCTCAAAGGGGGCCTGTGCGACCAGGCTTCTGGGATGGACCAGCGGGATTGGCTGGCGCAGCTGCCCGTTCCAGTCCCGAAAGCTCAGGCTGCGCCCCTTGAAGGCGGCCAGCTGGAACTTGTCGGTAAACAGAAAGTCGCGAATCTCGTTGGCGTCGGCTACCTTCAGGTCGGTTACCGCGGTACCGATCGAACGGACAGCGGCCCAGGCAGCGTAGTCGTCGCCGTTCATGTCGCGCTCGGCCAAGGCCCGGAACCGGTTCTGAAGCTGCGCGGCACCCCAGGCTTCGACCACCCGGTGCCAGGTGACCGGCACCATGCCCTGGGTGCCGACCACGGGTCTGGGCAGCCAGGTGTTGAACGGAACGTATTCGCCGAAATCACCGCGCACATCGGCCACAACGACGGCATCGTAGGCGCGGGCCTGGGTAAAGGCTGGCAGTTCCTTGGCCGCAGTGCGGCGCAGGTCGGCGTCGAAAGTCCAGGGCTTGTCCTGGACAATCTTCAGACCAAAGCGCTTGGCAGACCGGCGAAACGCATCGGCCCAGGCCTTGTCCTCCTCGGTCGGGCCGGTAATCAGGAACAGGTCGGTCCAGCGCCGCATATTCAGCCACTGGCCCAGTGAATCGGTCAGCATGGCGTAGCTGGGCACGGTGTGAAGCAGGTTAACGTGGCATTCGGCGGTGCGAAGCGCATCGTCTTTGGCGCCGGCATTGAAGACCAGTGTGTTGTTACCTGCCCGGCCCATGATGGCCTGGACGGTTTGCGCTGGCGCATTGATGACAAACAGCCGGGTACCCTTGTCATGCATGGCTTCAAACGCCGCCAGGATTTCCTCATGGGAACCCGTTAATTCAGTTTCCAGTTCATAGTTCTGCCCGAGGAATCGGCCAGTGGTCTGGTTGTCAGCCAGTCCCAGCTCGGCTCCTCGCAGGCCCGCATCCTCGGGCTCTGGAATAATATTGGATAACACGGGGCCTTTGTCTGGCACCCACTGCAGGTAGCCGATGCGAACGTCGAGCGCCTCCGCGTAAAGAGGAGCTGCGCTGAGCATGGTGAGCAGGGTGGCTGCCGCTGTCCTGGAAAGCAAAGACATTGGATTCTCCGGTTTGTTGTTGTGATTCCAGCTTAGAGAAGGGGCAATGCCGGTGAAATATTCAGAAAGTAGGAAAGTGCCAGTACTAAAGAACTATTCCGGTTAAAGCTGGCGGGTTTAGCATGAGAGTGGACAGGCTGTTTACCCGCAATGGATAAAAACAATGACGGTATATCGGAAGATATCTCTATTGATGCTGGCGGTTTTTCTGCTCATCTATCTGCTCGGAGCGCTGTTTTACATCCAGCAGGCCCGCCATGATGTCCAGCGGGAACTTGACGGTGTTGCCGGCCTTGCGCAGAGTTTGGAAAGCCCTGACAGTCTCCCGGAATCTGTCGTTAGCGGCATGCGTCACCTGACGCCGGCGGGTGATACAGGTTCTGGAGTAAGCAGGGATGTGCCTGCCTGGTTCTCAGCACTGATTGCCAGAGAATTCCACCGGCCAGTGGTTAATGGCTGGCAGGTTGATCCCGCCGATGAGGTTGAGGAAATCTGGGAAGGGTTCCTGCTGGTTTCCGGTGCCTACGCGATTGGTACCTGCCTGTGCTTCCTCGCGCTGTTTGTTATGGTCAGGCGCGGCATGCGTACCCTCGCCAGCCTCTCTGAAGCCATGGGGGCAATCTCGGCGGGTCAACTCACTTCCCGACTACCGCGTCAGCAAGAACAAGAGCTGGACTCTCTGATTTGCCGTTTCAACTCCATGGCCGAGGCGCTTCAGTCGGAACAGCAGACCGTCAGTCGTCTGCTCAACGAACTGCTTCGGTTGCAGGACCGGGAGCGCGAACATATCGCCCGTGTACTCCACGACGACCTGGGGCAATACCTGACAGGTATTCGTGCCCAGGCGCGAAGCCTGCTCTACGATCCCGGCCTGAATGATCGGCAGAAGAAACAGGCCAGTGACCTGGCGGAAAACTGTGAGACCATCCAGACGCATTTCCGTCACCTGCTCCAGGATTTGCATCCGCTGGTGATGGAGCAGTTGGGGCTGGGCAGCGCAATCCGGCATCTGACCGAACAATGGCAACAGCTTAGTGGCCTGGAGTGTCGCCTTGCGATGGACGATCGCCTGCCAGAATTCACCGGTGAGCAGCAGACACACCTGTACCGGTTTCTCCAGGAGGCCTTGAACAACGTATCCCGTCACGCCAATGCGTCCTGCGCGACATTGGCGGTAGCCCTTAACGCCACGGAACTGAGCATTGAGGTACGTGATGATGGCGTCGGAAACGATTGTCTGCCCGACAACGCCGGCCTGGGTGTGCGGTCCATGCGTGAGCGTGCCAGATGCCTGGGTGGTGAAGTAAAGTTCTTCAGTCGAATGGGCGAGGGCACCCGAATCCGGCTTGCCGTCCCGCTTACCCGGCTGTGCCCAATCCCGGGGAGCATCGTGTGAAGCTCATGATTGTGGATGATCATCAGGTCGTTCGCCAGGGGATTGCGAATCTCCTGCGTTCAATGCTGCCCGCGGTGGCGATCACCGAAGTCGACAACGGCGAGGATGCGGTCGCTTGCTATGGAGGGTTGCGGCCAAATGTGGTGCTGCTCGATATGGGGCTTCCCGATATCTCTGGTTTGGAGGTTGGGCGCCGACTGCGCCAGCGCTGGCGTGGGGCGGCCATTCTTTTCTTCACCATGCACGATGAGCTGCCCATGGTCAGGCAGGCTCTGGATATTGGTGGTTTGGGGTTTGTCTCAAAAAGCTGCGCCCCGGAGGAGTTGGCTGAAGCGGTGAAACGGGTCGCTGCTGGCCAGCCCTACATCGAGCATCCGATTGCGACCCGTCTGGCAATGAACCAGGAGCGGCCGGTAGACCATCGGCTCAGGGATATGACCCAAAGGGAAATGGAGGTTCTTCTGATGTATGCCCGGGGTGAGAGTGTTTCAGGTATCGCTGGGCGATTGTGCGTCAGCAACAAGACCGTGTCTAACCACTTGGCGGGCCTGAAGAGCAAGCTTCAGGTTGCCTCGTCAGTGGAGCTGATCCATCTGGCAGTGGATGCTGGCCTTGTTCGCTATGGTCAGCTGGAGGAAGCAAGGCGGGTCTGAGCCCGCCCCGGGTCACCAGTCAAAGGGGCAGGCTGTGCAGCCCTCCATATGGGTTCCCTCGAACGTGGCGTAGTGAATGCGGGTTCCGGTCAGGTCGGCATCAGCCAGGTTGGCCAGCCCCAGCTTCGCTTCCTGAAGGTTTGCTCCCCTCAGGTTGGCGCCCTCCAGATTTGCCTTTGGCATCCAGGAGATCTCGAAGCTGCTGAAGGGCATAGTGGCGTTCACCAGAGTGGCACCGGAAAAACGCGAGAAGTCGAAGTTGGCTCCGGTCAGGTCTGCCTCACTGAAGTCTGCTCCCTGGGCGAACAGATACTCGCCCTGCATACCCTGTAACTGGGCATTCTTCAGTGACGCGCCCCTCATGCTGGCCCGGTAGGCCTGGAGTCGATAGCCGGTAACATTGTCGAGATTCGCCCCATCAAGGTTGGCACCTCGGAGGCTGGTATGGCTGATATTTGCGCCAGACAGGTTGGCACCGCGCAAGTTGGCTGAGTGAAGGTCCATATTGGACAGATCCGCCCCCTGCAGGTCAGCGCCGGCGCAACTAGCTTTGCGTTCCAGCTTGCAGCCGTTGATGACGGGGATTTGATCCATATCGGCCATATAGTCACTGGCCAGTGCCGATGCGGTGAACAGTAACAATGAGGCGGTAATAACAGGTTTCATGATTTCACCTCTGAATCATAGGCAGAAAAAAGGGCCCGGCGAACTGCCAGGCCCAGTCCGGAGGAACGTTAGCGGGAGGCCTGTGCCCAGGAGGGCATCTTGAATACCCAGAACGAACCGCCCTGGGAGACAGGTTTGGTCAGTTCGGCCATATCGCCGCCCCAAAGCGGAACTGCACCGCCGTAGCCGGAGGCGATGCCTATATATTGCTCGCCGTCCATCTCCCAGGTGATCGGCGAAGAGATGATTCCCGAGCCGGTCTGGAATTTCCAAAGTTCCTCACCGGTCTTGGCATCGAATGCCTTCAGGTAGCCGTCTCCAGTGCCTGTGAACACAAGGCCGCCTTTCGTGGTCAGAACGCCGGCCCAAAGTGGCAACCGCTCTTTGTGTTCCCATTCGATCTCGCCGGTGAGCGGGTTCATGGCTCGAAGGATGCCTACGTGGTCGTCATACATACGCTTGATTCGAAAGCCTTGTCCCAGATAGGCAGCCCCTTTCTTGTAGGTAACTTCCTCGGTCCAGTAATCTTCTTTCCAGTGGTTGGCGGGTATGTAGAACAGCCCGGTGTCCTGACTGTAAGCCATAGGATTCCAGTTTTTGCCACCCAGGAAGGGCGGAGAGACTTCGATGGATTCGCCACGGGTTTCACCCTTCGGGACGGGTGGTGGGCGCTGGCCTTTTCTTTCCACGGGGCGGCCTGTTTCCAGGTCGATGTGGCTGGCCCACGTAATGTTGTCAACAAATGGGAACGCTTTCTCGAGCTTACCGTTCGTGCGGTCGACCACGTAGAAGAAGCCATTGCGGTCAGCGTGCGCGGTGGCTTTTACCTCACGCCCGTCATCTGTGTACTCAAACAGCACAAGCTCGTTATTACCGGAAAAATCCCAGGCATCGTTCGGTGTGTGTTGGTAGAACCACTTCACCTCACCTGTTGTGGGGTCTACGCCAACCTGTCCTGACGTATAGAGGTTGTCATAATCCTGAGGATTGCCACCCGGTGATGTGCGGGCCCAGGTGTTCCAGGGTGCGGGATTGCCGGCACCGATGATGATGGTGTTGGTCTCTGCGTCGAAGCTGGCGCTTTGCCAGGGGGCTCCGCCGCCATGACTCCAGGCTTCAACCTTGCCGGTGTCACGGGAGGAGTCGTCGGGCCAACTGGGCGCGCGAGGATCACCGGTTGGCGTGCTTTTTTTACCGTTGAGACGGCCATAATGGCCCTCGACGAACGGGCGCATCCAGATTTCGTCGCCGGTATCTGGGTCTCGGGCAAACAGCTTGCCTACAACGCCAAATTCATCACCTGAGGATCCGTGAATCAGCAAAACTTTGCCGGTCTTCTGATCCTTCGCGAGCGTGGGTGCGCCGGTCATGGTGTAGCCGGCTTCATGGTCACCGAATTTTTTTCGCCAGACGACCTTACCGGTATCCTTGTTCAGGGCAACAATGCCAGCATCCAGAGTACCGAAGAAGACTTTATCGCCAAAAATGGCAGCGCCACGGTTGACCACATCGCAACAGGGGCGAATGCCTTCTGGCAGCCGGTGACTGTATTCCCATAGCCGTTTTCCGGTTTTTGCGTCCAGGGCCCACAGGCGAGAGTAGGAGCCGGTGACATAGATAACACCGTCATGAACCAGTGCCTGGGATTCCTGCCCTCGTTGTTTTTCATCGCCGAACGAAAATGACCAGGCCGGAACCAGTCGCTCCACGTTGTCCCGGTTGATGATGGTCATCGGGCTGTATCGTTGGGCCTTGGGACCTATGCCATAGCCCAGCACGTTCTCGGTTGTTTGCGCATCATTGGCGATATCTTCCCAGGTTACGTTTCCGGCATTTGCATGACTGGTGAGACCTACCGCTGATCCGAGTACCAGAGCCAGTCCTATCCCCCGTAGTAGCGGGCGCTTGCGTGTCTTGATGTTCATTGTCTTTCCCCTTGTTTTTTGTTGTACCCATCGTCTTGCTCAAGGCATCGACGCCACGAGTATTGGCTTAGGGGGATGTTGTGGCGACGGAAAAAAGCATCGGATCAATGGGATGAAACCAACAGGAATCGGGAAAAGTTCCCAGGGTATGGCCATCATCATGAAAAACCGGGCGTTCTCCATGGGCAATGCGGAAACTCATGCTTTGGCGTTGACTCTCAGCGTTTACTACTAAGGAACTAGTGTCTGAAAGCGAAAGTGGCATTCTATCGCTAGCGCGGCCTCACCATACTTGTGGAAAGCTGCTGGTTGACGTCACACAAAAACAGCGCCAGCCATCGTGATTCAAAACAAGAGGTGGTCTAACCATGCTGACACACGTTTTCACTCGAACCCTGCTCGCTGCCACTTTGTCTGTTGGCGCTTTCTCCGCCTGGTCTCACGGGGATGTGACACCGCAACCGGTTGATACCGGTGCCTTGCCTGACCTGGGCAAGGAGCTACGAGCTGAAAATCCGTTCCGTGAGGGCAACGAACACGGCTCACTCAACGAAGAAGCCATCAAAATCGGTCGCAGTGGCTATGCCGGTAACTGCGCTGTGTGCCACGGTATCGAGGCCATGTCTGGTGGCCTGACGCCGGACCTGCGTGAACTGGAAGAGTGGGACGACGAATACTTCATTGGCCGAGTCACCAACGGCACCGGCCGCGGTATGCCCTCCTTCAAGGACAATCTGGATCAAACCGCGATCTGGGCCATTCGCACCTACGTTGAGTCGCTGCCCAAGCCGGAATAATCCGGTTTGGAAACGATTTCTCGTCAGGAGGGTGAGTGATGAAAGCTGCGTTTCGTGTATTGCTTGTGGTGTTTGCGATGCTGGCGGCGGTGGCGCATGGCCAACAGCCGCGCCTGCTCATTCCGGATCGCACCCTGGATATTATCCAGGATTCGGGTTTTCTGAACGTCGGCATGTATAAGGACTTTCCGCCCTACTCCTACGAGGAAAATGGTGAGGTGAAAGGCGTGGATGCGGATCTCGGTCGTCAGATCGCCGAGGCACTGGGTGTGGAATTCCGGCCCTACTGGATCATTCCGGATGAAAACCTGGGGGACGATCTTCGCAACCACATCTGGAAAGGCCATTACCTGTCCAAAACACGTGTGGCCGACATCATGATGCGAGTGCCCTACGACAGTGTGTTCAAGTACATGCGCGACTCAACCGGCGAGATGATCAATGAGCAGGTGGTGTTTGTGGCGCCTTATCAGCAGGAGCGTTGGCAGATTGTGTTCGATGCCGACAAGCTGGATGAAATCAATACCGTCGCCAAATTCCAGTACCACCCGATCGGTGTGGAGATCGACACCCTGCCGGCTACTTACATGACCTCTTCGTTTGGCGGTCGCATGCGTGATCAGGTGCATCACTACATGAGCGTCGCCAAGGCGTTCGAGGCGATGGCAAGCGGTGAGGTAAGCGCCGTCATGGGCATGCGCGCGGAGCTGGAACACTGTCTGAAGTCTTATCCGGACCGTCCCTTCAAAAAGGCCAGCAACGGCTTTCCTGGTATCAGTAAACCGGTTTGGGATGTCGGCATCGCCATACGGCACACCCATCGTGCCCTAGGATACGCCGTTGAAGGCGCTGTGGACCGAATGATCCGCAATGGCGAAGTGGCCCAGCTGTATCAGCGGCATGGGCTCTCCTTTAGCCGCCCCGGATACTATGACGCGATTCTCGGGCCGGAAGAAGCCGAGTAGCCTTTGTGGACCGAATCCAGCCCGCCCCAGTGCGGGCTTTTTCGTTTCTGGCGGAGTCTTACTACCAAGTGATGAGAAAACCTGTGCGTGGGGTTAATTGTTGCAAATGCGGAGGCCAACAAGAATGGGTAGAGAGGCGGGAAAAGTTCCCGGTTCGCCATCGAATCTGAAAACAAGAGAATTGGAGAACGCAACCATGAGATCAATCGCGATCGGCAAGACCTTTGCGGCCAGTGCCCTGGCATTAGCTGTTTCCTTCGGGGCCCACGCGGTCACCGACCAAGACCTGCTGAACGACCATCAAAGCATCGACAGTGTCGTTACCTACGGCATGGGCTATCAGGGTCAGCGCTACAGCCCTATGAAAACCCTGAACACCAAAAACGTTAAATATCTCCAGCCAGCGTGGGCGTTCTCCTTCGGTGGAGAGAAGCAGCGTGGCCAGGAATCGCAGCCGCTGATCAAAGACGGCGTGATGTACGTGACCGGTTCCTACTCCCGCATGTGGGCAGTAGACGCCCGGACAGGTCAGGAATTGTGGCAGTACGACGCCCGCCTGCCCGATGGCATTATGCCCTGCTGTGACGTGATCAACCGGGGCGCTGCCATTTATGGTGACAAGGTTTACTTCGGTACTCTGGATGCCAAGCTGGTCGCGCTCAATAAAGACACCGGTAAGGTGGTCTGGATTAAAAAGGTTGCCGATTATCAGGAGGGCTACGCCATCACAGCCGCACCCATCGTGGTCAACGGCAAGTTGATTACCGGCGTGTCTGGTGGTGAATTCGGTATTGTGGGCAAGGTAGAAGCCTACGACGCCAACACCGGTGACCTAGTGTGGACCCGCCCGACGGTTGAAGGCCACATGGGCTATGTCTACAAGGACGGCAAGAAGATCGAGAACGGTATTTCCGGTGGCGAGGCCGGCAAGACCTGGCCTGGTGACATGTGGAAGACCGGCGGCGCGGCAACCTGGCTGGGCGGCACCTACGATCCGGAAACCGATACCCTGTTCTTCGGTACTGGTAACCCGGCGCCCTGGAATTCGCACCTGCGCCCTGGGGATAACCTGTACTCCGCGTCCCGGGTTGCGATCGATCCGAACGACGGCAGCATCAAGTGGCATTTCCAGACTACCCCGAATGATGGCTGGGATTACGATGGTGTCAATGAGCTGATTTCCTTTGATCTGAAAGAAAAAGGAAAAACCATCAAAGCTGCTGCCACGGCGGACCGTAATGGTTTCTTCTACGTGCTCAACCGTGAAGATGGCTCGTTCATTCGCGGTTTCCCGTTTGTCGACACCATCAGTTGGGCAACCGGCCTGGACCCGAAAACCGGTCGCCCGATCCTGAAAGAAGGCGGTCGCCCGGGTAACCCGGCGGACCTGGATGGGGAGAAGGGTGAAACCGTTGTCGCCTTCCCGGCCTTCCTGGGCGGCAAGAACTGGATGCCGATGGCTTACAGCCCGGATACCGAACTGTTCTATGTGCCCTCCAACGAGTGGTCCATGGACATCTGGAACGAGCCGGTGTCCTACAAGAAAGGCGCTGCCTATCTGGGTGCAGGTTTCACCATCAAGCCGGCTAACGACGACTTTATCGGCGTTCTGCGGGCCATGGACCCGAAAACCGGCAAAGAAGTCTGGCGCCAGAATAACCCGGCTCCGCTCTGGGGTGGCGTAATGACGACCGCTGGCGGTCTGGTGTTCACCGGCACACCGGAAGGTTTCCTGAAGGCCTTTGACGCCAAAACCGGCAAAGAACTCTGGAAGTTCAACACCGGCTCCGGCGTGGTTGGTACCCCGGTAACCTGGGAAATGGACGGCGAGCAATTCGTCTCCGTTGCCTCCGGTTGGGGTGGTGCGGTGCCGCTGTGGGGCGGTGAAGTGGCCAGGGTGGTCAAAGACTTCAACCAGGGCGGTATGGTCTGGACCTTCAAGCTGCCGAAAGACCGGGTGGCTGCCAAGTAAGTTGTCGATCGACCTTTGGGCTGCCTCCGGGCAGCCCTTTTTGATTCAGGCCGCCTGATAGCGCGCGGTTCTTGCCACAGAGTGGTCAATATCCTCAAGTACCGCCCGGTCGGTTTTGCCGATCGGCAAGTCATAGGTGATGGTGGCGCCATAGGCGCTGGGGCTATGTGGGTCGTGTCGGGTTTTGTCGAAGACCAGTAACCGAGTGCCCAAATAGAAGCCTTCCTTGAGATCGTGGGTCACCATGAAGATGGTGGTGCCCGTTTCCTGCCATAGCTTAAGCAGCAGGTTATGCATGTCGCTGCGAATGCCAGGGTCCAGTGCGCCAAAAGGTTCGTCCAGCAGAAGCACGCGGGGCCTCATGATCAGGGACTGGGCAATGGCCAGGCGCTGTTGCATACCACCGGAAAGCTCATGGGGCCACTTGTTGGCCGACGGGCTCAGGCCGACCGACTCCAGCATGGCGTCTACCCGCGCCAATGCTTCCTTGCGGGCGCTGCCGAACAGCCTGCCGAGTAACGGCTTCTGCTCCAGTTCCAGTCCCATCAGTACGTTCTGTCGAACGGTCAGATGGGGGAAAACCGAGTAGCGCTGAAATACAATGCCACGGTTACGATCGGGTTCGGCTGGAAAGGCGGCACCATCAAGCAGCAGTTCGCCACGGGTCTGGGTTTCCTGCCCCAGCAGCATTTTCAGGAAAGTGGATTTTCCGCATCCGGAAGCCCCCACCAGCGTGCAGAATTCACCCTGTTTGACGGACAGGTTGAGGTTCTCCAGAACCACCTGGTCACCGTACTCTTTCCAGAGATTGTTGACAGTAATAAAGCTCATCAGTGGCCTCCGGCGTTGTACCACGGGAATAATTTGCGATTGGCAAGGCGCAGTAGTTGGTCGATGACGATGGCAAGGATGGTGATCCAGATAACGTAGGGCAGGATGACATCCATGGCCAGGTAGCGCCGCACCAGGAAGATCCGATAACCAAGGCCTTCGGTTGAAGCGATGGCTTCAGCTGCAATCAGGAACAGCCAGGCAGGCCCCAGGCTGAGCCGAACCGAATCGATCAGGCGGGGCAGTGTCTGGGGCAGGGCCATGCGGGTGATCACCTGCCAGGAATTGGCACCCAGGGTCTGGATCTTGATCAGCTGTTCGCCCGGCAGTTCCCGGACTCTTTGTGCGACATCCCGCATCATGACCGGCGCTGTGCCGATGACAATCAGCATCACTTTGGACAGCTCGCCGAGGCCAAACACGATAAACAGGATGGGCAGTATCGCCAGCGGTGGCACCATGGACAGTGCTGAAACCAGCGGCGCAAAGTTGGCCCGCACCAGCGGTAGAATGCCGTTCAACAAGCCCACCACCAGCGCCAGTGACGCAGCAATGCCCACACCCATGCCCAGCCGTTTAAGGCTGGCGGCGGTATCCTCCCACATCAGGTAATTGCCACTGCGCCGATCCTCTTGAAAGGCCATGCGGTCAACTGCGGCCGTCATCTGTTCAAGGCCGGGCAGGAGCTTATCGTTGGGGTTGTCGGCCAGGCGCTGCTGGGAGGCCAGGCTGTAGATCAGCATGATCAACAAAAACGGCAGTAATCCCAGCAGGATGGCTGAAAAACGCCCGGGGTGGCGGTTGATCAATCGCATAATTAGTCTCCTCTGGTCACACAGCACGGCAAGGTGATCGCGGGTTGGCACCCCTTGCGATTCGGTCTCCCGGGCTTTTGTCCCGCCGTGTAACCTCCCAGAGGTCGGTAACTCTCGGACCAGCCATCCTGGCTGTTGCTGAAAACAGCCAGGACCGGAACCCTAGTCACCCATTGGTCTTCGTTGTGTCGCCGCACGTGTTGCGGTGTTGCTGTGAACGGACTGGGTTGTAGAAACGGTTGCTCGTGCATCATGCAAGCTAGCGTTCCCTGTCTTACCTTTGCAGATGGCATGCCAGATCCGGAAATGCCTTGCCCCCGTTGTGATCCGGCGCGGTTAGAGCAGCCAAGCTGCGCTGTCCCGGTGCGTGGCGAGACATGGCGCACCACTACGGTGCCTGGCTTGAGAGCAAGCCCGAGGCGGCCGCTAGAATCACCTGCTGGCTTCTGGTTTCACGCCCCGCGCCACCGGCAATGTGGCCCCACTCGGAATCGAGTACCTCAAGCCCGGCCCCGGGCATCTGCCGGGCATCCTGCGTAGCATCTTCCTGTGTGAAGTATAGGTCGGTGCTGCTCGGCATGAGTTGTGTCGGCATGGTCAGGGCACCAAGTGCCAATCTGTAATCGCCCTGAAACACCGGGTTATCGCTGATATCGCCCTGCTGCCAGGTGTTGAGAACCGACAGCAGGTTATTGGCATCTTGCGCCAGGTGGTCCTCCTCCCAGCAGTGCAGCAATGCTTCAATGGATTCGAACCCCAACTCACGCCAGCGCTCGTGGCGAAAAAAAGCCTGGGAATATGCCCAGCCGGCATAGACCCGGCCAAAGGCCCGGAGACCTCGTTCTGGCGGCTGTTGATAATGGCCCTCACGAAACCTCTGATCGCACGTCAGCGCGGCTTTTACGCCCTCCAGAAATACCCGGTTGTGCGGGTAACAGCGGGCGGTACAGCAGGTGGCAAGCACGGCGCGGACCTGCTCCGGAAACAGGCAACCCCATTGCAGTGCCTGCATGCCCCCCATGGACCAGCCCATCACCAGGGCCAGGCTGGCGCCGCCGAACACCTCGTCTACCAGGCGTTTCTGCAGCATTACATTGTCGTACAGGCTGATGGCCGGGAAGCCGGCGCCGGCCTGCAGCCCTGGCGTGTTGGAGGGGGAAGATGATTCACCGGCACCGAGTAGGGCGGGGATCACAATGCAGTATTTGCCGGGATCAAGGGGGCTGCCTGGCGCCACCCAGGGATGATTGCCCTCAGCTGCACCACCATAGTACGTGGGCAACAGGATCAGGTTGTCTCTTGGTGCATTCAGTTGGCCGATCTGATGGTAGTGCAGGCGGGCTGAATACAGAGTTTCGCCACCGGAAAGCGGCAGATCGCCAGCCTCAAACTCTTCTTTAACCCATTGGTTTTCAGTCATTTTGGTTCCCTGTCTGGTGTTGTTGCCAGGTCTCGAATACAACCTTTTCAGATCTATATATACACGCTGGCATGTATGTTGAATGGTGGAAATGTAGAAAGAAACGTGCCAGAACACTCAACAAACGCTCGTGTTAACGGGCAAAAGAGGAATCAAGATGACTGACCTGACCAACACCCGGGCCCTGCAGCAGCAACTCACCGACGCCGGCGTGAAATACGCCATCGCCAGTTACGTGGATATCCATGGCATTACCAAGGGCAAGTTCGTGCCGGTGGCCCACCTCGGCCAGATGATGGAAGGCTCGGAGCTGTATACCGGCGCCGCCCTGGACGGCGTGCCCCAGGACATCTCCGACGACGAAGTGGCCGCCATGCCAGACGCCAGTGGCGTCGCCATCTGCCCCTGGAACCGCCTGCTGGCGTGGTTTCCCGGCAACCTGTACCTGAACGGCAAACCGTTTGAAGCCTGCTCCCGCAACATCTTCCGCCGGCAGCTGGAGGAGGCGGCCGACATGGGCTACCGCTTCAATCTGGGTATCGAAACCGAGTTTTTCCTGTTCAAGGACACTGAAGATGGTGGTTTCGCCCCGCTCAGCGACCGCGACACCCTGGGCAAACCCTGTTACGACCCGCGCACCCTGATGGACAACTTCACCATCATGGACGAACTGGTGGAGGCCATGAACGAGTTGGGCTGGGACGTGTATTCCTTCGACCATGAAGACGCCAATGGCCAGTTCGAGACCGACTTCAAATACGCCGACGGCCTGACCATGGCAGACCGGCTGGTATTCTTCCGCATGATGGCCAACGAAATCGCCCGCAAACACGGCGCCTTCGCCAGCTTCATGCCCAAGCCGTTTGCCGACCGCACCGGCAGCGGTGCCCACTACAACATGTCGCTGGCGGACATCAAAACCGGCGAGAACCTGTTCGAGCCGAACGGTGACGACCTGCACGGTTGCGGCATCAGCAGGATCGCCTATCACTTCATCGCCGGCGTGCTGAAACACGGCGCAGCCATCAGCGCGGTCATCGCCCCCACGGTTAACAGCTACAAGCGCCTGGTGCGCCAGGGCAGCATGTCTGGCTCCACCTGGGCACCGGTGTTCATGTGCTATGGCTCAAACAACCGCACCAACATGGTTCGAATCCCGGGTGTGGGTGGCCGTATCGAATGCCGCGCAGCGGACATTGCCTGCAACCCCTATCTTGGCAGTGCCTTGATCCTGGCCGCTGGCCTGGAGGGCATTCGCGAGGGCCTGGACGCCGGCGCCCCGCACCACGAAAACATGTACAACTACAGTGATGCCGAAATTGCCGAACAGGGCATCGAGTACCTGCCCCGGAATCTGGGTGAGGCGGTGGAAGCTTTCGAAGCAGATCCTTTGGCCAAAGAAGTATTTGGTGGGGCGATGTTCAAGAGCTTTGTCGACTACAAGAAAGGGGAGTGGGAGAGCTACCAGAACCACGTGTCTGAGTGGGAGGTGAAGCGTTACCTGAAAATGTTCTGAATACTACCTCATGGTTTGAGACAGGCGCCCGCGCTGGCAAGTGGGTAGCCTGTCAGGGACACGCTGTGAATACGTCCGTGTACGCTTGACGAAAACATCCCTGTTTTCGACAGGCCCTGACAGGCTACCCACTCACCATCGCTACGCAGGTATTGCCTGCTGCTGCAGCGCCAATCTCACAATGCTTTACTGAGATTTCCTTCCCAGTAGAGTCCAGAACTGCCGTTGGAAAAACGGCATTTCTTTTTTCAGGGAAAACAACTTGGGCGCGAACAGCCAGGTCTGGGTAATCCCCATCAGATAGGTGTAACACAGCAAGCCCAGATCCTTCGGATCCTCCTGCGTCGAGATCATCCCATCCTCAATGGCCCGCCCGACCAGATCCTGAAACAACCCGACAATCGACTTGGTCAACGCCCGCTCACGTTTAAGCGTGCGGCTCATGGCATCGGTCAGCTCGGTCTTGTTCAACAGAATCTCAAACGACTGCCGATACTGCCGGTTGTTGGCCAACAGGCTCAGCCATTGCTCGATAAACCGGTCCATTGCCTCAATCGGCGTATCCCGCATCGCCGCACACTCGGCAACCAGCACCTCGAGCGGTTCCTGGGAATAGCCCAGCACCGCCTCGTACAGGTCGTCCTTGTTCTGAAAATGCCAGTAAATCGGCCCGCGACTGCAACCGGCTTCCTTGGCGATACGGCTCAGGGTTGTCAGGGAGTAACCGTCCCGGCTGAACAGGGTGAGTGCGGCTTCGAGAACGGTTTGGCGGGTTTTCTCCGCATCTTCCTTGGTACGACGCATGTGTGGTTTTTCTCTCCGGCTTACTCGGAAGTTTAGGGGTGGTGTCGGTTGGGCTCTCCAAAACTGTGCGGAGCCAGGGATGGCGGAGCCCAAGCGTCACATGGATGTGCCGAAGGAGCGTGTTTTGGAGAGCCCAACCGACACCAACCCTACTCGAAAGCCAACAAAAAAGGGCACGAGTAATCGTGCCCTCGGCTGCCTTTTAAGGCAAGCAATGACGGATTCAGATCTCGCCATCCGCCGCCATCTGCATGTAGCTGTCGTTAAACCGCAACTTCACATTGCTGGAGTCGCCCATAATCGAACCATCCGGAAACTCGATGCCGACAAAATCCGGACTCATCGCCCCCTGGCCCAGCAAGCCCTTATCAAACGAGAACTCACGAACGCTATCCATCGCCTCCCGGGCCTCGCCACTGCGAATAAACTCAACCGAATTCTCCGGCTTCCAGAACATCTTCATACCCGCCAGTTGCGCCTCGTAACCGGCCTGATCGGTCCCGGAAATCTCGCCCAGAAACGCCCGTGCCTCCTGACCTTGCTCAGAGTCAGACGCCAGAATGCTCATAGTCTCATACCAGGCACCTACCATCGCCTTGCCCAGCTTCGGGTTATCCTCCAGGGTCTTGGTGTTTACCAACGTCAGATCCTTGATGTGCCCCGGAATCTGGCTGGAATCGAATAACGGCGTGGCGCCGGGATAATTGGCCACCTCGGTCAGCAGCGGGTTCCAGGTAGCCACATGGCGCACATCGTTGGTCTGGAAGGCCGACACCAGATCGGCATCCGAGATATTCACCACCCGAATGTCACGCTCCTCCAGCCCGACCGTATCCAGAGCTCGCACCAGCAGGTAATGGGACACCGACAACTCCACCAGGTGCACCGTTTCGCCCTTCAACTCCTCGATGCTTTTGGCGTCCTTGGACACCAGGCCGTCATTGGCGTTGGAATAGTCGCCCACAATCAGTGCGGTGGTATCGATGCCCGACGCGGCAGGAATCGACAGGCCATCCATACTGGTGGCTACCACGGCATCAAACTGACCGGCGGTGAACTGGTTGATGGACTCGATGTAGTCGTTCACCTGCACGATATCCACCTCGATATCGTACTTGTCTGCCCACTTCTTCATGATTCCGAAGTCTTCGGCGTACTGCCAGGGCACCCAGCCGGCGTAGATGGTCCAGGCGATGCTGAAGGAATCCTTTTCCTGGGCCAGGGCACCCATAGACAGGGAGGCGGTCATCAGACCGGCCGCAAGACGTTTTGTGAAAGTACGTGTTTTCATGGTGTCTCTCCTCGGGTCATGCCCGTGTTTTCGGGTTCGAAATTATGTCGGTTTGTCACGTTTCCTGATTACTCGGTGATTTCTTCCACGATCACCACGGGGGTTCCCGGGGCGACCGCCTGGCCCGGCTCTCGCCGCACTTCAATGACCTTGCCGGCAATCGGGCTCAGCAGTTCAATCTCCATCTTCATGGACTCCACCACCGCCACTGGGCGTTGTGCCGCAATCATGTCTCCCGGTTTGACCAGACACTCCCAGACATTGCCCGCGATGTGGCTCTCCACGGCGTGATGGCCAACTGGCAGATTGGCGATGTCGTCTTCCCCGGTTTCCTCGATGGGCGCCTCGGAGCTGAAGTTGATCTGGCCGGATTCGATCCAGCGTTGCAGTTCCTCGTCAAAGGCCTGTTTGCGCTGATCGGTGAAGGTCTGGATCTCGTCGTGGTTGTCTGCGAGGAACTGCTCGTAGTCCTTCAGGTTGAAGCGGGTGTGCTCGACCCGGATCGGATAATCCCCGTTGGGGAAGTCTTTCCGGATTTGCTGAAGTTCCTCGGCACTGACCTCATAGAAACGCACCTGGTCAAAGAAGCGGAGCAGCCAGGGTTTGCCTTCCTCGAAAAAGTCTGTGGTGCGGTATCGGTTCCACATCTGTAGGGTGCGGCCGACAAACTGGTAGCCGCCGGGGCCTTCCATGCCGTAGATGCACAGGTAGGCCCCGCCGATACCGACGGAGTTCTCTGCGGTCCAGGTACGGGCCGGGTTGTACTTGGTGGTCACCAGTCGATGGCGCGGATCAAGGGGCGTGGCCACCGGCGCACCCAGGTAAACGTCGCCCAGGCCCATCACCAGGTAGCTGGCGTCGAATACGGTCTTCTTGACCTCGTTGATGCTGTCCAGACCATTGATGCGGCGAATGAATTCCAGGTTGCTCGGGCACCAGGGCGCATCCTTGCGAACTGACTGCATGTACTTGGCGATGGCCGTCTGGCAGGCCTCGTCATCCCAGGAAAGGGGCAGGTGCACAATTCGCGCCGGCACGTCCCACTCCGGTTGTTTTTCCAGCTCCTTTTCGGCGCGGATGAGCAGGTCCAGCAGTGTGCGCTGGTTCAGTGTCTGGCTGTCGTAATGCACCTGCAGGGAACGGATGCCGGGGGTCAGTTCCAGAATGGCGTCGTGATTCTGTTCGCGCAGCCAGAGCATCAACGCGTGGGCTCGGAACCGTAGGCGGATGTCCAGTTCCATCGGGCCGTATTCCACCAGCACATAGTTGTCGCCGGCGGCCCGGTAAACCACGCCGGTTTCGTGTTCGTTGGTGCTCAGCGAGTCCAGAATCGGAGTGATTGGTTTGATGGGGGTGATGCGGGCGGTGGCGGCAGTCAGTGTGACGACCGATTCGTCCAGGGCTTCTCGCAGGGCTACCGCCTGATCCTGGCTCACCGGCACAAACCGCACCTTGTCGCCGGCTTTGAGCTGGCCCAATTTCCAGAGGTCGGCGCTGATCACCGTTGCCGGGCAGACAAAGCCGCCCAGGCTCGGGCCATCGGGCCCCAGAATCACCGGCATATCACCGGTGAAATCCACGGTGCCTACGGCGTAGGCGTTATCGTGAATGTTGGAGGGGTGCATGCCGGCCTCGCCGCCGTCGCTGCGCGCCCATTCCGGTTTCGGGCCAATCAGGCGCACCCCGGTGCGGCTGGAGTTGTAGTGAATTTCCCACTCGCTGGCGAAGAAGGTGTCGATGTCCTGACCGGTGAAATAGTCTGGAGCTCCGTGGGGGCCAAAGGTAACGTGTAGCTTCCAGGTCTTGCCAATGGTCGGTTTCAGGTCGGCGGGCAGGGTGATCGGTCTGGTGGGTTCAGCGTCTGCCAGTGCCAACACATCGCCAGCCCGCAGTGCCCGGCCGCAGTGGCCTCCAAACTGACCCAGGGTAAAGGTACTGCAGGAGGTCAGGTATTGCGGGCAATCCAGCCCGCCGCGGAATAGAACATAGGCCCGTGCGCCGTCGGCGGTGGTGGCACCCAGTTTCAGAGTGGCGCCGGCGGGCACATCAATCACCTGCCAGAACTCAACCGGCTCATCGTTGAGCGTGGCGTCCATCGGCGCCCCCGTGAGGGCAATCTGGGTGGCACGATTGAATGTAAGCACGGGGCCCTTGAGGGTAACTTCAAGCCCGGGGGCTCCTTCCGGGTTGCCCAGCAGGCGGTTACCGAGGCGGAACGAATAGCTGTCAAACGGGCCGGACGGCGGCACGCCGATTTCCCAGTAGCCGATGCGGCCGGGGTAATCCTGAATGGTGGTCAGGGTGCCACCGCTGAGCACATCCACCGTGGCTGGGCGGTATTCGAATTCGTTGAGGGTGCGGGTGAACAGGCGGCCTTCGGCAAAGCGCGGATCGTCCAGCACCTGGCGAACGTACTTCAGGTTGGTCTCAATGCCGTACAGCTGGCTATCGTCCAGGGCGCGCATCAGTGCCTGGCGGGCCGATTCGCGATCTGGCTCGTGTACGATCACTTTGGCGAGCATGGGGTCGTAAAGCGGCGACACTTCTGTACCTGGCTGAATCCAGGTGTCGATGCGCAGGCCATCTTCGTCAGACCAGGCTACGTTGGTAAGCAGGCCTGCACCGGGCTGGAAATCCTTGTTGGGGTCTTCGGCGTAGATTCGGGCCTGAATGGCGTGGCCGGTCGGCGACAGGTCGCTGGCCAGTGTCGCCAGGTCGGGCAGGGTGCCGGCACCCAGTTCCACCATCCAGCGCACCAGGTCAACACCAAACACTTGCTCGGTAACACCGTGTTCCACCTGTAAGCGGGTATTCACTTCCAGGAAATAGAACTCGGTGGTGTCCGGGTCGTAGATAAACTCGACGGTGCCGGCACTACGGTAGCCGATGCTTTCGCCCAGCTGGCGGGCGGTGGCGTGCATGCGGAGGCGGACATTGTCGGTCAGCCCTGGTGCCGGGGCTTCCTCAATCACTTTCTGGTTGCGTCGCTGGGCCGAACAGTCCCGCACGCCCAGGGCCAGCACCTGGCCCTCTCCGTCACCGAACAGCTGCACTTCAACATGGCGGGCGTGTTCCACAAACTTCTCCAGGAACACGCCGCTGTTGCTGAAATTGTTCTGGCTCAGACGCTGCACCGACTCGAAACTTTTGCTCAGGTCTTCCGGCCCATAGCAGCGGGACATACCGATGCCACCCCCGCCAGCGGTGCTTTTCAGCATGACCGGGTAGCCGATGGTCTCGGCGGCCTGCAGGGCATCCTCCAGGTCAGTCAGCAGTCCGGTACCGGGCAGCAGCGGTACGCCGGCGCTCTCGGCCAGCGCCCGGGCAGTGTGTTTGAGGCCGAACTGTTCCATCTGCTCGGGTGTCGGGCCAAGAAACACCACGCCCTCGGCATCGCAGCGCCGGGCAAAATCGGCGTTCTCGCTGAGGAAACCGTAACCGGGGTGGATGGCTCCAGCTCCGCTCTCGCGGATGATCGAAAACAGTTTGTCCTGATCCAGGTAGGTGGCTGCCGCGGGACCCTCGCCCAGGGAATAGGCCTCATCGGCCTGGCGCACGTGCAGCGAATCCGCATCCGCCTCGGCGTAGACCGCCACCGAGGTCATGCCCATGTCCCGCAGAGTGCGGATCACTCGGCAGGCGATGGCGCCCCGGTTGGCAATCAGAACCTTGTTGAATGTTCGGTTCAGCTCCATACCAGCACCTCGATCGGCGTCGGGTTCCAGCCGTTGCAGGGATTGTTGAGCTGAGGGCAGTTGGAGATCATCACCAGCACGTCCATCCGGGCTTCCAGTTCGATGTATTTGCCGGCGTCGGAAATGCCGTCGGCAAAGGTCAGGCCACCGTCGGCGGTCACCGGTACGTTCATGAAAAAATTGATGTTGTGGGTGATGTCCCGCTTGCTCATGCCCAGTTCCTCGTGCTCGGTGACCGCCACCAGCCAGCTGTCGCGACAGGCGTGCATGCATTTCTTCTCAAGGGCATAACGGGTGGTGTTGCTCTCTGCCGCGCAGGCACCGCCCAGGGTGTCGTGACGGCCGCAGGTGTCGGCGGTGATTTCCAGCATCACGTTGTTTTCAGAGGACATCAGCTTCGAGCCGGCGGTCAGGTAAACGTTGCCCTGCTCGCGGATGGTGTCCACGGCGCTGTAGCGCTCGGTGGGGTTGTGGGCGTTGTAGAACAAGGTGTCTGCGGCCTGGTTGCCTTCCAGATCGAGAATCCGGATGGTTTCGCCAGCTTTTATCACTTTCAGAAAATACTCACCTGCCGGGACGGTTTCGCGGAAGGCGGCGTTGTCTGGGGTCAATGCACTTTGCTTGATCATGTCCGGCCTCCGTTACTGGAACAGGTGGTAAAGAGCGTTGTTGGCGAAGGCGCGGGTGGCCTCCGGCGACGAGGTCTTGCACAGGTCGGCATCCGTCACCGGAGCCGCTTTAAACAGCTGATAGCGCACCGGGTTGCGTGGATACTCCGTGGCAGGGTTCATCGGGTGCGGGCAGGTGTGCAAAACCACCAAGGTATCCATCTCAAAGCGCAGATCGACGGTGGCGCCGGCGTGTGAGTGGTCGCTGACAAACGCCATGTTGCCGTCGTCATCGGTTTTTACCTTGCTGAACCAGTTCAGGTTGGCAGTCAGATCTTTCTTGCCCAGGCCATACTTGGCCAGTTCGTTCAGAAAGCTGGTGAAGCCATTGCGGTGATAATGGTTGTGGGCTTCCTGATAGGTCTTTCTGCCCCAGCGCTGTTCCACCAGATCGGCGTTGCAGGTGCCACTGACGGTGTCGTGCCAGCCCAGATCATCGCGAATGATGGAGGCAAATACCCGTCCCATATCGGACAGCAGCACATGGCCTTTGGTGAGCAGAAACGTGTGCTGGTTTTTCAGGGTATCCGGCATGTTGTAGCGCTCGAGGGGATTCTCGGGGTTGTACATCAACATGCCGACGTTGGCGCCGCCGGTTTCGTCAATCAGCCGTAGCACATGGCCTCGGCGCATGATGAATGACCAGTGGGATCCGCCGGGAATCAGATCATCGTAGAGGGGGGCTGCTGTTTCGAGCATAACCTTTTCCTTCTGGGTCGGGTGTCAAAAAACGAGAGACGTCAGTCACTGAACGATTCTCCCGGGCTTTTGTCCCGCCGTGTAACCTTGGAAAAGGTCGTCAACTCTCGGACCAGGCGTCTGCGCGACTAACCGGCAGACCGGAACCCTAGTTGACCATTGGTCAGATTGTTGCGCTTCGATGGTGGCTTCAATCACCGACTTCTCGTTGCGTGAAAAGATCATTGCAGAGTTTGTGCCAAAACCTAACTGTCCGTTTTTATTGGTTGTTTTGCTTGCGTTCAGAAGCGGCGTGAATCGCTATCGTGCATCTGCCCTGTTTTGGTGCGGGGTCGCCTACTACCAAGGAACGAGTTTTTCGCCCCCAACGACGCATTCACGGAATCCGGCATGGGGTCTACATTGAATGAGTAAACGCGAAAGGCCGCGTTGCCATGCGACAAACACAACAAAGAGGTCGATATCATGATCTACGCACAACCAGGAAAGGACGGCTCCGTTGTTTCTTTTAAATCCCGCTATGAGAACTACATTGGCGGTGAATGGGTAGCGCCGGTTAAGGGCCAGTATTTTGAGAACATAACGCCGGTCACTGGCGAGGCTTTCTGTGAGATCCCGCGCTCGACCGCTGAAGACATCGAGCTGGCGCTGGACGCCGCCCACAAAGCAGCGCCGGCCTGGGGCAAGACGTCTCCCACCGAGCGTTCCAACATCCTGCTGAAAATTGCTGACCGCATTGAAGCCAATCTCGAGAAGCTCGCGGTGGCGGAAACCTGGGACAACGGCAAGGCCGTTCGCGAAACCCTGAACGCCGATATTCCCCTGGCGGCGGACCACTTCCGTTACTTCGCCGGCTGCCTGCGTGCCCAGGAAGGCCATATGGGCGAAATCGACCACAACACCGTGGCTTATCATTTCCACGAGCCGCTGGGTGTGGTTGGCCAGATTATCCCCTGGAACTTCCCGCTGCTGATGGCGGCCTGGAAGCTGGGCCCGTGCCTGGCGGCCGGTAACTGCACGGTGCTGAAGCCCGCCGAGCAGACCCCTGCCAGCATTCTGGTACTGATGGAAATCATCGGCGACCTGCTGCCGCCGGGCGTGCTCAACATTGTTAACGGCTACGGTATTGAAGCCGGCCAGGCTCTGGCCACCAGCAAGCGCATTGCCAAGATCGCCTTTACTGGCTCCACCCCGGTGGGCTCCCACATCCTCAAGTGCGCGGCGGAAAACATTATCCCGTCTACTGTTGAGCTGGGTGGCAAGTCACCGAACATTTACTTCTCTGACGTGATGAAGGCTGAGCCGGAGTTCATCGACAAGTGCGTGGAAGGTCTGGTGCTGGCGTTCTTCAACCAGGGCGAAGTCTGCACCTGCCCGTCACGGGCGCTGGTTCAGGAAGACATGTTCGAAGAATTTATGCAGAAAGTGGTTGAGCGCACCAAGGCCATCAAGCGTGGCAACCCGCTGGATACCGACGTTCAGGTGGGTGCCCAGGCGTCCAAGGAACAGTTCGACAAGATCATGTCGTACATGGAGATTGGCCGTCAGGAAGGCGCGGTTGTGCTGACCGGTGGTGACCGTGAGCATCTGGAAGGTGAATTCAACAACGGCTTCTACATCCAGCCGACCCTGTTCAAGGGCGACAACAAGATGCGTGTGTTCCAGGAAGAAATCTTCGGCCCGGTGGTGGGTGTCACCACCTTCAAGACTGAGGAAGAAGCCTTGGCCATCGCCAACGACACCGAGTTTGGCCTGGGTGCCGGCGTCTGGACCCGCGACACTAATCTTGCTTACCGGATGGGCCGCAACATTCAGGCCGGTCGGGTATGGATGAACTGTTACCACGCGTACCCGGCCCATGCCGCGTTCGGTGGTTACAAGAAGTCCGGTGTTGGCCGTGAAACCCACAAGATGGCGCTGGAACATTACCAGCAGACCAAGTGCATGTTGACCAGCTACGACACCAACCCGCTCGGGTTCTTCTGATCTGCAAGTGGCAGTTGGGGCCCATCCACACGGGCCCCGTTTCGTGTGACCGCACAGGGACGGTGCACATTGTTGGCCTGGCATTTGTCAGGTAGCTCCTTCGCGGAGCGCGGGATCTTTCTACACTCTCCTTAGGCCCTTCCCAGGGCCTTTTTTATTCCTCTATTTTTACAGCCGTTTACGCTACAGTGAGGGCGACTTCGTAAATTGTTTTCTGGCTGAGGCTGAGTGCCGGTGCTCCGGCGTTTACCTTGGCACCTGATTCGAGGAGGGCATATGTTCAAAGGTATTCTGATCGAAGGCAGCCGGGGCGACCAGCAGGTGTCCCTAAAGTCCATAGACGAAGCGCAGTTACCGGAAGGCGATGTGACTGTGGATGTGGCATACAGCACCCTGAACTACAAGGACGCTCTGGCCATTACCGGTCGTGCGCCCATTGCCAAGACCTATCCGATGGTGCCGGGCATCGATCTGGCCGGTGTGGTGACGGAATCGTCCAATCCCGACTTCAAGGCCGGAGACGAAGTGGTCCTGAACGGCTGGGGTGTGGGCGAGAAACACTGGGGCGGCCTGGCCCAGAAAGCCCGGTTGTCCGGCGACTGGCTGATTCCCTTACAGGCTCCGTTCACGGCTCGTCAGGCCATGGCCATTGGTACGGCCGGTTACACCGCCATGCTGTGTGTCATCGCCCTGGAGAAGCACGGCGTGAAGCCGGAGTCTGGCGACATTCTGGTGACCGGCGCCACCGGTGGTGTTGGCAGTGTGGCGGTCGCCATTCTGGCCAAGCTGGGTTACTCCGTGACTGCCGTGACCGGCAGGAAGGAAGAGGAAGCCTATCTGAAGTCACTGGGCGCAAAACAGATACTGGATCGCGCTGAACTGAGCGAGCCGGGTAAGCCTCTGGCCCGCGAAACCTGGGCTGGCGCGGTGGATGTGGCTGGCGGCCAGGTGCTGGCCAATGTCTGTGCCGGCATGAAATACCACGGTGTGGTCGCCGCCTGCGGCCTGGCCGCCGGTATGGATTTCCCGTCCACCGTCGCCCCGTTCATTCTGCGTGGCGTGACTCTGTGTGGTATCGACAGTGTGATGGCCCCGAAAGCAGACCGCCTATACGCGTGGAAACGACTGGCCGAAGACCTGTCCCCGGAGCTGCTCGACAGCATGATCACCGAAGTCGCCTTCGATGATGCCATTGATGCGGCCAGCCGTCTCATGGACGGCAAGATCCGCGGCCGTATCGTTATCCCCGTAGCTGGCTGAATCAGGCCCCGGCGGCGTCCGTGGCCAGAATCCGTGCCTGCTTTTGTTGCTGCTTGTTGCGGACAATAGCATCCACGCACTGATTCTGGTCGCGGAGAATCACCACGCACTCCAGGCACTGGATACACTCGTCGTAATCAATCCGGCCATCCTTGCGAATGGCATTGATGCCACAGGCATTCTTGCAGTGCTGGCAGGGCTGGCCGCAACGGTCAACCCGCTCCAGCCAGCTGAAGATCCGGAATTTGCCAAGCACCGCCAGGCCGGCCCCCAGGGGGCACAGGTAGCGGCAGTAGAATTTGTGGATAAACATGCCCACCGCCAGCAGGGCCACGGCGTAAACCACAAACGGCCAGTAACGCACGAAGAACAATGTAATGCTGGTTTTGAAGGGTTCCACTTCAGACAGCTGTTCCGCCAGCGTCAGCGAATAAAACGATGCAATAACGATGGCCAGCAGCACCGGGTATTTGATCAGGATGAGCTTCCGGTGCCAGCGCTCCGGTACCTTGATTTGCCGGAAACGGAGTTTCTGGCCCAGCCAGGCGGCCATCTCCTGCAGCACGCCAAACGGGCACAGCCAACCGCAGAACACCCCCCGGCCCCAGATGAACAGGGTGACGAACGTGTACGTCCATAGGATGAAAATCACCGGGTCCAGCAGGAACATGTTCAGGCTGAAACCATCCCTGATGGCCAGCAGCAATGTGTAGATATTCACTACCGACAACTGGCCCTGGGCGTAGAAGCCGATAAAGAACAGGGTGAAGAACAGGGAGCCCCAGCGAAACCGGTGAACCAGCTTCGGGTGTCGGGTCAGGGTTTTCTGGCGGGCGAAGAAAATCGTTAGCACCGTGAGGCTCAGCACCAACAAGGTAATTTGCCACCAGCGCTCCTTCCAGAGCCCGACCCACATGGGCGCCCGTGACTGCTCCGGCCCGGCGGCAATGTCTACCGTCTCAAACAGTTCCTCCGGGAAGGCAACGGGCAGCTCGAAACGGGCGGTGTCCACCACCAGATGGTTGCGGGCCAACACGGTATTGAGAGTCAGTGTGGATTCGACCCCGGGGTTAAAACCGGCGTTGCCACCGACCCGGAACAGGTTAACCGCCGTCATCTCCGGCACCCCGGCAGCGGCGAAGCTCTGGCCGGTTTCCAGCCAGTTCAGGTCTCGCATCTCGACAGACAGCTGATTCTGGCTCAGACCAAACCGGTCCGGAGTGCTGCCCGGCACAAAGTCCGCGCCAATGTGGGGGTAACGGCCCCGAGACATCACCAACATCACCTTGCCGTTGTCGCCAAGGCGCTCCCTGAAGGCCTGGTATCGATCGTCGCCCAGCAGGTTGCGACCGACCATGGGGGAGTTCATATAAGCCAGGTAGAGTTCCGAGAAAGCCTCGCCAGGATCGGGCTCAAGGTTGCCAGGATAGTCCGACAGCGGTCGGCCCAATTGCTGTTCCACATCCGCGGCCGTGACCTCGATGCGGGTGACGTAACCCCGCTCCAGCAGTTGCTCCCAGGTGAGCGGTTCGAACAGGTCTTGGCGCGCCCGGGTGGGTGCAGCCTGGGCGAAGCCCTCGAGCTTGTTGCGGGCCACCTGCAAGGCCGAGGAGAGCACCGAATCGTTGATGATCAGAACCGACACCGTGGCCTTGCTGACGCCATCAAAGTACACCACATTGCCGGAGGAAGTCCGGCCCGAACGGCCCGAGGAACTCACCACAATCTGCTCCGTCAGTGCGCGCCCCTCGTACTGATCGACAAATTCGTAGAGTGATTCCTCCCCCAGGCCATGAAGGAATACCGGCTCGTGGTGATGCAGTACCCGCACGCCGGTGAACCGGCCCCGTGTATCCAGGCCGATCATCATGGTAATCGGCTTGCCGGCAAAGCCCGGAAGTTTGCTGAAGTCTGTTGAAACGTAGGCGTAACCCAGCAGTTCCTGGAGCTGGTAAACCGGATACACCGGGAAATCCGCCAGTTGCTCTTCGATAACGGTGGCCGAGGGAAACAGATCCTGGATGATCTGCCGGGTGTCGTCGGAAAGTTCTGCCCGCAAGGGCGTTGCAGCCAGACAACAAAGCAGTAGCGAGAGCAGAAAGCGCCCGGCCATGGTGGTCTCCTGAAGTTATTATTGTCCTTCTCCCATGCTAGGCCGCTGGGGGTTGGGCTCAATTCAACCTCGGGGGCAAACGATTGCTACTTTCAGCCGGCGGAAAACAGTTCCAAAGTACCATATGGGGTGCCAGCGTCTGTGATTACGATGATTGTGTGCATCTGGCAAACGCCCGTTCGCACCACCATGCAACGCACTAATAATCACGACAAGAGGTGAGCATCATGTGGACCAAGCCAGCTTATGAAGACCTGCGGATCGGTTTTGAAGTAACCATGTACTTCGCCAACCGGTGAGCCCTGGCCGGCCAGCCCTTTGGCTGGTCGTTCCCGCTCGGGAGATCTGCTGATGCACCTGCACATTCTGGGGTCGGCCGCTGGCGGCGGGTTCCCTCAATGGAACTGCAACTGTCGAAACTGTGCCGGCTTCCGCGCCGGAACGATGAATGCTCATGCCCGCACCCAGTCGTCGATTGCCATCTCTGAGGATGGCGAACGCTGGATTCTGTTCAATGCCTCTCCGGATATTCGTGCTCAACTCGCTGCTTTTCCTGCCATGCAGCCGGCGCGGGCGCTCCGGGATACGGGCATCGCCGCGGTTGTCTTGATGGATAGCCAGGTTGACCACACCACGGGGCTTCTGTCTCTGCGTGAGGGGTTACCGATGGATGTCTGGTGTACTCGCCAGGTGCACGACGACCTGAGTTCCGGGTTTCCGTTGTTCACAATGCTTAGCCACTGGAATGGCGGGCTGAACTGGCGCGAGATTCCGGCCGATGAGCAGCAACCATTCAGTCTGCCCTGCGCGCCCTCCCTTGAATTGACGGCCATTCCGTTGCTCAGTAACGCCCCGCCATACTCCCCGCGCCGGGATAATCCCCATCCGGGTGACAACATCGGTCTTTTCATTCGAGATACCCGCACCGGGCAGACCGTGCTCTATGCGCCCGGCCTGGGGCAACCCGATGCCCGCGTTCGCGGCTGGATGCAGCGGGCGGATTTGCTTCTGGTAGATGGCACCGTCTGGCACGACGACGAGATGATCCGTCAGGAAGTGGGCACCAAAACCGGCCAGGCCATGGGGCATCTCGCCCAGTCCGGCGCCGGTGGCATGATCGAGTTACTGGACAGCATGCCGGCCCAGCGCAAGGTGCTGATCCACATCAACAACACCAATCCGATTCTCAACGAAGACTCGCCGGAACGGGCAGAGCTCACGGCCCATGGCATCGAAGTCGCCCGGGACGGAATGCATTTTGAACTGACGGGGCAACTATGAACGCCAAAGCCAACACCGCCATGAACCGGCAGGATTTCGAACAGGCCCTCAGAGATAAAGGCGCCTACTACCATATTCACCACCCTTATCATCGAGCCATGTACAGCGGCCGGTGTACGCCGGAACAGATCCGTGGGTGGGTCGCCAACCGATACTACTACCAGGTGCGGATTCCACAGAAGGATGCCGCCATCATGTCGAACTGCCCGGATGCTGGGGTTCGGCGGTTGTGGCTGCAGCGCATTCTGGACCACGATGGTCACGAAGGGGATGTGGGTGGTATCGAGGCCTGGCTGACGCTCGCCGAAGCCGTGGGGCTGAGCCGGGAAGAGGTGATCGACGAACGCCACGTACTCCCCGGTGTCCGGTTTGCTGTGGATGCCTATTTCAACTTTGCGCGCCGGGCAACCTGGCAAGAGGCGGCCTGCTCGTCACTGACCGAGCTTTTTGCGCCGGAAATCCATCAGTCGCGGCTCGACAGCTGGCCACAGCATTACCCGTGGATTGAAGAGAATGGCTACCGCTATTTCCGTAAACGTCTATCGGAGGCCAGACGGGACGTGGAGCACGGCCTGGCCATTACCCTGGACCATTTTGTCACCGAGGCTCAGCAACAAAGGGCGTTCGAGATTCTGCAATTCAAGCTGGACATTCTCTGGTCGTTGCTGGATGCCCTGACCATGGCTTACGTTCACCAGACACCGCCATACCATACGGTCACCGATCAGCCGGTCTGGCATCGGGGCCTGTAAGGAGCGTTACCATGACTTTGGAGAAAACGCCCAAACTCCGCCGTGGTTTCCGGTTCCAGTGGGAGCCGGTGCAACAAAGCCATGTGTTGCTGTACCCGGAGGGTATGGTCAAGCTCAACGGCAGCGCCGGTGCCATCCTGGCGGAAGTGGACGGGGTTCGCCCGGTACACCAAATTATCCACTCCCTGGAACAGCAGTTCCCGGAGGCCGGCCCGCTGGCGGCCGATGTGGAAGCGTTTCTGGCAGACGCGGTTCAGCAGCAGTGGATTGAGTGGTCATGACGGTGGTCGCAGAAGCACGGGTAGGGCCGCCGCTGTGGTTGCTGGCGGAGCTCACCTATCGCTGCCCGCTGCAATGCCCTTACTGCTCCAACCCACTGGACTACGCCAGCCAGCAACAGGAACTGTCCACCGAGCAATGGCTGGATGTGTTGCGCCAGGGGCGAGCCATGGGGGCGGCCCAACTGGGCTTCTCCGGCGGCGAGCCGCTGGTGCGCCAGGACCTGCCGGAGCTGATTGCCGGGGCCCGGGATCTGGGGTATTACACCAATCTGATTACCTCCGGCATCGGGCTGACTGAAGCAAAAGTGCAGGCGTTTGCCGAGGCGGGGCTGGACCACATTCAGGTCAGCTTTCAGGCCTCAGACCCGGAACTCAACAACGCCGTGGCCGGTTCCCGCAAAGCCTTCGAACAGAAGCTGGCCATGGCCCGGGCGGTCAAGGCGGCCGGCTACCCGATGGTGCTCAACTTTGTGATCCACCGCCATAACATTCACCAGATGAACGACATTCTGGCCCTGTGTGAAAACCTGGATGCCGATTACGTGGAGTTGGCCACCTGCCAGTACTATGGCTGGGCATTTAAAAATCGGGAAGGACTGATGCCCTCCAAAGCCCAACTGGTCCAGGCAGAACAGGAGGTAAATGACTACCGGCACGATCTCCGTACTCGTGGTCGCCCCATGAAGGTGATCTTCGTAACCCCGGACTACTACGAGGAGCGCCCGAAGGCCTGCATGAATGGCTGGGGCAACCTGTTCCTGACCGTGGCACCCGATGGCACCGCCTTGCCTTGCCACAGCGCCCGCCTGTTACCCATCGATTTTCCCAACGTGCAAACCAAGTCCCTGAACGACATCTGGTATCACAGCCCCGGCTTCAACCATTACCGTGGTGACAGCTGGATGCCAGAACCCTGTCGATCCTGTGATGAAAAAGACAAGGATTTTGGCGGCTGTCGGTGCCAGGCTTATCTGCTGACCGGTAATGCCGATAACGCCGATCCGGTCTGCTCCAAATCGCCCCATAACGATCGGATTCTGGCCGCCCGCACCGCTGCGGATCACGCTACAGCGGGGTTGGACGACCTTATCTACCGCAATGCCCGGAATTCCAAGTTACTCTACCGTGGCTGAGCCGATTTCGGCGCATGCTGCCTGCGCCGGTTTTTCCCAGTATGCGCAGCTGAGAGTGTGCGGCGATAGCATTTTCTGGCTTGCGTCTGAGCCGGAAACCGGTTCTGTTGCCCTTTGGCAGGCGGACAACTCCGGCATCTGTCGGGTCAACACCGGCCCGGGCAGTATCCGAAGTCGCCTCAACGGCTACGGTGGTGGTGCCTATGCGGTACTGCCGGGGCGAGTGGTCTGGGTAGCGGAGGATCAGCGCGTCTGGCAGCTCAACCGAGTGACAGGTAGACGAACCTTATTGGTGCCGGAGGTTGACGCTACCTGGGGAGGCTTGGTGGCAGACCCGCAACATGACCGGGTGTTGGCGGTGCGTGAACGGCATGAACAGCAGGCGTTGATGGCCCTGGAAGCTACGGGGCACGTCCGGGTGTTGCACCCGGGGCTGGACTTCTACGGCGCGCCGGCGGTCAGCCAGGACGGTTCCCGCGTGGCTTGGTGCAGCTGGCAACTGCCGGATATGCCCTGGTTGCAGTCAACGCTCTGGCAGGCAACGGTCACGGCTGACGGTGATGTTGCAGGTGCGTCAGGGCAGTCCCCGCCGGTTTCTGGTTCGGTTCAGCAACCGCAGTTTGTCGGTGAGCATCTGTGGGTCATATCCGACCATGAGGGCTGGTGGCAGCCCTGGCGGGTAACGCGCCGGGATGGCCGCGACCAGTGGCTGAAAAGCACGGCGCCCATGCTCGATCATGCCAACGCGCCCTGGCAACTGGGTGAGCGGCATAGTTGCCCGTTGCGTGAGGGTGGTTGGGCCAGAGTGCAATACCGTCAGGGTATCGGTGAACTTTGGCTGGAGCGGGCCGGCCAGTGTCAGAGAGTGGCTGAGGGCTGGACGGATTTCCGGGATCTGAGTCCGTCAGCCGATGGCCTTGTGTGCATAGGGCGGGCTGCCGACCGGCACGATGCGGTTCTGAAGGTGTGTGCGGACTCCGGCTCGGCAACCATCCTGGCTGGCGGACAAGTGCCGGATCGCTCAATCATGGCGCCGGTGGCCCCCGTCGCTTTTGTAGTGGATGCGGAAGCGCCCGACACTCTCCCCGTTCAAGGGTTTCTATATCCTCCCATATCCGCATCCGCCGCGGCACCACCGGTCATCCTGATCGCCCACGGTGGGCCAACGTCAGCCGCCTATGCGGTCTACAACCCCCAGGTTCAGTTCTGGTGTCAGCGGGGCTTTGCCGTTGCGGAGGTGAATTACACCGGCAGCACCGGTGCTGGCCGGGATTTCCGCCTTCGTCTGGCCGGCCGGTGGGGCGAAGCGGATGCACGGGACATGGTGCGCTGCGCCGATTACCTGGCGGCACAAGGGCTGGTCTGCGCCGACAACGTGTTCATTCAGGGCCGAAGCTCCGGGGGTTTTACTGCACTGATGGCGGCGGTGCAGACTGACCGCTTCAAAGCCGTTGGCAGCCTGTTTGGCGTGACCGATCCATTGCGGCTTCGTGCTGCAACCCATCGGTTTGAATCCGGTTACCTGGACTGGCTGCTGGGGAATCCGCAGTCCAATCGTGCCCGCTGGCAGGCACGTACTCCGGCCCTGCAGGCTGACCAAATAAGCTGCCCTGCTATTTTTTTTCAGGGTGGGAAAGATGCCGTCGTGGTGCCCGGGCAGACCCGGCGGATGGTGGCCGCGCTTCAGGACCGGGGCCAACCGGTGGAATTGTACTGGTATGAGGATGAAGGCCACGGGTTTCAGAGGGCAGAAAATCAGGCGCACATGCTCGAATCGCTGTACCGGTTTTATGGAAGCCTGGTCCCAGACAACCCTAAGATACGCCAAAAGGACAATGAACCAGCGCACAAACTGAGTTAAACTCTCAACTATTCCTATAACAACAAAACGGTTGTCCCTGAGCGTCATGAGCTACGATATTTCCGCGCTGCGCAAGTTTGTCTCTCCCGAGATTGTCTTCGGTGCCGGGTCCCGCCGGTCGGTGGCTAACTTTGCCAGTAATTTTGGTGCCCGCCATGTGTTCCTGGTGTCTGATCCTGGTGTTGTCGCCGCCGGATGGGTTGCAGAAGTTGAAACCCTGCTGGTTGAGGCGGGGTTGCGCTGTACCACGTTTACAGCGGTGTCGCCCAATCCCAAAGTAGATGAGGTGATGGCCGGCGCCGAACTCTACCGGGCCAGCGAATGCGATGTCATCGTGGCGATCGGCGGCGGCAGCCCCATGGATTGCGCCAAGGGTATCGGCATTGTGGCCAGCCATGGCCGCAGCATCCTGGAATTTGAGGGTGTGGATACCATCCGTAATCCTTCGCCACCCCTGATCCTGATTCCCACCACCGCCGGAACGTCAGCGGACGTCTCGCAGTTTGCCATCATTTCGGACCCCAACCGGCGCTTCAAGTTTTCCATCATCAGCAAAGCGGTGGTGCCGGATGTCTCGTTGATCGACCCGGAAGTAACCGAAACCATGGACGCCTACCTCACCGCCTGTACCGGGGTGGATGCCCTGGTGCACGCCATCGAGGCGTTTGTTTCCACTGGCAGCGGGCCTTTGACCGATACCCATGCTCTGGAAGCGATTCGGCTGATCAACGGCAATCTGGAAGCGCTGGTGGCAAACCCGTCAAACCCGGTGTTGCGAGAGCAGATCATGCTGGCGTCCATGCAGGCGGGGCTGGCCTTCTCCAATGCCATTCTGGGGGCTGTCCATGCGATGTCCCACAGCCTGGGCGGTTTCCTGGATCTGCCCCACGGCCTCTGCAATGCACTGCTGCTGGAGCATGTGGTGGCCTACAATTTCCCCTCCGCCGAGGACCGGTTCCGCCGGGTTGCCGAGGCCATGGCGATTGATACCCGGGGTTTGAACGGGGCACAGGTCAAGGCACGGTTGATGACCCGCATTATTGAACTCAAGAAGACCGTCGGCCTTGAGGCGCGGCTCAAGGAGCTCGGCGTCACCACCTCTGATATTCCCTACCTTTCCGGCTATGCATTGAAGGACCCCTGCATACTGACCAACCCAAGGAAGTCGTCACTTCGGGATGTTCAGGTGGTCTATGAAGAAGCCCTCTGACTCAACCAGCACCGGTTACGACATCGGCGATCTTTTGGGGCTCAGCAGCCAGTCTGCCCGAAAAAGCTATTACCCCGCGTTGCAGGAGCGCCTGGAGGAACTGGAGCAGGAGCGCAACCGCTACAAATGGCTGTTTGAGAACGCTCTGCACGGTATCTTCCAGGCCAACCTGCGTGGTGGTTTTCTGGCCTGCAATCCCGCCATGGCCCGAATCTGCGGCTATGACAACCCGGAGCAATTGCAGAAAAAAGTGATTCGACTCAGGGAGCAGCTGTTCTGCAGCGCCGCAGAGTTCGATCAGCTTCGCCAGGAACTGCTCGACCATGGCAGCCTGAGCGCCCGCGAGACCCGTCTTCGGCGAGCAGACCAGACCCCGGTGTATGTCGCACTAACCATGCTCCGCCGGCCGGATCTTGGGCCGGAAGTGGTGGAAACCTTCGTTGCCGACATAACCGAGCGGGTGCAGGCCCGGCAGAAACTGGAGCAGCTGAATGCCGAACTGGAAAAACGCGTGGAGGAACGTACCGAGGCGCTGCAAAACGTCAATGTGGACCTGCGTTATCAGATTGAAGAGCGGGAAAAGGTTGAGCAGGAGTTGAAAGTGGCGGTGAACGCTGCCAAAGAAGCCAATCGCAGTAAAGACAAGTATCTTGCGGCTGCCAGTCATGACCTGCTGCAACCCCTGAATGCTGCCAGACTGATGATTTCGGCCCTGCAGGACAGCCAGTTACCCGAGGCGGAAAACCGGATGGTGCATCAGGTGCACAGGGCCCTGGAAGGTGCCGAGGATTTGTTGGCCGATCTGTTGGATATTTCCAAACTGGACCAGCAGGCCATGAAGCCGGATCTGACCTGTCTCAATCTGGCTGCCATGCTGAAAGGATTGGGCGAAGAGTTTGAGGCGGTGGCTGCCAATGCCGGATTGCAGTTCCGGCTCCGGGTACCAGCGGTATCACTCAGAACCGACCCCCGAATGCTGGCACGGATTGTCCGTAACCTGTTGAGTAATGCCTTCCGGTATACCCGCGCGGGCGGCGTGATGCTGTCCGTCAGGCAACGCCAGAATCGGCTCGCCATTGAAATCTGGGACACCGGCGTGGGGATCGAATCCCACAAGCTGCAGGATATTTTCACCGAATTCCACCAGCTACTGCCCCAGGGCACCGGCGGTCGCCAGGGCGTCGGATTGGGACTGGCCATTGTGGAGCGCATGGTAAGGGTTCTGGGTTACGGAATCCGGGTGACCTCACGGCCCGGACGAGGTTCGAGATTTGAGGTGTCGATCCCGCTTGAACACAGGGTAAATGAGGCCTGGCAAAGCCAATCTTCAGCCGGAGGTGCCATCCACGGAAACTTTGACGGACTGGCGGTGTTAGTCGTAGACAACGAGCCGGCGGTGCTTGAAAGCATGGCAGCGTTGCTCGAAGGTTGGGGTTGTGAGGTGTTTCCCGCCGACGGCGAATCCAGTGCCCTGGACATGCTGAGCGAGGGCCTGCTCCCCGACGTGATTCTGGCGGATTTCCACCTGGACAATAACGCAACCGGTTGTGAGGCTGTCTACGCCGTTCGCCGTGCACTTGACCATGATGTTCCGGCAGCCATCATCACTGCTGATCGCAGTGATGAAGTGCGCACGCTGCTTAGGGCCCAGTACCTGCCCATCCTTAACAAACCGGTGAAGCCCAACCGCTTACGGGCGCTGCTGGCGAGTCTTGCCGCGCAGTCAACCTGACCCCACGCGCTTGCGCTTTACGACTACACTTATTCCTGAACCAGTCCTTGATTCAGGAGACCGTCATGAGCCACACCGAGCATTCCCTTACCAACCATGAAGTCACCGTTTGCCTGGCCGGCGGAGCTGTGCTTGGCCCATTCAATGCGACCTGGAGCCAGGATGAGGGCGGGGACGTGCGGGAGCTTGTCCGCGAATACGATGCCTTCCTGCAGGGTGAGAAACAGCGCCGTTACAAATTTCATCTGCATGATACCTACACCAACACCGTCCACACGCTGATTCTCAATTTTGAGCAAGTCACCGGCATTTGCGACCATGTCAGGCTAAGATCGCAGGACCGAGGGGCTTAGTGTCCCGCCTGGCAAGCAAAAAGGGAGGACGCAATGAGTGAGTTCAGAACGGAAAAAGACAGCCTGGGTGACGTGAAGGTGCCCGCGAATGCCCTGTGGGGCGCGCAAACCCAACGGGCCATCGATAACTTTCCGGTCAGTGGTCAGCCGATGCCGGCCCGGTTCATTGTGGCGGTGGCGCAAATCAAGTGGGCGGCAGCCCAGGCCAACGCGTCTTTGGGGTTGCTGGATGCCCGTTTGCGGGACGCTATTGCCGAAGCCTGTGATCAACTGATCCAGGGCGAACACGCGGACCAGTTTCCGGTGGATCGGTATCAGACCGGCTCCGGCACCAGCACCAACATGAATGTGAACGAAGTGATTGCGGCCATTGCCCGGAATCAGGGTGTCGATGTCCACCCTAATGATCACGTCAATATGAGCCAGAGCTCCAACGATGTGATACCAACGGCTATCCACGTCAGTTCGCTATTAGCCGTAAAAGAGCAACTGCTGCCGGCCCTGTCGCACCTTCGGGGTGTCATTTACGAGCGGGAAGCGGAACTGAATGCCCAGGTCAAAACCGGTCGTACTCACCTGATGGACGCCATGCCGGTGACCCTGGGGCAGGAATTGCGGACCTGGCGGGAACAGCTGGCCCTGGCTGAGAAACGTCTTGAGCAGGCAATGGAGGAACTGGCGGATGTGCCCCAGGGCGGCACTGCAGTGGGCACCGGTGTGAATGCGGCGTCTGAATTCTCTGGTCAGTTCATCAAGTTCCTGCGCAGCAACACTGGCTACCCGTTCCGTTCCATGGAGCACAAGTTTGTTGGTCAAAGTGCTGTGGATGCGCCTGTCGCCCTGTCAGGCCAACTGCGGGGTGTGGCGGTGGTGCTCACCAAAATTGCCAACGATCTGCGCTGGATGAATAGCGGTCCGATTCACGGGCTGGCAGAAATCAGCCTGCCGGCATTGCAGCCTGGCAGTAGCATCATGCCGGGCAAGGTGAACCCGGTTATTCCGGAGTCGGTCGCCATGGTGGGCGCCCAGGTGATGGGGCTGGACAATGCGGTGGCCATTGCCGGCCAGTCCGGAAACTTTCAGCTCAATGTGATGCTGCCTCTGGTGGGGGGCAACCTGCTGGACATGATCGGTCTGTTAACCGGGGCCTCCGCTATCCTCGCGGACAAAGCGATGAAAGGCTTTACGGTGAACGCCGATAATCTGAATGCCGGTGTCGGGCGTAATCCGGTACTGGTGACGGCGTTGAATCCAGAGATTGGCTACACCCTGGCGGCGGATATCGCCAAGGAAGCCTACCGCACCGGTCGGCCGGTGATTGATGTGGCCGAGGAGCGCAGCGGTCTCAGCCGTCAACACCTGGAAAAACTGATGGATCCGCTCAAGCTCACCCGTGGCGGGTTGACCTGAGCGGGCAAGACCGGAGGAGTCATTCTTGCTGCTGTCCCTGGAGCTGTTTGTCATGCTGGTTCTGGCCAATGGCTCGCCGGTGGTCGTGGCCAGGCTGTTGCATCAGACCGGCAACCGGCCTGTGGATGGCGGTCGGGTTTGGCGGGACGGTCGCCCGGTGCTAGGCCCCAGCAAGACCTGGCGAGGGTTGGTCGCGGGCACGGTGTCTTGTCTGCTGTTTTCGGCCTGGGTTGGGCTGGGCTGGTTGTTTGGCGCGTTGTTCGGTTTGCTAGCCCTGCTGGGGGACCTTGTCAGCAGTTTTATCAAACGCCGGAAGGGTCTCGAGTCCAGTGCCCGGGCATTATGGCTGGACCAGTTGCCCGAGGCCTTGCTACCCATGGCCATGGCGTGGCTCTGGTTATCCTTGCCGTTGTGGGAAGCGGTTGCCGTGGCGCTGCTGTTTGCGCTCAGCAATATGCTGTTCTCTCCGGTGCTTTATCGTCTGGGTATCCGCAAACAGCCCCATTGAGTAAGCTATCCCGGCCCCCGGGACAAGGTGTGCAAGGTAACCTCCGGCGGGCAGTTCAGGCGGACATTCAGCACAGATGTGCCAGCGCCTGGCGAGGTGTAGCCTTGCATGCCGTTAACCTGCCAGAAACCGCGGCCAAGCCGGCGAGGGCAGTCGGAGTCGAGGGTGACCGGAACGCCCCCGGGCAGGCAAAGTTGCCCGCCGTGGGTGTGTCCGCACAGAAACACGTCGTATCCGGCATGGGCAGCTTCCCGCCAGATCTCGGGCGTGTGGCTCAGCAGCAGGCTGATGCCGCCGGGAGGAATATCATCGCCGGCCCGGTGCAGGTTGTGAACCTTGTAGTAATGGGCATCGTCCACGCCGGACAGGTAGAGCTTGCTTGCTCCGCGGGCAATGGGTGCCATTTCGTTCATCAGCAGCCGGTAGCCCATGTCTTCGAGGGTAGGTACCATGCGCACGCTGTCGTGGTTGCCCAGTACCGCGTAGGCATCGCCCCGGATGGCCTGGCGCAGGCGGGCCATGCCCTCAAGGGCTGCGTCAATCGGCCCCCAGGTGAGCTTCCGGTAATCGCCGGTCAATACACACAGGTCATAGTCCAGAGGCGTGATCTGATCGATCACTGCATTCAGGTTCTGTTCATCCATATCAACGTGAAGGTCGGTCAGGTGCAGGATGCGAAAACCCTCGAACGCCTCGGGCAAATCGGGCAGGGTAAAAGTGTTCCGGGCAGTGGTCAGCTTGCGGCTGTTCTCCCGGGCCCGGCCAAACAAGCCAATGGCTTGCAGGCAAAACCGAATCAGCCTTGGCGCGTTGGCGACATTCTCAAGGTGGAACGAGCGACGATCGCGCCCGAACACCCGGGCCTCGGCTTCCTGTTCGATGCCCAGTCGCTGGCGGGCATGCACCGGGCCAAGCCGAAGGCTGAGTCGGTACTGGAGAAGTTCGTTCTGATCTTCTGGTGCGCGAACCCTTGCGGTCATGTGAATCGTCCTGATGCCGAGCGGAATCTTATGTTTGATTCCTTCACTCATTATGGATGGTCAGCGGGGTAGTGCAACCGGATAGACACAATGTTCATGTTTTACTGATGCACCGCAAATCCAGGAGAGACAACGAGTAATGACTGAATCCGACAAGCCGGTGCGATTAGGCAGCTGGCAGGTATTCCTGATCTTTCTGCGGCTGGGGCTGACGTCTTTTGGTGGCCCGGCAGCTCACTTGGCGTATTTCCATGATGAGTTTGTCAAGCGCCGGAAGTGGCTGTCAGACAGCGCCTACGGTGAGGTAGTGGCGCTTTGCCAGCTGTTACCGGGCCCCGCGTCCAGCCAGGTCGGGCTGACCATCGGTTTCCTGCGTGGGCATTATGGCGGTGCCTTGGCGGCCTGGGTGGGTTTTACCTTGCCCTCGGTACTGGTCATGGCGCTGTTTGCCTTCGGGCTTACGCTCTGGCCGGACCTGGGTGAGGGTGGCTGGGTCAGCGGCCTGAAGCTTTTTGTGGTGGCGGTGGTGGCACAGGCCGTCTGGCAGATGGGGCAGTCGCTGTGCCCTGATCGGCCTCGCATCGTCATTGCCATGTTGGTGGCGGTTGTTCTGCTGTTGGCTGGTGCCGTGTGGATGCAGGTACTGGTTCTGGCGTTGGCAGCCGTTGCAGGAGCGGCATTGGGATTGCCCTCGCAAAATAAGCAAGAATCCTTGCAGGTGCCGTTGCAATCGCGAAAGCCGGGAATGTTTGCCCTGCTGTTTTTGGTGTTGCTGGCACTGTCCTTTGTTCCCCAGGTAACGGGATCCCTGGCCTGGATCGGTGCGGAGCTTTATCGCGCCGGCGCCCTGGTATTTGGCGGCGGTCACGTGGTGTTGCCATGGCTCCAGGAGGGCTTTGTGGTCTCCGGTAATATGTCGGCCGATACCTTCCTGGCTGGCTACGGTGTCGCGCAGGCGGTGCCGGGGCCACTGTTCAGTTTCTCTGCGTTTCTCGGGGGTGCCGAGGGCGGCATTGCGGGCGTTCTGATTGCAGTGGTTGCGGTGTTTCTGCCTGGAACCCTGTTGGTGTTCGCCGGTCTACCGTTATGGCAGTGGTTACGTGAGCACGAGAAAGCACGAGCGGCACTGGCGGGCGTCAACGCCGGGGTGGTGGGCTTGCTCCTTGCAGCGCTGTACGACCCGGTCTGGACGTCGGCCATTCACGGTGCCGGCTATTTCGCTCTGGCATTGGTGTTCTGGCTGGCACTGGTCATCGTTCGGGTGCCGGTATGGCTGCTGGCACCCGCCAGTGCGCTGCTCGGAGCGGTCTTTTTGTAACACCCGTACGTATAAAAGCGTGAACTCCCCGTTTGGAATTCCGAACCAGAACCGCCACAATCGAATAAACCGAACCCACTGGAGCAATCTGATGAGTGACGCATGCAACATTCCAGGACTGACCGTGCCTCGTAGCCGGTTTCCGGCACCTGAGAAAGACCTGCACGAGCCCGCGGGTGAATCCCGGGTGGTTCTGGCTGGAGGTTGTTTCTGGTGTGTTGAAGCGGTTTTGGTGGCGATTGACGGTGTCATCCGTGTGGAATCCGGATACGCCGGTGGTGCGGCCGAAGCGGCCAACTATGAGGCTGTCTGCAGCGGGACCACCGGCCATGCGGAGGTGGTAGATGTTCGCTACGACCCGGCGAAGGTCAGCTTTGGCGAACTGCTAAGAGTGTTTTTTTCGGTGGCTCACGACCCCACCCAACTGAACCGCCAGGGTAACGATATTGGGAGCCAGTATCGCTCAGCGGTGTTCTACGAAACGGATGATCAGAGGCAGGTGACCGAGGCGTACATTCGCCAGCTTGATGCCGCCGGCGTGTATTCCGATCCGATTGTTACCCGGCTGGAGCCGCTCACCGCGTTCTACCCTGCGGAGGCATACCATCAGAATTTTGCGGCTCGTAATCCCAGGCAGCCATACATTCTGGCGGTGGCAGCACCCAAGATGGCCAAGCTGGTCAGCACCTGGCCAGACCACCTGAAACCTGAATTCAGTGACGATGATCCTGACCGGGCCTGAGGAGTTTCCCAATGACGGTATCGGCAAAAGGCTATGACCTGACCCCTCTGACGAAAGCAGAGGTTGAGGAAAGGGCAGCGGGATTGACCGCTGAGGAAAAACGGGTACTGCTGGATCACGGCACCGAGCACCCGTTCTGTGGCACCTTGCTGGATAACAAGAAAGCCGGGGTTTACCTGTGCCGGCTGTGTGATCTCCCGTTGTTCAGCTCGGACGCCAAATTTGATTCCGGAACCGGCTGGCCCAGTTTCTTTCAGCCGTTCGCCCCGGAGCATATCCGGTACATTGAAGACCACAGCCTGGGTATGAGCCGCACCGAGATCCGCTGCCCGCGCTGTGACAGCCACCTTGGGCACGTGTTCCCGGACGGCCCGGCGCCCACCGGTCAGCGGTATTGCCTGAACTCCATCGCCATGGTGTTTAAGGAGCAGGGATAACACTCAGTCACCTTCCTTGTTCTCCTTTTGGCGGTTATTCAGGGGGCGATTGAACCGCTATAATCCCTTTCTGTTGTTCCGGGCCCACGGCGCCCGTCCGATAGCGGAAAGGATGTGTGCATGAAACGATTGAACTTGAGCCCCCTGACGGAGTCTGCGACGCTGCTAAGACGTGCCGCTGTTGTATTGGGCTCGGTAGGGCTTACCGCCATCTACTCCTCGCTGGTGCTACTGAGGGCGTTGTTTGGTCGTTTGAATCGGCCGATTGTCGACAAATACTGCCGGGAGTGGTCTGCCGCGCTGCTGAAGCTGGTGCGGGCAAGCCTGACGGTGCGGGGCGAGGTTCCGGACTTCAATGACGGGCGTCGCTACATCATCATGAGTACCCATGCCAGCCACTACGATATTCCGGTGAGTTTTGTGTCTTTGCCAGGCTCCATCCGGATGCTGGCCAAGAAGGAACTTTTCCGGATTCCCCTGCTGGGGCAGGCGATGGCGGCAGCGGAGTTTCCCTCTATTGACCGGTCTAATCGTATCCGCGCCGTCCGGGACCTGGAGCGGGCAAAGCAGATGATGGAAAGCGGTATTGTGCTCTGGGCGGCTCCGGAGGGCACCCGCTCCTCCGACGGCACACTGTTGCCGTTCAAGAAAGGCTGTTTTCACCTGGCACTGGATACTGAGGCGGTGATTGTGCCGGTAGCCATTCGCGGTATACATCAGGTGCTACCGGCTCGGAGCTTGCAAATCAATCTTGGTCAGCCGGTCGACGTTCGAGTCGGGACGCCCATTGAAACAGCGGGTAAAAGCAAGGAAGACCTGGCGCAGATCATGTCAGATGTACGCCAGAGCCTGGAACAACTGTTGGGTGACGGAGAGCCCGAGTAACCGGGCTCTGTATTTTCTAGCCGCCTGTATTGGCGGCCACCACGGTGTAGAAAAGGTAGCCAGTGTAGGCGAAGTACACTGTCACCAGTATTGTGCCGTCCACCCGTGAGACCAGCTTGCGCCAGCCCGTCAGGCCGAAGCCCATCAACAGCAGGCCAACGGTGAGTGCCAGCATCAGAGTCCAGTCCCGGTAAAGCACTTCCGGGTCTACGGATAATGGCTGAATGGCAGCGGCCAGGCCAACCACGGCCAGGGTGTTGAATATGCCCGAACCAAGGATGTTGCCCAGAATCAGATCGTGCTCATTCTTGCGCACCGCTGCGATGGCCGAGGCCAGTTCCGGTAGTGACGTGCCAATGGCCACAATGGTCAGCCCGATGATCAGATCGCTTACGCCAAGAGTCTGGGCCACGGTGACGGCTCCCCAAACGAGCAATCTGGAACTGGCAATAAGCAGAACCAGCCCGATGATCAGCCAGATGATGGCGTGCTTTAGCGGCATGGGATGTTCGATCAGCTCGGCATCGGCAGCGTTGCCCAGTGGGTCGTCTTTGTTCTTGACGCCCTGGTAGATTGACCAGCCCATCACCGCTGCAAAAACGCCCAGTAACACCCAGCCATCCAGTCGCGTTAGTTCACCATCTATTAATTGGGCCCCAGCGATGAGGGTCAATACCACCAGCAGTGGTAATTCCTTGCGTATGACCTGGGAGCGCATGGTGATGGGGGCTATGATGGCCGTCAAACCGACGATAAGGGCAATATTTGTGATGTTCGAACCGTAGCCGTTACCCAGTGCCAGACCGGGATTGCCATCGGAGGCGGCCATCGCAGATACCGCCAGTTCCGGTGCCGAGGTGCCGAAGCCGATAATCACCATGCCGATCAGCAGTGACGGTACGCCCAGATGCTTGGCGGAGGCTGCTGCGCCATCAACAAATTTGTCAGCGCTCCAGACCAGCAGGACAAGACCAGCAAGAATGGCACCTATCGCCATCAGCATAGAATAGACCTCAATCAAAATGTAGTGGCCCCCACGCAGGACTGCCGGTGGGGAACGGGTGGCGCACAAGATACCGCAAGTGGTGGATTCAGGTCAGCCCTGTTGGCAACGAACTTTTTGTTACTGGCACTGATCCGCACTATCAGGAAAGGGGTATCAGACTAAAGTGGCGCTGATATTGTTAACAAAACGCGCGAAAATCGTGGCAAACCATAATAGTTAGCCCGACACACATCGATTGACAATCGCAATTTATTATTCCGGCAAAAATCGGGATAATGCGCCCAATTTCAGACCGGAGGCATACAGCAGCGCCGTCTACCTCGCGCCCCGCTGGCTTCCGACAGGCCGCTTTCGCTGATCGTGGAGTGGCAACAGGCTCAACACTAGCTAGGGTGAAAACCAATGGCCGTTAGACAGGCAGACGTAGTGCTGGTCGGTGGGGGCGTCATGAGCGCAACCCTCGGCATGATGCTCAGGCAGCTGGACCCGTCACTGGATATCGTCATGGTGGAGCGTTTAGACCACGTTGCCCATGAAAGCACAGACGGATGGAATAACGCAGGTACCGGCCACGCCGGCTACTGTGAACTCAACTACACCCCCGAAACCGACGATGGCGACGTTGAAATTGCAAGAGCACTGCAAATCAATGCGCAGTTTGAGGTGTCACTGCAGTTCTGGTCGTACCTGGTAGAGCAGGGCATTCTGCCGGAGCCTTCTACTTTTATTAACCGCACGCCACACCAGAGCTTTGTCTGGGGCGAGAAAGACGTCGCTTTCCTAAAGCGTCGTTACGAGCGCCTGAAAGAACACCATCTGTTTCGCGAGATGGAATATACCGAGAGCCCAGACGATCTGTCCGAGTGGATGCCGCTGGTGGTCAAGCATCGCGACCCGATGCAGCGTGTGGCGGCAACCCGTATCAAGCACGGTTCGGATGTGGATTTCGGTTCCCTTACCCGCAGCATGGTCGAATGGCTGGAAACCCAGCCCAACTTTGAGTTGATGCTCAGCAGCCCGGTGCATTACATCGATCAGCGGGACAATGGCCGCTGGAAGTTGCGGGTGAAGAACCAGAAGACCGGCGAGCTGACCAAACTGGAGGCCGGCTTTGTGTTCCTGGGTGCCGGTGGCGGCGCGCTGCCGCTGTTGCAGAAATCCGGCATTGATGAAGCCCGCGGTTACGGCGGCTTCCCGGTCAGTGGCCAGTGGCTGGTGTGCCAGAAGCCGGACATTGTTGAGCAACATGATTCCAAGGTATACGGTAAAGCGCCCATTGGCGCGCCGCCGATGTCCGTTCCGCACCTGGATACCCGGATCATCAACGGTGAACCTGCACTTCTGTTCGGACCGTTCGCTGGTTTTACCACCCGCTTCCTGAAGCAGGGTTCGGTGTTTGATCTGTTCGGTTCCGTTCGCGCCACCAATCTTAGACCGATGCTCTCGGTGAGCAAAAGCAATATGGATTTGACGCGTTACCTCATTGGTGAGGTGTTCCAGTCCCATGGCGACCGGGTTGAATCTTTGCGCAATTTTTTCCCGGATGCCCGGGAAGACGACTGGAAGCTGCAGATGGCTGGCCAGCGGGTACAGATCATCAAGCAAACCCCGGAAGGGGGCGGCAAGCTGGAGTTTGGTACCGAGATCGTGGCAGCAAAGGATGGTTCGCTGGCGGCCCTGCTGGGCGCGTCTCCTGGCGCATCGACAGCGGCTAACGCAATGCTGAACGTGATTGAACGTTGCTTCCCGGAGAAGTTGAAGACGGACCAGTGGCAGGAGCGGATGAAGGAGCTGGTGCCTTCCTACGGACAATCTCTGGTGAACGATGAACAGCTGCTCAACCGGGTTCGAGAGCGCACGCTCTCGACTTTGAAGCTGGGTTAATCGGCACCGATTGATACACTCAGGCTGTCTCTTTAACGGGCTCCAGATTTGGTTCTGGCGCCCGTTTTTGTTTGACGTCGTTCTGCCCAAAAGTTGCGATTTTCAGCTAACAGGTGCAGGCTGAAAGGCCAACCCTGACGAGGAGAGCGCTGTGACTGAACAGAACTATAATCCCGACAAAGGGTATGTCGCCCTGCTGGGCTGGAGCCTGAATGCTGTAGAGGCGGCGGACAAATTCGACCGCCGCTATGTGGTAGTTGCTCCGGATTGGGCAGAACCTTACTGCCAGGAACACAACATTCCTTATGTTCCCTGGAACTTCGAACGCCTCAATGATCGTTCGTTTGAGATCGCCCAGACATTGAAGGACATGGGCGTAGACGTAGCCATCCCACTGTTTGAAGAGACCGTCGAGTGGGCCGGAGCCATCAATTCGGTATTAATGAATAATCCAAGGCTCTTCGGACAAGCAATGCTGCTGCGCGACAAGGCCCTGATGAAGCGCCGCGCCCAGCTTGGCGGCATTCGTGTTGGCATCTTCGAGGAAGCCCACGACCGGGAAGATGTGGTTCGGTTCCTGAAACGGGTCAACCAGACGTTGTTGAAGCTGGATGGCGACCCAAACGATCCGATCCACCTCAAAGCATTTGATAAGGCCGGCTGCCTCGGTCATCGAGTGATTCGTACCCCGGATGAAGTGGACACCATTCCCGATGAGGAATTTCCGGTGTTGATGGAGTCCCACCTGGACGGCTGGGAGTTTGCCGTAGAAGCCTGGATTCACAACGGCAAGATCTGTTTTCTTAATATTTCCGAGTACGTTACGCTCGGCTATTCCGTGTTCGTTCCGGCCACACCGGACCTTGAGAAATACCGGGCACAGATCACGGCAGAGATCGAAAAGCTGATCAAAACCTTCGATATCGACTTCGGCTTTGTCCACCCGGAATACTTCGTGACCAGTGATGGCACCATGTACTTTGGCGAAGTGGCCTACCGCCCCCCTGGCTTCAAAGTGTTCGAACTGCTTGAGCGTGCCTATGGCTTCAATGCCTATCAAGGATTGATCATGGCCTTTGACCCGAAAACCACGGAAGAGGAAATCAAAGCCTTCTTCCCGAAAGAGGTGGTGGACGCCAAGGGCTATGCTGGCTGCTTCGGGGTATACCCACGCCGCCGTGTGGTCAGCCGCCTGGAGATCCCGGAGGAGACCGAAAGCCACGACTACTTCGAGTCCCACGAATTGACGCCACCGCTCGAAGAAACGGTGACCAAACGCACCGCCTTTGGTACCCACTGGGGCCTGGTGTATTTCTTCGGTGAGGATCCCTATGTTCTGAGGGATCTGCTCAAACATCAGGAAGAGCTCGATTTCTATGTATAATCAAGGAATGCATTAACGGAAAGGGTTTGATGCAGGCCCTGAGGAACCTCGTTTGAGTGATCACCAACCGGCCAGCCAGGTGCCAACTGTCAATATAGACAGGCTGGTGCAAAAACTGGACGAGTCCATTGTGGCTCTCGAGGAGAGCCGGCCGTTTGCAAAGGCCGGCAAGCTCCCGAAGCTGTTCGACCTTGCCCGGCGGGTACTGCTGCAACCGGGTGGTTGTGAGGTCATTGAAGCGCGATCCCGGAAGCTCGAACAGGCCGGGGTTTTCGCAGGCACTGACTGGGCCGATCCCTCCATCTTGTTACCTTCGCTGACCACCTATTCCCTGCAAAGCCCGAACGCCGACACGGTGGTTATCGAAGCTCTGAGCGAGTTGCGCCTGCTGGCCGTGGCCAAGGGAGATTACCTGCATACGGGCGTGTCAGCGGAACAAGCGCATCATTACCTGACCCAGGTGCTGGCCATCAATCTTGGATTGCTGTTTGGAATGACCGGCGAAGCCGAGCGCGAACAGGGCAAACTGGCTCTCATTGCGCAGGCGCTGGTTCAATATGTGGCCAGACACATCGGTTATGAGCATGTGATCGACAGCCTGATCGAAGAGATCTGGCGGATACTCGAGCAGCGGCCGATCCGCGTCAGCGACGTGCGCAGGATGATTACCCAGATTGCCATCTGCCGGGCAGAGCCCAATGCTGATCTGGGAACCGCAGGCCGGGGGGCGGATCGGCTGATTTCCAGTCTCTATGGCCCAACCCGGGCCTGTAGCGAAGACCCCGGCATCACGATCTACCAGCAGCGCCTGGAGACGATGGACAACTCGGCCTTGCAGAACGAAGCGACCGGGTTTGCGCGCTCCATGCATGACACGGGGCTGGTTTCGCCTTACCACGCGGTTTTCGTGCGCTATATTCTGGACGGTCAGGATTCATTGCTGAGCGACGCGCTGGGGTTATCCAGCACTGGCCGCGATTGCCTGCTGTGCTACCGGGAGTTGGCGCACGCCCTGATCCTCGAGTCCGCATTTCCTGAGACCGCGCAGGGGTTGTATGGCCTGGCACTGCTGCTTGAGCGAGGCATTCTATACCAGCCCCCGGTGGCACCGGCGCTCTGGCGCCAGTTACGGCTATCGCTGTGCCCACAAGCCTACGAGCGTTTGCAATTTGCCTATGGCTATCAGCCAAACCCCTCAGCCTGGTTGATTCAGGGCGTGTTGAACATGCTGGGCCAGCCGTTGGGGGTCGGGCAGGGTAATAATCCTACCTGCCAGTCTGCCCGGGCATTGTCCATGTGGGCCTACAATGATCCGGACTACCTGCTGCAGATGGTGGCCTGGGCCGCCCGGGACAATGAGATTGTCATGCACTTTGAGGGGCAGCCGGTGTCATCCGCCCAGAGCTTGGGGGGCGTGGCGTCAGAGGTGACTCTGGATCTGGACCCGGTGTCTCTGATTGTTGTGCCGCATCTTGACCGCATATACGCCGAAATGGGGCGGCTATGCATAGGCCGTGAAGGCGACCCCCATAAGTGGGTTAACCCGGAATTTCATGGTTGGTCCGCTGGCCGGGGCTTTGCCATCAACGTCGACGTGGCCACCGGAAAACTGACCGACCTCGAAGGCTTTATCCGCTACTTCTATGCCAGTTACCACCCGTACTACAACGGCAACCAGCCATTGATTCACCCTCAGCCGGCCGGTATCGCGGTTACCGACAGCGCAGCCCGCTTCATTGGCTGGCATGCAATTACCATTCTCCGGGTTGCGCTGGACCCGGACAGTGAGATGCGGGTGTATTTCTTCAATCCGAACAACGACAGCGGCCAGAACTGGGGCGACGGTGTGCAGGTCAGCACTTCTGGCTTTGGTGAGCGCTTCGGGGAATCTTCGCTGCCGTTTGAACAGTTCACTTCTCGCCTGTACATCTACCATTACGACCCACTGGAGCGCGGTGAGCCTGCCGAAGTGAACGACGACGAGCTCGGTCGCGTAATAGACGGAGTGTACCGTAGTTGGGGAGTAGACCGGGTGCCCGCAGATACCCTGCAAGCGGAACCACCGAGAACCGATTGATCCAGAAACTCACTGATCACGAGGGCGAGCATGGCTAAAGAGCAACAACCCGTCGGTAATGGCGCTGAATTGTTCATCCGCGCGCTGGAAAACGAGGGCGTTAAGTACATTTTCGCCGTGCCAGGTGAGGAAAACCTGGCCTTTCTGGATGCCCTCAGGAACTCCAGCATCGAACTGGTGCTCAATCGCCATGAACAGGCCGCAGGCTTTATGGCGGCCACCTACGGGCGGCTTACCGGGCAGGTGGGCGTTTGCCTGTCCACACTTGGCCCCGGCGCCACTAACCTGGTGACCGCCGCTGCTTACGCCCAGCTGGGTGGTATGCCGATGATGATGATTTCCGGGCAGAAGCCGATCAAATCCTCAAAACAGGGCCTGTTCCAGATTCTGGACGTGGTGGACCTGATGCGCCCTCTGACCAAATACACCCGGCAAATCAGCAATGCCAATACCATTCCCGCGAAAGTCCGGGAGGCCTTCCGTCTTGCCTCGGAAGAGCGCCCGGGTGCCGTTCATCTCGAGTTACCCGAGGACATCGCAGCGGAGCAACCGGCCCGCGACACCCACATCTTCCAGCCCAGTGACGCCCGCCGGCCCTCGGCCAGCCGGAAGAGCCTGGAAATGGCCTGCGACATGCTGCGCGAGGCTAGACACCCATTGATCATGATCGGTGCCGGCGCCAACCGCAAACGGGTATCCCAGGCCTTGCTGCACCTGGTGAACGTAACCGGCATTCCCTTCTTCACCACCCAGATGGGCAAGGGCGTGGTCGACGAACGCCACCCCGGATACCTGGGCAACGCTGCGCTGTCTGCCGGTGACTTTGTGCACTGCGCCATAGACCGGGCTGACCTGGTGATCAACGTGGGCCACGATGTGGTAGAAAAGCCGCCATTTTTTATGACCCCCGGCGGCAAAAAAGTCATCCACGTGAATTTCAGTGCTGCGGATGTCGACCCAGTGTACTTTCCCCAGCATGAAGTGGTCGGCGATATTGCAAACAGCGTCGAGTATCTGGCCGAGCACTGTGGCCAGTGTGCGAACCATGACTTCGCCGGTCTGATGGAGGTCAAAAAGGCTGTGGATGCGCATTTGCAGGAACGGGCGGAAGATGGCCGGTTCCCGGTGATTCCCCAGCGGATTGTCCACGATGTGCGCCAGGTGATGCCCGACGACGGCATCATTGCCCTGGATAATGGCATGTACAAGCTCTGGTTTGCCCGAAACTATCCGGCCTACGACAACAACACCGTGCTGTTGGACAACGCCCTGGCATCCATGGGAGCCGGCCTGCCCAGCGGGATGATGGCGGCCATGCTGTACCCGCATCTGAAGGTGATGGCCATCTGCGGTGACGGCGGCTTCATGATGAACAGCCAGGAGCTGGAGACTGCAGTCCGCCTAAAACTTAACCTGGTGGTGCTGATCATTAATGACAGCGCCTATGGCATGATCAAGTGGAAGCAGGGCCAGGAAGGCTATGCCGATTATGGCCTGGATTACCGCAACCCGGATTTTGTCACCTATGCCCAGTCCTACGGCGCCAAAGGGCACCGCGTAACCCGGACAGAGGACCTTCACCCTACCTTGGAAAGCGCCCTGGCCGAGGGCGGTGTCCACCTGGTGGATGTGCCAGTGGATTACAGTGAGAACCGGAGGGTGTTTGATGAGGAACTGGCGGAACTGACCTGTCGGCTGTGACGCGTGTATGATGCCAGAAAGTATTGTATGCAAGGTGCTGATGAATGATTCGTCTTGGTGTTCATGGATTTTTGATGGCGCTCGTTGTGCTGGTGATAACCGGCTGCAGCAAGCCTGAAACGCCCCAGGAAGTGGCAGCGGCTTTTTGGCAGGCCATGGCCGACAACGACGCAGGTGACGTGGTGAGATTCTCCACACTGGACGACCCCCGTGACGTTGACGGCTACCAGCGAAGCTGGGCCAACGCCGTTCCTTCCTTTGGCCGGGTTGTTATTGATGAGCGTGAAGCAACGATCGTTACCCGCCTACCGGCGGAAGAACGCTCCGGCGGAGAACGGCTGGAACTGACCACCTATCTGGTGCGGGAGCAGGACCAGTGGCTGGTGGACTATCAGCGCACAGGGGAGGCCATACTGAACCCGTCCCCGTTCAGTAACATCATGGGTGAGTTGAGCCGGCTGGGGCAGAGGCTCAGTGCGACCTTTTCCTCTTCAAGCAGCGAGCTTGAAGACAAAATGGAGCAGTTGGCCAGAGACCTGGAAACCTACTCTGACGAGATGAGCCGAAGGGCTGAGAGCGCAATGGAGGATTTTGCCCGGCGATTGCAGGAATCCATGCGCGCCCTTGAGCGTTCGCTTGACGAGGCACTCAAGGATGATCAACCTGAATCCGCCGACGACCAGGCTATCATGGAGCAGACCGCACGGGACCTTGGGCGGCAGGCAGACGAATTGAGCGAGCCCACCCTCAAGGCCCTGGCCAATGCCAGCCGCACCATTGCGGAAACCGCTGAGCGCTTCAGCCGGCTCAGCCGGGAAACGCTCAACCGGTATCAGGAAGAGCTGAACGAAAAACTTGCCGAAATGCGGGCCGACGCCGAAGCCTTCATCGAAGACATTCGGCCTTAACTGGCTTGCTCGGCCCCTCTCAGCATTGCCTCCATCAGTTCCTCGGCATCAAACTTGGTGAGCGCCTCGTTGGCGCCCACCTGGTTGGCATAGCTCAGGCTCATCTCGCTGTTCAGGGACGTGTGCAGAATAATGTAGGGTTGTTTCAGGGCGTTATTGTCGCGAACATTGAACGTCAGTTCGTAGCCGTCCAGCCCTGGCATCTCGATATCGCTGACCAGGATGTCGATCGGAGTACCTCGCTCGTCCTGACTAAGAAGCACCTGCAGGGCATCGTCACCGTTGGTGGTCACATGGTAGGTAATGTCTTTGCTGTCCAGCACATCGCTGAGCTGCTTGCGGGCCACCTGTGAATCATCCACCAGCAGAATGTTCAGGGAGCGCAGGGTTTCACTCTGAACATCTGACAGCACCACCTCGCCGGCGTCCAGGGACTCCGGGTACACCTTCGCCAGCAGCAGCTCCACATCCAGCAGTTGAATGATGTCGCCTTCCACATCCAGCAGGCCCGTGATGAAGGCATTGGTGCCCAGCGCCTTGGGTGGCGGCATCACGCTTTTCCAGTCGGTCTCGATGATCTGTTGCACACTGCGCACCAGAAAACCAATCTCCTGGCGCTGAATGTCGGTCACGATGATGGAGCTCTTGGCCTGCTCGTCTTTTGTCAGCGCCGGATAACCAACCGCAGCCGACATATCAATAACCGGAACTGCTGAACCCCGGAACGTCGCGGTGCCAATAACCGCATGGTGACTGTGGGGCAGCTTGGTCAGCCGCTGAAAGGGCAGAATTTCCCGAATCTTGAGCGTACCCAGACCAAAAAGGCGCGATCCGAAAAGGCGGAACAGCAGGAGTTTCTGGGACTGCTTCGCTTTGCTGGACATGCATGCATCCTTACAGACAAAAATGCTCCTGAGATGGAGCGCCGAACGATAACCTGTCTCTATAGTAGCAGTTTTCCCAACACGGGCAGGTGAGGGTAATTGTATCAATTGGTGACAGGCCGGTGATCACGACAGAGTGCCGGCGGAGGACGTCTCAACCGGGCAGGTTGGTCAGCACAAACCAGGCGGTACCGCCAGTGAAGGCCAGTGCCAGCAGAGCGAGAAGGCCGTCCCGGGCAACAATCGCCAGCCCGAATGCCATCAGCGCCAGCCCGGCGCCATTGGCACTGAACGGGATGAATTCCATTAGCGGCATGGCCAGGGATACCAACATGCACACCGCTGCCATGGCCAGCTGCCCTGGGCCGCGCACCAGAAAGGTCAGCCGCCGGCGAGTCCAGTCATCCAGCTTGCGTGCGGGTCTATCCATCCAGTCCAGCCCCTTGAACAGTTTGTCCCGTGATATCCGCCGTTCTGAAAGCCGCGTTGGAATCCAGATGCTCTCCCGCTGAAACAGCAACTGCCCCAGCGTTAGCAGTACCAGAAGCCCCAGCAGCGTGGGAACACCCGGAATATCGCCAATCAACGGCGCCAGTGTGATAAGCCCGGCAACCAGCACCACCGGACCAAAAGAACGCTCGCCTGCAGCTGACAGCAAGTCACCCACGGACACCTCGTCCATCTCACGTGTGTGGTCGCGGATGCGGGCGATGAGTTCCTGCAGGTTGTCTGGGTCGTTGGGCTGGTTCATAGCGTTGGTTGTGTGGCTTGGAATGACACGACCATAACGGGAATGAGTGAGGATTGCATGACGGATTGGTGAAGGGTTGGCAAGGGGCGGGGGTATGAAAACGAAAAAAGCCTAGGAAATCAGGGGGCTTTTCTCTATCGGAAATCCAGACAGAACCACTCGAAACCGCAGTTGCGTTGACACTTTGTGGACACCTTCTTGATTAGGATGCAAAGGTCTTTTCCCTAAATACGGTTAGTAGTAAAGTCCTCAACTTTTCCAATATTCAGCTTTTCAGGGAAGAACGAACCATGCGCAACACTAGTGTAGTAACGTGTCTGATTATGTCTGCAGTGATTTCCGGTTGCGGTGGATCAGGTAGCGACGAAGACCAGGCCAGCCTTGAGAAAACCGCTGAACTGAAGACTGAGCGCGTGGCTGAACCAGATTGTACCGACACAGCAACCGAGCTGGCTGGGTGTTGGGCTTCGGAGTGTGAGGTTGTTAATGATGACGACCAGACCTCACTCATTTACGGTCGCTCGGTGATTGCGTTCGCCGATAATGGGCAATTGCGCGAATACCTTCAGGCGTTTGATAACGCCAACTGTGTTTCTCCTGCGCTGCATACGACCCAGCTTTTAACCGACACCACCTACGGACTGGCTCCTCGTGTTGACGGCGAAGATGTGGCTAACATTGATGGGCATATTGAGTTCGATCTGCAGAACCGACCTTTGCCTGAGGACTTCCCTGAGGGTGCGGAATCCATTGTAAGAACGCCGTATGACATTACTGCGGAGGGAGCGCTCTGTCTTGATACTGATAGGGTCTCATACGATGGCATGGGAGGCGGATTTGTCCTCACGGGTGCACCGAGTGATGGAATTGATTATGAAAATTGTTTGGAAAGACTGGAGCCATAAGGCCTAACGCTAATCGGCCAAGTGATTATTCAGAGGCATCTAAGAAGATCGAAGAATCCTCACTTTGGTGTATTAATGAGAAGGTGTAGTAGCCCCCATTTAAACCGGACACCTTGGTAGAAGCAAAGGCCTAGTCATAGAAACGAAAAAAGCCCCTGAAATCAGGGGCTTTTTTTTGGAAGTTGGTGGAGACGGCGGGAATTGAACCCGATGCCGCGCCTGTTTTTTGGGCCACAGAAAACCACAATGATCCATAAAACAGTTACTTACAAAATCGGCATTCCACACAGAACCACTCAAAACCGCAGGTGGGTTGACACTTTGTGGACACCTTCCATTTACAGCAATCGTGAATCGCCTTATTCTTGACCATACTTTCTCGGGTCGCCAGAAATAATTCCGGTCACCCTTAACCCGCCAGGACGATTCTGTCGACTGGTTCCTCGAACTCTGCTCAGTAGAAAACGGGGTACTACCAAGTTGACAGGTTGTGTCCAAAAAAAATCGATCCCCCCTCAAAGGGCCTAGGTCCGCAGCTTTTTTACGCCAGAAAGGTCTGTGCTACTACTGCAATAAGCCAATGTGGCAAAACAATATGGAGCAGTACGCAAGCCTTCATGGTATTTCACTGGCCCGCGCCAAGCATTTCCGATGTACTGGTGAGCACCTGGTTGCACACAGTGAAGGGGGCGCAGCATCCAACGGAAACATCGTTGCAGCGTGTCTATTTTGCAATCAAGGGAGGCATAAACGAAAGAACCCTCCTTGTCCCGCTGAATATGCGAACCTTGTCCAGAAACGTTTGGAAAGAGGGGCCTGGAACAGTCATCTTTTGAAGTGGCGTCACCACCAGCCTGTTGCTCAAGTGAAAGCCAACTGACGTGGGTATTCGGTTAGAACCTTTTAGCATTTCCAGTGCTGCATTGCCTCCCTGCATTCGCTAATATTTAAACTGCATCTTCAAGGGAGTGAGTCACGGTGTTGCGAATTTCACTGGTAGTTGTCATTGCTCTAGCTTTCACCCCATCTGTCAGCCAAGCGACCAAGCTCTATAAATGGGTAGATGAGAACGGCGTTACGCATTTTTCAGACGAACAACCTGAAACCGGAGCCCAGCGCGTTACCCCTTCCGGAATGAGTGTTATACCGATGAGGGAGAACATCCGTACTCAAAGGAACGTTGAAAACATCAACCGGAGTACATCAACGCAGCGCCAGTCTAATACCAGTTCGTCGGCCAACAGAGAAAAGGAGAGAGAGAAGGCGCGTGTTCAGAAGCAATGCAGTTGGTATGAGCAGCGTATCAAGTGGATTGATAACCGGTTAAGAGCCGGCGGATATTCCGTCTCGGAGGGCAACCGACTGAGAGCCGAAAGGCGGGAGCTTTCCCGTAAACGTTCCTGGGAATGTCTGCGAGGCAATTAGTAAATCAAACGCGGGGTATACCCATGTGCGGCCGATTCAACGTATCCGACGACCCCTTAGTCCAGGGCCTCCTGGAAGAACTCGGCATCCCGCTCCGGATACAGCCCCGCGTTAACATCGCCCCCGGAGCCAAAGCCCAGATCGTATACGAAACCCATCAAGGCCGCACCCTGCAGGACGCCATCTGGTCACTGCTCATAGAACGCAAACCAGACGGCACCGGCTACCGCCCCTCGCCAAAGTACAGCACCTTCAACGCCCGATCTGGCAGCCTGGGCACCAGCCCACTCTGGAAGAAGCGCTTTCACAGCCAGCGGGCCATCATACCGGCCAGCGGCTTCCATGAATGGACAGGCGAGAAAGGCCGCAAACAGTGCTACAACATCCACCCGGCCGACAGCGCCATAGCCTTTGCCGGCCTGTATGAGCTGTGGGACTTCCAGGAAGAAGTGGTACCGTCGTTCACCATCATCACCTTGCCACCACACCCCAGGTTCAGCCACATCCACCCGAAAAGCATACCGCTCATGCTCAACCGGGAAGACTTCGACATGTGGCTGGACCCAAGCCTGACCAACACAGACCCATTCCAGGATTTACTCAAAACTCAAATCCGGCAACCCCTGCTGATAGAGCCCATAAAATCACCCGCCACCCTGGAACAAACCGGCCAGGCAGAGCGAATCGAACCGGATTAACGGGCATCGAAGAAAGGGCAATGTAGGAAAAGTCTCACGCCGGATTAAGACAAAACGCCTAAACGTTACAACGTGTAACAGTACACTGGCAGTGAGCCGATTGGTCAGGATGACCGGGGCTCACCGCCGGCAGGGATGCCAGGCAAGCGCGACACCTGCAGAGTGGTGTGACTGCAGGGAGAGGACTGTATCAAGAATCATACAAAATACATCGGCTATGCTTTTGCGGTATCTGTCAACTTAGACTAATTTTTGTTAGACTTTGTACGAATTTTCCTCGATTCCCAATGGAATCCTAATGAGGTTTTTATGAACATCCACGATCTTTGCGACTACATTATTGTTAAGGTTAATGCCGGTGGTGAAGCGCTTGATAACCTTAAGCTGCAAAAGCTAATGTACTACTGCCAGGCATGGTATGCCGCTTTTAATGATGGTCAGAAGCTTGTTGAGTCCGACTTTCAAGCTTGGGTTCATGGACCTGTTAGTCGCGAAATATTTGATCGTTTTAGGGATACTAAGACTTTGTACTCCTCTGTGGGAGAGTGTGATGTGCGGAAAGGGTTTAGCTTTGATTCTTTGGGAGAGTCAGAAAAGCTTCTTATTGACAATGTTCTAAATGTCTATGTCAAGTTTTCGGGTGCGGAGCTTGAGCAAATGACTCATATGGAAGATCCTTGGCTGGAAGCTCGTAATGGATATAGTCCCGCCCAACGTTGTGAAGTGCCAATTAGTGTTAAAAGTATGGGTGACTACTATCGTAAACGATTGAATTGATCTTATGGATATAGTTCCTGGGAGGATACCAGACCAGAAACTTCCCGTGGCCAAAAATGTAGAGAGGGTGTATTGGTCCTTTTCTCTTCGATTTTGGAAGCAGATTGATAAATTTGGTCTTTCTGAATCTGACTCTAAGTGGTTTGTCTCTTTGCTTGAAAAGCTTCGGGAGCTTTCAAGCATGGAGAAAGGAAAATTTTTGGCTGATCGTTCTTCGAAGAGCGCTTGGCGTTATCATCCCATTGATTGGAATCAAAAAAATATCCCAATCCAGAGGTCAGATCTGAATTGGGTTGATGCTACATATCTTGAGAACGTCGATGACTATCCATTGGTTCAGTTCCAAGTCTCAAAGGCTTTTGGTCGAGTAGTTGGGTTTTGGGATGAAAAAGATGTTTTTAACATTGTCTTGCTAGATCCTTTGCATAATTTGCAGCCTTCTAAAGATTTCAACTATCGGGTCGATTCATGCAGTCCTTTGAGCTGTTCGTATTCCAGTGTTTTGTGTGAGATAGAGAGAATCAAGTCCAACTCGCATTGTAAGTCACCGGATTGTGGTTATAAAAAGTCGATTAATATGATTGGCTTAGGTGATGCATATGCTAACGTCATCGTCCACTTTGTTGACGATGATCAGTATCACAAGGTGGAAGGACTTAAAGTAGAAGGAGTCATTGATTCTGCGTCCGACCTGATTTCTTATGGCATAGATTATGTTGAAGAAGTTAAAGGCTCTTAGTCGAGTTTTCTTCAGTCCCTGCCTTTTCTTCCGGCATATTGCTGCTATCTATTAGCTTTATTTTTTTTATTTCACTTTGGCTCACTATCAGAGTTTCTTTTCTTTCAATTTTCCAGATAAAAACGGAAGAATCTGATCGCCCAATATAAGCTCCAGTGATGTTCTCAGACATGGTTTCTATCTCTGCATATTTATAACTTTTCCCTGCCTTTATATTTAGTGCGCTTCCCATTGAATGTGTGGATGATATTGTTGCCATTATAACTAGGGCAATGTTTAATGAGCTTGGTATCCCCGAAATCTGGGTAATATAATTTACAGATCTATTGAATTTTTTGGTTGTGAATAGCAGCATCAATGTTCCCATTGCCATCATGGGTAGAAGTCTAAAGTCTCCTAAATATAAGGCAATGATTCCTGTGGTAAAAAAACTTAATGCTACTAGTAGGATAGATTTAAACTCTTTAAAATAACTTCCTCTTTGGTCTGTGTTATCCGTGATTTTGGTGTTGGTCAGCGCCAGTATCACACCCAAAAAAGTGCTGCTTGTTAATATCAGTGGAAACGCAGATCTTGCTAGTATCTCTGGTATTGTTATGTGATTGAATATGTTGATATCGAATACGTTCCAATAAAAATAAAGGTTGATGCAGGATATAATTAGTGCTGCTGCGGTTCCGATAGCTAATATTTGTTGAATGCTAGCTAATCCTTTTTCTTCCTCTGTCATCTTTTTTCCATTGGGTATATTGATCTTCATTGTGTTGCTTTATATTCTTATTGTCTTTGATTTTTATTCGTAAAGTGATCTTTAGCTAGACTTGGCAGGATTGCTTGATGTACTTGTTGCCTGAAACCGCCACCACACACTACGACGGCCAGCCCTCTTGTTCTTGTGGTTCCCCTCGTCGGTCTCCATACCAAGCCTGGGCGATACGTGCAGCCAGGCAGAAACCTATCCTGTTTTCAGGCTGTTCTCTGAACGGGCCTTTTCCATCTCTGGGCTGATCTGACCAGCCTCTGGAATTGTTTGCCCTGTCATTATCCAGTATGAGAACTGAGGGAATGCCTGGTTTAGTGCTTCCAGGTAGTCCTCGTTCACCTTCTGCTTTCTTCCTCTGATGTTTCCCCACTTGTACCTGTCGATCCCTGTCAGCTCCTCCATTCGCTTAGAGGTCAAGTCGAGCACATCGAAGATTTCTATTATCCGTTCTCTGATCATAGTTAACTTAAAATAGTAAAATATACTAACTCTGATAGAGTAAGTAATATGTACTCAGTACTTAGTCAGGGTTACTGAGTGAATATGTGTAAATCAGTGTAGCAGAGTGCAAAACAGTGGACGAGCAAAAACAGATCATTCTGATAGCCACGCCGGTGATGAGTCAGGAGCGCTACGCCCAGCTCACCGGGCTCACGGAAGGGCAGGTAAGGGGCCAGATCGAAAAGGGCCACCTGCCGTCACTCAAGATTGGCCGCGTCCGGATGGTGAACATCGCCGCCCTGTCGCAGCGCGCACTGGATCAGGAGGACTGGCAATGAAGCACCTGAACCGAGTTGGACAGAAAGCCCAAACCATCGTCCGGGTGGCCCATGAGAAAGGCCGTACGCTGTCCTGCACCGTCTTCTTCTTTAATGGCCATGAGTTCGTTGCTTCCTCTGGACGCCTTGGCCCGGCCCGTATGGTGGCCCCAGGCACAGTGGCCGTTAGCGCTTCTGGTCGTCAGTGGATCGCCATCGGCGGTGACCACGTCCACGGTGCGGCTGGCTGGGCTTTCGTCTCTCCTTATATCGACCAACCAGCCATTGACGGCGATGCCGTCCGCTTCAACGACAACGCCAAGTCCCTGAAGATCCGCTCCAAACTGGACGCCTACCTGGACTACTACCAGGAATGCAAAGGCGTACTGCCTGCCGTCGTGGTACTGCGCCGTGAACAACTGAGCACCTGCGGTGTACTTCCAGGACAGGTCTATAAAGGTGTGCGCCTGGAGGCCTACGTATGACACCGGCCATCCGCGAACTTAAAAAGCACCAGATCCGCACCCTGTTCAACGTGGCCATCCAGCTGCTGGACAACGGCCACCGGGACACCGCCTTCGAATGCCTGATCAAGATCCAGGGCATGATGGCCGCCTTCGAACAGCTGGATAACGTGCTTTGTGCCTACGCCAAGCTGGCCGAATCCGCCTTCATCACCTACGCGCAGTCCCGGTCGATCAGCCCGTTCATGCACACCGTCCGGATGGAGGCCAGCATCCAATGATCAAGACTCGATACCAGAAGCCGGGGCACGGCATGACCCTATCACCGGCCATCAAAGCCGCCAGTTTTGCCTTCCAGAGCCCACGCCCGTCCTCTGCACTCACCCCAGACACCCTGGAAGGCCTTTTTGATTCCCTCCTGCAGCGCCTCAGCCACCTGCAGGAAGTGCGCACCGACTACCCGTGCGACTACATGGCCCGCTGCAAAGCGAGCTTCACCGACGCCCTGATCCACGAACTGGAAGCCCGCGGCCACCACAGCCCCGCGTTTGACCGCCTCATCCAACTGAGGGACGCCTGGGACTGCGGCCAACTGGACCTTCCCAACGTCACGGAGACCAACCAATGAGCCCCATACCTCCCCGTCAGGACCAGGTAGAAGACAAAGAGCGCCGTTTCTACGTGTGCGCCCCGTCTTCCATCTACCTGCAACTGCAGCAAGAAGCCATCCAGCGCGGCACCGACCTCTGGACCCTCGGAGGCTCCGTCCTGCGCGCCTGGTTAGAGGCCGGCTGCCCGAACTTTGGCCATCAGGCCAACCCCCCTGAAAAGCCCTCGAGTCCGCCCCCGTCATCGTCACCACTCGCGCACGAACCGGGGGACGCTCAGTGAGCGCTGCAAGGCTGGCGCGCAGCGCCAGGGCCAAAGGCCCCCTGGCCTTGTGGCGGTCAGTGAGTGGCCCACAGTGCGCATCCAGAGTGGTGAGGATGTCGGGGGAGGACGGCCGCCCCTTGATTCCGAACCATGAGCAAAGGCGGCAAACGGAGTGCGCAGGTCAC
>NZ_PXNO01000018.1 GCF_003007715.1 Marinobacter shengliensis | reverse complement strand
TCCCAGGCCTGTCTGGCGTTAAATCGGTTGCGCGCATAAATGCTCAGGAGATTGCCAAAGGCCAGGGAGACGTTCTTTTCGTTGCCGCAACCGGGTTCCTTTTTTGCGCGTTTGTACATCAGATCAGGGGCGCTGTAGCCGAAGCCGATGTCGTCACGCAGTTTGGTCCAGATGGGGTGACACCATTCGCGTTTGACCTCATAGCGGTTGGCTTTCAGGGCGTATTGCCAAAGGCCCGTCAGGTGCGGAACCGCGTCCATGTAGGTGTAGATGGGCTTCATGTTCGGTGTGCCCTGAGAGACCTCGTTGACGATCCGGTGATGGAAGCGGATTTCCAGGCGCCAGACGGGTTTATCTGGGTCGTAACAGGTGTCCGGGAAGGTGTCTTCGTTCACGGCGCATTCCCAGATGCTTTCCATGAAGGCGCGTTTGTCGGAGACGTCGATTTCTTTCGACTTGTCGTAGAGGCACACCTGGAGGCTGTTGGCTTTACCAAAGGTGTAGGTTTCACCGCGTCCGTTGATGGTGGCACCGTCCAGGCCTTTGAACACCAGGTCACTGAGGCCGTTGTGGACGCTGATGGTTTTGGCACGGGTAACGAAGTGGCTGGCAAAGTCCTGGGGCGGCTCCCAGCCCTGGAAGTCGACAGCCAGATGTAAGGCGATGCCAACGGGTTTGATGCCGGTCAGGAAGAACATGCCCCACTCTGCCAACTCGTCGTGTATCTGCTGGCTGGAGCGTTCATAGAGCCATCTGGGGGAGGTTTCAATTTTAACGTGGGTGCCGGGGTTGTCGGGTTCGGCGTAGAAGTTCTGCAGAAGGATGGTCAGGCCGTATTCCCGGTTTTGAAGGATGTATTTGAAACCACCGCGTCTGCCGGACTGGACTTTGAACTCTATGTCTTTGACGGTGATGGTGGCGTCGTAGCTTTCGTTGTAGGCCTCGACGATCTGGGCCAGGGGTTCGGGTTTGAGTCTTCCCTCAAACAGTTGCCTGACGGTGTCTACGCCGGTCCAGAGTACGTTAACGTTCTGCAGGTTGACCTGCTGACCTTCCGGGCCGATGAACAGATCCCCTTTGCCGATTTCTCCGGTTCGGATGTCCATTCTTTCAAAGTCTTTGATTTTCATCTGTGGCCTTCTGTGGATGTCTGTGGTGTTAAATCGACTGTCGTCGTTTTCTATGAGACGTGTTACAGGGACGTCTCTCGCCTGCCGGCGGCGTGTGGCTGGGGCAAGCCTTCCACCCACACGCCACCGCCGGCCCTCCTGGGTGTCGGGTTCAATAGTTCATTGCCTGGGTTTGTACACGGATTCTCAGGGCTTCCATGTTGCGTTCATGGGCGCTGGTGGCCTGGGTACTGTTGCTGCCCTGGGGGTTGCGGGTGCCTTTGTCTTGAGGGGGTTCGCGGGTGGGGTCCCAATAGCCGTGGGCAACGATCTGGCGGCATTGTGCCTCGGGGACTTCCAGGGGCGTGGCCTGTTGGGTGTAGCACCGGCATTGGTCGGTTTTTTCGCGCAGGAGGCATTGCGGCCGGGGGAAGTCGCGGACTTCATACACCTGGTCATAGACCGGGGCTGAATGGGGGATGCCTTTTACCCTTGGGGACCACTGTTCCAGGTATTGCTCACGGGTGAGGGGTTGCCCTTCCCGTCTGGCCGGTGCGGGCTGTCCGGGCGCGTTGTTCGCTTGGGTGGTGACGTTGTCAGGCGTTGGACCTGGACTGCTGACGCTGTCGGATTGGCCGAAGTTGGCAACCACGCTATAGATGGTGTAACCGGTGACGATGATCAGCACCAGGAGGGCCCAGACCATCCAGGGTATCTTGCGTTTGTGGGTGTGGACTTCGGCGCTTTTGTAGAGGCCAAAGAGCTTTTTGTTAAACCGTTTGCGGGTTTTGGTGGCGGCTTTTTGGGCAAAGTAATCGTTGGGGTCATCGGCGCATTCCTGGAAGGTAAAGCGGGTAGCCGACTGCAGGCCAAACTGGCGCTTGAAGTGGAGGTGTTGGCCGACCAGGCGTCTAACCTTGGTGTCGATCAGTTTGGGGTGTTGGGTGATCAGGACCAGGTCAATGCCCAAATGTCGGTGGGTATTCAGCCGGCGGATGTGTTCGGGCACTTTGTTGCCGAATTTCTCCGGGGGGAACAGGTCCTGACATTCGTCCAGGATGATGACGGCGCCGTGTGGGAGGTCGTACCAGGCCTTGGCCTGTTCCAGGTCGAGGGTCTGCCAGCCAAGGGCTTCACCGGGGGCCAGGAGTTGGATGTTGTAGACGTAGACGGAGCGATCCTGGAAGGCTGGATCGTTCAGTACCAGGTCAATGGCGTTGAGGGTTTTGGAGGCACCGGGGGTGCCGGTGATGAGTGTGATCATGGGCACACCTCCAGGCTGTCGATGAGCTTGATGGCGTCGATCTGGCCTTGGGTGTAGGCGAGGAACGCGACAACAAGGACGAGGAGGATGGTGGGGGCTTCTGTTAGGAACCACCAGAGGGTGTTTTCAAGTCGGTGTCGGAGTTTCATGGTCAGGCCTCCCAAGGTGAACCGGGTTTGCGCCAGATGGGGTGCGCGGGTTTGACGGCGGTTTTGATGGCAATGCAAATGCCAAAGGCGGTGAACAGGATTTTGATGCCGAGGGGGAACCCGGCGATAGCCAGCACGGAATACAGCGCCGTTGGTAAGCCGTCGAATTTGGCGAACAGGAACTGTTCGGCCTGGTCCAGGATGAGGGTGACGCCGGTGAAGACGATGAGGCCAAAGCCGAGGCCCCGTACCACGTAGGTGACGATGTAAGGGACGACAGAGAGAACAATGGACCAGACAAAGTAGAGTATGGGCATGGTCAGATCACTCCCATGACGGTTCGGGCCACGGCGAGGGAGCCGAGGAACGAGAAGATAAAGAGGGTTAAGGGGCGCAGTTGTTCGGCCAGGGTGCAGAAGGCGGTGAATTCGACTTCGAAGCGGCCCAGAGCCAGGTTGATATCGACCGGCGGCGGGCATTCAGCCGGGGCGGGGTCGGCGACGTTAGTGAAGTCCTGCATTTTGTCGGACAGGTCCATTTCCTGGGTGTCGACCAGTTCCAGGCCTTCCTCATCCAGGTTGCCCACTCCCTGGGTTTTCTGGTTAAAGAATTCGTCGGCTTTGTCGCCGGTTTCGTGGATCAGGCAGCGGTTTTCCCAGACCTCCCGGGCAATGCCGCACTGAATGGCGTCACCTTCACAGGTGGGAGGTGCCTCACAGCCGTTAGAGCCGTATTCGCCCTCCCCTTCTTCTCCCTCTCCGTCACCACCGGTGCCACCACCTCCACCGCCGTTTCCATCACCTTCTCCGTCGCCCGATCCGTCACCATCTCCGCTACCGTCGCCGTTTCCATCTCCATCTCCGTCACCGTCTCCATCGCCGTCACCGGGTTGGATAGCGGGTTCTGAACCGCCTTCACCCTGCACGCCTTGAGAGCCCTGGTCGAGTCCGGATAGGTTGGTACCGGAGGGGACACAGACGCTGGTGCCGTTTACTTCGCCATAGGTGGTGCCAGTGGGGCAGCTGCCGCCGGGCTGCTTGTCCATGTCCAGGCAGTTGCCCTGGCTGTCTTTGATGTCACATTGTTCAGGCTGGCCGGTATAGTCTTCGGGATTGTCGGAGACGTACTGTTCACCCAAGCCGGTGCACTCTTGGGCGTCAAACATGCTGGTGCTGCCATCGAGCTTGGAATAGTTAGTGCCGCAGGTATAGGCGCAGCCTTCTACGTTATAAATACCGGCGCCACCGGCTCCGATTATATGGCCACCGGGAATCGTATCGGTGGGGCAGTTTTCGGGAGGATCTGGTGGTTTAAGGCAAAAGCCCTGGGCATTCGTAACACCGTACCCGTTAACATTGGTATTGGTGATTTCTTTGTAAAAATTAGGGAAATTGGAAGGGCACGCTTCCCAAGATTTTTTAACGCAGTACTGTCCGCTGTTAAAGTCAGACGTAGAAGCACAGGACACATGGGTATTAGGGCCGGGGGGAGACCAGTTAACACTGGACGAACCACCGCCCATAACCGACCCATTGCTGACAGCTTCAATCCAATCAACGTATTGCTGTCCACTGGGGACGGCTTCAGCCCGTAGCCACCCAAAGGCAAGCAATAAGGGCCAGTAACGACAGATAGTACGGATCATTGAAGAACACACCGGTTTTCTCCCTGTTGTGATCAAAAAAGGCGGGCCGTGGCCCGCCCTCCTGGGTGTGGGTGCCTTCCCCGGCTTAGCCGAAGAAGGTGGCCTTGACCCATTTGATGCCCACGGCAATCACCGCCAGGGCGATCAGGGCGCCACCCACGGTGGTGATGTCGGTGCCTACGCCGTCCATCTGGTCGCCGAAGTCAGCGGGCAGGATGGAGGCCTGGGCGGTGACGGTTGCGCCAGCGGCTGCCACGGCGGTGCCCACTTTGGCTACGGTGCGGCCGACACGGCTGCGGGCCATGGCCCAGGCTTTGCCGTCCGGTTCTTTCTGCATGTCGATGATGCGGGACATGGTGGTTTCCTCTTTCTGGTTTGGGTTTCAGGTGTTGAACATGCGGCGGATGAGGCGGACCCCAAACGCCACTAAAAACCACGTCACGAAGGTGCCAGCCAGGTAGCTGAATTCCTCCGGTGACATGGTGAACGCCTCCCGGTATTGGGCGGCGAACTCGGCGACCTGGACGACTTGCCAGGAGCCGCTGCACTGGGGGGTGCTGCCGCTTTGGCTGATGACTCCGTCACAGGTCAGGATTTCCATGGGTTAGGGGCTCCTTATGCCGCCGGCTTTTTGGTGACGTCCTGAGGCCGTAGCTCCAGGGCTTTGAAGGTGACTTTGCCGCCCTGCCCGGCTTTCATTTGGGCTTTGACGGTGAACATGGCCGGCAGGCGGTCAGCGTGATTTCTGAGTTGGTCGATGTGTTTGTAGTCGCAGGCGATTTTCATGACTTCGTTACCGACTCGGTTGTCGTCGTCTGCTTCTGCAGGAGCGTATGCCCACAGGGAGCCGCCTTTGTTGCCGTCGATGTCGTAGCGGGTGGCGCCGATGACCATCAGGTTCAGGTGGTTTTCCATGGTGTTTGTCCTCTTGGTTTCGTTTGGTGTTGCTTTGGTTGCGTTATCCGGCTGGGCCGGGGGTTTCACTTCGGTTACTGACGTTTCGGGTTCTGCTTGGGAAAGGTCAGTTGATTCTGGTTTGCGACCCCTTCGGGGCGGGCTCTACTCGCGTTGCTCCTGGCCACTAAGGTGGCCACCCTTACGGGTAACGATCCCTGTCGCCTCCGGTCACTGCAGTGACCTGCGCACTCCGTTTGCCGCCTTTGCTCATGGTTCGGAATCAAGGGGCGGCCGTCCTCCCCCGACATCCTCACCACTCTGGATGCGCACTGTGGGCCACTCACTGACCGCCACAAGGCCAGGGGGCCTTTGGCCCTGGCGCTGCGCGCCAGCCTTGCAGCGCTCACTGAGCGTCCCCCGGTTCGTGCGCGAGTGGTGACGATGACGGGGGCGGACTCGAGGGCTTTTCAGGGGGGTTGGCCTGATGGCCAAAGTTCGGGCAGCCGGCCTCTAACCAGGCGCGCAGGACGGAGCCTCCGAGGGTCCAGAGGTCGGTGCCGCGCTGGATGGCTTCTTGCTGCAGTTGCAGGTAGATGGAAGACGGGGCGCACACGTAGAAACGGCGCTCTTTGTCTTCTACCTGGTCCTGACGGGGAGGTATGGGGCTCATTGGTTGGTCTCCGTGACGTTGGGAAGGTCCAGTTGGCCGCAGTCCCAGGCGTCCCTCAGTTGGATGAGGCGGTCAAACGCGGGGCTGTGGTGGCCGCGGGCTTCCAGTTCGTGGATCAGGGCGTCGGTGAAGCTCGCTTTGCAGCGGGCCATGTAGTCGCACGGGTAGTCGGTGCGCACTTCCTGCAGGTGGCTGAGGCGCTGCAGGAGGGAATCAAAAAGGCCTTCCAGGGTGTCTGGGGTGAGTGCAGAGGACGGGCGTGGGC
>NZ_PXNO01000017.1 GCF_003007715.1 Marinobacter shengliensis | reverse complement strand
TCCCAGGCCTGTCTGGCGTTAAATCGGTTGCGCGCATAAATGCTCAGGAGATTGCCAAAGGCCAGGGAGACGTTCTTTTCGTTGCCGCAACCGGGTTCCTTTTTTGCGCGTTTGTACATCAGATCAGGGGCGCTGTAGCCGAAGCCGATGTCGTCACGCAGTTTGGTCCAGATGGGGTGACACCATTCGCGTTTGACCTCATAGCGGTTGGCTTTCAGGGCGTATTGCCAAAGGCCCGTCAGGTGCGGAACCGCGTCCATGTAGGTGTAGATGGGCTTCATGTTCGGTGTGCCCTGAGAGACCTCGTTGACGATCCGGTGATGGAAGCGGATTTCCAGGCGCCAGACGGGTTTATCTGGGTCGTAACAGGTGTCCGGGAAGGTGTCTTCGTTCACGGCGCATTCCCAGATGCTTTCCATGAAGGCGCGTTTGTCGGAGACGTCGATTTCTTTCGACTTGTCGTAGAGGCACACCTGGAGGCTGTTGGCTTTACCAAAGGTGTAGGTTTCACCGCGTCCGTTGATGGTGGCACCGTCCAGGCCTTTGAACACCAGGTCACTGAGGCCGTTGTGGACGCTGATGGTTTTGGCACGGGTAACGAAGTGGCTGGCAAAGTCCTGGGGCGGCTCCCAGCCCTGGAAGTCGACAGCCAGATGTAAGGCGATGCCAACGGGTTTGATGCCGGTCAGGAAGAACATGCCCCACTCTGCCAACTCGTCGTGTATCTGCTGGCTGGAGCGTTCATAGAGCCATCTGGGGGAGGTTTCAATTTTAACGTGGGTGCCGGGGTTGTCGGGTTCGGCGTAGAAGTTCTGCAGAAGGATGGTCAGGCCGTATTCCCGGTTTTGAAGGATGTATTTGAAACCACCGCGTCTGCCGGACTGGACTTTGAACTCTATGTCTTTGACGGTGATGGTGGCGTCGTAGCTTTCGTTGTAGGCCTCGACGATCTGGGCCAGGGGTTCGGGTTTGAGTCTTCCCTCAAACAGTTGCCTGACGGTGTCTACGCCGGTCCAGAGTACGTTAACGTTCTGCAGGTTGACCTGCTGACCTTCCGGGCCGATGAACAGATCCCCTTTGCCGATTTCTCCGGTTCGGATGTCCATTCTTTCAAAGTCTTTGATTTTCATCTGTGGCCTTCTGTGGATGTCTGTGGTGTTAAATCGACTGTCGTCGTTTTCTATGAGACGTGTTACAGGGACGTCTCTGGGGCTTCGCCCCGGCAGCGCCTTCGCGCTTGCTCCTCGCGCATCGTCGCTAGCGCTCCGCCGCTGCCGGGGCTTGTGTGGTACTAATCAGGGGCGGGAACATCGCCGGTTCAACGGTTGGCCGGGGTTCAGGCTCATGGCTGCGCATTCGTTGGCAGTACAGCTCCTGGACGGGCTCTCCTTCCCACCAGAGCTGGCCATGACACCGCCTGAGGTACAGGACGCGGTAGCCGTAGCTGGCCAAATCGTGTTGGGTGAGCGCAAATTCACCTTGCAGGTCTTTGCCCTGGAACAGGTAGAGACGGTTAACGCTGCCGGAGATGCGCAGCTCAACATCGGCGAAGGGGTGTTCCAGGTGCTGGCGTGAGTCCGGTGCGTTCTGTTGGTAGGGGGTGTTTCGTCGGCTCTGGGTTGAGTTCAGAGTACGCTCAGACGGGCGATCAGTCGGAACGCGGCTCCCATCAAGACCATCAGGGTCAGGGCGACCATCAGGCGTATCAGTCTGTGGAACAGCCACCGGATCACCGGAGAAGCGCGCTTTTTCACGCTCAATGATAGTGTTCGCAGAGTAGCCGAGATAACCAAGGCAAATGACGATAGTAAGAGCGACCATCTGTAGCTTTCGATCCGCAAGCATTGAATGACCCCCGACCACCCCTTTGGCCTTGCCGGTTTTGGTCGATTGGTAGCATTGGAAGACGCGGAGGTCGACCTTGTACTCTTTTGGGACACCGATGCTATGGGAGGTAGCTTTTCCGCTGTTTTCAGGGTCATGTTCGAGTTCCCTCCATCTGTTTTTCTTCCAGGGCACGATGTGCCCCATTTGCCAGTGTCGAAATGCCTGTTGGGCGCTTTGGCGTATTTCTTTGTGGATCTTGGCAATGTTGGGGGTGCATAAAAAGAGGTCCCAGTTGTAGTGCCGGTGCATGTCGAAGGCCAGGAGGACGTCGGCGGGGCGGTTGTCGCGTTGGGCAGCCTCTTTGCCGCCGGGGTAGTCCAGGTGTTCGATTTTGAAATCCCGTCGTGCAGCCGGGTACACGGCCTGGGCTTCGTCCAGGACGATCAGGGCGCCGATCGGGGCCCAGTGGAACCACCTTGCGGCGTATTCGAGGGCGTCCCGGGTTTCGGTTTCGAGGTTGATGATTCGGGATTCGGGGCCGCAGGTGACGCCGAAGGCTTCTTCTACCCGTTCGATGGAGTCCAGGCCGCGGATGTTGGTGACGACGCAGCGGCCGTCGGGGTAGTCGCTGTCTTCGCCGGTTAGGGCGGGGATAACGTAGCGCTGGACGACGCCGGCGGATTTGTAGGAGCCGGGCGGGCCGTGGTGGATATTGATGGTCATTTAAACACTCCCATGACGTACCGGGTCAGGTGGGCGTTGAGGATGATGTTGAGGGCCTCGGGGATTTTAAAGAAGGTCAGCGCGCCCATGACTTTGGAGTCGATGGAGCCCCAATACTGGTTGATGGTGGCGGAGATGTTGAGTTGGTTGAGGACTTCCTGGGCCACTTCCCAGGAGAAGCCAACGAAGTAGATTTTGGCTTTGGTGACCCAGATGACGTACCAGGCGGAGACTTTGACGAGTATGTCGGTGGCAAAGTCGGAGAGGCTTTCGAAGAAGATCCAGATTGAGTCGAAAAAGTTAGCGATGAATTCCATCAGTCTTTTGCTCCCATGATGATGCCGAGTGCCAGGAATGTCGCCGCAAACAGGATGATCGTTCCGATGATGGAAAGATCCGCCCCGAACCTTGACAGTCCAGCGTTGAAGGTATGGCCAAACAGGGTTATTTCGTTGTCTTCGAGGCCCCCTGATCCGGTAAAGGAGCCAAAAGCGGCGCTCATTTCGGCGCGGATGTTGGCGATGAGGTTTTCGTATTCGCCCTGGATGGCGTTGAGTTCTTCGAGGCCGTCGCCGACTTCGAGGGTGATGGGGTCGCCGCTCCAGGTGACGGGGTTTTCTTGTTCCCCATCGCCATCACCGTTGCCGTCTCCGTTGCCGCCACTGCCTCCCCCACCGCCGGGGATGTTGCCGATGGCGTCTGTAATGGCGCCGGTGCTGTCCTGGATCTGTTTGCCGATGCCTTTGAGGGTTTCGTTGATGTTGTTGGTGTTGTTGTTACCTCGGTTCAGCAGTTCCTGGATTTTGCTGAGCTGGTTGGTGATGCCGGTGATGTCGCCTTCTCCATCTCCGTCACTGTCGCCGTTTAGGGCGTCGTGGAGGTCTTCGGGGGTGGCGTCGGGGTTGCGGATTTCACTGCACTGGAAGGAGATGCCGTTTTTGCCCATGATCACGGCGGAGCCGCCGGGGCATTGGGGCGGGTTGGTTTCGGCGGGGAAGCAGGAGGCTTTGTAGCTGCCGTCGCTCTGTTCCATGAAGCCGTAGGAGGAGCCGGTGGGGCATTGGTTTTCGGGGGTGCCGCAGACCAGGGCGGCTTCTCCACCGTAGCCAATCACGCCTTTGAATTCGGGGTGGTCAGGGCCGCACTCAGGTTGTTCGGGGTCTTCGGGTTCGATGTCCAAGAGGCATTTGCTGTCAAGGGAGCCCTGGGCGCATTCGTTGACACAGTAGGCGCCCTGGCTGGTGGTCACTTCGTATTTGTCCAGGTACTGGCATTCGTTGGGTTCGCGGTTGCGCATGCATTCGAAGCCGGTATCGAAAGGCTGTCCAGCGCCGTAAGGGCCTTGGGCACGTATGTATCCAGGAGTGCAGGTTCCACACAAACCGTCGTCCACTGTAGAGCCGGGCTCGTGGGTCAGTGGGTCGCACGTTTGAGGTGGCTCACAGACGTACGCGGGGTGTGATCTCGCTGGAACCGGTTGATTATTGTCAAAATCCCAAGATTCTGGCTGGTAGATTCGCTCACCACGCTGCACGAGCACTTCTTGTGCAGGTGGGAGTGAGCAGGAGTAACGATAATCGTAATCGTTGCCGGCACTGGTGGTGTAACGACCCAGAAAGCAATCATTGGCTACGCCATCACAAGAAAGCCCACCTTGTGCCACTGAGCGATATGTGTACTCAACGGCTGAATGGGCCATTGAGGGAAGGGTTGCGACGAGGATCAGGAAAGGAAGGCGCGGTTTCGGTCGGTTCATAGCGGTTATCCGGGATGAAAAAGGGCCGGAATCCGGCCCTTACACAGTCCGGTAGCCGGACACAAGACAGCCTACCCAGAGGCAGGCTATCAGGACGCTGGTCAGCATTTACCGGTTCATGAGGCGCAGGACGATGCCTACACCCATGACGACGGCTGCCAGGGCAATGACGGCGGCTACCGCTGCTCCGGCGTTGGTGATGCCGTCCTCTTTCGCTGCGTCGATGGCAGCGCTGTGGTCTGCCGCAAAGGCCACCACGGAGGAGGTGGCTGCGGAGAGCGCAACGCCCACTTTGGCGACGCCTTTGCCGAAGCGCGAGCGGGCCATGGCCCAGGTCTTACCTTGGTTTTGCTTTTCCATTTCGATAACTTCGTTCATGTTGAATACCTCACGTTTTACGCATTATTTGAACGACCCTTCCGGCACTGACTCCAATGACGAATAAGGTCAGGGCTACTCCTGACACGACTCCGATGATGGCGGGGTCGGGGGCCAGGTATTCCTGAAACAGGACGTCTACGTCCTGGTAAGGAATGCTGTGTAAGGTGCCCGTGCATTCAATGCCCTGGGCGCCTTGTATCCATTCACCTTCGCAGGTGATGACGTTCATTCGGGGCTACTCAGGCCGCTGGCTTTTTGGTTTGGTCCTGGGGCCGTAGCTCCAGGGCTTTGAAGGTGACCTTTCCGCCCTGCCCGGCTTTCATCTGGGCTTTGACGGTGAACATGGCCGGCAGGCGGTCAGCGTGGTTTCTGAGTTGGTCAATGTGCTTGTAGTCGCAGGCGATTTTCATGACTTCGTTGCCAACGCGGTTGTCGTCGTCTGCTTCTGCAGGAGCGTATGCCCACAGGGAGCCGCCTTTGTTGCCGTCGATGTCGTAGCGGGTGGCGCCGATGACCATCAGGTTCAGGTGGTTTTCCATGGTGTTTGTCCTCTTGGTTTCGTTTGGGTGTTGCGTTTGGTGTTGCTTGGTTTGGGTTAAATCCTTTCCGGGTGTTGCTTTGGAAAGGGGTGTTGAATCTGTTTTGCGACCCCTTCGGGGCGGGCTCTACTCGCTGCGCTCCTGGCCACTAAGGTGGCCACCCTTACGGGTAACGATCCCTGTCGCCTCCGGTCACTCGGGTGACCTGCGCACTCCGTTTGCCGCCTTTGCTCATGGTTCGGAATCAAGGGGCGGCCGTCCTCCCCCGACATCCTCACCACTCTGGATGCGCACTGTGGGCCACTCACTGACCGCCACAAGGCCAGGGGGCCTTTGGCCCTGGCGCTGCGCGCCAGCCTTGCAGCGCTCACTGAGCGTCCCCCGGTTCGTGCGCGAGTGGTGACGATGACGGGGGCGGACTCGAGGGCTTTTCAGGGGGGTTGGCCTGATGGCCAAAGTTCGGGCAGCCGGCCTCTAACCAGGCGCGCAGGACGGAGCCTCCGAGGGTCCAGAGGTCGGTGCCGCGCTGGATGGCTTCTTGCTGCAGTTGCAGGTAGATGGAAGACGGGGCGCACACGTAGAAACGGCGCTCTTTGTCTTCTACCTGGTCCTGACGGGGAGGTATGGGGCTCATTGGTTGGTCTCCGTGACGTTGGGAAGGTCCAGTTGGCCGCAGTCCCAGGCGTCCCTCAGTTGGATGAGGCGGTCAAACGCGGGGCTGTGGTGGCCGCGGGCTTCCAGTTCGTGGATCAGGGCGTCGGTGAAGCTCGCTTTGCAGCGGGCCATGTAGTCGCACGGGTAGTCGGTGCGCACTTCCTGCAGGTGGCTGAGGCGCTGCAGGAGGGAATCAAAAAGGCCTTCCAGGGTGTCTGGGGTGAGTGCAGAGGACGGGCGTGGGC
>NZ_PXNO01000016.1 GCF_003007715.1 Marinobacter shengliensis | reverse complement strand
TGTCTAAAGCAAAGTTTGAGCGTAACAAGCCGCACGTAAACGTGGGCACCATTGGTCACGTTGACCATGGTAAGACCACTCTGACAGCCGCCCTGACTCGTGTATGTCACGAAGTATGGGGTACTGGTGAGAGCCGTGCTTTCGATCAGATCGATAACGCACCGGAAGAGCGTGCGCGTGGTATCACCATCGCGACCTCTCACGTTGAGTACGATTCTCCGACCCGTCACTACGCACACGTAGACTGCCCGGGCCACGCGGATTATGTTAAGAACATGATCACCGGTGCTGCCCAGATGGACGGCGCTATCCTGGTTTGCTCCGCAGCTGACGGCCCCATGCCGCAGACTCGTGAGCACATCCTGCTGTCCCGTCAGGTTGGTGTACCGTTCATCGTTGTGTTCCTGAACAAAGCGGACATGGTAGACGATGAAGAGCTGCTTGAGCTGGTAGAGATGGAAGTTCGTGACCTGCTGAGCCAGTACGACTTCCCGGGTGACGACACTCCGATCATCACCGGTTCTGCGCTGATGGCTCTGGAAGGTAAAGACGACAACGAGATGGGTACTACCGCTGTTAAGAAGCTGGTAGAAGCCCTGGACGACTACATCCCTGAGCCGGAGCGTGCGATTGATCAGCCGTTCCTGATGCCGATCGAGGACGTATTCTCCATCTCTGGTCGTGGTACCGTTGTTACCGGTCGTGTAGAGCGTGGCATCATCAAAGTAGGTGACGAAGTGGAAATCGTGGGTATCCGCGACACCACCAAGACCACCTGTACTGGTGTTGAGATGTTCCGCAAGCTGCTGGACGAAGGTCGTGCCGGTGAGAACGTAGGTGTTCTGCTGCGTGGTACCAAGCGTGACGACGTTGAGCGTGGTCAGGTTCTGTGTGTACCGGGCTCCATCAAGCCGCACACCAAGTTCGAGTGTGAAGTGTACGTACTGTCCAAAGAAGAAGGTGGTCGTCATACTCCGTTCTTCAAGGGCTACCGTCCGCAGTTCTACTTCCGGACTACTGATGTAACCGGTTCTTGTGAACTGCCGGAAGGCGTTGAAATGGTAATGCCGGGTGACAACGTGAAAATGACTGTTACCCTGATCGCTCCGATCGCCATGGAAGATGGTCTGCGCTTCGCGATTCGCGAAGGCGGCCGTACCGTTGGTGCCGGCGTGGTCTCCAAGATCATCGAGTAACCTTCGGGTTGCTCGTTGTTTGTTGCGCTGAGTTGTTTCGGTGCAGGCCAGTAGCTCAATTGGCAGAGCAGCGGTCTCCAAAACCGCAGGTTGGGGGTTCGATTCCCTCCTGGCCTGCCATTTTTCAACATCCGGATACATAAGTTGATTCCTATGGAGTCAAAAGCCGTTCAGTCAGCCGGCCGTTTCGATACCGTGAAATGGCTGGTTGTTTTCGTTTTGATTGCCGTCGGCGTTGTCGGTAATCAGTACTTCAGTGCCGAGTCCGTGCTATATCGGGTTCTGGCTCTTGTTGCGCTAGGCTTGGTTGCTGCGTTTGTGGCGTTGCAAACCGAGCGGGGGCGGCGTTTTGCCACCCTGTTAAAAGAAGCGCGTGTCGAGATCCGGAAAGTCGTCTGGCCGACCAGGCCAGAGTTGATTCAGACCACCATCATTGTGGTTGTGTTTGTTCTGGTAGTGGCGCTTATTTTGTGGGGCATGGATTCGCTGATCAGTTGGCTGGTCGCCGGATTTATCGGTTAACGGGAGTGGGCAATGGCTAAGCGCTGGTACGTCGTTCATGCGTATTCTGGCTTTGAGAAGCATGTGATGCGCACTCTTAAAGAGCGTGTGGCGCTCGAGCAGATGGAAGACAAGTTCGGCGAAATCCTGGTTCCGACTGAAGAAGTGGTCGAAATGCGGGACGGGAAGAAGCGCAAGAGTGAGCGCAAGTTTTATCCCGGCTACGTACTGGTCCAGATGGAAATGGACGACGCCTCGTGGCATCTTGTCAAGAATACACCTCGGGTACTGGGCTTTATCGGCGGTACCAAAGACAAGCCGGCTCCGATTACTGAGCGCGAGGCTGAGGCTATTCTGCGTCGTGTTGAAAGTGGTGCAGACAAGCCCAAGCCCAAGACGCTGTTCGAGCCAGGTGAAATTGTTCGCGTTGTTGAAGGTCCGTTTGCAGACTTCAACGGTGTGGTAGAAGAAGTCGACTACGAGAAGAGTCGAGTGAAGGTTGCCGTTCTTATCTTTGGCCGTTCTACTCCGGTTGAGCTGGAGTTCGGGCAGGTCGAAAAAGACTGATGGCGGCTTTGAAGATTGAAAGCTCGCGCGCTACGGCGACGCGGGCTTTTTGTGTCTGCTTAAAGCAGTTGTGAAAAACCGGGGAGCCGAAAGGCGTTCGAACCCACAGGAGATCTATCATGGCAAAGAAGATTGAAGCCTATATCAAGCTTCAGGTTGCTGCCGGTCAGGCCAACCCGAGTCCCCCCGTTGGTCCTGCGCTGGGTCAACGTGGTGTTAACATCATGGAATTCTGTAAGGCGTTCAACGCCAAGACTCAGGGCATGGAGCCTGGTCTGCCAATTCCGACCGTTATCACCGTTTACAGTGATCGCAGCTTCACATTCATCACCAAGACCCCGCCTGCGCCGGTCCTGCTGAAGAAGGCCGCTGGCATTAAGAGTGGCTCTGGTCGTCCGAACACTGACAAAGTGGGTACGGTTACCCGTGCTCAGCTGGAAGAAATCGCCAAGACCAAAGAGCCGGACATGACTGCTGCCGATATGGAAGCAGCCGTTCGCACCATCGCTGGTACTGCCCGCAGCATGGGCCTGAACGTGGAGGGTCTGTAAGATGGCTAAGCTGAGCAAGCGTCAAAAGCTGATTCGTGAAAAAGTAGACTCCACCCGCGCCTACTCTGTAGACGAAGCGGTTGCGCTGCTGGCCGAACTGGGTCAGAACGTGAAGTTCAAAGAGTCTGTAGACGTAGCGGTTAACCTGGGTGTTGATGCACGTAAATCCGACCAGGTTGTGCGTAGCAGCACTGTTCTGCCTCACGGTACCGGTAAATCCGTGCGTGTGGCTGTGTTCACCCAGGGTGCCAATGCCGAGAAAGCGACCGCGGCCGGTGCCGACATCGTAGGCATGGACGACCTGGCTGATGAAGTCAAAAAAGGCAACATGGACTTCGACGTGGTTATCGCCACTCCGGATGCCATGCGTGTTGTTGGTCAACTGGGCCAGATCCTCGGTCCCCGTGGCCTGATGCCGAACCCGAAGGTTGGCACCGTAACCGCTGATGTTGAGACAGCGGTTAAGAATGCCAAAGCTGGTCAGGTTCGTTACCGTACTGACAAAAACGGCATTATCCACGCTCCGCTGGGTAACGTTGAGTTCTCTGCCCAGAACATCAAGGAAAACCTTGAAGCTCTGGTGGCAGACCTGAAAAAGGCCAAGCCTGCATCGTCCAAGGGTGTGTATCTGAAAAAGATCACCATCTCTTCTACGATGGGTCCTGGTCTGACTATTGATCAGGGTACTCTGAGTCTCTGATTGGTAGTTACTTTGTAGTCTGGGCGGAAGCCAAGGCTGTCAAAGACCGCAGGCCCCCGAAGCCCTTGGTAACAAGGGCTGCAAGGGTTAAAGCAACGCCTGCGCAGACGGTGTGAAGACGTTCTCTCTGAACCCAAACACCGTTAGGCGTCCTCGTTGAGGACAATGATGGGTTTGCCGGCATAACGCTGGCGAAATCGAGGAGAAATCCAGTGGCAATTAGACTCGAAGACAAGAAGGCGATCGTCGCTGAAGTCAACGAGACTGCTGGAGCTGCTCTGTCTGTGGTTTTGGCTGACTACCGTGGTGTCACCTCTGGTGACATGACTGCCCTTCGTGCCAAAGCTCGTGCCGAGAATGTTCGTCTGAAGGTTGTTCGTAACAACCTGGCGAAGATTGCTATCAAAGGTACTGAGTTTGAGTGCATCGATCCGGCGCTGGTTGGCCCGACCATTCTGGCTTTCTCTATGGAAGATCCGGGTGCCGCTGCGCGCCTGCTGAAGGATTTTGCCAAAGAGAAAGAGGCGTTTGAGATCAAGGGTCTGGCTGTCGGCGGTGAGCTGATGGGCGCAGAACAGATCGATCGCCTGGCCACGCTGCCGACGCTGCACGAAGCGTTGACCAAGCTGGCTATTGTTACACAGGCACCAGTTACCAAGCTTGCACGTACCCTGAACGATATTCCGGGCAGGATCACACGTGTTGTAGCTGCAGTCCGCGACCAGAAGCAAGACGCTGCTTGATTCTGTTGAACACCATTTTTTACATTTTCGGAGAAAGTCATGGCTCTGTCTAAAGACGATATTTTGAATGCAATTGCTGAAATGAGCGTAATGGAAGTTGTTGAGCTCGTTGAAGCTATGGAAGAGAAGTTCAATGTTTCTGCTGCCGCTGCTGTTGCCGCTGCACCTGCTGCTGCCGCTGGTGGCGAAGCTGCTGAAGAGCAGACCGAGTTCGACGTAGTTCTGACTGGCGCTGGCGAGAAGAAAGTCAACGTCATCAAGGCCGTTCGTGAGCTGACTGGTCTGGGTCTGAAAGAAGCCAAGGAAATGGTTGACGGCGCTCCTTCTACTGTTAAGGAAGGCGCTAGCAAGGACGAGGCTGAAGAAGCCAAGAAGAAGCTTGAGGAAGCAGGCGCTTCTGTTGAGCTCAAGTAATAGTCGGCTGTTGATCGACACCGTGCGTTAAGCATGGATGGGCTGGTGGCTCTGTGCCACCGGCCTTTTTCTGTTGTATATGCTATAGAGTCTGGTGTGCTTTTACGGGTTAATGTCAGATCTATAACCTACAGCCAGAGTCTTGTTCAAGACGGCGCGATAAGCCGAGCAATTCGGCCCCGAAGCAGAACATTTGATTGCTTCTTGATACCAGGTATCAGGTCTAAAGCTGGGGAATGCAGATGACTTACTCCTACACTGAGAAAAAGCGGATTCGCAAAGATTTTAGTAAATTGCCTTCCGTGATGGACGTCCCCTATTTGCTGTCTATTCAGCTGGATTCGTTCCGGGACTTCCTGCAAATGGAAGCCGCTCCTGAAGACCGCCGGGAAACCGGTCTTCACGCAGCGTTCAAATCCGTATTCCCGATTGTCAGTTACTCTGGCAACGCCGCGCTCGAGTATGTGAGCTATCGAATCGGCGAGCCAGTGTTCGACGTCAAGGAATGTCAGCTCAGGGGCGTTACTTACGCCGCGCCGCTGCGGGTGAAAGTCCGCTTGATCATTTATGACAAGGAATCGTCCAACAAGGCGATCAAGGACATCAAAGAGCAAGAAGTCTACATGGGCGAGATGCCCCTGATGACTGAAAACGGTACCTTCGTGGTCAACGGTACCGAGCGTGTTATTGTTTCCCAGCTGCACCGTTCGCCTGGCGTCTTCTTTGATCACGACAAAGGCAAGACTCACTCCTCCGGCAAGCTGTTGTATTCGGCCCGGGTGATTCCTTACCGTGGTTCCTGGCTTGACTTCGAATTCGATCCGAAGGACTCCGTGTTCGTTCGTATCGACCGTCGTCGTAAGCTGCCTGCGTCGATCCTCCTGCGCGCTCTGGGGTACACCTCTGAGCAGATGCTCGACATGTTCTTCGAAACCAGTAAGTTTGCTCTGGGTGAAGAAGTCTGCAAGCTTGAGTTGGTGCCCAGCCGGCTGCGTGGTGACATTGCGACCTTTGACATCAAAGATAAGGAAGGCAACGTCATTGCTGAAGAAGGCCGCCGTATTACGGCGCGTCACATCAAGCAGTTGGAAAAGGCCGGCATTACCGAGCTGGAAGTTCCCACTGAATACCTGTACGGCCGTGTTCTTGCCAAGGACATGATCGATCAGTCTACCGGCGAAGTGCTGGTGGAATGTAACACCGAGCTGACCGAAGAAGTCATCACCAAGATTCTCGGCGCTGGTGTTAAGGATATTGAAACTCTTTACACCAACGATCTGGATTGTGGTCCGTTCATGTCTGATACCCTGCGTATCGACCCGACCCGAACTCCGTTGGAAGCGTTGGTTGAAATCTACCGGATGATGCGCCCGGGCGAGCCGCCCACCAAGGAATCCGCGGAGAACCTGTTCAACAACCTGTTCTTCTCTGAGGAGCGCTACGACCTGTCCGGCGTTGGCCGGATGAAGCTCAACCGCCGCCTTGGTCGTGACGAGAGCACCGGTGAGGGCACGCTGACCCACGACGATATCATCGACGTGCTGAAAACCCTGATTGCCATTCGTAATGGCCAGGGCCAGGTGGATGATATCGACAACCTGGGCAACCGTCGGGTTCGCTGTGTTGGCGAGATGGCTGAAAACCAGTTCCGGGTAGGCCTGGTACGGGTTGAGCGCGCGGTTCGAGAGCGTCTGAGTCTGGCTGAAAGCGAAGGCCTGATGCCGCAGGACCTGATCAACGCCAAGCCTGTTGCGGCCGCAGTCAAGGAGTTCTTTGGTTCCAGCCAGCTGTCCCAGTTTATGGACCAGAACAATCCGCTGTCTGAGGTAACTCACAAGCGTCGTATCTCCGCGTTGGGTCCGGGCGGTCTGACCCGTGAGCGTGCCGGCTTTGAGGTTCGGGACGTTCACCCGACCCATTACGGCCGTGTGTGTCCTATCGAGACTCCGGAAGGCCCGAACATCGGTCTGATCAACTCGCTGGCAACCTATGCCCGTGCCAACTCCTACGGCTTCCTGGAAAGTCCGTACCGTAGAGTCGTCGACGGCGTGGTGACCGATGAGCTGGTGTATCTGTCTGCGATTGAAGAGAGCAATTATGTGATCGCTCAGGCCAGTGCTGCTACCGATGACGGCAAGCGCCTGACCGACGAGCTGGTTACCGTGCGTCACCAGAACGAATTTACCGTCGCCCCGCCGGAAGCGGTTAACTTCATGGACGTATCTCCACGCCAGGTTGTATCGGTGGCGGCGTCTCTGATCCCGTTCCTTGAGCACGACGATGCTAACCGGGCCCTGATGGGTGCGAACATGCAGCGTCAGGCGGTTCCGACGCTGAAATCACAGGTTCCGCTGGTCGGCACCGGTGTAGAACGCACCGTTGCCCAGGATTCCGGCGTGTGCGTGACCGCCCGTCGTGGCGGTGTGATTGAAAGCGTGGATGCTGCCCGTATTGTGGTGCGCGTAAACAACGAAGAAACCGAGGCCGGTGATGCAGGTGTGGATATCTACAACCTCACCAAGTACACCCGCTCTAACCAGAATACCTGTATCAACCAGCGCTCCATCGTGCGTCAGGGCGATGTGATTGCCCGTGGCGACGTGCTGGCAGATGGTCCCTCCGTGGATCTGGGTGAGCTGGCGCTGGGCCAGAACATGCGCATCGCGTTCATGCCCTGGAACGGTTACAACTTCGAGGACTCCATCCTGATCTCCGAAAAGGTGGTTCAGGAAGACCGGCTGACCACGATCCACATTCAGGAACTGACCTGTGTGGCCCGTGACACCAAGCTGGGTAGCGAAGAAATCACTGCGGATATTCCGAACGTTGGTGAAAGCGCGCTGTCCAAGCTGGATGAGTCCGGTATTGTCTACATCGGTGCGGAAGTGGGCCCGGGCGACATTCTGGTGGGTAAGGTCACGCCGAAAGGTGAGACCCAGCTGACACCGGAAGAGAAGCTGCTGCGTGCGATCTTTGGTGAAAAGGCCTCTGACGTTAAAGATACCTCTCAGCGTGTTCCGACCGGCACCCGCGGAACGGTTATCGATGTTCAGGTATTCACCCGTGACGGTATCGAAAAAGATGCCCGCGCTCAGTCCATCGAGAAAGAGCAGCTCGATCAGTACCGTAAGGATCTGAAAGACGAGTACCGCATTGTCGAAGGCGCTACCTATGAGCGTCTGACTGCAGCACTCAACGGCCAGGAAGTGATCAGTGGCCCGGGTCTGAAGAAGGGCGCCAAGCTTGATGAAGCCTATCTGGCCGATCTACCGCGTCCGGACTGGTTCAAGCTGCGCATGAAAGACGAAGCTCTGAACGAACTTCTGGAGAAATCCGAGCAGGGTCTGGAAGATCGCAAGAAAGAGCACGAAGCCCGCTTCGACGACAAGAAAGGCAAGCTGCAGCAGGGCGATGACCTTGCTCCGGGCGTGCTGAAAATCGTCAAGGTTTACCTGGCCATCAAGCGTCGCATCCAGCCGGGTGACAAGATGGCCGGTCGTCACGGTAACAAGGGTGTTATCTCCGCGGTAATGCCGATTGAGGATATGCCTTACGACGAAAACGGCACCACCGTTGATATCGTGCTCAACCCGCTGGGTGTTCCTTCGCGGATGAACGTTGGTCAGGTTCTGGAAACCCATCTGGGCGCAGCCGCCAAGGGGCTGGGTGAAAAGATCAGCCGGATGCTGGAAGAGCAGCGTAAAGTGGCTGAACTGCGCAAGCTGCTGGATGAGATCTACAACCACTCAGATGAAGTGACCAAGGTTGATCTCGACAGCCTGAGCGACAAGGAAATTCTGGAGCTGTGCGGTAACCTGCGTGACGGTGTCCCGATGGCAACGCCGGTCTTTGACGGTGCCAAGGAAGCCGAGGTCAAGCGTATGCTTGAGCTGGCCGACATGGATACCAGTGGTCAGGTCAAGCTGTACGACGGCCGCACCGGTGATGCATTTGACCGTCCGGTGACTGTGGGCTACATGTACATGCTCAAGCTCAACCACTTGATCGATGACAAGATGCACGCTCGTTCCACCGGCTCTTACAGCCTGGTAACCCAGCAGCCGCTGGGTGGTAAGGCGCAGTTCGGTGGTCAGCGTTTCGGTGAGATGGAAGTCTGGGCTCTGGAGGCATACGGTGCCGCCTATACCCTGCAGGAAATGCTTACCGTCAAGTCTGATGACGTCAACGGTCGGACCAAGATGTACAAGAACATTGTCGATGGTGATCATCGTATGGAGCCGGGCATGCCCGAATCCTTCAACGTTCTCGTCAAGGAAATCCGCTCGTTGGGTATCGACATCGAGCTGGAATCCGAGTGAGCCGAATTGTTTTTGGCAGCGTGAGCGGGCACCTCGTGTGCCCGCCCGAGATTAACGCCATCCGGAGCTTTTACTGATGAAAGATTTGCTGAATCTTCTCAAGAGCCAGAATCAGAGCAAGGAATTCGACGCCATCCGTATCGGACTGGCTTCGCCTGACATGATTCGTTCCTGGTCTTTTGGCGAAGTAAAAAAGCCTGAGACCATTAACTACCGTACCTTCAAGCCGGAGCGTGACGGTCTTTTCTGTGCCAAGATTTTCGGCCCGATCAAAGACTACGAGTGCTTGTGCGGAAAATACAAGCGCCTGAAGCATCGCGGCGTTATCTGTGAAAAGTGCGGTGTTGAAGTCGCACTGGCCAGCGTGCGCCGTGAGCGTATGGGCCATATCGAGCTGGCCAGCCCGGTCGCTCACATCTGGTTCCTGAAGTCATTGCCGTCCCGTATTGGCCTGATGCTGGACATGACCCTGCGAGATATCGAGCGGGTTCTGTACTTTGAATCCTTCATCGTTATCGATCCGGGTATGACCACCCTGGAGAAGGGCCAGTTGCTGAATGACGAGCAGTACTATGAGGCCCTGGAAGAATTCGGTGACGAGTTCGACGCCCGTATGGGTGCCGAGGCCATCAAAGAGTTGCTCGAAGCTATCGATCTGCAGGCGGAAGTTGACGCCCTGCGGGAAGAGATCCCCCAGACCAACTCCGAGACCAAGATCAAGAAATTCAGCAAGCGCCTGAAAATTCTTGAGGCGTTCCTGTACTCCGGTAACAAGCCGGGCGACATGGTGATGACCGTTCTGCCGGTTCTGCCGCCCGATCTGCGCCCGCTGGTTCCCCTGGACGGTGGCCGTTTTGCCACTTCCGACCTGAACGATCTGTACCGTCGGGTCATTAACCGGAACAACCGTCTCAAGCGCCTGCTGGAACTGAACGCTCCGGATATCATCGTGCGCAACGAGAAGCGTATGCTGCAGGAAGCGGTTGACGCCCTGCTGGATAACGGTCGTCGTGGTCGGGCCATCACTGGCACCAACAAGCGTCCGCTGAAGTCCCTGGCTGACATGATCAAGGGTAAGCAGGGTCGTTTCCGTCAGAACCTGCTGGGTAAGCGAGTCGACTACTCTGGCCGTTCCGTGATCGTGGTGGGTCCGTACCTGCGCCTGCACCAGTGCGGTCTGCCCAAGAAGATGGCCCTGGAGCTGTTCAAGCCGTTCATTTTCTCCAAGCTTGAGCACCGTGGCCTGGCGACCACCATCAAGGCCGCCAAGAAAATGGTCGAGCGCGAGGAAGGCGTGGTCTGGGATATCCTGGACGAAGTCATCCGCGAGCACCCGATCCTGCTGAACCGTGCGCCCACCCTGCACCGTCTGGGCATCCAGGCGTTCGAGCCGGTTCTGATCGAAGGTAAAGCGATCCAGCTGCACCCGCTGGTGTGTGCGGCTTACAACGCCGACTTCGACGGTGACCAGATGGCGGTACACGTACCGCTGACCCTGGAAGCCCAGCTTGAAGCCCGTGCGTTGATGATGTCCACCAACAACGTGCTGTCTCCAGCGAACGGTGAGCCGATCATCGTACCGTCTCAGGACGTGGTATTGGGTCTGTATTACATGACCCGCGAGCGCCACGCTGCCCTGGGTGAAGGCATGGTGTTTGCTGATGTCAAAGAAGCCCATCGTGCCTATGGTGCCGGCAAGGTTGACCTGCAGGCGAAGGTCAAGGTGCGGGTTAAGGAAGTGGCCTATGCCGAAGATGGCAGCAAGTCCGAAGCCTACCGTGTGGTTGATACCACCGTTGGCCGTGCTTTGTTGTTTGATATCGTTCCTGACGGCCTGCCGTTTGAAATCGTCAACCGTCCTATGGTCAAGAAGGCGATTTCCAACCTGATCAACACCTGTTATCGGGACGCTGGTCTGAAAGATACTGTCATCTTTGCTGACCAACTGATGTACATGGGTTACCACTATGCAACCCGTTCCGGTATTTCTATCGGCTTCAACGACTTCGAGATTCCGCCGGAGAAGTATGAGCTGGTTGATGCGGCGTCTGACGAAGTAAAAGACATCGAGAACCAGTACGCATCCGGTCTGCTGACCCAGGGTGAGAAGTACAACAAGGTGATCGATATCTGGTCCCGCGCCAACGATAAAGTGTCCAAGGCGATGATGGAGCGTCTGTCCAAAGAGCAGGTTATTGGTCCTGACGGCCAGCCTGTGAAGGGTGAAGACGGCGAAGACCTGATGCAGGAATCCTTCAACTCCGTCTACATGATGGCCGATTCCGGTGCGCGGGGTTCCGCTGCCCAGATTCGTCAGTTGTCCGGTATGCGTGGTCTGATGGCCAAGCCGGATGGCTCCATCATCGAAACGCCGATTACCGCGAACTTCCGTGAAGGTCTGAACGTACTCCAGTACTTCATCTCCACCCACGGTGCTCGTAAAGGTCTGGCGGATACTGCACTGAAGACCGCGAACTCCGGTTACCTGACCCGTCGTCTCGTTGACGTGTCCCAGGACCTGGTGGTGACCGAGGAAGACTGCGGTACCGATGAAGGTCTGCTGATGACGCCGCACATTGAAGGTGGCGACGTTGTTGTGCCGCTGGGTGATCGTGTTCTGGGGCGTGTCACAGCCCGTGACGTATTCACCCCAACCGACAAGGACAACGCTGTTGTTCCGGCCGGCACATTGCTGGACGAGAAAACCGTCGAGATGGTTGAGCGCGCCGGTGTGGATGAGATCTGGGTTCGCTCTGCGATTACCTGTGAGACTCGCCACGGCATCTGCTCCAAGTGTTACGGCCGCGATCTTGCCCGTGGTCACCGGGTTAACGTGGGTGAGGCCGTCGGTGTTATCGCTGCCCAGTCCATCGGTGAGCCTGGCACCCAGCTGACCATGCGGACCTTCCACATTGGTGGTGCGGCCAGCCGAGCCTCTGCCGTAGATAATATTCAGGTCAAGCACGGTGGCACGGTACGTCTGCACAACCTGAAGTCCATCGAGAAGAGCGATGGCTCCCTGGTTGTGGTGTCCCGTTCTTCGGCCCTGGCGATTGCCGACGAGCAGGGTCGCGAGCGCGAGTGGTACAAGCTGCCCTACGGTGCCGTTCTGTCTGTGAAGAACGGTGACGTGGTTGAGGCCGGCGTTGTAGTTGCCAAGTGGGATCCGCACACGCATCCGATCATCGCCGAAGCGAAAGGCACGGCCAAGTTTGTCAACATGGAAGAGGGCATTACTGTCCGTACCCAGGCTGACGAGCTGACCGGTCTGTCCACCATGGAAGTGATTGACCCGAAAGAGCGTCCTGCTGCTGGTAAGGACATTCGTCCGGCTATCCAGCTGATTGACGATGCGGGTGAAGAAGTAGAACTGCCAGGCGGTGGTACCGCGATCTTCTTCCTACCGGCTAACGCGCTGGTGACCATGGCTAATGGCGCGAAGATCGAGCTGGGTGACGTAGTTGCCCGTATTCCGCAGGAAAGCTCGAAGACCCGGGACATCACCGGTGGTCTGCCGCGGGTTGCCGACCTGTTCGAGGCTCGTCGCCCGAAAGAGTCTGCCATCCTGGCGGAAATCAGTGGTGTGGTGTCTTTCGGTAAAGAGACCAAAGGCAAGAAGCGCCTGGTCATCACGCCGAAAGATGACGATGCCTATGAGGTTCTGATTCCGAAGCATCGCCAGCTCAACGTTTTCGAAGGTGAAACGGTTGAGAAGGGTGAGGTGATTTCCGACGGTCCGTCCAACCCGCACGACATCTTGCGTCTGCTGGGTGTGGTCGAGCTGGCCAAGTACATCACCAACGAAATCCAGGATGTGTACCGCCTGCAGGGTGTTGTCATCAACGATAAACACATCGAGGTTATCGTTCGGCAGATGCTGCGCAAGGTGGAAATTAGCGATCCGGGTGATACCACCCTGCTGTCTGGCGACCAGGTGGAAATCACTCAGGTGCTGGAAGAGAACGAAAAGGCGAATCAGGCGGACAAAGAGCCTGCCAGATTCGAGCGTCTGCTGCTTGGTATTACCAAGGCATCGCTGGCCACCGAATCGTTCATTTCTGCGGCTTCGTTCCAGGAAACCACCCGGGTGCTCACCGAAGGTGCGGTGACCGGTAAGCGTGACTTCCTGCGTGGCCTGAAAGAAAACGTTGTGGTTGGTCGGTTGATTCCGGCGGGTACTGGTCTGGCTTACCACAGCGAACGTCGTCGCAAGCGTGACCTGGAAGAGCAGGGCGTGACCGCGGCAGATGTTGAAGAAGCTCTGAGCGCGGAGCTCAACCGAGAAGGTTGATTGCCGGCGTGCCATTCTCGGGGTAGTTACTTATCCCGAGGGTGGTTAAAAAGAGAACAGTCATCTTGACTGAGTCGGGGCGCAGGCTTACACTTGCGTCCCTTAAATTTTACCCCCTGCACAGGGGGTAAGTTTCATTGGTATGGTTTTTTGGAGTTTGCTTACATGGCAACGATTAATCAGTTGGTGCGTAAGCCTCGTAAGCGCAAGGTAGCCAAGAGCGATGTTCCTGCTCTCCAGGCTTGTCCTCAGCGCCGTGGTGTGTGCACTCGTGTGTACACCACAACGCCGAAGAAGCCGAACTCAGCACTTCGTAAAGTGTGCCGTGTTCGTCTGACCAACGGCTTCGAGGTTTCCTCTTACATTGGTGGTGAAGGTCACAACCTTCAGGAGCACAGTGTTGTGCTGATCCGTGGCGGTCGAGTAAAAGACCTTCCGGGTGTGCGCTATCACACTGTTCGCGGTACTTTGGATACCCAAGGTGTTCAGAACCGTAAGCAGGGCCGCTCCAAGTACGGTGCAAAACGACCCAAGTCCTGATGTCCCGAGCGGGTGTCTTTTATCGTTGCTTGTAAGAACGGTAAGAGTAAGGCTGAGTAGCATTTGGCTATCTCAGGGGTTCCTGAAGACCTTTTAGATATAAGGGCTTATCGATGCCTAGAAGAAGAGTTGCAGCAAAGCGGGAAATCATTCCCGATCCTAAATTCGGCAGTGCACGTCTTGCCAAGTTCATCAACCATGTGATGGAAAGCGGTAAGAAGTCGGTTGCAGAGCGCATTGTTTACGGTGCTCTGGATATCGTTGCCGAGAAATCTAAAGAAGAGCCGATCGAAATGTTCGAGAAGGCCCTGGAGAACATCCAGCCGATGGTTGAGGTTAAGTCCCGTCGTGTGGGTGGTGCTACTTACCAGGTGCCGGTTGAAGTTCGGCCTTCCCGTCAGAACGCGTTGGCGATGCGCTGGCTCGTTGAATATTCCCGGAAGCGCGGTGAGAAGAGCATGGCGCAGCGTCTGGCTGGCGAAATTCTTGATGCGGCCGATAGCAAGGGTGCCGCAGTGAAGAAGCGCGAAGACGTGCATCGCATGGCAGAAGCCAACAAGGCATTCTCTCACTTCCGTTTCTAACAAGCCGAGGTTTATATCGTGGCACGCAAGACTCCTATCAAACGTTACAGAAACATTGGTATCTGTGCGCACGTGGATGCGGGCAAGACTACTACCACCGAGCGTATTCTTTATTACACCGGTCGTAGTCACAAGATGGGTGAGACCCATGACGGCGCTTCCACTACAGACTGGATGGAGCAGGAGCAGGAGCGTGGTATCACCATCACGTCTGCCGCTGTTACAACCTTCTGGCAGGGTATGGACAAGCAGTATCCCGAGCACCGTATCAACATCATCGACACCCCGGGGCACGTTGACTTCACCATCGAAGTAGAGCGTTCCCTGCGTGTTCTTGATGGTGCCGTGGTTGTGTTCTGTGGTTCCTCAGGTGTTGAGCCGCAGTCCGAGACTGTATGGCGCCAAGCCAACAAGTATGAAGTTCCCCGCATGGTTTTCGTCAACAAAATGGACCGTGCAGGCGCCAACTTCATGCGCGTTGTTGAGCAGATTCGTAACCGTCTGGGTGCTATCACTGTGCCCATCCAGCTGCCGATCGGCGCCGAAGACGATTTCGAGGGTATCGTGGATCTGCTTCGCATGAAGGCAATCTACTGGAACGAAGCTGATCAGGGTATGACCTACGAGCTTCGCGATATTCCTGAGTCCATGGTTGCTGAGGCCGAGAAAGCGCGCGAGCAGATGATCGAAGCCGCCGCTGAAGCCAGCGAAGAGTTCATGGAGAAATACCTCGAAGGCGAAGAGCTGACCTACGAAGAAATCAAGCAGGGTCTGCGTACTCGTACCATCGCCAACGAGATCGTTCTGGCTACCTGCGGTTCTGCGTTCAAGAACAAGGGCGTGCAGGCGGTGCTGGATGCGGTCATCGAATTCCTGCCGGCTCCGGATGAGGTTAAAGCCATCCGTGGTGAGGTGGATGACGAGGGTACCGAGGAAACCCGTCCGGTTGACGACGATGCTCCGTTCGCCGCTCTGGCGTTCAAGATCGCGACCGACCCGTTCGTGGGTACGCTGACATTCTTCCGGGTTTACTCCGGTAAGCTTGAGTCCGGTAACGCAGTATTCAACTCCGTGAAGGGCAAGAAAGAGCGTGTGGGCCGTATGGTTCAGATGCACGCCAACGACCGTGAAGAGATCAAAGAAGTTCTGGCGGGCGACATCGCAGCTGCGATCGGCCTGAAGAACGTGACCACCGGTGACACCCTGTGTGATGAGAACAACAAGATTGTTCTGGAGCGCATGGAGTTCCCGGAGCCGGTTATCTCCGTTGCGGTTGAGCCGAAGTCGAAAGCCGACCAGGAAAAGATGGGTGTTGCTCTGGGTAAGCTGGCCCAGGAAGATCCGTCATTCCGTGTTCGCACCGACGAAGAGTCCGGCCAGACCATCATCTCCGGTATGGGTGAGCTTCACCTGGATATCATCGTTGACCGTATGCGTCGCGAGTTCAAGGTAGAAGCAAATATCGGTAAGCCGCAGGTTGCTTACCGTGAGTGCATCCGCAAGCCAGTTGACGTTGAAGGTAAGTTCGTTCGTCAGTCTGGTGGTCGCGGTCAGTACGGTCACGTAAAAGTGAAGTTGGAGCCGCTGCCTCTGGATGATGAAGATGCTGAAAACTTCATCTTCGTGAACGAGATCGTTGGTGGTGTGGTTCCGAAGGAATACATCCCGGCGGTTCAGCAGGGTATCGAAGAGCAGATGCAGAACGGCTGTCTGGCCGGCTATCCGCTGCTGGGTATCAAGGCAACGCTGTACGATGGTTCCTACCACGACGTTGACTCCAACGAGATGGCGTTCAAAATCGCTGGTTCCATGGCGATGAAGAAAGGCGCCCTCGAAGCGAATCCTGCCCTTCTTGAGCCGATCATGAAGGTTGAGGTTGTTACCCCTGAAGATTACATGGGTGACGTTGTTGGCGACCTGAACCGTCGTCGCGGCCTTGTGCAGGGTATGGATGAAGGCCCTGCGGGCAAGGTCATCCGTGCTGAAGTTCCGTTGTCGGAGATGTTCGGTTACGCCACCGACCTGCGTTCTGCAACACAGGGTCGGGCGTCTTATGCGATGGAGTTCTCCCGCTATATGGAAGCTCCTTCGAACATTGCCGAAGCGATCATTAAAAAGGGTTGATCCCCAGGACTTAAGAAACAGGAAGAGGTGTAACCGTGTCTAAAGCAAAGTTTGAGCGTAACAAGCCGCACGTAAACGTGGGCACCATTGGTCACGTTGACCATGGTAAGACCACTCTGACAGCCGCCCTGACTCGTGTATGTCACGAAGTATGGGGTACTGGTGAGAGCCGTGCTTTCGATCAGATCGATAACGCACCGGAAGAGCGTGCGCGTGGTATCACCATCGCGACCTCTCACGTTGAGTACGATTCTCCGACCCGTCACTACGCACACGTAGACTGCCCGGGCCACGCGGATTATGTTAAGAACATGATCACCGGTGCTGCCCAGATGGACGGCGCTATCCTGGTTTGCTCCGCAGCTGACGGCCCCATGCCGCAGACTCGTGAGCACATCCTGCTGTCCCGTCAGGTTGGTGTACCGTTCATCGTTGTGTTCCTGAACAAAGCGGACATGGTAGACGATGAAGAGCTGCTTGAGCTGGTAGAGATGGAAGTTCGTGACCTGCTGAGCCAGTACGACTTCCCGGGTGACGACACTCCGATCATCACCGGTTCTGCGCTGATGGCTCTGGAAGGTAAAGACGACAACGAGATGGGTACTACCGCTGTTAAGAAGCTGGTAGAAGCCCTGGACGACTACATCCCTGAGCCGGAGCGTGCGATTGATCAGCCGTTCCTGATGCCGATCGAGGACGTATTCTCCATCTCTGGTCGTGGTACCGTTGTTACCGGTCGTGTAGAGCGTGGCATCATCAAAGTAGGTGACGAAGTGGAAATCGTGGGTATCCGCGACACCACCAAGACCACCTGTACTGGTGTTGAGATGTTCCGCAAGCTGCTGGACGAAGGTCGTGCCGGTGAGAACGTAGGTGTTCTGCTGCGTGGTACCAAGCGTGACGACGTTGAGCGTGGTCAGGTTCTGTGTGTACCGGGCTCCATCAAGCCGCACACCAAGTTCGAGTGTGAAGTGTACGTACTGTCCAAAGAAGAAGGTGGTCGTCATACTCCGTTCTTCAAGGGCTACCGTCCGCAGTTCTACTTCCGGACTACTGATGTAACCGGTTCTTGTGAACTGCCGGAAGGCGTTGAAATGGTAATGCCGGGTGACAACGTGAAAATGACTGTTACCCTGATCGCTCCGATCGCCATGGAAGATGGTCTGCGCTTCGCGATTCGCGAAGGCGGCCGTACCGTTGGTGCCGGCGTGGTCTCCAAGATCATCGAGTAA
>NZ_PXNO01000015.1 GCF_003007715.1 Marinobacter shengliensis | reverse complement strand
CTTTCTGATCACTGGGTCAGATTTGCTCTTTAACAAATTGGACGAGATAGAACACGAATAGATTTCTCTCATTATCTCCGAGAGAAACTGTTCAAAGTGATAGCGATTTCAAGCGTTATCCGGTGTTGTCGTTGAAGTGGTTGTTATATTGCTTCAAGTGACTGTCTCGAAACAGGGTTCTGTATCAGGCTTGCCTGGTAAAGGATGCTGAATCGTGATCAGTTGTCTTGGGGTTATATAGTCAAGCAACTAAGCGCATACGGTGGATGCCTTGGCAGTCAGAGGCGATGAAAGACGTGGAAGCCTGCGATAAGGTTCGGGGAGCTGGCAAACGAGCTGTGATCCGGACATCTCTGAATGGGGAAACCCACCTGGTTTCGGCCAGGTATCTTACACTGAATCCATAGGTGTAAGAGGCGAACCGGGGGAACTGAAACATCTAAGTACCCCGAGGAAAAGAAATCAACCGAGATTCCCTAAGTAGCGGCGAGCGAACGGGGACCAGCCCTTAAGCTGGACAACTGGTAGGAGAAGGCTCTGGAAAGTGCCGCCATAGTGGGTGATAGCCCCGTATCCGAAACCTGAGTCCAGTGAAATCGAGTAGGTCGGCGCACGAGAAACGTTGACTGAACATGGGGGGACCATCCTCCAAGGCTAAATACTCCTGACTGACCGATAGTGAACCAGTACCGTGAGGGAAAGGCGAAAAGAACCCCTGTGAGGGGAGTGAAATAGACCCTGAAACCGTATGCGTACAAGCAGTCGGAGCAGACTTGTTCTGTGACGGCGTACCTTTTGTATAATGGGTCAGCGACTTATGTTCAGTGGCGAGGTTAACCGTTTAGGGGAGCCGTAGGGAAACCGAGTCTGAATAGGGCGAATTAGTCGCTGGGCATAGACCCGAAACCGGGCGATCTATCCATGAGCAGGTTGAAGGTGCCGTAACAGGCACTGGAGGACCGAACCCACTGTCGTTGAAAAGCCAGGGGATGACTTGTGGATCGGAGTGAAAGGCTAATCAAGCCCGGAGATAGCTGGTTCTCCCCGAAAGCTATTTAGGTAGCGCCTCGGACGAATACCACAGGGGGTAGAGCACTGTTTCGGCTAGGGGGTCATCTCGACTTACCAACCCGATGCAAACTCCGAATACCTGTGAGTACTATCCGGGAGACACACGGCGGGTGCTAACGTCCGTCGTGAAGAGGGAAACAACCCAGACCGCCAGCTAAGGTCCCAAAGTACCAGTTAAGTGGGAAACGATGTGGGAAGGCTCAGACAGCTAGGAGGTTGGCTTAGAAGCAGCCATCCTTTAAAGAAAGCGTAATAGCTCACTAGTCGAGTCGGCCTGCGCGGAAGATGTAACGGGGCTCAAACTGGTCACCGAAGCTGCGGCTGCATACTTTGTATGCGGGGTAGGGGAGCGTTCTGTAAGCCTGCGAAGGTGTGTTGAGAAGCATGCTGGAGGTATCAGAAGTGCGAATGCTGACATGAGTAACGACAATGCGGGTGAAAAACCCGCACGCCGGAAGACCAAGGGTTCCTGCGCAACGCTAATCGGCGCAGGGTGAGTCGGCCCCTAAGGCGAGACCGAAAGGTGTAGTCGATGGGAAACGGGTTAATATTCCCGTACCTTGGATAGCTGCGATGGAGAGACGGAGAAGGCTAGGTGAGCCGGGCGACGGTTGTCCCGGTTTAAGCGAGTAGGGAGTGGACTTAGGCAAATCCGGGTCCACAATCCTGAGACGCGACGACGAGTGCCCAAGGGCGCGAAGTCATTGATGCCCTGCTTCCAGGAAAATCTTCTAAGCTTCAGGCTATTCGAGACCGTACCCCAAACCGACACAGGTGGTCAGGTAGAGAATACCAAGGCGCTTGAGAGAACTCGGGTAAAGGAACTAGGCAAAATGGTGCCGTAACTTCGGGAGAAGGCACGCCGGTGTGTACGTGAAGCCCCTGCGGGTGGAGCGGAAGCCGGTCGAAGATACCAGGCCCCTGCGACTGTTTATTAAAAACACAGCACTCTGCAAACACGTAAGTGGACGTATAGGGTGTGACGCCTGCCCGGTGCCGGAAGGTTAATTGATGGGGTTAGCACTCGTGCGAAGCTCTTGATCGAAGCCCCGGTAAACGGCGGCCGTAACTATAACGGTCCTAAGGTAGCGAAATTCCTTGTCGGGTAAGTTCCGACCTGCACGAATGGCGTAACGATGGGGGCGCTGTCTCTACCCGAGACTCAGTGAAATTGAAATCGCCGTGAAGATGCGGTGTATCCGCGGCTAGACGGAAAGACCCCGTGAACCTTTACTATAGCTTCACAGTGAACTTTGAGCATGCTTGTGTAGGATAGCTGGGAGGCTTTGAACCCGGGACGCCAGTTCCGGTGGAGCCAACCTTGAAATACCAGCCTGGCATGTTTGAGGTTCTAACTCTGACCCCTTATCGGGGTTGAGGACACTGTGTGGTGGGTAGTTTGACTGGGGCGGTCTCCTCCCAAAGCGTAACGGAGGAGCACAAAGGTGGGCTAAGTACGGTCGGACATCGTACGGTTAGTGTAATGGCACAAGCCCGCTTGACTGCGAGACAGACACGTCGAGCAGGTACGAAAGTAGGTCATAGTGATCCGGTGGTTCTGTATGGAAGGGCCATCGCTCAACGGATAAAAGGTACTCCGGGGATAACAGGCTGATACCGCCCAAGAGTTCACATCGACGGCGGTGTTTGGCACCTCGATGTCGGCTCATCACATCCTGGGGCTGAAGCCGGTCCCAAGGGTATGGCTGTTCGCCATTTAAAGTGGTACGCGAGCTGGGTTTAGAACGTCGTGAGACAGTTCGGTCCCTATCTGCCGTGGACGTTGGAGATTTGAGGAAAGCTGCTCCTAGTACGAGAGGACCGGAGTGGACGAACCGCTGGTGTTCGGGTTGTGTCGCCAGACGCATTGCCCGGTAGCTATGTTCGGACAGGATAACCGCTGAAAGCATCTAAGCGGGAAGCCCCTTCCAAGATGAGATCTCCCTGAGGCCTTGAGCCTCCTGAAGAGCCGTTCAAGACCAGGACGTTGATAGGCTGGGTGTGTAAGCGCTGTGAGGCGTTGAGCTAACCAGTACTAATTGCTCGTGCGGCTTGACTATATAACACCCAAGACAATTGCGGATAACGCAGAGCAGGGCAAACGCCAGGCTCCACAGAAATCAACATCACGTTCCATCTCGTCCTTCCCAGTGATCATCCGTTTTGCCTGACGACCATAGCGGTCTGGAACCACCTGATCCCATCCCGAACTCAGAAGTGAAACAGACCAGCGCCGATGGTAGTGTGGTTCGCCCATGTGAGAGTAGGTCATCGTCAGGCTCTTAATACCAAAGCCCCAGCATCCTTGATGTTGGGGCTTTTTTATTTGTGTTTTCGAAAGTATGACTCGCCGCACAGCTACAACCTGCAAACAAAGTTAACATTCGGTAAAGACTGGCCGACCCAGAATATAAAAAGAGCCAGCTTCAGAGACACTCATCAGTCATTCAATCGATGCCGTCAATAACAAGAAACGGCGCAGGGTGTGGCTATGAGTAAAAAACTGCAGGCACTTGTTGTTGCCATTGTTTCCCTGCCGGTATCCGCCGAAGCAGGTCTTCAGCCTATTTCCGATGAGCAGATGTCGGAAGTCACCGGGCAAGCATTCCTTTCGGTTGATCGCCAATACCATCCCGATCCGGACAACACTACCTCTTATACCCGCGTTAACCTTGGCATGGATATAGAAATCCAGACCAATGTTGATGTTCTGGAGCTTGGCCGTTATGAACGGGAAGGTGAGAAGGCCGGCTCATCGGACGTCTTGATAAGGGATTTTGCGCTCGGCTATATCAACAACCAGGCCTACTATCAACGTAACCCCAAGGCGGCGAGACAATATCGTCCGGATGGCTCCTCTTATAACGAGAACGAAATCGTTCCGTTCATGATCGATAACCCCTTTTTCGAGTTTGCATTTGATGAGGCGACCAACGAAGTGGTTGGCGTTCGCCTTGGCTTTGGTGATGCAATGGGAGTGCTGTCGGGTAAGATCGAAACCCTGACGGGTAATGTGAATGTGGACATTATTGATCGGGGCGAAGGGCTGCGGGATGCCAGTTCCAGCGGTAACTTCTTTGATCAACTGATTGTTTTGCTGACCCCTCTTCTGGAAGGCGGAAGTCCCCTGGCAACCAAAGCGCAGCTGGTCTACGGCGATGATAACGATCCTCGGGTGGGTGAGCTTGACCCAATAAGGGCTGAGTACATCGGTATCCCCAACGGCGAAAAATTCGTTCTGGAGAACGCGGGCAGCTTCACCCGCTGGTCGGTTAAAAACCTGATTGGCTGGGGTTCTAGCTCGGAGATAGAGGTTCCCAATTGTTCATTCTTTAGCTGCGGCTCCGGTGATATCTACGTGTATGCCGATGGCTGCAGGGTGTTGGGCATTGACGCCTGTTTTGATCTGGATATCTACAACAGCTTCCCTATAGGGCAGGTAGAAGAGGTAAACGGAGAGCGTAGGCTCACCGGCCCTGCGGACGGAGCGTTCATTTCTTTCCAGACCAAAGATCTGGATTGGCTGAAAGACGTCAAGAAAAGCGATCTGACGGTGGAGGATTTTATCCGGGCGACCTCAGGCGCCTTCTTTAATATTCCGAACGGTGCCACCGAGGTTAACCTGAACGAAGCCCTGAATGGGACCGACCGGTATCGTACTGAGTATATCGATCGCGGCCGGGGGCTGTTCTGATGAGCGGGCGTAGGCTGTCCTGTAAGGCAGGCTTTGGGTCTGCCTTTGCTGGCGTGTTTCTTGTTTTGGTTGCTATTACTCCGGCCTCCGCGCTGGCAGAGCTGGAGCGGCTCGCCGAGTCGGAGATGTCCGAGATAGATGGCGCAGGTATTGGTCTGGTATTCGATAACTTTACTTTTTCCCACGGCACTGACCGGCCGGACGCTGAGGGCAACCAGGCGCGCATCTTCCGTATATCCGGTATCAAGAGTACCGATGGCCGGGAAGTGGATATCACGGTCAATCACCTGTATATCGCAGGCGCCAACTCAAATTATGGGGAAAATCTGACGCCGGTGAATCTTGGCAGGCTGGTTAATCCTTGGCGAATCGATATTGTTGACGGAAATGGCATTGGTGTTCCCGATAAGGCGGTTCTCGAATTGGCTGCGCCGAGCAAGATACCGGGAGCTGAAGGGTTCGACTGCATGGGCGCCTCTGCCGCCGCCGGCAGTGGCCAGTGTTCCAGTCGGCCAGCCACCGCTGACTGGATTGGCGAGCGGGCAGATATCGGTATGCAGATGAATGTCGCTGTTGGCGATGACCGTTCAGCGAATCTCAATATCCATGCCCGAAGTGCTGTTATTGACGGCAGTTATCTGCGTTTGTGGGGTGATGACCAGCGCAGCCAGATGGCGGGGCAGTTCAAGCTCAACTTCTATTCACCCGAAGTGTCCATCAATGCCTGTACCCAAGACGGCACCGCTTGTGGTTCCCGGATTACCATGTCGGATTTTGCCTTGGAGCTGGCGATTGGTAACAGTCTACAGCCGGTATTTTTCGACGTTGATGGCGGCGGAAATTTCATCCTGGAGGTGGAAACCATTCGCTCTCCGGGCGCCGGCCAAATTGCTGCAAACGGACTGAGGGCCGGGAGTAATGCCCAAACCTGGGATTTCTACCAGGATTACTACAGCAACCCTGAGTATCGAAGTAACCTCCAGATCGGCAACTTCAGCGTTGGCGACCGTGATTTCGGCGCTGCACGGGTTGAGGGCATGCTGATACAGCATTTGCAAATACAGACAAAGGACCTGGCGCCATGATTTTTCCATACGCAGTTCCTGTGCTCTCGCTGTCACTGATGGCAGTCCTCACCTTGCCGGCCAGAGCCGAGATGGCTCCGCTGGAAGATGAGGCATTGTCGAAGGTAGCAGGACAGGGCGGAATTTATCTGTCGGGTGACATCAGCATCAATGAAATGGGCGGGCCGGTAGAGAATGCTTACTTTGGCCGTTGCGATGAAACGGACAAAAAATGCGGTGCCCGGTTTGCCTATCGCTTGAAAGAAGACGGTGGCTGGATGGTTCTTGATGAAATTCGGGGGCTGTTTGCTTTCGAGGGGTTAACGCTAAGGGTAAGAAAGATCGATTCCGGGTTTGGCGGCGACGGCGAGCTGTTTGATCGGGATGTGATTGAACTGGGGTTGCCAGATACCGTTCGGTTTACCGATGTGCATTTCAAGGTCGCGGCCAGCAGTACCGCCAGGCCGACTGATCCGGGGTTCATCCAGACCGATATTTTTGCGGTGCAGATGCAGGGTGATGTCATCATGCAGGGCAACCTGCTGGTCTTTCCGGACGGAAACCCATGAGGAAAAGCCTAATGACCATGACAGATGCTCGTCTTTCCCCGGCTCCTCTTTTATTGGTATCGATGGTGCCTGTACTTGTTAACCCTGTGGCTGCCATGGAGCGGTTGGATGATACCGCCCTGTCAAAGATTCAGGGGCAGAGCGGTATCACATTGGAGATGGAGTTGAACCTCTCCGCCGACCGCCTTTCTTATTATGATGATGGCAAGGGTGTGCACCTCGAGGGTATGCGCGTGGGGTCTTCCCGGGGAGATGAAGCGGGCGCGTTCCATCGGGTAAAGGTAGACATTGGCGCCGATGCATCATTGAACCTCGATTATCTGGTAGAGGATCGAAGAGTCGAGTTTTCAGATATACGCCTGGCCGGAGCCCCCGGTGTGGGTATGGGGGGGATATTCTTTGATCACTCCCTGCAGGGTAGCCTGCGTATTCGACAAGGTGGGGCTGTGGGCGGCAGTGGTTACACCTTCGATACCGCCTACACCATGACGGGTGGGCGATTGGGATACCGGACTAATGGCAACAGCGTTTTCCTGGATGACATCACCATGGACGTCCAGGCTCTTGGGGTTACGCTGGATGTTGTGGGGGACACGCTGCAGCTGGTTTCCCCGGAGGTGATTGGCAACTGGAGCGTTGGTGCCATTCGCTACAGCAACGAACCGGGCAATTACGGCCAAAGTTATAGTTCTGCCACGGGGCTGCCCTTGCCAAGCTACGGTGGGCTGCAGGGGCACTACGAGCTATCCTCCGTGACCGACATTCGGGCCGGTGGCCGGTCGGGTGAGGGGTTAAGGCTGGATAATGAAACCATCATCCACACGGCATCGTTTATCTATCTGGATGATGGCAACGGCCTGGCTTTGCGGGATATCACCGGTGACTATCGCATACACGACCTTCGCCTGGATGTTTCAGAGGACGGGCGTGGTCGACCTGCGGTTGCGCTGACCCTTGGTGGATTGCAGGGTAATCTGAATATCGGCTCTATAGAGGTGGGCAGTAGCGGCCAAAGCTTTGGCTCGCTGAATCTGTCGTTTTTACTGGAAGACCAGATATTCAACGGTCGAACCTATCGCAATGAGTTGTATCTCCAGGGTGGAGGGCACCCTGACGCCGGCCCGCAGGGACTGCGCATGGCAACGGAGTGGAGTTTGCGCCTCGCTGATCTGAGCTACACGGAAGATGGCAACCGTGTGATCTTCAGCGGTCTGCAATCCTGGGGATCGGGGGATGTCACCGTCAATGTCACGCGCAACGAAGTACGTAATGGCACACGGTTCTACGATGGCCTGCGAATTGGCTTTGAAGGCCTGGAAGCGGGTTATCGTATCAATGGGCTGAGAGTTGGCAGTGATGACGCACCGCTTCAGGGCGGTACCGAGTTGCTGTTGGCGCTGGGATTCTACCCCGCCTATGAGTTTGAACTGGATGGGCATATAACCCTGGGTGCTGGCGGCGCCTCGGGAGAGGGGCTCACAATCAATTCCGACATCGAGATTCGGGATGGTAAGGCAGCGGTGATCGCGGCTCCCTATGATGAAGGTAATGGCGAAATCGCCCAGAAGGGACTTTGGCTGACGGAAATGACTTATGACGGTCACGTCCGGGATATGACCCTGGATGTGACCGAAGAGGGGCTGGCCATTGGCACCGGGGAGTCCTGGAGCACCATGGATATCGGCAATGTGCGGGTGGGCACCAAGGACCACGGCGCCAGTATGGGACGGTTACGAATTCAAAAATATCAGACCGGCAGCACGGCTTTGGTGAAGCCCGGAGGGGCCGGAGATATCTGTGTCGGGGGGGCTGGTAGTTCTGAGGGGGCCTGTGTGGCCGCCGGCGGGCAGTGGGAGACTCGGGGCAGCGAGGGTGTGACCATCGACATGGTGCAGGTTCTGGCTCGAGCCGAGGGCGACGATAAGAAGAACGCCTTGATGTGGGAGAGTAATCGCGCCGTGGATAGTCAGGGAAGGCCAATAAACAACACCGGTATGAAGTTGTTGGTTAACGATATCTATACCAGTGATGGCGGTGACTTTGATGGTGATGGCGTTGAAGACAATCGCTTCGGGATTCGAACCGATCTGTCGGTGGATGTCTACCAGACCAGGGTTACCAAAAAAGAGGATGGGCCTGACGCCCAGGGCGTCGTGGGAAGCCGCGGCGATGAGAAAATCATGAGCCCCGGGTCGGCGGCTGGGTACCGGTATGTAGCCAATCCAGGCCCGGGAGACGTTGCTAACCGCCCCCTTGGTTTTGCGGTAAAGGCAGATACCCGTTTCAAGGAGCTCTCAATCAATAACATCGATCTGATCCATCCTGTCGGCGGCAGTCAAACGGTTGTCTACGGAGCGAAATTCCAGAATGTAGATATCCGTGCGAACCTGACCGCAACCCCCATACCCTGACGATTCAGGGGGCCGGTTATGGCAAACGGGCAGTCAAGGCGGCTGTCCTTTTTGTGTTTTTGGCTGTCCTGTTGTTTAATCCGGGCTGTTCCATGTCGCCTCCGGAAGTTGTTTCATGAAATCCAGCTCGCTGCTATCCCTTCTTGAAGATTGTCGAATCCATTCCGGCGAATCGCTGGCGCAAACGCTCCGTATTTCCCGAACGGCGGTCTGGAAGCAGATTCGCAAGGCGCAAGCCGAAGGCGTGGAAATCAGAACCATCCGCGGGCAGGGTTATCAGCTCATCTCTACGTTGGATCTCCTGGCAAGTGACCGCATTCGGCAAGCACTGCCGGAGCGCCTGCATAACGTCATTGCCCTTGATGTTCTGGATACCGTTGACTCAACCAACGCGGAAGTGGCGCGACGGTTGACCTCGGAGTTGAAAGGCGTGCCGGTGGTGGTGGCTGACAGCCAGACTGCAGGTCGTGGCCGCCGGGGGCGTCAATGGGTGAGTCCGCAAGGAGAAAACCTTTATCTGAGCCTGGGGTTGAGTGTTCAGGGCGGGTTTTCTGCCCTCGACGGTATGAGCCTTGTATTGGGGGTGGCGGTCAGTCGGGCCCTGTCGACCTTTGGGGCAACGGATGCCGGTTTGAAGTGGCCCAATGATCTGTTCTACGGTGACCGGAAGCTCGGCGGGATACTGGTTGAGATTCAGGGAGAGCTTCAGGACGGAGAAGTGCAGGTTATTGCTGGTATAGGGATTAACGTGCATATGAAGCAGGCTGAGTTGGTCGACCAGCCATGGATAAGTCTGGCCGAGGCATGGCCGGATGTCGTTTGGACGCGAAATGCTCTGACGGCGGCCATTGTGTCGGAGGTAGTAGAGATTATCGCGCAGTTCGAACGTCAGGGCTTTGCCCCGTTCAGGGATGAATGGCAGGCACGGGATATCTTTTTCAGCAAAGATCTGGTGGCCAGAGATGGCGGCGTTGAGGGTAGAGGTGCTGGTATTGATGCCGCAGGCAACTATCAGGTTGATACCCCTGAGGGGCTGGTGCCCGTCAGGGCCGGAGATATCAGCTTGCGGGTGCGATCATGATTCTTTTGCTGGACTGTGGCAACACCCGGGTAAAATGGCGCCTCATGGCCGATGGAGTCGTCGTGCATGACGGTGGGGGAGTCCTGGAAGAAACAGTGACTTTTACTGATTTGATACCGTACGCCCGCAAGATAGATCGTGTTGCCGTATCGACAGTCGCATCGGAACAGAGCCGACTGCGCCTAGAGGAGCGCTTGGCAACCGTTACCTCTGCCCCGGTTCGATACCACTGGGCGGAGGTGAGCCGGGACGGGCTCAGGAATTCCTACCAGGAAGTGGCCAAAATGGGTGCCGACCGATGGCACGCAATGGTGGCCGTGTGGGTTGGCGCCCGGCGCAGTTTCGCCGTCGTGGATGCGGGCAGTGCAGTGACTATTGACTATGTCGATGGCCAGGGCCAGCACCTGGGCGGGTATATTCTGCCAGGGCTGCATATGATGCGACGGAGCCTCAAGCTGGATGCCGCCCGCATTGGATTCGAATACGACGAACAGATCAACGCTGCGCCGGGCCAGTCCACCGGTGAGTGCGCAAACCACGGTCTCGCATGGCTGACAGAGAGCCTCGTTCAGCGTCTGCATGGTGATGTTGGTCGACTCGGGCTGGAACGGGTTGTTTTAACCGGCGGAGATGCGGGTCGTTTTCAGTCGTTGGGTCTGAAGGCGGAGCATCGGCCTGGTCTGGTGCTGGAGGGGGTGGAAATCGTCGATCTTCAGGAATCGCAGGCATGAGGCTGGTTGCGTTGGTGTTGTTGCTGGCCAACCTGGCTGTCTGGTTTGCCCCCGGCTTGATTCCGCCGGTCACCTATGAGGCGTCGGCCGGTGGTATTTTGCCTCGCGTTGCAAGCCTGAAAGTGTCCGATTCGAGTGAGCAGGCTCCGCTACCTCCCACGGAGTGTGTCAGGGTCGGTTGGTTTGACTCCCGCGAGGACGCCACTGCATTTGCAGAACGGGTTGGCGAGCATTTCCGCATTGAGGAGCGAGAGCGGGAGCTGCCGCCGCTGAATTGGGTGATGATCCCTCCGCAGCCCAGGGAGGTGGCGCTATCCCAGTTTCGCGATCTCTTTAGTCGTGGCGTGGAGTCTTATGTGGTGACAGAGGGTGAGTACCGAAACGCCATCTCGCTTGGCCTGTTTGAGTCGAGGGCAGCAGCAGAGTCTGTGCTGGAGGAAAAAAAACAGCAGAATCTCAATGTAGTGCTAGTCAACTTCCCCCGAAATCGTATAGGATACGCCCTCGTTTTTGATGTTGAGCCAGCAAGGGAAACCGAGGTGGTTCAGGCGGTTGAGGCGGAAAGTCACAGCAATTTCGACTTCGTTGAAATCTACGCTTGTGAAGGTGTTGCATCACCAGAAAAAAATCCGTAGTATACCGCCCTCGCTGAACAGGCGAATGTGAGCTGGCGTAGCTCAGTTGGTAGAGCAGCTGACTTGTAATCAGCAGGTCGGGGGTTCGATTCCGTCCGCCAGCTCCACTTTAAGTTTTGAGCAGATTTGCGGTTGCAGATCTGTACGGGAGGGGTTCCCGAGTGGCCAAAGGGATCAGACTGTAAATCTGACGCGAAAGCTTCGCAGGTTCGAATCCTGCCCCCTCCACCACTAATTGCTCGCGGGCATCGTATAGTGGCTATTACCTCAGCCTTCCAAGCTGATGACGTGGGTTCGATTCCCACTGCCCGCTCCAATTTGGTTTCAATGCTCATGTAGCTCAGTCGGTAGAGCACATCCTTGGTAAGGATGAGGTCACCGGTTCAATTCCGGTCATGAGCTCCATTTTTATCCGGTCAACGTTACGATCCTGGTTGATTAGGGAGATTGGTCGAATGTCTAAAGCAAAGTTTGAGCGTAACAAGCCGCACGTAAACGTGGGCACCATTGGTCACGTTGACCATGGTAAGACCACTCTGACAGCCGCCCTGACTCGTGTATGTCACGAAGTATGGGGTACTGGTGAGAGCCGTGCTTTCGATCAGATCGATAACGCACCGGAAGAGCGTGCGCGTGGTATCACCATCGCGACCTCTCACGTTGAGTACGATTCTCCGACCCGTCACTACGCACACGTAGACTGCCCGGGCCACGCGGATTATGTTAAGAACATGATCACCGGTGCTGCCCAGATGGACGGCGCTATCCTGGTTTGCTCCGCAGCTGACGGCCCCATGCCGCAGACTCGTGAGCACATCCTGCTGTCCCGTCAGGTTGGTGTACCGTTCATCGTTGTGTTCCTGAACAAAGCGGACATGGTAGACGATGAAGAGCTGCTTGAGCTGGTAGAGATGGAAGTTCGTGACCTGCTGAGCCAGTACGACTTCCCGGGTGACGACACTCCGATCATCACCGGTTCTGCGCTGATGGCTCTGGAAGGTAAAGACGACAACGAGATGGGTACTACCGCTGTTAAGAAGCTGGTAGAAGCCCTGGACGACTACATCCCTGAGCCGGAGCGTGCGATTGATCAGCCGTTCCTGATGCCGATCGAGGACGTATTCTCCATCTCTGGTCGTGGTACCGTTGTTACCGGTCGTGTAGAGCGTGGCATCATCAAAGTAGGTGACGAAGTGGAAATCGTGGGTATCCGCGACACCACCAAGACCACCTGTACTGGTGTTGAGATGTTCCGCAAGCTGCTGGACGAAGGTCGTGCCGGTGAGAACGTAGGTGTTCTGCTGCGTGGTACCAAGCGTGACGACGTTGAGCGTGGTCAGGTTCTGTGTGTACCGGGCTCCATCAAGCCGCACACCAAGTTCGAGTGTGAAGTGTACGTACTGTCCAAAGAAGAAGGTGGTCGTCATACTCCGTTCTTCAAGGGCTACCGTCCGCAGTTCTACTTCCGGACTACTGATGTAACCGGTTCTTGTGAACTGCCGGAAGGCGTTGAAATGGTAATGCCGGGTGACAACGTGAAAATGACTGTTACCCTGATCGCTCCGATCGCCATGGAAGATGGTCTGCGCTTCGCGATTCGCGAAGGCGGCCGTACCGTTGGTGCCGGCGTGGTCTCCAAGATCATCGAGTAA
>NZ_PXNO01000014.1 GCF_003007715.1 Marinobacter shengliensis | reverse complement strand
GGGAAGCTCCGGCAGGGGCTTGGTGATATCCATGTAATTCTGGATAAAGTCCCAGTAGGCGTAGCACATGGTGGCGCTGCCGTGGGCTCCAAGGATATCGCCAACGGTGACGTCCAGCTTGCTATACCGGTGAGACAGCACCAGATCAAACAGAGTGCCGAAACGATCTACCCGGGCGCAGCACCAGGCATCAAATTCGTAGAAGGGTTTTTCGATCACGACCGGAGGCTTTCGGGGCACGAACGGGAGTTTCCGAGAATATTGCCATACCTTGATCATGCCGGTACGGCGATTGAATTCCCATTCGGGGCCGCGGCCGTTTTGGTGGAGCCATCTGGGAAAGAGGCGGAAGGCTAGGTCGCCTATAACAATTAGAACCCACCCGCCCACTAGAAGGCTAACTTCGAACGGATACAAACTATCGAGGAACTCAGGCCAAGTCTCTTCTCTCGTGCCAAAGAGGGGGGATACTAAGATCAAAACAATTAAAACGATCGGCGACACGATATAACCCCAGACTTTTCCCAAGACATACATCATGTCGATAAAACGTGCCTGTAACGCCAGAGGTGCATGCCTGAAGCATTCATGACTGTTCTCGACGTAAATACCAAGCTTGTCTGCCAAATCCTCTTTTTTTTCCAGCCGTCGTAGCTTCTTCGGTGGGTTTGACGACATAAATGTCGGCGGCACCACCTCACGGGTACCACCCCATGGCAGTCGCAGACTGGCGGACCGATCCAGTCCTGTCCGGTTCAATTCCTCTACCTGATTCTTCTGAGGAGGAATAACATCAGAACGGTAAGCAAATTGCCCGTAGTGATCACTCTCCTCCGCATCCATCAGCTTCGACCTATGCGTTCCGTTGCCCACATTACCCAAACTCCTTCAGGCACCGTTTATACATTTCGTCCATCTTCTGTTTGTAGGTGACATCATCCATATTGCGCCAGTAACGTGAATTACGGCCGATGCGTCTGTCATGTTCGGCAGTCACCGGGTCTTTGCTTCGGTGGGGCTCAAACAAGGGAATATCTGGCAGCGGTGCGGTGCTGTCCATGTACTGCAGCCAGAAATTCCACAGCGCCTTGTGGTCTTCGTCGTTGGCCGAAGCGGCCTGGAAGGCGGTCAGGGGCAACGCCTCTTCCCGGAAGCGGTGCACCATGGCGCCGTAGTACAGAGGTAAGCCCTGATGAGTCGGGCCGCTGTGGATGTAGCCATCGAATTCGGCAAATGGTGACTGCCAGGCTATCTGGCCAGCGTCACGTTTTTTCTTGGGATCACGGAAGGCAGTCACGAGACCGGTTCGGCGGTTGAATTCCCACAGGGGGCCTTTAGGGTCTTTGTAGATCCAGCTGGGGAATAAGTGCTCCACGAAGCTTACCCCCCCCCAAACCGCAGCGCAGGGTGCACCTACATATAAAAGGGCGGGGAGGAAAAACTCTGTAATGTATGGCGCTGGATTACGGCCACTGAGGAAGACAATGTCTAACAGCTGAAGGAGTAATAGGGCTCCACCACCAAATATAATGACTTTCGCGAATCCCTTTAAAATTAGCCAGAGCCAAGACGAACTTGGCAACGTCGCCCATCGGATACTTTCCTGGTTGATCCAGGCCATTGGAACTCTCTTTTTCTCCTTACCTCGGCCCTGTTCAACATACCAATTGGTGTCCTCATCCTGGCCCGGCGGCCAGGTTTCCAGAAAGTCGCCCGGCACCACATCAGAAACATACTCTTTGGACAACTTATGCCCTGCCGCCCACTGAAAGCGAAAACTCCGGGAGCGCTTGTCCATTTGCCCGCGACGGCGCGGAAGACTCTCCCGTTCGGGTTGCCAGGCGGTTGCCCGATAGTAATCACTGGCAACCGCTGCGGATCCCGCTGCTGCTTGCTCCTCAGCTCGCATAATTCACCATCTCCGCCATCACATTATGCCGCTGGGCGGTGTCAATGATGGTGACTTCGGTGAACATCCGATCCACGTGCTTCTTGAAGGTTTCATCGTCCATGTCCCGCCAGTAGCGCGGTGGCCGACCTGTCTTCTGGTCATGCTCTGCCGTGGTCGGGTCCAGCGGGCGGTATCGCTCAAGCAAGGGAAGCTCCGGCAGGGGCTTGGTGATATCCATGTAATTCTGGATAAAGTCCCAGTAGGCGTAGCACATGGTGGCGCTGCCGTGGGCTCCAAGGATATCGCCAACGGTGACGTCCAGCTTGCTATACCGGTGAGACAGCACCAGATCAAACAGAGTGCCGAAACGATCTACCCGGGCGCAGCACCAGGCATCAAATTCGTAGAAGGGTTTTTCGATCACGACCGGAGGCTTTCGGGGCACGAACGGGAG
>NZ_PXNO01000013.1 GCF_003007715.1 Marinobacter shengliensis | reverse complement strand
AGCGTTATGAGTAAAGACGAGTCCTATGTCTAAGCTAAAAGTGATTTCAATTTCCGTCTTGCTCTTCGCGGGTTTCGCCTCAGTTCTCTCGCTAATGTTCTTCTTTGGGGATTGGGCTCGACTGCTTGCAGTTGCTGTAGTGGGGATCTTTTTGGGATTATTAGCGGCACCCTCTATTGAGCCAAAGGCTTTCAAGCATGCATGGGCCTACGAGCTTTCTTCAGGAGCAATGGCCGGAGCCTTAATTGGGCTGATTTTTGTTGGCAGCGGAGAGTCCGTTGTCGTGGGCGCGCTTATTGGGGGTGTACTGGGTTATACGGCCCCTTATTGGATTAAGCATGCTCCAATCCCGTAAAACTCATAACAAGGCGCAGCAGTACGCGGCCGATGGCCGCCGGACGCCCTTTCCATGGCTCCTTCGTCGCCATTCCAAGGTCGCCGCTGTGCTTCGGCGTTAGGCAAGAAGGGATAGAAGCATGAGGGAACCAGAGACTCCTGAAGAAACGGCTATCCAATGCTTGAAGGATGAGTGGACAAGAAAAGCTGGCAAGGTCTTCCGATCCTCAGAGTCTTTCTTTGTGCACATACCGGTGGAAGATCATTTCTTTGTACCAATCGAGCAATTGGTACCCACTATCGAATCTTTGGATTACCTTTCAGTCCTTGAGACGTACCGGCTATCAAAAGGAGATTTAAAGCGATTAAGGAGCAGCAAATGGTTGAGAGAAGAGCCCAAAACGTACATTCAGTTTGGTGAAGTTCGAGTAGAAGGGTTCCCACACTGGCAGCCAGTGGTTACCTCTTTTGATCTTGTTCCTGTCTTGGTTCAAGAGGCGAAAAATGAATGGGACAGGTGTCAGTTCATTAAAAAGGAAATCCTAAATAACCCTGCGGGTAGTGTCGCGAAGAGAAACGTTGAGCGCATTGAAGCCTTAGAAAAAGAAACCAGCAGAGCCACCGCTAATCTTGAGAAAGCGAATGATATACCGGGGTTTCTTCGGTTTCGGGAGTCTGGCCTGTTTTTATCCAAGCTGCCAATGTTGGAACGGTTCTTATAAGTAGCAGGCCTAACAAGTAGTTGCAGTACGTTCCGGCCCTGCGGGCCTCCACCGGACCGGTTTTCCGTTGCACTCCAAACCGGCCGCTGAACATTGGCGTTAGGCAAGGAGAATAAGTTGTTCTTTCGTGCTCTGAACAAGGCTTTAGAGAAGCCAGCTCCTCAGCGTTTTACTACCAGCTGGCCAGGAGCACAGGAAAACGACTTCTACTCAGTAAAGCTGGAAGATTCTGATTCAAATACACGGATATTGATCCGGAATCGCAAGACAACTGGGTATGAAGCGTTGGTTTGGAGAGGCGAGCAGTCCGGGAAGGAGAAAACTCTGACCGAAAGAGATATCGACCCGGCAACATTTGATCTAAGAATTGAGCACTATTACCAAGGATACCAGTTCAACTATACCGACCCCGGTAAATTCCTGCTGATGGAGCTTATCCGCTGGCACAAAATCGTGAAGTATCGAGATCGGGTGAGCCAGTCTTTGTACAATAAAAAGCGCTTGGTTCGTGAAGAGAGAATGGAACTGCTTAGGCACCTTGTCGAGCGCAAAATCGATAACCCACGGGATGAAATATATCCTCTTATGCTGGCAGTACAAAAATACTCGCGTAAATGGCTCTATCATCCAGATAAAGACAAGCACAAAGCACACCTTGAGCTTGTTCTTGATTCGTTTGTGGATTCCGGAGAGTTGACTAAGAATGGTACGAATTACGTCGTAACGGGCAAAGCCTTGGTTACCCTTTCGGAATTTGAGCTGAATGTTCAGCGCCACCAGGATCAGATCAAAACGGCAAAAGTAGGTAATCGCCTGACTTGGGCGATCGTTATTGTCGGTATCGCAGGGATCTTATCTCAAGCGTGGATGTGGGCTATCGAACAAGGGGTAATGTGATGCCTAACCAGTGCAGGCATGGCGACGCCCACTACATTGCGCCTTCGGCTCCATTCCGTAGGCGCGCATGCTGCAAGCGTTAT
>NZ_PXNO01000012.1 GCF_003007715.1 Marinobacter shengliensis | reverse complement strand
CCGCCCGCCCGTATTTCTCAAACTGTTAAATAACCAAAAATAATTGACCTGAAACCGCTAATAAGGTGCTTTTGAGAATCATCTTATTTAACCGCTACCCCTGCGTGCTTACATTAAATTCCAATAGCACAAGTTCGGGAGTTAGTCGGTGTGATGAACGGTAGCGAGCTCAAAATCTGGAGGCTGAATCACTCAGAACCAACTGAGGCCTGTGAGGCGGGCTTTAGCCCGGTCGCGTGGGGCGCTGAATCCGCCGGCGGTTGCCTGGATGCACTGCAAAGTCAGCTAACCGACTTGATGTCCGTGTCTACCAGCAATAGCGCCTTTGCTGCAGTGAGACTGGGCGGCAGGGTAACGACTTGGGGGAGTCGCTATTGTGGGGGAGATGCGAGTGACATTCTGCACCAGCTCAATGATGTAACAACGGTGTGCAGTACCGGAGCCTCTTTTGCTGCCATCAAGAACGATGGAACGGTTGTGGCCTGGGGTGCGGATTATGCCGGGGGTGACACCTCTCACGTTCAAGAGAGGCTCGTGAACGTGACGAAGATATACAGCACCGCAGCGGCATTTGCGGCGCTCAAAGCGGACGGCACGGTTGTCACTTGGGGCAGTGAGTATGCTGGCGGTGATTCGAGCAAGGTTCAGCGTCAGCTCGTTGATGTGGTCGATATTACGAGCACAGGAACAGCGTTTGCCGCATTGAAAAGCAACGGGCACGTGGTTGCATGGGGCGATGCAGATTGGGGCGGCTACACTGACCGTGTTCAGAATCGGCTCTGGGGAATAAAAAAGGTCTTTTGCACGGGTAGTGCGTTTGCCGGATTGAGAGGTGATGGGACGGTCGTTACCTGGGGATGTGATTATGCTGGAGGCGACATGGGTGATGTTTCCTCCGAGATCAAACAAGTAAAGACCATTTTCGCCAATAGGTACTCGTTCGCGGCTCTGAGATACGATGGTCGGGTATTAACGTGGGGGCTCGACAGCTGCGGTGGTGCCGTCGGGGAGGCCCAAAGCCGGCTGGTGGAGGTGCAGCATATATACAGCACCAATTCTGCCTTCGCTGCACTGTGTGCTGATGGGCACGTTGTAACGTGGGGGGATGAGCTCGCTGGGGGCGACAGCAGCGCAGTTAACGGTGAACTGCAGTGCATCACGGGTGTTTTCAGCACCGAGCGGGCATTTGCTGCCATTAAATCCGATGGCAGTGTTGTGGTTTGGGGAGACCCTGATGGTGGTGGTGCTGCAGGCGCTGTTCAGGGACAGCTTGTCGATGTCGAAACAATTTTCAGCAATGCTTCGGCATTTGCGGCACTAAAAACCGATAAGACACTCGTGGTGTGGGGTGACGACGCCTCGGGAGGTGACGCCAGTCAGGTTCAGGACATGCTCGTAAGAATCCGCAGCGTTCATGGCACACGGCGAGCGTTTGTTGCCCTCAAATCGAAATGAAAAATTCTTACCTCAACGTTGCCTGTTTGTTCTGGATATAGTTATTTTAACTTATAAGTATAACTGCACATTCCTGCTTAATTGTTTTCAGATTCTTCTCATTTTTTGTCTCATTACGACTGCGTAACATTGGTGGCGAGTTTTGAGGTTATCCCGTTATACCCTCAGCTGCTCTTAATCTTCTATATATGACGAATTCGTGTGAGGGAAAGAGTTATGAAAAAGGTAATTCTGGTAAGTGCACTGTACATGCTGTCTGCAACTGCTGCTGCTTCAGATAATACTATTACCTTCCAGGGTGAAGTTGCTGACAACACCTGTCAGGTTTATGTAAATGGCAATGCAGCATCACCGGTAGTATTGCTGCCGACAGTTAGTGTTTCAGATTTTTCTGCTGCCGGAGATGTTGCGGGAGAGACATCGTTCACCATATCTGTGGAAGGTTGTACTACTGACGCCGAGGCAATAAGCATTGAGACCATCTTTGTTCCCAATGGGCTCTCTGGTGACAATATGGCGAATACCGGCACCGCCGCCGGCGTGTCTTTGCAGCTGCTTGATGCACCGGGCGGAGCTGCGATTTCCCTGGTAAATGGTATCAATTCTGTCTCCGGACTGACTGTTGACGCCGGCGCTACCAGTGCGAGCCATGACTTTGCCGTTCAGTACTATGCTGATGATGCCTCCGTTACTCCGGGAAGCGTTACCAGTGCCGTGCAATACGCCATTAGCTATCAGTAATACTTAAACTGATAAGTGGTTGCTTGCAAGAGGTCCGCTATATAAGGAGGGAGTATTTCCCTCCTTATTATCTCGAATTTAATGAAAGCATAAACTAATTTATTCCGGGGAGCATCATGAGGCGAATTCTGCTTTTGATCGCATTATTATCCTGCCAATTAATGGCGAGTGTTCAGGCCGCAATTATAATGGTTGGTACCCGGGTTATATATGATGAAAGCTCCCGGGAAGTAACATTAAGGATTTCAAATACCGGTGATTCCCCGGTTGTAATACAGTCCTGGTTGGATACAGGTGATACGCGTTCTTCACCCGATACATCGGATGCGCCATTTGCGGTTGTTCCTTCCGTTACCAAAGTTTTGCCAAAGCAAGGTCAGTCGCTTCGGATGGTCTTTACGGGTGACGCCGGCGAACTGCCAACTGATATGGAATCTGTGTTCTTTCTGAATGTACTTGAGATTCCATCTATCCGATCTGAGCAAGTTGATCAGAACAAACTGGTTCTGCTCACCCGACACCGGGTCAAAGTATTTTATCGACCGAGTGGAATTGCGGAGCAACCGAGCCGCGCGTTGGGGCGACTCTCGGCAACACGTTCCCGAATCGGCAGTAATCAGACGCAGATCCTGGTTCGAAACCCCACGCCTTATCACGTGTCTTTTCGCCGGGCAGAAGTCGTTGCTGGCGAGCAATCGTTAGATCTGGGCCGCGGGGGCATGATTGAGCCGTTTTCCTCAGAGCGCTGGGTGCTGGAGGGGGATGTTACGGGTGAGCCGGCCGAATTGCGCATGATGGTTATCGATGATCATGGCGGCAATCGGGTTCAGAGTGTTTCGCTGTAAGGGCCGGAGTCTTGTCATGTACCGAAAACTGCACGGTTGCAGCCAGTGTGTTGATGATCTGCCGAGGCGGAACTACGCACTCCCGCTGCTGGTGGCAATGCTGGCTTGCAATCCATTTCCGGCATACGCCGGTGTGGCAGGCGACAGCGTAGTGACACAACACGACGAATACGTCTTCGACGACAGCATGTTGATCGGAACAGCCCTGGGAGCCGGGGGCATAGGGCGCTTCAATCGCCATGCCCACGTTGACCCAGGGCAATACCGCGTTGACCTGAGATTAAATGGAAACTTTCTGGGTCGCTTCGACGTACTCATGGTTGAGGCGGAACACGGAAGGATTCTGCCGTGCCTGGACAGAAGCATTCTGATTGGCGCGGGAGTGCTGCCCGAGCAAATCTCCCATGAAGACGAGGATTCATGCTTGATGGTTGAGAAGAGCATTGAGTCAGCATCCACAGAGTTTGATGCCGGCGCCCTGGCGCTGGTTATCAACGTGCCCCAAAGTTTGATGCGAAATACGCCAAGGGGCTATGTCGATCCGAATCTTCTGGATAGCGGCGCCAGTATGGTGTTTGCCAATTATAGTGCAAGCCATTTCCGCGTTGATCGTGACGGCGGTGCGTCCAACAGCAGTTCATTTGGTTCCCTCAATGCGGGCGTTAATGCAGGTCTCTGGCGGTTTCGGAGCCAGTCGAACCTGAGCGTCGATGATCGTGGTGAAACCCGATGGAGCGGTGCCAGAAATTACGTTCAGCGAGCACTGCCGACGATACAAAGTGAGTTGACCATGGGGGATAGCTACACGTCTGGTCGTCAGTTTGGTGGTGTGGCGTATCGGGGCTTCGAGCTTTCCTCAGATCAACGAATGTTACCCAGCTCCCAGCGTGGTTATGCTCCGGTGGTCCGGGGTGTGGCAAACACCAATGCCAGGGTCAGCATCCGGCAGAATGGCCGGGTGATCTATCAAACGACGGTTCCCGCAGGCAGTTTCGAGATCAGCGATTTATATCCCACCAGCTTCAATGGCGATCTTGAGGTGGAGGTGCTGGAGGCCGATGGTGCGGTCAGGCGCTTCAACGTTCCCTTTTCCTCCGTACCAGGGTCACTTCGCCCCGGGCAGTCACGGTATAGCCTGGCTGGCGGTTTGGCGCGTGAGATCGGCGACGGAGACGACCCATTTGGTGAGCTGGTGTATGAATACGGTCTCAGTAATCGCTTTACCCTCAACGGTGGTGTGCAGGGTGCCAGCGGCTACGAATCCGTCACATTGGGCGGTGTTCTTGGCAGTTCCATCGGGGCGTTTGGGCTTGATTTTTCCTACTCATCGGCTGAGTTGCCCAGCGACGGCAGGCAAGAGGGTTTGATGGGACGAGCAAGTTACAGCCGGAGCTTCTCTTCAACGGGCACCAACTTCTCCCTGGCCACTTATCGTTATTCAACCCGGGGTTACCGTAGCCTTTCGGAGGTCCTGTTGGCCCGTCACACTGACAATGAGGGTGCGGCATCCAGCTCGTCGATCGTATCGCAGCGCTCTCGTTTCGATATGAGCGTCAGCCAGCATTTGACGGATCGGGGCAGTCTCTACGCTAACGCCATTACCCGGGATTACTACGACACCTCCCGCGGGCGGGACTACGAATATCAGCTTGGTTACAGCCATCGGTTTGCTAACCGGGTGAATCTGAATGTGTCTGCCAACCGGCAGGAGGTTGGAAGCCTGGGCACCGGCGACGAGAATCGAGATCACTCCTTGACGGTGTCGTTATCCATGCCCTTGGGCACAGCGAGTAACAGCCCCAGTTTTTCCCTGTCAGCAAACCAGAACAGGGGTGGCGACACGTCCATTCAGGGGGCTGTAAGTGGCGTGGCGGGAGACGACTTGTCGACTGGTTACGGTGTTTATGCTTCCCGTGATACAGCACACAACAGTACCGAAGCCGGGGTTAACGTTCAGCACAGGTTCTCGAAAGGCACCCTGGCCGGAAATTACGCCCAGGGCCGGGATTACTGGCAGGCTGGTGCATCCGCTACCGGTGGGGTTGTGGTGCACGGTGGCGGCATTACCTTTGGTCCTTATCTGTCGGATACCTTCGCGCTTGTGGAGGCGAAGGGCGCAGAAGGTGCACGTGTCCGGAATGCCAACGGCGTAACCATTGACAGTAATGGTTATGCGATTGTGCCTTCTCTGTCACCTTACCGCTACAACCACATCTCACTTGATCCAGTCGGAATTGATACTCGCGCTGAGTTGCAGGAAACCAGCCGTCAGGTTGCGCCCTATGCCGGTGCAAGTGTCTACGTGCCTTTCAGGGTGACGCGTGGGCGCGGTGCGCTGATTACCGCCAAGCGGGATGGTGGCGCCCAGATCCCCATGGGGGCCACGGTTGTCAATGAATCCGGTGATGTGGTCGGCATGGTTGGTCAGGCGAGCCAGGTGTATGGAAGGTTGGAGCAGGACGCAGGTGTTCTGACAGTGCGCTGGGGTGAGGGCAGTTCTCATGCTTGTTCGCTCCCGTACGAGCTACCTCCGGAGACCAGTGTTAAAACACCGATTGTCAGGGTAACGGCGTTGTGCCGTTGAGGGGGAAAGTTGCATAACTTCTTTTCGAAGCAGTCTCTGGGTTTGATCCTGGCTGCTGTGTTGGTGTGGAGCAGTGCTGCGGATGCACGTTGTTATCGTGGGCCTGATTGGACGAACCGCGGCTCTGACGGTAACGCCTCCGGCATGGGGATTACGGCGATCAATATCATGAGCAACTATTTGCAGCCAATGGGTTCGGTGATTGCGGCCAGTACGGTGGTACCCAGTCAGTCTTTTAGTGGAGGGCAGGCGGGAAGCCCTGATGACGTACTTTATTACTGTGAGACGCAGGAAGACGTTGACAACTTCCGGGTAACCTTCGCGACCAATGGGGATAACCGTTACAGCGGTGAGTTCGAAGTGCCGGAGTATCCGGGCGCGTACTACACCCTATGGCACAACGTTGCATTTCGAGCCACATTGACGGAAACCGGCCAGGTAGTTAACCGGCTTTACCAGGAATTTCCTGCCAAACCAATCTACAACCCGGACACGGATCGGTACGAATTCTATTTCAGACAGTTGAGTCCCTTGGCAGTTGAGCTCATCAAAGTGCCAGGGAGACCTCCGGGAGGCATTTGGGATACGGATGGTCAGGCTTATACGTACACTCAGCCTTTCGTCTATTACGTTTTTTCCATGCCGGGCGTGAATGCAAACGGGCCGGTGGCCGGCGATGATTCTAGGGTTATGTATCGAGGGTTTTCCAACGAGTTTGTGGGTTTTGGGATCTACCGAAATCCGAGAGCTACCATTTATCGAAGAGCCGGTTGCGTTGTACGTAACAACACGCCATTTGTGCTGTTTCCGACCGTTTCGGTAGCCGAGTTGGAGAGTGGCGCGGCGCCCAGCAGCCCGATACGGGTTGATGTTGAGTGCGACACAGGTGTCGCCTCCGGAACCAACGCTGGTCAGACCGCGTTCGGCTTGCAGGTGTCGCAGGCGTCCTACTTCAACACCCAACTGCATGAGAGCGACCTGATCAACGGCTATGGCGGGGTGTCTTACCTGTTGTCGGATGATTATGGTGTTGACGCTAATGTCGCCAGGGGCGTGGGTATTCGCCTTGAGCATATGGCGACAGGGGAGCGCATGAATTTCCTCGGTTGGCACGGGGTGAATTGCGTTGGCACAGCGCCGGAAGTCTGCGGCGAGAACCCGACAGGCGGCGGCAGGCTTGCGGGCTGGTACCCCGTTCTCGCCGGTGCGGAGGTGACTGAGATTTCCGACTTTGGGACAACAAAATACAGTCACCAAATGTCTGCAACCCTGGAAAAACTCCCCAATTCAACGGTAACGCCAGGCAAGGTGAAAGCGCGCGCACAAGTGTTAGTGAGGGTGCAGTGAGAGGCTCGCGGAGGCTATGTGGTGCAACCGTTGTGGCTTGCCTGTTTGCGTTCAACGCTCAGGCTGGCCTGGCGATATCGGGCACACGTGTTGTGCTGACCCAAGCTCAACCGGAACAAACCCTTCGGTTGTTGAACGGATACTCGCATCCCGTATTGCTTCAGGCCTGGACCGGTGATGGTTCACCCTATGCCACCCCGGATACCGATATATCACCAGTCATAACGCTGCCGCCGGTATTCAAGCTTGATCCGGGTGAAGAAAAGAGCTTGCGGCTGATTTTTGATGGTTCATCCCTGCCGGCAAATAGAGAGAGTGTTTTCTGGCTCAATCTCTACGAGGTGCCTGCGCTCAAAGCGGGTGAGTTCGACGAGGAAAGTGTTCGTTTACAGGTAGCTACAAGAACACAAATGAAAGTTTTTGTGCGGCCGGAAGGAGTTGCAGATAAAGACAGGCAAGTGGCGGGAAAACTGAAGTTCACAATCGGTCGTAAAGACAACAAATGGTTTGTGCGGGTAAACAACGGTTCGTCGTTGCATGCCTCGTTCTCCACCTTGAGCCTTGAGATCCAGGGCCAATTGCACGAACTCAGCGGTGATTGGGAAGGGATGTTGGCGCCGGGGGCTGAGCGCGCACTCTTCTTCGGTTACCAAGGCGACCGCATAGACAGCGGCAAGCTCACTTACGCGCTGATCAACGATTTGGGACAGGTGGTTGAATACTCTGTTCCTCTGACTTATCCCGCCCGGGCACAAGGTGAATGATGGAGAAGCAAGGGAGGCAAGGAAGTTACAGGGTGGTCTATTTTTTTGCCATCGCTGTCATTATGCTGGCGGTTGCAAAGCCGTTGATGCAGGAATCGTTTGTCTGCAGTGTGCCAGGTGTGGGCGCCACACCGTTGTGCCAGGAACCACCGGCATCAGAGGTGTTCCGCAAACCAAGTGACCGGTTCGTCCAGGATTTCCTTCTTGGGCCGTCTTCTGCCAAAGGTTCTTTCGAATCGGCATTGTCTCGGTCAGGGTTGAGTGTCACAGAGACAAGTGGGTTCGTGGTGGCAACGGATTGGAATCGTTTCCATTCCTTGTTTGCCGTTGTCACCAGTTTTCTGTTGCTGGTTATCTTTTGTCTGTCACTTTGCCTGCGCAGGTATCGTCGGGAGGTTGCTCGCCGGGAGCTCATAGAACAGCGTCTTCTGGATGTGACACAGAATCTGCCTGCTGTCATTTACAAAGTTAAACTGGATAAAAACAAGCGAATTTCCGTGCCATTGATTATCGGGAATACGCTAAAGATCCTCGGAGTTGATAAAGCGGAGTTAGAACAAAATCCGTTTATATTGTTCTCAGAGAACGGGATGCCCGGGCGATCAGTGATCGAAGAGTGCCTGTTATCCTCTGTGGCGACTTTCGAACCTATTTCAAGAGAGTTCTCGATCATCGACAACGTTGGGGGGCAGCGTTGGATCGCCACCTATCTGGTACCCCGACGTACCGAATGTGGCGATGTTCACTGGAATGGTTACTGGGTTGACGTAACCAAGCAGCACGAACAGGCAGAATCCCTGGCCGAAGCAAAAGAGAAAGCTGAGGTGGCCTCAAAATCCACGCGCAGTTTCCTGGCCGCCATATCCCATGAAGTAAGAACCCCCATGAGTGGCATCATCAGCACTCTGGAGCTGATCAATGACAGCGAGCTCAGCGCTGGTCAGGCGCGCCTGGTGTCACTGGTTGCGGATGCCTCAGAGTCGCTGTTGCAGATTCTCGATGATGTGCTGGATTTCTTTAAGCTCGATGCCGACAAGTTGGCCATTCATCCTGAGCCGGTTGATTTACGGCGTTTGGTTGATTCAACGTTAAGTGTCCTGTCGCCCCGAATTTATGCGAAAAAACTGAGTTTAAGGCTTTATCTGGACTCCAGGCTCTCAGCGTTGTTCTTGACCGATAGCCTGCGTTTTCGCCAGATCCTGTTCAATTTGGTGAGCAACGCCACAAAGTTTACCGAGGCTGGTGGTATCGAAGTTCGGCTTGAGGTGATTGAAGACAGGGGTTGCTCCCAGACGGTGCGATTGCAGGTGACAGACACCGGCATCGGGATTGATAAGCAGATGCAAGGGGAAGTGTTTGTACCATTTGCTCAAGTAGATGACGCAAGAACCCGGTATCTGGGCGGCACGGGGTTGGGTTTGCCAATATGCCGTCAGTTAGTCAGTTTGATGGGAGGCAAAATAAACCTCATCAGCGAACCCGGGGTGGGTACGCGAGTCGTTGTTGATTTGCCGATCGACATTACGGTGCGAGAACCGAAGGATACGCCACTCTCCAACGTAAAGGTTGATGTGTCTTTGGACGATATGGGCCTGACAGAGGCGCTCCAGGAGATTCTCATCTATTTCGGTGCAGACATCGCCACGTCTGTCGAGAGCGCCGATCTGAAAATTCGGGATCAGCGTGGAGCATACCCGAGGAGCGACATCGTCTACGTAACGTCAGAACCGTTGGTTCTGGATAATGAGTCCAGAAACGTGCTGAGCAGCAACCCATTCAAGTTGTCTAGTGTTCTCGATGCGGTTCAGCACTGCCTCGGGCGGTCCGCCAGGCAAATGCCGGTAGAAGATGCAAAGCCGAAAATTAATACTAACTGGCCCGCGACCGTGACGATATTGGTCGCCGAGGATGATGCATTAATAAGATCGGTATTGGCGGAGCAGCTGAATCGATTGGGAATAACCTACGACATTGTTCAGAACGGCTGCATTGCGTTGGGTTTGGTTAAAGAAAAACACTACGACCTGATGCTTACCGATTGCCATATGCCAGAGATGGACGGTTTCGAGCTTACGCGCAGGTTAAGAGCCGTGGAGCAGAACACGGGCTGGCCGAGAACCACCGTGATTGGTATGACGGCGAATCTGCTGGATGGGCAAATTGAAAGCTGCTTTGAGGCTGGGATGGATGATGTGATTGGCAAGCCAATCCGGCTGAATGCGTTGAGCAATATGTTAAGCCAGCAACTGGCAGATATTATCCGGCCGCCCGCTGACGATGATCGTCCTCCCGGTTATTACAACCTGCTGGACATTTTTGGTGACTCGGAGATGACGGAAAGAACGCTCATAACGCTCCTCTCGGAATTGCGAAGTGGCTTAAACGAGCTTAGGGAAGCCGTCATGGAAAACGATGAGGTCCTTATGGGGCAACTCGTGCACCGAAGCCTGGGGGGGCTCCGAATGCTGGACGAGCCTGCCCTGTTAAGTATGGGATTGGCAATCGATGCCCGATTCCAGAATTCAGAGGCCCAGGATATATCCATGGTCGCCGCTTTCATCCGTTTTCTGGAAGACTGCCTGGCGGGTATCGAGCGTTGGCTTGGGCGGCGTGATGATTAAAGTTGTTCGGGCTTAACCCCGAAGATATGAATGATTCCATTCTCCAGGGCGCGAAATGAACGGCTCAATGCCGTGCAGTATGGCGATAGTCACTTGGGGACTTGCCCATCACCTTCTTGAACAACCGGGAAAAGTAATAGGCGTCGTCATAACCCAGCTGCCGGCTGATGTCGGCGAAGCTCTGGCTGGTGGTATCCAGCAACTGGCAGGCCCGCTCCACCTTCAGGTGCAGGAAGTGCTGAATGGGTGAGGTGCCGGTCTGCGCCCGGTAGCGGGTGGCAAAATGCGCCGGGGACAGGCCGGACAGTTCCGCCAGTTGCTGCAACGTTAGCCGTTCCTCAAGGTGTTCCCGCATGTAGTTATGGATGGTCTCCAGCTCCGCCTGTTGTGCCAGGCCGGTTTCGTCGGCATTCAGGGGCACGGCGGCCAGCAGTTGTCGCAAACGGTTGCTGGCGTGAATCAGCCCCCGGGCGCGAAAACCGGTCTGGCGAACCGACAACAGTCCGTTGAAATCCACCAACAGCCTCGGTTGCCGGCCCAGATGGCGAACGTGGTTGTTGCCATCAAAGCCCATGTAGTTTCTGAACTCTTCTGCCAGCGGCCCGGTGTAGTGCACCCAGTGAATGGTCCATGGGTTGTCCGGTGCGGCGGTGTAGCGATGGCTGGCACCGGCGGGTAACAGCAGAAGATCCCCCGCGTTAACCGTCAGGGGCTCGCCCGCGACATTCAGGAAGGCCTGGCCTTCAGTGCAATAGATCAAAAGATTGTCACGATGGTGTTCCCGGTGCATGTGATGGCCAGCGGCCCTGCGGTAGTGGCCAAAAGCCAGCGGGTACAGCTCGCGGGTTAATGGATGCTTGGCCAGCAAGCGCACTATCGGTTCCGGCACCACATAGCGCACGCTGTCTGGCGGCACCGGCCATTGCGAGGTTTGGGTGGTTTTCGGAGTTCTGGGTTCCTGTGGCATCGAAAAATAATCCATCATGGGCGAAATTTAGTCAATCACCCTTTGCCAAACCCCGTGCTACGCTCTTTCCATATCGTGCCGCTTCCGGGTGGGAAACGGCGTCCCCGCACAACAACAAACAGGGATTATCAGCATGAAGAAGATACCTCAGTACATCGCCGGTGAATTTGCCCAGAGCCAGACCGAAAACTGGATCGACCTCACCAACCCCGCCACCAACGAAGTGATCGCCCAGGTGCCCTGTGCCACCGAAGCCGAAATGCGCCGGGCCATCGATAACGCCGGGGAAGTGTTCAAGAGCTGGAAAGAAACCCCGGTGTCCGAGCGAGCGCGGGTGATGCTGCGTTACCAGGCACTGCTGAAAGAGCACCATGACGAGATTGCCGAAATCCTGTCCCAGGAAACCGGTAAGACCTTTGACGACGCCAAGGGCGATGTCTGGCGCGGTATTGAGGTAGTAGAGCACGCTGCCAATGTCGCCTCCATGATGATGGGGGAAACGGTAGAGAACGTAGCCCGCGAAGTGGATACTCATTCCTGGATTCAGCCCCTGGGCGTGTGTGCGGGCATCACCCCGTTTAACTTCCCGGCGATGATCCCGCTGTGGATGTTCCCCATGGCCATCGCCTGCGGTAACACCTTTATCCTGAAGCCCTCCGAGCAAGACCCGATGACCCCGATGCGCCTGGCAGAGCTGTTCGAGCAGGCGGGTGCGCCGAAGGGTGTCCTGCAGGTAGTGCATGGCGCGAAAGAGCAAGTGGATACCCTGCTCACAGACCCGGCCATCAAAGCCATTTCCTTCGTCGGCTCGGTTCCGGTAGGGCGTTACATATACGAAACCGGCACCAGCCACATGAAGCGGGTGCAGAGCTTCGCCGGCGCCAAGAACCACATGGTGATCATGCCGGATGCCGACAAACAGCAGGTGATCAACGCCCTGGTGGGCGCCTCCGTGGGTGCCGCCGGTCAGCGTTGTATGGCCATTTCCGTCGCGGTATTCGTGGGCGCGGCGCAGGAGTGGATTCCGGAGCTGAAAGAGGCCATGGCGAAAGTGCGCCCCGGTGCCTGGAACGATTCCGGTGCGAGCTACGGCCCGGTGATCAGCCCCAGGGCCAAGGAGCGTATTGAACAACTGATCGCCACAGGCGAGAAACAGGGTGCGCAACTCCTTCTGGACGGCCGGAACTGCACCGTGGATGGCCTGCCCGATGGCAACTGGGTTGGGCCAACCCTGTTCGGCAACGTGACTCCGGAGATGGATATCTACAAGGAAGAAATCTTCGGCCCGGTTCTGACCTGCATGAACGCCAACGACCTGGGCGAAGCCATCGCGCTAATCAACAACAGCCCCTATGGCAACGGCACGTCCATCTTTACCAATCACGGTGGCGCCGCACGCCGGTTCCAGCATGAGATTGATGTGGGCCAGGTTGGCGTGAACGTTCCCATTCCGGTACCCCTGCCGTTCTTCTCCTTCACCGGCTGGAAAGGTTCCTTCTACGGCGATCAGCACGCCTACGGCAAGCAGGCGGTTCGCTTCTACACCGAAACCAAAACCGTGACATCCCGGTGGTTCTCCAGCGAAGCCACCTCATCCGAGGCGAACTTCTCAATTCAGCTTCGCTAAAGGAGGAGCCGGGTAATGGACTTCAACCTGACCGAAGACCAACTGGCCTTCCGGGATGCCGCCCGTGCCTTCGCCGAGAAATCCATGGCACCGCACGCGGCCCAATGGGATGCCGAACACATCTTCCCGGTGGAGGTGATGAAGCAGGCGGGTGAGATGGGCTTTATGGGCATGTACACGCCCGAAGCCCTGGGCGGCATGGGGCTGTCTCGCCTGGACACCTCGGTGATCGTGGAAGAGCTGGCCATGGCCTGCCCCTCGACCGCCGCGTTTATCACCATCCATAACATGGCCACCTGGATGGTGGCCAGTTTTGCCTCGGATGACCTGAAGCAGGCGTATGTGCCCAAGCTGGCCAGCGGCGAATGGCTGGCCAGCTACTGCCTGACCGAGCCTGGGGCTGGCTCCGATGCCGCCAGCCTGCGTACCCGTGCGGTGCGAGACGGCGACAGCTACGTCATCAACGGCAGCAAGATGTTTATCTCCGGCGCCGGTGCCACAGACATTCTGGTATTGATGGCCCGAACCGGAGATGCAAACAGCGGCGCCAAGGGCATCTCGACCTTCGTGATTCCGGCTGATGCCGAAGGCATTTCCTACGGCAAGAACGAAGAGAAAATGGGCTGGCACAGCCAGCCAACCCGTATGGTCACCCTGGAAGATGTGCGCATTCCCGCCAGTAACCGGGTGGGTGAGGAAGGCGACGGCTTTGCCATCGCCATGAAGGGGCTGGACGGCGGCCGCCTGAACATTGCCACATGCTCCCTTGGCGGTGCCCAGGCGGCCCTGTTGCGGGCGCGCAACTACATGCATGAACGCCAGCAATTCGGCAAACCCCTGGCGGCGTTCCAGGCCCTGCAGTTCAAGCTGGCGGATATGGCCACCAACCTGGTAGCTGCCCGGCAAATGGTACGTTTGGGGGCCTTCAAGCTGGACAGCGCAGACCCGGAAGCCACCCTGCATTGCGCCATGGCCAAACGCTTCGCCACCGACGCCTGTTTTGACGTGGCCAACGAGGCCCTGCAGCTGCACGGCGGCTATGGTTATATCCGTGAGTATCCGCTCGAGCGCTACCTGCGGGATTTGCGGGTGCACCAGATCCTGGAAGGCACCAACGAAATCATGCGCCTGATCATCGCCCGCCGGCTGCTGGAGGATGGCGTGGTAGAAGCCATCCAGTAACCGGCCAGAGACAAAACAAGGAACCGATCATGAGTGACCTGATTCAACTTGAGAAACGCGACCACATTGCGACCCTGACCATCGCCAATCCACCGGCCAACACCTGGACGGCGGATTCCCTGGCGGCACTGGCGAAACTGGTGGAAGAACTGAACCAGGACCGCAACATCTTTGCCCTGGTCGTCACCGGCCAGGGCGAAAAGTTCTTCTCCGCTGGGGCGGACCTGAAAACCTTCGCCGACGGGGATCTTGCCCGCGCCAACGACATGGCCCAGCGTTTTGGCGAAGCCTTCGCCGCACTCACCGCCTTCCGGGGCGTGTCTATCGCCGCCATTAACGGCTACGCCATGGGCGGTGGCCTGGAGTGTGCGTTGTCCTGCGATATCCGCATCGCCGAGGAGCACGCCCAGATGGCCCTGCCGGAAGCCAGCGTTGGCCTCTTGCCCTGTGCCGGCGGCACCCAGAACCTGCCCTGGCTGGTGGGTGAAGGCTGGGCCAAGCGCATGATTCTGTGTGGCGAACGGGTGGATGCCCAGAAAGCCCTGCAGATTGGCCTGGTGGAAGAGGTGGTGCCCTCCGGCGAGGGGCTGGCCGCGGCCCTGAAACTGGCGGAAGGTGCCTGCAAACAAAGCCCGTCGTCCATTGCGCGCTGCAAGCAGCTGGTGATGAGTGCCCGTGACGGTCGCAGCCACAGCGACGGCTGGCGCATGGAGCGGGAACTGTTCGTAGAACTGTTCCACACCGAAGACCAGAAAGAAGGCGTGAATGCCTTCCTGGAAAAGCGCAAGCCGGACTGGAAGAACCAATAACCGTTGAGACTGCTATGAGCGAGCAACCCATTATTTTTGAAGAGTGGACAACCACCGGTGGTGAGCTGATTGCCGTGGCGCGGCTGAACACACCGCGCAACCTCAACTCGTTGTCGATGGAGATGATCCGCCTGCTCAAACCCCAACTGACCCGCTGGGCGGAAGACGAAAGGGTGTGCGCGGTCTGGCTGGAAGCGGAGGGCGACAAGGCCTTCTGCGCCGGAGGAGACATCGTGTCTCTGTACCGCAGCATGACCGAGCCAGGAAAACTCGGCGAGGGCGACCAGTTCTTCACCGAAGAATACGAGCTGGACTACCAGATTCACACCTTCCCGAAACCGATCATTTGCTGGGGCCACGGCATTGTGATGGGCGGCGGCATCGGCCTGATGGTGGGCGCTTCCCACCGGGTGGTTACCGAACACTCGAAACTGGCGATGCCGGAAGTGAGCATCGGCCTTTACCCGGACATCGGCGCCGGCTGGTTCCTCAATCGCATGCCCGGTCGAACCGGCCTGTTCCTGGGCTTGACTGGTGCACGGATGAACGCTGCCGACGCGTTGTTCACCGGCATGGCGGACCGGTTCGTGAAGCAGGAACTTAAAGCGCAGGTGGTCGACACCCTGGTCGCAGCCGATTGGCAAGGTGCCGATAGCCACGCAGTGGTTAGTCAGGTACTGCGCAGGTACGAGCAGCAAAGCCAGGATGCTGTGCTGGAATCACCGGTGCGGCAGCATTACGACGAGATCCAGCAAGCCACTGATGCCGATTCTCTGGAACAGGTGGTGAGTCGCCTGCAGGAATTCGGCAGTCGCAACGACTGGCTGGGCAAATCTGTGAAAGGCCTGGCCGCGGCCAGCCCGACGTCGCTGGCGCTGCATTGGCAGCATTACCACCGCAGCCGTTTGCACAGTCTGGCCCAGGTATTGGACAACGAACTGGTCATGGCGAAGCAATGCCTCAGAAAAGGTGAGTTTGCCGAGGGCATCCGCGCCCTGCTGATTGATAAAGACATGCAACCCCGCTGGCGCTACGCCGCGCTGGGGGAAATCGACAACAGCTGGATAGACGAGTTTTTCAGCCAGGAAGCCGAGGGCTAACCACTGCCCCTTGGCTTCAGTACAACAACAAGGAGAAGCAACATGGCGAAGATTACCTTTATCGGCCTGGGCAACATGGGCGCGCCCATGGCCTCTAACCTGCTCAAGGCCGGGCATGATGTGACCGTATTCGACCTGTCACAGCCCGCCGTTGAGGCGCTGGTGGCCGAAGGTGCCAGCACCGCGGATTCCGGCAAGGCCGCGGCCGAAGGGGCAGAGTGCATCATCACCATGCTGCCGGCCGGCAAACATGTGGAAGCGGTGTACCTGGGCGAGGACGGCCTGCTCTCAGCCTTGCCCGAAGGCACCCTGGTGATTGATTCCTCCACCATTGCCCCGGAGACTGCCCGCGCCGTGGCGGAAGCCGCTGCAGCGCGGCGCCTGGCGTTCATCGATGCCCCGGTGTCCGGTGGCGTAGGCGGTGCCAAAGCCGGCACCCTCACCTTCATCTGCGGTGGCGAAGAAGACACTTTCAATCGCGCCAAACCTGTCCTGGAAGGCATGGGAAAAAATATCTTCCACGCCGGCCCCCACGGTGCCGGCCAGGTGGCCAAGATCTGCAACAACATGATGCTGGCCATCCTGATGGCAGGTACCAGCGAGGCCCTGGCTCTGGGCGCCAAGAACGGCCTGGACCCTGCGGTACTGTCAGAAATCATGAAGCAAAGCTCTGGCGGCAACTGGGCGCTGAATGTGTACAATCCCTGGCCGGGTGTGATGGAGGGCGTGCCGGCATCGCGGGAGTACCAGGGTGGCTTCCTGGTGAACCTGATGACCAAGGACTTGGGCCTGGCGTTTGATAACGCGGTGAAGAACCAGGCGTCTATCCCCATGGGCTCGCTGGCCCGAAACCTGTTCCAGTTGCATGCGGGGCAGGGTAATGGTGAGCTGGATTTTTCCAGTATCCTCCGGCTCTACAAGGCGGACTGAGCGGTTCAGCTTTGTAAGGCGGCGCTGTAACGATCCGGTTATCGTCCTGGCTGGGGATGCACCCGCAACAGCCAGGACGCAGCCGCAACTCCGACCAGACCAAGCAGGGCGCCCGGTAGTGCTCCGAGTGCCAGGCTGACAACCAGTCCGGCCATCAGCGAGAAGCCGCCGGCCAGGATGATTCGCGGCCTGGAGGTTGTCACAACGCCTTGCTTGCGGCGCATTTCAAAAGCCACCACCAGCGCGATGACCGGCACCACCATCAGGCTGCAGAGCACAATCCACCAGAACCGCCCCATCCAGAAGCCGGGTTCACCGGGCAAACCGGCGTCCACAGGCAACCCGAAACGGTCGCCCTGCCAGGCGGCTGGTAGTTCTGCCAGTTTGTGCCAGAGGTACAGGGGCATACTCAGGGCACTGAGCATGGTGACCGCCCCGCTGATTCTGCGCCTGTCCAGCAGCCAACGCCCCGGCCGCTCGAAGAACAGAACCGCGCCAACCTGAAGCCACATTACGCCCACCAGCGCCAGGGTGGGGGGCAGCATGTTGCTGTCGCCGTGAAAATCCCGGCCTACCATGCCGATGGGATAACCACTGGCCAGGGCAGCCACCAGCCAGAAGCCGCCCAGCACCAGGAAAAACAGACCCGTCCACACACCCCTGAAGCGGCCCCGCCTCCAGGCAATGCCCAACTGCTGGGGTAACAGCCAAACCAGCACGGCATTGACCCAGCCGATGCCGTCTGCCGAATCCGTTACCCGCTGTCCCAGGCGCAGAATATCCGCCGCTGAGCCGGGCATGGCCCGCACAACATCCACCACCGCGGCTGCCACAACCAGCCCAACGACCGCCCCCAGGCCCCAGCGCCTGTCGGCCTCCACGCTCAGGGGCAACAGCGCCTGCACGGCCAGCAGCATGATCAGAAACCACAAGTGTATGGTGAGCGACTGGTTAAACGGCCCCAACACCCGGCCGCCGGTGTAGAGTGAAAGCAGGGCAATCAGGGTAATGGCGGCAAGATACGTCACCGTAGGCCTGGCCAGCGCCAGCGCTCTCCCTGCCCACCAATGCATCTGCCGGTGCCCCTGAGCCATCCGGTGCACCACACCATCGGCACTGACGGTGGCAGATACAAACACGAACAGCGGCACCACCTGCACAAACCAGGTGATAAACCCTGAAGGCTCCCAGATTTTTAACAGGTGTTCTGTTTGAATTTCCAGGCCACCATCAAACCGGGGCAGAGTGGCTATCCAGTGCCCGAATACCACCACCAGCAAAGCACCGGCACGCAGGGCGTCCAGGTACAGGTCCCGCTCGGAAGGTGACTGGGTGTGTTTATCGGATGACGGCGTGGATTGTGTTGCCATGAAACTCCTAAGGAAGGGCTGCCAGGGCTTGCGCGATGTAACGGTAACCTTTCTCCCCGGGGTGATAGCCATCACTGGCCAGCAATTCCGGGTCTGAAATGACAGGGTAGTGAACGTAAGAGAACCGCTCTGGCATCTCGCTGGCAAGTGTCTTGTACAGGTGATCCAGCAGCCGCGCCCGCCATCCGATTACGTGCCGCAACGGCGCGGGCAGGGCGGTAAACAGGTGCATGGGCGGAACACTCAAAAGCATCAGCGGTGCAGGGTAACGGGCACCGAGCAACTGGCGCAGCTCCAGCAGTTGTTGGCGAAACTTGTACCTGGGCGTAAAGCCGGTAGTGTCGTTCACCCCCATGCTCAGGACTACCAGGTCTGCTTCTGGCAGGTCCGCCCTCGCGAGCTGCTTGTTCAAGGCTCCAAGGCGAATGCCGTTCACCCCGAAGGTATGCCAGGCAATGGCCTGGCCGGTACGTTCATGGATCTGCTTCGCCAACTGGCTGGCCAGCCCCTGCTCGTGGTTATCAACACCCACGCCGGCGGCGGTGGATTCTCCGATCACCAGAACGCGCCTGGCGGGCTCGCCCTCGCCATACTGCCCACACGGAGAGCCAGAGGCCTCCGGTAATCGGGGCGTGGTACGCCGGGTGCGTTTCCCCTGGTACAGCAATACCGGAAACAATAGGGCCGTTGTCAGCCAGAATGGAAGATGCATTGCGTGGGTCTCAGCTTTAATTAACCAACTTGGGGCTACAGTTAATCTCACCAGACTAGCATGAAACACAAAGGGCTGATCACCCGCCCCAGAGTGGTGGCCACTGGCCATGGCTTTTGATGTACTGCTCAATCGGCTCGCTGCGGTAACCGCTGCTGTAGCGCGTCTTAACGCTGGGGTGTACGTAGGTCAGGTTGGCCTCGGGTACGGGGATGCTGCGAACCAGCTTACCCAGCAGCCGGTACTTGCCCTTGTATTCATTGTGCTGCTCGGCCGTTGCATGGGTTTGGGAGGGCAGATTGCTATTGAACACCAGTTTCTGTTTCTTTGCCTCGTCTGCCATCCAGAGTAGCGGAATGTCTGCCAGAATCTGATTCGACTTGTCCGGGCCGTAGCCGCCGCCCACATCCGAGTGCACCCCGGCAAACCACACCTGCTGGATGTCTGTGCCGTTCCTCGGCTCCCAAAGCGTGGGTTCAAAATCCTCCCGCTGCTCATCCAGAGACAACGCGTGCCGGGCCGTTGCGATGTTGCTGCCAATCTCCCTGTCATAAAACAGGTCTTTATCCTTAATCAGCCCGAAAAAGGTAAACGGCAGCCCCAGGGCACCTACGGTATCCCACACACCCACAAACTTGATGGGAGTGCGCAGCTCTAACGAATGTGTCTTCTTCCAGGCCATGGCATGTTCGCCATTGGCGGGATGCTTCTTGGTTTTGTACAGCTTGAACGCGTTTTCAATCTGATTGGCGTGAACCTTCTTCAGAATGCTGCAGTTATTGATCATGCCGCACAGGCTGCGGGCGGTGTAGGCGCCGCGGCTGAAACCAAACAGAAAGATCTCATCACCCGGCTCGTAGTTGTGAACCAGAAACCGGTAGCCATCCATCACATTTTTCTCCAGCCCCTTGCCCGTGGCGCCGGCCCGAAGCTGGTCATGATAAGAGCCAATGCCCCAATCGTAAAACACCACCTGCTCCACGCCCTGGTCATCCGTGGGCCGAATAGCCCGGGCAAACTGCAGAACATTAGTGGGGAAATCCTCGCCGATGTTTTCCTCTGGCCGGTTCCAGGTGCCGTCAAAGCAAATGGCGATGCGCTTCATGGTAATGACCTCCTGTCATGCCCACACCTTGCTGACATACACCAGAGCCAAAACTCCGGCAGGCAAGTACCGCCTGGCTGTTGTGAATAAGTAACTCAGATAATTAAAGCCGATAGGTGAGGCGTGCGCCAGCGAACCCTGGCGGGCGTTATGCCCTAAAGGAGATGCCCATCTGGTAACATGCGTTTGTGTAGAATACGGATAATCTCAACGACACTGTCGGTCGCTACCCGATAGAATATGATGTGACTTCCTTGGGGATACTGTCGGTAGTCCGCGCGGATCCCATCGCAGGTTTGCCCCAGATTCGGGTTTTCGCCCAGTAGTTGGAAGCACTGGTCAAACTGGAGAATGTAGTGGTTTCGTTGATCTCGGCCCCATTTACGCTCCGCGTACAGTGCAATAGATTTGAGATCAGCTTTGGCCTTCCTGGAAAGCTTGAAATTCAGCATTAGCGCTCTTCGTTGTCCAGTTCGCGAATGAAAGAGTCATAAGAGTAGTCTTCAAAGCCACTATCTTCGCCTTCCTTAAGAAGTTTGCGGAGCGTAGTCAGGCGGGTTTCGGACTCTTCAAGCAGGCGCAATCCTGCACGAACAACTTCGCTGGTTGAGCTGTATCGGCCATTTTTGAGTTGTTCCGCAATGAACGCATCAAAATGTTGGCCTAGAGTGATGCTGGTGTTCTTTTGCATGATGCTGTCTCGCTAGTACCAATAATTGGTATATTTTGGTTCAGGTGGCATAACAAATCAATCCACGCGACAAGCGCTCGATTGCGGGCGTTAGGCATGCAAGGTGACGCTTCTTGGATAGTAAACTTCTGAGCTTAGTTCAACGGTTGCAGGTCCCTGACCGACCAAAGACAAACAGCGGCTACGCTGGTCCGCGAGTTGCGGTGATTCACGGCTTCATGGCCCGACGACTGATGCAGCGCAACCTGCTGCGTTACCTCAGAAGCAAGGGGTTGTCAGACGTGACAATGTACGGTCACCTGCACTCGGTTGATGCGATATCAGATGACTTGCAAGCATCACGTCGCGAGGGGCGGAAGCTCGTGATTCTCGGGTATAGTCAGGGCGGGTTCCACGCGGTCAAGGTTGCACGCGAGCTTGAGTGGCGCGGTGTGGAGGTTGCCCTGCTCGTCATCATCGCCGCAGGAGGGCTGGGGCGAGTATTCCCAGGACGGTGGGGGTTTGATCCTCGTAACGTACCGACAAATGTTGATGTGTGCCTTAATTTCTTCTCGCAGGGAGACTTGCTCGGGTGCGACCAAAGTCACCAAATGAACGAGGCTTTCGGGAGCAGAGCAACGCAACGGGTCGAAAATCACATGTTCCATGCACACGAGGGCGTAAGTCATATTGATCTGGTCAGGTGTTATCCAGAAGAAAGGATCAAACCTGCGGTGCGAACACAGGTTATTGAAAGGATCATGACGGAGATTAGTGGGCTCAACACGTCCGGCGTCCAACACATATGAGCCTCTCCGGAAGCAGTCATATGATTCGAGAATAATAAACAGGCAGATGCCGACCAAATCCAGGAGATTTGGCTATCCGCCTTAATCGCAGCTCATAATTTCAAACAGGGATTCGTTTCCGTCGGAGACTTCCGTTTGTTGGTTCTTCTTTAGCCAAAAGTTTACCTTTACGTAAAGTGAAGGCTATGCTAAACCTGATTGAAGTTTGTACAACCAACAACGACAACAAACGGAGTGTACGATGAGCCTTCCGCAATACAATGACGTGTACAACCAGTTTGATGCGGCCGCGCTGGAAGCGGACATCCTGGACGGACGCCTGGAGAGTGGCCTGAACGTATGCCACGAGATTTGTGACCGATGGGCCGTTGACCCGCAAAAGGTTGCGCTCTACTACGAAAAAATCGGCGGTGGTGACGGAGCTCTTACCTTTGCTGAGCTCAAAGCCGCGTCTGCACGTTTTGCCAACTACCTGAAGTCTCTTGGTGTCACCAAAGGTGACCGGGTGGCCGGCCTTCTGCCCAGGGGGCCGGAGCTGCTGATTGTGATTGCTGGAACCCTGCGCCTGGGCGCGGTGTACCAGCCGCTGTTCACCGCCTTTGGTTCCGGCGCTATCGAGTATCGCCTGGAGAAGGCTAGCACCCGGCTGGTGGTGACCGATCCAGATAACTACCCCAAGCTGGAGGAAGTCAAAAATTGCCCGCCGTTACTGTGCCTGAACGCGGCGGCCACCGGTGCTGGTGTGCCTGATTTTGAGAAGGTATTGGCGGAACAGTCGGACCAGTGCGAGCCGGTAATGATCACCGGCAACGATCCGTTCCTGCAGATGTTTACCTCCGGTACCGTCGGCAAGGCCAAAGGGGTGGCTGTGCCCGCCAAGGCGTTGCTGGCGTTCTACGTTTACATGAAATACGCCATCGACCTGCGCGAAGACGACGTATTCTGGAACGTGGCAGACCCCGGCTGGGCCTATGGCCTGTACTACGCGGTAACCGGTCCGCTGCTGATGGGCCACGCCACCCATTTCAATCCCAATCCGTTCACCCCGGAATCCACCTACGAGATGATCCGCAAGTACCGGATCACCAACCTCGCAGCGGCGCCGACGGCCTATCGTCTGCTCAAGGCGAACGATCAGGTTCTGCCGGAAGGGGAGAATCTTGGCCTGAGGGTGTGCAGCAGCGCCGGCGAGCCCCTGAATCCGGAGGTGGTGAACTGGATTGCTCGTCGTCACTTCTGCCCGGTGAAGGATCATTATGGCCAGACTGAAACTGGCATGACCTGTTGCAACTTCCACGGCCTGGACCATCCGATTCGCCAGGGCTCCATGGGGTTCTCATCGCCTGGCCACAGAGTAGTGGCGTTGAACGAAAAAAATGAAGAAGTGGGCGAGGGCGAAATCGGCCAGTTGGCAGTGGATCTCAAGGCGTCGCCGCTGTTCCATTTTGATGGCTACACCTGGGGCGAGAAAGACCCGTTCGTGAACGGCTACTACCTGACCGGCGACATGGTGATCTGCCATGGCGATGGCAGTTTCTCCTTCAGCGGCCGTGACGACGACATTATCACCACAGCAGGTTACCGCGTAGGGCCAGCGGATGTGGAAAGTACACTGCTGGAGCACGCGGCGGTGGCCGAATCCGGTGTGGTGGCCAAGCCGGATGAAAAGCGTGGCTCGATCATCAAGGCTTATGTGGTTATCAAATCCGGTCAGGAGCCGGCAGACGACGCCGTGCTCAAGGAAGAGCTGCAGGAACTGGTTCGCCACCGCTTGTCGACCCATGCCTACCCGCGGGAAATCGAGTTTGTGGAAGAGTTGCCGAAAACACCCAGCGGCAAGATCCAACGCTTTGTGTTGCGCAACCGGGCCAAAGAGGAAGTCGCCGTATGAAGATTACCTTTGAGGAGCTGCGCTATTTCCTTGAAGAGCAGTTTCCGCAGGGGGCCTCATACGGCACCCTGCAGGAACTGGGTGATGGCTGGGCAGAAATGAAGCTGGAGGTAGAAGAAGAACACCTGCGCCCCGGGGGAACCGTGTCTGGCCCCGCCATGATGGGGCTGGCCGATGTTGCCATGTATGCCGCGTTGCTCAGCAAGATTGGCCTGGTGCCTTTGGCCGTCACCACCAACCTGAATATCAACTTCCTTAGAAAACCCGTGGCTCATGCGCCTATCTGGGCCAGGGCGACCATTCTCAAGGTGGGGCGAACCATCGGTGTGGGTGAAGTGTTTGTGTATTCCGAGGGCTCGGAAGAGCCCGTTGCGCACTCCACCATGACCTATTCCATACCGCCGGAAAAATAACCAAGTTTGTTCTTGACGTTTACGTATACGTCAATCTAATCTGTGGGTTGATTGTTAAATACAACAATAACAAAAGGTGAAGTGGCTCATGAGTGAACAGTACGTTCTCGAGACCCGTAACCTGGTCAAGGAATTCAAAGGATTTGTAGCGGTTGATAACGTCAACCTGCAGGTCCGGCAGGGTGATATCCATGCACTGATCGGGCCCAATGGCGCGGGCAAGACCACGGTCTTTAACCTGCTGACCAAATTCCTGAGCCCGACCAGAGGCCAGATCCTCTACCACGGTGAAGACATTACCTCCCTGAAGTCTGCCGCCATTGCCCGTAAGGGTATCGTCCGCTCTTTCCAGATATCGGCGGTGTTTCCCCATATGACGGCGCTGGAGAATATCCGCATTGCGTTGCAAACCGCAGAGGGCACGTCATTCAGCTTCTGGAAATCCGGCGCCTCCCTGAACAGGCTGAACCAGCGCTGCATGGAATTGCTCGATTCCGTCGGCCTTATCGAATTTGCCAACACCACCACCGTAGAACTGGCCTATGGCCGCAAGCGCGCGCTGGAACTGGCCACCACCCTGGCGATGGAGCCCAAGCTGCTGTTGCTGGACGAACCAACCCAGGGCATGGGCTCGGAAGACGTAGAGCGGGTGGTGGAGTTGGTGCGCAAGGCCGCCGCAGGCCGCACCGTCTTGATGGTGGAGCACAACCTGAGTGTGGTCAGCAAATTGTGCGACCGCATTACGGTGCTGGCCCAGGGTGCTGTGCTGACGGAAGGCGATTATCAAGCGGTCTCTGCAGACCCGAGAGTGCGCGAAGTGTACATGGGCAGCGATGGCAGCGGAGAACGCGGTGGCAAGAGTCCCGCCGAGCAGGCGGAGGCAGCACAATGAGCCAGAATCCCCAGAAAGACTACGAACAGTTGCGGGTGTCTGGCCTGCACGCCTTTTACGGCGAATCTCACATTCTCCACGGGGTCGACCTGGTGGTTAAGCGTGGCGAGCTGGTCACCCTGCTTGGCCGCAACGGCGCCGGCCGCAGCACCACCCTCAAGGCCATTATGAATATGGTGGGCCGCCGCACCGGGTCCATCATGATCAACGGCGAAGAAACCATGCAGTGCGCGCCGCACCATATTGCGAGGTTGGGAGTGGGGTATTGCCCCGAACATCGGGGCATTTTTTCATCTCTCAACGTCCAGGAAAACCTCACTTTGCCGCCGGTGGTGCGCAGTGGCGGCATGAGCCTGGAAGACATCTACAACATGTTCCCCAACCTGTATGAACGTCGGTTCAGCCAGGGCACCAAGCTGTCCGGTGGTGAGCAGCAGATGCTGGCGATGGCCCGTATCCTGCGCACCGGCGCCAACATGCTCCTGCTCGATGAGATCACAGAAGGGCTTGCACCTGTGATCGTAGAGAAGCTGGGCGAGGTGCTGATGGCGCTCAAAGAGAAAGGCCTGACCATCATACTGGTTGAACAGAATTTCCACTTTGCAGCCCCGCTGGCTGACCGGCATTACGTGGTTGAGCATGGGCAGATTGTGGAAGAAATCCACGCCGATGAACTGAGTGCCAAACAATCGGTGCTGGACGGCTATTTGGGGGTCTGAACTCCGGATAGAACAGGTGCAACAAAACCAATAACTCCAACAACATCAACCAACGCAAGACAGTAGCGGAGATACAATAATGACAATGACCAAAAAGCTTCTGACCTCAGCCGTTGCCTCAGCTCTGATGGTGAGTGGCGCGCAGGCGGCCATTTCCGACAATACGGTGAAGATCGGCTACCTGGCCGATATGTCTGGTACCTATCGTGACCTGGCGGGCCCCAATGGCCTCAAGGCCTTGCAGATGGCCATCAAGGATTTCGGTGGCACTGTGAACGGCGCCAAGATCGAAGTTCTCAGTGCCGATGACCGTAACAACCCCGATGCGTCTTCCAGCACGGTTCGACGCTGGGTGGAAAACGACAAGGTAGACATGGTTGCCGGCCTGGTGGCTTCGTCTGTCACCATCGCAGTCAGCAAGATCCTTGAAGAAAACGACAGACTGGGCATTGTCTCCGGTTCTGCCGCCTCAAGCATCACCAATGAGCACTGCACCCCCAACCACATCCACTATGTGTATGACACCTATCCGCTGGCCAACGGCACCGCCAGTGCGGTGGTTAAAGAGGGCGGCAAGAGCTGGTACCTGATGACTGCAGACTACGCCTTCGGCCACGCCCTGGAAGCAGACGTTACCCGCGTGGTGGAGGCCAACGGAGGTGAGATCGTCGGTTCTGTTCGCCATCCGTTCCCGACCCAGGATTTCTCCTCCTTCGTGCTACAGGCCCAGGCTTCCGGTGCGGATGTCGTTGGCCTGGCCAACGCCGGTTCAGACACCACCAACGCCATCACCACCGCCAGTGAATTCGGTGTTACCCAGGCGGGCCAAACCCTGGCCGCCTTGCTGCTGTTCCTGACCGACGTGCATGCGCTGGGTGTCGACACAGCGCAAGGTATCCAGCTCACCACCGGGTGGTACTGGGACATGAACGATGCCACCCGTGAGTGGTCAGACCGCTTCATGAAAGAAACCGGTGTGCGGCCCACCATGGTGCATGCGGGTATCTATTCCAGCACCCTGCATTACCTGAATGCGGTAGCCGCGGCAGGCTCGGACGATGCCCAAACCGTTCGCAAGCAGATGATGGACACACCCATCAACGACATGTTCGCCACCAATGGTCGTATCCGCGAGGACGGCCGGATGGTGCACGACATGTATCTGGCCGAGGTGAAAACACCGGCGGAGTCCAAGAACGAATGGGATCTGTACAAGATCCTGCGGACCATTCCGGCCGACGAAGCCTACCGCCCACTCTCTGAGAGCAAGTGCAAACTGGTGACTAACTGAGGCTGAGGAAAGCCGGGCGCGCCCTGCAACAGGGCAGGGTGCGCCCGGCATATCACTGAGCCAACAAGCTCAATACCAACGTACGTGCTGCTTGTGGAGTTAAACCCATGACCATGATTTTCGGCGTCCCTCTTGCTGTGCTCTCCGGTCAGCTTTTGATCGGGTTCATCAATGGCGCCTTTTATGCCCTGTTAAGCCTGGGCCTTGCCATCATCTTCGGCCTGCTGAAGATCATCAACTTCGCCCACGGTGCCATGTACATGCTGGGTGCCCTGTTGACGGTGGTTATGTTCAACACCCTTGGCGTCAACTATTGGGTCGCCCTGTTTATGGCGCCGCTATTGGTCGGCGTGTTTGGGGTGCTGATTGAATATTTCCTGCTGCGGCGAATTGCCGGGCAAGATCACATTTACAGCCTGTTGCTCACCTTCGGGGTGGCGCTGATTATTCAGGGCGTGCTCACCAATATCTACGGTGTGTCTGGCCTGCGCTATGCCATGCCCGATATGTTCAAGGGCGGCATTAAACTGGATTTTATGTTCCTGCCTTATTACCGGGCCTGGGTGATTGTGGTGGCGCTGCTGGTGTGTTTCGGCACCTGGTTCATGATTGAAAAAACCAAACTGGGGGCCTACTTGCGCGCCGGCACGGAAGATTCCCAGCTCATGCAGGGCTTTGGCATCAACGTGCCCTTGCTGGTCAGCCTCACTTACGGCTTTGGTGTGGCGCTGGCGGCTTTTGCCGGTGTGCTTGCCGCACCCATCTATTCCGTCACACCCGGCATGGGCGCCAATACACTGATCGTGGTGTTTGCCGTGGTGGTGATCGGCGGTATGGGCTCCATTGGCGGGGCGATTATCACCGGCATTATGATGGGTGTGATTGAAGGCCTCACCAAAACCTTTTATCCACCCGCGTCGTCTGCCGTTATTTTCCTGGTCATGGTGGTGGTGTTGATGTTCCGACCCTCAGGCCTGTTCGGTAAGGAAGCATAATCATGAGCCAATCCTTTAATCCCGCCGACGTGCGAAAGGCGATCATCGACCAGCAAAAGGCCCAGGATCGCCGGAAGATGCTCCTCAACGGCGTACTGCTGCTCTTGCTGCTGGCGGCGCCATTCGCGATGTACCCGGTCTTCCTGATGAAGATCCTGTGCTTCGCACTCTTTGCGGTGGCCTTTAACCTGCTGTTCGGTTTTACCGGGCTGTTGTCCTTTGGCCATGCCGCGTTTCTCGCCACCGGCGGTTACACCACCGGTTACCTGCTCAGCAATTATTCAGGCCTGACCACAGAAGTGGGCATTATTGCAGGCACGCTGGTTGCAACGGCCCTGGGCCTGGCGTTCGCCTTGTTGTCCATTCGCCGGCAAGGCATCTACTTTGCCATGGTCACCCTGGCCCTGGCCCAGCTGGTCTATTTCTTCTTTGTTCAGTCGGAATTTACCGGCGGTGAAGATGGCATGCACGGCATCCCCCGGGGCCACCTGTTCGGGCTGATTGACCTGTCGAAAAACCTGAACATGTACTACTTCGTGCTGGCCGTGTTTATCGGTTGCTACCTGTTGGTTCAGCGCATTGTCAGCAGCCCCTATGGTCAGGTGCTCAAGGCCATCAAGCAGAACGAACCCCGCGCGGTGTCACTCGGTTACAACGTGGACCGCTACAAAGTGCTGGCGTTCGTGATTTCGGCGGCACTGGCGGGCCTGGCGGGTTCCATGAAATCGGTGGTGTTCCAGCTGGCCTCGCTCAACGACGCCCACTGGCACATGTCCGGTGAGGTCATCCTGATGACACTGGTCGGCGGCATGGGCACCTTGCTTGGCCCGGTGGTGGGCGCCACCTTTGTGGTCAACATCGAATACCAGTTGTCACAGGGGCCACTGCGGGACTGGGTGAACCCGATCCTCGGCGGCATCTTCGTGCTGACCGTACTGGCGTTCCGCAGCGGGATCGTCGGCGAAATCCAGAAATTCCTGCGCAAAAACCTGGGGTGAATCCCGCCGGTACGGCGTTCATCAAACACATCGGGCTACAGGAGGTGTGGGACATTACCCCCACACCTCCTGCCGGGTAGCGCACTTGCCTGGCCGAACGCCGGGCCTACTGACACTGCTCCAGTTCGGCACTGATCATCCACTGAACACCAAAGCGGTCCTTCACCATTCCAAACCGGTGCGCCCAGAACGTCTCTTCAAATGGCATGATTGTTGTGCCTCCCTCAGACAGCGCCTGGAAAACCTGCTCTGCCCGCTCCGTATCAGCGTAATCCAGGTGAACCTGGGCGCCCTGGGGTGCTTGATAGCAGTCGCCTGCCATATCCGCCCCCATCAATCGGCGCCCCCTCAGGTTCAGGGAGGAGTGAACAATGCGGCCGTGCATCGTTTCGGGTACATCCGCCTTTGCCGGTGTTTCTCCATAGGTAATCATGGCTTCCAGATGGCCGGCGGTTACCTCAGCATAGAATTCCATCGCCTCCCGGCAATTGCCGCCAAAGGCCACATGCACGTTCATTTCACGGGGCAAATTTCCCATGGAGCGGTGTTTCTCAAGGGCGGCGCCGGGCTCAAAGTCTTCCAGGGTGAAGTAACGGCGTAACTCCAGGGTTACGTTGCCGTCGGAATCTTCCCGGGGCCACTGCTTTGCCCAGGCGATGGCGTCTTCCAGGGAATCCGCCTCAAGCACGCTGTAGCCCGCGAGCAGTTCGTCCGTGTGCTCAAAGGGGCCGCGCACCACCGTTGGTTCACCATTACGGAACTGTATGCGGCATCCTTCGCGGGTTGGCCGCAAGCCATTGCCATCAACGAACACCCCGGCGTGCAGCATGCGTTCGTTGTAGTCAGCCATCGCCTGCAGGATCTCTTCGGTCGGCAATACGGCGTTTTCAGTGTCTGTATCGGCCTTGCGCATCAGCATGTATCTCATACCAGCTTTCTCCAGTGATTGTGGGTTGTCTTCACTGGTAAGTCGGGCAGGGCTGATGGAAATCGACAACCGGATTTATGGATATCGTCGGGAAAGTACCGGCTGTTGGCGAAGAGCCTCGCCAACAGCCGGCAGGGGGAGGGTTAAAGCCAGGTCAGGCCGATGCTAATGATGGCGCCGGTAATAAACAGCAGCATCAGACAATAGCCCATGATGTCTTTGGCTTTCAGCCCGGCAATCGCCAGCACGGGCAGGGCCCAGAAAGGTTGCAGCAGGTTGGTCCAGGCGTCACCCCAGGCTACCGCCATGGCAACCCTGGGGATATCGGCACCCAGTTCCTGGGCAGCTGGCAGCATGACCGGCGCCTGCACCGCCCATTGCCCACCCCCAGACGGCACAAAAATGTTCACCAGGCCCGCGCTGATAAAGCTCCAGAAAGGCAGGCTTTGCGCGCTGGCGATGGAAACGAAGCCCGAGGAAATGCTGGCGGCCAGGCCGGATGCAGTCATAACCCCCATGATGCCTGCATAGAAGGGGAACTGAATCACGATGCCGGAACCACCTTTAACCGCCTCGTTCAGACTGGCCAGCAGGCGTTTGGGAGTCTGGTGTAGAATGATTGCCAGGAACAGGAACATGAAGTTGACGATGTTCAGGTTCAGGCCGCCACCGTTAATGAAATACTGGAAGATGAACGCGATGCCGCTGAAGCCAATCAGCCACGCCAGAATCCTGCTGTTTTCCAGGTGGTCCGCCGGGCGATTGATCACAACGGCAGTGTCTGGCTCGTCGTCCAGCACTTTCGGGTCTGCGTACACGCTGTCTCGTTCCTCGGGCAACATGAGCCGGTTAACCAGCGGCACCACGATAAACAGGGCCACCACGATGGCCAGGTTAAAAAACGCGAAAATGGTCTCGCTGGTACCGATAACGCCGATCACGTTTTCCGTGAAGTGGCCATCGGTGGCAATTACCAGCGGAATGGACCCCGCCAGCCCGCCGTGCCACACGATAAACCCGGAGTAGGCGCTGGCGATCAGCAGCGGATAGTGCACCCGAATCTGCCGAGCCAGGGCTTTGGCAAACAGCGCCCCCACCACCAGGCCGAACCCCCAGTTGATCCAGCTGGCAATCAGGGCCACGAAGGTAACCAGCACAATCGCCTGCCCAGGCGTTCTTGCCAGGCCTGCAATCCGGTTCAATATGCCGCGCACTAACGGAGTGCTGGCCAGCATAAACCCGGTAACCAGCACCAGCAGCATCTGCATGGAGAACGTCAGCAGGTTCCAGAAGCCATTACCCCACATCTCGATCACCGCCAACGGGCCATGGCCTTCAAAGACCATGGCGGCGATGAACGACAGTAGCGTGAGGATAATAACGAACAGGTAGGGGTCTGGCAGGTACTTCTCCACCAGACTGACAAAGGGTTTGGATGCTCTGTCTAACATGGTGTTCTCCTTTATTATTTTTGGGTCATCACAAGCTTAGCAATCAAACGGAAAAACGCATGCTGTAGGGATCATTCTTTTGTCGGAGGTGCTCTTTACGCGCGCCAGATGAGTCGCTCAAATAGCACTGACATGTTGAGGCACTAATTTGGTAGATTCAGGTACTGAATCCTCTCTACTCTGAAAACGGAGTCTATTCATGCAGCCCAAAGACATCGTGGCGCAGTTCATTTCAGACATTCAGGCCCAGCGTTTTGATGGGGCAAAGGCCTTGCTGGTTGAAGAGGGGTTTGAATATGTGGGGCCGAACATGCGTTTCCTCCGGCCCGACGACATGCTGGCGTACCAATTCGGCATGGCGGCCATCCAGAAAGACCTGGTTATTCGCCAGCTCAGCGCTGACGGCGAACACGTTTACGCCATTCTGGACTACCAGACCCACTTCAAACCGATCGGAGACGTGCGGCTTGCGGTCTGGTTTCGTGTCCGGAATGACAAAATACACACGGTGGAAACCTTCTATAACGCCGCCGTGGTTGAAAACATGCTCGGGGGCAACCTGCCGTCCGCCAGTTGATCAGCTGAGATTAGGCAGGCTTTGCGTGTTTGCCCTCTGGCGTATAAGTGGCTATCCGTTGCGCCCATTCCAGATTATGCTAGTGAAATATGCTTTCACATGTGAAGTAAATGGCTGCGCCTATGCCTGTCGATCTTGAAACCCTGTATCCCAAGCTGGTTAATCTGTTGCTAGATCCAGTATTCGTTGTGGATGAATTCGGGAACATTGTGTTTGTCAGCGACGCCTGCGAGGCACTGCTGGGGTACACCGCCTCTGAAATGATCGGCACGTTGATTTTCGATTACCTTCATCCCGATGACCGTGAGCGCACCCGCGCAGAAGCCAAGCGCGTTATGCAGGGCCAGGCCCACACCAACTTTGAAAACCGATACCTCCATAAAGAGGGCCATGCGGTTCATATATTATGGTCTGCGCGCTGGTCAGAAGACGACCGATTGCGAATTGGCCTGGCCCGCAATGTGACGTCTCTGCGGCGCGCCAATCAAACCCGGGATGCGCTCTACCGAATATCGGAAGCCACACACGCTGCCGATAGCCTGCGTGGGATCTGCGACGGTGTGCGGCAGGTGATTACAGAGCTGTTTCCGCACAACGATCTGCACCTGGTTTTCTACGATCCGGTGAAGGCGGTGTTGACCGTTCCGGACTGGTCAGCCGATGGCTCCAATGACTGGATTGAAGGCTCGATGCAACCCGGCACCACGCTGGCCGAGGTGATCGGCTCCGGACAGGCCATACTGACCTCACGGGATCCCTATCAACCGGGTCTTGGGGCGATAACGATGGATGGATTGAACGCGCCTGGCCCCAAGAACTGGCTGGGTGTGCCTCTGATCTCAAACGAGTCGGTACTGGGCGCGCTGGTGATTGAGAGCCATTCAGAACACACCCATTACCGCGCTGAGGACCAGGAGCTGCTTCAGTTCGTTGCTGCCCAGGTTGCGACCGTTGTCGAACGTAAGCGCGCGGAAGATCACCTGCGTTTTCTTGCGCACCACGACCCCCTGACTGGTTTGACTAACCGATCACTGTTTTACGATCGGCTGGAAACCGCATTGAAGTCAGCCAGCCGGCATAACAGCCACGTAGCCCTGTTGTATCTGGACCTCAACGATTTCAAACAGATCAACGACAACCTGGGCCATGAGGCAGGCGACCAGCTGCTGATCGAAACCGCGCGCCGGCTGGAACAGTGCACCCGCGAAACAGACACCGTAGCGCGCATGGGCGGTGACGAATTCACCGTGTTGTTAACCGACATCGGCGATCTTGCCGCTGCGGATGCTGCTGTTGGCAAAATCCGCGAGGTAATGGCCGCGCCCATGGTGCTGGGAGGCCAGAGGGTGCTGATTTCCCTCAGCGTGGGTGTTGCCTTGTACCCCGAAGACGGCCACACGGCGCGCAACCTGCTTGGGCGCGCCGATTCGAAAATGTACGAGCAGAAACGGGGACTCTGAACGGGTTTTAGTCGGCCCTTTTCAAGCCGACCGGGAATTTTCGGATGCAGTGTGGAGCCGCCCCTCAGAAAACAAACGAATCCATCGAAAGCACCCCGTGCTCAATGCCACCTTCAATAACCGTGGCCGGGGCATTGGAATCAGCAGCTCCAAGGGCAACCAGTAGCGGCAGGAAATGCTCAACCGTGGGGTGTGCGCGGCGAGCATGGGGAGCCAGGGTCAGGGCGTTTACCAGTCGCTCGTGATCGCCTGCAATCGCCGCTTCCCGAATCCAGTGGCTGAAGTCCCGGGCGTACTCGCTTGCCTGTTCGTCGCGCCAGCGGACCTCATACAGGTTGTGGGTCAGGCTGCCGGAGCCGACGATCAGAACACCCTCTTTTTGCAAAGGGGCGAGCGTCTGGCCCAGGCGCCAGACAGAGTGGCTGTCGAGCCAATCCGGCAGGGATACCTGAAATACCGGCACGGACGCATCCGGGTAAAGATGCCGCAACGGCACCCAAGCCCCGTGGTCGAGGCCGCGTTGAGCGTCGGCGACTGGCTTCCAGCCCGCTTCCTCAAGGAGAGAAAGCGCCATTCTGGCAAAAGCCGGGTGGCCCGGAGCCGTGTACTCGAGCTCATAAAGCGCGGGTTCGAAACCGTTGAAGTCGTGGATGGTTGCCGGTGTTTCGGCAAGGCCTACCCGCACCTCGGGCGTCATCCAGTGGGGCGACACCACCAGCACAGCAGCCGGCCGTGGAAGTTGCTGCCCCAGCCTGGTGAGGGCCGGGCCTGCCAGGCCCGGCTCCAGTGCAAAGGTGGGGGCGCCGTGGGATACGAACAGACTGGTCATGGCGCGTTGCTCCTTTGGGTTGAGTTCGGTGTACTGTTTAGCGAGCGGCCACAAGCCGGTCAACCGATGCGCGCCCGGCTCCGCTGAACATCAGCGAAACAGAAGCCGCCAGCAAGGCCAGTCCGAATTCGTAGCCATTGTTGCTCATAAACAGGCCGTTCTGGATGTGCACGCTGAAAATGGCAATCACCATGGCGAAGGCCAGAGCCGCGCTGGCTGGGCGAACCAGCAGGCCGATGATCAGCGCAAGACCGCCAAAGAACTCCGTACCGCCGGCCAGCAAGGCCATCAGGTAGCCCGGGCTTAAACCAATAGAATCCATCCATTGCCCGGTGCCTTCAAGGCCGTAGCCTCCGAACCAGCCGAACAGCTTCTGGGCACCGTGGGCGGCGAAGATAATGCCTACCGGAATACGCAGGGCTAGGGCGCCCCAGCCAGCGTTGGTATCGAGCAGTTTGTTGATGAGTGCGTTGTTCATAATCGTGCTTCCTTCTGTGTGGTTGAGTATGGGGCTACTTTACGGGGATCTATTTTTGGGATAAACATACGTTTAATAGATTGACTGTTTCAAAAAGTGGAACAATAAGATGGATCGATTACTGGAAATGCAGACCTTCTGCGCCGTTGTGGAAGCCGGCAGTTTTGTCGCCGCCTCCGAGACCATGGGTATGTCCAAGGCTGCCGTATCGCGCTACATCAACGAGCTGGAGTCGCGCCTTACCGTGCGGCTGCTACACCGCACCACCCGGCGGTTGTCCCTGACAGCGGAAGGGGAGGTGTTTTACGTTCGTTGCCGGGAACTGCTGGCGGGGGTGGAAGAGGCCGAAGCAGAACTGACCTCGCGCACCAGCGTGGCCAAAGGGGTGCTGCGCATCAACGCACCGGTGAGTTTCGGTATTCGACACCTGGGCCCGCTGTGGGGTGAGTTCCACGCCCGGTTTCCGGAGGTGGAACTGAACATCGAGTTGTCTGATCGCATCGTGGATATCGTTGAAGAAGGCTTTGACCTGGCCATTCGTATTGCCAGCCTGCGAACCTCCACCCTGGTGAGCCGTCGCCTCACCAACACCCGGCTGATGGTGTGCGCCTCGCCCGAATACATCCGGGCGCACGGTGCACCCGAAACGCCTGAAGACCTGATGCACCACAAGGTCATTGCCTACAGCAACCTGGCCAGCGGTAACGAATGGCAGTTTCAGGGGCCGGAGGGGCCGGTAAGTACGCGGGTACGCCCTTGGATGTACGCCAACAACGGTGACACCTGTTGCGCCGCCGCTGTGGCCCACCAGGGGGTGGTGTACCAGCCGAGCTTCCTGTTGCGTGATGATCTGGACTCGGGCAGGCTGGTGGAGTTGCTGCCGGAATACTGCTCTACCGAGCTGGGGGTGTATGCGGTTTATCCCACCCGCAAGTTCGTGACGCCCAAGGTGAGGGCGTTGGTGGACTTCCTGGTGGCAACGTTGCCAGACGCTGTGTAGTGCCGCCGTAAATTTACAGTAGCCTGCCGGAGGTGACATGAAGTTTCCTTCAAGTACCTCGTTTGCTCTTCTGGGTGCCGCCCTGATAGCCATCAGCTTCGGGCTGGCCCGCTTTGCCTTCGGCTTGTTCGTGCCGCCGATCCGGGCGGAGCTGGAACTCTCGCCAGACATGATCGGCATCATCGGCGCGCTTCCCCTCATCAGTTTTATCCTGGCTACCCTGGTCGCGCCGCTGGCGGCTGATCGCTTGGGCGCCCGCAACACGGCGGTGCTGTCTGGTGGCTTTGGTGCAGTGGGCCTGGTGTTGATCAGCCAGGCGGCGGGCGTTTTGTCGCTGGGTGTGGGCGTAGTCGCTTGTGGTATCTGCACCGGCTTGATGATGCCGGCACTGACCGCCGCCATGCAGGCGCTGGTAAAACGCTCCCTGCATGGGCGCGTGAGCTCGGTGATGAACGCCGGTACCAGTGTGGGTGTGGTGATTGCTGCGTCGGCCATTCTGTTACTGGCCGGGGCCTGGCGTTATGCCTATTTCTCCTTCGCGGTTTTGGCCATTATCGGGGTGTTGGCAACCTGGTATTTAATCCCCTCGGTTTCACGAGTCATGCCGGCGAACGCAGCGCCGCCGCCTGCCATTACTACCCTGCAGTGGGTGCGCCTGCTGCGGCTCTCAGGGTTTGCCTTCGTGATGGGCTTTGTGTCTGCCGCGTACTGGATTTTTGCGCCGGACCTGGCGGTTACCGTGGGAGACTTGCCATCGGGTTCCACCGGCTGGCTGTGGCTGGGGGTAGGCCTGGCTGGGCTGGGCGGTGCCGTGGTTGCAGACCTTGCCGATCGCAACAACCCACCCATCACCCAGGCCCTGATGCTGATGATGCTGTCTGCCAGCCTGGCCCTGCTGGCCGCCAGCCCCGGCAATATAGTGATTGCGGTGTTTTCCGCCCTGGTATTTGGCCTGGCCTACATGAGCCTGACCGGCCTGTACCTGATGACCGGCATCCGCCTGCTACCCGGCCGGTTGTCTGTGGGGCCGGTGTTACCCTTTATATCGGTATCCCTTGGCCAGGCCGTCGGCTCGCCCATCGTGGGTATGTTGGTGAACGAGTTCAGTTATGCGGATGCGTTTGCCATGTTTGCCGCCATCGGCATACTGGCGGCACTGCTGTCGCCGCTTTACCCGCGCTCCCTTGAACAGGGCGCAGAAGAGCAGGGCGAGGACGAAACCGGCTTGCAGGCGGCTTATGATTATCAGTTGCAGACTGAGGAGGGGGAGCCGTATCGGGCCGTCAAAATCGAAGCACCGAGTGAGGGTAACTAACTATGATCCTGAAGACGACTAAGGTAAAACGTCTGCTCCATGTTGATATCTCGGTTTCAGTGAACCACTACAATTGCCTTGTGACTGGAGTGACCACCTTGATAAAGACATCTTTATAGGGCGAATCTAGCAGAGTGCGCACCTATTGGCATCCCGGCATGAGTTTCTAAGCCATCTGTGAAGCGGAGAGAGCGTAGAGGCTTTCTTGAAATCGAGCGATGCTGATACACTTCCACAGCATATGGAGCACATGCAACTCTGAAGAGGGTAGGCATAGGGGCAGAGCTGCCCATCAAGGAGAGTTCGGGATTGTTTCCCGGGCATCAAGGAAGAAGCAAGGAGCAAAGCCATGAGCGGCAAGAAAGTTGTGCTGTTGGGGGATCTAGGTACCGACCACGAGGGTTTTCCGCCCACCCCGGTAATCAATGGTTCCCCGGATGTATTCATCGACGGCAAGCCCGTCGCTCGGGTAGGTGACCAACTTGCCCTGCACTCCAAACCCAAGCATTCCCCTCATCCGCGTGCTATCGCTTCCGGTTCAAGCACGGTTTTCATTAACGGGTTACCCGTTGCCACAACCGGTGGTGCGATTTCCTGTGGTGGAGTCACCATTGGCAGCAGTAGCGTGGTGGTAGGCGATACCCATGCGCCATTGCCATTCTCTGGTGTTTCGGGGGCAAATTCTCACTCCGCGCCTTTGGGCTCTGAATTCAGTACAGCAAAAACACACACAAACGGCACAAAGGCCTCTTCCGGCGCGCAGCTGCGCAATAGCACGTCCAGCCACGATGGTGGAGGGGCTGGCTCAGCCGCAACCCCTTCTCAGGCCACCAAGTCTATTGACGAGTCTGGCAAAACCCTTCGCCTGGGGGTGTTTATTGATGGCACTGGCAACCATCGGGGCAATGACCAGATCCTGGCGAACCGCGATGTGACGAATGTGGCGAAGTTGTATGACCTTTACAGGGAGACGACTAATATCCGGAGGGTCTATGTTCGTGGGCCGGGTACTATTGATGGCAAGCACACTCCGAATGGCTTTGAGGCCTCGGAGGATTTGATGGGTCTGGGGTTGGGCATTGGGCCGGAAGGGGGCCATGACAGGATAGAGATTGCGATTAGGCGGATGCGAGATGAAATCCATGCTGGGGATTACAACGAAGTGGTCTTCGATGTATTCGGCTTCAGCCGTGGCGCGGCCCTGGCCCGGCATTTTGTCAATCTGATCAATGGACAACCGGAAACGGTCCTGCTGCCCCAGTTTAAGGGTGCCTCTTTGTTCTCCCCAATGGTTGGCGTCACACCCGTACCTGCTTTTCCGTCTGGTGTGAAGGTGCGGGTCAATTTTGTTGGCCTGTTTGACACTGTGGGTAGTTTTTACCTACCCGGAGACAACGCCAACCTGGACTTTAATCTGAACCTTTCGCCTAGCAGTGCTGAGAGGGTTGTGCACCTTACGGCCCATCATGAGATCCGCAAGAATTTCCCATTGAGCAGTATTATGAATGACAACGGTAATGGGCCATCACACTTTACGGAAATAGCCGTACCGGGTGCCCATTCCGATGTGGGCGGCGGTTATGAAAACCCGGACAAAGGCTTCGAGAATATTGAGAAGATCGTTCTGGGCATCCACTCGGGGCTTGCGGACGGCGGCCATACTCAGCGCACAGCGATTCCACAGCTTGAAGCACAGTACGCGCGCCCAGGCCGGACTGTGGTGGCGGTGCCACAGCCAAATGGCGATATCCACGTGCAGGAGCGTAGGCATACCCGTAAGGAATTGGCTATCTATAACCTGCATCGTATGTACGAATTCGCGTTGCAGAGCGACGTGCCACTCAGGCAGATGAATACCAACAACAAGGATTTCCAAATCCCTCAAGACTTGCAGGCCGCGCTGAGCAGTTGGCATACAAGTGGGGGATTACTTGATGCGTCAAGAGATTACCTGGGTCGATATATCCACACCTCTGACAGCATCTACCGGCTTGGTCTGGAGCCGGACCCCTCTGGTAATCGAACAGTGTTTTTCAACCGGCCAACTAAGGCCATAACCCCGCTCAGCAAAGGAGTTGCTCATGCGCAATAACATCACGGCAAGGGTAGCCTTTTCATTTCTATTGCTGGTCTTGGTAACAGCTTGCTCCTCGGAACCTCGGGAATATGACTTTGCCGTGTCCGTGGCGGGAGGGCCTGAAGGGTGGCCTGTTTGGGTTGATGAAGTAATCGTTGATCAATCTTGGAGGGTGCCGGCTGGGGGAATTGAACATGGCTTTGATCAACGCCCTCCAATAGGCGGTGTGGCCATATTGGGTCCCAAGCCTGCACCCAGCAGCGTGCATGCCCGCTGGTTCTCCTACCGGACCCAGACATTCTATGAAGTTATCCTTTCGCTGCCAGAGGATCTTGATGACAAACTGCGCAAATGGTACCGGGACTATCCGCTTGATGACTACAGCCATACTCTGATTGTTGGGTTTTCAGGTAAGGGAGAAGCGCTTGCCTGGTGGAAGGCTTTTTGCTCCACCTGCAATTACGATCGCAGCCACGATTTCCACACCCCGCTGATCGAAAATGTCCAAGCCGAAGTGGTTGAAGGGGATCCAAGCGGCTACCGATTGCAAACTCAGGAGTTGATTGATGAGGGAAGTATGCCGTCGCCGTGGTAGCGGAGTCTGTCAACGTAGCTGCCGCGTTTAAGTCATCAGCTCTTTAACAATTGGCCGCCTTTTCCGGATTCAGAGTCACTGATTCCGGCAAGCTGAAGTTTGTGATATCACCGGACCAGCGACGCGGGTTCTTGGCTTTTGCCGCCATCGGCATACTGGCGGCACTGCTGTCGCCGCTTTACCCGCGTTCCCTTGAACAGGGCGCAGAAGAGCAGGGCGAGGACGAAACCGGCTTGCAGGCGGCTTATGATTATCAGTTACAGACTGAGGAGGGGAGCCCTATCGGGCCGTCAAAATCGAGGCCCCGAGTGAGGGCAACTAACCTGCCGCTCGGGATTAAATCCTGCCCAAGGCAAGCTGACCGGCCTTGTTAGGGCCTTTGAATCGGGATAGCATAGCTTTATCGCCACTCGCGGAGGCACCATGAAGACCGAAACACTAGACCACCTACGCTCCCAGATTTCGGCTCTCTCTGAGTCGGAACGTGCAGCGCTGGCTCGGGAGCTGATAATGAGCCTGGACGGCCCCCGTGACGACTCGGTCGAGCAGGCTTGGAACGATGAAATTGTTCGCCGTGTATCCAAAGTCAAAAGCGGAAGAGCCACGCTGCTCAGCCGTGAAGAATTTCGATCAAAGATGAGAGCGAGGTTAGGCCAGTAACAGTGCGAACGGTAAGGATACTGGAAGAGGCCTCGCAGGAAGCAATAGAGGCAGCAGCGTGGTATGAATATGAGCAGCCTGGACTCGGGGTCGAGTTTTTTGCTGCTGTTGATGCTGCTATCGACGTGATTGAAGAAAACTTCCTCCCCTTATCACCTCTCCCCGAAGAAGCCGGCGATACCGGTGCAAGGCGCCTGATTCTGGAGCGCTTCCCATACGATATAGTCGCTATTGAGCTGCCAGACGAAATTATAGTCATTGCCGTTGCTCACCACTCCCGAGAACCTGGTTATTGGCGGCAACGTAGCAAGCCCTAACGTCCAGGCTCAGCCGCCGGTTTGATGCGATAGCTGCAAACTGGTGGACTTCACCCACTTGTTAATCAGCGGCCAACTTGATTGTGTGGCCATAATTCGTTCAACTTCTGCTCAATCAGCCGATTTATGTCATCAAGCCCGGAAGCCAGTTCCTGAACATCGAATTGCTCTCCACGAAATGCATATACTTTTGTGGCTGGATCATAGTGGTGAATTATATCTTCATCGGTAATAGCATCACCGCCTATCGCGGACCTCGGGCCAACAAGCTGCTTTACGATATTTCTGTTTTTGCTCTTCTCGGCCCAATCATCAAGCCGTTCATCGAAATGCTCGAAGTGATCTCGGAGGGTTCGATTCTGAACCGGATGTCCATGTCTAACACCAATGGCTTTTCTTAGAGCTTCACCCCTACTTTGTGAGCGCTGACGCGCAGCTTTGTTTTTTCCACCGGGAGGCCAAAAAATCCGCGACACTGCTGCGGCATGGTGGACCATAGCCTGTGCTGGGCCAAAAGGATCCTTTGCACCTTTTGAAGCTATTGCATCATTCAGTTGCTCAATTGCTTGGAAGGCGAGCTGACATTCTTGTTTCGCCTGGTCCAGATAAATTCGAAGCAGGAAATCATCCATAATTGTTAAAGCCTTTGCTCACCATTGATTAACGTCTGCAGCAGGGGCGCGACGTCAGGAGCGTCCCTTGCCTGCACTTGTTAACCATTTTTGGCACCAAGCCGCACCAAGTGCTTCATGAATGATGAGGAAATCTCCAAAATAAACTCAATCTCCTCCTCAATAACTGAATCATCATGCTTCACGTAGCTGTTGTGATACTTTGCGTAGTAATCAATTAGCTTAACAAGCATGTTTGCAAGTTCTGGCGAGCCGCCGCGATCTTTAATGTACTCTCCGATCTCTGGGATCTGGTTTTCCAAGGATTTCGAGTTGCCCAAAAGGGAGCGAAGCAACCTCTCAAGAGCCAACCTTAAATCATCGAGGAGATTTCTTTGGAAAGCCCCATGCTCATACTTCTCTATAGCCTGGGTAAAAAGTGAGAGTGACTCTGGATAGCCTGATAACCAGTGCCGAGTCTCGTTGACCAAATTTTCATTAACTTCTGAAGGAGTGTCCTTAGGGTCTAAGTGCCCGTATCTCGTAACGAGACGAACCTTTAGCTCTTTGCGTTTATTAATTTCGGTCTCAGGGAGCGAAGGGTGATCACAGAGATCTTTCAGTAATCTGTATTGTTGGCCAGCAGTGAAAGCCATCAAATTATCGTACAAGGCTGTGCGCTTATTCGGAGCTTCGAAGGGATAGGTGGGATGCGGAAGATTGTCGATTCCGTACTCTACCGCGAATGCAGAAGTGACCTTAACAATCACAGAACCGCTCAACCCGGATGATGTGTCAGCAAGGATGTCCGACGCGTATTGAATAAAAGTCGGTGGCATTCCTTGATCGAAACTATCCAAACGAAATCCCCTTTTGGTTAACGCCGATGGTAACCGGCGCCGGAGCGCCAGCGAAGGGAACCAAAAGCGCCACGCTTTTGGCGTCCGGTTGACCTATTGGTTAGATTTGTCTGCGATGAACTCAGAAACAGCACCGACAACACTAAGCCCGCCCATTATGTAGCATATGGCCCCTCTCACTTGCTCTGGCAACCCTCGCTCCTTGGCTTCCAAATTTCCGCACAGCGATACCAACTCTTTGGCCAACATCTCTTCCTTTTGCGAGTTCACATTATGTGCGAGCTCATTTCTCAATTTGTTCAGACGGTGAATCGCGGGAAACACAGAATCATGAATGGGCAAGGCTATCAAAGCCTTGGCGAGATGAGAGAGCTGCGAAAATGAAAGCCTTGCCTCACCAATGTATTTCGGAAATTTACAGTGTGATATGACAATCGAATACAGCGCTTCCTCCACCAATAGGTGCCCCTTGAGGGTTATCAGGGTAATGTCATCGATCTCGGGGAGGAGGTCGAGCAAAATTTGGTTTCGATCATTATGCGAACGGAATAGCTCTTCAAATCTATCGTCGCTCAACTGTAATCCCCTGCATTGCCAAAAATCTAACGCCCGCAGCACGCGCGGCTTTGGAATGGAGGCGAAGCCGCAATGGAAAAGCCGTCGCTGTGCCTGCGATTGTTATGTTCAGCTAGCAATCTGGCCCCCAGTTTGATTCATGTACAGAGTACCCGAGAACTGGTTGCAACTCCCCAGCGCATCGCTCCGCCGACTGAAGCGCCAGGTCTGAGAAAGGGCCAAAGTCGACTATTGTCGCGCACGGCTGCCCCTTTACCTTGTGCCATGCTTGAATCGCTACAAAACCGCCACCTTTTGCTCGTGTCATGTAGCAGATCTCGAATTCTCTATAACTCCGCGTATCGATTCGCTTCGCCCTTAGCTTTGATGCAATCCACAAAATGCCATCGTGCTCGCATACAGCGATGTGACGAGTTTTATGCTCGGCAAAGAACTCCTGCACCTCCAGAGGTATGGAAGAGTCCTTGATACTCAGGTCTCCGCCGACTTCAGCAAATGCCGGCTTTTCAATTGTGGCTGATTTCATAAGAGAACATAACGCCCCGCTAATGTGCGCCGCTTGCGGCGTCACCATTGAGCGGTTTGTTAACACTGTAGATACATTTCCGGCTTAGCTTTATAGCTAGGTGTTAGTGGATCGCCAGCCAAAAGCCGTTGATATGCAACTGGGCCAACGCTATAAACTTTAACCTTCTCGTAATTCCTGATGAATTCCTTACGAAAAGCTTTGTACATGGCCGTCGAAAAATCACCTTCTCCTGGTGAAAATTCACCTGGTATCAGAAACTCATTTTGGTAGATACCGGAAGGTTTGAAGTACAAACATACCTTTGATTCTACTTTGTACTTCACGCCACCTCGGCGTTGGGGAATTTCTATGGCTGTAACCTCAGCTTCTATCGGAACAATCAAATACCGTGGCATCTGCTCTACGTTCCCTTTCTCAGATACCCCAAAGCCTGGAAGATCTTTGTAAGAAACGTACTCAACCACCTCTGGAGAATCGAATAAACCTGGGACAATATATTTAAAGCTCTGAGATGCCTCCAAAATTTCTAGCCCGGGAACCATATCGTCCTTTGTGGCGAAGAAGAATATTCCTTTTCTTGGCACGATTACTCCTCTAGGTGTTAACGCTGATGGTAACCGGCGCCGGAGCGCCAGCGGAGGGAACCAAAAGCGGTACGCTTTTGGCGTCCGGTTGACCGCTTGGTTAAAAGACCTGGCATCCAAGTTCACGAGTCCTTGGCGAAAAGTTTCTGGAACAGGCGCTCTGACTCTTTTAGACCGTCCTCAGTGAACAGGACAGACTTGGCCTTACCAACCGGGTTCTCAATGAGACCCTTTTCATGAAGCCTATTCATGGCATCCCAATCAAAAGATTTCCACGCCCGACCACCGTCATGCAAAGTCAGGTACAGCAAAGCCAATACGGCCTCATCGATTTTCTCTTCATCAATCTCCATGGCTCATCCTCTGGTGATGTGCCCTTTTAACGCCGCCAGCATGCGCGGCTACGGAATGGAGGCGAAGCCGCAATGAAGTAGACGTCGCGGTGCCTGGCTTTGTTAAATCTAGATATCAAGCCGTCACCTTAAATTTGCTTCCGCAATGTGGACAAGTTGTTTGCATTGTCTTACCCGCCAGTACGTTCATTTTTCCACCGCAGGAGGGGCAATCAATCATTAGTTTTTGTTTATGCTCCGTTGATAAACCTACATCTTGGCCGTAGTAACGGACAGCCATCAACTCCTGGCCGGCTAACCAAGCCATAAGGTCAAGCCAGTTGATTACCGCTTTTGGAGGCAGGGTTCCATGAACTGGATTAAAGCTGAGGGGCGCAATCGGCTTCGATATCGCTGGATGGCTAAAAAACGTTTGCTCCCTCTCTGAAAAAACATAATCCCTCACAATATCATCAGCGGAATTGAAGTAATCCAAGACTTCCCTGAAATCCCTTTTCTTCAGGTCTCTAGAACCCTCATACATTTCTTTCGATGAAAAAATACGAACAATAACATCATTTGACTCTTCGTCTTTGAACTGAGCAATCCATTGATAATTCAATATTTTTTCAGACCTAGCCCCTGAATGATAGATTGCAAACAGAACAGCGACTCCGATGCCAGTAAAAATGATCCAAGTGTCCATACTAGTCCCATTTAACGCCAATGTTCAGCGGCCGGTTTGGAGTGCAACGGAAAACCGGTCCGGTGGAGGCCCGCCAGGGCCGGAACGAACTGCAACTACTTGTTAGGCATTTTCCAATGCTTCATGGGCACGTACCTCTATGACGCGACGGGCGAACTCCAAATCTTTCTTAAGATTATCAAGTGTACGTGGTGCTTGATCTGAACTTCCAAGGGGGCAATATTGATCCTTTGCAACTATATCAATTCCACATTCATTCTCTAAAGAGTTCATGACCAAAAACCGATCACTTTTTTCAGGTTGCTTAGTTGGCTCAAGAAATCTAAGGAAGTAATCTGGTTTTTCTTCCGGCGACAAGTGATGCAACTTCAAACAGTACTTTGAGCTGCAATAAACACCAAGATCATGGAATATCGCATTAAATATTGGCTCGTATCGCATAACTTTAAGCTCGTCAGGTAACCGACGATCTGATTCTGTATATTGCTCGGGATCAAACAAAGTATTAGCTGTTAATTCTGATCCTAAGCGAAAAAGCATGCACTGAGCCAAGTATGACAATCCGTCTATAATCACCCTCTGATCTCTACCAAAGGACCCACATCTAAAAATAAAGGAAAAGACATTCAGCATCCCTGTAACGACAACGCTAAAGAGTCTGATATCGTCTAGCCCCATCCCCCAAGGATGTTTCAGAACATCACCATACTCAACCTCTGCAATTACACATGCTAAAGTCAGATATGAATTCTCATGGAATTCATTTCTTCTTTCCCAGAGTTCATCCAGCTCTCCTCCAGCTGGAAGCAGCATGAGGTTAGAAAATTTCGACTCTATAACTTTACAACGGCCCCCGAATGCAAGAGAAGAAGGTAGAAATCTTGCCAGAGTCCTTGGATTTTTTCTGAGAATCACCTCAAGATCATGCCCTTGCCAAACAGAAACACATGGGCGCTTGTGCGAATCTTGGAACTCCTTTATCCAATCCAACGTCGGATTTGAAATCGTTTTATTGGTAATAATTACAACATTATCTTTAGAGTTGTTTCCTGCGGCGTTTAGTATAGTGCTTTGAACTTGGCTCTTTTCAAGCTGGGCACTTCTATATTTCACCTCAAACCAATACTTTTCTTCTTTCGACACCGCAGGCGAGACCGTCCAATATGTTCCTTCCAAGTCTCTGCCACCATCCGTCGCGGAGTTCCCTTCTCCGCCTTTTCTCCAAGTCAAATTAGAGAAGCCCATTTCGTCTAAAAGATGAAAGACCAAATTTTCAAAATCGACGGGATTAATGTCAGAAAAATTTAATTCTTCCTGCAAGAAATCAGTATCGGTGAGAGTAAACGAAATGTCTGCCATTTGCTTTCCTGAAATCTTCTTGCCTAACGCCGCTCAGCACGCGCGGCTGCGAAATGGAGGCGAAGCCGCAATGTAGTAGACGTCGCCGTGACTGGCCTGGTTATAAGCTTGCTACTCACTGATGATCCTACCTGTGTCCCAGAACTCAATGATTTTTGCCCACTGCTTCTGAGACTCTGGCGGCAACAATTCTTGCACCTTATCTGGAACATCCGACCCGACGACGTTTGTGTTCTGTAGATCCTCCAAGATGCCAACGATGGCAGCTTCCCTTACATAACCATCACCCTCAATGAGCCAGCGCTCAATTACCTCGAAAATGTCGGATAGCTCTCGAGTTCGAGATTCTGTAACGAGCCCCGATATATACGTGGCCAAATCTGATAACGCCAAGTATTGAGGAAGCTCTGCCTCATCTTCCCATTCGCTGACGAACTCATTCCAAATCGGCCTGAAACCATCAGAAACGGCCAAAATTGGTTTGAACATCTCTTCCTTTGAGATCATCTCCCGAACCCTCTTGGCTTATAACGCTTGCAGCATGCGCGCCTACGGAATGGAGCCGAAGGCGCAATGTAGTGGGCGTCGCCATGCCTGCACTGGTTAGGCATCACATTACCCCTTGTTCGATAGCCCACATCCACGCTTGAGATAAGATCCCTGCGATACCGACAATAACGATCGCCCAAGTCAGGCGATTACCTACTTTTGCCGTTTTGATCTGATCCTGGTGGCGCTGAACATTCAGCTCAAATTCCGAAAGGGTAACCAAGGCTTTGCCCGTTACGACGTAATTCGTACCATTCTTAGTCAACTCTCCGGAATCCACAAACGAATCAAGAACAAGCTCAAGGTGTGCTTTGTGCTTGTCTTTATCTGGATGATAGAGCCATTTACGCGAGTATTTTTGTACTGCCAGCATAAGAGGATATATTTCATCCCGTGGGTTATCGATTTTGCGCTCGACAAGGTGCCTAAGCAGTTCCATTCTCTCTTCACGAACCAAGCGCTTTTTATTGTACAAAGACTGGCTCACCCGATCTCGATACTTCACGATTTTGTGCCAGCGGATAAGCTCCATCAGCAGGAATTTACCGGGGTCGGTATAGTTGAACTGGTATCCTTGGTAATAGTGCTCAATTCTTAGATCAAATGTTGCCGGGTCGATATCTCTTTCGGTCAGAGTTTTCTCCTTCCCGGACTGCTCGCCTCTCCAAACCAACGCTTCATACCCAGTTGTCTTGCGATTCCGGATCAATATCCGTGTATTTGAATCAGAATCTTCCAGCTTTACTGAGTAGAAGTCGTTTTCCTGTGCTCCTGGCCAGCTGGTAGTAAAACGCTGAGGAGCTGGCTTCTCTAAAGCCTTGTTCAGAGCACGAAAGAACAACTTATTCTCCTTGCCTAACGC
>NZ_PXNO01000011.1 GCF_003007715.1 Marinobacter shengliensis | reverse complement strand
CGAAGGAGCCATGGAAAGGGCGTCCGGCGGCCATCGGCCGCGTACTGCTGCGCCTTGTTATGAGTTTTACGGGATTGGAGCATGCTTAATCCAATAAGGGGCCGTATAACCCAGTACACCCCCAATAAGCGCGCCCACGACAACGGACTCTCCGCTGCCAACAAAAATCAGCCCAATTAAGGCTCCGGCCATTGCTCCTGAAGAAAGCTCGTAGGCCCATGCATGCTTGAAAGCCTTTGGCTCAATAGAGGGTGCCGCTAATAATCCCAAAAAGATCCCCACTACAGCAACTGCAAGCAGTCGAGCCCAATCCCCAAAGAAGAACATTAGCGAGAGAACTGAGGCGAAACCCGCGAAGAGCAAGACGGAAATTGAAATCACTTTTAGCTTAGACATAGGACTCGTCTTTACTCATAACGCTGAGCACAGCGGCGACCTTGGAATGGCGACGAAGGAGCCATGGAAAGGGCGTCCGGCGGCCATCGGCCGCGTACTGCTGCGACTTGTTAAAAATTGGTCCAACTCTGAGGGTAGCGCAAACGAAAGATGACCGACATCACATCAGCGAACCTCAAGCGACCAAGTAAGACCAGAGAGAAAAAGACTCCCTGGACGCAAATGATCACAGACACTACCAACAGCAAAACCATAGTGATTGCAAAGAACGCAGTCGGATCGCCGGGTTGGGCAGAGCCAGCGACATCAATGCCTAGCGAGGCAGCTAAGAGGGGAACCAAATTGAAGTACCATAGGCCCATTCCAATCACCACCCCCAAACCCGTAGCTACATTTGAACAGACTCTGTAGTAGGGCTTTAGCCTCGCAGCGTCATGAAAGAACTTCCGTATGCGGCCCATGTTCACCTGATTTTTAACGCCGAAGCACAGCGGCGACCTTGGAATGGCGACGAAGGAGCCATGGAAAGGGCGTCCGGCGGCCATCGGCCGCGTACTGCTGCGCCTTGTTAGCACTGGACAATAGTCGCTGGCCTGTTTTGCCTGGTAGCTTCATCTAGCGCCTCTAGTAAAGTTTCTATGAGATCACGACCTGTAGACGTTACAAAATAGTTGGCCAGTGACGTGATGTCCGGTGAAATATCAGAACCCCACGGCGGTTGCTTTGAAGGATCTTCGATATCCCAAACTACATGCTCCGGGGAGAATGCGGCCAACGCCTCTTTAACCTGCTCTAACTCGGCTAGAGCTTTTGCAGCGAACGCCCCTTCAAGTCCACCCTGATATAGGTTATTGAGGAGAACAGGGAAACGACTTCCCCACCCCTTTTCGAGGTTGGAACTCACCGTGCTGAAAAAGGCATGAAAAAAGTCCGGGGTGCCAATTTCATCTGTAATGCTCCCAACCTTAATGCCTACAGCCATGCTTGATCCTCTGTGGTGCTAACGCCAGCCATAAGCGGCGGCCCGACAGGGACGTCCGGTGGAGGGCCACCGGCCCGGAACAGACTTAATGGCTTTGTTATACCTGACCCAGGACACAATCGATCTCCGTTTCTACAAGCCAGTCCGGATTGATGAAGCGGCTTACTTCAACAAACGTACACGCGGGCTTTATTGCAGAAAATAGCTCACCATGTACTTTGGCGGCTTCCTCCCAACGAGAAATGTCAGTGAGCATGATGCGAGTTCTGATTATATCTGTCGGTTTTCCTCCAGCCTCTTCGATAGCCCGAATAGACAGTTCCAAGCAATACTTGGTCTGCCCATAAACATCCCCAACGCAGGTAGTTTCACCATTCTCTATGGGTGCCGTGCCGGCGACAGAAATCATGTTTCCAACTCTGCATGCTCTGGAAAACCCAATCGGTTCTTCCAAAGGAGAGCCTGAACTTACCAGTTTTCTCATATGCTCCTCCTTGAGGTATAACGCCAGCGCACAACGGCGCCCTTGTAATGGAGGCGCAGCCGCAATGAAAAGGGCGTCCGGCGGCCACCGGCCGCGTATTGATGCGCCTTGTTACGTTTTGAGTCTGGCACGGAGTTCCTCAGCTGTGTAGGTGAGAGACTCTTGGCCGTTGCGGGGCGAAGCCAAGACATCGACAATTTGTAGGCTCGACGAACCCAACCAGGCAGCACCCAGGAAATTGCTCATCGGTACGAACACCGGGGACAGTCCCCTTTGGTTCAAATTCTCAGCGAACACTTCGGCGTTTTCTGCTGACGACCAAACAGGAAGATCCCTGCCACCCTCCGCTGGTAACGCATAAAGTGATTGGCCTGCCATTAGCACCCAAACACCATCTTGCCCCTGAACAGAGGCGATAAATTCGCGATCACCGATGATTTCTACATTCATCCAATTACTCAATGCCTTGTCGACGACGAAACGTAACGCCGCCAGCATGCGCGCCTTTGAAGTGGAGGCGAAGCCGCAACGAAAATGGCGTCGCCGTGCCTGGCCTGGTTAAAAGTCCGGATCGCCCCACATTCCAATGTAGAGCTCCTTTAAATTCGGAGGAATTAACCCCCATCCCCATTTCTTGCCCTGTTTGTCGAGATTCCACATCAGTGACTCGACGTAATAGACATCAATATACTCTCGTTCTTTGGCTGAAGCCCTTGTCAGCTTTTCCGAAACATACCGTAAATGCGCAACAACCGTTTCTTCATCTCTTCTTGCCATCGCTTCAGTCGTCGCCTGAGAGAATGCTTCCATCATAGCTGTCGGAGTAAAGTCATCGAAGCCTTGGTACTCCAGCCACAGCTGCATCTTCTCCCCGACAGCCGGGAAGCGATGAACGATCTCATCAATGAATAGTTTCAACTCTTCGTTTTCGGACATATTGAGACTTTTAACGCCAATGTTCAGCGGCGACCTTTTTGCAGCGAAGCGGAGAAAAAGACGTCCGGTGGAGGCCCATTTGGGCCGGAACGAACTGGAACGACTGGTTATGTGCTTGCCCACCGGGGGCTAACTCCTGGTCGCAAGTACCCCCAAACACGGACACCACCTTTTAGTCTTTCAAACGGAGTACCGGCTTTTTCAAGAGCCTGGATCAATGAATCCGTGCGGTCTGTAACGACAGGCTGCAATAGAGTTCCTTTTGATTCGCTCACCAAGGCACGAATATTAAGCCATTCAATCCGCTGCCATTCACCCATGACATGGTACAAATCACCATCCCAATAGCTTTCGTCGGGCTCAGGCTCATCTAGATCTTTTCGCTGAAAATCCAGAATCTCTTCGATTTCTCGAAGCTGCTCAAATAGACGCTCCCATTTAGTGTCATTGAGAACGCTAGAAATTTGATTCTCTTCGAGATACTTCGTCAGTTTGGATTTGACCTTCAAACTCATCGGGCTCCCCGTAACACATAACGCTTGCAGCATGCGCGCCTACGGAATGGAGCCGAAGGCGCAATGTAGTGGGCGTCGCCATGCCTGCACTGGTTAGGCATCACATTACCCCTTGTTCGATAGCCCACATCCACGCTTGAGATAAGATCCCTGCGATACCGACAATAACGATCGCCCAAGTCAGGCGATTACCTACTTTTGCCGTTTTGATCTGATCCTGGTGGCGCTGAACATTCAGCTCAAATTCCGAAAGGGTAACCAAGGCTTTGCCCGTTACGACGTAATTCGTACCATTCTTAGTCAACTCTCCGGAATCCACAAACGAATCAAGAACAAGCTCAAGGTGTGCTTTGTGCTTGTCTTTATCTGGATGATAGAGCCATTTACGCGAGTATTTTTGTACTGCCAGCATAAGAGGATATATTTCATCCCGTGGGTTATCGATTTTGCGCTCGACAAGGTGCCTAAGCAGTTCCATTCTCTCTTCACGAACCAAGCGCTTTTTATTGTACAAAGACTGGCTCACCCGATCTCGATACTTCACGATTTTGTGCCAGCGGATAAGCTCCATCAGCAGGAATTTACCGGGGTCGGTATAGTTGAACTGGTATCCTTGGTAATAGTGCTCAATTCTTAGATCAAATGTTGCCGGGTCGATATCTCTTTCGGTCAGAGTTTTCTCCTTCCCGGACTGCTCGCCTCTCCAAACCAACGCTTCATACCCAGTTGTCTTGCGATTCCGGATCAATATCCGTGTATTTGAATCAGAATCTTCCAGCTTTACTGAGTAGAAGTCGTTTTCCTGTGCTCCTGGCCAGCTGGTAGTAAAACGCTGAGGAGCTGGCTTCTCTAAAGCCTTGTTCAGAGCACGAAAGAACAACTTATTCTCCTTGCCTAACGC
>NZ_PXNO01000010.1 GCF_003007715.1 Marinobacter shengliensis | reverse complement strand
TTTGGTATTAAGAGCCTGACGATGACCTACTCTCACATGGGCGAACCACACTACCATCGGCGCTGGTCTGTTTCACTTCTGAGTTCGGGATGGGATCAGGTGGTTCCAGACCGCTATGGTCGTCAGGCAAAACGGATGATCACTGGGAAGGACGAGATGGAACGTGATGTTGATTTCTGTGGAGCCTGGCGTTTGCCCTGCTCTGCGTTATCCGCAATTGTCTTGGGTGTTATATAGTCAAGCCGCACGAGCAATTAGTACTGGTTAGCTCAACGCCTCACAGCGCTTACACACCCAGCCTATCAACGTCCTGGTCTTGAACGGCTCTTCAGGAGGCTCAAGGCCTCAGGGAGATCTCATCTTGGAAGGGGCTTCCCGCTTAGATGCTTTCAGCGGTTATCCTGTCCGAACATAGCTACCGGGCAATGCGTCTGGCGACACAACCCGAACACCAGCGGTTCGTCCACTCCGGTCCTCTCGTACTAGGAGCAGCTTTCCTCAAATCTCCAACGTCCACGGCAGATAGGGACCGAACTGTCTCACGACGTTCTAAACCCAGCTCGCGTACCACTTTAAATGGCGAACAGCCATACCCTTGGGACCGGCTTCAGCCCCAGGATGTGATGAGCCGACATCGAGGTGCCAAACACCGCCGTCGATGTGAACTCTTGGGCGGTATCAGCCTGTTATCCCCGGAGTACCTTTTATCCGTTGAGCGATGGCCCTTCCATACAGAACCACCGGATCACTATGACCTACTTTCGTACCTGCTCGACGTGTCTGTCTCGCAGTCAAGCGGGCTTGTGCCATTACACTAACCGTACGATGTCCGACCGTACTTAGCCCACCTTTGTGCTCCTCCGTTACGCTTTGGGAGGAGACCGCCCCAGTCAAACTACCCACCACACAGTGTCCTCAACCCCGATAAGGGGTCAGAGTTAGAACCTCAAACATGCCAGGCTGGTATTTCAAGGTTGGCTCCACCGGAACTGGCGTCCCGGGTTCAAAGCCTCCCAGCTATCCTACACAAGCATGCTCAAAGTTCACTGTGAAGCTATAGTAAAGGTTCACGGGGTCTTTCCGTCTAGCCGCGGATACACCGCATCTTCACGGCGATTTCAATTTCACTGAGTCTCGGGTAGAGACAGCGCCCCCATCGTTACGCCATTCGTGCAGGTCGGAACTTACCCGACAAGGAATTTCGCTACCTTAGGACCGTTATAGTTACGGCCGCCGTTTACCGGGGCTTCGATCAAGAGCTTCGCACGAGTGCTAACCCCATCAATTAACCTTCCGGCACCGGGCAGGCGTCACACCCTATACGTCCACTTACGTGTTTGCAGAGTGCTGTGTTTTTAATAAACAGTCGCAGGGGCCTGGTATCTTCGACCGGCTTCCGCTCCACCCGCAGGGGCTTCACGTACACACCGGCGTGCCTTCTCCCGAAGTTACGGCACCATTTTGCCTAGTTCCTTTACCCGAGTTCTCTCAAGCGCCTTGGTATTCTCTACCTGACCACCTGTGTCGGTTTGGGGTACGGTCTCGAATAGCCTGAAGCTTAGAAGATTTTCCTGGAAGCAGGGCATCAATGACTTCGCGCCCTTGGGCACTCGTCGTCGCGTCTCAGGATTGTGGACCCGGATTTGCCTAAGTCCACTCCCTACTCGCTTAAACCGGGACAACCGTCGCCCGGCTCACCTAGCCTTCTCCGTCTCTCCATCGCAGCTATCCAAGGTACGGGAATATTAACCCGTTTCCCATCGACTACACCTTTCGGTCTCGCCTTAGGGGCCGACTCACCCTGCGCCGATTAGCGTTGCGCAGGAACCCTTGGTCTTCCGGCGTGCGGGTTTTTCACCCGCATTGTCGTTACTCATGTCAGCATTCGCACTTCTGATACCTCCAGCATGCTTCTCAACACACCTTCGCAGGCTTACAGAACGCTCCCCTACCCCGCATACAAAGTATGCAGCCGCAGCTTCGGTGACCAGTTTGAGCCCCGTTACATCTTCCGCGCAGGCCGACTCGACTAGTGAGCTATTACGCTTTCTTTAAAGGATGGCTGCTTCTAAGCCAACCTCCTAGCTGTCTGAGCCTTCCCACATCGTTTCCCACTTAACTGGTACTTTGGGACCTTAGCTGGCGGTCTGGGTTGTTTCCCTCTTCACGACGGACGTTAGCACCCGCCGTGTGTCTCCCGGATAGTACTCACAGGTATTCGGAGTTTGCATCGGGTTGGTAAGTCGAGATGACCCCCTAGCCGAAACAGTGCTCTACCCCCTGTGGTATTCGTCCGAGGCGCTACCTAAATAGCTTTCGGGGAGAACCAGCTATCTCCGGGCTTGATTAGCCTTTCACTCCGATCCACAAGTCATCCCCTGGCTTTTCAACGACAGTGGGTTCGGTCCTCCAGTGCCTGTTACGGCACCTTCAACCTGCTCATGGATAGATCGCCCGGTTTCGGGTCTATGCCCAGCGACTAATTCGCCCTATTCAGACTCGGTTTCCCTACGGCTCCCCTAAACGGTTAACCTCGCCACTGAACATAAGTCGCTGACCCATTATACAAAAGGTACGCCGTCACAGAACAAGTCTGCTCCGACTGCTTGTACGCATACGGTTTCAGGGTCTATTTCACTCCCCTCACAGGGGTTCTTTTCGCCTTTCCCTCACGGTACTGGTTCACTATCGGTCAGTCAGGAGTATTTAGCCTTGGAGGATGGTCCCCCCATGTTCAGTCAACGTTTCTCGTGCGCCGACCTACTCGATTTCACTGGACTCAGGTTTCGGATACGGGGCTATCACCCACTATGGCGGCACTTTCCAGAGCCTTCTCCTACCAGTTGTCCAGCTTAAGGGCTGGTCCCCGTTCGCTCGCCGCTACTTAGGGAATCTCGGTTGATTTCTTTTCCTCGGGGTACTTAGATGTTTCAGTTCCCCCGGTTCGCCTCTTACACCTATGGATTCAGTGTAAGATACCTGGCCGAAACCAGGTGGGTTTCCCCATTCAGAGATGTCCGGATCACAGCTCGTTTGCCAGCTCCCCGAACCTTATCGCAGGCTTCCACGTCTTTCATCGCCTCTGACTGCCAAGGCATCCACCGTATGCGCTTAGTTGCTTGACTATATAACCCCAAGACAACTGATCACGATTCAGCATCCTTTACCAGGCAAGCCTGATACAGAACCCTGTTTCGAGACAGTCACTTGAAGCAATATAACAACCACTTCAACGACAACACCGGATAACGCTTGAAATCGCTATCACTTTGAACAGTTTCTCTCGGAGATAATGAGAGAAATCTATTCGTGTTCTATCTCGTCCAATTTGTTAAAGAGCAAATCTGACCCAGTGATCAGAAAGAAGGGCTTCGTTTGATCGTTCATCAAACCGAAACACTTGTTTCTGCACACTGCTAACCGGAGTTAGTCAGTTTAAAGCATCGATCGTTCAGGCTTTTTTGGTGGAGCTGAGCGGGATCGAACCGCTGACCTCCTGCGTGCAAGGCAGGCGCTCTCCCAACTGAGCTACAGCCCCTCATCGAAACCACTCACCAAGCCGACCAGATGCCGTACTCGGAAAATCGTTCAGATCTAGGCGCTTTCAGGTGTAGCGTGCGAGTAGCACGTGAGCCTGGAAGCAACGACGAGCTGAGCGATTTTGGTGGGTCTGGGTGGACTTGAACCACCGACCTCACCCTTATCAGGGGTGCGCTCTAACCACCTGAGCTACAGACCCGGTTTTGCTTGTCATACAACAAGCCAAGTCGGGTCTGAAAGACCCTTTTGCTCTCTTTATTAGCCAACCAAGTAATTCGTGTGGACTCTGACCGAAGCATTCGGCTTCGTTTAAGGAGGTGATCCAGCCGCAGGTTCCCCTACGGCTACCTTGTTACGACTTCACCCCAGTCATGAACCACACCGTGGTAATCGTCCTCCCGAAGGTTAGACTAACTACTTCTGGTGCAATCCACTCCCATGGTGTGACGGGCGGTGTGTACAAGGCCCGGGAACGTATTCACCGCGACATTCTGATTCGCGATTACTAGCGATTCCGACTTCACGGAGTCGAGTTGCAGACTCCGATCCGGACTACGACGCGTTTTAAGGGATTGGCGCACTCTCGCGAGTTGGCAGCCCTCTGTACGCGCCATTGTAGCACGTGTGTAGCCCTGGCCGTAAGGGCCATGATGACCTGACGTCATCCCCACCTTCCTCCGGTTTGTCACCGGCAGTCTCCCTGGAGTTCTCAGCATTACCTGCTAGCAACCAGGGATAGGGGTTGCGCTCGTTACGGGACTTAACCCAACATCTCACGACACGAGCTGACGACGGCCATGCAGCACCTGTCTCAGAGTTCCCGAAGGCACCAATCCATCTCTGGAAAGTTCTCTGGATGTCAAGGCCAGGTAAGGTTCTTCGCGTTGCGTCGAATTAAACCACATGCTCCACCGCTTGTGCGGGCCCCCGTCAATTCATTTGAGTTTTAACCTTGCGGCCGTACTCCCCAGGCGGTCAACTTAGTGCGTTAGCTGCGCCACTAAGACTTCAAGAGTCCCAACGGCTAGTTGACATCGTTTACGGCGTGGACTACCAGGGTATCTAATCCTGTTTGCTCCCCACGCTTTCGCACCTCAGTGTCAGTGTTGGTCCAGGTAGCCGCCTTCGCCACTGGTGTTCCTTCCTATATCTACGCATTTCACCGCTACACAGGAAATTCCACTACCCTCTACCACACTCTAGTCAGACAGTTCGAAATGCCGTTCCCAGGTTAAGCCCGGGGCTTTCACATCTCGCTTACCTAACCACCTACGCGCGCTTTACGCCCAGTAATTCCGATTAACGCTTGCACCCTCCGTATTACCGCGGCTGCTGGCACGGAGTTAGCCGGTGCTTCTTCTGCGAGTAACGTCAATCCCTGAAGGTATTAACTTCAGAGCCTTCCTCCTCGCTGAAAGTGCTTTACAACCCGAAAGCCTTCTTCACACACGCGGCATGGCTGGATCAGGGTTGCCCCCATTGTCCAATATTCCCCACTGCTGCCTCCCGTAGGAGTTCGGGCCGTGTCTCAGTCCCGATGTGGCTGATCATCCTCTCAGACCAGCTACGGATCGTCGCCTTGGTAGGCCTTTACCCCACCAACTAGCTAATCCGACTTAGGCTCATCCAGTAGCGCAAGGTCCGAAGATCCCCTGCTTTCTCCCGTAGGACGTATGCGGTATTAATCCGGGTTTCCCCGGGCTATCCCCCACTACTGGGCAGATTCCTAAGCATTACTCACCCGTCCGCCGCTCGTCAGCGGGGTGCAAGCACCCCCTGTTACCGCTCGACTTGCATGTGTTAAGCCTGCCGCCAGCGTTCAATCTGAGCCATGATCAAACTCTTCAGTTTAAATCATACAAGAACTCGAAAGTTCTTAATTCTTGCTCAAGACAAAACTCAATTTCGACGAGTCACTGTCCTGATATTTCGTATCCGAAATACCTCGGCCAGCGCCCACACGAATTACTTGGTTAACTTTTTAAAGAGCGTTTGAGCTGTTGCTCAATCAAGGCCGCGTATTCTACATCGTTCCGCTGCCCTGTCAACCGTTTATTT
>NZ_PXNO01000009.1 GCF_003007715.1 Marinobacter shengliensis | reverse complement strand
GGCACCTCACGATGCCCCTCCTCCCACATCACCGGGCATACGGATCACGTACCACGGCGATTCAGTGACTTGATTCAACCCGTTACCGTACTGCCAATTCCGGCAGTCCATAGCTCCGAAACAACCGGGCCGGTAAGGCTTCCCGCAGGGCCGGCGAATGACTCAGCCGCCACGGGCCGTGGGCTGATTTGGCGGTGTTCCAGGCCAGTTTGACCGAGACACCCCGCTTTCTCAGCTCACGATACCCCCTTCGGCCCCATTGCTTCCACACGTAACTTCTCATTCTCCGCCGTATCCACTTGTCCAGGTCTCGCAGCGGGCTCAGTACTTCGGCTGCATCGAAGTACGCTTTCCAATGTCAGCAACAGTGCTAAAAGTCCGTAAATTGTCAGGATAGATTGTCCTCCCGACCCGCATGGCCTTTTCTTGAAGGTGACGAAACCTGAAAGGAAAAGACTCATGCAAAGCCGAGAGGACTTTCTCATGATAAAGCAACTACGGGTACAAGGGGCACACATCGTGGACATTGCCCACCGGATTGGCTGTTCAGAACGCACTGTGCGACGTTATCTGGCCCTGCCAGCGCCACCGACGGGCAAGCCCAAAACGCGTCGGCCCAGCAAGCTGGACCCCTTCAAGCCTTTTATCGATCAGCAGTTGGCGAATGAGGTCTGGAACGCCGAGGTCATTTTCCAGCAGTTGCGAGAGCAAGGGTACAGCGGCTCCTCAACACTGGTCCGCGAGTACATACAACCCAAGCGCCCCCTTCGAGCCAGTAAGCAAACGGTTCGTTACGAGACGCAGCCGGGCAAGCAGCTCCAGCATGACTGGGGCCAGATCCGGACCGAAGTCGGTGGTCGGATCTGTACCGTCAACATCGCCGTGAACGTGTTGGGCTACTCCCGATACCTTCACGTCTGGGCCGGCCCACGCCAGGATGCTGAGCACACCTACGAGTCCCTGGTGCAAGCCTTCCGGTACTTTGATGGCGTCCCCGCCAGTGTTCTGGTGGATAACCAGAAAGCGGCGGTGGTGCGCCATGACCGTGATGGCAAGGTCACCTTCAATACCGGCTTCCTGGAGCTGGCCAATCATTATGGGTTCGTTGCCAAAGCCTGTCGTCCTCAGCGCCCCAGAACCAAGGGCAAGACCGAGCGGATGGTGGGCTACGTAAAGCACCACTTCTTCCAGCGGTACCGCAGCTTCGACAGCTACGCACACCTGAATCAGTTGCTGGAGCACTGGTTAACAACCTGTGCCCATCAACGTTTGCTGCGGCAGTTCCAGCAAACACCGCTGGAGCGGTTCGACGTCGAGAAGCCACACCTGCTGGCAAGGCCGGCAACGAACTTCGACACTCGATACTACGATGTCCGCCATGTCGGTTGGGATGCCTACATTGATGTCCGGGGGAATCGGTACAGTGTGCCCGCCCAGTGCTGTGGTCAGCAGGTCACGATCCGTATCAGCCTGGATGATGAACTGACCGTCTACGACATCCGTGGTCAGGAAGTGGCCCGCCACCGACTCACGGATCGCAAGGACGGCTGGCAGGTCTTGGAGGACCACCATAGCCCCTTGTGGCAGGACGTGATGCCGGTGCAGCACCGAAGCCTGGCGGTGTATGAGGAGGTGCTCCAATGAACCTTGACCAACTCCTCGACCGGCTCAAGATGGACCACCTCCAAGCCACGCTGGACAGTCTCTGTGAACATGCCAGCAAGAAAGACCTGAACTACCGGGAGTTCCTGGAACAGGCGCTGGCCCAGGAATGGGGTGGTCGCCACCAGAAAGGCCTGGATACCCGCCTGAAGCAGGCCCGGCTGCCCTGGATCAAAAGCCTGGAGCAATTCGACTTCAGCTTCCAGCCGAGCATCGACCGCAAGCTGATCCGGGACCTGTCCGGACTGGGGTTCGTGGAGCGCAATGAAAACGTGATCCTGCTCGGACCACCCGGGGTGGGTAAAACCCATCTGTCGGTGGCTCTTGGCGTGAAGGCTGCGGAAGCCGGGCACCGGGTTCTGTTCATGACTTTAGATCGCCTGGTAAGCACTCTGATGAAAGCGCGGCAGGAAAACCGGCTGGACCGGCAACTGCAACAACTGAGTTACCCGAAAGTCCTGATACTGGATGAGATCGGTTACCTGCCCATGACCCGGGAGGAAGCCAGCCTGTTCTTCCGGCTGATCAACCGTCGTTATGAGCGCGCCTGCACCATCCTGACGTCCAACAAGAGCTTTATGGACTGGGGTGAGGTGTTCGGAGATCAGGTCATCGCCACCGCAATACTGGATCGGCTGCTGCACCACTCAACGACACTGAACATCAAGGGCGAAAGCTACCGGTTGAAGGACAAACGGAAAGCCGGACTCGTTCCCGGTACTAGCCCACAACAGGAGGAACCTGAAGACACAGACACTCGAAAAGCGGTCACTGAAAACTGATGAAAACCGGACAATCTAAACTGATAAAATGCGGTCAAAACTCACTGTTGTTGACACCAACCAAGCAGGGTCTCTTTCAGATCTGCGATCACCTGGGCCAGTGAGTGGCCCCGTGTTCGGCGGCTCAGTATCCGGATCTGGGTTTTCAGCTTGCTGATGGCTTTGTCTGCCACCTTCAGTCGCTGCCCTTTCCGGCTGAGGGTGAAGCCCAGGAAGCTTCGCTTCCAGGGCCGGTCCACCGCGCTCTTTCGTGTATTCACTGTGAGCCTCAGCGAGTCCTCGATAAAGCGCGTCAGACTCACCATCACCCGCTCGCCTGCACGGCGACTGCCAACGTAGATCTGGCAGTCATCCGCGTAGCGGGCAAATTTCAGGTTGCGCCGTTCCAGCTCCCAGTCCAGTTCGTCCAGCACCACATTCGCCAGTACCGGAGACAGTGGCCCGCCTTGTGGCACGCCCTCGGGTGTCGGGGCTTTGCGGTTGCCGATCTGAACGCCTGCCTTCAGATACCAGTTGATCAGCCTGAGCAGCGGCCTGTCCGGCGTATGCCGTTTCAGCCGTGCCATCAGGCGATCGTGATTTACCCGGTCGAAGAAGGCTTCCAGGTCCAGGTCCACTACCCAGTTACGGCCTTCCCGAGCACAGTGCTGTCCGTATCGGACTGCCTGATGGGCAGAACGCCCCGGGCGGAAGCCATAGCTGTGTGGGTGGAAGCGGGGTTCCCAGTCCTGCTGGATCACCTGAGCGATTGCCTGCTGGATGAAGCGATCCAGCACCGTCGGGATACCCAGAGGGCGAGAACCGCCGTTGGCTTTGGGGATGGTGACCCGCCGGACCGGCTTGGGTCGGTAGGTCTGCTGGAGCAGTTGCTGCCGGATCTCGGGCCAATGTTGGCGCAGATAATCCGGTAGTTCATCCACGGTCATGCCGTCGATGCCCGGCGCTCCCTTGTTACGTCGAACCTGTTTCAGGGCGCGATTGAGGTTGTCCCTGCTCAATACACGCGCCATCCACGGTGAGGGTTGAACGGAGTGCGAGTTCTCCCGATTTCCGGCAACGGGTTCATCCCCTGGTTTCACCAGGGGCAGCACAAGCTGCTTTGCGGATGCCATCCCGTTTCCCTGCACGGACACTCGACTCCTGTCTCTGTTCGGGCCTTCGGTTCACGGGCGAACCTACTATGCCCTCGGCTGATTTCTGCCACGCGATCAGAGGCGATCGCTCGTCTCTCAGTGGGTCCGTCCACACGTGGCAGACCTCCCGGGGTAAGGCACAGAGCTTTCACGGCGTAGACGCCCGATTTATAAAGCACACCCCAGTCGCAGAAGGAGGGCTTCGCGGTCACGTGCCCGCTCGCCCCGGGTGTACCACACCTCGTATCGGGTTCCTGTTCGTCGCCCCGCCGCTTTGGATTGGGCTTCCTTCAGACCCCACCTCGCGATGACGCCCTTGCCCTTCTCCTAGCCTTCGGCTCTGCGAACACCTGGCAGGAGGACTTTCACCTCCCTAGTTCTGTGCCATGCCCGGCACACACGC
>NZ_PXNO01000008.1 GCF_003007715.1 Marinobacter shengliensis | reverse complement strand
CCAACCAAGCAGGGTCTCTTTCAGATCTGCGATCACCTGGGCCAGTGAGTGGCCCCGTGTTCGGCGGCTCAGTATCCGGATCTGGGTTTTCAGCTTGCTGATGGCTTTGTCTGCCACCTTCAGTCGCTGCCCTTTCCGGCTGAGGGTGAAGCCCAGGAAGCTTCGCTTCCAGGGCCGGTCCACCGCGCTCTTTCGTGTATTCACTGTGAGCCTCAGCGAGTCCTCGATAAAGCGCGTCAGACTCACCATCACCCGCTCGCCTGCACGGCGACTGCCAACGTAGATCTGGCAGTCATCCGCGTAGCGGGCAAATTTCAGGTTGCGCCGTTCCAGCTCCCAGTCCAGTTCGTCCAGCACCACATTCGCCAGTACCGGAGACAGTGGCCCGCCTTGTGGCACGCCCTCGGGTGTCGGGGCTTTGCGGTTGCCGATCTGAACGCCTGCCTTCAGATACCAGTTGATCAGCCTGAGCAGCGGCCTGTCCGGCGTATGCCGTTTCAGCCGTGCCATCAGGCGATCGTGATTTACCCGGTCGAAGAAGGCTTCCAGGTCCAGGTCCACTACCCAGTTACGGCCTTCCCGAGCACAGTGCTGTCCGTATCGGACTGCCTGATGGGCAGAACGCCCCGGGCGGAAGCCATAGCTGTGTGGGTGGAAGCGGGGTTCCCAGTCCTGCTGGATCACCTGAGCGATTGCCTGCTGGATGAAGCGATCCAGCACCGTCGGGATACCCAGAGGGCGAGAACCGCCGTTGGCTTTGGGGATGGTGACCCGCCGGACCGGCTTGGGTCGGTAGGTCTGCTGGAGCAGTTGCTGCCGGATCTCGGGCCAATGTTGGCGCAGATAATCCGGTAGTTCATCCACGGTCATGCCGTCGATGCCCGGCGCTCCCTTGTTACGTCGAACCTGTTTCAGGGCGCGATTGAGGTTGTCCCTGCTCAATACACGCGCCATCCACGGTGAGGGTTGAACGGAGTGCGAGTTCTCCCGATTTCCGGCAACGGGTTCATCCCCTGGTTTCACCAGGGGCAGCACAAGCTGCTTTGCGGATGCCATCCCGTTTCCCTGCACGGACACTCGACTCCTGTCTCTGTTCGGGCCTTCGGTTCACGGGCGAACCTACTATGCCCTCGGCTGATTTCTGCCACGCGATCAGAGGCGATCGCTCGTCTCTCAGTGGGTCCGTCCACACGTGGCAGACCTCCCGGGGTAAGGCACAGAGCTTTCACGGCGTAGACGCCCGATTTATAAAGCACACCCCAGTCGCAGAAGGAGGGCTTCGCGGTCACGTGCCCGCTCGCCCCGGGTGTACCACACCTCGTATCGGGTTCCTGTTCGTCGCCCCGCCGCTTTGGATTGGGCTTCCTTCAGACCCCACCTCGCGATGACGCCCTTGCCCTTCTCCTAGCCTTCGGCTCTGCGAACACCTGGCAGGAGGACTTTCACCTCCCTAGTTCTGTGCCATGCCCGGCACACACGCAAAGCGCAGCGGCGCCCTGTCAAGGGCGTCCGGCGGCCTTCGGCCGCGTACTGACGCGCATGGTTAGCTGGGGGTAATTGCGAAGACCAATCCCTGGCTAACAACTCGACGGCCTACTGCGCTGACCTAGCACCAGCAACCGCCGATGCACTGTGATTGAAAACACCGCAAATGACGCGGTGAACGAACCTGAACTTCAGACTAGCAGATCACAACCAGGTTATCGGCGGATTGCCCCAGGCGACGAACATCGTTGTTGCTGAAAATGCCGGTGACGGACTTACCTGCGACCTTAGCGCCAGAGCAAAATCAATGGGCACAAGCCCAATAAAAATTACGCGAAACCAACCAGATAACAGCTAATTCAACGACAAAAGACATCTATGCAAAATACGCTTATTCCAAGCAACCCCAAACACCCACTTAGATTTCTCTTTTTTCAACAATGAGTTATCTGGCACTAGCAATGCCAGCCGGGAAATATGCGTCAAATGTCGCTGATTCCGCAAGGAGCTTGTTCGCTTATCTGCATTTCACCGATACCAACTCTTCCATATTTTTCAGTGCTTTGTAAGACCATCATATAAAAAACACGAAATTTTGCGACAGATGTCGTATAGCTCCACGTCTCATCGTGCAATTACACCAATCAAAACCTAGAATACTGTATATCCAAACAGCATGGAGGCTATAAGCATGATTCTGGATGTACCACCAAAGCTACCAGAGAACCCAACCCGCTTCATGGATCAGCTTCGCTCTTTGATTCGAAGCCGGAACTTGGCCTACAAAACCGAACAAACCTATTGCCACTGGATCAAACGGTTTATCCGGTTTCATGGCATGCAACACCCCTCCACCTGCGCCACAAAAGAAGTGGAACAATTTCTCTCTCATCTCGCGGTTCAGCGCAACAGCAGTATTAGTACACAGCGAACAGCGCTGAATGCCATCGTATTTCTCTTTCGTGAATTCCTTCAACAACCTCTGGATGAGTTGTCTTTTGAACTAGCAAGAAAACCTCGTCGTCTGCCAACGGTGTTTACGCACGACGAAGCCAAAGCTGTGATAAGCCATCTAGAAGGTGCCTCCCAACTGGTAGCACGCCTGATGTATGGCTCAGGACTCCGGATTAACGAAGTGTTGAGGCTTCGAGTAAAAGATATTGATTTTGGCATGCAGCAGATTATGGTTCGCAGCGGCAAAGGCAATAAGGACAGAACAACCCTGCTCCCGGAGTCATTGCTAAAACCACTGGAATTACAGATCGAGCTCTGCCTTGTACAGCACAAGCAAGATTTGGCCAGTGGTCATGGTGAGGTTTACATGCCCTCTGCACTAAATCGCAAGTTTCCGGAGGCGGCCAAGGAGCCAGCCTGGCAATACCTGTTTCCAGCTGGCAAGCTATCTAAAGACCCACGCAGCAATACCCTGCGTCGACACCATCTGTTGGATCGCAGTGTTCAAAGAGCCATTGGGGCGGCCATTCGAGAAGCCGGCATCTACAAGCAGGCAAACAGTCACGTCCTGCGTCACAGCTTTGCAACCAGGCTGCTTGAAGCCGGCTACGACATTCGCACCATCCAGAAGCTACTCGGCCATTCCGATGTCCGTACCACCGAAATCTACACCCATGTTGTCCGTAAAGGCGGCTTTGGTGTGCGCAGCCCGGTGGACGAGGCTTTTTAATAAAGCTCGTCTGTTCTGGCGGCCATAATGAAATCATTTTTGTGCAAACCGCCGATTTTGTGAGTCCACCAGCGCACGGTGGCTTTGCCCCACTCCAGCAGAATCGCGGGGTGATGGTTTTCGGCTTCGGCCAGGTCCGCCACTTTGTTGGTGAAGGCTTGCGCTTCCACGAAGTTCTTGAAGGTGAAGACCCTGCGTAGCTGCTCCTCGCCGTCTACCATCACATCTTCCCAGTCTGGGATCACGCTCAGCAGTTCCTGCTTCTCCTGGCCGGTCACTTTCGGTGCGTCTGAACGGCAGGCTTCACAGGCGTGTTGGCTCAGTTTTGTCATGGCTGTTTCTCCTCTCCTGGTTACTGTGTCCAGCGTGGGTGGCGTGAGCGGTTTTATCAAGTGGATAGTTGAAATTCCGCCTCCACAATAATACTGTATATATAAACAGTATTCAGAGATTTCCCCATGAGTGACCTTCTCAGCAGTCTTCTGCAGGATGCCCGCGTATGGCAGGGCCACAAGCACAGAAAAACTACGCAGCCAGCAGAGCCGACAGGCTATCAGGTTCTGGACAACCAACTGGGTGGCCTTGGTTGGCCCCGGGGCGCGTTGAGCGAATGCCTGCTGGATGCCCTCGGCATTGGTGAGTTGCACCTTGTTTTGCCATTAATGCAGCGCTTGTCTGAGCAGGGCAAGACCGTTTTCTGGCTGAACCCGCCGCACACGCCCTATGCCCCTGCCCTGGCCCGGGAAGGCGTGAATCTGGACCATCTGGTGGTGATCAACACAGACGATCAGGGCGATTTCCTGTGGACACTTGAGAACTGCCTTCGCTCACCGGTAACCGGGCTGGTGCTCGCCTGGCCTGGCAAGCTTGCCAGCCGGGATATCCGGCGGCTACAGCTGGCATCAGAAGCCGGCGGCAATGTGTGTGTGCTGTTCCGTAGCCGCCGGCAGGCGGATCAAAACTCACCTGCGGCTTTGCGCCTGGAACTGGTGCCAGGGGATCATCAGGACCTCAAAGTAAACATCATCAAGCGCCGTGGCAGCTGGCCTGGCCAACGTTGTTCCCTGGCGTTAGGGCACCGGGCAGACATCACCACTCAGGATTCATCCCGTGTGGTTCAGGGGCCGTGGCCCCGTTCACAAGGGTAAGCTGTATGCTCTGGCTTTACCTGCACTTCCCGCATTTGCTGCTGGACCACATCCACCGGAATCAGCCATCCACAGGAGCCCTGGCGATTGTGGATGGCGCCGGGCATACCGTGGTTCAGGCCTGCCCAAACGCCAGGGATTTTGGTATTGAAGCCGGTATGCGCCTGAAGACTGCCCTGGGCCTGGCACCAGAACTGAGCATCATGCGTACCGAAGCCAGGCAGGAAGCCTGGCTGTTGGAAGACCAGGCGCGCTGGCTATACCGCTATGCAGCACACATTACCCTCTCACCGCCAGACGGTATCTGGGCAGAAGTCAGCAGCCTGCAGAAACTGTATGGCGGTTTGCCTTCTATCTGGCAAACCGTGGAGCAAGCGCTGGCCGAACGTAAACTGACCGCCTGGGTCGCCATTGGCCATACGCCCCAGGCCGCACAGTTACTGGCCCGGGCCGGCAAAGGGGAATGCACGGCAGACAAACACCACATTCTTGCATCGGTGGGAAGCCTGCCCTTGCCGGCCGCAGGGTTTGATGAAAAGTCCTGCACCCGCTTACAACGCCTGGGGCTGAACACCCTGGCAGAGGTGTTTGCCCTGCCCCCCACAGAGCTGGCCCGGCGACTGTCACCAGAACTGCTGGCCATGGTCCAGAAAATCCAGGGCACCCGGCCAGACCCAAAAGCCCCCTGGCAACCACCCCACAGTTTCCGGCAAAAAGCCGACTTCATTCACGAAGTGGAGCACACCGAGGGGCTGCTGTTCTCACTACAGCGGATTCTGTCAGAACTGGAGGAAGACCTGTGCTGGCGCCAGCAAGACACGGATACCCTGTTACTGATTCTGCAGCACCGGCATCAGCAAGCCACCCGTTTACGCATTCGCACTACCGGGCCGGAACACCGGGCCGAGATGTTTCTGAAACTGATACGCCTGAAGCTGGACCACCCCCCCTTGAGCGCACCGGTCACCGGCCTGATTCTGGCAGTCAAACGCTTCACCGGCCGGGAAGCCCCGTTAGGCCGGGACCTGTTGGGCGAAACGGAAGACCTGGACGAAGCCTGGCACACACTGATCAGCCGCCTGCAAGCTCGCCTGGGCGAACAGTCCCTGAAACGGCTTGCGGCCAGGGCTGATCACCGGCCCGAATGTGCCTGGTCTGCCAACAATCCGGGCAAACCCGGTAAACTCCGGCCACAGGCTTCAGTGACACTGCCACGGCGTCCCTTGTGGCTCCTGAAGGCTCCCCGGCCTCTGGCTCAGCCCCCGGAAACCTGGCATTCCGGCCCGGAGCGCATCAGCGGTGGCTGGTGGGATGGCCAGCGGGTTCACCGGGATTACTACATCGCCCAGTTGCCGGGCGGCGAACTGGCCTGGGTGTTCCGGGATGTTCAGGGTGGCTGGTTCATACACGGATGGTTTGGCTGATGGCTACCGGCTACGCAGAGTTATTCTGCTTCAGCAATTTCACCTTCCTGACCGGGGCCTCACACCCCCACGAGCTGGCCGAGCGTGCCCTGGAGCTGGGCTACAACGCTATCGCCATCACTGATGCCTGCTCCGTTGCCGGCATTCCCAGAGCCTGGGCTGCCCTGAAAGGCAGCCCGGTAAAGCTGATTACCGGTAGCTGGTTTGAACTGGAAGATGCGCCCCCCGGTGGTGCAGCTCCCAGCTTTATACTGCTGGCCCAGTCCCGCAAGGGCTACGGCCAGCTGTGCCAGTTGATCACCACCGGCCGGCGCCGGGCAGAGAAAGGCCAATATCAGCTGTTTACCCGGGATATCGAAACCCAAGAGCTGGATAACTGCCTCTGCCTGTGGCTACCACCGGCATCGTCGGCTGCCAGCTACGAGCAAGCCGAGGTTTGTGGCGAATGGTTGCAACGGTTGTTTGAGCAACGCCTGCGCATTGGCGCTACCCGCACCCTGGAAGCGGGCGAAGAGCAACAGCTGGCTCGTGTACGCAAGCTGGCCGATCAGCTCAAACTTGCCATTGCCGCAACCGGCGAAGTACACATGCACGCCAGGGAGCGCCAGCCCCTGCAAGATGTACTCACGGCACTGCGCCATCACTCCACGGTCGAAAACGCTGGCCACTGCCTGTTCCAAAACGGCGAGCGTTACCTGCGTCCGCTCCCGGTACTGCAACGCCTGTTCCCCCAGGCCTGGCTTCAGGAAACCGTCAACATTGCCAACAGCTGCCGTTTCGAGCCCGGCAGCCTGCGCTATGAATACCCGCCTGACCTTGTACCGAAGGGCGAAACCCCGGCGGCCTACCTAAAACGCCTGACCCGGGACGGCGAACGCCGCCGCTACCCCAGGGGCACACCCATGAAGGTGCAGGCATTAATCCGCAAAGAGCTGGGTTTGATCTCGGAGCTCAACTACGAGCATTACTTCCTCACCATCCACGACATCGTGGCCTTTGCTCGCAGCCGCGGTATCTTGTGCCAGGGGCGAGGATCGGCCGCCAACTCGGCCGTCTGTTACTGCCTGGGCATCACCGAAGTGAACCCCGCCAAGGTGGAGCTGCTGTTCGAACGTTTCATCTCGAAAGACCGGGACGAGCCACCGGATATCGATGTGGACTTCGAACACCAGCGCCGGGAAGAAGTCATCCAGTACATCTATCAACGTTATGGCCGGGAACGGGCGGCACTGGCGGCAACGGTTATCCGCTATCGCCCCCGCAGCGCCATCCGCGATGTCGGCAAGGCCCTGGGGTTCGACGCCGCACTGGTGGAAAAGCTGCTCGATGGCATCGACTGGCGCGACAAGGCCACCAACTGGCGCCAGCAAATTCTGGATAAAGGGCTCACCCGAAACCCGAAAGTGGCAGACCAGTTCTTTACCCTGGTCAACACAATACTGGGCTTCCCCCGGCACCTGTCCCAGCATGTGGGCGGGTTTGTGATCAGTGCCGGGCCATTGGCTGAACTGGTGCCGGTAGAAAATGCTGCCATGGAAGGCCGCACCGTAATCCAGTGGGACAAAGACGACCTGGAAAGCCTGGGATTGATGAAGGTGGATGTACTGGCCCTGGGCATGCTCACCGCCATCCGCAAGGCGCTGGCCTTAATCAGCGAGGAAAAGGGCCAAACCTTCACCATCCAGGATGTGCCCCAGGAAGATCCGGCCACCTACGCCATGCTACAAAAAGGCGACAGCATCGGCGTGTTCCAGGTGGAATCCCGGGCCCAGATCAACATGCTCCCGCGTCTGAAACCGGAAACCTGGTATGACCTGGTGATTGAAGTGGCCATCGTCCGCCCCGGCCCTATTCAGGGCGACATGGTGCACCCTTACCTGCGCCGAAAACACGGCCTGGAAGCGGTGGACTACCCGAACGACGCCGTCCGCCAGGTACTGGAACGTACCCTGGGTGTGCCGATCTTCCAGGAACAGGTCATCAAACTGGCCATGGTGGCGGCAGGCTTCAGTGCCGGCGAAGCCGATAAACTGCGCCGCGCCATGGCCGCCTGGAAATCCCACGGCGACCTCACCCCGTTCCGGGACAAACTGATCAGCGGCATGCTGGAACGGGGCCACGATCCGGACTTCGCCGAACGCTTATACCAGCAAATCTGCGGTTTCGGCGGCTACGGCTTCCCGGAATCCCACGCCGCCAGCTTCGCCTTGCTGGTGTACGTCTCCGCCTGGATCAAACGCCACCACCCGGCCGCCTTCTACTGCGCCCTGCTCAACAGCCAGCCCATGGGGTTCTACTCCCCCAGCCAGTTGGTACAGGATGCCCAGCGCCACCAGGTAACCGTGCTGCCACCGGATGTGAATCACAGCGCCTGGGAACACACCCTGCAAGGTAAGGAAAAACACCTGCGCCTCGGCCTCAGAATCATACAGGGCCTGTCCTCCAGCGGTGCCGAACGCATTCACCAGAACCGCCCCGCAAACGGCTACCAAAGCGCCGCCGAACTGCGCACCCGCGCGGGCCTCAACCAGCGCGACATGGAACTCCTCGCCGGCGCCAACGCCATGCCCGGCTTCACCAGCAACCGCCACCAGGCTTACTGGCAGTTACTCGAACACGAAGAACCGGCAGAACTCTTCGCCAACGAAACCATGGCCGATTACACCCCGGAGCCCTGCCACCTGCTCCCCGAACCCACCGAAGGCCAGAACGTACTGGCCGACTACAGCAGCCAGGGCTTAACCCTACAAAGGCACCCCCTCGCCCTGCTCCGCGAACAAGGCCACCTGCGCTACTGCCTCACCGCCGACCAACTCAAAACCACCCGCCCCGGCATCCCCGTACAAGTCGCCGGCCTCGTCACCGGCCGCCAACGCCCCGGCACCGCCTCTGGCGTCACCTTCGTCACCCTCGAAGACGAAACCGGCAACATCAACGTCGTCGTCTGGCTAGACACCGCCCGCCGCCAACGAAAACCGTTACTCACCGCCCGGTTGTTACACGTAAAGGGGATTATCGAAAAGGAGGGAGATATCGTTCATATCATGGCCGGAAAGCTGTCTGACCTGAGCCACCTGATTAACGCGTTACCGGTCAGTTCCAGAGATTTTCATTGAACAGCTGGGAACGACCACCACAATGCAAACTTTTCCGCACTCTTAAGGCTGACAACTCGGAGCTCAGAAGCAGCAGGGTGGCGGGGCTTTCCAAAAATGTGCGGAGCCATGGATGGCGGAGCCCAAGCGCCACATGGATGTGCCGAAGGAGCGTTTTTTGGAAAGCCCTGCCACCCTGCTGCCAGCACCAAACTAGCAGGCTACAAAAAAGAAAACCCCGCCGAAGCAGGGTTCTCTCAATACAGCAGTGAACAACAATCAGCCAAGCAGCTTGATCATCACACCCGCTGCAACCGCAGAGCCGATAACACCAGCCACATTCGGGCCCATCGCGTGCATCAGCAGGAAGTTCTGCGGGTTCGCCTCCAGGCCAACCTTGTTGGACACCCGCGCCGCCATCGGCACCGCAGACACCCCGGCAGAACCAATCAACGGGTTGATCGCTTCCTTGGTCACCTTATTCATCAGCTTGGCCATCAAGATACCGGCCGCTGTACCAACCGCGAAGGCCACCATACCCAGCACCAGGATACCCAGAGTCTGACCATCCAGGAACTTGTCCGCCACCAGCTTGGCGCCAACAGACAGCCCCAGGAAGATGGTCACAATGTTGATCAGCGCGTTCTGGGCCGTGTCGCTCAAACGCTCAACCACGCCACACTCACGCATCAGGTTACCGAAGCAGAACATACCCAGCAGCGGAGCCGCATCCGGCAGGAACAGAACCACCGCGATCAGTACCACGATCGGGAAGATGATCTTCTCTTTCTTGCTCACCGGGCGCAGCTGCGACATTTTGATCGCACGCTCTTTCTGGGTGGTCAAAGCCTTCATGATCGGCGGCTGGATCATCGGCACCAGCGCCATGTAGGCGTAAGCAGACACCGCGATGGCACCCAGCAGATGCGGAGCCAGAACGCTTGATACGTAAATAGACGTCGGGCCATCCGCACCACCGATAATACCGATGGCGGCTGCTTCAAGGATGGTGAACTCGAGAACACCGGTCCAGTCCAGCAGCGCCGCACCAATCACGGTACCGAAGATACCGAACTGAGCGGCGGCACCAAGCAACAGCGTCTTGGGGTTAGCCAGCAGCGGGCCAAAATCGGTCATCGCGCCAACGCCCATAAAGATCAGCAGCGGGCCAACGGTAGAACCGATAATCACCATGTAGAAGCTGTGCAGCATGCCGTGGCTGTAACCAAGGCTCTGAGCGATGGAATCCGCGGCACTCACCGTGCCGTAGCCAGCCGACTCATAGGCTTCCTTGAAGGCCGCCTTTACCTCAGGGGTAACTGTCTGGCCAGCCTGATAGGCTACATCTAGTGTGCTCGCCAAAGCCGCATACACTTCCGGCTTCGCGAAATGGATGGCGTTCTCGGCCGCAGACAGGGCAAGCCCTGCCTCCGGAATATTCGCCAGAATGCCACCGAACCCAATGGGTACAAGCAGCAGTGGCTCAAACTTCTTGTTGATCGCAAGATAGAGAAGCACAAGGCCAACGATGATCATCACCACCTGGCCCGGCTCTATGTTGAACAGGCCACTACCTGTCCACAACGTCAATAACTTTTCCATGGAATGCTGGCCCTTATGCGATTGTCAGCATTTCATCATCAACGGAGACGGCGTCCCCCTCCTTGATGAAGACTTCACCGATGGTACCGGCCTTGGGTGCGCGCACCTCGGTTTCCATTTTCATGGCTTCGAGGATAATCAGCACATCGCCCTCTTCCACGGTATCACCCGGAGAAACGTGAACCTTCCAGATGTTACCGCCCAGAGGCGCCACCACAGGCTCGCCCTCACCGGCCGCCGGAGCTGCAGCAGCGGCAGGCGCAGAGGCACCACCCTGGCCTTCAATCTGGCTGATCTCACCACCTTCGTTAACAGCAACCACGTACTTCTTGCCGTTCACTTCCACGGTGTAAGTCTCAGGGCCAGCGGCCTTCTTGGCGGGGGCAACGTCGTCGGCACTCGGTACCGGCTCAAACGCATCCGGGTTACCACGGTTTTCCAGGAACTTCAGGCCAATCTGCGGGAACAGGGCGTAGGTCAGAACGTCGTCAACTTCCTGCTCGGCCAGCTTGATGCCCTTCTCTTTGGCGATGTCCTTCAGCTCAGCGGTCAGCTTGTCCATTTCCGGTTCAAGCACATCCGCCGGGCGGCAGGTCATCACTTCCTTGCCATCCAGAACACGATCCTGCAATTCTTTGTTCATGGGTGCCGGCGCTGCGCCGTACTCACCCTTCAGGATCGCAGCCGTTTCCTTGGAAATGGACTTGTAACGCTCGCCGGTCAGAACATTCAGTACCGCCTGGGTACCGACAATCTGAGAGGTCGGGGTCACCAGCGGGATGAAGCCCAGGTCTTCGCGAACCTTGGGAATTTCTTCCAGAACCTGATCAAACTTGTCGCTGGCGTTCTGCTCACGCAACTGGTTTTCCATGTTGGTCAGCATGCCGCCCGGTACCTGGGCAATCAGGATGCGGGAATCGGTTCCACGCAGGCTGCCTTCAAACTTCGCGTACTTCTTACGCACTTCACGGAAGTAAGCGGCAATTTCTTCCAGCAGGTTCAGGTCCAGGCCGGTGTCACGGTCAGTACCTTCCAGAATGGCCACAACTGCCTCGGTGGGCGAGTGGCCGTAGGTCATACTCATGGAGGAGATAGCCGTGTCCACGTTATCAATACCGGCTTCCGCAGCCTTGATGGCGGTGGCGGTAGACATGCCAGTGGTGGCGTGGCACTGCATGTGGATCGGGATATCCAGTTCTTTCTTCAGACGACTGACCAGCTCATACGCTACGTAAGGCTTGAGAATGCCCGCCATGTCTTTGATCGCGATGGAATCAGCACCCATATCGGCGACTTCTTTCGCCAGCTCAACCCACATGTCGATGGTGTGCACCGGGCTGGTGGTATAGGCGATGGTACCCTGGGCATGCTTGCCGGTCTTACGTACCGCCTTGATGGCCCGGTCCATGTTGCGAGGGTCGTTCATCGCATCGAAGATACGGAAAACGTCAACGCCATTCTCGGCGGCACGCTCACAGAAACGGTCAACCACATCATCCGCGTAATGGCGATAGCCCAACAGGTTCTGACCACGCAACAGCATCTGCTGTTGGGTGTTGGGCATGGCTTTTTTCAGCTCGCGGATGCGCTCCCATGGGTCTTCGCCCAGGTAACGGATACAGGAATCAAAGGTAGCACCACCCCAGGATTCCAGAGACCAGAAACCGACTTTGTCGAGTTTCTCGGCAATGGGCAGCATGTCATCAAGCCGCATACGGGTGGCAAGCAGGGATTGGTGGGCGTCACGCAGAATTACGTCCGTAATCCCCAGCGGTTTCTTGGTATCAGTCATCGTGTCAGCCTTCTGTTAAAAGGTTCTAATCGTGCAACGGGTCACTTCTTGTGGCGTGCCCGGTATTGTGCAATCGCCTTCTTGATGGCCTCGGCGGTGTCAGGATCAACCGACGCGGGCGCCTTCGGCTTGGCACGTGGCGTTTTGGCCGGGGTTGCCGGCTCTGGCGGCGCAAACCGTCCAATGAGTTTGGACATGAGCAGTGTCGCGAATACCAGAATAATCAGGAATGCGAACACAAAGCCCATACCAGCAATCATCAACTCGACGGCTTGTGACATCAGCTCATTCATATCGAATAGCTACCTGTATTGATTTGTGTGATTTCCCCGTTTCGCCGCTTTCAGCCGTCAGACCAAAGTCTAATGGCTGAAATAAACAAATCGGGAGGCAAAATCCTGCGTAATTTACCGTTTTCATTGACCAGGAGCAACCTGAAGTAAACATTTCTATAGGGACTTTCCGAGCTTCCTGGCCTGATCTGACACTCACCCGACCGGTCTTCAACAACTGGAATCAAGCATAACGAACCCTGATTTTGCGGCCTTTGACCTTTCCTTTCTCAAGCCGAGCCAAAGCTTTATCTGCCCAGGCTTCATCAACGGCCACAAAACACTGGAAATCGAACAGATCTATTTTTCCCACTGCCGTACCCGGAATACCCGCATCCCCGGTCAAAGCGCCCAACACGTCGCCAGGGCGCACTTTGTCTTTTCGACCACCGGCCAGGCACAGGGTTTTCATGGCCGGGCGAACCGGGCGTAACGTTTGCGCCAGCAGGCTTTCGGAATCGCCCCAGACAACAGACGCACCCCGGGCTGATTCAAGCCGCGAGACTTTATGGCCCTGGCTGGGCGCACACAGCGTAATCGCGTGTCCCTGTTCACCGGCACGCCCGGTACGGCCAATGCGATGGGTGTGTACTTCCGGGTCGCGGGCAGGCTCGGCATTGATCACCAGGGGCAACGCTTTGATATCCAGACCACGAGCAGCCACGTCGGTGGCGACCATGACCGTGCAGCTCTGATTGGCGAATTTGACCAATGTGCTATCCCTGTCTTTCTGCTCGAGATCCCCATGCAGTGACATAGCCGCAAAACCGAGCGCCTCAAGCTCCTGCGCCAGCTCGTCGCAGTCCCGCTTGGTTGTACAGAAAACCAGAGACGACACCGGCTGATAATGAGACAACAGGGCTGCAACTGCGCGAACTTTCTGGTCTGGCGATATTTCGTAGAACACCTCAGAAATACTGCTGGTAGCGTCTTCTGCCTCGATCCTGACGTCCACCGGCTCAACCTGGAAGCGCTCGCTCATGGCCCGGATCGGTTCTGGCCAGGTTGCGGAAAACAGGAGGGTTTGTCGGGCGGCCGGCGTTTGCTCAAGAATGGACAACACCACCTCTTCAAACCCCATATCCAGCATTCGGTCTGCTTCGTCCAACACCAGCGTGTTCACGCGGTCCAGGGTCAGCGTACCCTTGCGCAGGTGGTCATCAACCCTGCCCGGCGTGCCTACCACGATATGGGCGCCATGACTGAGCGAGCCGATCTGGGGCCCTATGGGAACACCCCCACAAAGCGTGAGTACTTTCACGTTGTCTTGTGCCCGCGCCAGCTCTCTCAGAGCCTTGGCCACCTGATCAGCCAGTTCCCGGGTCGGGCATAACACCAGCGCCTGCACCGCAAATTGTTTTGGTTTCAGTCGTTCCACCAGCGGAATGCCGAATGCAGCCGTCTTGCCACTGCCGGTCTGCGCCATGGCAATCACATCCTTGCCGGCCAGCGCTGGTGGCAATGCCTTGACCTGTATGCCTGTCGGCTGCTCAAAACCCAACCGCTGCAGATTTGCCTGCATGGCCTGAGAAAGCCCCAGCTCTTTAAAAGAAGACATAGAAAAATCCACGAGGTAAATGTTTGTGGGTTATTGCGGGAATAACGTCGGCGTATACTAGAGGTTCATAATATGCAGTTTATCACGAATCCACGGAGTCACTGATGGCGTCTTTGCAGGAACAACTACTCAAGGCCGGACTGGCCGACGAAAAGAAAGCCAAAAGCATACGAAACGAAAAACGCAAGCAACGCAAGCAGCAACCCAAAGGTGCAGTCCAGGTGAATGAAGCCGAGGAACGCGCTCGCCAGGCCCGCCTTGAAAAGGCCGAGCGTGACCGCCAGCTGAATCTGGAACGGCAAAAGGAGGCGGAAAAGAAAGCCATTCAGGCTCAGATTCGGCAACTGATTGAAACCAACCGGCTGGACCGCAGCCGGGGCGAAACGTCTTACCAGTTTGTCGACGGAAAGAAGATCAAGAAAATTCTGGTGGATGACACCATGGTTGACCAGCTCTCCCGTGGCCGGCTTGCGATTGTGGCAATTGGCGACAACTACGAAGTGGTCCCGGACAAAGTAGCCCGCAAGATTATGGAGCGAGACGAAACCGCCGTGATTTCGATGCACGATCGCAAGCAGGATGATGCCGGAGAGGACGACCCTTACGCGGGGTATGAGATTCCGGATGATTTAATGTGGTGAAAGCAAAACGCCCCAACTTGTGAGGTATACAAGCTGAGGCGTTCTGATCTTTATTTGGCGCGGCTGGGAGGATTCGAACCTCCGACCGCCTGGTTCGTAGCCAGGTACTCTATCCAGCTGAGCTACAGCCGCTTAAAACAGGTTTGCGATAGTGGCGCGGCTGGGAGGATTCGAACCTCCGACCGCCTGGTTCGTAGCCAGGTACTCTATCCAGCTGAGCTACAGCCGCGCATCTTTCGCATTGGTTGAATGCTGCTTCAACCTGTTCTCGTTTCCCCAAAAGGAAATGGCGGAGAGGGAGGGATTCGAACCCTCGGTACGATTGCTCGTACGGTTCCTTAGCAGGGAACTGGTTTCAGCCACTCACCCACCTCTCCTTGAGAACGGGGCGTATACTACCATAATTTTTCTGTTTTCATAGGGTTGACACGAGTTTTTTCTACTCGATTTTTCCCACCATCAAAAAAGCCGCTCAGGTTTCCCGTGAGCGGCTTTTTATCGATCAACGATTGCCCGGTTCCGGCTCGTCTGAGCCTTTTTCGGACTGAATCCGCTGATAGATTTCTTCACGGTGAACCGCGACGTCTTTGGGCGCGTTAACACCGATACGTACCTGGTTCCCCTTCACTCCCAGAACGGTAACGGTAATCTCGTCGCCGATCATCAGAGTTTCGCCAACACGGCGGGTCAAAATCAACATATCCCTTTCTCCCTATTCCAAACCAACCTGTTCCGACAACAGAATGTTGTACTTATAGCTTTTATAAAGAGATCACCGATCATACTAAAGACGCAATAATACTTATACCCCTTCGCATCTCGATAGCTATTATCAATGACTCAAAAAGGTGCGCTTTCGAGCATCCTGCTGTTAAGCGCCCTCGTCCACCCCGGCCTGATCCAGCTCAAATGCACTGTGTAGTGCACGAACCGCCAGCTCGAGATACTTCTCATCGATCACCACCGAAATCTTGATTTCCGAGGTGGAGATCATCTGAATATTAATACCTTCTTTGGACAGCGCCTCAAACATTTTAGTTGCCACGCCAGCGTGCGAGCGCATGCCTACGCCCACAATGCTCACTTTTGCAATCTTGCTGTCGCCACCCACTTCGCCAGCGCCAATTTCGCTGGAGATACCACGCAGAACTTCCTGGGCCCGTTTGAAGTCGTTACGGTGGACCGTGAAGGTGAACGCGGTTTTATTATCTTCGCCCACGTTCTGCACAATCATGTCCACTTCAATATTGGCATCGCTGACCGGCTTCAGAATCCGCAGGGCGCTACCCGGAGTGTCGGGCACACCGGAAATGGTCAGTTTGGCTTCGTCACGATTGAAAGCAATGCCGGAAACAACCGGTTGTTCCATGGCGTTCTCATCCTCAAAAGTAATCAGGGTGCCTTCACCTTCCTGGAAGCTGGAAAGCACTCTTAATGGAACATTGTATTTACCTGCAAATTCGACGGCGCGAATCTGGAGCACTTTCGAGCCCAGGCTGGCCATCTCGAGCATTTCTTCAAATGTAATTCGATCGAGCCGGCGAGCACTGTCTACCACCCGCGGGTCGGTTGTATAAACACCGTCCACATCCGTGTAGATCTGACACTCGTCAGCCTTCAGGGCAGCCGCCAGTGCCACCGCGGTGGTGTCTGAACCCCCGCGACCGAGCGTAGTGATGTTGCCGTGCTCATCAATACCCTGGAAGCCCGCAACAACCACTACCCGGCCGGCTTCCAGATCTTCGCGCATGCGCTGCTCATCAATCTGCTTGATCCGCGCCTTGGTGTGACTGCTATCCGTCAGGATGCGCACCTGTGAGCCGGTGTAAGACCGGGCATCACAGCCACGCTTCTGCAGCGCCATAGACAACAACGCGATGGTCACCTGCTCACCGGTAGACACCAGTACGTCCATTTCCCGGGGTACCGGATCTTCCATAATGTTGTTGGCCAGGGCGATCAGCCGGTTGGTTTCTCCGCTCATGGCCGAGACCACAACCACCACATCGTGCCCGTCTTTACGGAACTGACACACTTTGTCAGCCACTGCCTCAATCCGCTCGGTTGTACCAACGGACGTACCACCAAATTTCTGAACCAACAGAGCCATGTTTTGCCAAACTCCGAACCGGGGACTCAAAGCGGAACACCGATTGCCCGCCCATCAAATAAAGCGGGCGGAATTATAAACCTCCGCCCGCGTCCAAAAACAGTTGCTTAACCGATATTTTGTTCAACCCAGGCCGGAACACCTGCCAGGGCATCCGCCAGCTTGGACGGATCGTTACCGCCACCCTGGGCCATATCCGGGCGGCCACCACCTTTACCGTCCACTTGCGCCGCCAGATGCTTCATCAGATCGCCAGCTTTAATACGACCAGTGGCAGACTTGGTAACCCCGGCAACCAGGGTAACCTTGCCGTCGTCTACAGTGGCCAGAACCACCACACCTTCGCCCAGCTTATTCTTCAACTGGTCGGCGGTTTCCATCAGTGCCTTGCGGTCAGCACCTTCCAGCTCTGCCGCGACGACTTTTAGCCCGGCCACCTCTACAGCATTTCCGGCAAGATCACTGCCTGCGGAACTGGCGAGCTTGGCTTTCAGTGCATCCACGTCTTTTTCAAGCTGGCGGTTGCGGTCGAGGACCTGCTGAACCTTGTCCACTACGGTCTCACGGGTGCCTTTAACCAGGCGCGCCGTTTCGCGCAGGGTTCGTTCAGTGGCGTCCAGCCATTCCAGCGCACCAAACCCGGTCACCGCCTCAATACGGCGAACACCGGAGGAGATACCGCTTTCCGAGGTTATCCTGAACAGACCAATATCACCGGTGCGAGACACGTGAGTACCACCACAAAGCTCGACGGAATAACTATCGGTGCCCATGCTCAACACACGCACCACATCACCGTACTTCTCACCGAACAGGGCCATGGCGCCTTTCTCTTTGGCAGACTCCATGTCGGTCACGTCCACCTGAACCGGGGTATTCTCCAGAACCTGTTCGTTTACCTGACGCTCGATCTCTTTCAACTGTTCCGGGGTGACCGCTTCAAAATGGGAGAAATCGAAGCGCAGTTTGTCCGGATCTACCAGCGAGCCTTTCTGGGTGACATGTTCGCCCAGAACCTTGCGCAGTGCTGCGTGCAGCAGGTGCGTGGCGGAATGGTTGCGCTTGGTACGCTCACGGCGGGCGTGATCAATCCGGGCATCCACTTCCAGGCCTGGGAACAACTCGCCTTCTACCAATGTGCCCACGTGCAGGTGGTTGTCGCCTTCCTTGCGGGTATCGGTTACCTGGAAGCGACCACCGCTCCAGGTCAGCAGGCCGGTATCACCCACCTGGCCGCCGGATTCCGCGTAGAACGGCGTGCGCTCCAGCACCACCACACACTCGTCCCCAGCCTCGGCGGTTTTCTCTTCACCGTTGACCAGAACCGTACGGATGCGCTCATGGCCGTCAATATGGTCGTAGCCGGTGAACTCGGTCTTACCGTCAATGGTGATGCCGGCGGCGTTGTAATCGATGCCGAACTTGCTGGCCGCGCGGGCACGGTCACGCTGGGCGTCCATGGCCTTTTCGTAGCCTTCGTAGTCCAGGGTCAGGCCACGCTCACGGGCGATGTCGTTGGTCAGGTCTACCGGGAAGCCGTAGGTGTCGTACAGGGTAAATACGGTTTCACCAGGAATTTCCGTACCCTTCAGTTCGGCGATGTCCTGCTCCAGCAGGCGCAAACCCTTGTCCAGGGTCTTGGCGAATTGCTCTTCTTCCTGCAACAGCACCTTTTCGATCTGTTTGCGGCTGCTGACCAGTTGTGGGTAGGCCTCGCCCATCAATTCCACCAGGGCGCCGGTCAGTTTGTAGAAAAACGGCTGGGTTGCGCCCAGCTTGTTACCGTGACGGGCTGCACGGCGGATGATCCGGCGCAGTACAAAGCCGCGGCCTTCGTTTGACGGCATCACACCATCGGCAATCAGGAAAGCGCAGGAGCGAATGTGGTCTGCCACCACCCGCAGCGACGCTTCGGTGGTCGCCGCACCGCCCAGAATTTCGGATGCGGCCTTCAGCAGATCCTGGAACAGGTCAATTTCATAGTTGCTGTGAACGCCCTGCAGCACAGCCGCAATCCGCTCCAGCCCCATGCCGGTATCCACGGAAGGCTTGGGCAGGTTCAGCATCTCGCCATCGGCGGTGCGGTTATACTGCATGAACACCACGTTCCAGATCTCGATGTAGCGGTCGCCGTCTTCTTCCGGGCTGCCGGGAGGTCCGCCAGCCACATCCGGGCCGTGGTCGTAGAAAATCTCGGTACAGGGGCCGCAGGGGCCGGTGTCGCCCATCTGCCAGAAGTTATCGGAAGCGTAGCGGCCGCCTTTGTTGTCGCCGATGCGAATAATCCGTTCAGCCGGAACGCCAACCTCTTTGTTCCAGATATCAAAGGCTTCGTCGTCTTCCGCGTACACGGTTACCCAGAGCTTTTCCTGGGGCAGGTTCAGGTGCTGCTCACCGGTCAGGAAGGTCCAGGCAAAATTGATGGCCTCACGCTTGAAGTAATCGCCAAAGCTGAAGTTACCCAGCATTTCGAAGAACGTGTGGTGGCGGGCGGTGTAGCCAACGTTTTCCAGGTCGTTGTGTTTACCACCGGCGCGCACACACTTCTGGGATGAGGTCGCCCGGGTGTAGTCGCGTTCTTCCCGGCCAAGGAAGGCATCCTTGAATTGGTTCATGCCAGCGTTGGTAAACAGCAGTGTAGGATCGTCTGCCGGCACCAGTGAACTGCTCGGCACAATGGTGTGACCCTGCTGCTTGAAATATTCCAGAAACGCCTGTCGCAACTCTGCGGTTTTCATAGACCTTTGATACCTTTCGACCTTTAACACCTTGCCTGAAACCCGCCGGAATAGCCGGCAAGTCCGCGATTGAAATACGAATACTTACATGCGTGTGCAAATCCGCTACTCTAGCACACGCCGAGAACAGGAAAAACGTGAAACCTCACAGGAGATTCCATGCCCCGACGCTTTCATAACGCCGAGGAACTTTTACCGCCAGCCACCGCACTGAAGCGAGCCCTGGCCATTATCTACGATGGATTGATCAGTATCGCCGTGCTGCTGGTAGCCACCTGGGCTTACACCATGATTGCAGGCTGGATAACCGGCTGGGAACAGTACGAACAGATGGCCGAGGCAGGCGAACTCGAGGGCGGCCCGGGCCTCACCTTCACCCTGTTCCTGGTGCTCTACCTGTTCTTCGCCTATTTCTGGACCCGTATCGGCCAAACCCTGGGCATGCAGGTGTGGCGCATTCGAATCGAGAACCTGGATGGCACGTCCGTCAGTTGGACCCAGGCCTTGCTCCGTTATGGCAGCGCTGCGGCAGTCATCGTGTTGACCATGATCGCCGCCTACTACGTAGGCTCCCTAACGCTCCTGCTCACGGTGCCCGCTGTGATCGCCCTGTTCTACCCGATCAACGGTTTGTCGCTGACCGATCGCGCATCCAACAGCGTCGTTGTGGCCGTGCCCGCACCAGACAAATCAAAAACCGCCAAAAACAAAAAGTAATGCGCCCGGGCCGGCCATCTCAGCCGGCCCGCCGCATCAACACGGCCCCCACCAAAGCGTTCACCAGAATCGGCACCAGTACCGCCAAGAGCGGATTAAACCCGTATACCATGCTCATGGGCCCCAACAAATCCTGCATGTACTTGAACAACAGGCCCACCAGCAGGCCGGTGAACACGCGGAACCCCATGGTCACAGAGCGCAACGGGCCGAAGATGAAGGAAATGGCCACCAACACCATCACCGCCGTACCCAGCGGCATCAACGCCTTTTTCCAGAACGCAAGCCAATAACGGGCAGCCGTCAACCCCTGCTCTCCCAGATAGGTGGCATAAGTGTACAGGCCGGCCATGGAAAGATTTTCTGGTTTGACGATCAACACACTCAGCACTTCCGGTGACAGCCCGGTCTCCCAGCGCAAGGCGGCATGCTCATTGCGCAGGGTGCGTTCGTCCTCAATGCGAGTGGACACCACCTTCTCCAGCAGCCAGTGATCACCCTGGAAAATCGCTCTTTCAGCAAAGCTGGACACTTCCAGCTCCCGGTCGTCTCCAAAACGGAACAAAGATACGCCATGCAATACGCCGTTTGGCTGAACAGCATTCAGGTGCATGAACGTGTTCCCCTCCCGGTGCCAGACACCGTGGGCCGACGCAACATTCCTGCTCGCCCCCAGGGCCACCGCTTTGTCGCTCTGCGCCATGCGCTCCGTGGTCGGCGCAACGTATTCACCGATGGCCAGCCCCAACAAAACAACCACCAGGGCCGGCTTCATCGCCGACCAGACAATCCGGCGAATGGAAACACCGGCAGCCCGGATAACCGTCAGCTCCGAAGAGCTGGCCATGGCACCTAGCCCTACCAGGCACCCCATGAAAGCACCCAGCGGCAGATAATCGTATATTCGCCTTGGCAAGGTCAGAAATACATACCAGAGCGCCTGCAGGGTCTGGTAATCGTTGCGGGTGTCGTCCAGCTCGGCAATAAAGGCGAAAATCACATCCAGTGACAGCACCACCATCATCACCAGGAACATCGCACCGCCCACGGTGCGCATGACGTAACCATCGATTCTACGCATGGGCACGGGCCTCCTTTTCCAGGCGCCGCTTATAAAGCCAGGCAGGGCCAAACTGCAACCAAAGCCCCAGCGCCAGGAAAATCACATGCACCCACAACATGCCTATCCACTCCGGCACCTTGCCATCCGCCAGGGCATCCCGCGCTACAATCAGCAACCCGAGGTAGGTGATGTAAACCAGCATCGCCGGTAGTAGATGGAAGAAACGGCCCTGGCGCGGGTTAACCCGACTAAGACGGACCGCCAGCAGGGTCACGATCGGCACAATCAACGGTAGCGAGAAACGCCAATGTAGCAGAGCCCGGTCCTCCGGCTTATCCGATTGCCAGAGCGCCCTGGTGCTGATGCCCTCCTCGAGCTCCCGGTTACCGGCTTCTCCACCCATGATCTTAAGGCCATAGGCTTCGAACCGGGTAACATTGTAATCAAGCCTGCCAGGTTGCCCCTGAAACCGCCCACCGTTCTCCAGAATCAGGAACCGGCTACCGGTTTCCTGATCGATCAACTGGGAACCAGACTCGGCGGTGATCAGAGTCACGCCTTGCCCGTTACGATCATACTCGGCGATGAATACTCCCTGGAGCTGCCGCTTATCTTCGCTCAGGGCCTCGGTGTAGGTAACCCGGCTACCAGACGTAAAATCCTGAAATCGCCCCGGCGCCAGCATCTCGAACTCTGTGGCGGTGCGCGCTTCGTTGAAGATAGCCTCCACCTGCTTCATACCCCACGGCGACACATACAGGCTCATGCTGGCCACAACCAGCATCACCGGTACACAGCCAATCAGGGTTTTCGCCAGCAACTGCCTGTCGCTGACACCGCAGGCAAACAACACCGTCATTTCACTTTCAAGGTACATCCGCCCGTAGGCCAGCAGGATGCCGATAAACAGCCCCAGAGGCAGAATCAGCTCCAGGAATCCCGGAAAGCGGTAGGCCATGATGGAAAACAGAACGCCGGCGGGAATCTCGCCTTCTGCGGCATTGCCCAGGTACTTGATAAAGCGACCACTCATAAACACCAGCAACAGGATGCCGGAAACGGCAACCATGCTGACCATGATCTGGCGAATGAGGTAACGGAAAACGATGTTCAAATCAGTCTCTCTGGCAGCGCCGAAGCGTGAGATGGTCGATAACGGAAACTGCGGGTATTCTATGTAACCTTGGCGATGAATGACAGTATAAGCCTGATACGATAAAGCCATCGTAACGATACAAGCCTGCCGCTTGATTAATCGAGCTTTTGCCCCAATCCTATGGGCATCGGATGAACAACGCCTACCACATTCAACAAAGCACAACCTGACAACGGGAGTTGCCATGAATTTCAGCCTGAGCAGCAAAGCCATCACCGCCACCAAAACCGATTGCCTGGTTATCGCGGTGCCTGAGAAGGGCGAGTGGCCGGAAACCACAAAAGCAGCAGACGAAGCACTGGGAGGGCTGATCAAGCAACTTGAAAAAGCGGGCGACCTGACTGGCAAGAACGCGTCTGTAAACACCCTGCCCCTGGTCGATCAACCATGGCAGCGCGTGGTTGTGGTCGGCACCGGCAAAGACAGCGACCGCACGCCAGCCAACTTTCGCAAGGCACTGATCGCCATGATGGGCGCCCTGAAAGACGGCCCGTCCAAGAGCGCACTGATCTGCCTGGCCGACACCAGCCTGCAGGGTGAGGACGCCGTCAGCTCCGAAGAAGCCCGCCTGAACCTGATCGGGCGTGTTCTGGAAGACCAGCTCTACACCTTCACCGAATTCAAGAGTGAAAAGCCAGCTGCCCGTAAACTCAAGAAGGTGGTGGTGCAGGCTTCCGGTTCCGCCAAAGCCTTGAAAGACGCCTTCAACCAAGGCCTGGCTACCGGGCGCGGCATGAATTACACCAAAGATCTGGGCAACACCCCGCCCAACATCTGCCACCCGGTCTGGCTCGCCGAGCAGGCCAAGAACATGGCCAAGGAATACGACTGCATCAAGACCGAAGTGCTTGATGAAAAGCAGATGGAAAAGCTGGGCATGAACACCATCCTTGCGGTGGGCAAAGGCTCCAAACAGCCCCCGCGCCTGATCGTGATGGAATACCGGGGCGGCAAAGCCAAAGACAAACCCTATGTATTGGTGGGTAAGGGCATCACCTTCGATACCGGCGGCATCAGCCTCAAGCCCGGCGAAGGCATGGATGAAATGAAATACGACATGGGCGGTTCTGCCAGCGTGTTCGGCACCATGAAAGTGCTGGCCGAAACCAAACCCAAGATCAACGTGGTTGCCGTAATCGCCGCTGCCGAAAACATGCCTGACGGCGGCGCCTCCCGCCCCGGCGACATTGTCACCACCCTGAGCGGCATGACCGTTGAAATCCTCAACACCGACGCCGAAGGCCGCCTGGTGCTGTGCGACGCCCTCACCTACGTGAAAAAATTCGACCCGGAAGCCGTGGTCGACATGGCCACCCTCACCGGCGCCTGTATCATTGCTTTGGGTAACCAGGCCACCGGCCTGCTGTCCAATAACGACGAACTGGCACACGAACTGCTGGCCGCTGGCGAACGCACCGGCGACCGCGCCTGGCGCCTGCCGCTGTGGGACGAATACCAGAGCCAGCTCGACAGCAACTTCGCCGACATGGCTAACATCGGCGGCCGCCCCGCTGGTACCATCACCGCGGCCTGCTTCCTGAGCCGCTTCGCCAAAGACTACCGCTGGGCCCACCTGGACATCGCCGGCACCGCCTGGAACTCCGGCAAAGCCAAAGGCGCCACCGGCCGCCCGGTCCCCCTGCTTGTCGACTACCTGATGACCCATGCAGGATAACCAGCCAAACCCACCGGAACCCGGCAGCCCAGCTGCCGGCCCCTCCGGCCGGGACGACCAGAACCAGCGCTACTGGTTCCACATCCTCGCCCAGAACACCCCAGCCGCCCGCAACCTCCACGCAGCCAAACTCGTGGACAAAGCCTGGCAGCAGGGCGACCGCGTGTGCATCCTCTGCGACACCGAAGAACAGGCCCAAGAACTCGACGACCTGCTGTGGAACATCGCCCCCGATGCCTTCATCCCCCACAGCATCGCCCAAGACCCAACTACCCCCTGCCCCGACCCAGTAGGCATCCTGCTCTACCCACCGGCCGCCGTGGACTGGGATACCGTTATCGTCCTGTCCTCAACACTGCCCGACGATGCCGACCAGTACCGCCGACTGGCTCTAGTGGCGCACAACGACCCAGCTGTATTGAACCAGGCTCGGGGACACTACAAGCAACTGCGGGCGATGGGGATTGAAGCGCGGGTACACGACATGCGAAAGCGCTAATTTTTATTAGCCACGGACACTCACGGACTTACACGGACAAGAAGCAGATTTGGCAACTGATTGAAGCAAAGAGTTGAGGGGCGGACAGCACAAGGTCATATCTGTGGGGTTGGGGACAGGCTTTCCAAAAATTTCGTAGGCCATGGATGGCCGGAGACAAGCGCCACAGGGATGTGCCGCAAGGAGCGCTTTTTGGAAAGCCTGTCCCCAACCCCACACCGCACCGATCTAGCAGGCTACCGAAACCGAAGCCCCGACGAGCCTCGAAGGTTCGCCGCAATCAAAGCGACCATGTATAATCGGCCCACTCAGAATTTCCCTATGTGAATCAACCAAAACGGTCACTGCATAATCCCATGGAAAAAACCTACCAGCCAGAAAACATCGAGCGCCAGTGGTACGAAAACTGGGAATCCAAAGGCTATTTCCGCCCCAGCGGCGAAGGCGACTCCTACAGCATCGCCATCCCGCCACCCAACGTGACCGGCAGCCTGCACATGGGCCATGCGTTCCAGCACACCATCATGGACACCCTCACCCGCTTCAAGCGCATGCAGGGCCGTAACGCACTGTGGACCGTCGGCACCGACCACGCCGGCATCGCCACCCAGATGGTAGTCGAGCGCAAACTGGCCGCAGAAGAAGACAAAACCCGCCACGACCTGGGCCGGGATGAATTCATCAAGCGCATCTGGGACTGGAAAGAACACTCCGGCGGCACCATCACCCGCCAGATCCGCCGCCTCGGCAACTCCGTCGACTGGGACAACGAACGCTTCACCATGGACGACGGCTTCTACAAAGCCGTACAGGAAGTGTTTATCCGCCTGTACGACGAAGGCCTGGTGTACCGCGGCAAACGGCTGGTGAACTGGGACCCGAAACTGCACACTGCCATCTCCGACCTTGAAGTCGAGAACAAGGAAGAGAAAGGCTACTTCTGGCACCTGCGCTACCCGCTGGCAGACGGCCAGAAAACCCAGGACGGCAAAGACTACGTCATCGTAGCCACCACTCGCCCCGAGACCATGCTGGGCGACACCGCCGTCGCCGTCCACCCGGACGACGAACGCTACCAGCACCTGATTGGCCAGCACGTACTACTGCCGTTGGTAAACCGCCGCATTCCCATCGTGGCCGACCACCACGCGGACCCGGAAAAAGGCTCCGGCTGCGTGAAGATCACCCCAGCCCACGACTTCAACGACTACGCCGTGGGCAAGCGCAACAACCTGCCCATGATCAACGTCATGACGCAAGACGCCAACATTCGCGAGGTGGCCGAAGTCTTCAATGCCGACGGCACCGAGAATTCCGAGATCAACAGCGCCCTGCCGGCCGCCTATGCTGGCCTGAGCCGGGAAGCGGCCCGCAAGCAGATTATCGCCGACATGGAACTGGCGGGCCTGGTCGAAAAAATCGAAGACCACGTGCTGAGCGTGCCCCGCGGTGATCGCTCCGGCCTGGTCATCGAACCGATGCTGACCGACCAGTGGTTTGCCGATGCCAAAACCCTCGCCAAACCGGCTATTGAAGCGGTGGAAGACGGCCGCATCCAGTTCGTGCCCAAACAGTACGAAAACATGTACTTCGCCTGGATGCGCGACATCCAGGACTGGTGTATCTCCCGTCAACTCTGGTGGGGCCACCGGATTCCGGCCTGGTATGACGCCGATGGCAATATTTACGTAGGCCGGAGCGAGGCTGAGGTGCGCAGCAAACACCAGCTTTCAGACACACTGGAACTCAAGCAGGACGACGATGTACTGGACACCTGGTTCAGCTCCGCCCTGTGGACCTTCGGCACCCTGGGCTGGCCGGAAATCACCGAACGCCTGAAAACCTTCCACCCCACCGACGTGCTGGTGACCGGTTTCGACATCATCTTCTTCTGGGTTGCCCGGATGATCATGATGACCATGCACTTCATGAAGAACGACGACGGCACCCCACAGGTACCCTTCCATACCGTGTATGTAACCGGCCTGATCCGGGACGAGCACGGCGACAAGATGTCCAAGTCCAAGGGCAACGTGATCGACCCGCTGGATATGATCGACGGCATCAGCCTGCCCGAGCTGCTGGAGAAGCGCACCGGCAACCTGATGCAGCCGAAGCTGGCTGAGAAAATCGGCAAGCGCACCGAGAAAGAATTCCCAGAAGGCATCGCCGCCCACGGTACCGATGCCCTGCGCTTCACCCTGGCGGCCATGGCCACCACCGGCCGTGACATCAACTGGGACATGAAGCGCCTGGAAGGCTACCGCAACTTCTGTAACAAGCTGTGGAACGCCGCCCGCTACGTGCTGATGAACACCGAAGGCGAAGACTGCGGCGTGAACGACGAGCCGGTGGAGCTGTCGCTGGCGGACCGCTGGATCATCAGCGAACTGCAGCACTGCGAGCAGGAAGTCATCCGCCACCTGGACCAGTACCGCTTTGACCTGGCCGCCTACGCCCTGTACGAGTTCATCTGGAACGAGTACTGCGACTGGTATCTGGAACTGTCCAAGCCGGCCCTGAGCGACGACAACGCCAGTGTCGAGGCCAAGCGCGGCACCCGCCGTACCCTGGTTCGCGTGCTGGAAGCTGTACTGCGCCTGGCACACCCGATGATGCCGTTCATCACCGAAGAAATCTGGCAGCGCATTGCCCCGCTCGCCGGCAAGCAGGGCGACAGCATCATGCTGCAGCCCTACCCGCAGCCAGATGCCAGCAAGCAGGATGCGGAAGTCGCTGCCGATATCGAATGGCTCAAGGGCGTTATTCTGGCCGTGCGCAACATCCGTGGCGAAATGAACATCTCTCCGGCCAAACAGGTTCCGGTTCTGCTGAAAGGCGGCAATGCTGATGATGAGCGCCGCCTCAACGCCAACCGCCAGTTCCTGATGTCCCTGGCCAAGCTGGAGAAACTGGAATGGTTCGAGGGCGACAAGGCTCCCATGAGCGCCACCCAGTTGGTGGGCGAAATGGAAGTGCTGGTGCCCATGGCCGGCCTGATCGACAAAGATGCCGAACTCAAGCGCCTGGACAAGGAACTGGAGCGCCTGAACAAGGAAATCGGCCGCCTGGAGGGCAAGCTGAACAACGAAAAGTTCACCGCCAAGGCCCCAGCCGACGTCGTAGAGAAGGAAAAAGATAAACTGAAGGATGCCCAGGGCAGCCTGCAGCGGCTCAGTGCACAACGGGCTGAAATCGAGGCCATGTAAGGCCATGATTGCCATCCTCGGCGCCGGCTCCATGGGCCGGCTCTGGGCCGCAACGCTACCTGCCGGGCAGGTAGCGTTTGTGCCCCGCCCGGGCCAGATGCCCGATCCCGTCTGTTACCGCTTTCAGGCTATCGAAGGCAAATCACTTAGCGTCACCATTCCCTGGCTACAGCCTGGTCAGTCGCCTGAATTGTTACTGGTGACCACCAAAGCCGGAGACACCCTCGAAGCCCTCAAAGATGCCCTGCCCTCGATTGCCAGTTCGACACCCATTGTGTTGTTCCAGAATGGGCTGGGCAGCCAACAGCAGGTTTCAGAAACCTGGCCGCAACGCCCGGTGCTAGCCGCTTCTACCACCGAAGGCGCCAACCGGCCCGAACCGGGCCTGACCGTTCACGCAGGCTGCGGCGCTACCTGGGTTGGTGCTTTAAACCCTACCGGGCAACCCCTGGTGGGCCGGGTTGCCCAGCAACTTGCCGAAAGCGGCCTTGAGGTTCACCCTGAACAGGACATACTTGGCCGGCTCTGGCAGAAGGTCGTCATCAACGCGGGCATCAACGCCTTTACCGCCATTCTGGACTGTCCCAACGGCGCAATACTAGAGCAGCCGTATTACCAACAGTGGATCAACCCATTGTGCGAGGAAATCAGCCGCCTGCTGGCTGCCGCCGGGCAACCGCAACAAACTCCGGAAGCTCTGCGCGAAAGCATTGAGGCGGTTGCCCGCAGAACCGCCACCAACACCTCCTCCATGCGCGCGGATGTGCTGGCAGGGCGCCCCACGGAAATCGACTTCATCAACGGTTATCTGACCAGGCTTGGCCAGCAGCACGGCATTGCAACAACGGTGAACCAAATGCTCACTGAACGGGTACAACAACTGAACTGATCATTTATCAACGGGAGTACAATTCATGGGCAACCGCCTGTCTAAGATCTACACCCGCACCGGTGACGACGGCTCTACCGGGCTGGCCGATGGCAACCGCATCGCCAAAAATGCCCAGCGCGTGGAAGCCATGGGCATGGCGGATGAACTCAACTGCCACATCGGAGTGTTGATTGAAGCGCTACCAGCCGGTGACAGCCTGATCGAGACGTTCCGGCGGATTCAGCACCACCTGTTTGATCTTGGCGGCGAGTTCGCCATCCCTGGCAGCAAGGTGATCAGCGACGACCATATTGATTGGCTGGAACAGACCCTGGATGAGCATAATGCCGACTTGCCGCCATTGAAGAACTTCATTCTTCCCGGAGGTTGTCCTGCCGCCGCACAATGCCATCTGGCCCGGGCCGTTTGCCGTCGTGCGGAGCGCGTGGTGGTAGCGCTGGGCCACGAAGATTCCATCAATACCGCGTCCCGTCACTACCTGAACCGGCTGTCTGACCTGCTGTTTGTCATTGCCCGAGTGCTGGCCCGCCGGGATGGCAGCCAGGAAATTCTCTGGGAACAAAAAAAATCCGGCCTCTGAGGGCCGGATTTTTCTGATCAGAGGCAACTGCCTTATACCTTGAACGCCTCTACCAGCCGCTGAAGCGATGCCGTCAATTCCGACATCTGACGGGACGACGCCAGGGTCTCCTCAGCGTTGGCAGCAGTGCTCTGCCCCAACTCGCCGATACGCTCCACGTTGGCGTTCACGTTCTTGGCCACCGCAGACTGCTCTTCTGCGGCCTGGGCAATCTGGTGGCTCATATCCACAATCTCGGAGATGCCTGAAGCAATGCGGTCCAGTGCTTCTGTCACCTCGCCGGATTTCTGAACGGTTTGCTCGGTGGCATCGTGGCTCGAGGTCATGGCAGAGACCGCTTCTTTAACACCACCTTGCAGGCGGGAGATCATGCCTTCAATCTCTTCGGTCGATTTGTGGGTGCGCTGAGACAGTGAACGCACCTCATCAGCCACCACCGCAAAACCGCGACCCTGTTCACCGGCCCGGGCCGCTTCAATGGCCGCGTTCAGAGCCAAGAGGTTGGTCTGCTCGGCTATGGCCTTGATCTCGACCAATACCTGGCTGATGTTGTCGCTGTCTGAACTGACCCTGTTTATCACCGCTACCGCACCAGCGATTTCTTCCGCAAGACGGTTAATAGTTTGCACGGTAGCCGCCACAACCTGTCGGCCCGTCTCGGTATCACGCTCTGCGCTACCGGCGCTGTCCGCTACCCGATGGGCACTCTCAGTCACCTCGTTGACCGCCTCCACCATCTGCCCCATGGCTTCGTTTATCTGGCCGGTCTCTTCCATCTGGCGGGCAACCGCTTCACTGTTGGCTGCTGCAGTCTCGTTAACCCTCACCGCCTGACTGTCAACATCATTCGTGGTCCCGCTGACAGAGCGGATCAGTTCGGCAATCCGGTCCGTCATATTATTGAATTCGGTGGTCAGCTCGCCCAGCTCATCACGATTGTTAAGCTGGATGTGCGCCGTCATATCACCAGCGGCGACGCTGCGAGCCGCCTCACTGAACCGGTTGATGGCGGTTCTTACTGACATAAAGAAGCCGATGTAGAGGTACACCACAAGAAGCATCACGCCGATCAGAGCCCCTACAATCAACCTGCGCTGGCCGGTCTCCCGCTGCAGTCGCTGTTCAAGGTTGCCAGAAACCACATTGAAAATGCTGTCATTGAGTGAATCGTAGTAGTCCAGCTGGGAGGATACGGTGGCGTCAAATTCCTGCCAGGGCTGTTCCAGGCGCATCGGGGTGATGATGTTCAGGTCCAGTTGCTCGCGCAGCGCCATCAGGCTTTCATCGACCCGCGTCACAGCGCCGCCGGCCCTGCTTGACAGCTTGGGAGAGGTTTCAACCGCAACCGACAAGGCAGGCGACAACAGGGAGCTGCGGTTGGTCAGCTGGTCATAGATTTCATTCAAAATCTCGCTCAGGTTATAACCCACCTGGCCATCCACCAGGGCAAAGATACCGTAAGATCGGGCCCTGCCAACAACGGTCCTCGCCTCAGGCAGCGCATTACGCACCAGCCCAAGCAGCAACAGATTTTCCCGCGAGGCGTCTTGTCCAAGTCCCGAAATTTCAATCGTAGCCGGCAACAGGGCCAGCACCTTCTGAACAAACTCGTGGTAATACTTGAACTGTGGGTCTATGTTGCCCTGGTAGTTGTCGTCCTGCTTCAGTTGCTCCCACTCCGCCTGCAAGGCCAGAACCTGATCCTTCCAGGAACCAGAGGAATCGAACGAGCGGTTGTGCCCAGCAAGGTCTGAAAGCAGGCCATCAATCTTCTCGGCAGCCTCACCTGCCCTGCCCAGGAGTTCGTCTTCATCCTTGAGCACACCCGGCGCCTGGTAGTCGCGGTAAGCCATAGACGAAGACAACAGCTGGTCTACCTTGCGAAGTTCGGCAAGGCCCTCGATACCGCGAGTCATGGTTTGAACGGATTGATTGAGGCTGGAAATAACCAACCACGACAGGACAATGATCGGGCCCAGGAACAAGATGCTGATTAGGCTGAACTTGTAGACCATGGGCAACCGATTCATCAGGCTAACAGCTGGATTGATCAAATATTTCACGGCGCCCTCTCGCTGATTCTAATAACTGAATCTTTATTCTTTGTTTGATTATCGCCCAAGGTCGGAAAAACTTAATCACCTTTAAGTGTTATTCTGTAATGTTTTATGACACTCCTCAGACCACCCCGGCAATGACCAGCAACGCGGCAACGCAGATCCACACCAGCATGCTCCGGTTCAACAATCCCCGTATGGCCGCCAGGCTACGCCCGCCAAAACTTGTCCACTCATCCGGGTGCAACCGCGCAAACTGGGCTGGATCAAGCGCATAACCGGTTAACGACCCGTTTGCGGAAATCATGAGGACTTCCGAGGTTTTTCTTCCAAAACCGGGCAGGACTTTCTTCGCCTCCTTCGACCAGCCCGCGAGATCACCGGCCAGCCCCAGCGTGCAGGACAGTAGGCGAGCAGGAATCCAGCTGGCCAGGTTGGCCAGAGTCCGGAATCGGGCGCGGGCCGCTTGCTGCGGCCATTGCTCAGACAACGCCACCAGGCCTCGGGCAACCAGGGCAGCACCTATTCCACCCACCACATACCAGAAAGCCACCAGGAAGAACCGCTCGAAAACCCCGATCACCAGAGCCTTGGATAACGACAGATGCATGGCCTCTGGTGACAGCGCGGCGCCCCGCTCTTCCGGTGGCAACCGGTTCTGGATATGTCGCCAGGCCGCCTGCATGTCGCCCCGGCTCCAGGCTTCCGAATAGTCACGTAACTGATGCCGCCAACCCGGCGCGCCCATCAGCAACACCAGCACGATCAGCTCCAGCGGATAGGCCGCCAGCCTGAATCCATACCATTCCAGCAAACACACAACGCCCACCAACACCAGTCCGGGCAGCAGAATCCAGATCAGCCCGGAGGTAATGGCATCCTCCTTTCCGGCCTGAATTTTCGCGCCCCGGTGAAACCAGGCACGCCAAAGCACGTCGCCATCAAGCCGGTTCCGGCTATCCAGCTGACGCCGAATAAGGTAGGCCAAAAGAAACACGACAAACACCATTCAGGCGATCTCCTCATGGGCCAACAGCTGGGAAAAATACCGCCAGTCGAACGCTGGACCAGGGTCAGTTTTCCGGCCAGGCGCAATATCGCTGTGGCCGGTAATGCGCTCGGCGCTGATTTCGGGCCAGGCCATCATGGTCAACCGCGCCATGTCTGCGAGTGTCCGGTACTGTTCGGGCGTATAGGGAACATCGTCTGCCCCCTCCAGTTCGATACCGATAGAGAAATCGTTGCACTCTTCCTGGCCGTCAAAACAGGACCGGCCGGCATGCCAGGCCCGGTCCAAACAACTGACAAACTGCACCACTGAACCATCGCGACGCACCAGGGCATGAGCGGAGACCTGCATGGCGACGATGGATTCAAAATAGGGATGGGCGGCTGGGTCAAGCCGGTTGCAGAAAAAGTCTTCAATCTCCGTTCCCCCGAATTGCCCGGGAGGCAGGCTGATGTTGTGAACCACCAGCAGGGAAATGGCAGAGCCCTCAGGCCTTGCACCAAAATTCGGCGAGGGCACCCATCGGCTGCCAGGGTAACGGCCGGTCAGCCTTAACTGTTCAGCCTGGCTGGAGAGGGAGTCGTTGTTATGCTTGTTGTCTTGATTGAAAGGGTCAGAGATTGGCAAGGCGTATCCACTGTCGCTTTATGATGTTCAATCGATTGAATCACAAAGCGACGGTGGATGCTATGGATGGAACGGTGCGGATTCGCGCCTTCAATCCTTTCGACTATGGCGAAGGTTATCGATGATGGATTCCAGCGCCCGGTCAAAAATCAGGCCGTCGTCCAGAAGCGTAATAACGCCGTCCTGCAGCGCCACCGCCAGATCATCCCGATGGTACTCTGCCACCTTGGCGCCGCTGCGATTGACAAAAATGTACTTGCCGGTTGCCTTTATGAAGGCCGCCAGTTTGCAGCGAACACGGGTATCATCGCGCACCATCTCGATCCACGAGCCAACCCTGAGCTGATCTGCCCGGGCCAACCATTCCGCCGCAACAACCGAGGCAGACGGCGCTTCTTCAGCAGCCACCGGCGCTTCCGTTGCCGGCTGCGCGTCACTTTGAACGGTCTCCGCCACGACCGGTTCGGTTTCAGATTGCGCGATTTCCTCTGGGGCACCGGCATCCACCTGAGGTTCCGGTGGCGCCAGCATTTGCTCCGGCTGATCCAGCTCCTCTTCGGCCAGGGCAGGGTCTTCCGGCGCCTTCTCGACATCACTGACCGGAGCTGTTACCAGTTTCTGGAAAACATCAACATGAGCCAATTCCAGGTCACGAATGGCAGCGTCGGTTGAGAACGGGTCCCAGGAAATTTCCTGCAAAGCACTGCGAAGGTCCTCGACCACCTCCGGTATTGCTCGAAGCAGCTCAGAGCGGGTTTCATCCGATACCGGCCTTGGGTCCACACTCCAGATCAGTCGCTCGGTTACCGCGCAGGCGGATTGCCACTGCTCGCTTTCTTCGCCCTGACGCAGTACCACCCATTGCAGGTAACGAGTCCAGGGCTCGCTGAGAATCTGCATCACCGCAGCTGGTATTTCACGGCCGGCTGTTTCTTCCTGAATGAGGTTGGTGGCCGCCTGGCTTGCACGTTCCTGGCGAGCCCGACCTTCCTCAGCGTCCCGAAGACGCTGCTCAACCAGCTCACGACGGCGCCGGTCCAGATCCATAAAGTGCCCGAAATCCTTGAGCAACTCCTCGAACAATTCGACATTGTCGGTGAATTCATTCAGGACACGATCAACCACTTCTTCAATTTTTTCCCGGAGCGGGTCCCGCATGCCCTGGCGCTTTTCGGACCAGCCAATGGCCGACAGTGCGAGTTCATTCAACAACTTGCGAACCGGATGACCGCCACGATTGAAGAAATTACGATCGCTCAGGGCAACCTTCAGGACCGGAATCTGCAAGCGCCCGATCAGCGCCTTCATCACCGGATGTAATTGCCGATCTTCCAGTATGAAATCGAACAGCATCGAGACGAGATTGACGACATCGCCGTCCACCTGGCCCAACGCCGCTTTCTTGCCGCCCGGCTCCTGCAGGACCGAGACAATCTGCTGGCGCAATGGCACCACTTCTGCCCCGGATACCTGGGTGAGAGAACCTTGCAGATCACTGAGCCGGGCCATCAACCCGCCAGTATCGAGTGTCACGCCACCCGCGGGCAGGCCGCCCGCGGCGGACGATGTCTCTCCCTGATGCAGCAGCGCACTCAATTCCGAAAACGTGGGGAAACTGGCAGCACCACTCGACCCGTGCTCGGCACCTGCCTGCCCTGGCGACAAAGCCGGGGCTCCAGCCTGTGGCACCGGCCTCTTCTGCTGGGGCGACGAACCGCCGACAGGTGCCCGGCGCATATCTGGCAACACGCCTTCGGCTACCAGGGTTTTATTGGCCTGGTCATACAGGGCTGCAAGCTTATCCACCAGCAGGCGCTCAAAAAGCTTGAGTACAACCAGCTTGGCACGAATATCGATATCCAGGTCAGAACAGGCCTCGGCAATTCCGCCACAGATAACCTCGGGGCTAAGGGGCATCTGATCATCAGACATCTGAATCTCGGGCATCAGGTGGCGCACGCGAGCGGCCAGCATCCGGACCGGCTCCTGGTAACGATTGCGCAGCTTGGTCACCAGGTTATCAATGGCGACCTGTTGCTCGAGTTCGGAGTGATCCAAAAGGCTCAGGGAATCCTGATCGACTTCCTCAAGGGCAGAACCGGAGTGCGAGGGTTTGAAGCGTCCAAAGTCATTGAAGGCCTGGCTGACATACTGAAGCATCGAGACCGCCATGGATTTGCGGCGCAGTCTGAGCTCCCGCATGGCATCGAAATACGCTGTCTGGTCCTGATTAGAGCCAGCCCGATCCGCAAGGGCGAACAGGCTGTCGTCTGCCTGCTCGAAGAAAGACCCCAGCACAGATTTCAGAGACTGACCGGATGCGTCACGTAACCGTATAAGAGCAGGCGGAAGCGAAAACCGGCCCACCGGTTTCTGGCCGGATAAATGGACAACCTTGTTATCGTGCGCCATGGAGATGCTCCGGTGTTGATCGGCAATATCGCTGGGAATTTCTATTAATGACATGATACGGCCGATCATCGTCACCTTGTGTCAGAATTTGTCACCTTTTGTGTAACAACGACCTGCGTCACATTTTAGCAGTTATTGGCCAGGGCATTTTGCGAAACGGCAGGCTGGCAGTAGAATTGCCGGGCTCGCAGATTTCAACTCACCCAGACCGCCGGAAACCCGACATGATTGCCCCTGAACTGCTCCGCCAGGCCCGAATTGAATCCGTTGCCCAAAGCCTTCGCGAGGACATTGGTGACGGCGACATTACCGCCATGCTGATTCCGGCGGACAAAACCGCAACCGGCCGGGTGATCACTCGCGAACCGGCACGCCTGTCAGGACGAGCCTGGGTTGAGGAAGTATTCCGCCAGGTAGACCCGGCAGTGGAACTGACCTGGTTTTGCAAAGACGGCGATGATCTGGCGGCCGATGACGTTATCTTCCGGATGGCTGGCCCGGCCCGATCACTCTTGACCGCAGAGCGAGCCGCCCTTAACTGGCTGCAAACACTGTCTGGCGTTGCCACCACCTGCGCAGCCTACGCGGCGAAGGTCGCCCACACCGGTGCACGATTACTGGATACCCGGAAAACCCTGCCTGGCATGCGACTGGCGCAAAAATACGCGGTCACCTGCGGGGATTGCCACAATCATCGCCTGGGTCTGTGGGATGCCTTTCTGATCAAGGAAAACCACATTGCCGCATGCGGCTCGATTGCCAACGCCATCAGTGAAGCTCGACGCATTGCACCGGGCCGCCCGGTGGAGGTAGAAACGGAATCGATGGACGAGCTGAATCAGGCCCTGAGCGCGGGCGCCGACATCATTATGCTGGATGAATTCTCGCTTGAGGACATGGTTGAAGCCGTGCGAATTACCGCCAGCAAGGCAAAACTGGAAGCTTCCGGCGGCATCAATGCCCAGACACTGGTACCGGTGGCGGAAACCGGGGTGGATTACATCTCCATCGGCGCCCTGACCAAAGACGTCAGAGCGATCGACCTCTCCATGCGGCTGGACTGATTCCACCGCCTCGCGTCGAACTCAACGACCAGACAACAACCGGTCTATCTCTTCCAGCGCCTCAACAAGGCGCTGGCCTGACTGCGCCCGCCCCCGAAAATGCTCTTCCGCCATGGGCGCAATGCCAGATACCGAGGGTAACGGTTGCCCCGCCTCCACCAGCGCTTTCATTTTCTGCAAGAAGACAAACTGCAGCCACTGGGTGAACTCCATAGTGTCGAGACAGAACGGCTGGGTGCTCCGGAACGCATGCTCCGGTGGTGGGCTCGCCTCCCAGACGTCCATCCGCCGGAGCTCAATCTCGATTCTCAGCAGGCTGTCGGTTACCTGGTCCACTCGATTACTCATGGTCACCCGATCAGTCGGCCAAGGGCTCAAGTTCAACCGACTCACCATGCAATACCCGGTACAGGTCTTCAAACTGGCGGGTCAATGCGTGCTTGGGTGCCATATGAATCAGCGGCTGCCGGCTTTGATGGGATTCTTTCATTTTCACCGAGCTGGATAGCCGCACCGGCAACACTGGCAACCCCTCCTCCGTGAGTTCTTTCACCAACTGTTTGGGCAGGCTGGCACGCGGCTGGAACTGGTTGGCAATGATACCCTCCACCACCAGCTCCTGATTGTGATCTTCCTGCAGCTCTTTGATTTCATGAAGAATGTTGTACAACGCCTGGCGTGAGAAATCATCACAGTCGAAAGGAATCAAACACCGCTGAGCCGCAATCAAGGCCGAGCGGGTGTAGAAATTCAGGGCGGGCGCGGTATCGATGTAGATCTCATCGAAAGAATCGCTGAGCTTTTTCAGAAATTCACGGAGCTTGTAGATCTTGTGCTTGGCTTCGAGTTTGCGCTCCAGGAAGTCCAGCTCCGGGCTGGACGGCAGAACAAACAGATTGTTGAAAGATGAGGCATGCACAAACTCATCCGGGCGGCGGGTGAACATACTGAAGGCAACGGTCTGCTCCAGAAGATCCGCTGCGGTATCTTTCAGTTCAGATGCCGGCTTACCCAGCAGATAGTGTGTTGAGTTACCTTGCGGATCCAGATCCACCACCAGGGTGCGCTTGCCCCGGGCCGCGCTGATCGCCGCCAGGTTACAGGTGATGCTGGACTTACCCACACCGCCTTTCTGATTGAATACAACCCGTCTCATGTCGTCTCTCCAATGGCCTTTATGGTTATAAATCCGTCACTACCATCCCATTACCGACTTCACGAACGGAATGGTCAATCTCCGCTGGGCCTGCAGGGAGTTCTCATCCAGCGTGTCCAGAATCCCAAGCAGTTGACCAAGGCGGCGTGGAGCCCGGCGCATGATAAATCCGGCCACATCATCGCTCATCACCAGACCACGCTGCTCGGCCCTGGCCATCAAAATTCTTGACCGGTCTTCATCCCGGTAAACACCAAGCTGAACCAGCAAGCCGTGTGCCAGCCGGGAACCAAGGTCAGCGAGACCGAACGGCAACGCCGCCGGCACCTCCGACAGGGTCACCATCAACAGCCCCTGGCGGTCCAGAATCCGGTTGTACAGATGGAAAACGGCCTCCTCCCAGTGCGCATCGCCCGCAATCAGGTCAAGATCATCCAGGCAGACCACGTCATGCCCTTCCAATCCCGCAAGCGCCTCAGGCCCAAACGGCATCAACTCACCGATACTGATGCACACAGCGCTCTGGCCCCGCTGCTCGGCAAAATGACAGACCGCTTGCAACAAATGGCTTTTGCCGGTGTCGGAGTCGCCGCAGATCACCACAACAGGTGCTCCGGCCGGCTGCGTGCAAACTGCCTCCAGCCGGAGCGCCGCATCTCGATTGCGATCGCCATGGAAGTTATCAAACCGGGCGTCGTCACGGAGCTTCACCCCGAGAACCATCTGTGACGTGGTCATGAGCGTTTGGCTCTCCAGGCGCGCGCACCCCAAATCAGAATGTAATGGCAGCCGCTGAATATGGCCGACAAGGCAACCAGCAATATGCCAACGTCCATTACCCAGGGCTGCATTGGCAGGTCTGCCATCAGAATGATAATCGCCAACGCCACGAGAATCTGAATAAAGGTATTGATCTTGCCCGGAATACTCGGCTCCATCTCAAAACGGCCAACACCATAGTGATACATCAATGCACCGCCGACAATGACCAGATCGCGGCCAAGCACCAGTGCGAAGAGCCAAAGCGGAATAATTCCGGTGATGGTCAGCATCAGGTAAGCGGTGATCAGCAATGCCTTATCAGCCAGCGGATCGGCAATGGCCCCAAGCCGGGAACGCCAGTTAAACTGCCGTGCCAGAAAGCCGTCCAAAGCATCAGTTGCGGCAGCAAGAAAGAAAATCAACAGCGACTGGCGATAATTCCCCTCCAGCAATGCCCACGCGAACGGAATAATGAGCAGTATCCGCAGGAATGTCAGGGCATTGGGAATCCATCGCCAACGCTGCAAAGTCACGCGCAGACCTCCGCCGTCGCCTAGCTGCCGCCACCACGGACAACCGGAGCCGGCTGCCAGCGATAGTAAAGCACCTGATACAGGGATTCGAACGCCTGCTCGGCATCCTGTTCGTCGCCGTCATCGAGCGGCTGGTAAACGAACATGGCACCCTCCGGGTACTGGTCGCCGGCCTCGCCCGGTTCCTCAGCACCGTTCGGTTCGGCAACTGGCGCTACTGCGGTCGCACTGCGCGGTGCCGGTACGGTTTCCTCTGGCTGCCCGTCCATGACCACAAAGCGGGGATCAAGCGCAATGTACTCTTTCAGCTGGTCCAGTTCCCCTGTGAAGGTCACCTGAACGGTCATACGCTCATTACGCACCCGGGAAGCACCAACAGACACCACTGGCGTAAAGCTGTTCAGTGCTTTTCCGACATTGCCGTAGTCCGCTAAGGAATTGACGCCCTCAAGCACGATATCCACTCGCGGCGCCTCACCTACCTCGCCGGCAGCAACCGCGTAGCGGCTGGCATAGGCATCGGCCCAGCGACCAACAGCACGCCGTGCCAGTTCTTCCGGGTCTGCCGCGGTCACCGATTGCTCCGAGGCATCCATGCTCATACCGTCGAATACCCAGCCTGCGCGCCATTGACCACCAGAGCGACTAATACGCATCAATGCCAGGGCATCATGAGACAGATCCGACGATGCCTCCTTTATACGGCCCACAAACTGGCCCCAGAGATCCGACAGCAGCGCCCGGTCTCCCTGGACACTCTGCGGCGGGAAGGCCAGGGGTAAGCCGCGCTCTTCCGCTGCCGCCAGGAACGCCCTGCGCCAATCAGCAACGGCGCTGTCACCCTGTTCGCCATCATCCGCTGCTGCAGTCAGCAGCTTGCGTTCACCGCGGTCTTCAATAGCAGCCCAAACCAGTGTGAGTGGTCGATTTGCACCCCAGACCGGGGCATTAATTGAAGCCAGGGCGCGATTGACGCCAACCGCCCCAAAGCTCATCTGCAACCTGGACTCCCCACTCTCACGACGCACCTGGTAGGACAGCAGCAGGGATTCTGCATCTTTGAGCACATCGTTTATGCCCTCAAGTTGCAGTACGTCCCGCGTACCGGAAACCCTGACCATCACCCGCCGCAAACCCTCGGCATAACCTGCCTGGAGATCATTCGTGCCAGTACCGTCGACCGCTACCTCAATATTATACAATCCCGACACCGTGACTGCCGACGCAGTCCCGGCAAACAGCATTGACAATGCCCCGGCCATCACCAGCCACAGAGTCATTGCCCGGAAAGTCCGAACGTCATTTTTTTCCGTTCCAGTCATGTAACACCCTGCCGTTCCCATGATTGGCGCACAGGATACACCATCACCACAGGCGTGAGTAGCAAGGCCCCGTTGCAGGTTGGCAATGATGTACCCTGAATATTTGCACGCATTGCCGAATTCCGGTTGGAGCGCCCGTGCGCACCTGTTAAAATCCGCCGCCTGACCCACAGGCCAACGGTTACATTTCCATGAGCGAACAGAAGCCTTCCCTCACCTATCGCGATGCCGGCGTTGATATCGACGCAGGTAACGATCTGGTCAACCGCATCAAGAACACGGCAGCCCGTACCCGCCGCCCCGAAGTCCTCGGCGGGCTTGGCGGCTTCGGCGCCATGGTCTCCATCCCGGCCGGTTACCGGGAGCCGGTACTGGTCTCGGGCACCGACGGCGTTGGCACCAAACTGCGCCTGGCCATGCAACTCGAAAAGCACGACAGCATCGGCATTGATCTGGTCGCCATGTGCGTGAACGATTTGATCGTAGGCGGCGCAGAGCCCCTGTTTTTCCTGGATTATTACGCTACCGGCAAGCTGAACGTGGATATTGCCGCCCAGGTCGTGGACGGCATCGGCAAGGGCTGCGAGTTGTCCGGCTGTGCACTGGTGGGTGGCGAAACCGCCGAAATGCCGGGCATGTACGAAGGCGAAGACTATGACCTGGCCGGTTTCTGTGTGGGCATTGTAGAGCGTACTGAAGTCATCGATGGCAGCCGCACCCAGCCGGGTGATGTGATGCTGGCCCTGGGCTCCTCCGGCCCGCATTCCAACGGCTACTCACTGATTCGCAAGATCATTGAAGTCAGCGGTGCCGACCTGAGCCAGCCCATGGGCGACAGCACCCTGGCTGACGCTCTGATGGCGCCCACCCGCATTTACGTGAAGAACATACTGCAACTGATTCGTGAAGTGGACGTGCGGGCCCTGTCTCACATCACCGGCGGCGGCCTGCCTGAGAATATCCCCAGAGTGCTGCCGGCTGGCACAGTTGCCGCCATCGACACCCAGAGCTGGGAACTACCACCGGTATTCCAATGGCTGCAAAACTCCGGCGGTGTCGCCAGCGAGGAAATGTACCGCACCTTTAACTGCGGTATCGGCATGATTGTCTGCGTTCCTGCCGACCAGAAAGAGCTGGCCATGGATGCCCTGAATGCCATGGGCGAGAAAGTATGGCAGGTAGGCGTCATTGAAGCGGCCAGCTCAGCCGATGATGAGCCGAAAGTGCGCTACGCACCGGGACTACTCACAGCATGAAGGCTGATCCCGCGCCACTCCCGACCATCCTGGTACTGGCCTCCGGCAGCGGCACCAACCTGCAGGCGTTGATTGACGCCTCGCGGGACCGGGACTTCCCGGGCGACATTGTGGCCGTAGGCTGCAACAAACCCGGTGCCTTTGCCCTGGAACGGGCAGCCCAGGCGAATATCAAAACCTTTGTGATCAATCACAAGGACTATGGCAGCCGTGAGGAATTCGACGGCGCCCTGATGGCCGAGATCCGCCGCCACAACCCGGATCTGATTGTGCTGGCAGGCTTCATGCGGATTCTGACCGAAGACTTTGTTCGGGCCTTCCGCGGCAAGATGCTGAACATTCACCCGTCCCTGCTGCCAGCTTATACCGGCCTGAACACGCACCAGAGAGTACTGGAAGCTGGCGACAAAGTGCATGGCGTGTCCATCCACTTTGTGACGGAAGAACTGGACGGCGGGCCGGTGATTGCCCAGGCCGAGGTAGCCGTGCAGGAAAACGATACGCCTGACTCACTGGCGGAGCGGGTTCAGCAACAGGAGCACGTGCTATACCCGATCGTGGTTCGCTGGTTCTGTGAAGGCCGGATTCAACTGGCGAGTGACGGCGTGCTCTTTGATGGCGCCCCCCTGTCACAACCCATGCGCTTACCCGCCAGCTGAACAGATTGTCATCCCCCTCGGGCTTTTGAAAAGCTACACTGTCGCAAACACATACAGTGAAAGAGGCTCCGGATGAAGACACTCAGAGCGTCCTTGCGCATCGTTACCTGGCTGGCCGGACTCTGGTTCGGTTTGGCCTCGATAACGGTTGCCGCCGCCGATACTCAAGACACGACCCCAGCCCTCTTCCCCCACGAGGCCACCTACTCTGCGTCCATGTCAAAAGGCATCAGCCTCAGTGGCGCTGGCAAACGCAGCCTGACCGATCAGGGCAATAATGTGTGGCTGTATCGCACAGAGGTAAGGTCGTTTATTGCAGATATAGACGAATCGGTGGTCCTTCTCTGGGAAGATGACCGCGTGGTTCCGCTTCGCTACCGCTACAGCCTCAAAGGCCTGATGATTCGGAATCGGGAGCAGTCCATAGATTTCGACTGGCAGACAGGTATTGCAACAGGGAAATACCGAGGCAAATCCTTTGAACTGGAACTCCAGGACGGGGCGCTGGACCCACTGGGCTTCCAGCTACAGATGCACCAGGATCTAAAAGCCGGTGAACGGGATCTGACCTACAACATCATTGATAAAGGCCGTTATAACGAGGATCGTTTTGCGGTTGTTGACGACGACAGCTCCATCAACACCAATGGCCAGACAACGCAAACCCTGAAGGTGGAAAAGGTGCGAGGCGAGGATTCCAAGCGCCAGACGCTGATGTGGATAGATCCAAACCAGGGCCACCTGCTGCTCAGATTACTGCAGGTGGAGCCGGATGGCAGCGAATACGAGCTGAAGCTGAAAGACGCGACCATTCGGGACTGATTACCCGTCGAGCGGCTCCGGCCCTAGCGGCCGGATTCCGCCCAGACCACTTTGACCTCATCCGCGATAATCCTCAGCCCTTCTGCCACCTGCGCGTCGTCCTGAGAATAGGTTACGCGCAGGCATTCGTGACGGTGGCGCCAGTCATCTTCTGGCAAGCCCGGGAAGAAATAGTGGCCAGACACCACCAACACCCCTCTCTGCTTAAGCCGCTGATACAGCTCCAGGCTGGAAATCGGCAGATCAGGAAACCACAGCCACAGGAACATGGCGCCTTCTGGTTTGTGGATGTACCAGCGGCAACTGTCCTCACCCATGGCGTCACGAAACGCCTCCACAGCTCTTTTCATCTTGGCTTTATAGAACGGACAAACCACATCACGGCTCAGTGACAGGATCTCACCAGAGCGCACCAAAGGCTCGGCCAGCATGGCACCAAAACTTCCGGTCGCCAGGTTCATGATGGCGTTAATGCCAGACAACGCCTTGATAATCGGCTCCGCCGCAATCACGATACCCGTGCGAGCCGCCGGCAGACCCAGCTTGGACAAACTCAGGCACAGAATAATCTGCTCGTTCCAGGTGGGCTGGGCGTCCACAAACAGTAGGCTCGGGAAGGGTGTGCCGTAGGCGCCGTCGACAATCAACGGAATATCGTGCTGCCGGGCCAGGCCTTCGAGCCTTGCCAGCTCTTCATCAGTAATCACATTGCCGGTCGGGTTGGTGGGGCGGGATACGCAGATGGCGCCGGTTTCACCGGTCACTTCCACCGCATCAAAATCCACCCGATACTTGAACTCATGGGCGTCGGTGAAGGAAATGTCGGGCCTGACCGCCTGAAACAGACCGGGCTCGATACCAGCATCGGCATAGCCAATGTATTCCGGCGCCAGGGGCAGCAGGATGTGTTTACGGTGGCCATCGCCATAGTCGCCGCCAAACATGTTGAACAGCATGAAGAACGCCGCCTGGCTGCCATTGGTCAGGGCGATGTTCTCGGGCTTCAGCCCCCAGTTGTATTTCTTGTTCAGCAATTCCGCCAGCGAGGCGATAAACTGCTTCTCACCCTGGGGGGGATCATAAATCCCGACCAGCCGGCGCATCTGCCCCTCATCTGCCGCGATACCCGCCAGAATTTCCTGCACCCGCTCCTGAATCTCGGGAATATGCCCGGGATTACCGCCTCCCATCATGATCATCCCCTCACCGGAGGCCATGGCGTTACCCAGGTCATCCATCAGGGAGGTGATACCGGCGTCGGCGGTGAACTTACGACCAAAAGCAGAGAGTTTCATGGCGCTGATCCGTTCTACAGGCAATTCAATAGGTAGCTGATAAGTGTAGCGTGAGCCGGAGCGGCTCAGCTATCGAGGGAAATACCGAGATTGCTGACGCCGTCGTTGGCGGCATCCGCCTTGAGTTCGGCGATAAAGTCTTCCAGTGGCGTGCGCTGGCGCTTGAGGGCCAGCACGGTGTCGCGTTGGAAGATTTTATCTTCCTTGAGCAGCGGATGCTGTTCAAACAGGCGCACCAACTGGTCTTCATCCAGTTCTTCACCCTCGGACATTTCAACGAAGTCCATAATGGTCCTGGTGGCCAGCTGGGATGCGTCGGTTGCACGATGTTTGTTGGGGTTCAGGCGGTTGAGCAGTGCCTGTTCCAGCAACTGGCAAAAGTCGAAGGCCGGGTAAACACCGTAAGCGTCATAGTCGTCAACGTTGGGGCTCAGGCTCTCGAGCTTGGTGAGCAACTGGGGGATGGCCGCTTCGGTTGCCTCCTGCTGGAGTGTATCCCAGGCCAGGTCAAGCAGCTGGCGCATTTTGCCACCGCTTTTCATGCCAACGGCGTCAGCGAACAGGGCGTAGTTGGGGAAGGCCCGTTCGGCCAGAGCCAGCAGGAAGGCGCATTCGCGCCAGCCCTGCAGTTGTGAGACGGCTTTAAGAAACTGGTTGGCGTTCATGTCCTGGGCAGGGTCACGCCGGTCTGGCCAAGGTACTTGCCGCCCCGGTCTTTGTAGCTGGTTTCGCAGATTTCGTCGGATTCGAAGAACAGCATCTGGGCGACGCCTTCGTTGGCGTAGATTTTCGCTGGCAGGTTGGTGGTGTTGGAGAACTCCAGGGTTACCTGGCCTTCCCACTCTGGTTCCAGCGGGGTAACGTTGACGATGATGCCGCAGCGGGCGTAGGTGCTTTTGCCCAGGCAGATGGTGAGTACGCTTCTGGGGATGCGGAAGTATTCCACGGTGCGCGCCAGGGCGAAGCTGTTCGGCGGGATGATGCAGACGTCGCCGGTGTAGTTGACGAAGCTGTTTTCATCGAAGTTCTTTGGGTCTACGGTGGCGCTGTGGACGTTGGTGAAGATTTTGAATTCGTTGCTGCAGCGTACGTCGTAGCCGTAGCTTGAGGTGCCGTAGGAGATGACGCGGCCCTTTTCGCTTTCCCGAACTTGGCCGGCTTCGAAGGGTTCGATCATGCCGTGTTGTTCGGACATCCGGCGGATCCACTTGTCGGATTTGATGCTCATGGTGAATTCTCGTTTCCAGCTGGGAAAAATTGGGGCGTAGTTTACCTTGTACTTCAGTGACTGTCGAAGCCTCGGCGTTCGTGCTCGCTGTAGCCTGTGAGCTTGGAGTCAGAGGAAGTGAGGGGCGCTTTCCAAAAAACGCTACGAGCACATCCATGTGCGCTTCGCTCCGGCCATCCATGGCCTCCGAGATTTTTGGAAAGCGCCCCTCACTTCCTCTACGCAGACTGCTCAGGAATCGCCTTACGACAGGCCTGATTAATCAGACAGGCTTAGGGCAAGACTAACTGAACAGGCGGCTCAGTGTTCCGTTACAGAAACACTGGAGATAGTCCCACCAAGGTTCCGCTCCCGGGTAGACAGCTCCGCCCCTACCCTTCTGGCGATATCGAGGTACCGCCGGGCCACTTCGGAATCCGGTTCAGCCGCGACGGTCGGGGCGCCGCTGTCGGTTTGTTCGCGGATGGTCATGTGCAGGGGTAGCTGGCCCAGGAGGGTGGTTTCGTATTCTTCTGCGATGCGTTCGCCGCCGCCGTGGCCGAAGAGGGGTTCTTCGTGGCCGCAGTTGGAGCAGATGTGCACGCTCATATTTTCGACCACGCCCAGTACCGGGATGTCGACTTTGCGGAACATTTCGATGCCTTTTTTTCCGTCCAGCAGGGCGATGTCCTGGGGGGTGGTGACGATGACGGCGCCGGTGACCGGGACTTTCTGGGCCAGGGTGAGCTGGATGTCGCCGGTGCCGGGGGGCATGTCGATGATAAGGTAGTCGAGTTCATCCCACAGGGTTTGCTGGAGCAGCTGCATCACAGCGCCGCTGACCATGGGGCCGCGCCAGACCATGGGGGTTTTGTCGGTGGTGACGAAGGCCATGGAGTTGGCTTGCAGGCCGTGGGCCTGCATGGGGACGAAGTATTTGTTTTCTCGCACGTCCGGGCGTTTGCCTTCGGGTACGCCGAGCATCATGCCGATGCTGGGGCCGTAGATGTCGGCGTCGAGGATGCCAACCCGGGCGCCCTCGGCCTGCAGGGCCAGGGCGAGGTTGACGGCAGTGGTGGATTTGCCCACGCCGCCTTTGCCGGAGGCCACGGCGATGATGTTTTTCACGCCCGGCACGGCCGGGAGGTCTTTGTTGGTTTTGTAACTGTGGATCTTCTGGGCCACGTGAACTTCAGCGCTTTCCACGCCATCCACAAATTCCAGGGCATTGGCGACGATCTGTTTCAGGCCGCCGGCGATGCCCTTGGAGGGGTACGGCAATTCCACCATGAGGGTGACCTTGCCGTTGTCGTCAGCGGTCAGGTTTTTCACGGCACCCAGTGCGTACAGGTCCTTGTTGAGATAGGGGTCTCGGTATTCTTTGACGGCGGTTTCTAGGGCCTGTTGGGAAATCTGGGTCATCGGGGTCTCCGGAATAAGCTCATAAGCTTGAATGCAGGTGAAAAATGATGGCTTGGAAGGTATCATCTGTGCCCGTTTCTGACCATATGGGGTCTTTACCCGGAACAATCAATTGCGATTGTCACCGGAACCCCGTTTTTGTCTTTCCAACCCGACTCAACATAAGGTTCGGACATCACCATGACGCAAGCTAGCAAGCAACAGCGCGATATCCTGGTTACCAGCGCCCTGCCCTACGCCAATGGGCCCATTCATCTGGGGCACCTGCTGGAATACATTCAGACCGACATCTGGGTGCGCTATCAGAATATGCGTGGCCACAACTGCTACTACGTTTGCGCCGACGATGCCCATGGCACTGCCATCATGTTGCGGGCCGAGCGTGAGGGGATTACCCCGGAGCAACTGATTGACCGGATTCGCCAGGAGCATCAGGAAGACTTCTCTGGTTTCCATATCCGTTTCGATAATTACCATTCCACGCACTCGGAAGAGAACCAGTATTTCTCCGAGTACATCTACCGCCAGCTCAAAGACAATGATCATATTGCCACGCGCAAGATCACCCAGTTCTTTGATCCCGAAAAAGAGATGTTCCTGGCGGACCGGTTCATCAAAGGCACTTGCCCCAAGTGTAAGGCGGAAGATCAGTACGGCGATAACTGCGAAGCCTGTGGAGCCACCTACACGCCTGCCGAGCTGATTAATCCCCGTTCTGCGGTGTCGGGCGCTACGCCGGTTGAGAAGGAGTCTGAGCACTATTTCTTCAAGCTGCCGGAGTTCCACGATTTCCTGAGCAAGTGGACCCGCAGTGGAGCCCTGCAGCCGCAGGTGGCCAACAAGCTGGCCGAGTGGCTGGATGCGGGCCTGCAGGAGTGGGATATCAGCCGGGATGCGCCCTATTTCGGGTTCGAGATTCCGGATGCGCCCGGTAAGTACTTCTATGTCTGGCTGGACGCCCCCATCGGTTACCTCGCCAGCTTCAAGAACCTGTGTAACCGCGAAGGTATCGATTTCGAGCATTTCTGGAAGAAGGATTCCTCTGCTGAGGTGTACCACTTCATTGGCAAGGACATCATCAACTTCCACGCCCTTTTCTGGCCATCCATGTTGCACGATGCCGGTTTCCGCACGCCAACGGCGGTCTGGGCCCATGGTTTTGTCACGGTCAACGGCAAGAAGATGTCCAAATCCCGTGGCACCTTCATCATGGCGCGCACCTACCTGGACCATCTGGACCCGGAATACCTGCGCTACTACTTCGCCGCCAAGCTGACCGGTGGTGTGGATGACATGGACTTGAACCTGGAAGACTTCGCTGCCCGGGTGAACTCAGACCTGGTGGGCAAGGTGGTGAACATCGCCAGCCGCAGCGCCGGGTTCATCACCAAGCGCTTTGACGGCAAGCTGGGCAGGGTCACCGAACAGGACAAACTGAAAGAATTTATTGACGCCGGCGAGCAGATTGCCGAGTTCTACGAAACTCGCGAATTCGGCCGCGCCATGCGCCGGATTATGGAGTTGGCCGACATTGCCAACCAGTACGTGAACGACGAGCAGCCGTGGGTGATCGCCAAGCAGGAAGGGCAGGACGACAAGCTGCAGGCCATCTGTACCAACGCCATCAACATGTTCCGCCTGCTGATCACGTATCTGGCACCAGTACTGCCCAAGATGGCCCAGGCCTCCGAATCGTTCCTGAATGACCGGCTGAACTGGAATCGCCGCCATGAACTTCTGGAAGATCATGGTATCGACAAGTTCAAGCCCCTGATGAACCGGGTCGACATGGTGCAGATCGAGAAAATGCTGGATGCCTCGAAAGACGAGCTGCCAGCGGCCCAGGGTCATGCAAAAAAAGACGCTCCGCGGGAGTTGGAGCCGGTTGCCGATGAAATCGAGTTCCCGGATTTCGCTAAAGTGGATCTTCGCGTGGCGAAAATTGTCAAAGCCGAACATGTTGAAGGCGCCGACAAGCTTCTTCGCCTGACTCTTGATGTGGGGCATGGCGAGCGCAATGTGTTTGCTGGTATCAAATCCGCTTACAAACCGGAAGACCTGGAAGGCCGTATGACCGTGATGGTGGCCAACCTGAAACCCCGGAAGATGAAGTTTGGCATGTCAGAAGGGATGGTCCTGGCAGCAGGCCCCGGTGGCAAAGAGATTTTCATTCTGTCGCCCGATTCCGGTGCCACTCCCGGCATGCGGGTCATGTAAGCAGCAACAGGCAGAGACACTCCGATGACAGAGTATTTGCTGATACTGGTCAGTACCATCCTGGTAAACAACTTTGTTCTGGTGCAGTTCCTGGGGCTGTGTCCGTTCATGGGGGTTTCCGGCAAGCTGGAGACCGCCATGGGTATGTCCCTGGCCACCACGTTTGTGCTGACACTGGCATCGGTGTGCAGTTACCTGGCTTATACCTATTTGCTGGAACCCCTTGATCTGGCGTTCCTGAGAACGATCACCTTTATTCTGGTGATTGCCGTGGTGGTTCAGTTCACCGAAATGGTGGTTCGCAAGACCAGCCCCCTGCTTTACCGTGTGCTGGGCATTTTCCTTCCGCTGATCACCACCAACTGCGCGGTACTGGGTGTTGCCTTGTTGAACATCAACAAGAACAACAACTTTGTTGAATCCGTTTTGTACGGCTTCGGTGCTGCCGCGGGCTTCTCGCTGGTGCTGGTACTGTTTGCAGCCATGCGGGAGAGGATTGCCGTGTCTGATGTACCAGTAGCCTTCCGGGGCGCGTCTATCGGCTTGATCACCGCAGGCTTGATGGCACTGGCATTCCTGGGTTTCACTGGCCTGGTTGCGGTCTGACGGAGCGGTTGATTTATGTGGACAAGTTTCCTGATTGCCGTTGTGGTGTTGCTTGCCCTGGCCCTGGTGTTCGGCGGGTTACTGGGCTTTGCTTCCGAGCGCTTTAAGGTCGAGGGCAACCCACTGGTTGAACAGATAGATGCCCTGCTGCCTCAAACTCAATGCGGCCAATGCGGTTTTCCCGGCTGCCGCCCCTACGCCGAAGCCATTGCCAACGGCGACGCGATCAACAAGTGCCCACCCGGTGGCGAAACCACCATCAAGGCCCTGGCCGATCTGCTGGATGTGGAACCCCAACCGCTGGACGCCGAACATGGTGTGGCTCAGGCCAAGCGGGTCGCGGTTATTCGAGAAGATGAATGCATTGGCTGCACCAAATGCATTCAGGCTTGCCCGGTGGATGCCATCCTAGGTTCCGCAAAACACATGCACACGGTTATTGAGAGCGAATGTACCGGCTGTGACCTGTGCGTGGAGCCCTGCCCGGTAGACTGTATTGACATGGTCACCATTGAACCGGACATCCGAAGCTGGACCTGGTCTCCTCCGGAACCAACCCTTATTGCTACTGATCGCCAGGGAGCCCTAGCCTGATGACGCAACTATGGGATTTTTCCGGCGGCGTTCATCCGTCTGAAAACAAACATCAGTCTACCGGCCGCCCCATTCGCAGGGCCGGCATACCCGAGCGGCTGGTACTGCCGCTACAACAGCACATCGGTGAGCCGGCTGAAGTCATTGTTGAGGTTGGCGAGCGTGTACTCAAGGGCCAAAAGATTGCGGATGTCACTACGGGCATGGGCGTGCCGGTGCATGCGTCTACATCTGGCGTTATCGAAGCCATTGAACTGCGACCGGTTCCGCACCCTTCTGGCATGTCTGACTGGTGCGTGGTGCTGAAACCCGATGGCGAAGACCAGTGGTGCCAACTTGAGCCCATCGGCGATTATCACAAACTGGATCGGGAGGCGGTGCTGGACCTGATCCGGGAAGCCGGTATTGCCGGTATGGGCGGCGCGGGCTTCCCTACCGACATCAAACTGCGCCCTCCCCGGGATCGTAAAGTCGAAACCCTGATTCTCAATGGTGCCGAATGCGAGCCTTACATCACCGCCGATGACATGACAATGCGCGAACACGCGGCAGAAGTGGTCAATGGTCTGAAGGTCATGGCCTGGATTCTTCGGCCGTCCCGTTGCGTGGTTGGTATTGAAGACAACAAGCCTGAGGCCATTGCCGCCATGCGGAAAGCGGTCCAGGGCACCCAGATTGAAATTGCGGTGATTCCCACCAAATATCCATCCGGCGGGGAAAAACAGCTGGTCCAGATTCTGACTGGCCTGGAAGTGCCCAGTGGCGGCATTCCCGCTGATATCGGCGTGATGTGCCAGAACGTCGGCACCGCAATGGCGGTGTCCCGGGCTGTTTTCGAAGGCAAGCCGTTGATATCCCGCATTGTCACGGTTACCGGCAAGGCGGTTCGTGAGCCGGGCAACTTCGAAATACTGGTCGGGACGCCGGCCAGTTACCTGCTTGAGAGCGGCGGGTTACAGAAGAGCCAACTGAACCGGCTGGTGCTTGGCGGGCCCATGATGGGCTACACCCTCACCACAGACACCATACCGCTGGTTAAAACATCCAACTGCATCATTGCCGCCACCGCTGACGAATTACCGGCACCGCCACCGGAACAGCCCTGTATTCGCTGCAGCCAGTGTGCCGAGGCCTGCCCGATGGAACTGCTGCCCCAGCAACTGTTCTGGTACTCGAAGGCCTCTGAATTCGAGAAAGCGGAACACCTGAACCTGTTTGATTGTATCGAGTGTGGCGCCTGCTCCTACGTCTGCCCAAGCTCCATTCCCCTCGTCCAGTACTATCGCTACGCCAAGGATGAGATCCGCAAGCAGCGTGCGGAGCAGCTGAAATCCGACCACGCCCGCGAGCGCTTTGAAGCCCGCCAGGCCCGGTTGGAGCGGGAACAGCAGGAGAAAGAGCTGCGGCGCAAGGAACGGGCAAAGGCGGCTGCCGAAGCCCAGGCCCAGAAACAGACCGAAGCGGAACAGTCGGTCGCCCAGGGAGAAGCCACCGATGAGCGCGCGGCCAAAGCGGCGCTGGTGCAACAGGCCCTTGAGCGCAAGAAAGCCAAGGCCGCCCAGACAGCGGAACCGGCGCCGGCAGCTGCGCCCGCCGTTGAACAGCCCGATATTGAAACACTGGAAAAGCAGCTGATGCAGGCCGAAACCAAACTCAGCACCATGCAGGGCATGCTGGAGGAAGCCAGGGCCCAGCAGGCCGACAACGTGGAGAAGCTGGAACGGGCAGTAGCCAAGAATCACGACCGGGTGGAACGGGCCCGTGAGGCCCTGGCCGAGGCCCGGGGCCAGATGGCCGACAACACCTCGGATGCGTCCTCTGAGTAACCCATTGCAGGCTTATCGTTTATGGCATTAGTTCAACAGTCATCACCCCATGCCCGAAATGCCCGGCCGACATCCCGGGTTATGCTCTGGGTTATTCTGGCAGCCATACCCGGCCTGATCGCCCAGACCCTGTTCTTCGGCTGGGGCAACCTGATCAATGTGGTCTGGTGTATCGCACTGGCCCTGGCGTCAGAAGCGGCGATCCTGAAATTGCGCAGCAAGCCTGTTTCATTTTTCCTGAAAGACAATACCGCCGCGGTAACCGGTCTGCTGCTCGGCTTGTCGCTGCCACAGTTCGCACCCTGGTGGGTTTCCGCCATCGCGGTGATTTCCGCCATTGTCGTGGCTAAACAGCTATACGGCGGGCTTGGGTCGAACCCATTCAATCCGGCCATGGTGGGCTATGCCCTGGCACTCATTTCCTTCCCGGTGGCAATGACCACCAACTGGGCTCAGGCGGCAACCCTATGGGGTGGCGCACCGGGTGTTGGTGAAACCCTGGCCACTATCTTCTCCGCCAGCCAGACCACCATCGATGCCTGGACCATGGCGACGCCACTGGACGAATACAAACACAAGATCGCCACCCACACCGCCGCCGAAGTGCTGCAGCACCCAACCTTTGGCGACCTGGTTGCCCGTGGCTGGGAATGGGTCAACCTGGCCTTTCTGGCTGGCGGCCTGTTACTGATCTGGCTCCGAATCATCACCTGGCATATACCCGTCGCTTTCCTGGCCGCCATCGTTGTGATGAGTCTGGCATTCGGTAGCAATGCCGATCTGTATGCACCGTTGCAACTTCACTTACTGGCCGGCGGCACCATGCTGGGCGCGTTCTTTATCGCCACCGATCCGGTATCCGCCGCCACCAGTCATCAGGGCAAGCTGATCTATGGCGCCGGCATTGGCGTGCTGGTTTATCTGATTCGAACCTGGGGCAATTACCCCGATGCAATAGCATTCAGTGTGCTGCTGATGAATTTCGCGGTGCCGTTTATCGACCACTACACCCCGCCCAGAACCTACGGTCATCACAAGGCCAAGCGTGGCGTGCCCAGCAAGAGTGGAGGTTAAGCGATGAATGCCATTACGACCTCTATCCGTCGCAGTGCCATCGGCCTCGGGCTGTTTGCCGTCATCACGGGTGGCACCATTGCCCTGACCCAGGGCATCACCAAAGACCGCATTCAGGAACAGGCCGAGCGGGCCGAAGCGCGCGCCCTGTTTGAGATTATCCCCGAACACCAGCACGACAACGATATGCTGCGCGATGTCATCACTCTGCCCGCCAATGCTCGCCAACCGGGCAGTGAACCGGTCAAAGCCTGGGTGGCCCGGCGCAATGGCCAGCCAATTGGCATGATCCTGCCAGCCGTTGCTCCGGATGGTTATTCCGGCGAAATCCGATTGCTGGTAGGCATTGATCTGGACGGCCGCATACTGGGTGTGCGGGTCACTAACCACCGGGAAACCCCGGGGCTCGGAGACCGTATTGAAACCCGGAAATCCGACTGGGTGTACAGTTTTGATGGTCGCTCGCTGGGCAGTCCGCCCGCCGAGCAGTGGAACGTAAAAAAGAACGGTGGTGTGTTTGACCAGTTTACCGGTGCCACCATCACCCCCCGGGCGGTGGTCAAAGCCGTACAGCATTCGCTGGTCTACTTCCGCCAGAACCGGGATATTATCCGGGAGCGGCTGAACGAACCACCCGCGCCCAGAAACCGAACCCTGACTCCGGAAGCCATTGCCGGTGAATCCACTCCTGCGGAGCATTCCTGATCATGGCCACTAAATCATCCGCTGAAATCATCAGAGACGGCCTGTGGACCAATAACCCTGCCCTGGTTCAGGTGCTCGGCTTATGCCCGCTGCTGGCCGTAACCAGCACCGTGGTGAATGCCATTGGCCTCGGTATCGCCACGCTGATGGTACTGATTGGCTCCAACCTGTCGGTCTCCATCATCCGTAACTTCGTCAACGAATCCGTCCGCCTTCCGGCGTTTGTGATGATCATTGCATCGTTTGTAACCTGTGCCGAATTGCTGATGCAGGCCTTCACCTACGAGCTTTACCAGATTCTTGGCATTTTCATTCCGCTGATCGTGACCAACTGCGCGATTCTGGGCCGTGCCGATGCCTTTGCATCCAAGAACCCGCCGCTACCGGCCCTGCTGGACGGCGCGATGATGGGCCTCGGCTTTCTGGCGGTGCTGGTGGTACTGGGTGGAATGCGGGAACTCGTTGGCCAGGGCACCCTGTTCGCAGACATGCATCTTTTGCTGGGCCCCATGGCGAGTGATTGGGTGATCCGGCCCTTTGAACACTACCCGGATATGCTGTTTATGGTACTGCCGCCGGGGGCTTTCGTTGGTCTCGGCTTGCTGATTGCACTCAAGAACGGCATTGACCACCAGATCAAAGAGCGCCGGAAGGCGGCAGAGCCCGCAAGCACCAGCGTAGGCAGTAAACGGGTACGGGTAACCGGCACCATTTCCTGAACAATGAATTTTGAGCCACGATGAACAAACAGAAGCGCATTGAGATTTTCACCCGGCTACGGGACGAAAACCCCAATCCCACGACAGAGCTGAACTACAGTACGCCGTTTGAGCTGCTGATTGCCGTGATTCTGTCTGCTCAGGCAACGGACGTAGGGGTGAACAAGGCCACCGATAAACTGTATCCCGTAGCCAACACACCCGAGGCCATCTACGCCTTGGGCGTGGACGGCCTGAAGGACTATATAAAAACCATCGGCCTGTTTAACAGTAAAGCCGAGAATGTCATCAAAACCTGCAAGATTCTGATGGAGCAGCACAACAGTCAGGTACCGGACAACCGTGAGGCCCTGGAAGCCCTGCCCGGCGTTGGTCGTAAAACCGCCAACGTGGTTTTGAATACAGCATTCCGACAGCCTGCAATGGCGGTTGATACCCATATTTTCCGGGTTTCCAACCGCACCGGTATTGCGCCGGGCAAAAATGTGGTCGAAGTTGAGAAACGACTGATGAGGCTGGTGCCTAAAGAGTTTCTGATGGATGCCCACCATTGGCTGATTCTGCATGGCCGATACACCTGTACCGCCCGCAAGCCCAAGTGTGGGGCCTGTCTGATTGAAGATCTTTGCGAATTCAAGCACAAACGGGACTACCAGTAATCCAACATTAAAAAAGCCGGCAAATGCCGGCTTTTTTTGTAGGCAAACAGGTTGCTTCAGCGTTTGCCCAGCATCTTCTCTTTCAGGTCTTTCTGAGCCGGCTTGTCAGACAGCCAGATACCAAACAAGGCTTTCTTGAACTCCAGGTCGCCCACGGTGTCGCGCTGTTCACCGTTTTTAAGCACCTGAACGCCCTGCTCCGGCACATAGACCAGATCGAAGACATCGCCTTCTTTGATCTCTTCCTGGAATACCGCCATGAACTGGTCTACCTCAGCTTGAATACCAGACAGGTCACCACCGGTGGACGCTTGGAATCCCTCCATAGTGGCTTCCGTCATGCGCTCGCTGGTGATCATGCCAGAGGTGATATGCAGGGTAATGGCCTGGGGCTCATCGGCATCAATAACCGCTTCAGCATCGGCCACTTTCTCCGGTACATAAAGGCCACCAACGTACAGATTCATAAACCACTTGGAGCGAGTTCCTGCGCCATTAAGCTGCAACTCCTGCCCCATGGCAGAATAGGTGTCCGGCACATCGACACCGCCAACATTCAGGGCATAAGCCGGTGCAGCCAAAGCGCCTGTCAGCAGCAGAGATGCGAAACCTGTGATAAGCGTCTTCTTCATAGTCCTTTCCTTTCGATCATTATTATTGAATGTTTCATTCGTCCCCGGATTCGACACCCTATTCCCGCCGGGAGACGACATTCTAACAATGAAAATTACAGGCCTATCGCCACCTGGTTCTCAATTGCTGCCACATTTAACAAAAAAGCCAGCCATGTTGCCATGGCTGGCTTTTCCTTTTCCCTGGCTCCGGGGCTATTTAAACAGCAAGCTACCAGACAAACCTTCTTTTTCCAGAATTTCCCTGAGACGCCGTAACGCCTCAACCTGGATCTGGCGCACTCGTTCACGGGTCAACCCGATTTCCTGGCCCACCTCTTCCAGGGTACTGATGGGGTAACCGCGCAACCCAAAACGGCGGGAAAGCACTTCCTGCTGTTTGTCGCTCAGCTGGTCAATCCACTTTTCCAGGCAGGAACACATGTTGTTGTCCTGAAGCAGATCCGCCGGGTCCAGAGCGCCCTCATCGGCGACGGTGTCCAACAGCGATTTGTCGCTGCCGGCACCAATCGGCGTGTCCATGGACGCCACGCGCTCATTAAGGCCGAGCATGCGCTTCACATCCGCCACCGGCTTGTCCACCATGCGTGCGATTTCCTCGGCGGTGGGCTCGTGGTCCAGCTTCTGGGTCAACTCCCGGGCTGCCCGAAGATAAAGGTTCAGCTCCTTGACCACGTGGATGGGCAGGCGGATGGTGCGGGTCTGATTCATGATCGCCCGCTCGATGGTCTGGCGAATCCACCAGGTGGCGTAGGTTGAAAACCGGAAGCCCCGTTCCGGATCGAATTTTTCAACAGCCCGGATCAGCCCGAGGTTACCCTCTTCAATCAGGTCCAGCAGGGTGAGACCGCGATTCACGTAGCGCCGGGCGATTTTAACAACCAGTCTCAGGTTGCTTTCAATCATCCGCTTGCGGCCAGACTCTTCGCCTTTGCGGGCCAGCCGCGCGAAGTAGACTTCTTCCTCGGGAGTGAGCAGTGGTGAGAAACCGATTTCATTAAGGTACAGCTGCGTGGCATCGAGCTGCTTCTGACTGGTGAAATACTTTCCCTGGGTGGGAAAGTCGTCTTCCGCTTCTGCCATCGCGTCGTCTGCTGATGGCTTTTCAGGCTTGTCTTCCGCTAACAGATGATCGTCTGCGTCATCCAGATCTGCAACACGATCGATAATGATGTCTTCTTGCTCTGCTGACATGGTGTACCCCGCCTCTCAATAATCCTGTTTCGCCCGATACTTCTTGTTATTGCGGGCTGGTTCCGGTTGTGGTTTTCTTCAGGACATTAGCTTGTTGGCTGGCAATCACGGTTGCCGTTTTTATTTTTTACTTTGCGGTTTTCTGTCAGGCCTTACTGGCAATCACCTCAGAAACATCCAGCTTTCTGATCAATCAACGTCTTGGCAGGTATCTGGCCGGGTCAACCGGGTTGCCGTTCTTGCGAATCTCGAAATGCAACATCGGTTTGTCTGTACCAGAACTGCCCAGTTCCGCGATTACCTGTCCGGCTTTTACCTCCTCTCCTTCCTGCACCAAAATCTTCCGGTTGTGGGCGTATGCGCTCAGGTAGTGCTCGTTATGATTTACGATAATCAGGTTTCCGTAACCCAGCAACCCATTACCGGCATACACCACACTTCCACTCGCCGCCGCCTTCACAGCATCACCGGGATTTCCGGCAATATCAATACCTTTGTTGACTTTTCCTGACTCTGAAAAGTTTGCAATAACGGTGCCAGAGTGAGGCCAGTTCCAGCGAATGTCTGACGCCACCTGGCTACCCGTGCGTGCCTGAGGCGCTGGGACCGGTGCTCTGGCAGCAGGTTTGGACGCTGTGGGCGCTGGTGCCCTGGTGCTGGAGGTGGTGGGCCTGGGAGCAGGCGCGGATTGTCTGGGCGGAGAGGACGCCTGGGCAGTCTGGCGAATGGTGCCCTTCCTGTCCAGCCGCAGCACCTGCCCTGCTTTGATGTTCCAGGGTGGTGCAAGGCCGTTGGCATCCCCCAGTTCCCGATAGTCCCGGCCATAACGCCAGGCAATGCCGTATAGCGTTTCCCCGGGTTTCACAACATGACTACCCCAATACACAGGGGGGTTGTAGAGGTCGTCGCCATAGATCGCGTTGGTGTTGCAGCCGGATAAGCCAAGCATTGCCAACAGCAGCAGGACAGCAGATACCACAACGGGCAGACCAGTGCGCCGCCGGCAGAACGCTTCCGTAGCAGGCGGGAGCCTGGTCGGAAGAACAGCTTGAATGTGCCGGCTAAAGAGAATCACGTAATAACAAACGCCTGATTATGATAAATCTATCTAAGAAACTGATCACTTCCGATGCAATTTCTCATGTTTCAGGACTAACTTACTAATATATTGCACATTTTATAATCAATTCCAAGTTACTCTGCGCACAGGTTTGTTACCGTCCGGAACGACATTTTGTGCGTCAGGTAACACTTTTATCGGTCAGGGCGCGACATTCTGGTGCCGTCGGGCCGATATCCGCCCAAACCATTCCAACGCAAGCACAACGACCAAACCCGCAATGGCCATGGCGATGGCCAGCATTATCTGCGGGTCCTGGCCATACAGGCTGGCCCAGGTTTCCGGGCCTACCGGAGCCTGGCTCACAGCGACTTGTTCACCAGCACTGTTGGTGCGCCAACTCAGGGTTTTCTGCCATGGCCATACCTTGCTCAGCGCCCCCACCATAAAGCCCGTCAATAGCGCTAATACGGTATCGTGAAAATGCCGGAACGCCAGGGTGATTACCCTGGCCACCGACAGCAGGCCGATCAGGCAGCCCGTGGCAAACAACCCCAGATGGATCAGTTCCACGGATTTTATTGCCGCCAGGACCGGTGCATACATACCGATGATCAACAACAGAAAGCTGCCGGAGATACCCGGCAGGATCATCGCACAGATAGCCAGTGCCCCCGCACCCAGGAAGGCAATGCCCGTTGGTGCCAGCTCACTGGCTGGCAACGTGGTTACCCACCAGGCAAACACAATACCGCAGGCCAGAGGAACCAACAGTGCCGGCGTTGCCCGTCGAATCTGTTGCCCCACATGCCAGACAGACGCAACAATCAAGCCGAAAAAGAAGCTCCAGATCAACACCGGATGGCTCTCCAGGAGCCAGGTAATCAGCGAGGCCAGGCTCACAATACTGGTTAACACACCGGCCAGAAGGCACACCAGGAAGGTACCGTCCACCGAGCGCCAGAAGCCGGCCACATCCCCTTTGAGCAGTTTCCGGACAAAGGCCACCGGTGTGGCGCTGATGGCTTCCAGCAGGCGGAAATAGATGCCCGTTATGAACGCAATGGTGCCGCCAGACACCCCCGGCACGATATCCGCAGCGCCCATGGCCATACCCCGCAGGAATACCGCGGCCGGGTGATGTGCGCGGTTTGTTTCGCTATCGGGCTTAGGCTGCATCAGCGAACAACCCCACCCAGCAAGGGTACAAAATGAACAGGCTCCAGTTCGCGCCGCTCAAAACGTTCCCCACGACGAATGATCTCCACCAGAACCTGCTGGTGCTCGCCAACCGGGGCGATCAGTACACCACCGTCGGCTAGCTGATCGAGCAATTCCTGTGGCACGTCTACCGGCGCAGCGGTCACGATAATGCCATCAAAAGGCCCCCGCTCGGGCCAGCCCATACCACCATCCGCATGCTTGAGCATGACATTGCGAATATTGAGTTGCCGCAAGCGGTCACGGGCTCGCTCCTGCAACGGGCGTATGCGTTCAACGCTGTAGATGTCATCGAACAACTGCGATAACACCGTGGTCTGATACCCGGAACCGGTGCCCAGCTCCAGCACCCGGGCCGGCTGATGCGCCAGCAGCAGCTCCGTCATGCGGGCAACAATGTAGGGCTGGGAGAGGGTCTGGCCATAGCCGATGGGTAGTGAGGTATCCTCGTAGGCGCGGTGGGCAAGGGCTTCATCCAGGAAAATATGTCGGGGTACCTGGCCGATAACTTCCAGTACCCGGTCTGATTCAATGCCGGCGTCTCGCAGCCGCTGCACCAGTCGCAGGCGGGTGCGCCTGGACGTCATACCGATCCCCTCAAGTTGAGCGATCACGATGTCGCCCCCCTGGCACCTTCCAAACCATCTACCCAGTCCCGCAGCCCTGGCAGTGCTTCGTAACGGGTCATATCAACGTGGACAGGGGTAATGGAAACATAACCCTCACGTACCGCATGAAAATCCGTGCCAGGCCCGGCATCGCCGCCGCGGCCTGCGGCACCGATCCAGTAGCGCTGCTTGCCTCGGGGACAAGTCATCGGAACCGCCCCTTCTGCCCTCTCCCGATGGCCCAGGCGAGTGACCTGGATACCGGAGAGTTCGTGCCAGGGCAGATCAGGAACGTTCACATTGAGGATTGAACGAGGCCCCAACGCCAGGGCCCGCTTGTCCTCCAGCAGCAAACGAACCACCCGTGCGGCGGTGTCATAATGGAAATGGCCATCGTTAACGAGCGATACCGCAATAGCCGGTAGCCCAAGGTGACGACCTTCAGTGGCCGCAGCCACCGTTCCGGAATAAATAATGTCGTCGCCCAGGTTGGCGTGGGTGTTGATACCGGAGACCACCCGATCAAAAGGCTGATCAAACAGGCCGTTCACCGCCAGATGCACGCAATCGGTGGGAGTACCATCAACCGAGTGAAACCCGTTGGGGTGCTCTTCCACCGTCAGCGGGCGGTTCAACGTCAAGGCATTACTGGCTCCGCTGTGGTCACGGTCCGGCGCAACCACCTCCAACACACCAAGGCCCCCAAGGCCTTCAAACAGGGCCACAAGACCCGGCGAATGCACGCCATCATCATTGGACAACAAAATACGCACAGTGTTCTCCGCTAGCTTTCTTGCTTATTATCACGGCTGAGGCTCATGTCCTGCAGCTCAAAAATATCTCCCAGCACCGTGGTGGCATACTGCCCCGGTGGCAGGAAAAACTGTATCCGCAGGGCATTGTCATCCAGCCACTGCCAGCTCATTTGCTCAGGCCGGGTTACCAGGGCCCGACGCTCCGGTTTCATGCGGGTACTGAGAAACAGCCGCTCGAACTCCGGGTGTTCTGACACCACCGCCCGCTCAAGCTCCGCCAATTCTCCAGTTGCCAGAGTGCCACCATCGCCCCACAGTGGCCCGGTAGGCTGGCCGTCTTCCGAGGGTTCTCCGGGCACACCGTTGAACCAGTTGCACGCTTCAACCCGAGCAGCCAGGACTTCGTTGAACAACCAGGAACGTGCCGCCGAAAAGTACAATACGTTTTTCGAACCGCTTCCGCCACCGCCGCGACGGCCGCCTTTCTTCCGGTTCAATCGGGAAGGGTCAAGATTCACTGCCCGTTCCAGATTGCCGCCGCCAATGCCAAACCGCTGCGGCCCGAAATAATTCGGGGCTCCCCGCTCGCCAAGCAACGTCAGCGCCTGCTCAATGTCCACTCTATTGCCGTTGACTTGCCTTAACATCAGGTCAAATTCATTGCCCAGATGCTCGCCTCGGCGAAGCTTGCGTGCATGGCGGCCACTCGCCAACACCGGCCACCGGGCACCAATGGCTTGCAGCAGCGCAGCATCCTCGGATTCCCGGCCCGGGCAGTAGAGACTGAACCATTGCTTGGTAACCGCATGGCGATCCTTCAAACCACAAAAGCCCACCTCAAACGCCTTGCAACCCGCCAGGGCCGCCAACTCCCGGGCAACATACTCGGTATTGTCGCCAGACTTCTCAAGACGCACGCACAAGTGCTCACCGGCCCCTCCATGCACGGAACCTGGCAATTCAGAATCTGGCCAGAGTCTCTCTGTAACCCGGAAATCCTCAGGAACCGACTTTAACTGCGCCTTGCCCGGGCGCTTACCTGAAGATGTGGGCCACTCAAGACGCCAACGGGGCGAACCGTTATCCTGACTCACATAGCCACCGGTTCGAGCAAACACACTGCCTGGCAGGCAATGCCCTCACCGCGCCCGGTAAAGCCAAGCTTCTCCGTGGTGGTGGCTTTCACACTCACCCGATTCACCGGCACCCCCAGATCCTCAGCAATATTGAGACGCATCGCCTCCACATGAGGTGCCATCTTCGGCGCCTGGGCAATAATCGTGGTATCCACATTCACCACAGCAAAGCCTTCCTCCAATACCCGCTGCATCACCCGACGCAACAGATCCCGGCTATCGGCCCCCGCCCACTCGTCGCTGGTGTCCGGAAAAAAATGCCCGATGTCACCCAGCGCCACCGCACCGAGCAGGGCATCCGCCAGTGCATGCAACAGCACATCGCCATCCGAATGGGCTTTCAGGCCATGACTATGGGGAATCTCAACACCACCCAGAATGACAGAACTGCCCTCACCAAAGGCATGGACATCAAAGCCCTGACCAATGCGCATCATCGTCTCCGAGAAAAACAGAAATAAACAAGAGGCGGGAAAACCCTACAGCCGACCCAGAATAAACTCGGCCAGCGCAAGGTCCGACGGCACCGTAACCTTCAGATTATCCGGCCGCCCTTCCACCAGAACAGGCATCTTACCGGAAAACTCCATCGCAGAGGACTCATCGGTAACCCCGTGACCACTTTCCAGACAGGATTCAAGAGCGGCCCTGAGCGCACCAAACCGAAACATCTGCGGCGTCAACGCCCGCCACAACCGACTCCGATCCACCGTCTGCGCCACCTCTGGCGGAATGCCGTCATCCGCCAGCTTCAAAGTATCCGCCACCGGCGCCGCCAGCAGTCCGCCAACCGGGTGCTCAGAAAGGGTATCAATCAGATTGGAAAGATCATCGGCATGCAAACACGGCCGCGCCGCATCGTGCACCAGCACCCAATCCGACTCATCCGCCTGCTCCGCCAGCGCATGCAACGCCGAAAGCACCGAATCCGCCCGCTCCTTGCCTCCGGTACAGGTCTGGATTCGATCATCCTTAGCCGACTCACTATCCGGCCACCAGTGATCCGCCGGACTCAACGGCACCATGCAGCCCTTGAACGGCGCGTTATCCAGTAAACGGGAGAGGGTAATATCTAGGATGAAGCGGTTATTGATCTTGAGGTACTGCTTGGGACATTCAGCTTTCATGCGCTGGCCGATGCCGGCAGCAGGAACAACAAGCCAAAGTTGAGGTTTCATAATCGGAAGGCCCGCACTGTGTCAGGAGAGCGCCGGGGAGTGTCTCTCCGGGAATTTCGAAGGCCATGGATGGCCTGAGAGAAGCGCACATGGGTGAGGCAAGCGTTAATGAAGCATAGCTTCATGCGCAGCCGAACGACAGCAATCTGCGATTGCTGGCCGGACCCGCTTGCGGGTGCTTGTAGCGTTTCCCGGAAAGGACACCCCCGGCGCTTCTAACTCCAGAACTAATTCTCGACGACCAGAAAGAATGTCTCGTCTTCGCGAATTAGCCCGAGATTCATACGGGCACGTTCCTCCACGGCCCCCTGCTCGTTGCGAAGATTCCGCACCTCCGCATAAAGCCGGTCATTACGCCCCGCCAACCCGGCATTCTCCGCCCGCTGCTCAGCAATCGCCTTCTCCAACGACCAAACCTGCGCAAAGCTACCCTCCCCGACCCACAGGCGAACCTGCAGCAGGAGAATCAGCACTACCAGAATGGCCCAAAGCGTTTTCATGCCAAATCAGCTCAGAAAATAACCAGATTTATCGAAAGAGTCGAAGGTCAAGTATAGACCTTATAGTAGATTAGCAACAAATTCTTGTAAGTCACTGTACAAAAAGGCCATCGTGTCCGAATTTTCATCCGGAACGCGATGGCCTTAACATTTTGTTACTTACCAGCGCGCGCTGGCAGACTCAAAAATGTCGCGTGTCTTAACCCTGACCCTTGATCTCGCTCAGGCCACGGTAAGGTGCCTTACCTTCCAGCGCCTCTTCAATACGCAGCAGCTGGTTGTACTTGGCAACCCGGTCTGAGCGGCACAGAGAACCGGTCTTGATCTGGCCGGCGCAGGTCGCAACCGCCAGGTCGGCAATGGTGGTGTCTTCAGTTTCACCAGAACGGTGAGAAATCACCGCCGTGTAGCCGGCGTCCTGAGCCATCTTGATGGCATCCAGCGTCTCGGACAGGCTACCGATCTGGTTGAACTTGATCAGGATGGAGTTACCAACGCCCTTCTCGATGCCCTGCTTCAGGATCTTGGTGTTGGTGACAAACAGATCATCACCAACCAGCTGCACCTTGCTGCCCAGCTTGTCAGTCAGGATCTTCCAGCCATCCCAATCGCTTTCGTCCATGCCATCCTCGATGGACACAATCGGATAACGCTCACACAGGCCAGCCAGGTAATCGGCGAAGCCTTCGGAATCAAAGCTCTTGCCTTCACCAGACAGCTGATACTGACCGTCTTTGTAGAACTCGGAAGAGGCACAATCCAGCGCCAGGGTTACGTCTTTGCCCAGTTCATAGCCAGCGTCTTCAACAGCTTGCTTGATCGCAGCCAGGGCCGCTTCATTGGACGGCAGGTTCGGCGCAAAACCACCCTCGTCGCCCACCGCTGTGTTCAGGCCCTGAGACTTCAACACTTTCTTCAAACTGTGGAAGATCTCGGCGCCTACACGCAGAGCCTCTGCAAAGCTCTTCACAGCAACCGGCTGAACCATGAACTCCTGGATGTCCACGTTGTTATCCGCGTGCTCACCACCGTTCAGGATGTTCATCATCGGTACCGGCATGGAGAATTCGCCGGGAGTGCCGTTGATATCAGCAATGTGCGCATACAGCGGCTTCTTCAGAGAAACAGCAGCCGCCTTGGCCGCTGCAAGGGAGACTGCCAGAATGGCGTTGGCGCCCAGGTTGGCCTTGTTCTCGGTGCCGTCCAGATCCAGCATAATCTGGTCCAGACCACGCTGATCCGCAGAATCTTTACCGACCAATGCATCACGAATCTTGCTGTTTACCGCATCAACCGCTTTCAGGACGCCCTTACCCAGATAACGAGAAGCATCACCATCACGCAGCTCCAACGCCTCGCGGGAACCGGTGGATGCACCAGAAGGCGCACAAGCGGTGCCGATGGTGCCGTCTTCCAGAATAACATCGGCTTCAACGGTAGGGTTGCCGCGGGAATCCAGAACCTCACGGGCTTTGATGTTGGCAATCTTGGTCATTCCAGTGAATCTCCGTTTGTTCAATATCTTAAAGGTTATAAATTAGTTAGATCGAGAGCGGGCGGGGATGGCTTTATGAAACTGTGCGGAGCCATGGATGGCGGAGCCCAAGCGTCACATGGACGTGCCGCAAGGAGCGTGTTTCATAACGCCATCCCCGCCCGCTCGGTTCCCCCCAAGCAAACAAAAACGAACACCGCCAATCAGGCGGTGTCGATAGGTTTAAAACTTTTCACCAGATCGTCTACAGCTTTCACCCGCTGCAGGAACGGCTCCAGCTGGCTCAGGCGCAAAGCGCACGGGCCGTCGCACATGGCCTTGTCCGGGTCCGGATGGGCCTCCAGGAACAAGCCTGCCAGGCCTTGAGACATACCCGCCAGCGCCAGGTCGGTAACCTGCGCACGCCGGCCACCAGCTGAGTCTGCTCGTCCGCCGGGCATTTGCAACGAATGGGTCACATCGAACATCACCGGCACATTCATCGATTTCATGATGCCAAAGCCCAGCATGTCGACCACCAGGTTGTTATAACCGAAGCTGCTGCCGCGCTCGCACAGGATAACCTTGTCGTTGCCGGCTTCTTCACACTTGGTGATGATGTGCTTCATTTCCTGGGGCGCCAGGAACTGGGCTTTCTTGATGTTGATGACCGCGCCAGTTTTGGCCATGGCCACGACCAGATCGGTCTGGCGGCTCAGGAATGCCGGCAACTGGATGATGTCACAGACTTCTGCCGCAGGCGCAGCCTGCTCCGGCTCGTGCACGTCAGAAATGATCGGCACGCCGAACTTGCCCTTGATGTCCGCCAGGATCTGCAACCCCTTCTCGAGGCCCGGGCCCCGGAAGGAGTTAATGGACGAGCGGTTGGCCTTGTCGAAGGAAGCTTTGAAAACGTACGGGATGCCGAGGCGACCGCAAACATCCACGTACTTTTCAGCAACCTCAAAGGCAAGTTCCCGGGACTCAAGTACGTTCATACCACCGAACAATACGAACGGGTTGTCGTTGGCAACCTCAATGCCCGAGACGTTTACCTTTCTCTGCGCCATGCTCAGGATCCTTTCCGGTTGGCCAGTGCCGCCTCAACAAAGCCCTTGAACAGCGGGTGGCCGTCGCGCGGTGTTGAGGTGAATTCCGGGTGGAACTGGCATGCCACGAACCACGGATGTTCCGGCGCCTCAACGACTTCCACCAGCTTGCCATCGGCGGAGCGGCCGGAGATTTTCAGGCCGGCTTCCTCAAGGCTGGGCAGGAAGTGGTTGTTGACTTCATAGCGGTGGCGATGGCGCTCGCGAATGGTTTTCTTGCCATAGCAGGCAGCGATCGTGGAGCCGTCTGTCAGTATGCAATCCTGCGCACCCAGGCGCATGGTACCGCCCAGATCAGAAGCCTCGGTGCGCGCTTCGGTAGCACCACTTGCATCCAGCCATTCAGTGATCAGCCCAACCACCGGCTCCGGGGTGTGCTCGCGGAATTCGGTACTGTGGGCGTCTTTCAGGCCGGCCACGTTGCGGGCGTATTCGATAACCGCCACTTGCATACCCAGGCAGATGCCCAGATACGGAACCTTGTTTTCACGAGCGTACTGAACGGTACGGATCTTGCCTTCCACGCCCCGTTCGCCAAAGCCGCCCGGCACCAGGATGGCATCGGCGGATTCCAGCACACGGGTGCCATCACGCTCGATGTCTTCGGAGTCAATGTAGTTGATATTGACCTTGGTGCGGGTCTTGATGCCGGCGTGCAGCAGGGATTCAATCAGCGACTTGTACGCATCCAGCAGCTCCATGTACTTGCCGACCATGGCAATGGTGACTTCCTGCTGCGGATTCATCAACGATTCCACAACGGCATCCCACTCGCCCAGATCTGCTTCACGGGCATCCAGGCCGAAGCGCTCGATGACCAGCTGGTCCAGGCCATATTCGTGCAGCATGCGCGGAATGGCATAGATGGACTTGGCGTCCTGCATCGGGATAACCGCCCGCTCTTCCACGTTGGTGAACAAGGCAATCTTGCGACGGGAGCTGGCGTCCACTTCGTGCTCGGAGCGGCACAGCAGGATATCCGGCTGCAGGCCGATGGAGCGCATTTCTTTTACGGAATGCTGGGTCGGCTTGGTTTTGATCTCGCCGGCGGTCGCGATGTAAGGTACCAAAGTGAGGTGCATGAACAGCGCGCGCTGCGAACCTACTTCCACCTTCAGCTGACGACAGGCCTCCAGGAACGGCAGGGATTCGATATCCCCGACCGTGCCGCCCACTTCAATCAGGGCCACGTCGGAGCCGGCTGCGCCTTCCACCACACGGCGTTTGATTTCGTCGGTAATGTGCGGGATCACCTGCACGGTACCGCCAAGATAATCACCGCGACGCTCTTTACGGATAACTTCTTCGTACACCCGGCCGGTGGTGAAGTTATTGCGCTTGCTCATGGGGGTACGAATAAAGCGCTCGTAGTGGCCCAGGTCGAGGTCGGTTTCCGCGCCGTCTTCGGTGACAAAAACCTCACCGTGCTGGAACGGGCTCATGGTGCCGGGGTCCACGTTGATGTACGGGTCCAGCTTGAGAATAGTGACCTTCAGGCCGCGTGCCTCGAGGATGGCTGCCAGTGAGGCAGACGCAATACCTTTGCCTAAGGAGGACACGACACCGCCGGTGACGAAAATATAACGCGTCATGCAGATTCCGTGATTATCTGGTTCGGTGAAGGAGGGAGATTGTTCATCTCAAGATGGGTCGCCAGACTACCAGAAAGCCCCCCTGTACTCAATCACAATCCCTCTCCACAATCAGCCGCCAGCCGGCGGCAGGGGCGCTTCCCGAGTATTGTTCAGAACACCACAAATCGCCAACGGCAATCAGCTCACTGGCACCGGGTGTTTCGTGGTAAACCAGCGGCAGTAAAGCCCTCTCCCAGGGCGGCACTCCTTGTTCCTGCAACCAGGTTTTCAACGATCGAGAGTGCCCGCCCTCCTCAAAGCGAAGCCTTTCGCCGCCCTGCCTCGTAGATACCCGTATTGGCGGGGGCGCTGCTTCCGGTGTAGCGGCTGTTGGCGTGAGCCGTAGTGTCCAGGGGCCCCATTGCAGCGTGCGGCCGGGATCAAGGCCAGCGGAGTGCGCCGGCACTTCCACGTTTGGCACCAGGTACAGGTAGCCCCGATATCGCCGCAAACTGAAACCATCACCACGAATCTCCGGCGTCCGGTCTTCGCCGGCCCGAACCAACTCCGCCAGCGACTGATCCCAATCTGCCAGGGCAGGCATTATCAAACCCTGCCGGTGAATCCACCATCGAACCAGATTTCTCTGCTCCAACGGGCTCAAGGCCTGAATCGACGCCAGCCGGAGCTGGCCCGCATCGGAACACGCCTGCCACTGCAATTCCGCCAACCGATGATTGAGAATGTCGCTTTCGGCGCAGGCCCTGGCACTGTGCTCCACCCGTTTCAGCAGGCCCGGCCAGCGCTCCTTGAGCCCCGGCAGCACAGCGTGGCGCAGGTAATTGCGATCAAATGCCAGGCTGGTATTGCTAGGATCTTCCACCCAGGAGAGACTGACATCCCGGGCAACCTGCTCCAGCCGGTCACGGCTTACCGCCAGCCAGGGTCGAAACAGGGCTCCCTGGCCAAGACGGCGGCTTTCAGGCATGCCCGCCAGACCCGTTACACCGGTTCCCCGGAGCAAACGAAACAGCACCGTTTCGACCTGATCGTCTGCGTGGTGGGCCATCAACAACAGGTCGCCAGCCCCCAGTACCCGCCGGAACACGTCATATCGGGCCAGCCTGGCCGCCTCCTCAAGACCACCGGAGCCAGCCTCGCCCACTGCAACGTCCACACGCTCAACCAGGAGGGGAACAGACAACCGCTCACAGAGCGACCGGCAGAACTGCTCTGTCTGCCGATGATTAGGCTGCAGTTGATGATTGATGTGCAAAGCACAGACATTACGGTGGCAGGCTGCCGCCACATACAACAACAAGGTGGAATCCAGGCCGCCACTGAGGGCGACCAGGATGCGGGAGCTGTCAGGGAGTGAGCTGACCGGTCCGAGAAGATCCTCGGGCCAGCCAGATTCCCGGGCGGTGTTACCGCCCGCTTTCATATTTGGTAAGGCGCTCGTACCGGCGGGACACCAATTCGTCCAGAGGTAACCGGCTCAGTTCCGCGACACCCTTGGCCAACCTGGCCTTAAGGGTTTCCGCCATTTTCTCCGGGTTGCGGTGAGCACCGCCCAGGGGCTCTTCAATCACATTGTCGGCAACACCCAGTTCTTTCAGGCGCTGTGCGGTAACACCCATGGCCTCGGCAGCCTGGGCTGCATACTCGGCGCTTTTCCAGAGAATGGAAGCGCAGCCTTCCGGCGAAATAACGGCATAGGTGGAGTACTGCAGCATATTCAGCTGATCACACACACCAATGGCCAGGGCACCACCGGAACCGCCCTCACCGATCACTGTAGAGATAATCGGCGTTTTCAACCGGGACATGACCGCCAGGTTGAAGGCAATGGCCTCACTCTGGCCACGCTCTTCGGCGCCGATACCAGGGTAGGCACCCGGCGTGTCAATGAAGGTGAGGATTGGCATCTTGAAACGCTCGGCCATTTCCATCAGGCGCAGGGCCTTGCGGTAACCTTCCGGGCGAGGCATGCCGAAGTTGCGCTTGACCTTGTCACGCACTTCGCGGCCTTTCTGATGGCCGATTACCATTACTGGCTTGTTGTCCAGCCGGGCGGTACCACCAACAATGGATAAATCGTCGGCGTAGCGGCGATCGCCGTGCAGCTCGTCGAAATCTTCGAAAATCAGATCAATGTAATCCTGGGTGTAGGGCCGGCGCGGGTGCCGGGCCAAACGGGCAACATCCCAGGACTGCAAATCAGAAAATATGCTTTCTGTCAGACTGACACTCTTCTTCTTCAACCGACTGATTTCATCGGTGATATTGATGTCGGTGTCGTTGCCCACCATGCGAAGCTCTTCAATCTTGGCTTCCAGGTCGGCGATCGGCTGTTCGAAATCAAGGTAATTAGGGTTCATGATGTTCCATCATTTGATTGCCAGGCAGGTTTCACCCCACCAAAACCAGAATTTGGGACAAAGATAGCAGTGCAACCGGCACAGCTAAAGCGGACATTGGTATTAATCATAGACCAGTTCCACGGACTTCTCGCCTACCAGGTGCCTGAGCTCGAACAACAGGTTGTCATCCGGCTGTACTCGCCAGGACTCACCCAGCTCAATGCGGGTTCTGGCATCGGCACTGCTGTATTCAATCCACACCGGGCTGCCTTCGTTGCGGAACGGGCGCAGGGTATCGTCCAGTTTGTCCAGCAGCCCGTTCTGCAACTGTTCCGCGTGCAGCGCCAGCCGGATGCCACGGCTGAACTGCTGTCGGGCCGTGGCCACGTCCATCACTGAACTGACGCGCATTTTCATTTGCCCGGAGTAATCATCGTGGCTAACCTGCCCTTCGACAACGATCACCTGATCTGACTGCAGCAGTTCCCGGTTCTCGAAAAACGCCTCGGAGAACAGGGTGGCTTCTATCCGAGCACTGCGGTCATCCAGGGTGATAAAGCACATCGTAGACCCGGTACGGGTTTTCATGGTGCGCTGGGCAACCACCAGGCCGGCCACCCGCTGGGGTGACTTGTTGGGTTTCAGATCCGCGATGGAGTTACGGACAAAGCGCCGGACTTCCCGTTCGTACTCATCAAACGGATGCCCTGTGAGATAGATACCCAGGGTATCCTTCTCGCCCTTGAGGCGTTCTTTTTCAGGCCACTCCCGTACATGGGCCACGTCGGCGTAGGGGTCTTCGCCCTCGCCGCTGCTCTCCAGCATTTCGCCAAACATGTCCATCATGCCGGCGGCATCGTTGCGGGATTGCTGGTCTGCCTGCTGCACGGCCTTGTCGATACTGGCCATCAGCTGCGCGCGCCCGGCACCCAGTTTGTCCATAGCCCCGGCCCGGATCAGCGCCTCCATGGCACGCTTGTTGACCTTCTTCAGGTCAACCCGGCGGCAGAAATCGAAAATATCCTGGAACGGGCCGTCTTTGGCGGCCTCCACAATGCTATCAATCGGGCCCTCACCCAACCCTTTGATGGCGCCAAGGCCATAAACAATCTGCCCGTCGTCATTGACGGTAAAGGTGTAAGCGGAACGACTGACGTCCGGCACCAGCAGGTCCAGCTTCATGTTCCGGCACTCTTCCACCAGCGTGACCACCTTATCGGTGTTCTGCATATCGGCGGTGAGTACCGCAGCCATGAATTCGGCCGGGTAGTGGGCCTTGAGCCACAAGGTCTGATACGACACCAGAGCATAGGCGGCGGAGTGGGATTTGTTGAAACCGTAGCCGGCGAACTTCTCCACCAGATCGAAGATGTTTTCCGCCAGGGTTTCATCGATGCCATTATTGGCACAACCCTCCAGGAAGAATGCCTTCTGCTTGGCCATCTCTTCCGGCTTTTTCTTACCCATGGCCCGGCGCAGCATGTCGGCGTTGCCGAGGGTGTAGCCCGCCATCACCTGGGCAATCTGCATGACCTGCTCCTGGTAGAGGATAACCCCATAGGTGGGCTCCAATACCGGTTTCAAGCCTTCATACTGATAATCCGGGTGTGGGTAAGACAACGGCTGCCGGCCATGCTTACGGTCGATAAAGTCGTCTACCATGCCCGACTGCAACGGCCCTGGCCGAAACAGGGCCACCAGGGCGATCATGTCTTCCAGGGAGTCCGGCTGCAGGCGCCGGATCAGATCTTTCATGCCGCGGGATTCCAGCTGGAAAACGGCGGTGGTTTCCGCCTTTTTGAGCAACTCGAAGGAGCGCTTGTCTTCCAGCGGGATGGTGGCAATGTCCAGTTCTGATTGACCCTGCGCCTGTCGGCGCGGGTTAATCATGTGCAAGGCCCACTTGATGATGGTCAGAGTCCGCAGACCCAGGAAGTCGAACTTCACCAGGCCCGCGTCTTCCACATCGCCTTTGTCAAACTGTGTGACCAGGCTGCCGCCTTCGTCGTCACAGTACAGGGGCGAGAAATCGGTAATCTTGGTGGGCGCAATCACCACGCCACCGGCATGCTTGCCGGCGTTACGGCAAACGCCCTCGAGTTTGAGGGCCATCTCCCAGATTTCCTGGGCTTCTTCGTCCTGCTCCAGAAACTCCTTGAGCTGGGGCTCCTGCTCAATAGCCTTGTTGAGCGTCATGCCCACTTCAAACGGAATCAGCTTGGACAGTTTGTCTGCCAGGCCGTAGGACTTGCCCTGTACCCTCGCCACATCCCGCACCACCGCCTTTGCGGCCATGGTACCGAAGGTAATGATCTGGGAAACCGCTTCCCGGCCGTATTTCTCAGCGGTGTATTCGATCACCCGGTCCCGGCCTTCCATGCAGAAATCGACGTCAAAGTCCGGCATGGAAACCCGTTCCGGGTTCAGGAATCGCTCAAACAGCAGGTCGTACTCCAGTGGGTCAAGATCCGTAATCAGCAGCGCGTAGGCCACCAGGGAACCGGCACCGGAACCCCGGCCGGGGCCTACCGGTACACCGTTGTTCTTGGCCCACTTGATAAAGTCCATAACGATCAGGAAGTAGCCGGGGAAGCCCATCTGAATAATGATGTCCAGCTCAAACTTCAGGCGCTTGTAATACTCTTCCCGCTTCTGGTCATACTCCGGATCATCCTTGCTCAGGATGGTTTCCAGGCGCATCTCCAGACCTTCCTCGGACACATGCCGGAAATACTCGTCCATGGTCATGCCATCGGGAATCGGGTAGTTCGGCAGGAAGTATTCGCCCATCCGGACCTTGACCGAACAGCGGCGGGCAATCTCGACCGTGTTTTCAACGGCCTCGGGGATGTCCGAAAACAGTTCGATCATCTCTTCCGCGCTGCGAAGATACTGCTGGTCGCTGAATCGCCGGTCCCGACGGGGGTCATCCAGTGTTCGGCTCTCACCGATACAGACTCGGGCCTCGTGGGCTTCGAAATCGTCCGCCGTCAGGAAGTGCACATCGTTGGTGGCAACCACCGGCAGGCCCAATTCAGCCGCCAGCTCGACGCTCAGGTGCAGGCAATCCTCATCACCTGCCCGCTCGGTACGCTGCAGCTCCAGGTAGTAGCTGCCCGGATACAGATTCTTCCAGTATTGAGCCCGTTCCCGGGCCAGTTCCGGCTTGCCCGCCAGCAGGGCCTTGCCCACATCGCCCATTTTGGCGCCGGAAAGCGCAATCAGTCCCGCCGCGCGGGCTTCCAGCCAGGCCTTCCGGATAATCGGCTTGCCATAGCGCTGACCCTCGGTGTAGCCAAGGGAAATGATTTCGGTAAGGTGCAGATAGCCTTTCTCATCCCGCGCCAGCAAGGTGAGCCGGAATGGGTTTTCCGGCTCGTCCGGGTTTTCCAGCCAGAGATCGGCACCGATAATCGGCTTCACACCAGCACCCATGGCCGCCTTATAAAAGCGCACCAGCGAGCACATATTGGATTGTTCGGTGAGGCCCACCGCCGGCATGCCCAACTCGGCCACACGGCTAATCAGTGGCTTGACCCTTACCAGGCCATCCACCATGGAGTATTCGGAGTGTACGCGAAGATGTACGAACGTCTGTGCCATGGTCAGCTACCGATCAGTTGCATCAGATCTTCTTCGGTTTGGGGACCAAAGCGTGTTTCTATCAGTTTGCCCGCAGGGTCCACCACGAACGTGGCGGGCAGTGCCATCGGCATCTTCCAGCCAAAGTCGGGGCCCGGATCCTGGCCCAGCATGGTGAATTCAATGCCCATTCTCTGGCCCAGTTCCACAAGCGCGGCGCCTTCAACGCCGTCAAAATTGACGCCCAGCACCGAAATTCTCGGTGACTTGTCGAGGTGATTCAACTCAGGAATCTCCTCCAGGCAGGGCTTGCACCATTCGGCCCAGTAGTTAACCAGCACCCACTGGCCACGGTAACTGTCCCAGTCCACCGCCACACCATCGGCACGTTGCAACTCCGTTCTCTCGCAACCCGCCAGGGCCAGCACCATAATAACGGCTGGAATCAGCAGCAAGTGCCTGGGCCATTCAGAAACCTTGGGGCGGGGAACGGACGGGTACCGAGGGTACTGCAAGGTAAATCCTCCTGTTAGACTACGGCCCTCGTTAAAGACCGTACTCATCACTGTTAACCGGGCATGACCATGACAGAACCAACCCGCATTTTCCATAACCCACGGTGTTCAAAATCACGCCAGACCCTTGAGTTGCTTCAGCAAAAGGGTATCGAGCCGGAGATTATACGCTACCTCGAGACACCACCGACAGAGCAGGAACTGTTACACATTCTTGATCTACTGGGTTGTGAACCGCGCCAGCTCATGCGCACCAAGGAATCCGAGTACAGAGAACTTGGCCTGAACGCCCCGGAACTGACCCGGGAAGAACTGGTCAAGGCCATGGTAAATACCCCGAAACTGATCGAACGCCCTATCGTTCTGGCCAATGGCAAGGCAGCCCTCGGGCGTCCGCCAGAGAAGGTACTGGATATTCTTTGAGCCATCCCCTGGAGCAGACATGAGCAACGCTACACCGTACGTTCTTGTGCTTTACTATAGCCGGAACGGCCAGACCGCCGAGATGGCCAATCAGATTGGCCGCGGCGTCGCCCGAGCGGAGGGCATCGAGGCGAAAATCCGCACGGTTCCATCAGTGTCACCAGACACCAACGCCAGCCTGCCACCGGTGCCGGACAGCGGCGCCCCTTACGCCACCCGTGAAGATCTCGCAAACTGCGCCGGGCTGGCCCTGGGCAGCCCTACCCGGTTTGGCAATATGGCGGCCCCGCTCAAACACTTTCTCGATGGTACCGGCGATTTGTGGCTTAACGGCAAGCTGGTTGGTAAACCTGCTGGCGCCTTCACCTCTACCGGCAGCCTGCATGGCGGCCAGGAAACCACGCTGCTGACCATGATGATGCCATTGCTGCACCACGGCATGGTACTGTGCGGGCTGCCTTACTCCGAGAGTGCCCTGAATGAGACCTCGACCGGCGGCACGCCTTACGGCCCCACCCACTGGGCAGGTACCGGTGCACAGCAGGCGCTGAGTGACCATGAAAAGACCCTGTGCCAGGCCTTTGGTGAGCGCCTTGCCCGGCTGGCGCTCAAACTTGCCGGTTGATCACCGCCAGCATCCAAACTTTAAACCACCCGGAACCTTTTATGCTCAAAAACGAAAAAGCAAAAACCACGGCCCGCATAACCATTGCGCTGTACCTTGCGGTATTGGCCACACTGCTGTTGACAACATTCTATCCAGCGCCAGTAGAAGGCGTGTCCATTCCCCTGATGTTGACGGTGAAACTGTTACCCCTGCTGGCGTTTGCAGTACCGGTATTCCGGGGGCACAATCGCGGGTACATCTGGATGGCCTTCGTGGTGATTTTTTACTTCACCCAGGCCGTGGTCTCCGCCTGGCTGAGCGAAGGCGCCCCAGGCCCGATGATTCTCACAGTGCTTACATTCCTACTGTTCACCGTCGCCATGGTTCACCTGAAAGTAAACCGGCCGGTTGCCAACTGAGTGCCCATAACACCCGGAGAGCACAACGATGGCTGATCAAACGCCCCCCATGCCAGCACCACCACATCGGCACACCCTCACCCTGCGAGACATCTGCTCTGCCCTGGTGGAAAGTGGCGAAATCAGCCAGCAGGATGCTGAGAAGGTGCTCACGGCCAACCTGGGGGCCGCTACCCAGGACGGACGAACTTCTCCGCGGCACCCCCTGGAACTGGTTGCCATTGCCGGCATTACCAGCCTCAGGGATGGCCGAACCCTGGATCTTGATCGGCTGACCAGCTGGCTGGCCCGATGGGCGGGCCAGGATTACTACCACATAGACCCGCTCAAGATCGACACGCCGGCCATCGCCCGGGTGATGTCCTACGCCTTTGCCCAGCGCCACGGCATTCTGGCGGTAGAGATACGCCAGGATGAAGTGCTGATTGCCAGCACAGAACCATTCAAGACCGAATGGGAAAGCAACCTTCGACAGGCCATTCGCAAGGACATTCGCCGTGTCGTTGCCAACCCGGAAGACATCCGGCGCTACACGGTGGAGTTCTACCAGCTCGCCAATTCCGTGAGCAAGGCCAGCGGCAGCCAGGCCCCGGGTGCCGCCAGCAATCAGAATTTCGAACAACTGCTGGACATAGGTTCCAACGAAAACCCGGACGCCAATGACCAGCACGTGGTCAAGATTGTCGACTGGCTGTTGCAGTATGCCTTTGACCAGCGCGCTTCAGACATTCACATCGAACCACGCCGGGCGGTCACCCAGGTGCGTTTTCGTATTGATGGCGTGTTGCATAACGTCTATGAGTTTCCGGAACATGTCGGGGTGGCGGTCACCAGCCGTCTGAAAATTCTGGGGCGCCTGAATGTGGCCGAGAAGCGCCGGCCCCAGGACGGCCGGATCAAAACCCGAAAACCGGATAACAGCGAGGTGGAGTTGCGCCTGGCCACCATGCCCACCGCCTTTGGCGAGAAGATGGTGATGCGGATTTTTGATCCGGAGGTGCTGCTGAAGTCCTTCGAGCAGCTGGGCTTCAGTAAAGAAGACCGGGAGCGCTGGCAGGCCATGACCGCCCGCCCCCATGGCATTGTACTGGTGACCGGCCCTACCGGTTCCGGCAAGACCACCACCCTGTACTCCACCCTCAAACAGCTGGCGTCGCCGGAACTGAACATCTGTACCATTGAAGACCCCATTGAGATGGTGGAGCCAGCGTTCAACCAGATGCAGGTGCAGACCAATATCGACCTGACGTTCGCCCACGGCGTTCGGGCCCTGTTACGGCAAGACCCGGACATCATCATGATTGGTGAAATCCGCGACCTGGAAACCGCCGAGATGGCAGTACAGGCAGCGCTGACCGGCCACCTGGTGCTCTCCACCCTGCACACCAACGACGCCCCGAGCGCCATTACCCGACTAATGGAACTGGGCATCCCGCCCTACCTGATCCGGGCCACGGTGCTTGGGGTGATGGCCCAGCGCCTGGCCCGCACCCTGTGCCCCCACTGCAAGGCTCCGGGTGAGGCCGACGAGCAGGCCTGGCAAACACTGACCCGCCCCTGGAAAGCGCCGGTTCCCCGTCAGTTCTATCATCCGGTGGGCTGCCTCGAATGCCGCAATACCGCCTATATGGGCCGCGCCGGGGTCTATGAAATCATGACGCTCTCCGACCACCTGACTCGCCAGATCAATGATCACTGCGAACTCGAGCAGCTAAGGCTGGACGCCTACAAAGAAGGCATGAAATCCCTGCGCCTCAGTGGCGCACAGAAAGTGGCCGCCGGCCAGACCACGGTGGAAGAAATCCTGCGGGTAACCCCGGAAAGCCAGCGCTGAACCCGCATCAACCCGGGCGCAGACCGCACTGCTCCAACAGTTCCTGCCAGTGCCGGGTGTGCCGCATCATGGCCTGGTCCAGCTCCCGCCAGAGGCTGACTTCAGCATCGGCTGACAAATGACGCTGGTACCAGTCCTGAAAGCTCGCCGGCATAACGGCAGTTTGCTGGTCCGCCAGCTCGGCCAGAGCCCCGATCAGCGAATCCCGGGCCCGGCTGACATCGCTCATGTAGGGCTGAATTTCACCAATGTACACATTGAAGAAGAAATTTCGGACGATTTCTGATTGATTATTCGGCCGGCCATTCAGACATAATGGACGCTCATCAAGGCGCGCTTTCAGGGTCTCTGTTCCTGCATTGAGGGTTGCAATCAACAGCCGGGCGCTGTTGATCACCTGCCCGGCGCGAAACTCCGATTGCCAGCGTTGGTGCACTCCGCCAAGTGCATCGAGGGGAACATCGAGCTGCTGGACCGACAAATCGGATACGGCCTGGTTCAACTGGCCCAGGTCCCGCACCAGATCAGACACCGGATTGCCTTCGGCAGCGACCGGATAAAACCCCTTTGACAGGGTCAGCAAGCGTTCGATCTCTTCCGTGCCCCAGGTGGCATTCCACACCGCCACAGGAAGCGATGCCCGCTTGCTCTCGACCGCATCCTGGAGGGTTTTCTCCAGGCGCTCGTCGTCGATCTCTGCCATGCAGTCTTCCGCGGCTCGGATAAACCGGACTTCGTAACGCAGCCGGTTAAGAGGCTGCATCACCCGGCCCATCACCGAATTTCGCTCGCCCACCACATACTGAAGTTCACACCCGTACAGCGACAGAAAGTCCAGCATGCCCAGATCCAGCTCTGGCATATCAAGTACACGTTCGCGGCGACGGGGTACGGTGGAGGCAGGGGGAAGATCAGAGGGAACCGATACCGATGGCGTATCCAGCACCCGGGCAAGGCGCTCCAGGTACTCTTCCATCATCGGCTCGGCTTCGGAGAACGGATTGCAGCCGGCCAGAAACAAGGCACAAACACCCGGAATAAGCCATTTCAGACATGAACTACCGGGCATTCGACCACCTCCTAACGTTTACGCAGTAGCGCGTCTACCTCCGCAAAATCACGGGCTACAGGCCGACCAGTGTCAGGAAGCTCCCCATCACGCACCAGCCAGACGGTTTTAAGCCCAGCTTCCTCAGCCGCCGAGAGCTCGGCTTCCACGTCCGACAGGAACAGAACGGTCGCCGGCTCTACACCCAGCTCGGCAAGAATATTGCGGTAAGACTGTGCTTCTTTTTTGCCGCCCACACCGGTGTCGAAGTATCCGGAGAAAAACGGCGTAAAGTCGCCCTCGTTACTGAAACCAAAAATCAGTTTCTGTGCCTTCACAGAACCAGAGGAATATACGAACAGCCTTAGGCCCCGATCATGCCAGCGCTGAAGATAATCCGCCGCATCCGGATAGATATCGCCCTTCAGCTCTCCGCTGTGATATCCCTGCTCCCAGACCATGCCCTGCAGTGCTTTGAGCGGCCCTTCTTTGCGATCCTCGGATATCCAGGCCTGGAGGACATCAATCAGGCCCTCCACATCTTTACTGTCGACACCACTTTTTTCTGCGACCAGAGCCAGCTGTTCAGCCACAGCCGGCGTGGTGTGATGGTTCGTGCGGATAAATTCCGGCAAGTGTTTACTGGCGTAGGGAAACAGCACATCGTGCACGAATGAGATCGAGCTGGTCGTGCCCTCTATATCGGTCAGAACTACCCGAATCATCCTGCCACTCCCGCAAGCCCTTCGTAACGGGGCAGTCGACTGGCGATATCCTCGCCGGTAAAGCTCGCAACCCAGCCTTCCGGGTTGGTGAACAGGCGAATGCAAGTGAATTGCGGCTCTGGCCCCATATCAAACCAGTGGCGTGTGCCATCCGGTACACTGATCAAATCGTTCTGCTGGCACAGCAGGGCATACACCTGGTCGCCAAAGTGCAGATAGAACAGGCCCTGGCCCCGCACGAAAAACCGCACTTCATCCTCGCTGTGGGTATGCTCGTCCAGAAACTTCTGGCGGAACGCCTCCTTTTGCGGGTTGTCCGGGTTCAGGCTGACCACATCGGCCGTCTGGAACCCGCATTCCTGCTTCAGGTGCTCAACCTCGTCACTGTAGGCTTCCAGAATCTGCTCCTGGCTGGCATCTGCCGGCAGATCACGGGTTGGCCACTGTTCGAAACGCACTCCGTGGCGGGCGAGCGCATCACCGATAGCCCTTGGGTCGGTCATCACGGTGTGGGCCTCGTCCGGCTGGCTCTGGTGAAATATGCTCAGGGTAGTCATGGGCGGACCCTCATGGTTTCAAGTTCACATTCAAAGAGAAATTCGAAGGCTTCGACATGGCGCAGGCAATCCGCCATGGTCTTACCCCAGGTATACAGGCCGTGGCCGCGAATCAGGTAACCGGGTTGTTCAGGATGGGCCAGAAACCAGGCCCGGGTGTCCTCGGCCAACGCCGGAATATCCTGAGTGTTGTCGAAAACCGGAATGCTCAGTGCACCCTCATGGGTCTCAACACCGGAAAACGCCTTCTGCAATTCGTAGCCTTCCAGCTCCAGCGCCTGACCCGCAGCAATCAGCCGACTCAATACTGTGGCTTTTACGGAATGGGTGTGCAAGACGGCACCAACCTCCGGGAACACCCGGTAAAGCACGGTATGCAACAGGGTTTCTGCGGAGGATTTGCACTGGCTTTGGACCGGCCGGCCGTCAAGATCAACCACCATGACGTCTGCGGCGGTCAGCTGCCCCTTATGGCGGCCAGACACCGTAATGGCCACATGATCACTGTCGATCCGCGCAGAATAATTGCTGCTGGTGGCAGGCGACCAGCCACGGCCGTAAAGGAACTGACCTGCATCCACGATGGACTGAGCCGCTGTGGCGTATCGGGTTACATCAAACACACGCAATCTCCCGGTTGAAACGTGCCCTGCCGGGCAAGCGATGGCCGCCATTATAGGACGGCCATCGCTCCCCGAAAACCGCTTTGGCTCAAGCCGTCAACGGCAGGCGGCGCTGGCGCTTTCCGGTCAGCGCAAACAGGGCATTGCCCAGGGCGGGAATCACCGGGGGCACGCCTGGCTCACCCACACCGGTCGGGTCTGCCTCACTGTCAACAATATCCACCACCACTTCGGGCGTCTGGTGCATCTGCATCAGGCGGTAGTCGTGGAAATTGCTCTGCCGGATCTCGCCGTTGTCGAAGTTGATCTCGCCGTAGAGCGCGGCGGTCAGGCCAAACAGGATGCCACCCTCGATCTGATCTTCAACAATCCTGGGATTAACCACCTGGCCGCAATCCACGCTGCAGATCACCTTGTACACCCGTATTTCACCGTTCTCGATTCCGGCTTCAACCACTTGGGCCACATAGGTACCAAAGCTCTTGAACAAGGCGAGCCCCCGGGCGCGACCTTCCGGCGCGGGCTGGCCCCAATCCGCCAGCCGGGCTGCGCGCTCTAGTACTTCACGATGTCGCGGCTCGCCATCCAGCATTTTCAGTCGGAACTGCAACGGATCTTCACCGGATTCGTGGGCCAGCTCATCCATGAAGGTTTCCACCGCAAACCCGTTGTGGGAATAACCCACCGAACGCCACCAGGTAATGGGCACACCGGGGTCAGTATGGGTATGGCGAACGCTGACATTAGGCACCTGGTAGGGGTACTCAATCGCGCCTTCAATGGCCGAAATATCTTTTGGCGTGGCAATGCCCTCCGCCATCAGGCCCACTCGCCCCAACGTGTCGTAGAGGAATTTTGGCGCCCAGGGATACTGAGCGGGTGCGGCATTGCGAACGTACCAGTCCAGAACCTGCGGGCCGACGATCTGGTGATGCCAGCCAGTCAGCTCACCGTCGTTCAGGCTGCCTTTCATCCGGTGCAACATGGCAGGACGCAGGAAACCGTGGCGAGTATCTTCTTCCCGGGACCAGATCAGCTTGACCGGAACCTTCAGTTGATAGGCCACCGCTGCAGCTTCTTCGATATAGTCCTGAGTGAGGCGACGGCCGAACCCGCCGCCAAGGAAGGTCGTGTGAATATTGATCTTGCCCGGTGACAGATCGGTATGACGGGCCGCCGCAATGCGCCCCAGGTCTGGCGCCTGGGTGGGTGCCCAAACATCCATTCCACCATCGCGATACCAGGCCGTAGCATTCATCGGTTCCATGGTGGCATGGGCCAGATAGGGCTGCTCATACTCGGCTTCAACCACCTGTTTTGCCCGATCGGCTGCCTTATCGACATTACCCTCACTGCGTTCTTTGACCCCGGAATTTTCACTCGCGGCCTTGCGGTAACCCTCAAAAACGGCTTCTGTGTCGGTATCCAGCGCTTCAGAGAAGTCCCACTCTACCTGCAATTTCTGCTGAGCCTTTCTTGCCTGCCAATAACGCTGGGCAACCAGAGCAACACCGCGCTCAGTGATGAAGGCATCGGTTACACCTGGCATACCGAGAACTTCATCACGGTTGAATCTGCTGGCCTTGCCGCCGTAACGGGGGCTTCGAGTCATCACCGCATAGACCATGCCCGGAAGCTCAACGTCCATCCCGTAGACGGCGGTACCCGTTGCCTTGGCACGGGCATCCAGCTTGCCGCCCTTACGGCCGATGTACTTCCACTCAGAGCGGGGTTTGAGGGGCACCTTGCCCCGGATGACTTCCCGGTCCGCCAACTCAACCAGTTGGCCGTAACGCAACGAATCAACACCGTTGGGATGCACCACCCGGCCATCCTGTGTAGTGCATTGGTCCGCGTCTACTTCCCACACCCGGGCAGCCGCCATAATCAACATCTGCCGTGCTTGCGCGCCCGCTACCCTCAGTGGCTCCCAGCTCGAGGCCAGGCTGGTGCTGCCACCGGTCAGCTGCAAACCAAACAAGGGGTTTCGGTATTCCGGCGCCACCGGGGCAAATTTGACTTTGATCTTGCCCGGCTCCACGTCCAGCTCTTCGGCCACCAGCGTGGTCAAACCGGTGTAGGTGCCCTGCCCCATCTCAACCCGGGCCAGGGTAAAGATGATCTCATCATCACGGGTCAATTCCAGCCAGATATCCGGCTTCCACTCACCGGTCTCGGGCTGGTACCCGGTCTGGACAGAGGCGCACCCCGGGATAGATACCGCCAGTATCAAGCTGCCTGAAGCACCCGTGCTGACTTTCAGAAAATCACGACGATTCATGGTCATGTCAGGCGTCCTCCCCGGCGGGCTGGTAATGGCCAACCGAACCGGCAACCGCCTCGACGGCGGCGACAATACGGGAATAGGTACCGCACCGGCACAGGTTTCCGGTCATGGCGGTCACAATGTCCTGACGAGATGGCGACGGATTGTTGTTCAGAAGGTGCGCTGCGGTCATGATCTGGCCCGACTGACAGTATCCGCACTGGGGAACGCCCTGATCAATCCAGGCCTGTTGCAACGGGTGCAACTGGCCATCTTCGGACAAACCTTCGATAGTGGTCACGGAAGCGCCGTCTACCGACGCCACCGGTGTTGAACAAGAGCGCGCTGGCTGACCGTTAACATGAACCGTGCAAGCGCCGCACAAGCCGGCACCGCAACCAAACTTGGTGCCCTTGAGCCCAACTTCATCCCGAATCACCCACAACAGAGGCGTATCGGAATCAACATCAACTGTGTGCCTTTGGCCGTTAATCGTCAGGCTGAATGCCATGGGCCTTTCCTTTTATTATTTGCTGGAAGACGAATTCGTTCACTTGATCACTTCTTTGCCATCCTGGTCTACCCAGATCTTGCGATCACCGGTGTTCATTCTGCCATTGGAATCCCAGACTTCACGATCTTTGGTGGCACTCTCCACCTTGCCGTTGTCGTCCCAGATCACCCGGTCTTTGCAACCCGCCAGAGTGAACAGGCCGGCCATAACAATCACCACCAGAGAACCCTTTTTCATCATCAATAACCTCATCAGCTATTTGAAATGCAGCACCGTGATTTCCTGATCACCGGCTGCCATGCAATTCCCGATTATTCTGTTTGTCCCGGTCGCTCTTGCGAACCATGACATAGACCGCGCCGGTTCCACCATGGTGTTTCTGGGCCGAGTGAAAGGCCAGTACGCTGTCCAGTTCCGGCAGCCACTTCGCCAGGTAGCTTTTCAACTGGGCAATGCCATCAGGGTTGCGCTCACCCTTACCGTGCAGAATGATGACTGACCGCAATCCGTAGCGCACGCAATCGTTGACAAACGCAAATACCTCCCGGCGGGCTTCCTCAACGGTCATCCGGTGCAGATCCAACCTGGCCTCGATCGGGTACTGACCCAGCCGGAGCTTGCGGAACACACCATGCTGAATACCGGGCCGCATCCAGCTAAGGACGTCATGGGCCGTCAGCGGCTCAACCATGTCAGAAGTCAGCGGGTTCAGGTCACGAACCGGCTTTTCAACGGCCGCTTTCTGCCGTTCCAGATGCCCGGGCGTCAGCTCCCTGGGGGTCGACACCTCGGCCCGATTGGGTTTCCGAATACGCCGGACATCCTTCATCTCTTCAAGAAACGCCAGGCGTTCATCTTTACTGGTCATGAGCTATCTGTTTCTGGATTGACGAATGTCAGAACTCTACCACCGTGCCGGGCTACCATAAAGAAAAGCCCTGAGACACGTTTCGACCAAAATCGTAGGGCATAACATCGCTCCGCTGAACTACACTGCAAGCGGACAACAATAACTACGGAACAGCGGCGAAGGCCGACCAACTCCGACCCACGACGGATTGCGATATGGCAGCAGCGAACCAGGACACATCCCGCCCCCAGAACACCCGAGCCATCATGACATTTCTGCGGGAACATGCACCTTTTTCCAGCATGGATGACACCCACCTGGCCCATTTCGCTGAACATGCCACCCTGAGGTTCTACGCCGATGAAGACGTGGTGCTCTCGCCGGATGACGGCGTAGTAAAGCGCTTTTACATCGTTAAACAAGGCCGTATTCGGGGCGAACGCCACAACGAAAAAGAGGATCGGGCAGAAACCACCTTCGAAATCAGCCAGGGCGAATGCTTTCCGCTGGCTGCCCTGATTGGCGAGCGCCCTACCCGTACCCTGCACCGGGCCTCCGGAGACACCTTCTGCCTGAGCATTGAACAAAAAGCGTTCATCACCCTGTTCTCCGAAAGCGAACCCTTCCGGGACTTCTGCCTGCGCGGCGTCAGCAGCCTGCTGGATCAGGTCAACCAGCGCATCCAGTCCAAGGCGATGGCCTCGATCGGGTCGAGCAATAGCCTGGATACCCCGCTTGAACGTTACGCTCTGCGCAATCCCATCGTTTGCTCGCCCGACCTGCCGGTGCGCAAGGCGGTGGCCCGCATGCATGAGAATAATGTCGGCAGCATCATTATTACGGATGACAACCGCCACCCCAAGGGCATCTTCACGCTGCGCGATTTGCGCACGATGATTGCCGAGGAACGAGGCCCCCTCGACACCCCTATCCGGCAGGTCATGACAGCAGATCCCTGCTGTTTACCCTCAACAGCCGATGCCTTTGAAGCCGCCATGTTGATGGCCGAGCACCACTTTGCACATCTGTGCGTGGTCGATGAGGAAAATCATCTGATCGGGGTGGTCTCCGAGCGGGACCTGTTCTCCCTCCAGCGCGTGGACCTGGTGAACCTGGCCCGGACCATCGGTACAGCCACCCACCTGCGCACGCTGGTGAGCCTGCGCACCGACGTTTCCCGCCTGGTGGATTCCATGCTGGCCCACGGCGCGGACTCCGGGCAGGTGGTCAAGATCATCACCACGCTCAACGATGTGACCGTTCGGCGGGTACTGGAACTGAACCTGAAGAAAAACGATCCCGGTATCCCTTTCACCTGGCTGACCTTTGGCAGCGAAGGCCGGCAGGAGCAAACACTGCTGACCGACCAGGACAACGGCATCCTGTTCGAGACGCCCGAGGGCATGACCGAGGACCAGGTTAGGGAAAAACTGCTGCCGTTCGCACGCAAGGTGAATGATGAATTGGCCGAGTGTGGCTTTACCCTGTGTAAAGGCAACATCATGGCAAGCAACCCGAAACTGTGTCTGAGTGATCGGGAGTGGGATGACTGGTTCGTTCGGTTTATCGACGCCTCCACCCCCCAGAATCTGGTGTACTCATCCATCTTCCTCGATATGCGCTCAGTATTCGGGCCAACGGAGCCATTGCACCGATTGCTGGAGAAAGTTCTGGACAGGATTCGCAAGAACGCCCTGTTCCAGAAGATGCTGGCGGGCAATGCGCTGCAACGCAAACCACCGCTCACCATGTTCAGGAACTTTCGCTATCTGAATGACGAGAAAAAGCATTCTCTGGACCTGAAACGGCAAGGCCTGGCGCCGTTTGTCGAATCCGTCCGGGTATTCGCCCTGGCCCACGGGGTGGAAGCTGCCAATACGCTGGAGCGAATGGACGCCCTGTCCCGAAAGGGGGTTTTCGACGCCAAAGATGCAAACGCGTGGAAAGAGGCGTACAGCCTGATCCAGGCCATCCGTATGCGTGCCCACCAGGAGATGCTGGACAGGGGCGAGGAACTGACCAACTACATTGATCCGGACGACCTGAACCCGCTCGACCGACGCATCCTGCGGGAGTCTTTCCGCCAGGCTCAAAGGCTGCAGCAAAAGCTGGAAGTCACTTACCAACTCTAGGTACCGGAAACACCATGCTCGACTACATCAAGCAATGGCTGGCACAGCGAAGGGGCGGCGCCGTTGGCAATCACGATCCTGAGAACCTGCCCACGCCGAAAACGGTGAGCGACCAGCCGCTAACCCGGTGCCGCCTGATCGTACTGGACCTTGAGACCACCGGACTGAATGCCTCGAAAGATGAAGTCATCGCCATCGGCGCTGTGGCTATTGAGGGCGGGGTCATTCACCTGAATGATCAGTTTGATCTGATCCTGCGCCGACCGGAGCTCGATATCCGGGAAACCGTGCTGATCCATGGTATCGGGCCGGAGGCCCTGACCCAGGGCCACGAAACCGAAGATGCCCTGCTCTACCTGCTCGAGTGGATGAACGGCGACCCAATCCTTGCCTACCACTCCGCATTCGACCAGAAATTCCTGGAAAAAACCCTGAAAGCCCAGCTTGGCTACACCATCCCCCACGTCTGGATGGACGTTGCCGAGCTACTACCGGCGATATTCCCAAAAGCAGAAACCAAGGGGCGCAGCCTCGACCACTGGGCCGACTTCTTCAAACTCGAAGTTAGTGAACGGCATCACGCCGCTGCCGATGCCCTGGTGACCGCAGAACTGACACTCATGGCCCTGAACCGGGCGCAAAAAAATGGCGTCAAGAACCTGAAAGAACTGGCTGAAAAGCTGCATTATCAGCGCCGTTTACAGAATATGCACCGCTACTGACAACCTGCTTCAGCGCCTGATGTCCTTGACCAATTACAAGGCAAGTTACTGAGAGTTAGACCATTTGCCAATATCCATAATTCCATTGACCAGTAAAGTCGGAGAAGACAACAAGTCGGAGAAGTACTACATGAATAATAAATTCTCTATCCGCAACACCCCACAAGTAATCCACCCAACCTCCACAACAACAATACAGGAGTGATGTGTATGTCAGGTCATAGCTACGACGCTGAGAACTACTGGAAGGCGAACTTGCGCCTGATATTCGGGAGCCTGATTATCTGGGCCCTGGTGTCTTATGGCTTCGCCATTCTGTTACGTCCCATGCTGGCGGGCATTCCGGTCGGTGGCACCGATCTCGGTTTCTGGTTCGCCCAGCAAGGCTCCATTCTTACCTTCATTGCCCTGATCTTCTTCTACGCCTGGCGTATGAACAAGATCGACGAGCAATTCGGCGTACATGAGGAGTAAGACACCATGAGCCAATTTGCAATCAACCTGCTTTTCGTCGGGGGTTCCTTCCTCCTGTATATCCTGATCGCTGTGTGGGCGAAAGCCGGCAGCACCAGCGATTTCTACGTTGCCGGCGGCGGCGTTCACCCGGTCACCAACGGTATGGCGATCGGTGCCGACTGGATGTCTGCCGCGTCCTTCATTTCCATGGCGGGCCTGATCGCCGCCGGTGGTTATGCTAACTCCACGTTCCTGATGGGCTGGACCGGCGGTTACGTTCTGCTGGCCATGCTGCTGGCTCCTTACCTGCGTAAGTTCGGCAAGTTCACGGTTCCCGAGTTCATCGGTGATCGCTATTACAGTCCAAACGCACGTCTGGTGGCGGTAATCTGCTTGATCGTCGCGTCTGTGACCTACGTAATTGGCCAGATGGCCGGTGCTGGTGTTGCCTTCTCCCGCTTCCTGGAAGTAGAGGCTACCAACGGCCTGATGATCGCTGCGGTTGTGGTCTTTATCTACGCCGTGCTCGGCGGCATGAAAGGCATCACCTACACCCAGGTGGCCCAGTACTGCGTTCTGATCATCGCCTACACCATTCCGGCGGTGTTCATTTCCCTGCAGCTGACCGGCAACCCGATCCCGATGTTCGGTATGTTCTCAACCCATACTGAATCCGGCCTGCCATTGCTTGAAAAACTGAACATGGTGGTCACCGACCTTGGCTTCCGGGAATACACGGCGGACATCGACAATAAACTGAACATGGTTCTGTTTACCCTGTCCCTGATGATCGGTACGGCTGGCCTGCCCCACGTTATCATCCGTTTCTTCACCGTTCCCAAGGTAGCTGACGCTCGTTGGTCCGGCGGCTGGGCCCTGGTCTTCATCGCCCTGCTTTACCTGACTGCTCCGGCTGTTGCTTCCATGGCTCGTCTGAACCTGATGACCACCATCTACCCGGAAGGCACTGCAGCCCAGCCCATCGAATATGATGCGCGTCCTGCCTGGATTGCCACCTGGGAAGAAACTGGCCTGATCAAGTTCGAGGACAAGAACAACGATGGCCGCATCCAGGTGTATAACGACGGCAACGCCGATTTCGCAGCCACCGCAGCAGAGCGCGGCTGGGAAGGCAACGAGCTGTCTGTTAACAACGACATCCTGGTACTGGCCAACCCGGAAATCGCCAACCTGCCCGGCTGGGTTATTGGTCTGATTGCTGCCGGTGGTCTGGCTGCGGCTCTGTCAACGGCGGCAGGTCTGTTGCTGGCTATTTCTTCGGCGGTGAGTCACGACCTGATCAAAGGCCGAATCAACCCCAACATCACCGATAAGGGCGAACTGTTGGCGGCACGGATCTCCATGGCCGTTGCCATCGTCGTCGCCACCTGGCTAGGCGCCAACCCGCCCGGGTTCGCGGCACAGGTGGTCGCTCTGGCCTTTGGTATCGCTGCGGCCTCCCTGTTCCCCGCGCTGATGATGGGTATTTTCTCCAAGCGTGTGAACAACATAGGCGCAACCCTGGGCATGTTGTCCGGTCTGATCTTCACACTGGTCTACATCTTCATCTACAAGGGCTGGTTCTTCATTCCGGGAACCAACAACCTGCCGGATACCGCCGAGTTCTGGGTACTGGGTATTTCCCCGCTGTCCATCGGTGCGGTTGGTGCTCTGGTCAACTTTGCGGTAGCCTTCGGGGTATCGAAAGTGACTGCCGAGCCGCCTGTTGAAATCCAGGAGCTGGTTGAAAGCGTCCGTTACCCACGCGGTGCCGGTAGCGCTCAAGACCACTAAGCTGAAAGACAGCCTGATTCATTGAAACTAATGACGGGTTGAGACCGAACGGGCTTCCTCACTGAGGGAGCCCGTTCTTTTTTGAGTTAAGGAATCCAATCCTATGTTCTGGACTTTTGTTGCCACTATTGTTTGCGGTCTCGGGGCTGCAGGCATCGCCATGGGCATCCGCGCCGCCACCGCAAAGCGTGCTCCCCGATGGATCATTCCAGTGTTTGCAGGTGCCGGAATGCTCGGCTATCTTGTTTACGGCGAATACACTTGGTTTGACCACAAGCGATCACTGCTCCCTGAAGAAGCGGTTGTCGTGGCGACTGAGCAGGAGAAGATTTTCTTCCGACCCTGGACCTTCGTATTTCCCTATGTCACCGCCTTCTCCACCGTCGACACGAGTGATTTCCGCCGGGATACCAGCGACAACGATATTGTTCGCTTCACCCTCTACCGTTTTGAGCAAACCGTGACAGACGCGGTATCACACCGGGCTCACCTGATCCATTGCCAGAGCCGGGAGCTGGTTCCCCTTGGTTCAGATGGCGTGCCACGAGTGGACAATATGAAGTTGCTGACCGCAAGCGATCCTCTTTACAGAACCGTGTGCGGTAACTGACATCGGATAACCGGATAACAACAAAGCATGATTAGCGCCTGGCTGCTGATAGTTATATCCATTAGCTACATTTCCCTGTTGTTCGTCATTGCCTGGGCGGGTGACCGACACCCGGGTTTGTATCGACGCAGGCTGGCGCGAACCCACATCTACGCTCTATCACTGGCCGTCTACTTTACCTCCTGGACATTCTACGGTGCCGTTGGGCGAGCCACCCAGGAAGGCTTTGCCTTTCTTCCCATCTACCTGGGGCCGCTACTGGTATTCCTGTTCTTTGCACCGCTTCTGCGGCGTATTATTTACATCAGTAAACGCAACAACAGCACCTCCATTGCCGACTTTATCGCCTCCCGTTACGGCAAGTCCCAGGTGCTGGCGGCCATGGTGGCCATCTTTGCCCTGATTGGCAGCGTTCCTTATATCGCCCTGCAACTCAAAGCCATTGCGCTGGGCTTTAACGTACTGACCGAGGGGGGAATCGGCTACCAGGAACTGAGCACGGCTGCCTGGAATGACTCCGCCTGGTACATCACCCTGGCGCTGGCCGTCTTTACCGTGTTGTTCGGCACCCGACACCTTGAATCAACCGAGCATCATCGAGGCATGATCCAGGCGGTCGCCTTTGAATCACTGATCAAACTGGTGGCCTTCATCGCCGTTGGCCTGTTTGTTGGTTACGGGCTTTATAATGGTTTTGGCGACCTGTTCAGCCGGGTGAAACAGGCCGACCTGGTGGGTACCCTGACCACCAACTCCCTTGAGACACCTGCGTTCCTCACTCAAACCCTGGTCGCCATGCTGGCGATTGTCTGCCTTCCCCGCCAGTTTCATGTCATGGTCGTGGAGAATGCTGATCACCGTGACTTTGAGACAGCGCGGTGGGCCATGCCGATTTACCTGGTCATTGCCAGCGCCTTTGTACTGCCCATTGCCGCTGCCGGACTACTGAACTCCGATCTCGCCGGCGGTGATCCCGACATTATCATCCTGCAACTGCCCATCGTGGCGGGTGAGCAGTGGCTGGCCGTGCTAGCCTTCCTCGGCGGCGGCTCAGCCGCAGCGGCCATGGTTATTGTCTGTTCGGTAGCCATTGCCACTATGGTCAGCAACGAAATCATCATGCCCGGGCTGTTGCGTTTTTTCCGGCCCGGCATGAACCGCAGAACCGACCTGAGCTTCCTTCTGCTCACCATTCGCCGGGTGGCCATCTTTGTCGTGCTGTTTACCGCTTACGGTTTTTACCGGATGGCGGGCGCCGATTACAGCCTCACCGCTTTCGGCCTGCTGTCCTTTGCCGCCGCCGCCCAGTTTGGGCCAGCCCTGGTGGGCGGCATCATCTGGCGGCGCGGGAATTTTACCGGGGCCGCCTGGGGCCTCGGTCTTGGCTTCCTGATGTGGTGCTACACCCTGCTGTTGCCAGCCCTGGTGTCCACCGGCTGGATTGCCGACACGCTGATCGAACAGGGGCTGTTTGGCCTGAACTGGACCCGCCCGACAGCCCTGTTCGGCTCTGAGCTGGACCAGATCAGCCACGGCATTATCTGGAGCCTCGGCATTAACACCGGCACCTACATACTGCTGTCACTGGTAACCCGGCAGCGCATCCGCGAACGAATCCAGATTGCCGCCTTCTTCCATGAAGCCCAGCCAAAACCGGAAAGCGCACAACATCAGAGCTGGCAGGGCGAAGTTCTGACCTCCGATCTCCAGGCCCTGACCGATCGATTCATGGGTGAGGAACGCTCCGAGAGCGTCTTCCGCAATTACGAGCGCCGCAACGCCATCAGGCTGTACCCGCACCGGCCCGCCTCTACCCACCTGATGAAATACATCGAGCGCCAACTGGCCTCGGTTATTGGTGCGTCTACCGCCCGTGTCGTCCTGGAGTCCACCCTGACCGGGCGGGATATGCAGATCGAGGATGTGGTCAGCATCGTAGATGAAGCGTCTCAGGCCATGACCTTCAGCCGCGAGCTGCTGCAATCCGCAATCGAGAACATCAGCCTGGGTGTATCGGTGGTCAATCATCAACAGCAGTTGGTGGTTTGGAACCACCGCTACCTGGAGCTGTTCAATTACCCGAAAGGATTCGTCCGGGTTGGCCGGCCGGTTGAAGACCTGATGCGTTACAACCTGACTAACGCCAACCTGTCAGCGAGACGCATAGATGACATCATCGATAACCGCTGCAACAGCATGCGCGAAGGCAAACCCATGTCTTACGAACGTCAGCGCCCGGATGGCACCGTTGTCCGGGTGGATGGTAGTCCCATCCCCGGGGGTGGCTATGTCACCACGTTCCAGGACATTACAGCCATGCGTCGCACCGAGCAGGCCCTGAAGGAGACCAATATCTACCTGGAGCAACGGGTACGGGAACGTACTCAGGAACTGCAGGTGATCAACGAGCAGATGCTGAAAGCAAAATCAGTCGCGGAACAGGCCAACCAGAGCAAGACCCGGTTTCTTGCCTCGGCCAGCCACGACCTACTTCAACCATTGAATGCCGCACGGCTATTCACCTCCGCCCTGTCAGGCAAGGTTATTGAAGGTGATACCCGTGAACTGGTTGAGCACATCGACAGCTCACTTGGCGCGGCTGAAGAGATCATCAGCACCTTGCTCGATATCTCCAAGCTGGACGCCGGGGCACTGGAGCCGGATATCGGCGTGTTCCCGGTCAACGAACTGCTCCGCCACCTGGCAACGGAATTCTCTGCTATCGCCAAAGATCAGGAGCTGGACCTGCATGTTGTTCCCAGCAGCGCCTGGGTACGATCAGACGTCAAGTTGCTACGCCGGGTAGTCCAGAACTTCCTGTCCAACGCCATTCGGTACACAGCCAGTGGCAAGATCCTGATGGGCTGCCGTCGGCTCAAAGGCTACCTGCGCATTGAGGTCTGGGACACCGGCCCAGGAATGTCCGAAGACCAGCTCACCCATGTTTTCGAGGAGTTCCGGCGCTTCCAGCATGGCCGCGACAAGAAGGGCCTGGGTCTTGGCCTGGCCATTGTGGACCGCATCAGCGGCATGCTGAACCACCCGGTCACCGTGCACTCAGTTCAGGGCAAAGGGAGCGTTTTCGGTATCACCGTACCACTTGCGCCGCCAGACCTGAGCCGCGCCGAATCCAACAAGCCCGGCGCCAGCACAAGGCGGGTATCCAGTCTGGGAGGCTTGCATGTTCTGTGTATCGATAACGATCCGGCCATACTTCAGGGTATGGTCGCGTTACTGGGTAACTGGCAGTGTGATGTGACTGCGGCCGAAAGCCTGGAAGATGCCCTGGAAAAACTGGCAGACCGCTTACCGGATATTATACTTGCCGATTATCAGCTTGATGATAACCGCAATGGGCTGGATGCTATGGACAGCATCAGAGACAAACTTGGCCATGGCATACCGGGCATTCTGATTACCGGTTATATGGCGCCAGAGGTACGCGAAGACGCTGGAAACCGCGGCTATCAGGTTCTCTACAAGCCGGTTAAACCGGCGGCACTGAGAGCGCTCGTCAACAAACTACTTAAACAGAAGCGCGCATGAACCAGACCGACAGGAAAGACGCGATCAACCCCTTTGGAAAACTCAACTTCCTGGTGGTTGATGATTTCGAGAACTTCCGTCTATCAATGCGCCAGATGCTCAGAAGCTGTGGCGCAGACAAGATCGAGCTGGTGGCTCACGCCACCCCGGCAATCCAGTACTGCACCTACAACCACGTAGATGTTGTCCTGTGTGATTACAACCTGGGGGAAGGCAAGAACGGCCAGCATATTCTTGAGGAGCTCCGGCACAAAAAGCTTCTGAGCCGCTCCTCCCTGTTCTTGATGGTGACCGCCGAAACGTCCAAAGAGATGGTCATGGGCGCCCGTGAATACCAACCGGATGCTTACCTGACCAAGCCGTTGAACCGCGCCATGCTGGAGAAGCGCCTTGGCGCTCTGGTTCAGCAACGTGGTGCCTTGCTACCGATTACCCGTGAAATGGATCGGGAGAACTACCCTGAGGCCATTTCCCAGTGCCTACAGCTACTGCCCAAACAACCAAGGTACAAAACCTGGCTAATGAAAACCCTGGGCGAACTCTATTTCATCGTCGGCGATCTGTCACACGCCCTGAAAGTGTATGACGAGGTACTTGCGCAGCGGGAGCTTTCCTGGGCCCGACTGGGCCGTTGCAAGGTATTGTTGGGTAACAGAAACTTTGACGACTCTGTGGAAGGTTTGAAAGCACTGATCGCCAAACACCCCGATTACATGGAAGCCTACGACCTGTTGGCCGAAGGGCTGGAAAAGCAGGGCAAAGCAGTACAAGCCCAGCAGATCCTGGAAAAAGCCGCAGAACACTCACCAAACGCCCTGCTACGCCAGAAGCACCTGGCGCTACTGGCCAGTACCAACCAGGACATAGACACCGCCTCACAGGCCTGGCGGCAGACGGTGACACTGGGAACCTATTCGATTCACGATAACTCTGATCACTACCTGTCGCTGGCTCAAAGCCTCTCCGACCTTAGCGAAGGACACCCGGAAGCCGAAGGTGCGGAACATGCGGCAGAAGCCTTGAATGTGCTATCGAAGATGGAAAAGCGTTTCGCCGACGACGACAGCATTGGCCTGAAAAGTCGTATTGTGCAATGCCGTGTTCACGCCGGACAGGGCAACCAGAAATCTGCAGAAAAACTGCTGGGCGACTTACGGGCAGAATTGGAAACACTGGAAGACATCCCAGCAGATCTGGGCCTCGACTATGCCAAGACCCTGTTCAGGTTGGGGCATGATGAAGACGCCAAGTCGTTGCTATCGGATTTGGCGGCTCGTTACGGAGACAACCCGGAAACTCTGCAGAAAATTGAAAACCTTCTCGATGAACCCGTTGGCTTCCGCCAGAAAATAGAAGCCCGGGGATACAACCGGGATGGAATCAAAGCATTCGAATCCGGCGATCTGGACGGCGCGGTCGAGGCTTTCAACCGAGCCTTGGCGATCGTTCCGGATCATGCCGCTCTGAATCTCAACCTGATTCAGGTGTTGCTGCGAAAGTATGATCAGGCTCCTGACGATCATAGCCTGCTCACTACCTGCCAGGAATGCCTCAGGCGGCTCGAAGGACTGCCTGAACAACACAGACAGCACCGCCGTTACAGCGCACTGGCCAGAAAACTGAAAGGACTGACTGCATGACTGACCACAACATCGACTTTTCAATGGTACTGGCTTCAGCCGTGCATGACATGAAAAACTCCCTGGGCATGCTGCTGAACACCCTTGATGAACTCCGTACCGAACATGAAGAGTCACTGTCCGGCTCCAGCAAGTTCAATATGCTGCAGTACGAGGCCGAGCGCATGCACAATGACCTTGTTCAGCTGCTGGGCATCTATCGGCTGGGTGAGAACAATCTGTCAGCCCACATTGATGAACACTTTGTACCGGATTTTCTCTCCGAGCATATGGCACGACACGTCCCCCTGCTTGATGGCCTGGGCATCGATTACGCCATCGAAGCCGATGACATCAATGGTTTCTTTGATGACGATCTGCTTACCGGGGTGCTCAACAACACCATCAATAACGCCATCCGTTATACCAAAACCAGAATCCGCCTGACCGCTCGGGAACAGGATGGCTATCTGGTGCTTGGTGTGGAAGATGACGGCACAGGCTATCCGGAGAGCATGCAACATACCGGAACGCTCAGCTTCAAATCCCTCGACTTCAACAGCGGCAGCACAAGCCTTGGTCTTTTCTTCGCGTCTTCCGTGGCCAAGCTGCATACAGAAGGCGACCGCACCGGTTCAATAACGCTGCACAACGGTGGGAAATATGGTGGAGGGGTGTTTGAAATCTGGCTGCCCTGATCGTGCCCTCCTGGAAAAATCAAATGAGCGTCGCAAAACTGACTCTCTGGCGCCCTCTCCCCTGTATATTTTCTGAACTCCGCTTATAGTGCGACAAGCAATCCTGCATTACCAATGCAGCTACAGAATCGTGATGGCGGAGCAAGGACAGGGAGCACACTTACAATGGCACGGGCGCACGCACTGATTATCGAAGATTCGTCGACTGCCAGGATCATCCTGGCCCGGCTCCTCGAACGATCAGACATCAGTAGCAAAGGAGTCTCAACGGCAGAGGAAGCATTCTCGCTACTCCAGCACGAGTCCTATGACGTTATCTTTCTGGATCACCTTCTACCGGGCATGAACGGATTTCAGGCTCTGGAACAACTCAAAAGCCAGCCTCACACACGCGACATACCTGTTTTCATGTACACCTCACAGAACGCCGAGCGCTACATTGACGAAGCAAAGACCCTTGGCGCTGCTGGCGTTATTCGCAAGCAGATTGATCGAGAGCACCTGCAGAAAACTCTGGATACCTTACTGGTAAACAGCCCGGAACCCGAGTACAGCGAAGCTTTCAGAATCGCGGTGGAAGAAACTGGCAGAACAGCACAGGAGAATACCGAGCAGGCTACCCGTAAACTCACCGGTCGGATGTCGACCCTGGAAGTGGCCTATGAAGAGCTTGAGGAAGAGTTAAGGGAGCTCAGGCAAGCCAACGAAAACGCCCAGCGCCAACACACCGATCGTATCAACCGTCAAAGCCGAAGCATCCAATGGCTGATGGCTACGGCAGTGTTACTGGTCGTAGCGCTGGTATGGGTTAGCAGCTGGCAGGCCAACATCCTGGACAATCACATTGAGCACACCAATGAACAGTTTGAATTGATGCACAGCATTGTAGGTGGGGTGATCGAATTGATCAGCCGATAACGGGCCCAAAATAAAAAAGCCCCAACATCAAGGATGCTGGGGCTTTTGGTATTAAGAGCCTGACGATGACCTACTCTCACATGGGCGAACCACACTACCATCGGCGCTGGTCTGTTTCACTTCTGAGTTCGGGATGGGATCAGGTGGTTCCAGACCGCTATGGTCGTCAGGCAAAACGGATGATCACTGGGAAGGACGAGATGGAACGTGATGTTGATTTCTGTGGAGCCTGGCGTTTGCCCTGCTCTGCGTTATCCGCAATTGTCTTGGGTGTTATATAGTCAAGCCGCACGAGCAATTAGTACTGGTTAGCTCAACGCCTCACAGCGCTTACACACCCAGCCTATCAACGTCCTGGTCTTGAACGGCTCTTCAGGAGGCTCAAGGCCTCAGGGAGATCTCATCTTGGAAGGGGCTTCCCGCTTAGATGCTTTCAGCGGTTATCCTGTCCGAACATAGCTACCGGGCAATGCGTCTGGCGACACAACCCGAACACCAGCGGTTCGTCCACTCCGGTCCTCTCGTACTAGGAGCAGCTTTCCTCAAATCTCCAACGTCCACGGCAGATAGGGACCGAACTGTCTCACGACGTTCTAAACCCAGCTCGCGTACCACTTTAAATGGCGAACAGCCATACCCTTGGGACCGGCTTCAGCCCCAGGATGTGATGAGCCGACATCGAGGTGCCAAACACCGCCGTCGATGTGAACTCTTGGGCGGTATCAGCCTGTTATCCCCGGAGTACCTTTTATCCGTTGAGCGATGGCCCTTCCATACAGAACCACCGGATCACTATGACCTACTTTCGTACCTGCTCGACGTGTCTGTCTCGCAGTCAAGCGGGCTTGTGCCATTACACTAACCGTACGATGTCCGACCGTACTTAGCCCACCTTTGTGCTCCTCCGTTACGCTTTGGGAGGAGACCGCCCCAGTCAAACTACCCACCACACAGTGTCCTCAACCCCGATAAGGGGTCAGAGTTAGAACCTCAAACATGCCAGGCTGGTATTTCAAGGTTGGCTCCACCGGAACTGGCGTCCCGGGTTCAAAGCCTCCCAGCTATCCTACACAAGCATGCTCAAAGTTCACTGTGAAGCTATAGTAAAGGTTCACGGGGTCTTTCCGTCTAGCCGCGGATACACCGCATCTTCACGGCGATTTCAATTTCACTGAGTCTCGGGTAGAGACAGCGCCCCCATCGTTACGCCATTCGTGCAGGTCGGAACTTACCCGACAAGGAATTTCGCTACCTTAGGACCGTTATAGTTACGGCCGCCGTTTACCGGGGCTTCGATCAAGAGCTTCGCACGAGTGCTAACCCCATCAATTAACCTTCCGGCACCGGGCAGGCGTCACACCCTATACGTCCACTTACGTGTTTGCAGAGTGCTGTGTTTTTAATAAACAGTCGCAGGGGCCTGGTATCTTCGACCGGCTTCCGCTCCACCCGCAGGGGCTTCACGTACACACCGGCGTGCCTTCTCCCGAAGTTACGGCACCATTTTGCCTAGTTCCTTTACCCGAGTTCTCTCAAGCGCCTTGGTATTCTCTACCTGACCACCTGTGTCGGTTTGGGGTACGGTCTCGAATAGCCTGAAGCTTAGAAGATTTTCCTGGAAGCAGGGCATCAATGACTTCGCGCCCTTGGGCACTCGTCGTCGCGTCTCAGGATTGTGGACCCGGATTTGCCTAAGTCCACTCCCTACTCGCTTAAACCGGGACAACCGTCGCCCGGCTCACCTAGCCTTCTCCGTCTCTCCATCGCAGCTATCCAAGGTACGGGAATATTAACCCGTTTCCCATCGACTACACCTTTCGGTCTCGCCTTAGGGGCCGACTCACCCTGCGCCGATTAGCGTTGCGCAGGAACCCTTGGTCTTCCGGCGTGCGGGTTTTTCACCCGCATTGTCGTTACTCATGTCAGCATTCGCACTTCTGATACCTCCAGCATGCTTCTCAACACACCTTCGCAGGCTTACAGAACGCTCCCCTACCCCGCATACAAAGTATGCAGCCGCAGCTTCGGTGACCAGTTTGAGCCCCGTTACATCTTCCGCGCAGGCCGACTCGACTAGTGAGCTATTACGCTTTCTTTAAAGGATGGCTGCTTCTAAGCCAACCTCCTAGCTGTCTGAGCCTTCCCACATCGTTTCCCACTTAACTGGTACTTTGGGACCTTAGCTGGCGGTCTGGGTTGTTTCCCTCTTCACGACGGACGTTAGCACCCGCCGTGTGTCTCCCGGATAGTACTCACAGGTATTCGGAGTTTGCATCGGGTTGGTAAGTCGAGATGACCCCCTAGCCGAAACAGTGCTCTACCCCCTGTGGTATTCGTCCGAGGCGCTACCTAAATAGCTTTCGGGGAGAACCAGCTATCTCCGGGCTTGATTAGCCTTTCACTCCGATCCACAAGTCATCCCCTGGCTTTTCAACGACAGTGGGTTCGGTCCTCCAGTGCCTGTTACGGCACCTTCAACCTGCTCATGGATAGATCGCCCGGTTTCGGGTCTATGCCCAGCGACTAATTCGCCCTATTCAGACTCGGTTTCCCTACGGCTCCCCTAAACGGTTAACCTCGCCACTGAACATAAGTCGCTGACCCATTATACAAAAGGTACGCCGTCACAGAACAAGTCTGCTCCGACTGCTTGTACGCATACGGTTTCAGGGTCTATTTCACTCCCCTCACAGGGGTTCTTTTCGCCTTTCCCTCACGGTACTGGTTCACTATCGGTCAGTCAGGAGTATTTAGCCTTGGAGGATGGTCCCCCCATGTTCAGTCAACGTTTCTCGTGCGCCGACCTACTCGATTTCACTGGACTCAGGTTTCGGATACGGGGCTATCACCCACTATGGCGGCACTTTCCAGAGCCTTCTCCTACCAGTTGTCCAGCTTAAGGGCTGGTCCCCGTTCGCTCGCCGCTACTTAGGGAATCTCGGTTGATTTCTTTTCCTCGGGGTACTTAGATGTTTCAGTTCCCCCGGTTCGCCTCTTACACCTATGGATTCAGTGTAAGATACCTGGCCGAAACCAGGTGGGTTTCCCCATTCAGAGATGTCCGGATCACAGCTCGTTTGCCAGCTCCCCGAACCTTATCGCAGGCTTCCACGTCTTTCATCGCCTCTGACTGCCAAGGCATCCACCGTATGCGCTTAGTTGCTTGACTATATAACCCCAAGACAACTGATCACGATTCAGCATCCTTTACCAGGCAAGCCTGATACAGAACCCTGTTTCGAGACAGTCACTTGAAGCAATATAACAACCACTTCAACGACAACACCGGATAACGCTTGAAATCGCTATCACTTTGAACAGTTTCTCTCGGAGATAATGAGAGAAATCTATTCGTGTTCTATCTCGTCCAATTTGTTAAAGAGCAAATCTGACCCAGTGATCAGAAAG
>NZ_PXNO01000007.1 GCF_003007715.1 Marinobacter shengliensis | reverse complement strand
GCCACGGAGGCGGCTTTGATGCGCTCTTCGTAGGCGAAGCTGAACACGCAGGCCTGTTTGCTGCTGCCGCCGGCCTGGGTGTTGCAGGGCACCGGGTCCAGTTTCGGGGCGTCGCCGTGGTGGTCGGCGATGATTAACGCCGGTTGTTCTTCGCCATCCACGCTGCCGTGCTGGTAACGGTAATGCCAGCCTTCTTCGGCGGCCAGTCGTTCAATGAACTGCAGGTCGCTTTCCCGGTGCTGGACGCAGTATTCCCGTTCTTCAGGGGGGCGTTTGAAGTCAAAGACCGTATCAATAATGCCCCGCTCTTCGAGCAAGGTACGCACGATGGCGTCGGTGGCCTGGGTCTGGAAGATGCGGCTGTTGTGCATCAGGCCCAGGCGCCAGACCGGGGGCTGGATGACCACTTCGTAGGCGGTGCGGCGGTGGCCGGTGTTGCCGCGGACGAATTCGTTGACCACGCCGGTAAAGCGCCGCACCGGTTGGCCGTCTTGCCACACCACCAGGTCCACCGGTTGTTCCAGGATATCCGCCGCCTGCACGTCCGGGTCAGTACTGGCCAGATGCACTCGGCCCTGAAACAGCTGGGAAAGGCTTTCGGTCAGCACGAAGCTGACGACAACAAAGTGATCTGAGGGGAATTCGCCTACACGGGCGGTGAACTGCAATCCGCTTGCCTGGGGCATGACTTCGGTCCCTGAAGATTAATGATGAACTGCTTACTCGTCCTGAGCGTGCATGAGTATAACCAGTGTGGATTGTAAGGCCAACCTTGCATCTGCCCACATCTGCGACTTTTGTTGAACTCTGTGAACGGTTACTCTTGTCCCAATGCCTACAACAAGAGAGCAACCATGGCTATGTACACCATTGAAATCAATGAGACTTTTAATGTCCCTCGCAAAAAGGTATTCGCCCTGTTTGCAGATCACCAGCGTTTCGGAAAAATGCTTGGCGCACCGGTCAAACGGATCAAAGACAGTGACCAGGCAGACCCGAACGGCCTTGGCTCTGTGCGCAAGATCGGCATTGGCCCCCTCTCACTGGAGGAAACCGTACTGAACTTCGAGCCCGATACGCTGATTGAGTATGCCATCACCAGCATGAGCCCGATCAAGAACCATCTGGGCAGGATTCGCTTTTCGGAGACTCCGGATGGCCAAACCCAGCTCAACTACACCATCACCTTTGAAGACATAGTGCCGTTTTCCGGGAAGGTGGTCAGCGTCGCTCTGGAGCAGGGCCTGCGCCGAGGGATCAAGCGGGTCCCCAAGCTGGCCTGATGCCATGAGAGCCCCGGCCCGGGCAGCCGGCGTGACAAACCGTTACTTGATGAATATCAGATAATTGACCTGAGGCAACACTTCACATTTGTCAATTCTGTAACCTCCCGCGCAACTTGCAATATCCGGCCATCAGGGGGCCTGACCGGGCTTCCTGATGGCACAACCAATCCTCTGCGGGAGAGCGAAATGGCGGCTGAACCGATTGTGCTTTTCGACAACGGACACCACAAGTGCCTGATGTTTGATTCACTGGTGACTGGCGAAGGCGTCCAGTCGAACCAGTTCCTGGTTGTCGATGGCAAACATGAAGCCCTGATTGATCCCGGCGGAGACCTCACTTACACGCCGCTCTCGGTAGCTGCTTCGAAGTATATGAACATCCGCGATATGGATTATGTTTTTGCGTCTCACCAGGACCCGGACATCATCGGCGCCATCGATCGCTGGATTGTTCACACTCGCGCCAAGATTGTGACTTCCAAGCTGTGGGCCAGATTCCTGCCGCATCTGGTGTCCAGTTATGTCACCAATCAGCTCAGCGGAAGCGTTTACGACCGCATCGTCAGCATTCCTGATGGCGGCGCTAACGTCCGGTTCGGTGACAGCTACCTTCAGTGCCTGCCTGCGCACTTCATGCACTCCGTGGGCAACCTGCAGTTCTATGATCCGGTCTCCAAGATCCTGTTCTCAGGCGATCTTGGCGCCTCTATGGGCAGTGAAGATGACCACGAGCCGGTCAAGGATTTCGACAAGCACATCCCCAACATGATCGGTTTCCATCGTCGCTATATCGCCTCCAAGAAGGTGTGCGGCCTTTGGGCCAATATGGTTCGCGGCATGGATGTGGCTATGATCGTGCCCCAGCACGGCAAGCGTTTCGAGGGACCAGTGATGGTCGACCGCTTCCTGAACTGGGTCAGCGAGATGGACTGCGGAATTGATCTGGTTTCACAGGATAACTACCGGCAGCCGGTGGAATACGTCTGATTCGCTCTGTTTATCGTTCCGTGAATCACGGCTGGCGCGCAGCCCGTGCTCGTGCCAGCCATTCATCGGCCAGATTCTCGTCTCTGGGCACACCCAGGCCCTGGCGATAGGCACTGGCCACTTCCTCCATGCCGATGGCGTCTCCGGCTTGAGCTGCTTCCAGATACCACTCGAACGCCTTTTCCAGGCTCTTCTCAGTTCCGAGACCGGCGGCATACATGTTGGCCACATTCAGCATGCCCTGGCTGTTGCCCCGCTCAGCCAGCTCGCAGTAACGATCAAACGCTTCGTCGTATTGCCCCATTTTGTATACAGCATAGGCCTGCAACGCCTTGACCATATCCCGGGCTATGCGGGTTTGTTCATCATTTTCCTGGGCACTGATCCCCGTAACGGGTGCCAAGGCCATGACAATAACCAGTAAAACCGTTGGCCGGACAACGTTCATAGCGAAACTCCACCGAGACTGATACACCCTGACACGCTAACAGCCGGTGCCCACCACGTCGCCGCTACCAAAGCATCATTCAACTGGTACCTTCGAACCACCAGCCAGCAAAATAGGCTGTCACCAAGGCCGCTAGTTGAGTAAAATCCGTCCTTTTACCGAGAGCACGAGAGGCACCACAGATGGGCAGAGCCTACCAGAACCGCAAAGAATCCATGGCCAAGACGGCCGCGGCAAAAACCAAGGTCTACAGCAAGTACGGCCGGGAAATCTACATGAGCGCCAAGTCTGGCGGCACAGATCCCCAGGCCAACCTGTCGCTTCGCGGACTCATTGAGCGGGCAAAGAAAGACCAGGTTCCCGCACACGTGATTGAAAAAGCCATCGACAAAGCCAAGGGTGGCGCGGGCGAAGATTACTCCCCGGCTCGTTACGAGGGTTACGGCCCCGGCAACTGCATGGTGATTGTCGACTGCCTGACCGACAACCCCAACCGCACTTTCGGCGATGTGCGCCTGGCCTTCACCAAAACCAAGTGCAAAATCGGCACCCCTGGTGTTGTGGCACACATGTTTGACCATTGCGCCATTTTCGCCTTTTCCGGCCAGGATGAAGAGGCCGTTCTGGAAGCACTGATGGAAGCCGATGTCGATGTAACCGACATCGAAAACGAAGATGGCAAGATCACGGTCTTTGCCCCCAACACCGAATACGCCAAAGCCAAACAGGCCCTGGAATCGGCGTTTGAAGGCATCGAGTTTGATGTTGACGAAATCCAGTTCCTGCCCAAAACCACCACCGTGGTGGAAGGCGACGATATTCCGATGTTCGAGAAGTTCCTCGACATGCTGAACGATCTGGACGACGTTCAGAACGTGTTCCACAACGCGGAACTCCCGGAAGAGTCATAAGAGTTGGAGCTGGCTATGGCTGGAACACAAACAACCCACAAAGCCCGCATGGTGATCCTGAAAACCGGGTCTACCTACCCGCAGATCAGGGATCAGTTCGGGGACTTTGATGCCTGGTTTTCGCGGGCACTTTCCAGCCATTTAGAACTCACGATTGCAGACGTCACTCAAGCACCGCCGCCCGGGAAACCTGGTGACTGGCAAGGCATCGTCATTACGGGTTCACCGGCGATGGTGAGCGATCGTGCGGCCTGGAGTGAAACGACGGCAGCGTGGGTTCGGCAAGCGGTTGAAGCGGGCGTCCCGCTTCTGGGCGTGTGTTATGGGCATCAATTATTGGCCCACGCGCTTGGCGGCAAAGTGGATTATCACCCTGACGGCCGGGAGACCGGTACCCAGTCGGTTACCCTGTTTGACAGCGCCCAGGACGACCCACTGTTCAGCCAGCTGCCGAAACAGTTCCCGGCCCAGCTGACTCACAAACAGTCGGTAATAGCACTGCCACCGGGCGCTGTGCTTCTGGGCCGATCCACCTTTGAACCCCATCAGGCCTTCCGGGTTGGCAAGAATGCCTGGGGCGTTCAGTTTCATCCGGAATTCGACGAACAGATCATGAAAGCCTACCTGGAAGTCCAGTACCCTGATCTTGAGTCCGAAGGCCTGGACGCAAACGCTTTGCTGAGTTCCGTTCAGCCAGCACCCGAGGCCAGCCAATTGCTCCGGCTTTTCGCCGATTGGGTGATCAATCAGCAGCACTGAACCAGCACCCATGCCCATTCGATGGAACGAACCCACCATGATCCTCAAGTTCATTGTCGGCGTTGTCCTGCTCAGCCTGATCGGCCTTGGCCTCTGGCACTCCTTCAAACCACTTCCGCCCGGCATTCGCTACCAAGGCGATGCGGCACCGCTGGAAGACGCTGAACTGCTGACAGACACCACCCGACATTTCAGTGACGGGCAATCAACGCTGGATCATGAGATATTCGACGAAATCTTCCGCCTGATCGAACAGGCCGAAACCTTTATCTTGCTGGACATGTTCCTGTTCAACAGCACCGGCCCCGAGGACATCCACCTTCGCCCCCTGGCCGAACAGCTCACCCAGGCTTTGCTTGAGCGTAAAGATGCTCGACCAAACATGGATATTGTTCTGATTTCAGACCCCTTGAACACCTTCTACGGGGGCACCCACTCACCTCACTTTGATACGCTGTCTGCCGCTGGCATTGAGGTTGTGGTCACTGATCTGGAACCGCTGCGTGACAGCAACCCCGCATGGTCATCCCTGTGGCGATTGTGTTGCCGGTGGCTGGGCAACAACCCGGATGGTGGCTGGCTGCCCAATACCCTTGGCAACCAGCCCGCCACCATCCGCAGCTACCTGGCGCTACCGAATTTCAAAGCCAATCACCGGAAGCTTCTGGTGGCCGACGAAGGCGACCGGTTACGGGCGGTTGTCACCTCCGCAAATCCCCACAACGGCAGCAGCCGGCACAGCAATATCGGTCTGGCCTTCAGTGGCCCCGCAGTTATGGATGTTATCCGTAGCGAACAGGCGGTTATCCGGATGTCCGGTGCCGACAGCAGCACACTCGAGCGCTGGCTGGAACGGACGCCTCGACACAGCCAGTTGCCCGACCATTCACAGGGCACCCTCAAGCTTCTGACCGAATCCGCCATCCGGGACGCTGCTCTGGATATGATCAATCGAAGCCAGCCGGGGGAGCAGTTAGACATGGCCATGTTCTACCTCTCCCACCGCCCCATTATCAACGGGCTGCTGGAAGCGCAACGCAGGGGCGTCGAAATCCGCCTGCTGCTGGATGCCAACAAAGATGCCTTTGGCCACGAGAAAAACGGCATTCCCAACCGACCTGTTGCCCGTGAACTGCACGAAGCCGGCATTCCGGTGCGCTGGTGCAACACCCGGGGCGAGCAGTGCCACAGCAAACTTGTCATCTACCGTGGGCCGAATGAGCAAATCGAACTGCTGCTGGGCTCCGCCAATTTTACCCGCCGTAATCTGGATGATCTGAACCTGGAATCCAACGTGTGGCTGGCTGTGCATCAGGGTGCCCCTGTCGCGCAAAAAGCCAATGCCTTCTTTAATGACTACTGGACACACGGCCCGGACAACGAACAGACCCTGAGCCTGCCCTATTCAGCCTGGGCCGATCACTCCAGGCTCAAGTACTGGCAATACCGGATTATGGAGGCCACCGGGCTTTCCACATTCTGAGGTTAAGCATGAAAGCGTGAACGTTTTGTATGTTGAATCAGTACACATTCCCATCTAAGGTTTTTCGATAACCCAAGAACCAAGGAGTCTGATATGAACAGCCTGAGACGTCACATGAAGCAGCTTTCCCTGATCATGGTCATCTTGATGTCGTTCGCAACCACCTTCTCCGTCTCGGCCCATGCCGGCATGGTGGGCACAGGCGAGCTGATTCAGCAGCAACAGACGGACCTTGACCGCCAACAACTGCTGGACATGCTCGAAGACCAGAACGTGCAGGACAAACTGGCCCAGATGGGTGTCAGCGAAGCTCAGGTTGCCGAACGTATCCAGAATCTGACACCGGCTGAACTGGCAGACTTCGAGCAACAACTGGCTGAGGCCCCCGCCGGGGAAGGCGTTGTTGGCGTTATCGTGCTGTTCCTCCTGGTATTCATCATCACTGACATGCTGTGTGCCACGAACCTATTCTCCTTCATCAATTGCATTCGTTGACACCTTCCGCCCCCGCCAACAAGCCCGGCCTTGCCGGCAGGTTTGCAGCCCTTCTGGGGCTGATCCTGCTGGCAGGCTGTGCCAGCACACCGCCCTGGCCAGAAACACCAGCCCCCACGCCACAAGGCGATACGGTGCTGGACCAGGCGTTGCTGGATCATGTCCCTTTCTATCCTCAGGAAAAGTACCAGTGTGGGCCGGCCTCATTGGCAACCATGCTGAACACACAGGGCCTGGCAACGGACCCTGAAATCCTGAAAGAACTGGTTTACCTGCCCGGCCGCCAGGGTTCACTGCAAGTTGAAATGGTCGCTGGCGCCCGTTCCCACGACATGGTGGTGTATCCACTAAGGCCAAACCTTGAGGCGGTACTGGGCGAGGTGACCGCCGGCAATCCGGTTCTCATTATGCAGAACCTGAGATTCAACTGGTGGCCGCAATGGCACTTTGCCGTGGTGGTGGGCTACGACAGTGAAGAGGAAGTCCTGATACTGAACACAGACACCCGGCGCCATTACCGGATGCCCTACAAGGTGTTTCACGCCACCTGGAACCGGGCAGACCGTTGGGCGGTGGTCATTCTGCCGCCAGATTCACTACCAGCGACAGCGGAAACCCTGCCCTATCTGCGAGCGGCCCACGATCTCGAAAGCACCGGGCACACCCGGGCCGCTCAGCAAGCCTATCAGGCCGCCGAACAGCAATGGCCAGACCAACCCGCACCGATCATGGCCCAGGGCAACCTGGCTTACGACCAGGGCAATGCCGAGGGCGCGGCATCACACTTCCTGCGCGCCGTTAACCGCTTTCCTGACTTCTCGGAGGCCTGGAATAACCTGGCCTACGCCCTGAGCGCCCGGTCTTGCCCGGAGCAGGCCAGCAAGGCTATGGCCTGCGCGGCAAACCTGAACCCGGAACGTTTTGGCCAGGCACCGGAGCTGCCAAAAGGCACAACCGGAGGTAGCCGAAGCTCGTGCCCGCCGATACCGGATTGCCCCGCTGACACGACAGAGCGCTAGCCCGGCTTGCGAATCAGCACCACGTCTTTACGAGGCACTTCGTACTGCCAACCGTAGCGGCCAGCCAGCCAGGCGAACGTCTGTTCCCGATAAAACACCACGTGGGTTGGGTCGCGCCGATAGTGCCATTGATCAAACCGATCATCGTCGGTCTGGAAGCACGTCATAATCCCCAGCCAGCCCCCCGGCCTGAGTAGTGAATCCAGTTGCCTGAACGCCTCAGCGGGGCGGTATAGGTGCTCTACCACCTCGGTACAGGTGATGAAATCGTACTGCTGCTCAAGGGCCGACCCGGCAGGGTGAAAGAACGGATCGTACAGAGCCATGTCAAAACCCGCTTCCCGCATCATGTCCGCAAGCGCCGGCCCTGGCCCGCAGCCGAAATCCAGCCCCGTGGCACCGTCAGCCAGCTTCGCCAACAGGGGCTCTGACAGCTTCGACAAAAACCGGCGATAGCCGGCGTCCCCGGTGTCATTGTTATGCAGCGCGTATACGGCGCGCTCCTCATCTGCCGTCAGGCGACACTCAGGCGCCATGACCGTTGCCAGGCATTGCCCGCAGCGCAGGTAGCGTTTCTCCATAACCGTGCGAAACGTCTGCAAAGTGCCCGAATCACACACCGGGCACAGGAGCCGGCCGCCATCACCCTCTACCATTTTGGCAATTCCCAACCTGTCGAAAGTTTCATTGTCATATCCGGCCATGAAACCAGTTTGTGACCAGCTGCCGGAAAACCACTCCCTTACGGTGCCTATACTGGCGCCTGAAGCAGCCTGTAAAAGGCATGAATAATAACAACAGTATGGTTTATGACGAAACGCCGGGGTAATCCGGCCCAGAGACAAAAACATGGATATGTTGAACAGTCTTGCCCTGGAAGTGCCAATTGTGTCGGCCCGCTATGCTTACCGGTTCATCCGGTTCATGGAAAGCCGGGGCGTAAAGCGCCACACCATTCTTGAGGATACCGGCGTTACTGAGGACATGCTCGAAAGTCCTGAGGCCAGCCTGTCTATGAACCAGATTCTGGCGGTGCTAGGTAAAGCGGACTGGTTAATGACCGATGAACGAGCCGCCTTCGAGTTCGGCCAGCAGCTGGATCTCCCAAGCCATGGGCTGCTGGGGTTTGCGGTACTCGGCCAGGAGAATCCGCGGCGGTTGATCAGCATGATCGTGCAGTATCTCCGGGTGGGGCTGCCGTTGATGGATATGGAACTGGCTTCCACCGGCTCTACCTTTCGAATCCGGCTGATTGATACCTGGGGGCTGGGGAACCTTCGCCCCTGCCTGACCAAGATCTACATGGGCAGCATTCACCGGGTATCCAGCCAGGTGTGCAGCCATTTCAGCTTCCAGTTCGATTTCCCCAGCGTCATTCCCGAAGAGGACTGGAAACGGCTGGCGCCAAGCTGCGAGTTTGAATTCGATTCCAACGTAAGCCAGGTCACCATGCCGCTTAACGGACTACCAATCCGAAAAGACGACGCCAGCCTGGAGTTCCTGGTGGCCCGCACCCGCCACGACCGCAAACAGCATACCCTGGAGGCTGACGAGACGGTCATGCAGGTGCGGGACCTGATCATGAGCCAGCCAGGCCGCCCCTGCACCACGGAGAACATTGCCCGGCGCCTGGACATCAGCCCCAGGACGCTCCGGCAACACCTCGCCAGTGCAGGCACCTCGTTCCGTGAACTGAGAAATGACATCCGGGAAAGCTTTGCCACGCTGTACCTGAAAGACACCAATGTGCCACTGGAATCCATTGCTGAAAAACTGGGTTTCAGTGACCAAGCCGGCTTTACCAAAGCTTACCGGTCATGGACCGGCCATACGCCCGGCGACGTTCGTCGCAAGGCCCGCAAAAAAAAGTGAACAGGGTTCAGCTATGAGGTTGATGCTGTTCACGCTTTAGGCAATCCCTCCCCTCTTCTCCGTTTTGGACAAAAACCCTGCCGGGGCAAGCAATGACCCACGCCGCCCCAAGACCGTTAAATGACCCTGCACTCATGCGTGCCCCGCACGTGTGGCAAAGGGATCTTTGCAAGTCCGATTGAGCTGTCCGTCATCGGTGTTGTCTGCAACCCGACTACAACAACTACAGATAGACAGAGGACGAACTCATGAAACTCAGGAACCTCAATACGAGTGTCCGCAAGCTCGGCCCGGCCGTTGCGGCAGCGGCCTTGATGGCCGGTGGTGCAAGCAACGTAGCCGCAGAGCCGGTATCCATTGAACTGGCGTTCGAATGCCCGTTCCCCCTGATCGGAACCCAACCCATCCGCGCCCAGATCAGCGCAGACATTCCCACAGTGGCCAACGTTGGTGAGCCCACCCCGCAGTTTGAAGTCACCGCCATTACCGTAGTGAACGACGACGCCCGCACCGGGCTCAAGCTGGTTGGCTCGGAAACGGTCGAAGGCATCGCAACCAGCTTCAACACCGTGGTGACCGCCAATCGCAGTCTGGAACAGATTGTCGAACTGACGATTCCGCCCACATTCATTCCCATTGTAAGCGGCGAATTCGATGTTCCAGCCTCAGGCCAGGCGCCTGAAGTGCTCTTTACCGAAGACGATATCGGTGAAGCTGAGATTCGCGTTGGCGGGCTTACCCTTGACCTGACAGCCCGCACCCCGAATGGCGATATTGCGCCGGCCCCCATCGGCGAGATTCTCACCGACTGCGTGCAACTTCCGGATCAGGACAATCTGCTGCAAACCATTCTGGTTAGCGGTGAGGTGTCCGAAGCGCCGCGTATTGGCGTAAACCGGGAAGACCTGGCCTTCGGAAACGTGCAAGCGGGTTTGACGGCAGAGCAAACCGTCACCGTTTCCAACACCGGCAATGCCGCGCTGGGCATTAACAACGTTGTCATCAGCGGCACCGATGCCGACGCCTTCCTGCAGACCAACAACTGCGCAAGCCTGGCTCCGAGTGAATCCTGTGACGTGAACGTGACCTTCGCTCCAAGCACCGAAGGCACTCGCAATGCAACCCTCACCATCGAGTCGACCGATGCCGACAACCCTGCGGTTGATGTGGCGCTGACCGGCCGTGGTGTACTGGCCCCGACACCGGAAATCGGCGTTAATCCAGACGCTATTGACCTGGGCCGAATCCAGCTGGGCCAGAGCGCATCGGAGGAAGTGACCATCAGCAACAGCGGTAACGAAGTCCTGCTGATTGACAGCATTGCGCTTGAAGGTGCCGGCGCTGCAGACTTTGTTCAAACCAACAACTGCACAACCATTGCCGCCAACGAAAGCTGTACCGTTGAGCTGAGCTATACCGCCAATGCGGTTGGCGTCAGCAACGCCAACCTGGTGATCCGTTCAGACGACCCGGAAACACCGGAAGTCAGCGTTCCTGTCTCCGCTGAGGCCTTTGAGCAAACCGGTTCAGAACTTGAGCTGCTACTCGGCCTGGAAGGCTCTACCTTCATCAAGTCCTCGGGCGGCACCCTGCCCCTGAACGGTTCCATTGCCACCCTGCTGGATCTGGCGACGGGCACCTTCGAGGCCGACCTGGAGCTGGACCCAACCTATGGCAACTTCTCCATCAAACTGCTTTTCAGCAGGCTGAATGCCTCAGCCAATGTTGAATTTGAACAGGCTGACGTCACCACCGGCACGCTGATCAACGGCAAGCTCACCGCCAACTCACAGCTGTACGTGAAAGTGCCCAAGGTGGCTATCAAGATTCTCGGCCTGCCGCTTCGGGTTGGAGGGGGTTCCGAGTGTATGACTCGCGAGCCCGTCAGCATCGACCTCGCTTCGGTTGAAGGCTCCAACTTCTCGCCAGCGACCGGCGGCACCGTCAACGGTGTCTACGATCTGCCACCGCTGGAGAACTGCGGACTGCTGACTGGTCTGCTCAACCAGTTCCTCACCGGTTCCGGCAACACCATTGAACTGGAGTTGACCCCGGAACAGTAAGGAAATCCGGCGTAGCCGGATAACACAGCCACAGCTGGCGATAGCCGGCTGTGGCTACGTCGTTGGAAACGTCGAATAACAAAACCAAAAAGGAACAATACAATGAAAAGCCTGAAAAAAACTGCGTTAGTGCTGGCCATGGCGGGCTTGCCGTTTGCCGCACAAGCCGACCTCAAGCCTCTTGACGACGCCCATATGGGCAACATCACTGGTCAGGCCGGTGTCACCATTGAGCTGGAAACCCGGGTGGACATCGGCGAATTCCGGTACACCGATGAAGGCTCACTGTCCATCAAAGACATCAAGATTGGTGGCGCCAACCGTACAGATCTGTTCGAGGAGATCACCGATTTCCGCGACGCCCTGTTCGGTCAGACCAGTGATTTGATCGACAACATCAAGATCGAGATCGACATCGCGGATGACGGTGACGCACTGATCAACATCTTCCCGATCACCGCGGCGCCGATCGATTTCGGTATCAGCACCGGTGACTGGACGCTGGAGGGTCATACCGATTCGACCTTACTGGCCAGCAACTTCAACATGGTGGGTGCCTTCACCAAGGTTGGCATCCGCGTTGATACCGCCACCGACACCCTCAACCTGAATACCCAGGTGGGCATCTCCGAGCTGAACGTTGATTTCGACTTCCTGGCCTTGGGCATCCGCGGCCTGAAGATGACCGGCGCTGACTACATGGGCACCCGGCTCGACGGCTCCGCCGCGAACCCGGGCGTTCTGACTCTTGGAGCCACCATTGATATGGACGTGTACAAGGGTACCCGCCTGGGTGGTGCCGGCGACGCCCTGGCCATCGACCTGAACACCTTCGCGGCGGACATGTCGATTGACCAGGTGCTGGTGGGCGGCACCTCTATCGGCTCGGTGATGATGGACAACCTGGTGGTTCAAGACACCACCATGCGCATCTACGGCCACTAAAACCGAAAAGCCCGGCGCTTGCCGGGCTTTCCCTCACTTTCTGAAAAAGCGTGGATTACGCTCGATAAACGAATCAATCCAGCGTTCCAGGAACGAGTTCCGTTCAGGGTTTTTCAGGTACCGCCAACCCAGAATTGAAATGATCAGCGCGCCCAGTGCGTCAACGATCAGATCCCACATGGTATCGGTCAGCCCGGAAGGGTCGCCCAGCATTGGCTTCTGCATGTTCATGCCAAACAGGCTGTCCATGGCAAATTCGAAGATTTCCCACAAGGCGCCAACCCCCAGCGCGAACATAAAGGCAAAGAACGCTACAAACCCGGGTTTCATGTGAACGTGGATTTTTTCGGTCTCGTTCATGATGTGAACCAGCAAGAAACCGAGAATCCCCAGCAGGAAGCCAGACATGGTATGCAGCGCCATGTCCCACCACCAGAACCGGTTGTAGTAATCGTGAATCTCCCCAAGGAACAGCGACGCGAACACGAACCCGATGGCCGCCAACTGCAGTTCCGGGGGAATGTGAATCCGGAACCGCCGCTCAAACAGTATCGGGAACAGCGTGATCACAATGATCATGCTGGTCAGGAACGCGGTAAACCAGCGCTGCCCCCAGATCGCAAGCACCGCCTCAAGCAACAGAATGGATTGCAGAAACAGGGTGATTCTCTGGTGAGTAATCCGAATTCTCATACCTTAATCCTGGTCGGTCAGCCCGGCTGCGGCCCGCAGCAGCTGGTCCATTTCCGAGGCATCCAGTGCCTCGGCTGAAATCAATTCCACCCGGGAAAGCTCCCTGGGCTCGCCCGGCAGGATGGTAACAGCGCCGTCCACAACGTTTACAACGCGCCAGCCATCCCGGGTATGAATAACGGCCTTGAAGCGCTGCAGCCGGTCATCCATGGCCATCGCCAGTATCGCATTTTCGTCCAGCATCAACTCAGGATGAATCCGCCAGCCAATACTATTGTGACCTTGCCCCCGGTTGGTAACCAATTGCCATGGGTTCTCATGAATTGACGGCGGTGGTGGTGTATCCCCCTCCTTGGCATGGTGATGATGGTGCGCATGAGGCTCAGACACCTCGGGTAACGCGGCCGTGCCATCAAGCCAGCCAACCGAAAGGTGGCCATGGTTGGTGTGAAACACCGGACGGCCCTCCGGTGCAAGCCGGGCCGCCCATTGATCAAATGCGTGCACCTGGTTGTCTGTGCACAAGTCCGTCTTGTTCGCGACCAATATATCCGCCGCCGCCACCTGGTCCCGGAACTGAACGTTGTCCTGCACCCTGGGGTCTTCCAGTTTGCGGGGGTCGACCAGGGTGATCACCGGGCCCAGTTTCAAGACGTCCTGATAATACTCGCCCGTCAGGGTATCCAGAATCTGGGAGGGATGGCCAAGACCGGTGGGTTCGATCAACAGCCGGTCGGGCTTGGCCCGGGCAATCAGCTGGTTAAGGCCAATCTGCATGGGCAGGCCGGCAACACAACACATGCAGCCGCCGGGAATTTCCCGTACCACGGCTCCCTCGGTCTCCAGGATGGCGCCGTCGATCCCAACCTCACCAAACTCGTTCACCAAAACCGCCCAAACCTCGCCTTCCGGCTTCTGCCGGAGCAAATCAAGGATGGCGGTGGTTTTGCCTACACCAAGAAAACCAAGGATCAGATTGGTAGGAACAGGACGGACGGGATCAGACATGAGTGCGGCCTCAAAAGCGTTACAACATAACAAAAATGAGGCACCCAGTACCAGTGGGGGCGCAACAACAAAAGCCAAACCATTCGATCAGCTCAGAATCGCCATAGAAGCCAGGCCAAAGCAACGATTACAACAATAAACCAGCGAGCATAATGATCCGGCTTGTCCTGCTCGTCGCGCTGCGAGGCTGCTACCACCCGGTCGGATTCGTACTCATCAATCAGAACTCTGGCCCGGTAAACATCCTCATCGTCCACATGAACATTACTGAATCCGGCAGCACCAATCTCCCCCATCGCACCCTGCAGGTAGTGCCCGCCCACATAGGTGTCGATGCCATTGGCCTCCAACATGCCGGCAACAATGTGTGCCTCGGTGATATCCCGGGCCCGATAGGCTATTTGCAAGATGACTTTCCTCTGTATGCTTGGCCATGGTACGAATATAGTTTCAGCATAGTTCCCTTTTTACAGGGCCCCAAAAGGAAAACCCATGCTCTGGATTCTGCTCGCTGTTGTTGCGCTCATCGTTCTCTCAACCTTCTTGCTGTTCCGGGTGCATGACCTTTCCCACTACGATGGCGGTGACTGGGCGGTGCGGGAAGTGGCTCCGAACCCCGCCCACGACGAGGTGATGGAACGCATCAAAGACATGGGGCGAGCGTCCCGGGGCCTGAAGGGCAAAGCCCGCCTGATTGCACTCAGAAATCATCTGGACAGTCTCGGTGAAGGTGTAGAGGTTAAATCCGAGATTCGCCACAACGATCAACCCCGGGGCGAATGGGTGATTGCACCGGGTGCCGATACCCGCCGCCGGGTGCTCTACATTCACGGTGGCGCCTGGGCCGCAGGAAGCCCCCGCAGTCATCGCGCCATTACCGACCGGTTCTCACAACTGGCCAATGCGGCGGTGTTTGCGTTGGATTACCGGTTGATGCCGGAACACCGTTTTATGGACGGCATTCGCGACTGCCGCCAGGCCTATACCTGGCTGCTGAACCACGGCCCGGATGGCGAAGAGAAGGCGGAGTTCATGGTGGTAGCGGGCGATTCTGCCGGTGGAAGCCATACCCTGTCTCTGCTGGCCTGGATTCGGGACAATGGGGTGCGCCAGGCCGATGCAGCTGTTGCCCTGTCACCGTCCACAGACCTCACCCTGACCGCCCCCAGCAATCGGGAAAATATCCGTACCGATCCCTTACTTGGGCCGGTTTTCGGAGGGTTGTCGAAGATTCCGCTACCGGTACTCTGGTGGGGTACCCTGGCGGCGTTTCGCATTTCCCCCACCAATCCCGTGGCGTCGCCCCTGCGCGGAAACCTTAACGACTTGCCGCCCACGCTGATTCACGCCAGCAGCACGGAGATGCTGCTGGACAACGCCACCCGATATGCCGCCAAAGCCCGGGCCGAAGGCTCTCCGGTGCAACTTCACACCTGGCAGAACATGGTGCACGTATGGCACATCTTCTCACCCCTGCTGCCGGAAGCGGAACAAGCCTTTGAAGACATCGGTGAGTTTCTGAGCCAGGTGGAGAAGCAACACGCCTGAGGTTGCCTCAGACGGGGGGCGCAGCCTTGTCGTTGCACTGACGGACCACGGAGGCCACGTCGCTCGCCGGCACCGGACGGCTGAACAGGTAACCCTGGAAGCGCCCGCAGCCCATCGCCACCAGCGTTGAGAACTGGGCTTGCTCTTCCACCCCCTCGGCAACCAGGCGCATGCGATGATTCTTGCCAATGGCAATGATGCTCTCGACCATGTTTCGGGCAGACTCGTCATCAATGATGTTATCCACAAAGCTCTTGTCGATCTTCAGTTCATCGATCGGCAGCTTGCGCAACAGGCTCAGGGACGAATAACCGGTACCGAAATCGTCCATGGACAAACTGATGCCTTCGCGCCGAAGGTGTTCCAGCACTGGGATGACCTGGTCAAAACCTGCCATGAAAACCGTTTCGGTGATCTCCAGGGTCAGGTAGTGGGGGTGCACGCCATGCTTTTGCAATTCAGACAACACCAGCTCGGCAAAGCCTGACTGCATAAACTGCATGGCGGAGATGTTCACCGACAGCTCCAATGGCATTCGCGCCTGGTCAAGAATCGTCCGGAAGTCTGAGAGACTCCGGCCCAACACATAGTTGCCGAGCTCCACCATCAAGCCACAGGATTCTGCCACTTCAACAAATTCATTGGGCGGCACATACCCGAGCTCTTCATCATCCCACCGGGCCAGCGCCTCAACGCCCACTACCCGGCCACAGGCGTCCAGCTGCGGCTGGTACGCCATAAATATCCTGCCCTGGTGAATAGCCCCACGAAGTCGCTGTTCAATGTGCACGCGCCGCAAATAGCCTGCCTCAAATTCGTTCCGGTACAGGCACACATCGTTGCGGGTCCTCTTGGCCTGGTATAGCGCCAGGTGGGCACTTCGAATAACGCTGTTGAATGAATCTCCGTGGTCCGGAAACGCAGCAGCCCCCACACTGGCGCCCAATTGGAGCCCCATTGGTCCGGTGGCCATATGGCGGGCCAGCCCTCGCAGCAGCTCGCTACAGAATGCCAGCAGCTTCTCAGGCTCATGGATACGGCTGATCACTGCGAACTCATCACCGCCAAGTCGCGATGCGCCGTATTGTTCACTGGTCAGCTCACGTAAACACCGGGCGAACTCGCTCAGTACCTTGTCGCCGTGTTCCTGCCCGAACCGATCGTTGATGCCGCGAAAATTATCGATGTCGAGCAAGACAACGCCAAAGCCCTCGTCGCGATTCACAAGCTGCTGGATCTGGTCAATCATGCCTACCCGGTTGAGTAACGACGTCAGGTCATCGTGACGAGATTGATACATCAGGGCCGAGCGGCGTTTTTTCTCTGCGCGCTCGATCTGGCGCACGAGATAGAAGAGCAGGAAAAATAGGGCGACAAACACCGCCAACAACACCAGGGCACGATCCAGAAAGGTACTCCAGACCGAACGAATATTGGATTCCGAAACAATCCAGAGTTCATAGTCCGGGGAATACCAGGCGCCACCAATAAACGTATCACCGTCTCTATGGCTGTAATAGATACTGGGTTCCGGGCTTACTTTCAGTTCCTCAAGAGACGCATCATTGGCCGCTATCAGGCCTTGCCTGTCCTCTTCACGCTGTTCCGGTGTCCGCTGGATGTGGGCGTACATATCCGGCGTGACGCCTTCGCTGGACATAAACTGCAAATAGCCATCGTGCTCCCGGAAGATCATCACAGAGTCGTCCGCTCCGGTGTGCAGATTGTTCCCGAACACCCCTTTTTCGCCATCGGCGCGGATTCCGGCAGACATCACCGCAATCACTTCGCCGCTGGCATCCCTTATGGCTTTGCGGGCGGGAATAATCCAGGCCCCGACCGCCGGCAAATAGTAGGTGCGGCCCACCACCAACCGATCAGACTCCATAGCCCGCTGGAAGCCGTCCCGGGATTCCTCCTGCTCCAACAGGTTCGGCATCAGGCTGACATCCACAGTGGATGTCACTTTCACCAATTGCCCATCCGGCAAGGCCATACCGAAACCTGCGAGCGCCGGGCTGGCCTCCATGATATTGTCGAGAAAGGGCAACACCTCGGGGGTGTCGTTGACAAGATCCAGGCGCACAAGCTCAGCGGCGGCTACGTCCAGGATCAACTCCTGGGTACGTAACACGTTGATGGCAGATTGACTGATCAGCTCAACGCGGGACTGATGGTGAGCTTCCTGGGCACGCAGTGTGGATTGCCAGATACTGGTCAGGATAAACGACAGGACAAGCACACCAACAGCAACAACCAGCCAGAACAACATCCAAAGATTGCGCTTGAAGATTCCCAAATTAACTCCGCCAGAGTGGTTGTTGTTAAAGCTATTCCTCTGTTACTGACGTGAGTATAGGCAGAAAAACGGACTTCGCACGATCACTTGAATTTCACAGACCTGAAAACGCCAGCTGCAGGGCGATGGCGAGCATCATCAAACCAATAACACCATCAATCACCCGCCAGGCGCCCGGCCGCGACAGTAACGGTGCCAGCGAAGAACCCAGCCAGGCCAGCCCACCAAACCAGATAACGGACGCGCTGCTTGCGCCTGCAACAAAACTGGGGGCACTCGATTGCTGAGCACCCACCGCTGGAATCAGCAATAAGGTATCCAGATAAACCTGAGGGTTGAGCAGGGTGACCGCCAGAGTAGTCAACAGCACGCCTTTCAGACTTCTTCGGGCCTCTGCCCCAGCTTGAAGCGCTGCCCTGCCCCGTCCAGCCCTGACAAATGCCTGAATCGCCAACCAGCCCAGGAATACCACACCAAGCCAGCGCAACATCTCCAGAGCTTCTGGCATAGCCATCAAGGCAGCGGTTACTCCAAACATACCCAGAGTGAACAGCAGGATATCGGACGTCATGCATACGCCGGCCGACCACCAGTGATGCTCGCGACGAATCGCCTGGCTCAGTACGTAGGCATTCTGTGCACCAATTGCGACAATAATACCGCCACACACCAGCAAACCGGTCAGATAACTTTCAAACACGCCCGCTCCTCCGAAGATTGAGGGGCCAGACTAACCGCAAACCTATATACTTGAAATTCATCCTGCTAATAGTGCATTAATTATACTTATGATTGATTACAAGCTGCTGGAAGCACTGGCAACCGTGGTTGAATGCGGCGGATTTGAGCGTGCCGGGGACACCCTGGGGCTCACTCAATCCGCAGTTTCCCAGCGCATTCGTACACTGGAGATCAGACTGGGCCAACCGGTGTTGGTTCGCAGTCCCACGCTCGCGCCAACCCCCGCCGGCCGGCGGCTGCTCAATCACGTTCAACAGGTACAACTACTCGAAAGAGACCTGGCCAGAACTTTGCCCGCTTTGACCGAACGAGCCAGCCGATTACGCATTGCGTTGAACGCGGACAGCCTGGCGACCTGGTGGGCCCATGTCATCGGCGAAGTATGCATTGAAGACGAATTGCTGCTGGATCTGGTGATTGAAGATCAGGATATTGGCCTGCGGCGGATGCGGGAGGGCGATGTTGCAGCCTGCCTTTGCAGCAGCCCACAACCCCTTGCCGGCGCTCGATGCGTTGCGCTGGGCACAATGCATTATCTCCCCCTGGCAACGCCCGACTATGTCCGCCGCTATTTTCCGGACGGCATCAATCCTCAAAGCCTGAAACAAGCCACGGCAATTGTCTTCGGGCCAGATGACCTGCTCCAACACCGCTTTCTTGCGCAATGTGGATACGATGGCGCCTTTCCCCACCATCTGTGTCCCTCATCGGAGGGTTTCGTGAAGCTCGCCTGCGCGGGGCTGGGATACGGCATGATCCCGGAGATACAGGCAACCCGGGAGCTGAAATCTGGAGAGCTGGTCAGTCTCGCCCCGGGACAATCACTGGAGGTGCCACTCTACTGGCATTTCTGGCGCCATAGCGGAGAAGCTCTGGAACGCCTGACTCAGGCACTTACCAACAACCGATTACTTGAGAAAAGTCCTCACACGCAGGTCAGGCCCTGACACCAAACCAGTGCGGATACCTCAGCAAGCAGTATATCGCCAGCATGTCATAAACCGCATGCCACACCATGACCAGCTCAAGACTGCCGCTGAGCTGGTAGGCGGCACCCAGCACCAGGCCCAGGCCCGTAGCGACCAGAAAGTAGGTGAATGACACATAGTGTACAAGGCCGAACAGCACAGACGCCGCCAGTACCGCCGTCCAGGGCCCGGTGTATTGCAGCAACCAGCCCTGAACCGCGCCCCGGAACAGGAGTTCTTCACCAACGCCGGCGAGCACAGCCAATGCCAATAATACCGGCCAGCGGTAACCGGACACAAAATCATAGAGCGCTTGCATCTGGCTGCTGAGGTCATCGGGGAACAACCAGGAGTTCTGGGTCAGCAACAGCAGCGAAAGATAGGTAACAGCAGCACCAATCACGCCAAACAAAACCGCCTCGGCAAGGCTCAAGCCGCCAGACAGTATCGGAATACCGAACAGCCAGATGGCCAGAAGGCCAACCACACCAATGCCGCCCTGAAACAAAAGGGCGGCAGATGTTGAGATTGAAGAGCTCCGGCGGTCAGGCATGGATCAGTTAGAGAACAGATCCTTGACCGGGAACAGGTCATCGTAGACGGGCGCCTGTTTCTGGGCCTTTGCCTGGAAGGATTTCATCATGTCGGTGGGGCGGAACATGCCAGACTGCCAGGTAGCCATGTACTTGAGGCTGTCTTCCACACTGTGATCACGGCTGAAGTTAATCATCTCCTTGCAACCGGTTACCGCCAGGGGCGAATTGGCCGCAATCTGCGCTGCAATGGCCATGACGCCCTCCAGCATCGCTTCCTGGGATTCGTATACCGTGTTTACGAAACCAAGACGATGAGCTTCCTCTGCCCCGAACTTACGCCCAGTGTAGGCCAGTTCCCGCACCACGCCCTCGGGCATCAGCTTGGGCAGGCGCTGCAGGGTGCCCACATCGGCGGTCATGCCCAGCTCGGTTTCCTTGATGGTGAAATAGGCATCCGCGGTGCAGTAACGGCTGTCGGCCGCACACACCAGATCCAGGGCACCGCCAATGCAGCCGCCATGAACCGCTGCCAATACCGGCAGCCGCACTCTTTCCAGGGATGTGAGGGTATCCTGCAGCTGCAGCACCACCCGGCGAAGGTTCTCCGCCATCCGGCCCGGATCACCGCTCATGGGCACGGATTTGGGATCGGAGAATACGCCCAGGTCCATACCGGCGGAAAAGTGTTTGCCGGTGGAGGAAATCACAATCACCCGGGCATCGGTATTGGCTTCGATGTCCTGCACACAGCGGGGCAGTTCCAGCCAGAACGCCTTGTTCATGGTGTTCAGGGCTTCCGGGCGGCTGAACTGCACGTGGGCAATCTGGTCTTTTACTTCGATATTAAAGCTTTCGTAGTTGGCTAGCTCAGACAAGGTGTGACTCCTTTGATTCTGTCGTTCTTGGATTGTGTTAGTACTGGCTGACAAACAGGGCAGCTGCCAGTGCCAGGCTGAGGAACGCCACGATCAGGTTGATGGTCATTCCCCAGCGGGCGTTATAGCCATTGGGAAATTCTTCCGGGCTCAGGGTTTTCAACACCGCTGCAAACTGGCGGGTGGCGTAAAAGGCTGTTGCGGCACCCAGCAGAATGAACAGCATCCCCAACCAATACATGGCCACCAGGTTCATGCTGTTGCCCGTCTCCGGTGCCAATGCCGCCAGCAGCAAACCCGCCCGCTCTACCAGAAAGCCGAAGGCGGTCAGCCCAAGGCTGGTGCGGTTCCAGGCCAACAGAGTGCGCTCTGCGGCGAACAGTACCCGGGGGTCTTTCAGGTCAGACATGGTGCGGCACGTATCCTCTAGGCAAAAGGTTTCGTATCATTAGGGGGCACATTACCGCGAAACGAGGCACGATGGAATTTACTTTCCTGGGCACATCCGCCGGAACACCAACCCGGTCACGCAATGTCACCGGACTGGCCCTGAGCCGCTCCGGCCCCAAACCCTGGTACCTGATCGACTGCGGTGAGGGTACCCAGCACCAACTGATGCGCACCCGGTATTCGGTGATGCAGCTACGTGCCATTTTCATCACTCACATCCATGGCGACCATATTTTCGGCCTGCCCGGTCTGCTCACCAGTGCCTCCATGCTCGGCCGCACAGAACCGCTGGATATCATTGCCCCGCCACAGGTCCGCCGCTTTATTGATGCGGTGATTGAAAACAGTGATTCGAGCCTGAGCTACCCGCTGAACTTCATCAACTCCGAGGCGCCGGATTTCTACTGGCAGGATGACCGTATGGGCGTTACCAACGTGGCGCTCTCCCACAGGGTAGCCTGCCGGGCCTATGTTTTTACCGAAAGAAATCTGGAGCGCCAGTTAAAGCAGGAGAAACTGGCGGCGGACGGCATAGAGGCTGGCCCGGCCTGGGGCGATCTGCAAAAGGGCAACGACGTGTTGCTGGATGACGGCCGGTTACTGAAGAGCGACGACTACACGCACATACCCAGAACCGCCCGGCGCATCATTGTGGGTGGCGATAACGACACACCGGAGCTTCTGAAAGAGGCCAGCCAAGGCACTCATGTACTCATCCACGAAGCCACTTATACACAGGACGTGGCCGACCGGGTTGGCCCCTGGCCCCAACACAGCTCAGCCCAACAGGTAGCCCGATTCGCCCAGAGCGTGAAACTGCCTAACCTGGTGCTGACTCATTTCAGCTCACGCTACCAGTCGGTACCTGGCGGCACGCCCCATATTAATCAATTGGCAGCGGAGGCGTTACAGCACTACAGAGGCCACCTGTTCCTGGCCAAAGATTTCGATACCTATCGTTTGGACAAAGACCTGACGCTGAACAAGCTCGATGACCACTGATTACCCGTTGTACCCGGGCGGCATCACCACCCATTCCGGGTCTTCAAATTCACCCAAAGGCCGGATCTCCACGAACGGCGCCGCGCTTTTGATGATGTCCATAATCCGGGGGTCCTTGGTTGCGTCCATGGCATCCCGGTCTGCCTTGCTGTCCCAGCTGGCGATGGCAATCAGCTTGTTCGGCTCGCCGATCTTGCGGTGCAGTTCAGTGCCCCGCGCCCCCGGCGCCTGCTGAATCAGCTCGCTGGCTCTTACCCAGGCATCTGCATAATCCTCGGCTTTATAGCCCTCTTTAACCGTAACCTCAAAAATGTACTTCATTATGACTCCCGGTCAGACCACTGTTGCCCACAGAATCAGGTATGATCACCACAAACACAACCACCAGCCATGGTAATGGGAACCTGAATGTCCACAGCGGTTGTATTTGCCATCTTTGCCACGCTTCTGATCTCCGGATCATTGTTCTATCTGTTTTTCTACCGCAGCTGGCGGCGAAAGCGGGAACTGCAGCAGCCCTTCCCCAAGCCCTGGCGCAGCTGTCTGAAAAAGCAGCTCCCCGCCTACAAACGGCTATCACCCCAGCAAAGAAAACGGCTTGAGCGCCTGGTGCAGCTGTTTGTCTCAGAGAAGGACTATTACGGCTGCGATGGCTTTGAGGTAGACGACAGAGTACGCGTGACCATCGCTGGCCACGCCTGCCTGCTGATTCTGGAACGGCCGTTTTCAGACTACGACGAGGTGCAGAGTATTCTGGTGTATCCGGACGTCTACCGGGCTCAGGGCACTGAGAGCGACGGCCTGGTGGTAAGCCACAGTGACCAGGTCCGCGCCGGCGAAGCTTCCTCCCGTGGCCAGGTGGTACTGGCCTGGAGCGAGTGCGAAAACGCCATCGCCGAGCCACACAGCCCCCATAACGTGATCCTTCACGAATTCGCCCACCAGCTGGACTACCTGGACGGCACCGCCGATGGCGCACCACCACTGTATGGCGAGCAGGCCCGGAACTGGCAGGAGACCATGACCAAGGCCTGGGACCACCTGCAACATCGGCTGGCACACCACCACAAGCCCTGGCTGGATCCTTATGGCGCCACGGAGCCGGCGGAGTTCTTTGCGGTACTCACGGAAACCTTCTTTCAACAGCCGGAACACCTGCTCGAAGCCCAGCCGGATGTCTACAAGGCCCTGTGCGGCTATTATCGGCTGGACCCGAGAGACTTCAGCCGCCAGCGCCCTTAACGGCCATCACCCTTTACCCCAAGCCGGTCCAGGTACAGGTGTAATTCCTGTTCGCTGATGTTCACGTACTCCAGCACCCGACCGTAGAGCATCACCGTAGGCACATTGCGACCACCCAGCTCCTTCTGGGTTTCACTGAGGACGTAAAGTATCGTCCTTTCGGTTTTTGTGAGACCATCCCGCGCATCGGGGATTACCTCGTCTATTCCGCGTACACTGCTCATATTTCTGAATCCGGTAAGCTGCCCATGGAAATCAAAGTCAATTATCTCGACAACCTGAGGCTTGAGGCCAAATTCGACGATTTCACCGTCGTCTCAGACCAGCCCGTGCGCTACAAAGGCGATGGCTCGGCACCCGGCCCCTTTGATTATTTCCTGGCCTCGTCCGCCATGTGCGCAGCCTACTTTGTAAAGGTTTACTGCAACGCCCGGGATATTCCCACAGATAACATCCGCCTGTCGCAAAACAACATTGTAGACCCGGAAAACCGCTACAAGCAGATTTTCAAGATTCAGGTAGAGCTGCCGGAAGACATCTCCGAGAAGGACCGGCAAGGCATCATCCGCTCCATCGACCGCTGCACGGTCAAAAAGGTGGTGCAAACCGGCCCGGATTTCCAGATCGAAGTGGTCGAGAACCTGGACGAAGACGCCCAGGCACTGCTTACGGTGAAGCCGGAAGGCGAAGCGAATACTTACATCGAAGGCAAAGACCTGCCACTGGAAACCACCATTGCCAATATGAGCGGCATATTGGCAGACCTGGGCATGAAAATCGAAATTGCCTCCTGGCGCAACATTGTGCCTCACGTGTGGTCCCTGCACGTGCGCGATACCGCCGCCCACATGTGTTTTACCAACGGCAAGGGCGCCACCAAGGAGGCCGCCCTGTGCTCGGCCCTGGGTGAGTTTATTGAGCGTCTTAACTGCAACTTCTTCTACAACGACCAGTACTTCGGCCAAGACATCGCCAACAGCGAGTTCGTGCATTACCCGAACGAGAAATGGTTCCAGCCCGGCCCGGACGGCGAGCTGCCCGAGGGCATCCTGGACGATTACTGCCTGGAGATCTTCAACCCGGATGGCGAACTGCTGGGTACCCACCTGTTCGACACCAACTCCGGCACACCGGAGCGGGGTATCTGCAGCATTCCCTATGTGCGCCAATCGGATGGGGAAACCGTGTACTTCCCCTCCAACCTGATCGAGAACCTGTACCTGAGCAACGGCATGAGCGCCGGTAACACCCTGCAGGAAGCCCAGGTACAGTGCCTGTCGGAAATCTTCGAGCGGGCGGTGAAGAAAGAGATCATAGAGAACGAAATCGCGCTGCCGGATGTGCCAGAAAGCGTGCTGGCCAAGTACCCGGAGATCGTTGAGGGCATCAAAGCCCTGGAAGAACAGGGCTTCCCGGTACTGGTAAAAGACGCCTCTCTGGGCGGCCAGTTCCCGGTGATGTGCGTGACCCTGATGAACCCGAAGACCGGCGGTGTGTTTGCCTCCTTCGGCGCGCACCCGAGCTTTCATGTGGCGCTGGAGCGCAGCCTGACCGAACTGCTGCAAGGCCGCAGCTTTGAAGGCCTGAACGACCTGCCGGCGCCCACCTTTAACTCCATGGCGGTGACCGAGCCCAACAACTACGTTGAGCACTTTATCGATTCCAGCGGCGTGGTGTCCTGGCGCTTCTTCAGTGCCAAATCCGACTACGATTTTGTCGAATGGGATTTCTCCGGCACCAACGAAGAAGAAGCCGCCACCCTGTTCGGCATCCTCGCGGACATGGGTAAGGAATGTTACATGGCGGTATTCGAAGACCTGGGCGCTCCGGTGTGCCGCATTCTGGTGCCGGGCTACTCCGAGGTGTATCCGGTGGAAGACCTGGTGTGGGACAACACCAACATGGCGCTGGCATTCCGGGAAGACATCCTGAACCTGCACCGTTTGGATGAAGACGAACTGACCGATCTGGTGCAGCGCCTGGAAGAGGCTGAGCTGGACGTGTACATGACTATCGTCACCCTCACCGGCATCGAGTTTGATGAGAACACCGTGTGGGGCCAGCTCACCATCTTGGAACTGAAACTGCTGATCTACCTGGCGTTGGGCGAACTGGAAGAGGCCCAGGAGCTGGTGGATATGTTCCTGCAGTTCAATGACAACACCGTCGAACGGGGCCTGTTCTACCAGGCCATGAACGCGGCGCTCGAAGCCACGTTGAACGAAGAACTGGAGCTGGACGACTACCTCTACAACTTCCGCCGTATGTTTGGTGACGAGGTGATGGACGCCGTGGTCGGCTCCATTAACGGCACGGTGCGCTTCTATGGCCTGGAGGAGACCGGCATGGACCTGCGCGGCCTGGACCGGCACCTGAAGATGATCGAGAGCTACAAGAAGCTGCATGCGGCCAGGGCCCGCAAAGCCGGGCTCTGACCACAGGCGGTGCCAGCAGGCACCGCTACTCCAGCACCACCGTTTCAAAGCCGCCGTAGATCAGTCGCTTGCCATCAAACGGCATAGGGTTCACATCCGGCTGCAGGCGCGGATCGTCCATGATTCTGGGCATGGCCTTGTCCCTCACTGCGCGGGACGGCCATTCAATCCATGAGAACACCACCGTTTCCTCGGGCTGACACTTCACCGCCATGGGAAACGACGTGACCTTGCCATCTGGCACGTCATCCCCCCAACACTCCACCATCTTGGTAGCGCCGTATTCCTTGAACACCGCGGCGGCATCGCTGGCGTGCTGGATGTACTTCTGTTTGTTTGCGGTTGGCACGGCGGCCACAAATCCATCGATATAACTCATGACGTTTCTCCTGATTCAGTCTTTCGGTGGCAGCTCCCGTACCGGCCGCACTTCAATGCTGCCGAAGCGTGCCGGTGGAATCCGGCTGGCCAGGTGCAGGGCTTCGTTCAGGTCTCTGGCTTCCAGCAGGTAAAACCCGGCCAACTGCTCTTTCGTTTCGGCAAACGGGCCGTCGGATATCAACACCTCACCATTGCGAACCTGCACGGTGGTGGCCGTGTCGGTTGGCTGCAGAGGCTGGCCGGTGACGTAATTTCCCTGTTCGGTCAGCCGCTCTACTCCGGCCACACACTCCTGGTTCAGGTCATGCCACTCCTGGTCGGTCATGGCGTTGATAATGCTCTCCTGGTAATACACCAGAGCAACGTATTTCATGGATTACCCTCCTTCTGCCAGTGGGGCAGGATCTGGTTTGAACTGGGTTCGCCCGCTTTGCGCGATAAACGTCTCCTGCGGGGGGTGTTCTACTGTTTAGTCGAGCCAACACCCCGGAAATCGACAGGTCGGGAATATTTTTTCAAACACCGCCAGAAAGGGATTGAAGCCGTCGCTTCAGAAAACGGCGCTCCGGCCCCTGAGTGGCAAGTTCCAGGGCACGCTGGTAGGCAACGATCGCAGATTCGAAATCACCGGCTCTGCGCAACAGGTCGGCACGGGCCGCATGGAACAGGTGGTAGGTCAGGATTTCCTTGTTGCCCAGCAAGCCATCCAGGAGCGCCAGTCCGGCTTCCGGCTCATCCCGCATGGCAACGGCCACAGCGTGGTTAAGTGCTATTACCGGCGATGGGTGTTGGCGATACAGGGCATCGTATAACCGGGCAATTCGCCGCCAATCCGTGTCTTCCGCCCGGCGAGCCTGGGCGTGCACTGCCGCGATGGATGCCTGCAGGGTATACGGAGAGGCCGGCGTTCTCGCCAGTGCCTGCTCCAGCCACTTCAGCCCGAGTTCGATCTGCTTCTGGTCCCACCTTGAACGGTCCTGATCCTCGAGCGTAATCAGATCGCCCTGCTCGTCCTCACGGGCGCTTCGGCGGGAATCGTGCAGTAGCATCAGTGACAACAGGCCGAACACTTCACCCTCGGGAAGCAATTTTGCCAGCACCTCAGCCAGCCGAATGGCCTCGCCCGACAGGCTCACATCCACCAGCGCATCCCCATCGCTCCGGGAATAGCCCTCGTTAAACACCAGGTAAATGACCCGAAGCACCCCGGGCAAGCGCTCGGCAAGCTGCCTCGGTTCCGGCACCTCGTAGGGAATCCCCGCCTCACGGATCTTCTTCTTGGCTCGTACAATCCGCTGGGCCAGGGTGGCCGGCTTTTGCAGAAGGGCGCTGGCTACCTGCTCTGTGGTCAGGCCGCACATTTCCCGGAGGGTTAGCGCAACTCGTGCATCCAACGATAACGCCGGGTGGCAACAGATAAACAGCAACCGAAGCTGGTCGTCTTCGATACCCTCTGGAGCGGCAGCTTCAGAGTTTTCTTCGTCTACCGCCATCAGGTGCGAATAGCGCCTGGCGGTCTGACCCCGGCGGATATGATCAATGCCCTTGTGATGGCCGGCCCGGATCAGCCAGGCAACCGGATTATCCGGATGCCCTTCTTCAGGCCACTGGCGCACAGCAGCGGCAAACGCCTCCTGCATGGCTTCCTCGGCCAGCTCAAAGTCGCCTAACAAACGAATAAGGGTAGCCAGCACCTGCCGGGAATGCTGATGGTATAGTTGGCCGATTGCCGGATAGTCTGATGACATTGATTGCACACTGCCGTCCATTGCCTTGAGCGAAGGAAACACCACACATCATTTGATAGCATGGCACATAGATTTTTCCATGCAGGAAGCATTAACAAATGGCAACGCGAATCACCCTACATTACTGCACCGGCTGTAACTGGATGCTGAGATCCACCTGGATGGCCCAGGAACTCCTCACCACCTTCGACGGCATGGTCGACGAACTTACCCTGAAACCCGGCACCGGCGGCATCTTCGAAGTCTGGGTAAACGACACCCGTATCTGGTCCCGCAAGGAACAGGGAGGCTTCCCGGACATCAAGCAATTGAAACAGCTGGTGCGGGATCAGATCGCGCCGGAACACTCCCTCGGGCATTCGGACAAACCGGCGTAATTCGGCCCCGGGAGACAAGCAAAAGGCAGCCATAGACCTGATACGCTGCTTTCACTCCACGAACCATCGGCAAAGCACGCTAGTTCGATAGTTTTGATCAGCACGTCCCACATGTGCACTGAGAAAACAACAACATTAAGGATCTCACCACCATGCGCCGCATCGCTTTCCTGTTACTGAGCGTCCTCCTGATTTCCGCCTGCAGCCAGTCCGGCACCGACAGCTCGCCAGTATCAGGAACCCTGTCGCCGGAGGCACTCGATCGCCATGGCGAGGAATTCCGGGAAGACGTGATTGAAGTCACCGACGGCGTTTACGTTGCCGTTGGCTTCGGCATCGCCAATTCCATCATGATCGAAGGCGATGATGCCGTCACGATTGTCGACACCATGGAATCCCTGGAAGCGGCGGAACGAATCGCCAAGCGCTTCAGGGCAATCACTGACAAGCCAGTGCGGGCCATTATCTATACCCACTCGCATCCAGACCATATCCATGGGGCGCCAGCTTTTATCAACAACGGCGACCCGGTCGAAATTTATGCTCACCACTCTCTGGAGAAAGCAGTCGACCAGACCGTGAGTGTACTCCAGCCCATCATCACCCAGCGTTCTTTTCGTATGTACGGCAGCCGGCTGCCCGATGCCGACCGAACCAATGTGGGTATCGGCCCCTTTGTGGATTTACAGGAACACAGCACCCTGCAGATTCTGCGACCGACTCAGACCTTTCAAGACGAGCTGAGCATTGCCGTAGGCGGTGTGGAGATGATACTCAAGCACGCACCTGGCGAGACCGACGACCAGGTGGTGGTGTGGCTACCAAAACAGAAAGTGCTGCTGCCGGGCGACAACTTCTACCGCGCCTTTCCCAACCTCTACACCATTCGCGGCACCAGCTACCGCGACCCGAAAACCTGGGCTGACAGCCTGGAAATGATGAGGGATCTGGAGCCGGAATATTTGGTACCCGGCCACTCACGCCCGGTGACAGGCAAAGCGGAGATCCGCAAGCACCTGACCGACTACCGGGATGCTATTCGCTACGTTTATGATCAGACCATCCGAATGATGAATGCCGGTAAAACCCCTGATGAAATCGCCCATGAAATCCGCCTGCCGCCCCACCTGGCACGGTCCCCGTTCCTGCAGGAGTTTTATGGCAAACCGGAGTGGTCTGCCCGTATGGTCTTTGGCGGAACACTTGGCTGGTTCGATGGCAACCCCAGCAATCTGCACCCTACGCCACCCGGAGAAAAAGCCAAGCGCATGGCCCAACTGGCCGGCGGTGAAGATGCATTGATGACTGCTGTGGAGAAGGCTGCCAGTAACGAAGACCATCAATGGGTGCTGGAGCTGACGGACTATGTGCTGCGGCTGAGTCCGGAACACCAGGCCGCCACAGAGCATCGCATTCTCGCCTTGCATGCCCTGGCGTCAGCCGAAACCAATCCCGGAGCCCGCCATTACTACCTGACCTCCGCCGCCGAATTGGCGGGCGACATCATCCTGCCACTGATGGCGGTAACTCCCAACGATACGATGCTTGAAGGCATTCCCATCAGGGCCTTCTTCGACGGTATGAGTGTCAACCTTGAAGGTGAAGCCGCATGGGACATCTATCAATCCGTCGTGTTTGAGTTTCCCGACCTGGAGCAGAGCTTCACGCTCACGGTGAGAGGTGGCGCGTCAGAACTCCGGAAGGGCATCTCGGAAGATGCCAGCATCCATGTGCGCATTGACAGCCTCGACTTCAAGCGGATGCTTGCCGGCATCCGCAACCCCGCATTGGCCATTCTGTCGGATTTTGAGTATGTCCAAGGGGGGCGGATTGGCTTTACCCGGTTTATTCAGCTGTTTGAGCCGAATCTGGAAACCTGATTCAACGCAGAACAGTAACCACCAGGTCACCGCAGACAGAGGCAGGCACCATTTACCTGGAGCGTGGCGTAAAGTCAGTGATGATGCATCCCGGAATGGTCCATTGCCTTTTCTTTGCCGTCCAGGGGATGCACCTCCAGCTCTACGGCCATGCCCTCAGCACCGTCAAAAGCCAATTCCACAGGAATGAACTCACCCTCCGCCAATGGCTGGGTGAGCTGTTCCAACATCAGATGGTAGCTGTGAGGTTTCAACTCAACGGTCTCCCCGGCGGGAATCACCAGCCCGCCTTTGACAGGGCTCATGCGCATCACTCCGTCGTGCATGTGGGTTTCGTGGATCGACACGTTACCCGCCCGGGGTGATTGGGCACTGGTGAGGGTGACATCCTGATTGCCGTGATTACTAATGATCATGTAACCCACGCCCATGGGCGTGCCCGGGGGGGTTGGTCGGCTCCAGGGGTGCTCTATGTGAATGTCGCCCTGGCTGTAATCGTGAGCCAGGACAGGAGCAGCCAGTGTCGCGGCAGCCAACAGGAGGCCGACGCTGAATATATGTGTGCAGTTCATGGGTACTAACTCTGTTGTTATGTGGTCTTGGCGTGTTTTCGAAGTAAGTGTTGCCATCACTTGCCGTGATGGCAAGTGTGTTTTAGCCCGTTTCCATCAAATAGTGGTGGCTGGTCACGATGCGCTATTCAGGGTCTGAACCATCGCCCCCAGAAACCGCGAGGCTTCCCCGCCGGTTGCCGCCCGGTGGTCGAAGGTCAATGACAGCGGCAGGATGCGACGAATGGTCGCAGCGCCGTCATGTGGCACAACCTTATCCCGGATTCGCCCAGCCCCCACGATGGCCACTTGTGGCGGGCTGACAATGGGGTTGGCGTACTGGCCGGTCATGGTTCCGAAATTGGACAGGGTGATGGTGGCGCCCTGCATCTCTTTCGGCGGTATCTTGCGGGTGGCCACCGCCTCGCGCAGGTTCTCCAGGCCCTGACGCAGGTCTTTCTGACTGCGATGGGTGATGTCTCGCAACACCGGCACGAACAGGCCGTCCGGGGTGTCTACCGCGATGCCCACGTGGACCTCGTTGAGTAATTGTCTGCTCAGATTGTCGCCATCAAACCAGCAGTTGAGCTCCGGCACGGCTTCACAGGCTTTGCCAATGGCCTGCACCAGGCGCATGGTGATGTCGGTGCCCTTTTTCCAGTCACCGATATCCACGTCCTCGAAGATAGACACCGGCACTACCTGGGCGTGGGACAACGCCATGTTCTTGGCCATGGTGCGACGGGTGCCGCGCAGGGGGGCGGCGTCGCCCAGTTGTTTCTGGTGGCTGGCCTGTTTGTGCACGTCGTCAGTGGTGATCAGACCACCCGGGCCGCTGCCCTTGATGGATTCCAGGCCAACCCCCAGTCGTTCTGCCAGTGCACGCACTCCGGGTGTGGCGCGATTGGCCCGGGCCCGCTTGCTGGAAGGGGCCGCACCGACGATAAACTGATCTTGCTGCGCGCCGTTGCCATCGCCTTTTCCGGATGATTTCAGTTCCCCCACCACAGTGCCTGTGTCGTCACCCTCTCCTTCAAAAGCCAGCAAGGGTTCGCCGGTGTGAATGATGTCCCCGGGCTCGCCATAAAGTTTGGCAATGGTACCGGCCTGGGGCGACGGCACTTCAACGATGGCTTTGGCGGTTTCGACGCTGACCAGTACCTGGTCCACATCCACCGTGTCACCCACCTTGATGTGCCATTCGACGATTTCGGCTTCGGGGAGGCCTTCGCCCAGGTCTGGGAGTTTGAAGTTTTTCATGGTTATCCTCCTAGAGCGCGATCACCTGTTCGACGGCTTTAACGATGTCTTCTACCTGGGGCAGGTAGTACTGCTCGTTTCGGTAGTAAGGCATGATGGTGTCGTAACCGGTGACTCGCACCACCGGGGCCTGAAGGTCCAGGAAGGCGCCTTCGGCGATTGAAGCCGCCACTTCGGCACCAACACCGCCGTTGCGGCAGGCTTCGTGAACGATCACCGCACGGCCGGTTTTGGCCACCGAGCACAGCAGGGTTTCCCGATCCAGGGGGCTGACGGTGGCGACGTCGATCACCTCGCAGCTGACGCCCTGCTCGGCCAGCTTGTCGGCAGCCTGCAAGGTTTCCTGTACACAGGCGCCCCAGGTGATGAGGGTGACGTCATCGCCTTCGCGCAGGGTGAAGCAAGTATCCAACGGTAGCGCCTCACCGTTGTCCTCCACGCTTTGGGTTACCGCCCGGTAAATACGCTTGGGCTCCAGGAAGACTACCGGGTCCGGGTTTCGGATGGCCGCCAGCAGAAGGCCATACGCCCGTTGTGGGGAACTGGGAATGACCACCCTCAGACCGGGTATGTGGGCAAACAGGGCTTCGGTGCTTTCCGAATGATGCTCGGGGGCATGGATACCGCCACCGAACGGTGCCCGAAACACCAATGGGCAATGCAGGCGGCCGCGGGTGCGATTACGCATGCGGGCGGCGTGGCTGACAATCTGCTCCATGCCAGCGTAGATAAAGCCCATAAACTGAAACTCCGCCACCGGCCTCAAACCCTGGGTGGCCATACCGATAGCCGTACCGGCAATCAGGTTTTCCGCCAGGGGTGTATCCATCACCCGCTTGAAGCCAAAGGCTTCTTTCAGGCCAACGGTGGCCCGGAACACGCCACCATTGGTAGCGATATCTTCGCCCAGTACCACCACGTTAGCATCGTCTGCCATCGCCCGGTGCAAGGCCATATTGACGGCTTCCACCAGGGTCACGTCTCGGGTTTCAATGGATCGCTTTGCCTGGCTCATACGTCACCTCCCCGGTATTTGCTGGCGATCTGCTCACGCTGGGGGTGCAGCGCGGCGGGGAGGGTTTCAAACAGATAATCCAGCATCGCGGTGGGTGGCTCAGCCTCCATGGCCAGGTACTCTTCAACGGCCCGCTCAACAGTTTGCTTGCATTCGGCCTGAAGGGATTTTTCTTTATCCGGGCTCCAATGGCCGTTGTCATGCAACCAGTTCTGCAGGCGTTTGATGCCGTCTTTCTCCCAGGCGCGTTTGAGATCTTCGGCAGTTCGGTAGCGGGTGGCATCATCGGCGGTGGTGTGATCCCCCAGGCGATAGGTAACGGCTTCAATTACCGTCGCGCCTTTACCACCATGGGCCCGGCCCAGCGCCGCATCCAGAGCCTCGACCGTAGCAAAGTAGTCGTTACCATCGACAATGTGGCCCGGCAATCCAGCGCTGATGGCCTTCTGCGCGATGGTCTCCGCGCCGCTTTGCAGGCTGCGAGGTGTGGAAATGGCCCATTGGTTATTGATCACCACAAATACAACGGGCAAATGCCAGGCGCCAGCCAGATTGATACTCTCCAGAAAGTCACCCTTGGAGGTGCCGCCATCGCCAATACAGCACACCACGGCCCGGTTCTCGTCGCGAATCTTCATCGCCGCCGCCACGCCCACGGCATGGCAACACTGGGTAGCAATGGGCACTGAGATTGGCAGGTCCTCCGGGCATTTTCGCCAGGCGCTGCCCCGCTCATCACCGCCCCAGTACAGCAGCAACTCCGTGAGACTGACGCCGCGAAGCAGATGAGCGGCCTGATCCCGATAATAGGGCACAAACACATCGGACTTCGCCATGCCCTGGCCAATAGCTGTACCCACCACCTCATGCCCGAGAACAGACGGGTAGGTGCCGCACTTGCCGGTGCGTTGCAGGGCAATAGCTTTGGAATCGAAGGTGCGCGCCAACACCATGTTGCGGTAGGCGGCCAGAACCCTGTCGGTGTTCCCGGCCTGGGGCGGCAATGCGCCCAGCGGTTTGCCGTGGTCATCCAGATAGCGGGTGCTATCCACATGGAATTCGTGGATTTGTCTCATCCCATCCTCCTGTCCCCCGGCCTCGCGGTAAAAGCCTGGCTGCACAGAAAGCCTGCTTTTGGCGGGCAGCGGCAGCCTTGGGGTGGTCGTCTTGTTGTTGGTGTGGGTTACACACCTGGGATCTGAATCAGGACATCTCTACCGATGTCCTGATTAAGTATTAGACAATAAAAACACGAAGGGCAAACTGCGAAAGGAAAGCCGCTGACTGGCTCAATCGTGCCAGTGTTCACCAGAATTCTTTCGGCTGAGCAACCAGTATGTGATACCCAGAGCCAGCGTGGTTGCGGCAATACCCAGCAGGTACATGGGAGTAAGCGTATCGAAATCCAGAACGATGACCTTCCGTGAAATCGCCATCAGTGCCGTAGCAACAACCAGCTGAACCGGAAACACATTGGTGCCCAAATAAAGCCGGATGTTGATGAAAATCTCCACCGCAATCAGCACCGCCATGAAGGCACCGAAGGTGAAGAAGATATCGTTGATATCCAACAGCAGAAAAGGTGGCGTCAGCAGGCGTGCGTAGATGATATACACCACATCACCCACACCCCACAGGATTACCGCCACCATCAACACCGCCAGCACGCGTATGGCAAAGCGGATAATCCGGTGCAACCCCCGAAAGAAAGGGTCGGGGAAATCAATCGGCAGCTCCTGATGAAGTTCATGCTTCCGGGCAGATTGCTCCGGCAAAACGTCCTTTTCTTTATCCACCATGGCACCGCTCCTGTGCTGCCGATGACGACGGGAATCAGGCTTTCTTCACAAACTCCGACTTGAGTTTCATAGCACCAACACCGTCAATCTTGCAATCAATATCGTGATCCCCATCCACCAGGCGAATGTTCTTGACCTTGGTGCCTACCTTAACCACCAGACTGGACCCTTTAACCTTCAAGTCCTTGATCACAGTGACCGTATCACCACCCTGAAGTTCATTACCGTTGGAATCCCGAACCACCTTACCGGCCTCGGCCTCAGCCTGTTCCGCCGCGCTCCACTCATGCCCGCACTCGGGGCAAACCAGCTGAACGCCGTCTTCATAGGTGTATTCAGAATTGCACTGGGGGCATGGGGGCAATTGAGACATTATCATTTCCTGTTAATTAAATGAGCACAGGATTATACCACTACCGCCCGGGAGACACCCTCGCAAGAACGGTCGGATTCTCCGACAGCGGCAACGCCAGAATCACCCCCTCATTGGAAGCCGGAAAAACCCCGGTCAGCGCCGTCACATTCACCTGATGCGACACCAAAATCACCGCCGCCCCCGGCTCAAGCTCATTCACCAACGCAATCGTTTGCCGCGTTTGGGTATCGCCATCACCTCGATTCCGAAAAAACGAATTCAACGCCGGCCACCCCGTCACCTCACCCATCTCCATTTCCCGAGCCGTATCCAGACACCGACACCACTGACTGGAAAACACCCTGGCCTCGGCAATACCCCGAGACTCCAGAAACGGCTTCCACGAACGCGCTTGCTCCCGCCCAACCGAGTTGAGATTGCGCTGGGTACTGCAATCCTCCAGATCAAACCCGCCGGGATCGCCGGTACCCGGCGCAAGAGCGTGACGCATCATCAGCACCGCCCGCCCTTCGCGCAGGGCTGTCCAGGCCTGCTCCTCCGAGGCGACACCTTTGACCGGCACTAATCCAAGAATCATAAGAAAAAAGACCAACCTAGTTTTCATACCCCTTCCCTCGAAATCAGCAAAATAATCGCGGAGGTACTGATATTGTTAACAAGCGTGTTTAGGGATGGCTTCCAAAAAATTTCGAAGGCCAAGGATGGCCTGAGAGAAGCGCACATGGATGTGCTCGTAGCGGTTTTTTGGAAGCCATCCCTAAACATGCCCAACACCAAACCGCGACGGCACAAACGTAAATACGCGGCGCAAACCTAACAAGCCCACCCGATGAACAGTTAAAATGCACCAACGACAAGCCACCAAAGGAACACCAAAATGCCAATCTGGGTCGACGCCGACGCCTGCCCCGTCCCCATCCGGGAAATTCTCTGCCGCGCCGCCACCCGCTGGCAAATCCAGACCACCTTCATCGCCAACCACGCCATCACCCTGCCGCCGAGCCCCTACATCAGCCGCCGCCAGGTACCCCAAGGCTTTGACGTCGCCGACAACGAAATCATGGACCAGATGACCAAAGGCGACCTGGTCATCACCCAGGATATCCCCCTGGCTGCTGAAGCCATCGAAAAAGGCGCCGACGTTTTTAACCCCAGAGGCCAGGCCTTCACCAAGGAAAACATCCGCCAGCGCCTGGCCATGAGAAACTTCATGGAAGAGATGCGCAACGCCGGGCAAGTCACCGGCGGGCCCGCCCCCTTCGGCCAGGCAGACCGCAAAGAATTCGCCGATCAACTGGACCGCTGGCTGCAACGCAACGGCCGAAGGTGATAATGATTCTATTTTAACTCAGTCAAAAATCCGCTAACCTTCCCGCCTTCAGTGAGATCAGCCACGGCGAGAAGGAAGCGGAACATGGCCACAAGCAGCCAACACACCAGCAGCTTTGCGGCACTCGGCCGCCTGTTGCGTTATGCCCGGGGTTATCGTCGGCGGATCATCGCCGCCACCACCTGCTCCGTGATCAACAAACTGTTTGATATTGCCCCCGAAATCCTGATTGGCGTGGCCATCGATGTGGTTGTGAACCAGGAACAGAGCTTTGTCGCCCGGCTTGGGTTTGAGACCGCCCAGCAACAGATCACCATCCTGGCGGTACTGACCTTTTTCATCTGGGCGGGCGAATCCCTGTTCGAATACCTGTACCAGATCCTCTGGCGCAATCTGGCCCAACGCCTGCAGTCGGATCTTCGGCAAGACGCCTATGAGCACGCCCAGCGTCTGGATATGAGCTTCTTTGAAGCTCGAAGCTCCGGGCAGCTGGTTGCCACCATGAATGACGACGTTAACCAGCTTGAGCGTTTTCTCGATGGGGGTGCCAACGCCATGATTCAGGTGGTGGTCACTGTGGTCGCGGTGGGTGCCGTGTTCTTTGTGTTGTCCCCGCTGATTGCCCTGCTGGCGTTTACACCGATCCCCCTGATTATCTGGGGCGCCTTCTATTTCCAGCGTAAAGCCGGGCCGCTGTACGCCGATGTGCGCGAGAAAGTTGGTGATTTGTCCAGCCGTCTTGCCAATAACCTCGGCGGTATTGCCACCATCAAAAGCTTTACCGCGGAACTGCGTGAAGCTCGCCGACTGAAACAGGCCAGCGAGGCCTATGTGGAGGCCAACCGACAAGCCATCCGTATCAGTTCAGCGTTCATACCCGTGATTCGCATGGCCATTCTCGCCGGATTTCTGGCGACCTTTACAGTCGGTGGCATGATGGCATTGAACGGCGACCTCAACGTCGGTGCCTACGGCGTGCTGGTATTCCTGACCCAACGCCTGCTCTGGCCCCTGACGGGCCTCGCTGAGGTTATTGACCTGTTCGAGCGCGCCATGGCCAGCACCCGACGAATTCTCGATCTGCTGGCAGAACCGGTCAACGTTCGGGACCAGGCTGGCAAAGACCTTGAACAACCGGTTCAGGGCAGCGTGGCGTTTGACCAGGTGGGCTTTCACTATGCCAGTAGCGGTGCTGGTGTTAACGACATCAGCCTGGAGGTACCCGCCGGCAATACCCTGGCCTTGGTGGGCGCAACCGGCTCTGGCAAATCAACCCTGATCAAACTGCTGTTGCGATTCTATGACCCCACCCACGGCGAGATCCGCCTGGATGGTCAGGCTATTCGGAACGTGAGCCTGAAATCCCTGCGGGACGCCATCGGTCTGGTCAGCCAGGATGTCTACCTGTTTGAAGGCAGCATTCGCGACAATCTGGCCTACGGTAAGCCCGACGCCACCGATGAAGAGATTATCGAAGCGGCCCGAACAGCAGAGGCCTGGTCGTTCATCAGCCAGTTACCCCAGGGCCTGGATACTCCGGTTGGCGAACGCGGGGTACGCCTCTCCGGCGGCCAGCGCCAAAGACTGTCTCTGGCCCGTGCGCTGCTGAAAGATCCTCCGGTTCTGGTACTCGATGAAGCCACCAGCGCCGTGGACAACGAAACCGAAGCGGCAATTCAGCGTTCGCTCCGGCGCATTGGCCACAACCGAACCGTGATCATGATCGCCCACCGATTGTCGACCATTGTTGACGCGGACAACATCGCGGTGATCGACGGAGGCCAGGTGGTCGAACAAGGCGACCACAAGACACTGCTGGCGCTAAACGGCGCCTACGCTGCGCAATGGCGCGTTCAAACCGGCCAGGTGAACAATGCTGACACCTGACATACATTGATAGTAATTCGCATTTAGATTATCCTGCCCGCCAAAGCCAAGGGAGAGTCTGAATGCCAGCGTTTTTTGAAGTCGACCAACTGGCGGTTCGCCTGGGTGACACCGCCATATTGCACAATGTCAGCCTGGCGTTTCAGGAAGGCGAGGTAACGGCGCTGCTCGGTCATAACGGCTCGGGCAAATCCACCTTGTTGAAGACCCTGGCCCGGCAGATATCGCCCTCCCACGGCGAAGTCCTGCTCCATGGCCAGTCTTTCCGGGCTACAGGTGCCCGAGCATTCGCAAGAACCGTGGGCTACCTGCCACAACATCCCCCGGCAACCGACGGACTCACAGTGAGAGAGCTGGTCGCACTCGGACGCTATCCCTGGCGCGGCCCCCTCGGCCGTTACACTGCCGGCGACCAGACACTGATTGATCAGGCCATCCATGACACCGGCCTGGCACGATTCGCTGGCCGCGCGGTCGACACCCTGTCGGGTGGCGAGCGGCAACGGGCCTGGATAGCCATGTTGCTGGCCCAGCAAACCCGCTGCCTGCTGTTGGATGAACCCATTTCCGCCCTGGATGTGAAGCACCAGGTGGAGACCCTGCGCCTTGTCCACCGCCTTGCCGAGGAGCGGGAACTGACCGTCATTGTGGTATTACACGATGTGGATCTCGCGGCCAGATTCTGCGACCGCCTCGTGGCCCTGAAGGCCGGACAGGTTGTGGCGGATGGAACGCCCAATGAGATTATGGACAGCGGCATATTGGAATCCATCTACGGCGTCGCCATGGGTGTAATGGAACGGGCGCCCGGCCAGTGGGTGTCTTATGTGCACTGAACAACGGGCTTACCGCCCACTGGCGTATCTCTGCTTACTTGCATTGATGATCAGCCAACCCGCGCACCCCGGAACCTGGAGCCACGAAAATGGCTCAATCACCCTGCCCCGGCCGCCTGAGCGCATCGTTGCCCTCAACTGGGCCGCAACCGAGGCGCTTTTGCTATTGGGGGTGACCCCGGTGGGCGTGGCAGACCGGGACGGCTATAGCGCCTGGGTCCAGGCCCCGGAATTACCCGGCGGCATTGCCAATGTTGGTACCCGGGTCGCTCCCAGCCTGGAAGCGATTGCCGAGCTGAAGCCAGACCTGATTGTCACCAGTGCCGAAATGGCGCCTGCGGCCGAATTACTGGAACGCATTGCCCCCACCTACGTCATCAGCGTCTACAAAGAGGGCTCCGCCCCCTTCGCCAAAGCCCGGGAAATGCTGACCACGCTTGGCGAGATGCTGAACCTCGAACACCAGGCCGAGGCTATCCTTACGGATATTGACCAAACTCTCGAGGAGCAACGCACCCGCCTGGCCGAGGCCGGCATGAATCAGCAGCCGGTGGCCCTGGTCAACTTTCTGGATGACCGACATGTTCGTATCTACGCGCACAACGGCCTATATCAGACCACCCTCAAAGCCTTGGGGCTGCGCAATGCATGGCCACACGAGGGTAACTATTGGGGGTTCTCTGTGGTTGGCCTGGAGGCCATTGCGCCCTACCACGACAGTCGTATCGTTGTCATTTCACCCACCCTGCCCGGGCTCTCGGATCACCTGGCAGGCAGTCCCTTCTGGACCTATCTGCCGCCCGTCAAGCGAAACCAGGTTTATCAAATTGAGCCGGTGTGGCCATTTGGCGGGGTGTACCCGGTAAAACGCCTGGCGATCTTGCTGGCTGATGCCCTGTTGGAGGGAGGCCGCAACAATGTTCGCTGACTCGGCACGCGTACCTGCAACCGCCCCGTCTCTCCCCAGAAGACTTCCGGTTGCCATTGCCCTGCTCTGGCTTGTCGCCCTGGCGGCCAGCTCCCTTCCCTGGCTGGGCCAGATGACACCAGGCGAGCTGTTCGCGGCGTTCTGGAGCTATACCGAAGATCATTACCCATCTGTGCTCGCTCACTACAGCTGGGCCCCCAGGGTCTCAATAGCCGTTCTGATCGGCTGCGGACTGGGCCTGGCAGGCGCTGTTACTCAGCAAATCCTTGGCAACCCCCTGGCCTCGCCCACCACGCTGGGCGTGGAAGCCGGCGGGCAGTTCGGGGTGACCATTGCCACCCTTTTTGTACCGGGTTTGCTGGCCTTCAGCCCCGACCTTGCCGCCGTGGCGGGTGGCCTTCTGGCCATTGGCCTGGTGATCGCGCTGACATGGCGCCTGGGCTTTTCACCGGTCACCGTCATTCTGGCGGGGCTGGTGATTACCTTCTTCCTCGGCGCCATGAACATGGCCTTTCTTCTGCTCAAAGGCGAATGGCTGGGCAACCTGTTTATCTGGGGTGCAGGCTCACTGGTCCAGAATAACTGGGAGCCCTTCCTGGAGTTGCTGCCGCGGGTACTGATTCTTGCGGTTGCCATGCTGATGTTGATGCGGCCACTGGCACTGCTGCAATTGGGGCAGGCTTCGGCTTCGGCACTCGGGGCCAAGGTTGCGCTGGTTCGGGGCGGCGCCCTGATTCTGGTAGTCCTGATGAGTTCCGTAGTGGTCAGCCGGGTAGGTGTGGTGGCATTCGTGGGGCTGGCCGCCCCGGTGCTGGCCAGGCTACTGGGCGCCCGCACGCTGGGTGAGAGACTGCTTTGGAGCACGGTCACCGGCGGCGGGCTCTTGCTGCTGGCAGACACCCTGGCGCACTGGGCAACAACTCTGGGTAACGGCTCCATTGTACCCACCGGCACCACCACCGCCCTGATCGGCGGCCCCATTATCCTGATGGCGTTGCAGGGCATTCGAAACACACACCATATGCCCGGCGCAGATTCGAGCCCGGCCGGGTTCATGCCCACCCGCAAGCCAACACTTCTGATCGCCGGCATTCTAATGGCGCTGCTGGTGCTGACCATCGCTGTGTCTATGGCTTGGTCGCCCGGCCTGAGTTCCTGGAACTGGACACCGGTTTCGAACTGGAGCGATGCCTGGGTGTGGCGTGGCCCCCGGCTGATGGCGGCCATTCTTGCCGGCATGGCTCTGGGCATGGCCGGCACCCTGATACAGCGCATGACCGGCAACCCCATGGGCAGCCCGGAATTACTGGGTATTAGCGGTGGTGCGGCTTTGGTGATGGTGGTCCTGGTGCTCACCGGCCTCGACATCGGCCGTGGCGGCCAACTGGTCGGAGCCACTGCGGGGGCCGCTGCTGCATTGGGCCTGTTGATTCTGCTGGCCCGCCGTCATCGCTTTGCCGGCAACCAACTGTTGTTGGGCGGGCTGGCGCTTTACGTCTTTATGGATGCCGGGTTGAGACTGGTAATGGCTTCCGGGGGAACCGTTGCGTCGCGACTGCTGAACTGGATGTACGGCTCCACCTGGTTGGTGTCTGAACCGGAAGCCATTGGTTTGCTGGCACTTGTGCTGGGGCTTGGAGCACTGCTTTCGCTGGTTATACGACCGCTTACCCTTTTGCCTCTGGGGGATTCGGCCGCATCATCACTGGGGCTGCCGGTTGCGCGGGCCCGGCTTCTGCTCCTGCTGATGACTTCGGTACTCACTGCAGCCGCCACCGTGGTGATCGGCCCGCTGAGCTTTGTTGGGCTGATCGCACCCCATCTTGCCAGGGTGCTGGGCCAGCAAACGGTGGGGCGTCAGCTTGTGGTTGCGGCGCTGGCAGGCGGATTGCTGCTGGCCATCGCCGATTATCTGGCGCGGGTCGTCGTGTTTCCCAACCAGTTGCCATCCGGGCTATTAGCGGCCCTGGTGGGCGGCCTGTACTTTCTCTGGGGATTGAGCCGCCATGGCCGTCACTGAGGTTTGTGGTGATCCCTGGCTGGCCAGTTATCGCCATCTGTTAACCGGACATGGCCTGAGCCCACAGAACACCCTGAACAGCGCACTGGCTCAAGACGCCGGGCAGCGCCCTGCGCTGTTTTCCCTGGCACAGGTTCTGGCTAAGCCGGAGCTGCTGGAAAATCAGCTGCTGGAGGATTATCCGGACGCGTGCCGCCCCAGGATGCACAAGGCCCGCGTGTCGGTGCTACACCAGAGCCTGGCTTTGCAGGTCATCGCCCCCCGGGTGCTACAGCTGTTCCGGGATGGAGTCTGCGCCCCCCTGAACCCCGATCGAATTTTCCTGTGCCCGCTGGAACTCGCTGACGCGCCGTCTCGCTGGGTTAACTTGAATGACGGCCAGACACCCCTGGCGCCCGAGGCATTTATTGAGATAACCGCTGATCAGATGCAGGCGTGGTATCCGGTCTTCCGGCAGTCTTTCGGGGTCAGTCCCGGCGCCTACTGGAGCAGTGTTGGCTTGGCACTGGGTGCACCATTTTCCGCGGTCTGGAATCAGGTGGACCCGGAAGCGCTCTGCGCCCTGGCCACCAGCTGGCTGGCCCGGTTTGAGTGTGAGGCAAACAGATACATCGACTGGATACCGGCTGAATTCAGCCAACAGCGCTGTGCACTGCCTCAACGGCGAGGCTGCTGCCTGAAGTACCTTTTACCCGACGGCGGATACTGCGGGACTTGCGGGATCTACCGTCGCGACCGCATGGGCAACGTCAGGGAATCAGCATCAGACAAGCCAGGGCCACCGACATAACACTGATGGCAGACACCGCAATTTTCAGCCCTTCCCGTACTTCATGCTCCATAGCCATACTTGCTCCCATTCCAATGGACAAACAATGGATCACCTGATCAGCCACAAACACCATTTGTAAACGATAACCTTTATCATTACAATCCGCGTTACAATTTTTACACCTGACCCCCAACCCATCAGAGGAATATCCAGGAATGCAGTTGCCCAATTCCACCAACAACAAGGAATACAAGCATCCGCCGCGCGGTTCGTGGACCGCAGGGCTCCTGACGCTAGCAGTGACAACCACACCGGTTCTGGCCCAGGAAACGCTTACTCCAATCGATGTCAGTGGCGAGCGTATTGAAGACCCATCTGCCCCAGTAGATGGGTATATTGCGACCTCTAGCCGGGCAGGAACGAAAACCAACACCCCGATTACCGAAATTCCACAGTCTATCTCTGTGGTTACCGCCGATCAGATGCAAGACCAGGGCGTTGCCAGTGTTCAGGAAGCCTTACGCTACACCGTGGGCGTAGGAGCCGAGCAGTTTGGTCTTGATAGCCGGGGCGACTGGCAGTCCGTGCGCGGCGGCGATCCAGTGATCTTCCTCGATGGCATGCAAAAGACTTTCGGTTTCTATCAGAGCCCTCGCACAGAGCCTTACCTGCTGGAACGCATTGAAGTCATTCGTGGGCCCTCTTCCGTGCTTTACGGCCAGGGCAACGTGGGGGGGCTGGTCAATCTCGCCACCAAACGCCCACAGGCAGAACAGTCTACCGAACTGAAACTGCAAGTAGGGAACCACTCCCGAAAGCAGGCAGCAGTCGATTCAACAGGGGCGCTTAATGAGGACGGCACGCTGCTTTATCGTTTTATTGCCCTAGGCCGTGATAGCGACACACAGGTCAACAAGGTTGAGGACAATCGAGTAGTCATCGCACCTTCGATCACCTGGCGCCCGACTGATCAGACCGAGTGGACTGTTATGGCGCTGCACCAGGAGGACCGTTCAGGCACCACCACACAGTTCCTGCCTATCGAAGGGACCCTGAAACCGTCACCATTTGGCCTGCCACAGATCCCCATCGATCTGTTCATCAGCGAACCAGATTTCGACCGCTACAACACTAAGGAAAACGCGGTGACATCGTTGTTAAGCCACCAGCTCAACAACGTTTGGACAGTGCGGCAAAGCCTCCGTTACTCGGAGACCGAGGTAGACTACCAGAGCATCTACCCTCAATTTACTCCTGCCCTCAAGGAGAACGGGGATATCGCTCGGGTCGCCTACGCCAACAAGCCAAACCTGGACACCCTGACCGCAGATCATCAGGCAGAGGCTTTGTTCTCAACGGGCAATGTGGATCACACGGTACTGCTTGGCTGGGATTACCAGCATGCGGTCAGCAGCAGCCGCCGAGCCTACAAGGCAGACATCGGCGACTTGAACGTGTTTAATCCGGTCTACGGAAACTATGACCGTTTGACCGAAAGTGATTTCAGTGACACGCCGGAAAATACCATCATCCAGAGTGGGTTCTACGCCCAGAATCAGATGACCATTAATGATCGCTGGATTGCCGTGCTGGGCCTTCGCCACGACAGCGCCCGCAACAAGACCGAGGGCGGCTCGGCCTTCACCGACGAGGAGGTCACCGGAAGGGCTGGCCTGATGTACAAGTTCAGCAACGGTATCACGCCTTTCATCAGCTACTCGGAATCCTTCAAACCGGTCACCGGTCTTGATGCTTTCAACAATCCGTTCGAGCCGTTAAAAGGTGAGCAGGTTGAAGTCGGCGTAAAGTATCAGCCGGCTGACTCCGCGAGCCTGTATACCGCTACGGTATACGATCTGCGCGAAAAGAACCGCCAGGCTCCTGACCCCGTGAATCCGAACAATCAGATTCAGAATGGCGAGACCAGCGCCCGTGGCATCGAATTGGAAGCAAAAGTGGACGTGAATGCCCACTGGGACCTGATCGCCAACTACGCCTACACCGATACCGAGGTTGAGGAGGGCAACAACAAAGGTGCCCGACTGCCAAGCATTCCCGCCCACACAGCATCGATCTGGAGCCAACATGACCTGCGTTCAGTTGGTATTCCGGGGCTTCGGGCCGGTGCCGGTGTGCGCTATGTCGGGTCAAGCTGGGATGGCACAGACCAACTCAAGACCCCCGCAGAAACCCTGCTGGACGCCATGATTGCCTACGGTCGTGACAACTGGGAACTGGCTTTGAACGTCAACAACCTGACCAATGAGACCTACTTCACGACCTGCTTGGCTCGGGGCGATTGTTTCATAGGCACCAAACGCACAGTAACGGGCACCTTGAGTTACCGTTTCTGAGTCCTTCCTGACGAACACAAAAAAGCCACCGCAAACCGGTGGCTTTTTTGTGTCGTACACTCTGGTATCGTCTAGATTACTCACTAGTCGTCGGCGTGGCACCGCTGACACTACCTTAGCTTGGAGGAGACCTCATGAACCGCTCGACTATCTTCATCGCCGCGGGCTTATCAGTACTGGCAGCGTCCCCAGTATGGTCTGACCAGACGTTCTCATCCAACAAAACCGATTTCCGGATAGAAACCGTCGCCCAGGGCCTTGAGCACCCCTGGAGCCTGGCTTTCCTGCCCGACGGCACCATGCTGGTCACCGAACGTGAGGGTCGGCTTCGCCAGATTGAAAACGGCAATCTTGTGCGAGAGCCGGTGAAGGGATTGCCGGAGCTGGTTGCCTCCGGCCAGGGCGGCCTTCTGGATGTGGTGCTGCACCCGCAGTTCACCGACAATCAGACCCTGTTTCTGAGTTACGCACACCGCAACAGTGACGGCATGACTACCCGGGTTGCCCGTGCCACCTACAACGGCGAAGCGCTTGAGAAGGTTGAAGTGATTTTTGAAGCTTTACCCCGCTCCAGCAATGGCAGGCACTTTGCGGGCAGGATGGTTTTTGACCGGAGCGGCCATCTCTACGTGGCCATCGGTGACCGGGGTGAAATGGACAGAGCCCAGGACAATCGGGACGATGCCGGTGGTGTTCATCGCATTTCCACCAACGGTGACGCAACTCCAGACAACCCTTTTATAGATGATTCCCGCACCAACAACACCTTCTACACCTACGGCAACCGCAACATCCAGGGCATGACCCTGCACCCGGACACCGGTGAAGTCTGGAGCCATGAACATGGCCCCCGGGGTGGTGACGAGATTAACATTATCAGGGCGGGGAATGACTACGGCTGGCCGAAGGTCACCTACGGCATCGACTACTCCGGCATCCCCATCTCAGACAAGACCACTATGGACGGTGTAACCGATCCACTGCACTACTGGGATCCGTCCATTGCCCCCTCTGGCATGGCATTTTATACCGGGGACCTGTTCCCGCAATGGCGGGGCGATGTGTTTGTCGGTGCCCTGAGGAGTCAAAAACTGGTGCGTCTGACCATTAACAACGAACAAGTGATTGAGGAAGAAGATCTGCTCACCAATCTCGGTGAGCGAATCCGGGATGTGCGCATGGGGCCGGATGGCGCCCTGTGGCTGCTGACCGATTCACGCCAGGGCAAGGTGTACCGGGTGGTGCCGGCCGAGTGATCAGTGCGGATCGTTGGTGCGTTCGGTTTTCTCGAACTGGGGCAGGTTGTCGGTGATATCAAACCAGTCAGACTTTGACCCCACGTAGACGTGCTGGGCCGCCTTTTTTCCCAGGGGCTCGTTGATCACGCCCACACGCAGTCTCAGGATACCGGGGATGGCGTCAACACGGCTGTATAGCTGACTGCCACAACGGGGGCAGAAAGCCCGGTATTTGCCGGGCCGGGATTCGAATTCACGCACTTGATCCTGTCCGGCAACATACCGGAAGCGCACCGTCTGAACCGGCACACTGGCTGAGAAAGCACTGCCGTGCGCCCGACGGCACTGGCTGCAATGGCACAGGGCAACCGGGCCAAGTGGGCCATCGTATTCAAACTGGATATCACCACAAAGGCATTGGCCGGTGTACATCACGCGCTCCCGATTCTGGCTCACAAACTATGGGCGCTGATCATACCGTGTCGGGCCCGGAATGCCACCCCGGGCCAGCCATTGCGTGACTCTCAGCCGCCGTACTGACTGTTCAGGTAAGCCATGATCCGGCCTGATTCAAACAGCTGCTGGCCAGTATTGGGGTCTTCCAGGTAAGGCACCTGAACACGGCCGTGTTGCTGAAAAAACGCATCCCGCTTGCCGCCCGGTATGGGCCTGTACTCGCCTGGCTTTAAACGTTGTTTGGCCGGGCCGATTTCGGTCCAGTGCTCCTTGCCCAAGTTATGCAGTGTGTAGGGAATCTCCAACTCGCACAATCTTTCCCGCACCAGACGCGAATACGGGCTACCCTCAAAACTCCAAAGGTGCAGCCCCTGCTCCGGGCGGCTACCAGAGGTGGCACGCAAGCCGCGCAGTTCACTGGCGGCCGATCCGATTGAATTTAAAGCTGGCTGCCAGGCTTTGGACTGATAGTAGCCGGGCACAGACCGACCGGCATACTGACTGAACAGGTACGCAACAATATCCTCAGATTCGTAGATCACCTTGTTGGTGTTCTGATCCACCAACAACGGAAACTGCTGTTTGCCGCCCAGGGCCTCGGCTTCCGGGCGGAAGAAACGGCCGCCTTTGGGGCAGGGTCGTATTTCCACATCCAGGTGCAGCGCGGTCAGCACTTCCCGCACACGGCGACAGTAGGGGCAGGCTTCCATATCATACAGAATGATAGGTTTCTCCGGCTGCGGAATAGCCTTGATCACCAGGCATCCACGCCAGGCAGCAAAGGAAGAGGTTGCCACGGATTCCAGTACGTTCACCTGATGTCTGATCGCTTTGAGCATATTGTTCCCTTTGTTCGTTGTATTCGGTTCACGGGCTCTGGGGCGGCATTGTCTCACAATCGCTGTCTGCCCCATTGGCCTGGGTGTCAGCAAGGTCCGGTCAAAGCTAACCCCATGATTCTGAAAGGCACTTACGTGCTGTCACAAAAACTCAATATAAACAACGACTCTACTGCCATTTTTTAACGTCATGTATAGCTTTTCTGCATAGTACAAAACCACGGGATGAGCTATTGTACAAAGAGAACATAACAACGGGCTGGTGTGATGCTGATTCAGGGTTTGCAGGCGAGGACCTGCGCTTCAAGGTGTGTAACCTCACCCAAGCGGCTGGTATTGGCCATTGCGGCTGCCTGCACCATGGCAAGCACGCCGGCCCTGGCCCAGGAAAGCAATACCGCTGCCGCAGCCTTTGCGGAATCCCGTCTCTGGGCCAGTCAGATCAAAGACTACGCAAACAAGTCCCTGAATAGCGAGCAGGCCCTCAGTGTTGCAGCCATTCCCCTTAACGGGCCGGGCATTGAGCAGTATGTGAACGCTGACGAACTGATGAGCCCTGGCTCCATCATGAAACTGGTCACCACCTACGCCGCTCTGGAATTGTTGGGCCCGACTCATCACTGGAATACCGACTTCCTGACCGACGGTACCATGGTTGGCGATACCCTGCAGGGCAACCTGTATGTGCGTTTCGGTGGCGACCCCAAACTCACCTTTGAGCGACTTTGGGGTACCCTTCGGGAACTGCGCAGCATGGGTATTAACCGGATTGAAGGCGATCTGGTTCTGGATGGCAGTTATTTTCGGGTGGATGGTGGTTTCCCTGCCTTTGAAGACAACGGCAACAATCCCCACGCGCCGTTTCTGGTGGAGCCCTCCGCTTACCTGACCAACCTTAACCTGTTGCATTTTCAGGTGCGCGCAGATGAACGGGGTACCCAGGCTTGGACTACGCCCGATCTTGGTGAAGTCACCATTGATAACCGGGTAACCGCCCTGCCGGAAGGCCCCTGTCCTGCCCGCAGCCGCTTTGACTGGAAACCGGTATTCCATAACGATCACAGGGTAACCGTTCAAGTTACCGGCGAACTGCCGCAGGGCTGTAGAACCACAACCTATCTGTCTTTGCTGCCCCATGACCGCTATTCCGCCGCCGTGATCCGTTCCGTGCTGTCTGAAATGGGCGTGATTGTCAGTGGCGGCGATCGCTTCGAGAGCACACCGGAAGAAGCACGCCTGGTCATGCGCACCACCTCACCAGACCTGGTGACCATGGTGCGGGACATCAACAAGTGGAGCAGCAATGTCATGGCGCGGCAAATGCTGCTGACCATTGGCGCCGAGTTCCGTCAGGAAGACGAACAGGACGACCGGGTGGCGGGCATCCGCGCCATCTATGACTGGCTGGAAGGGCTTGGCGTCAATACCGCGGGCATGGTGATTGATAATGGCGCAGGACTGACACGCCACGGCCGGATTACCGCACGCCAGGGCGCCCAGATTTTGCAGCACGCCTGGAACAGTCCCTATTCTTCAGATTTGATGGCCTCCATGCCGATCATTGCGATGGATGGCACCATGTCCCGCCGCCTGAGAAATACCGGCATGGACGGCCAGGGCCGGATCAAAACCGGCTACCTTGAGCATGTGCGCTCCATCGCCGGCTTTACTCGTGATGACAGGAACACCACCTGGGCCATCGTCGGCATGGTCAATAACAACCCGGCCTGGAATGGCCAGGCGGTGCTCGATCGAGTGCTTTACTCCCTGCATTTCCGGCCACCGGTCGGAACGTCCCTGTCCCAGTCACCGGCCGATGGCTCGGGGCCTTCCATCCAGTAAGCCCCGCACCCAACCCTGAACCTGAGCCCCGGACCTATCGGGGCACCCCCGCCATGTCCGGCAGCTTGTGTGCGATGCCCTTGTGGCAGTCGATACAGGTTTGCTCGCCTTCTGCCAGCGCCGTTGAGTGCGCCTGGGACGCCCTGGGGTCTTGCAGGGTGAAGTCCATCGAATCGAACTCGTGGCAATTACGACACTCAAGGGAATCGTTGGCTTTCAGCCGCTGCCACTCCCGCTCCGCCAGCTCACGTCGCTTGGCTTCGAATTTCTCCGGGGTGTTGATGGAGCCGAAGATCCACCCCCAGACTTCTTTCGACGCCTCCATTTTGCGGCCAATCTTGTGAGTCCAGCCGTGGGGCACGTGGCAATCTGAACACTCGGCACGCACACCGGAGCGGTTGGTGTAATGGATGGTGTTCTTCAGCTCCTGATACGGGTTGCTGTGCATCTCGTGACAGCCTATGCAGAACTGCTCGGTGTTGGTCACTTCCAGCGCCGTGTTGAAACCACCCCAGAAGATGATCCCGGCAATAAAGCCACTGAGCGTCAGGAAACCGAGGCTGTAGTGCACACTGGGCTTGCGCAACAGGTTCCAGTAGAGCTTCAGCCATTTCATCATCAGCGATCTCCTCTGCTGGAGGCACGGATCACTTCATCCACGGCTTTGAAATCTGACTCCACCAGCGGCTGGGCATCGGTTTGCGGCACATGGCACTGGGTACAGAAATAGCGGCCCGGCGTTACCTCGGCCCGCACCTGAAAGTGACGATCCATAAAGTGAGTCACGCTCACCATCGGAGCACCCGCCTGCACGGCAGATTCCCGGCTATGGCAGTCAAGGCACCGGTTGAAGTTCTTGTCTACCTGGTAATCACGGATGGTGTGGGGAATCACCGGCGGTTGTTCCGGGTAGTTGCGCACTTCCCGCTTTACATCCCTGGGATCACCGGCGATAGGGGGTGCGGGCAGGTCTTGCCCGAGAGTTCCGCCTTTGCGCAGCCCGTCTGGTGACGAGGGCGACAAATGATCGCTATCGGCATAGGCCAGAAAGGCCAGGGAGGCGGTCAGCAACAATACAAGCATTCTCATGGTGACGTCTCCTTAAGCCAGGTTAACCAGTTCCAGACGGACAGCGCACTTCTTGAAGTCGGTCTGCTTGGAAATGGGGTCGGTTGCGTCCAGCGTGACCTTGTTGATCAGCTTGCCAGCGTCGAAGAAAGGCACATACACCATGCCCTTAGGCATACGAACACGACCACGGGTTTCCACCCGCACCCGGACTTCACCCCGGCGGCTGATCACCTTCACCTCACTGCCGCGCCTCCAGCCCTTGTCGCGGGCGTCGTCCGCATTCATGTACAACAACGCATCCGGTACCGCCTTGTGCAGCTCGGACACCCGGCGAGTCATCGAACCGGTGTGCCAGTGCTCCAGTACCCGGCCCGTGCACAGCCAGAACGGGTATTCGTCGTCCGGAGATTCCGCAGGCGGCTCATGGGGTACCGCGAAGATTCGGGCCCGGTTGTCTGAATTTCCGTAGAACTGGAATCCGCTGCCCTCCGCCACGTAAGGGTCTGAACCTTCACGGTAGCGCCACAGGGTTTCCTTGCCGTCAACGACTGGCCATCTCAGGCCGCGGGTGGCGTGGTAGGTCTCGAAATCGGCCAGGTCTTTGCCTTTGCCGGCACCGAACTGGCGATATTCCTCAAATATGCCCTTGTGGATATAGAAACCAAAGTCCTTGGACTCCTGGTTTTCGTAATCCGGGTGCAGGTCTTCCAGTGAATAACGGTCAACATTGCCGTTACGGAACAACACATCGAACAGGGTTTTATCACGCATCTCCGGTGCCTTGGCAATCAGCTCCTCGGGCCAGACGTCCGCTACTTTGATGCGCTGGGACAGGGCCACCGTTTGCCACAAATCCGAGCGAGCTTCACCAGGTGCGTTTACCAGCTGGCGCCAGAACTGGGTGCGACGTTCAGCATTACCATAGGCCCCTTCTTTCTCAACCCAGCCCGCCGCCGGCAAAATCAGATCGGCCGCCTGGGCAGACACTGTGGGGTAAATATCAGAGACGATGATAAAGGTATCGGGATTGCGCCAGCCCGGCAGGGTTTCCTGCATGGTATTCGGGCCGGCCTGGATATTGTTGGTGACCTGGGTCCAGTACACCCGCAGCTTGCTGTCTTTCAGCATGCGGCTTTGCAGCACGGCGTGGTAGCCGGGCTTGGCCGGGATGGTGCCCTCCGGCAGTTTCCAGATCTTCTCGGCCTTGGCCCGGTGTTCCGGATTGGCCACCACCATATCGGCTGGCAGGCGATGGGCGAAGGTGCCCACCTCCCGCGCGGTGCCACAGGCCGAGGGCTGACCGGTAAGCGAGAACGGGCTGTTGCCCGGCGTCGCAATTTTGCCCGTCAGCAGGTGAACGTTATAGATCAGGTTGTTCACCCAAACGCCACGGGTATGCTGGTTAACGCCCATGGTCCAGAAGGTGGTGACACGCTTGTCCGGATCAGCGTATAGCTTTGCCAGCCGTTCAAGCCGAGCTTCGGATACGCCGGAGATCTCGGCGGCCTTCTTCACATCGTACTCACGGACATGCCTGGCAAAGTCCTCAAACGACATGTCTTCCCAACTGTTGGCGTTGTTGGCGTTCTTTGCGCTCTGTTCGCGGGGATCTTCCGGCCGCAGGCCATAGCCAATGTCATCTGCACCGCGCACAAACCGGGTGTGCTTGTTAACAAAATCCTCGTTTACCGCGTTGTTCTGGATGATGTAATTGGCAATGTAATTAAGAATCGCCACATCTGCATGGGGTTCCATCACCATTGGCAGGTCAGCCAGGTCAAAACAGCGGTGCTCGTAGGTGGAAAGCACAGCGACCTCAGTGCCCGGATGCGACAACCGGCGGTCGGTGACCCGAGTCCATAGAATCGGGTGCATTTCCGCCATATTGGCGCCCCATAGCACGAAGGCATCGGCGCTTTCAATGTCATCGTAAACGCCCATAGGCTCATCAGAACCGAACGTGCGCATGAAGCCGGCCACCGCAGACGCCATACAGTGGCGGGCATTGGGGTCGATATTATTGGAACGGAACCCGGCCTTGAACAACTTGCTGGCAGCATAGCCTTCCCAGATGGTCCACTGGCCAGAACCAAACATACCGACACTTTCCGGACCGTGTTCCTTGATGGCACTGGTAAATTTTTCTGCCATCACATCCAGGGCTTCGTCCCAGCTGACTTCCTGGAAATCACCTTCTTTGTGGAACTTGCCATCGCGTTTGCGCAGCAATGGCTTGGTGAGCCGGTCCCGCCCGTACAGGATCTTCGACAGAAAGTAGCCCTTTACACAGTTGAGGCCGCGGTTCACTTCCGACTGGGTGTCGCCATGGGTGGCAACAATCTTGTTGTCTTTGGTAGCCACCATCACACTACAACCGGTGCCACAGAAACGGCAGGGCGCCTTGCTCCATTTCAGCTCGGTGAGATCAGCGTTGGTTATCAGGTTACTGGCCGCAGCCGGAATCGACAGGCCGGCAGCAGATGCTGCCATGGCCAACGCATTGGCTTTTGCGAATTCTCGTCGTGTCAGGTTCATGACATTGCTTCCTGTTGTTCTGTTTCTGACTGTCCTGTAGCAATCAACTGCTGTCTCGCTTCTTCCGGAGACATCACTTCGTGGTAAACCAGAATGCATTCCAGAACACCTGGCGCATTCTCTATCAATTCCATGGCATTCAGGAGGTCCTGGTGGCTGGCGCCTTCCGCCAGCACCACCAGTTTTCCCATCGGGTCTCGGGTACCCTCTTCCAGCCCCGGGGTTGCCTCCAGAAGTTCGAGCACCGCATCGAGCGACTCCGGGCGAACGTGCACCAGAAAGCTGGCAATGTGGATTTCCGCGTTCGTTGATTCAGGCATGGGCTTGCTCTCTCTGTTCCTGGGTAACCAGGCTGATGGCATCTTCAGGGCACACCGCGACACAGGCACCGCAGCCGGTACATTCGTCTTCGGCAATTTCCGGGACGGCAACATGACCAAGCATGGGCGGAAACCGGATGGCCGTTGGCTCACAGGCATCGCGGCAGGTCTGACAATGAATGTTGGCTTTGGCGAGGCAGTTATCCCGCACTTCCGCCCGCCATGAGAAGGCCTCGCGGGTAAGATCGAACACGGGTTCCGGGCAAGCTCGGGCGCATTCACCGCATAAAGAGCAGCCTTCACCGGTAAAGCGAATTTGCGGGAAGCCACCATCACCCCGAAACAGCACGCCTTCCGGGCAGGCCTCAATGCAGCGATCACACCGGGTGCACTGGTCGGTGATGGCCTCGGTTGTCCAGGGCGGCCGCCATTCTGACGCCGTCGCCCTGCCGCCACGAATGAGCAGCCGGCGGGACTCGTTCACAGCCATGTTTGCCCCTACCCCCCAGGCGGTCCCGGCGGGCCCATGAACACCTGCGACATCCAGACCAGAAACCCGTAACCGCCCACCACGGCAACGGCCAGGATGGGAAAAAGAAAGACGATGATGAAGACAAACAACCGGAACTCGCTGCTCTTGCGCTGCTCCGGAGTCAGTTGTTGGAGGTCGTCCATAAACCCGCCTTTTTAATGTGTGTATTCACCACTTTAGTCAAGACGAGCAAACTTGGCAAAAATCAATTTGGGTATTTCTTTGGAGGTATAGACAGCAGGATAGTGGGAACCGGCAGCCCCCTCACTCACCCCAGGCCAAGGGGCACCCTTCCTCAGTTGCGTTTCACTTGGCTCAATATGGCCAGCTTGCAAAAGAAGTTTCACCTTCAGGCGTGCGCCCGGGCCGGGCGTGAAAGGCCGGCTTTAGCAGCCGGCCCAATGTGCAGATTTCGAGCAAAAATATACTGCTGCGGTAATTAGTTGACCGAGAAAATCACCTTATCGATCACATGAATCACGCCATTAGCGGCTTCAACGTCTGCTTCTATAACGTTGCTTCCCTCAATAACCAGAGCGTTGTTTTGTATGTCAACGCTCAGAGTGGTGCCAGCCAGGTTCGGTACTGTGCCGCCATTCGAGCCATAGGCCGTCAGAGAATCCACCCGAGTATTAAGGATATGTTGCTGTAAAATGCCCGGCAAATCTGGACTGTCAAGCAATTGCTCTGGTGTCAGCCCCAGCTCACCCAGCAAAGTTACGAAGGCAGTATCTGTTGGCGCGAACACCGTCAAATTCGCATCGGTATTCAAAGCCGTATCAAGCAAGTCCGAAGCACCAGGAGTACCGAGTGCAGCCAGCAAAATGGTGAACTCGGCACCTTCTTCAGCTTCTGCCAGCGCAGTGACAATTTCTGCAATCGTTAAGTCTGTGTTGCTCAGGGCACTTGGCGGGGGAACAAGCACCTTATCAATAAGATGGACCACGCCATTAGTCGCACCTACATCCGTAACCGTTACCCGGGAAGTGTTGACGTAGAGTACCGCCTCACCATTCTCCTGTGAGATTGAAAGCGCGACATCTTTGCCGTTCTCCGTCTCAACCAGGTTTTGTGGGACAGGATTCTGCGCAACGCTGATTGCCGCATCGGCCTTTACTTCACCCACTGACCTTGCGAGAACATGGTAAGTGAGAACCGCGTTCAGCAACGCTGTATCATCCAACAACTCTTCTGCCGTAAGACCCAAGTCTTCCAGCAGGGCCTCAAAGGCAGCATCGGTCGGTGCAAACACTGTTAACGGGACATCTCCATCGAGCAGTTCCGCGATAGTCGGATTTGCCGCAAGAACCGCGGCCTCAAGAATCGTCGTATTCTCATTTTCAACAGCAATTTCCAAAATGCTTTGCGTTGGTTGATCTGTAATACGGCTACTGCTACTGCTGCTGTCTAGCCAGCACCCAGACAGCATGGCACTCGCCGCTAAAATCATCGGTAAAGCTATCACATTTTTCATTCTTTCTTTCCTCGCTGAAGAATCGCTTGACGATAATGTGTGTTGGTTCGAACCAGCACTAATTCATTCCCTGATTAATGCGTCAAAGCAATCTACGGGAAGGGCAAAAAAACGGATTCACATTTATTTACATTCGAGCATACATGTGTGAGCTGAATAGCAGTTTTGAATAGACGTTCACATCCGATGTGCCTTCCTATCCGTAACTGGACTTAAAAGTGAAATTTCGCGATAACAAAGTGCAGCTGCCAGGAACGCCTGTTCATCTGCAAACAACGCTTTAACACCAAGAGACCTGAACCATGATGAAGCTCACGGCCCTTTATCTAGCTGCCCTGATAGTCCTGGCAGGCTGCAGCTCCACCCGCATGGCTTACCGCTATGCCGACTGGGGCGTGGTTTGGTGGGTTGAGGACTACGTGACTTTAAATCGGGCGCAGAAACAGCAGCTGAACCAGGACCTGGACAGCCTGCGCCAGTGGCATTGTTCAACAGAGCTTCCCCGCTACCGTGCCTGGCTGGGCGAGCTCGAAGCTGATATTGCCGATGGCGCACCGGATATCGACACCATTGAGTATCACCAACAACAACTACTGGTCTTTGTACCGGACTTGTTGGATAGAGCCGTACCTGTGGCTGTGAATCTGCTGGCCAGCCTGTCTGATGACCAGGTGACCGAGCTGGCCAGGAACATGGCAGAAGATCAGGCTGAGCTTGAACAGGAAATGCTGGCAGGCGACCCGCAACAAACTGCCAAGGCGCGGGCAGAGCGAACCGCCAAACGGGTTGAACGGTGGCTGGGCAGCCTGAATGGGCAGCAGCAGGCTCTGGTTGAAGAGTGGTCTGCCGATCGCGGTCAACAAACAGAAATCTGGCTCCAGGGCCGCAAGAACTGGCAACAGACCCTGCTGGAGACCATGGAAGGCCGGGACCAGCCCGGTTTTGATGAGGCCATCCGCGAACTGGTGATTAACTCCGAAAACGCCCGAGGTCCCGAATACCAGGCCATGATGAGGGAAAGCCAGCAGGCCATGGCGAACCTGATGTATGCGTTGATCAAGGCTGGCGACCAACAGCACCGGGAGCACCTACAGGCCCGGGCAAGCAAATTGAACCAGGACTTCACCGCCCTGACCTGCTCCTGATCTGGCCAGCTAACCACCAGACACAAAAAAGGGCCGAAGCTAACGAACTCTCCGGCCCTTTTTCGTTTCGGCGGATATTAAACCGTCAGGTAACCACCATCCGCATTAATGCAGGCGCCGGTGGTGTAGCTGGAAGCGTTGGACACCAGATACAGCACGGTACCGGCCATTTCGTCCGGGTCTGCCACCCGCTTCATCGGAATGTGGGCCATGGCCTGCTTCTTGATGGCCTCATTGGTGGTCAGGGCACTGGCAAACTTGGTGTCGGTCAGGCCCGGCAGCAGGGCGTTCACCCGAACGTTCTGCTGACCAAGTTCCATGGCGAAGGACTTGGTCATGGAAATCACCGCTGCCTTGGTCACCGAGTAGATGCCCTGGAAGTGGCCCGGATTTACGCCGTTTACAGACGCCACGTTCACGATGGAGCCGCCGCCGTTTTTCTTCATCAGCTGGGCGCCACGGGCGCACATGAAGAAGTAGCCGCGGATGTTTACATCCACGGTTTTGTGGAAAGCACCCAGGTCGGTATCTTCCACCGGGCCAAAATACGGGTTGGCGGCGGCGTTGTTCACCAGAATGTCGAGTTTGCCGTGCTCTTTTGCAATGTGCTCCCACACGGCTTCAATCTGGTCCATCTCGCCAATGTGGCAGACGAAGGCTTCGGCGCTGCCACCATCGGCTCGGATGCTGCTGGCCACGGCTTCACAACCATCAATCTTGCGGCTGCTAACAATCACGTGGGCGCCGTAATGGGCCAGGGTGCGGGCGATGCTCTCGCCGATGCCACGGCTGGCACCAGTTACCAGGGCGACTTTGCCAGTCAGGTCGAACAGGTTTACGTTGCTCATGGATTTCCCTCAGATTATCGGAATGTCACCAGGGCGGGGTCTTCCGCTTCCAGGTGGCTATAGTTGTTGAATACGGCCAGGCTGCGCCGGGGGCCGGAATACAGAATGCGGGACACGCTGGTGTTGGCAATCACGTTGTTCATCTCCAGCGCCTTGTGGTCGGACAACTCCAGCAGGTGCTGGGCAATCACCGCAATAGGCCCGCCGGAGGTTGAGACAATGACATCGGCACCGTCCGCCAGCTCAATCAGTTGATCCAGCGCACTGCTCACCCGCTGCCGGAAACCCTGCCAGGATTCCGCGTATTCGTGGTCGTGTTCACCACTCACCCAGCGGGTGACCGCTTTTTCAAAAGCCTGCTGAAACGCCCTCGCCGGTTTCGGGAAACTCGCCAGGTCCCGAGCCATCATCTGTTTGTCCGCCCATTCCGGGCGCAGGCGCTCCACCACTTCAACATGATCAAACTCGTTCAGGCCTTCCATCACCTGCATATCCGGCAGGCTTGCACCGTAACCGGTGGTAATCGCTTCCACGGTTTCCCGATGGCGCTGCAGGTTACCGCCAAAAATGGCACCCGGCTCCACCTTGTCCGCCAGCCAGCGGCCCAGGATTTTGCCCTGTTCCCAGCCTCGCGTAGAGAGCTGGTCATAGTTTTCCTTACCGAAGCTGGCCTGGCCATGGCGCACCAGATAGATCGTGGCCATTACAGCGAACTCTCACTAATCAGTCGCTGGCACCGCTTTTCCAGATAGTTAGCAGCGTGGCCGAAGGCGGCAAAGCGCTTGTCTTTGGTCTGGCCATTATAGAAGCGGTAGTAGATTTGCTGGACGATCACCGCCAGCCGGAACAGGCCGTAGATCTCGTAGAAATCGAAGTTATCCGCGCGGAAGCCGGACTTCTCCATGTAGTAGTCCACAACTTCCTTACGGCTCAGCATGCCCGGGCGATGGGTGGGCTGGCGCCGTAGCATCTGGAACGGACCTTCATCGTCGGCTTCAATCCAGTACGCCAGGCTGTTGCCCAGGTCCATCAGCGGGTCACCGATGGTGGCCATTTCCCAGTCCAGCACGCCAATCACTTCAAACGGGTTATCCGGGTTCAGCACAACGTTGTCAAAACGGAAATCGTTGTGGATGACCACCTGGGCGATGTCGTCCGGCATCTTTTCGTTCAGCCACGCCATCACGATTTCAAAGTCACCGACATCCTCGGTGCGGGCCTTGCGGAAGCGGTCGCTCCAGCCTCCAATCTGGCGCTGCACGTAGCCGGCTCCCTTACCCAGTTTGTCCAGGCCGGCGGCCGTGGCATCCACGGTGTGCAGGTCCACCAGCTTGTCGATCACATTCAGGCACAGCTTGCGGGTATCTTCCGCACTCAGCTCGAAATCCTTGGGGAAATCCTGGCGCAGGATGATGCCCTTGAGCCTTTCCATCACGTAGAAGTCACACCCCAGCACGCTGTGATCGTCACAGATGGCAACAATGTTGGGCACATAGGGGTAAACGGGCTTCAACGCGTCCATCACCCGCGCTTCCCGAAGCATGTCGTGGGCCGACTTGGCAATCTTGCCGAACGGTGGCCGGCGTAGTACGTAAGACTGCTCGCCGTAGTCCACCTGATACGTCAGGTTGGAAGCGCCACCGGGGTACTGCTTGATACTCGGCTGCCCTTCCAGGCCGGGAATGGCCTGTTTCATGAACTGGTCGACGGCGCTGATATCCAGCTCTTCGCCTTCCCGGATGTCTACGGCCTGGTCGATCTGAGTCATTCAATCTCTCCTGTGATCTGTTCAGGCTTTCGCCTTGCCACCCATCTTGCTCATCCAGCGCTTGGTTTCCTGGTGCATCAACCAGTCAAACGCCCAGGGCGCATGGCGCTTGAGCATCCACATACGGCGCTCTTTGGCGTGGGGCAGTACCCAGAAATCTTTGTCTTTCACGCTGCGGAAAATATCCTCGGCCACGTCTTCGGCAGTGATGTTGGACCGCTTCATCAGCTTGTTGACGTTCTGCTGGATGCCGGGAATGTCGGAACGCATGGTGCTGGCCAGGTTGGTCTGGAAAAACGCCGGGCACACACAGCTGACGTGAATACCGGAATCCCGCAGCTCCTGGCTGAGGGTTTCAGACAGGGCAATCACCCCCGCCTTGGAAACATTGTAGCTGTCCATCAACGGCGCCAGCATGAGCCCGGCCATGGAGGCCACATTCACAAACGCGCCGGAGCCCTGCTCCTTGAACAGCGGCGTAAAGGCTTTGCAACCACGCACCACGCCCAGTACGTTGATATCGAGGATCCACTCCCAGTCGCCTATGGTGGTGTCTTCGATGGAGCCTGCGGAGGCAACGCCAGCGTTGTTGACGACAACGTCCACGCCGCCCCATTTCTGAACCAGGTCATCACGGACTTTCTCGAAGTCACTCAGGCGGCGAACGTCGCACTCAACGAAATAGCCCTCGCCGCCCGCGTTGTTCAGTTCCGCCTCAACGGCCACGCCCTGCTCCGGGTTAATGTCCCCAATGCAGACTTTCGCGCCTTCTTTGGCATACCGCAATGCAATCGCCCGACCCAGGCCACTGGCCCCGCCGGTTATAAATACTCGCTGTGTCATCTGTGTTTCTCTCCGTTATGTTTGGGAGTTCACTTTCTTTTTCATTAGAGTAAGAGCTGCTACCCGACATCAGCTCCCAAATGGTTGCGTTAGCCGTTCAGAATCCCCCGACCATGCCTGCAGGAGCAGGTGGGAGAAGCTTTATGAAACTGTGCGGAGCCAGGGATGGCGGAGCCCAAGCGCCACATGGATGTGCCGAAGGAGCGTGTTTCAGAAAGCTTCTCCCACCTGCTCCCGGCACCCAATGTTTGGATTAACGGCTCAGGACTTATACTTCCGGAGCTCCAACCGAGCCACCATCGCCCGATGAACTTCGTCCGGGCCATCGGCCAACCTTAGTACCCGAGCGTAACCGAACAATGCCGTCAGCGGGAAATCATCGTCACTGACACCAGCCCCACCGTGAACCTGAATCGCGTCATCCACAATCTGCTGCAGCATCGCCGGCACCACCGCCTTGATCATCGACACCTCCTGCAGCGCACCCATAATGCCCTTGGTATCCAACGCCCAGGCACACTTCAACGTCAACAAACGCGCCTGCTCAATGTTCATGCGGGCATTGGCGATGACATCCGGGTTGCCACCCAACTTGGCGATGGGACGGCCGAAGGCTTCGCGGGTCATGGCGCGCTTGATCATGAGCTCCAGGGTGCGCTCAGCGGCGCCGATGGCGCGCATGCAGTGGTGCACGCGGCCCGGCCCCAAACGTCCTTGAGCGATTTCGAAGCCTCGGCCGGGGCCGGCGATGATGGCGCTTTTGGGCAGGCGTACGTTGTCGAACAGTACCTGGCCGTGGCCGTATGGCTCATCGTAGGCGCCGAAGACCGGCAGCATGCGCTCGATGGTGATGCCCGGGGTGTCCAGTGGCACCAGCACCATGGAGTGGCGGCGGTGTTTCTGGGCGTCCGGGTCTGTCACGCCCATGAAGATACCCACTTTGCAGTCCGGATGGCCGATGCCAGTGCTCCACCATTTACGGCCGTTGAGCACCACTTCGTCACCTTCAACCATCGCGGTGGCTTCCATGTTGGTGGCGTCGGAGGAGGCAACCGCCGGTTCGGTCATGCAGAAGGCGGAGCGGATTTCGCCGCTCATCAATTTTGGCAGCCACTCGGCTTTCTGCTCTTCCGATCCGTAGTGGATCAGCACTTCCATGTTGCCGGTGTCTGGCGCGTTGCAGTTGAAGATTTCCGGGGCGATGAAGCTGCGGCCGGTTTCCTCGGCAATCAGGGCGTAGTCGGAGTTGAGCAGGCCACAGCCGTATTTGTCGTCCGGAAAGAACATGTTCCACAGGCCCTGGGCCTTGGCTTTTTCTTTCAGTTCTTTGATGATCGGCAACACCACCCAGCGGTTTTCCAGGGAGGCAAGCTCCTTGTGGTACTGCTCTTCAATGGGAAAGATCTCGTCACGCATGAACTGCTTCACGCGTTTGAGGTAATCCTGGCCTTTTTCGGAAATATTGAAATCCATGGTGCAGCTCCTCGCGCTTGCCTGCCCCAACCGGGGCGCACTTTTGTTCAGATGGAAAACAGTCTAGGAGCCAACGCGCTATTACGCGACTGAATTGTTCTTATCGTTTATCATTACCCTTACTTATTCCGAAACCGGACGCGCCTTATGGCCCTGAATCGACTGGACCTTAACCTGCTGCATGTTTTCGATACCATTTATCGGGAGGGCAGCCTGACCCGCGCCGCCAGGGCGCTGCACCTGACGCAGCCCGCGGTGAGCCATTCCCTGGCGCGGCTGCGGGATCACTTTGATGACCCATTGTTTACCCGCCAGGGTAACCAGATGGTGCCCACTCCGTTAGCACGCCGGTTTCTGGAGTCGATGCGGCCGGGGCTGAATCAGGTGCAAAGCGCGGTAAACCAGTTCCATGCCTTTGACCCAGCCAGTCAGCGCAAGACTTACACACTGGGGTTGCGGGATGTGCTGGAGTCTACCTTTCTGCCCCAGTTGATGGGCAAACTGGCACCCTACCCGGACATGGAGATTGTCTCCCAGCGGATACCAAGGCGGGATATGGAAACCCAGTTAGCCGCCGGCAAACTGGATTTCGCCATTGATGTATTGCTGCCGGTCAGCAATCAGACCAGCCATGAACTGCTTCGGCAGGACCGCCTGGTGGTGTTGGCGCGCAAGGGGCACCCGGCCATTAAAGACGGGCTGGATATGCCGGCGTACCTGAAGGCAAAACATGTACTGGTTTCGTCCCGTACCGAGGGCCCGGGTATTGAGGACTTTGAGCTGTCCCGGCACGGCGTGCAGCGCAGCATAAGGCTGCGTTGCCAGCACTATTATGCTGCCTGCCGGGTGGTGGAGAATTCCGACTTGCTGTTGACCATGCCGGAAACCTACGCACGGATCATTGCCGAGCGGGGGGAGATAGAAGTGATGAGCCCGCCGGCACAGATGCCCTCCATTGATGTGCATCTGTACTGGCACAAGGCTTATGAGCGGGAGCCTGCGCTGGTGTGGTTCCGGGACCTGCTACGCAGCCTGCCACAACATCAGTAGGCGCCTACCAGGGCAAGGAAGCCGAAGAAACCGGCAGCGGTAATGCCCAGGGAAAGCACTACAATTCCAAAACCCCACCAGATTGCGGCGGCGTCTGACACTGGCACGTCGTGGCCCCGCAAGGTGCGATAGAAAGCCCAGGGGCCGAGCACAAACGAGCCCACGACAGCAAACACCAGGCCAACTGCAATGCCGGCAAAGGTCCAAGTAGCCAGCACCATGGCCCGATCCGAACTCTGCTCTTTTACACCGTGGTGTTCCAGAAACTTTTTGCAGAAGAACCACAGCAGGGCAAACAGGGCAACCACAAAGACCAGGCCGCCAACAAGCGTAATAATCCGGTACAGCACAGAGTTATCCTTTACATTTAGGTGGTCAGTCCGGGAACACGGGCTCCGGCAGGCACTCAAACCCCGGCTTGGCGAACAGGTAGCCCTGATAGAGCGCAATTCCCTGGGAGCGCAGCCAGAAGTATTCCTCTTTGGTTTCTACGCCTTCCGCGATAATCCGACCACCAAGATGGCGCATCATGGTGATGATTCCAAGCACAACCGCCTGTTTATTGGAATCGTCATGAATATTCCGCACCAGCGCCATATCCAGCTTCAGGAGATCCGGCGGGCTCAGCATCATGATGTTGTAGCGGGAGTAACCGGCCCCGAAATCGTCAATCGCAGTGCTGAACCCCATCGATTGGTACGCCTCGATGATGGAGGACAGATGCTCTACGGAACTGAGATCCTCGTTTTCAATCATCTCGAAGATGATTTTCCGGGTATCAAAGTTGTAGGTTTTCGCCGCCGCCAGAGTGGTCCGGATGCAATATTCAGCCTTGTACACCGCGTTCGGCATGAAGTTGATGCTGAGAAGCGGCTGCATGTCGAGCTTGGCTGCCAGCTTGACCGCTTTGACCCGGCAAATCTGGTCAAACGCATAACGGTTGTTTTCATTGACCCTGGACAGCACCGACATGGCGCCCTCTCCTTCGGGGCCGCGCACCAGCGCCTCGTAGGCAAACACCGTTTTGTTGTCCGCGTCCACGATGGGCTGGAAAGCAAAACTGAACGCAAAATCCAGACCGTTCCCACAGGCACACTGCTCACAATGTGACTCATCAAATAGTACTTCGGGTTTATTCACACGGGCTCCGGAACAAAAAACAGATACATGTCACTTGAAGCTTAAAAGAATCAATTAGTTTCCACTATAGCTATCAACCAACGGGTCGTAAAACTTCGTCAATTAATTAAAGCCACCACCACTGGCATCTGCCAGCCCGAGGACTACACTGGGGTTGTTGTTCAAAACCCGCAAACACCGCACGTTAGGAGGCTCCGGAATGGCCCAGACCACTCGCATCGCAGTTACCCCCGGAGACGGCATCGGCCCGGAAGTTGTCGCCGAGGCAGTCCGCTGTCTGGAGACCCTGCGCGCGAAGCACAACCTGGCACTGGAATGGACCCGATTTCCCTGGCCATCCCATGCCTGGCACGAAGAGTACGGAGAATCCTGGCCGGAAGACGCGCTTACCCAGCTAAAGGCCTATGATGCCATCCTGCTGGGCGCCCTGGGCGATCCCGGCCCTATGGACGACACCAACCGGTACCTCCTGCCAGACAGCATTTCCCTGGCTCCCCTGCTGGACATGCGTAAAGGTTTCGACCAGTGGGTGTGTGAACGCCCTGCGCGACTGTTGCCCGGCGCCAGGCAGTACCTGAAAGATGATCGCGCCAAGGACATCGATATGCTGGTGATTCGCGAGAACAGTGAAGGCGAGTACGTCAGTCAGGGCGGGCGACTGCGTCAGGGCAAGCCAGACGAAGTGGCCACCCAGATGGAGGTCTTCACCCGCCGGGCCACCGAACGGATCATCCGTTACGGCTTTGAGCAGGCCCGCAAGCGGGCTGGTGAGCGGGTGCAGGAAGGCCGTACCCGCGCCTTCCGCACACTGGATGGCCGAAGCTGTGAAAGCCAGGTGTGCCTGGTGACCAAGCGTAATGCCTTACGTTACTGGGGTGACATGTACACCGAAGTCTTTGAGGAAGTCAGCCACGACTTTCCCGACGTGGCCACCCATCACGAGCTGGTAGACGCCGCCTGCATGAAGTTTGTTCAGTGCCCCTGGGCCTTTGATGTGGTGGTGGCCAGCAACCTGCAGGGCGATATCCTGACCGACCTGGCAGCCGTGCTTTCTGGCGGCATGGGCGTTGCGCCTTCCTGCAACCTCAACCCGACCGACCCGCACATGCCATCCATGTTTGAGCCCACCCATGGCAGCGCACCGGATATTGCCGGCCAGGGTATTGCAGACCCCACCGCCATGCTGTTTACCACGGCGCGCATGCTCGACTGGCTTGGCCGTAAAGACCCCAAACTGGCACAGGCCGGGAAGGAGCTGTTCGACGCAGTAGCCGCTGACCTTGCCGAACAGGGTAACCAGCAACGGGCTACCAGCCAGATTGGCGATGCCATTTGTAAACGCCTGCAGGCCTGACTAGTCTGCTAAAGAGGTATTTCATTCACTTCGGGAGGTGCCCATGACCGACCACAAAGGCAAATTGTCTCCCCTGCTCAAGCAGGCTACCGGCATTACTGCCGCCAAGGGCGAAGGCGCCTATATTATTGACCCCGAGGGCCGTCGGTATCTGGATTTCACCTCCGGCATCGGTGTCACCAGCACTGGCCATTGCCACCCGAAAGTGGTGGCCGCTGCCCAAAAACAGGTGGCTACCATGATTCACGCCCAGGCAACCACGGTGATGAACCCCAGGCTGCCGGAACTGGCGGAAAAACTCGGAGAGCTGACACCAGACCCTCTGAATGCCTTTTTCTTCTCCAACTCTGGCACCGAGGTGGCCGAGGGTGCGGTTCGACTGGTTCGCCAGGCCACCGGACGACCCAACGTGATTGTATTCCATGGCGGTTTCCATGGCCGCACCATGGGGTCATTGTCCATGACCACCTCCAGCGTTGCCCTTCGGGCCGGTGTCAGCCCGATGATGGGTGGCGTTGTGGTTGCCCCCTTTCCACACGCTTTTCACTATGGCTGGAGCCTGGATGAAGCCACCGACTTCTGCCTGCGGGAGCTGGACAGAATCTTCGTGACCTATTCCGCCCCTAAGGAAACCGCAGCCATGCTGATTGAGCCGGTTCAGGGTGAAGGCGGCTACGTACCCGCCAACGCCCGCTTCCTGAAGGGCCTTCGGGAACGGTGCGACAAACACGGTATCATGCTGGTGTTCGATGAAGTTCAGGCCGGCTTCGGCCGCAGCGGCAAGTTCTGGGCACATGAGCATTTTGGTGTCACCCCGGACGCCATCATGATCGCCAAGGGCCTGGCCAGCGGCTTCCCGATCTCTGCCCTGGCGGCTTCCGAGGAAACCATGTCCAAAGGCTGGCCCGGTTCACAGGGTGGCACCTACGGAGGCAATGCCGTGGCTGCGGCGGCGGCTATTGCTACCATTGATGTCATTCGCGAAGAAGGCCTGGTGGAGAATGCAGACCGCATGGGCAAACGCCTGTGGGACAACCTGCACGCCCTGAAAAAGGATTATCCGGAGATGGCCGATGTCCGGGGCAAAGGCCTGATGGTAGGAGTTGAAATGCGCCGGGGCGACTGCCCCGATGGCGAACGCGCCGGCAAGATCCTCAAGGAATGCGAAAACCGGGGGTTACTGATGCTGCGCTGCGGGCCTTACCAGGAAATCGTCCGATGGCTGCCGCCACTGATCGTCACCCAGAACCAGATTGATGAAGCGACCGGCATCTTCGAGGAGGCTCTGAAAGCCACCGCCTGAGACCCATTTCGAGAAACGAAAAGACCGGATGACATCCATCATTCGGCCTTTCTCACAGAACCTATCCTGGAACCGCGGCGGTATCATCTGTCGGCGGTGACAAACTCCAGGCGCCCGGGAGCAACCCGGATATCCACGGGTACAATGCCCAGCATCCGCTGGGCAAAGTCTTCTTCATTGAGGCGATACACCGGCATGGTTTCCAGCATCTGGGCCACCACCCGCATCACGTTGTCCGTGACCGGCGCCAGGTCGCCCTTGAAAAAGGGTGAATCAATGGAGCTCTCCAGAAGCTGGAGCCGGCGGATGTACACCGCTTTTTCCTGACTGTCATACACTGGTGCACCTTCAACCTTGAGCGCCAAGTCCACCGGCAGCTTGGCCATCAGTGCGTTCAAAGCCACCTGCCCCCGAAGATCAATCACCGCCACATCGCGACCATCCGGCCCCAGGGTAATATCTGCATCACTAAGACTCAGGCTGAGCGGCGATCCACTCTGCAAATGCTGCCGATCATAGTCGGCCACGGCCCGCTTGAGATGCCGCTCAATCTCGCCCTCGGAGATGGCATAAGGTGAAATGCTCGCACAACCACTGGCCAGTACCGCCAGCACCAGAACCGGGAACCAGGCCCGAACCTGCATGAATGTTTTCATTTTTCTTCCTCTGAAACCGAGCCCCCTATCCTGCGGCAGGCATGCCTTCCACGCAAGCCGTGTTGATTAACGATTGGTGAGGGAGTCAGTCGTTCTCAGCACGGGCCTGCACGGTTGGGGTCAGCCGTTCATCAAACGTTACGGTCAGCACGATGGGCTGACAGCACACCTGGCAATCCTCGACATACTCCTGTTCAGCCACCGAGGGGTCGACGCTGATTTCCAGCGTCTCCCAGCAGTAAGGGCATTGAACGAGAACTGAATCAAGCGCAGACATGCGAGCTCAGAACTGCTGCTTGGCCATCCAGGGGATGATCCGGTCGAACGCCTCTTCCATCCGCTCACAGGTCGTCGAGAAACTGAAGCGCAGGGCATTGGTGCAGTGCTCACCGAAGGCGTCACCCGGCACCACACATACCCCGGTTTCCTTCAGCATCCGGAGCGCCAGATCAGAACCATCCACATGGGGCGGCAAATCTGGAAAAGCGAAGAACGCGCCGCCGGGCTTGTAGCCGGTCAGATAGGGAGTCTGGTCGATCAGCTCCACAATCTTGTCCCGACGCTCGCGATAAATATCCACCATGTCGCGCACGCACTGCTGGTCTGCCGTCAGGGCAGCGACACCGGCAAACTGCGACGGTGTATTGGCCACCGAGGTGGTAAACATATGGTAGCGCCTTAGCGACTTGATTGCCGCCTGGCTGGAGATGACCCAACCAACCCGCAAACCCGCCATGCTGTAGGTCTTGGAGAAGCTGCTGATGCACATGATGTTATCCAGATCCATAGAACAGTTCAGGACGCTGGCAAAATCATCATCATCAAAGATCAGGTGGTCATAGACCTCATCTGCGTAAACCTGAATCCCGCGATAGGCGCACTCCTCGAGAATCGTCTCGACCGTACTGCGGGGATACACCGCTCCGGTCGGATTGTTGGGGTTATTCAGGATAAGGGCGAATGTCCGTGCCCCCATGGCCCGGATCACATCATCCGGGTCCAGCTGGTGGTTGTTCTCAGCCCGGGTGGGCACAAACTTCACCTCACCGCCGGTCATCCGGATAAGGGGTGCATAGAGCAGGAACGACGGGTCCGTCACGATAAACTGCCGACCGGGCGCCGAAGTCGCCGAAATGGCCAGGTACATGGCCTCGGTGGCACCGCTTGTCACCAGAATATTGTCGCGGGTGAGCTTGCGATTGTAGCGCTTGCCATAGTAATCCCGCAGGGCCACCAGCAGTTCCGGCAGGCCGGCATCCATGGTGTAGCCGGTTTGGCCGGCGTTCAGCGCGTCAATGTAGGCATCAATAATATGCTTTGGTGTTGGCAGGTCTGGCTGCCCTATCGACAGGTGAATCACATCCTTCATGGTGGATGCCATATTCACCAGCCGGCGAATCCCCGAAACAGGAATGGCCTGCATGGCCGGGTTCCAGCTGGCCTTGGTCTTGCGGTACTTCACTTTCCGCGGCTTGGTCTCGCCGGTATCCTTGTTCGCGGATTCCGCCATACGCACCTCCCGATAACAGGGTAAATAAAGACCTACCCCTGCAGGTTAGTCAGTAAAAATCAGCGGTACAAGGCCCGTGGGACTAAAGACTGAACAAACCCGCCGAGGCAATGGATCCGTCAAGCCAGGTTGACCCACACCCACTCGCCTACCAGACTACAACGATGGACTAAAACCAATCATTGCGATTCCTGCGGAGGTGAAATGACAGCGTCCAACAAACCGGTTGTCACTGTTCTGACAGCGCCTGGCGAGGCACCGCCTCCCGGCATCGAAGCCGTTCAGGCCAGGGCGGAAGTTCGCTTCGCCTGCGATGAACAGACACTCCGGGACACCCTGCCGGGCACCGATGTCATGATGGTGACCGATTTCCGGACTGAAGCTCTGGAAGCCGCCTGGCCAACCGCAGACCGGTTGAAATGGATTCACGCCACCAGTGCCGGTGTCGATGCACTCATGTTCCCGGCGCTGATCAAAGGCAACGTTACCGTGACCAATGCCCGGGGCATCTTCGACCGGACCATTGCGGAATATGTGCTGTGCAGCATTCTGATGTTCGCCAAGGATTTCCCCCGGTCCATCCGCTTACAACTGAAGCACGAGTGGAAGCATCGAGACACGGAGCGGGCCGAAGGCAAGCAGGTGCTGGTGGTGGGCGCCGGCTCCATCGGCCGCCAAATCGGCCGACTGGTTAACGCCGCAGGCATGCATGCCCATGGCATTGCCCGCACACCCCGACAGAAAGACCCGGACTTTGTAGCGGTGCACGGCAACGATGAATTGTATGACCAGCTGAGCCATGCGGACTTTGTGGTGATTGCCGCACCACTGACACCGCAAACCGAGGGACTGTTCGACAGCAAGGCGTTTGCGGCGATGAAGAAGTCGGCCAGGCTGATCAATATTGGCCGCGGGCCCATTGTGAAGACGGATGATCTGATCCAGGCGCTGGACGACGGCGAAATTGCCGGCGCGGCCCTGGATGTGTTCGAGGAGGAGCCGTTACCGGAGGATCATCCGCTCTGGGAGCGGGATAATGTGATCATGACGGCGCATATGGCGGGCGATTTCATCGGCTGGAAGCGGGCGCTGACGGACCAGTTCCTGGAGAACTTTGACCGCTGGCACAAGGGTGGCGAGCTGTTCAACCTTGTTAACAAGGAGCTTGGGTACGCCGGCAGTTAGATTTTCAAGTTTCCCACTCCGCGTACCGTGAGACCCACTTCGCATTGGGCGCTCGCTAACGACATTCGGATTGACATGTGCCAACCGGCCAGCAAAAATTCCGGACGGCGAATCGCCACTGAATTTAAACAAGGAGGTTTTATGGAAGCAACACGGTTACTGTTGCTAGGCATACTATTAACTGCTTTTCAGGCCCAATCCGGGGAGCTGGTCTTGTCTCAAGATTTGGCCCTGGGCTACGCCGAGCCGAAGCTCATTTCCCACAGCAGCACCACGCTCATCCTCAAATACGATGACTGGTCTCTGTCACACCGAGTCGTAGACTCAACCGCGATCTATCCCAAGATCAACCTCTCGGGCATAGAGGAAGTGTATCTCCATTCACTCTTCCTTCCTGCCCGGCGCGACTCTCTGCCTAAATGGCTTCAAGTGCTTGCGGAAGAGCAGGCTCGCCAGTTCGGTCTACCGGAGGGTCAAGTAGTCGAAGAGACCGTTGGCAATGCCAAGATTTTGGGAACTTACAACCAACAAAATGAGGAAGGTTACCTCTTTATCTTTGATCGCGGTGCCATCCATCAGATGACTATCGCGGGAACTGAAAAACAGTATAAGGAACTGATCAGAAACATCAGGGAGAGATGAGTATGGATATTTATGAAAGGGACCATCTGCAACAATTCCTGGTTACGATATTTGGCCAACAAGCTGCAAGCTGGTTTCCGAATGAGCCTCTATTCAATCTAACCTACGAGTTAATTCAGGAATCCGGAGGCTGTACTGAGGCCATGCGCTACGTACCCGAACCCCTGGGCCCAGCCAGGAACGCTTTTAGGTGGATGGCCAAAGAGGTAAGGAAAAAGTTTCTAAAAACAATCGCCGAAAATAAGGACCATTACGCAATGTGTATTGGTACGGCAGCCTACCGAATGGCGCACCGATTCCACTTGGCTGCGCAGGGTGTTTGAGCAACAGCCAAACTGAAGAATGGAGCCCGTGCAAATGTATTAAGCGTTCCGCATGAGGCTCCAGCGTTACACAGCCGTCACCTCCGCAACCGAAGCCGCCACTTTGTAGTCCACCCCCCCCAGTGCCTCGAAATGCGCCTCGCCACACAGAATCTTCAGGTTCTCCTCCAGCCGGCGCTTGTCGCTATCGTGGGTGGTCTTGGTCTCACGAACCAGATACACCTTGCGATCTTCCTCAAGCACCACCGCCCAGTCCGGGTTGTAATCGCCAACCGGCGTCGGAATCGTGAACCAGCGGGGTAACTTGCAGAAAAACTTCACGTTCTCCGCGCCGTCGAGCGCTTGTGCGGTCATCCGCTCAATGTGGGAATCGCACTCAATGTAATCGTAGGGTGTCTGAACCTGATCGCCCTGGTTGCCGTGTTGAACCTGATAAGAGCGGTCCAGATAGGCCTCCAGCTCCGGCTCATTGAACAGCTCCATTTTGTAATGCTCGCCGGCCAGTTTTTCGTAGCGAATGCCATCCACCAACAGTTCATCTAGCGCTTTCTGTATTTGCCGCGCTGCTTCAGTGATGAAACCCTGCGGGTTTGCTTTGAACTCCCCCAAGCGGCGGCAGCCCCGAATAATGGTCAGCAAGGTTCCTCGGGTCAGGTGTGTGCGTTCCTGCAAGGCGCCAATCAGGTCCGGCAATACTTCATGGGAGCTGACATAGCGCTCCTTGGTGGTGGAAATCTGCCTTTCACTGCCAAACCCGGCATCGGTCAGTTTGGCCTGGGTGTGGTCAATGGTGAGCGTAACCGGCTTGACCACAGGCATGTTCTGGAGTTTATGGCTGGCCAGATCAATCAGTTGTTGGGTATCAAAGCGAATAGAGTACCGGGTTTTCTGGCTGATTTTGTCCCACAACGCCTTGAAATCCGGGTTCAGCTCCACCCGCTTGTTGTAGGTAACGGCTGTGCGCTTGCGGGCGTCCTGAACACGACCCGCAAACATGAAACTGCGCAGGCGGTCGATGATTTCGTTTTCCAACGGCTGGTATTCCAGCGGCACTTGCAGTTGGAAGTACAGGTCGTCCGGCTGGAAACGGGCGGTAAGGTCGCCCTTGGCATCCAGATAGCCCTCCGCTTTGAGCGCTTGCCACAGGTGGCGGGATTTTTCCTGGCCCAAGGTTTGGGCATCATTGATCGCCAGCGGCGCAAAGGCGATAACCGGCACCCGGCCAAACTTGAAGCCGCCGCCGATGTCTTTCTCCATCTCCGTCTGCAAGTTTTTGGCGTACTCCTCAAAAGACTCGCTGGCCACTACCGTCAGGCGGTTCACCTGCGGATCAAAAACCCGGTCACCATTGGCGTCCACAGGCAAGCGCAAACCACGGCCCAAGGTCTGTCGGCGCTCCTTTTCGCTGCCGAATTCCCGCAGGGTGCAGATCTGGAACACATTCGGGTTGTCCCAACCCTCTTTAAGCGCCGAATGGCTGAATATAAAGCGCAAGGGCTCTGCGTCATCTAGCAACCGCTCCTTGTCTTCCATGATCAACTTGTAGACTTCTGCGTCACTGGCAGTAGTGCCACTCGTGTCCTTCAGCTCCACCACTTTGCCGCGCTTTTTCACCTCGGCAAAATAGCCGTTGTGCACCTGTTCTACATTCCGCTTCGGCAGGTCTCTGAACAGCGAGCTTGCGGCCAGCTCGCTGTAAGCCTCCTCAAACCAGCGAGCCAGCTTACCTTTCTGAACATGGCCGTGCTCATCGTAGTAACGGTAATTGGCCACCTTGTCGATAAAGAACAGCGACAGCACCTTCACATTCAGGCCCTGCTTCTGCAGATTGCGCTCTTTCTTGAAGTGCTCCTCCACCGTCTGGCGGATCTGCGCTTTCAACACATCGTCGTGGACGCCGCCCTTTTCCTGCTCGGGCTCCAGAATCACGTTGTTGGCGAAGCGCACGTATTCCGCACCCGGCTCTGCGTAGATTTCATCCACCACATAGCCCTGATACCCAAAGCGCTTGGTGTGGTCAGACAGATCCGTTCCCTGCTTGAGTTTGACAGTCTTTTCCCGGGTGCCGTTGGGCGTGTCTTCAAAAATCACCACCGAAGCCGAGGGGGTCTTGGCTTTGCCGCTGAAGCCAATCGAGCTCAGCCTGAGGTACGTCTGGTTTACATTGTTCTGGGACTGGATAGACGCCACCGAGATCTGCTTCACCAGCTTCATGTCGTAGGCCTTCACCGGGCCCAACTGATACACCACGTTGTAGGGGTTACGGTGAGTGGCGGAATAGCGCAGGGCAAACAATGGCTTCAGGTGATTCACGGCCCGGCGAGCCTTGGGGGTATTGTCCACCGACTGGGGTTCGTCGATGATCAGCACCGGCCGCACATCCTGAATGAATTCAATCGGTTTAACGCCGGACATCCGATCCTGCTCCCGGTGAATCACTGAGAGCTTTTTGATCTCGTCCGGGGTCAGGCTGTCGTAACTGTCAACATCCCCTGCGTCCCGCTGAAACGCCTGGATGTTGATGACCATAATCTGCAGCGTGTTCGCGGTGGCGAACTGGCGCACCTTGGAAAGGTCTTTGGCGCTGTAGACGTAGTGATCGAAAGGCGCGTTGTTGTAGAGGCTACGGAAATGTTCCTTCATCATGGCTAGGGACGACAGCACGCCTTCCCGGATAGCCACCGACGGCACCACAATAATGAACTTGCGCAGCCCCAGGCGCTTATGCAGCTCGAAGATACTGCGCAGATAGACGTAGGTTTTACCCGTGCCGGTTTCCATCTCCACCGAGAAATTGGGGAACGGGTACTCATCCCCAGCTTCAAACAGGTGCGGCGATTTCTCGATAAAGTTCTGTTCCTGCACCCGGTGCAGGTTATCCAGCAGTTTGTCCGGGTCCAACGCCAAGGTGTTGGCGATGCCCAGCTTACGGTAGGGCTCGCCGGCAGTAGATAAGCCCTCGAACACCGACAGCGTGGATTCGATGGCGTCTTGCTGGTAAGCGAGATTGGGGTTGAACTTCAGTTTCATGCCAAAGCCCCTTACACCGTTTTGAAATCGATCTGGTCAATTTTTTCCTTGCCCTGATTAAAGGCCTCGAAGGTTTTCACGGCGTTGGTCTTGAGCTGGTCGTTGCCGTGGAATGCTTTGTCCAGGCAGATAAACTGGCCGGGGGCTTTGGCCAGCACCACGTCAATCAGGGCCTGGTCGATGTCGTCTTCCAGGTGCACCAGCAGGGAGCCTTCGGCGACGGAAAACATTGTGTGACCGGCCAGCTCGACCTGCTCCACTTTTTCCGTGGGCATCACGCCGGCCTTGATCAGCAGTTCGTAGAGCAGGTCTTCCTGGCTGGCGTTGGGGTCTATGTGATCGACATTTAGCTCCATTTGTTTAAGGAGCTCTTCATCGGAGACATCTTTGGCGGGGGCTTGCCAGAGTTTGAAGTTGCTTTTCCCTAGCTTCAGGACCTTAAACCCCCATTTGTTTTCGTGTTGAGCTCGGCGCCCATGCTCGGCTTCAAGTCCGGAATAAACTTTGCGTAGCCTATCCTTGGATATATCCGCGATCGTAGAGTATCCAGCCTTGAGCGCAGCTTTTCCTGTTTTCTCTTTTTCCGAGTTCGGTTCAGGCAACTGCACTAGGATATATTTGAGCTCTGAGCAGTCTTCTATTGCGAGCTCAGCAACTGATTCACCAGTGGTACCAGATCCAGAGAAAAAGTCTAGAATGACACCTTCTTCGCCGCACACGTACTTAATGAGACGCTTAATTTCAACATGGTCTTTGGGGTTATTGAATAGCTTTGCACCCATTAACCCTTTTAAGTATTTGACAGCCACTTGACTCTGTTTATAGATATAGCTGCCGCGTACCTGTGTTGCTAAACCCTCATCATCAACAGAGTCTTCAGCGTCATCTTCCAGCTCTTCCGCAATCGGCTTTAAGTGGGTTTTACGAAACGGGGGTTTCGTGTGATCCTCTCTAAACTCAACGAGCCCAGCTTTAATTTGCCGTTTCATTTCATCGGGATTAGCGAACCGCCAACCAGATTCTGGGACTACACAAGGCTTTTGCGTCACTGGATGAATTACATCGTACTCAGGCCCTCCACCACCTGGCCAGGATATATCTCTGTCGCGCCAAGGCCCGTTTTTGTCTATTCGCTTATACCGACTCCATTTTTTTGAAGGATGAGACTTTGGCAGCTCCGCGAACCATGCCTGCAAGTCGCTTTCGATAGCCGCATCTTGTTTCCCATGCCGCTCTCGCAACAACAAATATTGCTCCCAAATTTCCTTTGCGCCAGGTTTTTCCTCCCTCCAGACAATATTTTTCTCCTTGAGAACACTGCTGCTCCTCGCGTAGACGAGCATGTACTCATGTCCTACAGAGAACAACTTCGCATCATTCTTTCTGCCCTTCTCCCAGACAAGACACGCTATCTGATTCTCTTCCCCAAAAATCTCATCACACATCCGCCGCAGGTTTTCCACCTCGTTGTCGTCGATGGAAATAAAGATCACCCCGTCTTCCCGCAGCAGGTTCCGAGCAAGATACAGGCGGGGGTACATCATGTTCAGCCACTTGGTGTGAAAGCGGCCCTCGTTGGCGGTGTTGGTGGAGAAGGTGCGGCCTTCGCTGTCTTTCAGGCCGGCGTATTGCAGGTAGGTGTCCAGGCTTTCACTGAAGTTGTCCGGATAGATGAATTCCTTGCCGGTGTTGTAGGGCGGGTCGATGTAGATCATCTTCACCTTGCCGTAGTAGCTCTTCTGCAGCAGTTTGAGCACTTCGAGGTTGTCGCCTTCGATGAACAGGTTTTCGGTGGCGTCGAAATCCACCGATTCCTCCCGGCAGGGCTTAAGGGTGGCAGTGGAAGGCTGTTGGATCAGACGCAAGCAGTCCCGCTTACCCGGCCAGTCCATGCCGTAGCGTTCGCGGCGGCTGTCGTAGATGTCCGTGAACTCACCCAGCTCCGCTTTCAGGCGTTCCAGATCAATGGTTATCTTTAGCTCGCCCTGGTCGTTTCGAGTTTCGGTGAAAATGCCCGGGAACAATTGCTCCAACTCTCTGCGGCGCTGCTCGGCAATGTCCAGGGACTGGCCGTTCATCTGGGTGTTTGGTGTGCTCATACTGCTGGAAATTCCTTTAATTCGGGAGACTGTCGGATAGCGCTGTGCTGAAGTGATGGGCGTCAGTCTCGGTAAGACTCTTTCTTCGCCGCATAGACGGTCAGCTGCAACTCTTCTCCGACCATTTTGTATTCCGGGCGTTTGCCAGAGAGCTTTTCAGATTCGTTGAAAATCACCGGAACGCCCTCACCCCGCTTATCCATCATCCGGGAGCGGTTGATGGTGGGGTGTTCATAGGGGCAGCGGGCCAACAGGCTGGTGATCAGCTGGTTGCGGGAGGCTTGCCGGGCCATGAGTTCGTCCACTTCCATGGTGTTAACCAAAGCGCCCGGTGAACAGAGTACCAGGCGGTCTGCAAACATGTGCAGGCGTATATGAGCACCGTAAATATCGTAATCCCGGTGGGCGACGGCATTAACCAACGCCTCGAAGATGGCGGTCAGGCTGTATTGGGGGATGTCTTCACGGCCAAGCAGCTTACGGGCGGCCACGCGCTGATTTTTTTCAACGAACGCCAGGGCGCCGCTGATTTGCTGGTCCAGGGGGCCGGTGAAATCCATGGCATCGGTTTGCTGGTCTGCATCGCGGTTGTCGCCCGCGTAACAGACGGCCTGAATGTAGGCGTTTGGCAGCCAGTTGACCGGGCTTGGGGTGCCAAGCAACACCCCGGAAACGCTCAGCTTTTCATTGCCTTCATCGTCGTCCACCAGCATGCGAAGTTTGCGGAGCTGGGTGCGTTCGGGCTGGCCTTCCTCACGCAGGAACTTGCGGTACAGGCTCGGGTCCAGATCTTCATAGCGGGTGCCAGGCACCGGGCGCTCGTCCAACCAGATCAACCGGGACTGGCTGCGCTGCATCATCAGCCGGGCCAGGTACTCCTGCTTCATGGGTTGTTTGGATTCAGCCACACGGTGGAAATAGCGGCCATTGCTGCTGTGCACGAACAGGCTCTTCTCAATGTCCACATGCAGCACGTTCTTCATGTCGCCGTGTTCATCAGGCAGTTCCAGCAAGCGGGTGGCTATTGGCAGGGGCGGCTCTACGTTGTCGGTGGCAGCGTCTTTCACCCGCTTCTGCACCGCCTCAAGCATGTCGGCCGGAATGCCGGTGATTTGCCGGGTTTTGTCGTCTACGCCCAGAATCAAGTAGCCGCCTTTCTGGTTGGCGAAGGCAGCCATTTCGTCGGCCAGGTCTTTTTGGTCTGGGCCTTTGATCTTGTTGCCACGGATTTCAACTCGCTTGAACTCATATCCGGAGTCCTCGCCCAGTCGAATCTGGTACAGCAGGTCTTTAACCAGCTTTTCTCTGTCCATGTTGGTCTCTGGCCTCTATTCAGTGGGTGAGCGTCCAGCGGGCGGTAAACAGCTCTTTGATCTCGCAGGTCAATTCCAGTTTTTCGCTCACTTCGTCCAACAGGCGGTCTTCCTCTTGCTCGATGGCTTTTTTGGATTGGTGGTATTCTGCCAGAGCATCGTCGCGCTTGCGCTCCAGTTTGCGAAGTTCTTTCTTGGCCTGGATTTTTTCCGCTGTCGACGCCAGTTGTCTCGCCTCTTTTTTATAGCCCCGTATTTGCTCGTCTAGCTCATCCACAGTGGCCATGAGCGCTTTCCTGCGGTCCTGCGCCCAGCGTTCAAGCTTCTCGGATTCCTGCTCCAGATACTGATCCAACTCCGCTTCTGTTTCGGCTTCGGCTTCTTCCACAACCTGCGCCTGCCACTCGGCGAAGTGCCGCTCCGGAATGGCGTCACTGAGAGGCTCTTCACGGGCCGGTATTGACATCAAGTGGTCTGCATTCTCAAGTGTCAGTCTGCGGCCGTCACTCGTTTGTGCAAGAACCACCAGTCGGGTGTTCTGGGTTCGCCCCTTGTTGTAGGTGAACCGTACTTCAAAAGAAGTGAGCGTACCCGACTGGCCGATATAGTCCTTAAGCGCCGCATACTGGCCATGAAGCTGATCATAATGAAACACCAGATGCGCTGGCTCCGGGTTACGGGCCTTGGCCCTGTGCACCAGGTCCCAGGCCAGATAATGCTCGGTAGCCTGTAACCGGAAAAACTCGGAGTCGTTTTGCTCCGCCAACGGCCAGCTCAGGTCGTAGCGCTGTTTATTTAGGTAGAAGTGGTTGGTGTTAAACCTGGCCTCCGGCAACTCAGCTCGCGCCAGGTCCATAAGCACCTGCTCGTACTCCTGCAAGAAATCCTTGCTTTGGTCACGGCGGGTTTTCAGAGCTGATACCACATCGCGATCAAAGTTATTCAGTAAGGCCTCACGGGCAGCCGTCTCTCTCGCAGCCAGCGTCTCCTCCAGAGACTGTTGCAACTGATCGAACTGGTACTCAATTTCTTGATCCGTGCGGCATTTCTGATAGATCTCGTAAATACGGCGCTCAATGTCGATGCTGCCTTCAATGGCTCCGAGCACTTCATCGGAAGCACCAAAAACACCCTCAAACAATTTGAGTTTTTCATCAAGAAGCTGAAATACGCGACGATCGGCCGGATTTTTGCGGTTTACGAAGTTAACCACCACCACGTCGTTCTTCTGGCCATACCGATGAACTCTACCGATGCGCTGCTCTACTTTCTGGGGATTCCATGGGAGATCATAGTTGATCAGTACGGAACAGAACTGAAGGTTGATACCTTCACCGCCGGCTTCGGTAGAAATAAGAATGTCGGCTTTGTTGCTGCGAAATTGATCCACCAGCGCAGCTTTCATATCGGCGGCTTTCGAGCCGCTGATACGAGCTGACCCTTTATGCTCCTCCATCCATGCCTGATAGACTGCCTTGGAGCGAGGGTCGTTATTGGAGCCATTCAGCAACACCGTTCTCCCAGCGTATCCTCCAGTTTCCAGAAGCTCCTGAAGGTATTGCTGAGTTCTGCAAGACTCGGTAAACACCACCGCTTTACGTTGCCCACCAAGGCGCTCTGTCATGGTAAGGGCTTTTTCCAGCACTGCGAGCAGGGCCTGCCCCTTGGCGTTGCTGGTAATACTCTTGGCAAGGTCGCGAAACTCACTAAGTTGGGCGATTTCCTGGCTCAGTTTGCTTGAAGCCCCAGCTGACTCGTCGTTGCTGGCCTCCTCATTGCTCCCCTCGCCCTCTTGGTTTTGAGACTCTGCCCAATCGTCGATTTCTTCGATATCAGAGAGCGCCTCCTCATCAAGCCGTTGCTGCTGTTCAAGGCGTTCAATCATGCCCTTGAGCGTGTCGGCTACGGCAAAAGACGACGAGGCCAAAATTTTGCGCAAACCCATACTCACCAAATGGCGAGCACGGGGGTTAATCGCCTCGTTATCTGGCCGCTGCAAATACTGGGACAGTTTTTGATACAACACCCATTCTTCCGGCAATGGTGTGAAATCTTGAGTGATGGAATAGCGGTTGGTGAAGTTGATACCGCCCTCCTCCTGAACCTGGCGCCGGAGAGTTCGGTGGCATAATGGACGAATGCGACGTTTGAGATCTTCCAGAGCCTTCTCATCGCGCTGCCGGTTTACGTAGAGCGCCCGAAACGACTTTTCATCACCAAAAAAATGAGGGTCTATGACCTGACTCAGGCCATAGAGTTCCAGGAGGTTATTCTGGATCGGTGTCGCCGATAGCAGGACCCGGCTTTCTGCGAATTCGGTGGCCTCCACCAGCGCTTTTGCCCTCTTGCTGCCATTAGTCTGATAGAGGTTCCGTAGTTTGTGGGCTTCATCGAAGACAACAAGGTTCCAGCTAACCAATCGCACATAGTCACGCTGTCGAGCCGCGTATTCATACGAGCAGATAACTATCCGCTCATTCTGATCGAACGGATTGATTTTTCCTTCTTTTTTGAGGTTTGCAGCGACTTTGCCATCAATGATCACGGATGGCAGCTCAAACTTATCGCCGAGCTCCTGGCTCCACTGCTTCCGCAATGAGGCGGGCACAATCAATAGGATGTTGCGCTTGTTCTCCGCCCATTTCTGTGCCATCACCAGGCTGGCCTCTATTGTCTTACCCAGACCTACTTCGTCAGCCAGCAGCACCCCTTGCTCCAATGGCGATTTAAGAGCAAAGCAGGCGGCGTCAATCTGGTGCGGGTTCATATCCACACGGGCGGAGGCCATGGCCCTGGAGACCTGGTTTTCGATTTTGCCGGATTGGGTTAGCCAGTGGGCAAAATAGGTGCTTTGGTGAGGGGTGAACATCTCCGACTTTCCTTTAGAACAGACCGCCAATATAGTTCCCGCCATGCGGACTCTCAAGGATTATTGCTCTGCGATCAATACCTTGATCTCGCCATCTACCGGAATCTGTCGGAGATACACCTTTATTGGTTGCTTTGTTCGTTAACGGGATCGGTTCGCTGCCGAGTATTTTGATTGCAAAGGCAGCAAATCAAACACTCGACTCTCATTATTGGGGTCCACAAGCTCCGTGGCGGACTTGTAAACCCGAGGCGTGGTGTAGAGCATTTTCAGAGCCTTACCATGAGGCATCGCCATGTAACGCTCAGGCTCATTCTCCTCCAACCACTTCCGAACCCGCGGCGCCATGTTGTGGGCCATCTTCGGGAAGAAATGGTGTTCGATGTGATGACTGAACCGGAAATGCAAACGGTCCAGAACCGGGTTGCTGCGCAGGCTCATGGAGTTATCCAACGGATTGTTCGTGGGCGTTTGCGGCCGCAGGAAGTGATTGGTCAGGATATAGCCCTGCCCCAAGGCATTGGCCGTCATGAACGGAATCAGCACCGTGAACACCGCCAGCGGGCCCGAGACAACCGCCAAAGCAACCCACAACGCCAGACACAGAAACACCTGAGCAATGGCCAGATTGCGGTTAAAGCCCTTGAACTGCTTTCGGTGTTTCGCCTGAATCCACAGCACCAGTTGGGCGTGAAAAGTGAACGAATAGGTCAGGAACAGATAGCTGTACCAGGTGCCTGAACCCGGCGCCAGCTTGTGAAACTTCTTCTGCCCGGGATTGGTTTTATAGCGGCGCAGCGTGCCGAAGCTGTCCGGATCTGTGTCGCCGGTGTTGGTATTACCGTGATGCACCACGTTGTGCCACTTACGCCAGAACTCCGGTGGCACCATCAACGGACCAAACCCCAGCCAGCCAAAAAAATTCTGCCAACGCCGGCTCATGCCCAATGCCCCGTGCAACACCTCATGAGCCAACAAAGCCTGGCAACCAATGGTATGCCCCACCAGCAACGCCAGGCCAAGATTGGCATACCACGGCAACCCCGCCATCAGAATCGCCGCCAGCCCACCCCAGATAACGGCCTGCAGAGGCAAGAACCAGATAACCCGCCAGGTCTGGGCCTTGAACGTATCAGCGGGCAGCTCCTTCTTCATCCGGTCCCGAAGCTCCCGCTCGTCCGGCTTACCATACACCACGGCCTCCGCCGCTCCCGGTTTCACTGCTGCGTTCATTTTGCACCTTTGCTTAGTTGAATTTCGACAATAATAAATTTACAGCGTACATGTGTGCGCCGAATTTATAACAAGAAAATCAACTAAACAATGGCTACAGCGGATTTTTGTTAATCATTCCAGACATAGGGGGTTACATATGTACTCTAAATTCACTGCCGGACTACGGGGGAGAAGGTTGGAGGGCTTTTCTGAAACCCTGCGGAGCCATGGATGGCGGAGCGGAGCGTACACGGACGTATTCACAGCGTGTTTCAGAAAAGCCCTCCAACCTTCTCCCCTCCACCAAAACTCGAGAACAAAAAAACGGGCGCCCGAAGGCGCCCGTTCTCAATACATCTGCTAAAAGCTGAATCTCAGCCCCCCGAGAGCGACTGCTCCGAAGGATCAAGCTCCATCTGCTGAATGGCAATCACCGCCTGAGTCCGGTTACGAACACCCAGCTTGCGGAACACCGCCGTGATGTGCGCCTTGATGGTAGCCTCAGACACATCCAGATCATAAGCAATCTGCTTGTTCAGAAGCCCCTCAGCCAGCATCCCCAACACCCGGAACTGCTGCGGCGTCAAAGACGCCAGGCGCTCCGAGAAATCGGTGGATTCAGACTGCATCCGCTCAATCTTGTCGGCTATGCCCTCAGGCAGCCAGACATCGCCCTCCAGCACCGCCTGAATGGCCAGGGTAATGGTTGGCAGCGGTGCACTCTTGGGAATAAACCCGGAGGCACCGTAGTCAATCGAGCGACGCATGGCCTGCAAGTCTTCGGAGCCAGACACAACCACCACCGGCAACCCCGGATACTGGCCTCGCATGAACACCAGCCCCGAGAAACCATGGGCACCCGGCATATTCAGATCCAGCAGGATCAGGTCTGCATCCGGGTGCGACTCTACCGCCGCCTGCAGTGACTTGATGCTGTCGACCTCTACAGTCTCGACATCCGGCACCGCCTGATTGACCGCTTGTTTCAATGCAGCCCGAAACAACGGGTGATCATCAGCGACGATAATTGTTTGTGTCATTCAACAGATTCCTCACAGGTTAGGGCTGTCAACCGCCGGCGTTACTGGAACGCCCGGCTGCTGATCAGATCATCCACTACGCCCGGATCAGCCAGGGTAGACGTATCACCCAACTGATCGTGCTCGTTAGCAGCAATCTTACGCAAAATCCTGCGCATAATCTTGCCAGAACGAGTCTTCGGCAGTCCAGGCGCCCATTGAATCACATCCGGAGACGCAATCGGGCCAATTTCTTTACGAACCCACTGAACCAGCTCCTTCTTCAGCTCGTCCGATGGCTCCTCACCCTGTACCAGGGTCACGTACACGTAGATGCCCTGCCCCTTGATTTCATGGGGGTAGCCAACCACCGCAGCCTCGGCCACCTTGTCATGAGCCACCAGAGCACTCTCAACCTCGGCAGTACCCAGGCGGTGGCCGGACACATTCAGAACGTCATCCACACGGCCAGTGATCCAGTAGTAGCCGTCTTCATCGCGACGGGCACCGTCGCCGGTGAAGTACATGCCTTTGTAGGTGCTGAAGTAGGTCTGGATGAACCGCTCGTGATCACCGTAAATGGTGCGCATCTGACCCGGCCAGCTGTCCAGGATGACCAGGTTACCCTCGGTCTTACCTTCCAGGATGTTGCCTTCGTTATCCACCAATGCCGGCTGAACGCCGAAGAACGGCTTGGTGGCGGAACCCGGCTTCAGGTCGACCGCACCAGGCAGCGGAGAAATCAGAATGCCGCCGGTCTCGGTCTGCCACCAGGTGTCCACAATCGGGCACTTGCTGTTACCAATGACCCGGTGGTACCACTCCCACGCCTCCGGGTTGATCGGCTCACCCACCGAACCCAAGAGTTTGAGGCTTTCGCGGTTAGTGCCGTCCATACAGGACTCACCCTGGGCCATCAGCGCACGGATGGCGGTGGGCGCGGTGTACAGGATGTTGACCTTGTGCTTGTCGACAACCTGGCCCATGCGGGAGCTGTCCGGGTAGTTGGGCACACCTTCAAACAGCAGGGTGATGGCGCCATTGGCCAGCGGGCCATACAGAATGTAGCTGTGACCTGTTACCCAACCGAAGTCGGCGGTACACCAGTAAACGTCACCGTCGTGGTAGTCGAACACATACTCGTGGGTCATGGAGGCATAGACCATGTAACCGCCAGTGGTGTGCAGAACGCCCTTCGGCGCACCGGTGGAACCGGAGGTGTAGAGCATGAACAGCGGGTCTTCCGCGTTCATCGGCTCCGGCTTACATTCTGCCGGCGCATCCTTGATCAGATCTTCGTAACGAACGTCACGGCCTTCGGTCCAGGGGACCTCTTTGTTGCCAGTGTGGGTAACCACGATCACCTTGTCGACCTTGGCGTCTTCCTCGTGCTTGAGCGCGTGGTCAACATTCTTCTTCAGCGGGATGGCACGGCCACCGCGCAAACCTTCATCAGCGGTAATCACAAAACGGGATTTGCCGTTCACAACCCGGGCAGCGAGCGCTTCCGGGGAGAAGCCACCGAACACCACCGAGTGAATCGCACCGATCCGGGCACAGGCCAGCATGGCGACCGCGGTCTGCACAATCATTGGCATGTAGATGGTGACCACATCACCTTTCTTTACGCCCTGGGCTTTGAGCGCATTGGCAAACTTGCAGGTCTCTTCGTAAAGCTCCCGGTAGGTAACGTTACGGGATACCGAAGGATCGTCGCCTTCAAAAATGATGGCCGTCTGATCGCCGCGTTTCTCCAGGTGGCGGTCCAGACAGTTGGCGGAGGCGTTCAGCACACCGTCTTCAAACCATTTGATGGACAGGTTGTTGTAATCGTAGGTGCTATTCTTGACCTTGCTGTAGGGCTTGATCCAGTCAAGGCGCTTGCCGTGCTCACCCCAGAACGTATCCGGGTCTTCTACGGACTGGCGATACATTTGTTCATATTGCTCTTTGCTGACCAGTGCACGCTCGGCAACTTCCGGACTCACCGGATATACCTGTTTATCAGTCATTGTGCTCCCCCTTAATCAGAGTCTGTTGTCATTGTCGGTTTTTAAATTCAGGGTGGTCGGGCGATTTTTGCCCTTAAGACAGATGCATGTAGTTCAACATGTGTGCCACCGCACAATGAATTAGACTAACGTCCTAACCTACCGCCATTTTCGGGCTAACCTGTTCAGCAATGCGTCGATCAAGGCAGGGTTTAGCAGCTTTAACAGCGGCTTTATCAAGAATAGTTGCAGATCGGGGAATGGCAAAACATGACGTGGGGAGAACAGGCCCGGCCGCTGGCCGGACCCAGGAAGGATGATCAGGCAGCTTTTTTGCGCTGCTTGGAAGCCCGGAGACTGTAGACCTTTCTTTCTTTCAGGGCATAGCGGTTCAAACCCGCCAGGTGAATCTTGCGCAGATAGACTTCCCAATCAATTTGGCGTGCATCCACCGGGAAAAGCCCCTTGTCGACCTCACCCATTCTGGCAGACAACGCCTGCAGTTCATCGTTGTGGAAGATGTAATCCGGGGCTGTGTAAAAACCAAAAATAGTGGCCAGTGACTGGGTGGTATCCAGATTCTTGAGCATTTTCAGGTCACGGGAATTACCCAACAACTTCAATACCTTGTCCGTCACACTCAGGGGCAGGCGCACACCGCTGACCACCAGGTCAAACAGGGTTCGGTTAACCGCAATGAACGGCTTGCTGGGCTGCCGGTAGAACAGATGATCGTAGGCGGCGTAATTGGCTTTGGATTCCGCCATCAGGTGGTCGATGAACTGCCCCAGTGAGACCGGATTGGAGCTGCCACTGCAGCACTGGTAGATCCTGCGCCGACCAGGTTCTGCCAGGGCCTCGGAAAGCGACAAAACAATCGCATTGGCCACCAGATCCACCGGAATGACATCAATCACACCCGAGCGCTTACCCGGGAACAGGGTCACCTTCTCCCGGGCATAGGCCAGGATAATGGCATCCGCCACCTTGACGCCTTCAATCCAGCCAGGGGCAGGCTCTTCCAGGGCACTTTCAATGATGGAGGGCCGAACAATGGTCAGGCTGCGGCCGTTCAGCGCCTTCATCAACAGTTGTTCGCCCAACCACTTGGTAAAGGTATAGGTGTCGCTCCAGCCGTAGCGGTTTGCTTCCCGAATACCCAGGTCCACCAATTTCTTTTCAAGGGTTTTACCGGAGTAACGGGCGCGAACATCGGCAATCTTGTCTTGCAGTAATTGCACCAGCTCTTCAATCTCGTAATACCCCTCGCTTGAGCGGGGAACTGACTCACCTGCGGGCTTGATCACCGATTCGGTAACCGGCCCGGAATTCATGCCGTTAACATAGCAGGTAGACACCTGAAGAACTGCCAGCTCCGCATTCTGCCGGGCCAGCCCGGCGATATTCTCAAGACACAGGGTGTTGATGGTCAGGGCTTTGTCCAGCTCCTCCCGGAAGTTCACGCTGGCAGCAGAGTTGATCACGGCATCCAGTTCTCCGGCCAGTTTCTGCCAGGCGACCTCACCCATACCGAAACAAGGTTCCGTCACTTCACCGGTGATGCAATGAACCCGCTCTTCGAGGAAGGTTTCAAACCAGTCCGCATCGACACTTCTCAAGCGATCAAATACCGATGACGTGGCAATCTCATTATCAAAGCGACTGCGGGCATCAGGATGACGTTTATTGCCCCGAATCAGCAAGTAAATGCCACCAATGTCCGGGACGGACCTGATCAGCTTCTCCAGAACCACCTTTCCCAGGAAGCCGGTGGTTCCGGTAATCAGCACCCGCTTGCCGCGGAGCTGCCCGAGCACCTTCGACGAAGACTCTTTTTGATTCACTTGCTGGTTTGCCATGGTAGAACTCCTTCTCTGAGATCGATGTCACCAGCGATCAACGCCGGTCAAAAGTCGCGGGGGGCCGGTTTCCTTTGCCCCGACATGTATGCATCCGTTTTGCATCCGCCTGTCAGAGCTGCCTGCATAATGCGGGCCACGATTTCGGTCAATTCTTGCACAGTGACCGTTACAGGGCGGTGACAGACTGCAAAATTACGACACATAAATCCCTAAAAAAATGACCAGCAACTGGGCACATACTCTTGGCTCGTTCATGACCGGGTGGGATCTCTGCCTGCCAGTGAGCGCAAGATGTCATCCAGGGAAACATCCGATGGTTTCTCTCGCAGCACCCGAAGTAATTGATCCTGCTCGCCAAAACTGACTCGATCGTACAGTGGTCCCTCCACCCCTTGAGGCAATACAGCAGGCTCCGGCTTAGCCGAGGGTGACGCCAGATCATCGGCCAGGTGCCGCAGGTGGGCCGCCAGCCTATCCCGGTCTACCTGGCGCAGATGCTCCCATTTCATTGATGCCAACCCGGTTTGTACGATCTCCACGGTATCGGCATCAGGGTTGCGCCCCAACAGTGCAAAAAGGCGGGTAAATGCGTCATACCGGAGCATGGCATCGTCCGGCTTTGCTGCCAGCAATTTTTCCAACTGCCGGACCAGGGCCCGACATTGCTCGCCAACGGATTCACCGCCGGGAATGGCGGCTTCAGCCTGCCCGGCTTGCCGGCGCGCGGCCTGATGCCAGTAAGCCGCTATACCGGCTTTGCGCCGAGGCAGTGCCGCCAGGTGAACATTGAGCATTTCCGCCAGGGTGTGAAACTGCCGGCAGGAGGGGTCAGAGGTGGGCAGCAGGGTCACCGGGTGTTGAATGAGCACGGACTGCCGAAGCGTTTCATCCCGCCAAAGTGCCCCCAGGTAATGCAATGTCCACTGCAGATGCCGCTGGCAGGCACCGTTCAGACGCTGGAACACCGATCGTGCCTGGCTGGCGCCTTGTGCCATGTTGACGATCACGGACGGCTTGCGCCTGTAACCTCGGCGCTTGAGAACTTTCATTAGGGAGAAAGCATCGGTGAGTGAGGCTGGGTCCGGGGTTACAACCACACAGGCCAACTCTGCCGCTGCGATCATATGAAGACCTACAGTCTGCAGCCCTGATGCCGTGTCAATAATCACATAATCGTAACAATGCTCCAGCTCATGCAGCGACTTCAGGAGCTTCAGGCTGTCTTCGCGGGTCATCTCCATACACGACTGAACCCCGGAGGCACCTGGAACAATGTCCAGCCCATAGTGGGTTTGCAGAATGGCATCAGCCAGACCACACTGGCCGGCGATCACATCGGCAAGCGTGCGTTCCGGATAAAGCCCCACCAAAAGACTCACGTTGGCAAGGTCTGTGTCCGCGTCCAGCAACAGCACTTTCTGCCCGGCTTTGGCCAGGGCAAGCGCCAGATTGACGGCAACGGTGGTCTTTCCCACTCCACCTTTACCGCCTGTTACCGCGATGGTTCTTGGTTGGCGCAACTTTTGCCTTCCCTCGTAGCTTGAGCAACCGAAAACAGACGAATCCATAGGCTTGTCACTATAAGCGACATTTTAACCTGTAAAAAGGGTACACATATCACAGACTTGAAATACCCTGCTTAAAAAATCAGCAATAAAGGTTTAACACGGGTGGATTATTGTCTAAGCTCACTGACTTATAAGAAGAATGAACACCCTGTCATAAAACTCTGATACAGAACAGGGAACCTTGCCCCGCAAACATAATGACGCGGAGCAAGGACAAAGGGCGCGCGATGACTAATGCGATGGATATTGCAGCTGATCTTCAACTACCGAGCCTGCCGGAGGTAACCCTGCGGGCGCTGAAAGCATGTCATGCCGGAGACAGTTACCGCGAGATCAGTCAGATTGTCGCCACGGACACCGCACTCGTCGCCCGACTTCTGTCATTGGCCAACTCCGCGCTGTACAGAAGTAATCCTCCCATCCGCTCCGTTGAGCAGGCACTGCTTCGCCTGGGCACCCGCCGCTTCCAGACCCTGCTGCTGACATCGGCATTGCGACAATTGCTATTTGAACTCGGCGGCGACGAGTGGCAGCAACTGAGGGATTTCTGGCGCCACTCTCTGACCACAGCCCTGACCGCCCGGGCCCTGGCCACACTGACACGCTACCCAAGCCCTGAAGAAGCGTTCCTGCTTGGCATGGTTCACAACATTGGTGAACTGATCGCCATCAAGACCCAGCCCCAGGAACGCAAACAGGACATCCTCAACCACCAGAATGAGATTGCCGCCCATTTTGTAACCGTATGGGGGTTAGGACCGTTGGCGGCAGACGCCATGCGATATCAGCAGTCGCTACCAACCCAGCTCCGGGACGCCAGCCACCTGGTGAAACTGATCAGCCTGTCGACCCGGCTTGCCCTCTCAGACTCAGCGGGCATTGCTGCTGCAGGAACGATCTTTGGGTTGCAGGAAGACCTGACACGGGAAATCTGCGACAGAATCAACGAAGAAGTAGCCACCATGGCGGCCTCCTTCGGAATTCCTCTGGACACCGCCTACCAGAGTGAGGAAGGCGCCCGGCAGCTCAGGCAAACCCTGATACACCAGGCGATCGCCAGCAAAACCCTTGAGCTGCGAGCCACAGACAGCACGACCCCGTGCGATCTGATCGCCAGTACCGTCAGCAGTCTGGGCGTCCTGACCGGACTGCCGGCCCTGTGCTTTGGCCCCGAGGCAGAGGAGCTCAGGCTGCTTTCCGGTACCGGCACCAACCTTCCGGACCTGCGCCTGTCGCCCCAGCCTGGCGGCAGCGTCCTGACCGATGCGTGGAACGGCGGCACTCTGGTCAGCCTGAACGAACGTGAGCCCAGCGTACTTGACCGGCAACTGCTGGCCATTCTGAGAACGCCGTCTCTCCTGGCGATTCCTGTTCAGCAGGGTGGGCAAAAACACGGGATCTTTGCCCTGGGCACCGACTCCGAATCAATGGAGGTCACTACCCAGCTGGTTCGGCTGTTCATCCACGAGCTTACGCAGCTGATTGAAGGTCAGACAACCGAAGGGCCAGGCGTCGACAGCCAGATCGCCCACGACCGGATACGTCGCCAGGTACATGAAGTCAGTAACCCCCTGACCATCATCAAACAGTACATTTTCCAGCTTCGTGCCCGGATGCATGATGAGACCGTCCAGGAAGAACTCGACATAATTCAGGAGGAACTGGATCGGGCAGGCTATCTGTTGCTGCAAATCAGCACCGGCGATGCGCCCGGCACTACCAGCGGTACAGACCTGAACCGGGAGCTTGAAAGCCTTGCCCGCATCCTTCAGGACAGCCTGTTCAACGGCAACGACCGCACCCTCAAACTGAGGCCGTGCCGTGAGGACACCCAGGTGCAGGGCAGCGCCTCTGCCGTCCGGCAGATCATCATCAATCTGATCCGCAACGCCGTTGAGAGCCTGGAGCCCGGCAGTGGCGAGATTTCCTTGAGTACAGCAGCACCAATATTCCAGAACCAGCGCCGCTGGGTTGAATTGCAAATTACCGATAATGGCCCCGGCATTCCCGAGGCCGTCAGGCGCAACCTGTTTGCACCGGTAAACAGTTTGAAGGGCCAGGGCCACAGCGGCCTTGGCCTGAGCATTGTCAAGCAGCTGATTGATGACATGGAGGGCATCATCGCTTGTCACACGGGGCAGGAAGGCACTACCTTCCGGATTCTGCTCCCGGCGGCAGGCCACTACAAGCATGGTACCGACTGACGAATTAGCGGAAGCAGACCAATGGCATTAGAGCAGAGCAAGCAGCCCTTCCATGGGTCCGAACCGGCCAGGATTCTGATAGCCGATGACGAACCACGCCTCCTGGCCAGCCTGGCCAAATTACTGAGAGGCCGAGGTTTCGAGGTAACCGAAGCCAATGGCGGAAAACAGGCTTGTGAACAACTGGCCAGCAAGGCCTTTGACCTGGCACTGCTCGACCTCAACATGCCCGACACCGATGGTTTTGCGGTGATGGAGCGCATAGCCAGCCACCAGCCGGATTGCGGTGTGGTTGTGGTCAGCGGCGAAGGATCTTTCGGTACCGTCAGCCGGGCATTGCGCCGGGGAGCCCTGGACTACATACGCAAGCCGTTTGATCCCGAGGAACTGCTGACCACGGTTGAGGGCGTACTGGGCAAACAGTCTCTGATCAAAGCCCACGAAATGATCCAGACCCGGCTGGAAAAATCCGAAGCCCTGCACCGCTACATCGTCAACAGCTCACCGGATATCGTATTCATGCTCGATAAAACCGGTCATATCTGTTTCATCAACAACAAGGTGGAAAGCCTGCTGGGCTATCAGCCTTCGGAGCTCTGCGGTCGTCATTTCGGGCACATTCTGGACGACCGGGACGTGGCCAGGGGCACCTACGCCCTTCAGGGGCCGGACATCTCGGTGGATAACCCCAGAACGCTGGAAGTGCGGCTTAAAACCCGCGGCAGCAGCAAGGCAACCCGGCATTTCGAAATCACTGCCTTCCCGGTAGACCCGCAAACCTGGCCCCAGACCGGCGACACCCGTGGCGGCTCGACAGCCCAGCCGGCCCGTTATTACGGCATCGCCCGGGATGTCACTGAACGCAAGGAGGCGGAAGCGTTCATCAACTTCCAGGCCTACCACGACCTGCTCACCCGACTGCCCAACCGGGCCCTGTTCAAAGATCGCCTGGAGCTGGCCATCACCCAGGCTCGGCGGGCCAAGCAAAAACTGGCGGTTATGTTCCTGGATCTGGATCGGTTCAAAGTGGTCAACGACACCCTGGGCCACGCCATGGGTGACCGCCTGCTGCAGGCCGTCACCCACAGGCTGGAGAAGTGCCTGCGGCGTGGCGACACCCTGTCGCGCTTCGGCGGTGACGAATTCACCCTGCTGCTGCCCTCGGTAAACAGCCCGGAAGACGCCCGGGGCATTGCCAGAAAACTGATACAGACCCTGAAAGATCCTTTCCAGCTGGGTAACCATGAAGTCTTTGTGGGGGTCAGTATTGGCATCGCAGTGTTCCCGGATGCTGGAAACTCCATGGACCAGCTGATCCAGAACGCGGATATTGCCATGTATCACGTCAAAGCCCGCGGTAAAGATGGCTATCGTTTCTATTCCGACAGCATGAGCATCAATACCGCCAACCGGCTCAGCCTTGAACGGGATTTACGGCTGGCCCTGGAGCGGGACGAACTCAGGGTGTTCTACCAGCCTCAAGTCTGCTCCAAGTCCAACCAGGTGGTGGGGCTGGAGGCTCTGGTGCGCTGGCAACATCCGGAACGGGGGCTGATCTATCCGGGCGACTTCCTGCCACTGGCGGAAGAAACCCGGCTAATCGGCAAGCTCAGTGAGCGGGTGCTGGACCAGGCCTGCAGAGACGTAGGACACTGGATCAACAGCGGGCATCCGAACCTGCGCCTGGCGGTCAACCTGTCACCCAGCCAGGTAGAGCATCCGCGCTTTGTCGAGACATTGCTGGAGCAGGTCCAGTCCCATCGTTTTCCTGCCGGCAATCTGGAAATCGAGATCACCGAGAACGTGATCATGAACGATCTGGAACAGATCAGACGGAAACTGAAAGAACTGGCGGATTGCGGTGTACGCATCGCCATTGACGACTTCGGCACCGGCTACTCCTCCCTCAACTATTTGCACCGGTTGCCCATCCACACCCTGAAAGTGGATCAATCCTTTGTCAGGGCCATTCGCAGCGGAGAGGACGGCGCCTGCATAGTGAACGCCATCGTTGCCATGGCCCACGGCCTGAAACTGGAGATCGTCGCAGAGGGCGTGGAAACAGACGACCAGCTCAACTACCTGACAAGCCTGGGCTGCCATCAGGTGCAGGGATTCTTCTACGGCCCCGCCCGACCAGCGGCCGATATTGACCGGCTGCTGACCCGCGATGGCCTGGCCTTCGCCCACACCGGATAACCGGTTTTCGATTGTAGGACACTCCTAACTAAAACATTGACCCGGTTTGCAAAGTGTTTCGATACGTTACTTTGTGTATCTGGAATTGCGCAGTACTGCACATCTTTGAACCCACCCCTTCTCTAAGCTCAGGTTATCAGTAACCGATCACCGGACTGTCCGACAGGCTGTCGGAATCACAATCACAATAACGGTGACGTTCAACCAGCGAACAAGAAGAAGGCAGCAGTCATCATGCGCGACAAGTACAAGTACATCGGCCCCGTCTATGACTTTCTGAGCAACCTGTACAGCGGCAAGAACATTCACCGCTGTAAAACCGCCATGCTCGACGTGGAAACCGTCAAACCCGGTGACCGCATCCTGTTTGCCGGCGTTGGGCACGGCCGGGACGCCATCCGCGCCGCCGAACTGGGCGCCGATGTGACCGTGGTCGACTTGTCTGAAACCATGCTCCGCAAGTTTGCCGATGCCCAGCAGAAAGAAGCGCCGAACCTGACCATCCGCCGCATTCACAGCGACATTATGAAGGTGAACGAGTTCGAGCAGTACGACATGGTAGTGGCGAACTTTTTCCTCAACGTGTTTGACGAAGACATGATGGTGAAAGTGCTGGAACACCTGATTCGCCTGGGCAAGGCTGACGCCAGCGTGGTGGTTGGTGACTTCTGCTACCCGACCGGCAACATCCTCTCCCGCATGTTCAAGAAGCTTTACTGGTACATGGCGGTGTTCATCTTCTGGCTGTTTGCCAACAACGCCTTCCACAAGATCTACAACTACCCGGAACACATGCAGCGCCTGGGCCTTCAGGTTACCGAGAAAAAGCATTTCAAACTTCTGAACATGGATTGCTACTGGTCGATTCTTGGCCGCAAGCAAGCCTGAATCTCTTCCGACTCAAAATAACAACAGGTTACCGGGAGCTTCATCATGTCAGATCAGATTCTTGCCCTCGACAACATCAGGGAACTGGCAGACGGCCAGTTCAGCTTCGCCGAGCGCGTCAACTACCTCAAGAAATACGGTCAGCACTCTCAGTCGTTCTCAACCCTGCAGCCGGGCATGCAGTATTTTGATGTGCCGGGTATGGGCTACATTGCCTATATGCGCAAATGGGGCGGTACCTTTGTCCTGTCAGATCCAGTGAGCGCACCCGAGCATTTCCCCGCCATGCTGGAGAAGTTCCAGCAGACCTTTCCCAACGCCTGCTACATCCAGGTTTCGAAATCGGTGGTGGATTTTCTACACCTTCGCTTCGGCCTGTATGGCACCCAGTTTGGCTGCGAATCCCGGATTGATCTCAAGTCCTGGTCTCTGACCGGCAAGAAAAAGCAGATTCTGCGCACTGCACTGAATCAGGCTGAGAAGAGTGGCATTACGGTCATGGAGCGGTTCAGTGACGACCACACCCGAGAAATCTCCGAGGCCTGGATACGCACCCGCAAATGCAAGAGCAACGAGATCCGCTTCCTGATTCGCCCCATGGAAATGGACTACCGGGAAAACGAGCGACACTTTTACGCCTACCAGGACGGCAAGGCGGTGGGCTTCATCTATTTTGATCCGATCTACCGCAACAACGAGATCATCAGTTACGTACCGAATATCTCCCGCGCCAACGCCGATTTTCGACAGGGCATTTTCTACACCCTGATGGCCCACGCCATGGACACCTTCAAGGCCGAAGGTGTGCCCTTCCTGGACCTGGGCCTGATTCCGCTATCGCTGGACCAGGCCACCGAACACCAGGAAAGCCGATTACTGAAACGTTTGATGCACGGCATCTACGAGAAAGGCAATTTCCTATACAACTTCAAAGGCCTGGAGTTCACCAAATCCCGCTTCCGGGGTGACAACTTCAAAACCTACTGCTGCCATAAACGCGCTATTCCGGCTCTGGAATTCCTCGCCATGTTCAAGCTGACCCGGCTGTTGTAGCGCCGGGCCAATGCTCACAGACCCGCGCCACTGAAATCCCCATTTCGGCCATGAACAGGGCAACATCCGGCGGGGCGTCCCCGGTGAAGCGGGCCTCTGACACCACGCCACCGGTATCCGCTCTGGGGGTTTCCGCTGCCGCCAAACGCCCGGATTCACCCAGCAAAAAGGCGACCCGGCGAGCGATGGCGTCACCGGAATCCACCCATGCAGTGACCTCCGGCAGGCTTTTCCGGAGCCAGGGTAACAACAGCGGATAGTGAGTACAGCCGAGCACTACGGTATCGACACCCGCCTCACGCAGTGGCGCCATAGCCGCATCCAGTTCTGCCTGGGGCGGTTCTGCGCCTTGCACCAGCTGCTCTGCCCAGCACACGAGCCCAGGGTGGCCAAGCCGCACCACGTCGCAGTCACTGGCAAACTCGGCAATGAGCTTGTCCAGATAGGGTCGCTGTACCGTTGCCGGCGTTGCCAGTAGCCCAACCCGACCATTTACGGTGCAGGCGGCGGCGGGCTTGATAGCTGGCACCACACCCACAACCGGCAGCTCCGTCATGGCCCGCAGGTGCGGAAGCACCACCGTGCTGGCGGTGTTGCAGGCCACCACGATGATGTCACAAGGCGACTGTTGCAGACTTTGCCGGATCAGAGAGCAGCAGCGCTCAATCACCACCTGTTCGCTCTGACCGCCGTAGGGAAAACCAGCGTTGTCCGCCAGATACACCAGGTCCGCACCGGGAAGCGACTGGTGAATTCGGGCAGCCACGCTGAGCCCGCCAACCCCGGAATCGAATACCAGCACCCGAGGAGACGCCCCGGCCATCATCCGGCATCGCTCCCGTTCTCGGCAATTTCCTGTTTCATGGCACTGATCAGGCGGCCGGCAATGGTGGTATCGGGCGGAATGGGTGGATGATCGTCGGCACTGAACCAGCCGGCATCCGCCAGCTCATCTTCCTGCAGGCTGAGTTCACCACCCTGAAAATCGGCAAAAAAGCCCACCATCATCTGATGGGGAAAAGGCCAGGGTTGGGAACTCCGGTAGCGGATGTTGCCAACGTCCAATCCGGTCTCTTCTTTTACTTCCCGGGCCACGGCCTGCTCAAGGCTTTCCCCTGGCTCGACAAAACCGGCAATCAGGCTGTAGAAATTCCGGGTCACCCTGGAAGACCTCGCCAGCAGGAACTGGCTGCCGCGCCGGATAACCACAATCACACAGGGTGCGATTCGGGGATACCAGGGAATATTGCAACGGCTGCACCAGCGAGCCCGCTCCCGGGGATGTGACTCGGTTCGCTCTCCACAGCGACCGCAAAAGCGGTGATCCTGCCACCACTGCAATACCTGGAAGCCGGTACTGAGCAAATCTGCAGGCGCGTCGGGTGACACCAGCAGGGCGTCCCTCAAGGTAACCAACTGGGCGCCAGGTAGCCCGGAGTCTGGCAAGGTACAAACAAACAGACGCCGGCCATTCCAGGTACCCAGCGCAAGGGCCTCCGGGCGACTGTCGCCCATTTCCGGACCGCCCCAGGCCAACAACCAGCCGTTATCCGGCTTAAGGACATTGTTTCCGGAAAACGCCAGAAGCAGGTCCCCCTGCACTGGGGCGTCCTCATGCCAGCCCGGCAACCACTGCTCGCTTTTGCTCACCATGCTTTTGCCTTATCAGCAACCGTTTGTCTGAGCGGCAATGTAACACATCACAATCACTACCAAGAATCTGTATACCGCTTTCCGCACCCGCCTCAACCCGTTAAACTTGGCGCCTGTTTCCAGTACCGGAGTAACATCTTATGCGACTTTATCAGGGCATTCGCAGCCTGATCCTGTCTCTTTTCCGCAAGATCCTGTTTTTATGGGTCAGGACCGATGTCAGCGGCAATACCCTGGAGGCCCTGGGGCTCGATCCGGACAAACCGGTGTGCTATGTGCTCCAATACAGCTCGTTGTCCAGCCGCCTGGTGCTGGAGCAAGAGGTCATCCATGCCCGACTGCCCGGCGCAACCGACAGCCTGCCCGTAAAAAACGGGCCGGCCCACTCCTTTTTCTATCTGTACAAACGCATTGGCGGGCCGTTCAGCGGAGGTCGGCAAACCCCGGTTCCCACCAAAGAGTTCACCGGCCTCGTGCAGTTTGGCCTGGAGCATCCCGAACAGGACGTACAGATTGTTCCTGTCTCATTGTTTTGGGGCCGTTCTCCGGATAAAGAGAAATCCCTGGTCAAGCTGTTGTTGTCAGACACCTGGTCGGTTGCCGGGCGGCTGCAGAAGTTCCTGATCATTCTGGTGCATGGTCGCAACACCTATGTGCAGTTTAACCAGCCCCTGTCACTCAAGCAGGTGGTCGACGAATACCGGAACAACGAAGAAAAAGCCAAGCGGAAACTCGCACGTATTCTGCGCACCCATTTCCGCCGGGTTCGCCAGGCGGTGCTGGGGCCTGACCTGTCTCACCGCCGTACCCTGGTGGAAGGCCTGGTGCGCACCCAGGCTGTCAAGGAAGCGATAAGGGAAACCGCCGCCAAAGACGACATCCCGCCTGAAAAGGTTCGCGCCAAAGCCTACAAGTACGCGGACGAAATTGCCGCCAGCATGTCCATCGTGACCATCCGGTTCCTGGAACTGGCGCTGGCCTGGCTCTGGAACCGCATCTACAACGGCATCGCCGTCAACAACATCAAGGTGGCCAAGGAAGTCGCCCAGGACCATGCCGTGGTCTATGTTCCCTGCCATCGTTCGCACATCGATTACCTGTTGCTGTCCTACGTGCTGTACAAGAACGGCCTGATGCCGCCCCACATTGCCGCCGGCATCAACCTGAACATGCCTGTTGTTGGCCCTATCCTGCGCAGGGGCGGAGCTTTCTTCATGCGCCGCAGCTTTCGGGATAACCCGCTGTACGCCACGGTTTTCAACGAATACATGCACGTGATGTTCACCCGCGGCTACTCGGTGGAATACTTTGTCGAGGGCGGCCGCTCCCGCACCGGGCGCATGCTGCCACCACGTCCGGGCATGCTGTCGATGACGGTGCGCAGTTTCCTGCGGGATCACCGCAAACCCATCGTCTTCGTGCCGGTTTACATCGGTTATGAGAAAGTGATGGAGGGCCGCTCCTACCTGGGCGAGCTGCGCGGCAAGAAGAAACAAAAGGAGAGCGTCTTCGGCCTGGCCAAGACGGCCCGGAAACTGACCAACTCGTTCGGCCGGGTAGCGGTGAACTTTGGTGACGCCATACCACTGGCCGATGTTCTGGACGAAGTCCATGAAAGCTGGCGCAGCGAGGCTTACGACGCCGAGTACCGGCCTACGTGGCTCACCGAGGCCGTGGATGAACTGTCCAAGCGGGTAGCCAGCAACATCAACGCTTCGGTGGCGGTCAACCCGATTGGCATGACCGCCACGGTTTTACTGGGCACCGAGCGCCTGGCCATGGATGAGGGGCAGCTGATCAGGCTGATGGACCAGTATGCCCACTTGCTCAGGGCCTACCCGTACGCCAACACCGTCACCTTGCCAGAGGGTTCTGCGCGGGAATGGGTTGCTTACTGTGAGAACATGGGGCTGATCACCCGCCAACCCCAGAAACTGGGCGATATCATTGCCCTGGAAGGCGCCAACGCCATTCTGATGACTTACTACCGCAACAACATCCAGCACCTGTTTGCACTGCCGGCGCTGATTGTCAGCCTGTTCGAGAACAAAACCAGCCTGCGCAGAGACAAGGTTCTGTTCCTTACCAGTGTTGCCTACCCTTACCTGCAGTCCGAACTGTTCCTGAAATTCGGTCAGGATGAAGTGGAATCGGTTATTAACAAGTGGATCGACGTGCTGATTGATCAGGGCTTGGTTATCCAACTGGATGACGAGCGCCTGGGCCGCCCCGAAGAAGGCACCGAAGCCATGCTGCGGGCCCGCATCCTGTCCCGGTTTATCATCCAGACCCTGGAGCGCTACCACATTACCCTGGGCATTCTCCGCAAGTATGGTTCGGGCAAACTGACCGCGGCGGAACTGGAAGAGCAAAGCACGCTGCTGGCCGAGCGGATGTCTATCCTGTTTGGCCTTAATGCGCCGGAGTTCTTCGACAAAACCCTGTTCCGGAACTTCATCGCCAATATGCAAAAAACCGGCGTGCTGACCACCGATGACAACGGCCTGCTTTGTTACGGAGAAGGTCTGGATGAGGTGGCCGAAGATGCCCGGCTGGTATTGAGCGTTGAGAAAAGACAAGCCATTCAGCAGGTCACCATGCTGGATGCGTAAGTCTTTGAGGCGGGCCGGCCCGGGTTATCTCAGGCCGGCAGCGCCTTGATGGAATAGATATCGTATCGGCTGCTTTTACCTTCCAGCCGCGTAGTGGGCTCCGGCCCCGCCACCGCGGGCGCCTTCCGGGGGCGTTTCACAACCACCCGGTAACGGGCACAGGCCAGGGCTGCGGCAAGCAGCTGTTCAGAATCGTCATCGTCTCCCACAACCTGCCGGAACACCTGCATTTCCTTTTTGACCAGGGCGGCTTTGTCCCGGTGGGGGAACATCGGGTCCAGATACACCACATCCGCCGCATCCTTGCCGGCGCTCTCAAGCCAGTCAATGGAACTGCCGGCTTCAAGCTGCATGTGCGCCACCAGGGGCGCGCAATCGATATTCAGTGCGGCCCTTGCCAGGCCATCTGCCAGCAAGGCATGGATCACCGGGTTTCGCTCCAGCAGGGTTAACCGGCAACCCAGGCTGGCAAGCACGAAAGCATCCTGGCCGAGGCCGGCAGTGGCATCCAGTACGTGCAGCTGGGCCCTGGTTTTCTGCAAACCAACCGCCCGGGCCACCAACTGGCCGGTACCGCCGCCATGCTCTCGACGGTAGCCCATTTTGCCGGTCACAAACTCCGCCCGCACCGGTCCTGGCGCCCCTTTGCCGGTCAACTGGAGGGCAAGCCCTTCGTCGTCCATGTACAGCAGCACCGGAAATTCCCGGACCTGTTTGGGTTTGACGATACCCAGCCAACGCAACTCCAGCTCTTCCGCCAACTGTCGTGCAGCCATCTGGTCACCCAGCGGGCTGCAACCAACGGCAACGGTCGCCGTCAGGGAGTGGCAAGTATCATGGGAAGGGTTTGGCATCAGACGAGAATGTCGATACCGGAAATAACCGAGCCACCCTCGAATTCCTGCCCGGCGGCGGCCACACCGGCAAAGGTCGAAAGCGCTCTTGAGGCTGGCAAAGGCAGCTCGTCGGCGCGGAATCGTTCAAGCCGGGCATCCTCAGCGGCCCTGCGGGCTTCAACGCGACGATCGGTCGCTTCACTAGCCGTCTGGTTACCGGGAGCAGTATCCCGGCTTTGCTGGGGCGCATTCAGGTCACGGCGAACCGACTCGGCGCCGGGGGCCTGGGGAGAAGCGGCCGGGGACCTGGCGACATCGGTACGCTCTCGTGCCGGGTTGTTGTTACCCGTTTGAATCAGGGAGGAATTGGCCGGATTAATACCACCGATCATAATGCGCAACCACAGAAACGGTTCAAGTGTGTTGCTGCATTATGGAAGAACCAGGGCCTCTTGGAAAGGCAGGCGGCAACATTTCTGATCAGAAAACGACCTTTCACGCACGACCGGGCAGTTTCTTCCAGGCCACTTCATCCCGGATATAGACCGGCTGCGCCAGCTCCGCCGGCACCGCGATGCCATGGCGAAAATCCTGTTCTGCCAATCGTGCCACCATGGCGGCCCGGGGCACCAGGGTGTCATCCACCGCTCTGATCCGGCAGACCACCACTTCGGGCATATCGCCCTTTAATGTCCAGCCCTGGCCGGCACCAGTCCAGTTCGCTGATACGTCTGAGTCCGGCAGGCTCACCGCCCCGGGCGGGCAGACCCGCTCCTCGCCGATCAACACCGGCAACCCCTGCTGACACAGGAAGGTACCCCAGTACACTTCGCCCATACGGGCATCAAAGGCCACCGCAATGTGTTCACCATCGGCCAACTGGTGCTGTTCAATGGCGTCCAGGGCGACAGCCGACAGCGACGACACCGGCACAACCGGTAAGTTAAGCCCCCAGGCCAGCCCCTGGATAACCCCGGTCGCAATACGCAAACCGGTGAAAGAGCCCGGGCCGCGGGCAAAAGCCAGGGCGTCAAGATCGTTCGGGGAAAGCCCCTGTTCGGCGAGCAGTTCGCGAACCATGGGCATTAGAAGGCGGGTGTGGCCCCGTGGGGCCAGTTCAAACCGCTCGCTGATCTGGCCATCCAGCCATAGAGCGGCGGAGCAGCCCTCAGAAGACGTATCCAGTGCTAAAAGCTTCACAGAATCAAGCCTCCCGGGCTACTCCGGTTTCGATTACTTAAGCTGGGACAGGATCTGGTCGCGGATGCTGTCCAGGCTACCAATGCCTTCCACGCGCACGTACTTGGGCGCGTCGGCAGGTGCCTTGCTGGCCCAGTCCTGGTAGAAGCCAATCAGCGGCGCCGTTTGCTCGTGGTAGATGTTCAGGCGTTTGCGTACGGTTTCTTCCTTGTCGTCTTCACGCTGTACCAACGGCTCGCCGGTCTCGTCGTCCTTGCCCTCTACTTTGGGTGGATCGTATTTCACGTGATAGATACGGCCACTGCCCTCGTGCACGCGACGGCCAGACAGACGGCTGACAATTTCTTCGTCTTCAACGGCGATTTCCACCACGTAATCGATGGCGATACCCTGGTTCTTCAGCGCTTCAGCCTGGGGAATGGTGCGTGGGAAGCCGTCCAGCAGGAAACCGTTCTTGCAATCCGGCTGCTGAATACGCTCATCGATCAGGGCGATGATGATATCGTCAGACACCAGACCACCGGAGGCCATCACTTCCTTGACCTGTTTGCCCAGCTCGGACTCGGCCTTGACGGCGGCACGGAGCATGTCGCCTGTAGAGATCTGGGGGATCTCGAAACGCTCGGTAATGAACTGAGCCTGAGTACCCTTTCCAGCGCCTGGCGCGCCTAACATGATGATTCTCATAACGTTGTGCTCCCGTTGTCTTATATTATCGTTTGAAAAGTTGCGGCAAAAACCGTCGCCTTTGCGACAACCTCTCAGGGCCTCCAGGCCCACTTGCTGGCGCGCCTGCCCAAAATTGAGGCAGCATTATACGAAGTCCGCCCCGACAGAGAAAGTCGACCTCCGTATCATGGTTGGAATTACCGGAACACAGGGGGCTTCAGGCACAGAAGCCTGACGCCGTTTTGCTCAGGATGCAAGCGACGACGCCAGCACATCCAGGTCGGTTGCAACGGCCTGGATTTCCTCCTGAACCAGCGCCAGTGTTGCTGGCTCCAGGCCAAGCGCTTCTGTCAGTGCGGGGATATCATCCGGGTTGAACTCGTCGCCAATACCCTGCTCTTTCAGCAGGGCATTCGCCAGTTGGACCATCAAAACATACTCTTCATGCTCACCATGGTAACCCGGGTGCTGGTGCATGCCTGCAGCCTTGATGACAGGTTCCGGCAGTTGCCAGAGCCGATGCAGAATACCGCCAATGGCGCCATGGCCAACCGCCAGGATATCCTGGCGCTCGCTATGGCCAAACACTTCCTGTTCCAGTGAATGCATGCTTGCTTCAGGGTTGATCTCCCGAAGAGCGTTCAGTTCCTGAAATTCAGAGGGAAACAGGTGCCCCACCAGCAACAGGCCAAAGTTGTGCAACAGCCCGCACAGATACGCCAGCCCCTTATCCCGGCCCGAACGCGCCGCCAGGCTTTGGCACAGGAAGGCACAGTAAAGTGAGTGACGCCAGAAATTATCCATGCCCAGCATTCCACCCCTGGGCACATCAAAAGCCCTCACCGATGCAATACCCATGGCAATATGGGCGACCCGATCAAACCCCAGCACCCGGGTAACGGCCTCCTGAACCGAGTTGATCTGGCCAGGGTAATTGAACAGTGCCGACCGTGCGTAGCGCATGATCTGGGCCGTCATGCTCGGGTCAAACTCAATCAGTTCCGCCAGCTCTCTGGCGGTGGCTTCCGTATTGGCAGTCAGGCGCAGAATCCGCAACGCCAGCGCCGGCATGGGCGGAAGACGATAGAGTTTCTGCAGTTTGTCAGCCACTTCGTCGAGGCTCAGCGCGCCACGGGAGCCATTACCCTGCCCCCGGATAACCAGGTGTCCTTCGCGGGCACCCGCCAGTGCCAACCGGAACGAGCGGCCATCCATCACAACCAGGGTATCGTTGGTGCCAGCTGAGAACACCACTTGGTCGGCGGTGGTGAGATCTTCGTCAATCAGCACCGGCAGATCCCAGGCATTCCCGACCGGTGGCACGAAGCCCGGCTCGCAGTCACCGAACAGCCGCGCGGTCTGGCGCGCGGTCAGCGGCTGCAGGCGACGCCCGGTAAACTGATGCAGGGTGTCCATATCCAACGTACTGTCGAAGCGATGCACCGCCATGACCACACCATTGATGTCGATCAGCAGCGTGGGCTGGATAAAATCATGCTGGGGCTTGCCAGAGGCAAGAACCGCCGCATCGAGATTGCTTACCGGTGCAATTTCGATCTGCTGATAGCTGATACCCTTACGGGCGAGGTAATGCGACAGTCGCTCTGACAGTGCCAACGGGGAAGACTCCTTTATCCGGTTCAGGGCTTTCCGGCCCCGGCGTTATTATGCACGTTAGCCCGTATTACGCATACCAGCGGCGATGCCTGCCATGGTGACTTTCAGCGCCCGCTCCACCATATCCGGCACCTCACCTTTGCCCTCACTTTCGCGGTCGCGTTTGAGCAATTCCGCCTGAAGGTAATGCAAGGGGTCGGTGTAGGGGTTGCGCACTCTCATGGAATGGGCAAACACCGGTTCGCTCTCCAACAGGGCTTGCTGATCCTTGAGCTCCAGCACATGCTCGATACAGCCGTTCAGCCGTTCCCTGAGGCTACTCCCCAGGGCCCTGAGGCTTTCATCCTCCACCAGGGTCTGCTCGTAATAACTGGCAATGCGCAGGTCGGCTTTGGCCAGCACCATTTCCAGCATGTCGACATAGGTGCGGAAAAACGGCCAGCCCCGCATCATCTCACGCAGCTCTGGCAGGCGCTGGTGCCGGGCGGCTTCCTCCAGGGCCACATCGCTGCCCAGCCAGCTGGGCAGCATCAGGCGCATTTGGGTCCAGGCAAAAATCCAGGGAATGGCTCGCAAACTCTCCACGCCACCGGTGGCTTTCCGGCGCGCCGGTCGACTGCCCAGGGCCAGCTTACCCAGGGCCGTTTCGGGTGTAACCTGGCGGAAATAAGGCACGAAATCCGGGTTCTCCCGCACCACTTCCCGGTAAGATTTGAGGGAACGCTCCGTCAGCCAGTCCATCATCTCACGCCAGCTGTCCTCGGGTTGTGGCGGTGGTGCCAGGGTCGCCTCAATGACGGCAGTGGTGTACAGGGTAAGGCTTTGAACCGCCAGCCGGGGCAAACCGAACTTGAATCGGATCATTTCCCCCTGCTCGGTAATCCGGAAACTGCCGTTCACCGATCCCGGCGGTTGCGACAGAATCGCCCGGTTCGCCGGGCCGCCACCACGGCCCACCGTGCCGCCGCGACCGTGGAACAGGGTCAGGTGCACGCCATACTGGCGGGCCACCTGGGTGAGTTTTTCCTGGGCCTGGTACTGGGCCCAGGCTGCCATCAGCTGGCCGGCGTCCTTGGACGAGTCCGAATAGCCGATCATCACCTCCTGGCGGCCCTGACAGTATTCGCGGTACCAATCAACCTGATACAGGGCAGCCATGCTGTCTGGCGCGCCCTGAAGATCGCTGAGGGTTTCAAACAGCGGCACCACACGCATCGGGAACTTCATTCCCGCTTCCCGCAACAGCAGGATCACGCTCAATACATCCGAAGGCTTGCTGGCCATGGAGATAACGTAGGAGCCCAGCGCTTCCGGGGTCTGGCCCGCCACCACCTCGCAGGTAGCCAGCACTTCCTTGACGGACTCTGAGGGTTCCCAGTTGCGGGGCACCAGTGGCCGGCGGCCTTGCAGCTCGCGCAGCAGGAATGCCTGCCGGTCGTCTTCCGACCAGGACAGATAGTCTCCCAGCCCCAGATAATCCACCATCTCTGCCACTGCCTCCGCATGCCGGGAAGCCTCCTGCCGGATATCCAGGCGAATCAGCGGCAGTCCGAATGTGTGAGCACGGCGAATGGTGTCCAACAGCGGGCCGTTGGCAATTTGCGCCAGGCCGCAATCCATCAGCGATCGATAACACAGCTCCAGGGGGGCCGTCAGGTCTTCGTTCTCAAACAGGATACCGGTCTCGTCCGCCACCCGGCCTTTAACGCCGGCCTCGGCCCAGTCCCGGGTACGGACCAGGCGCTCCCTCAACTCGGCCAGTACCTGACGATAGGGTTCCCGGCAATCACCAACCCGCGCCCTCAGTTCATCACTGGCCTGCCACATGGATAACTCGGCCCTCAGAGCCTGAATATCCCGCAGGTAAAGATCGGCAGCCATCCAGCGGCCCAGCAGGAAGACCTGACGAGTCACATCGTGAGTCACGTTCGGGTTACCGTCTCGGTCCCCTCCCATCCAGGAGGCAATGCGAATCGGGGAATTCTGCAGGGGCAGGCCTTTGCCCGTTGCATCAGAAAGTGACTGGTCCAGGCTTCGAAGGAATCTGGGCAATGCCTGCCAGAGGCTGTTCTCGATGACCGCAAAGCCCCACTTGGCCTCGTCCACAGCCGTCGGCCGCTCATGGCGGATTTCGTCGGTGTGCCAGGCCTCAGTAATCAGCTGTGACAGGCGGGCCACAATCTCATCACGCTCCGCCGGCATCAGATCGTCGTGGTCGAGCCGGGCCAGGCAGTCGGACATTTCGTCGTATTTCAGAATCAGGGTACGGCGGGCAACTTCTGTCGGGTGGGCAGTCAGCACAAACTCGATCCGCAGGTCAGCCACCCGCTGGTGCAATTCCTCAGGATCAACGCCCCCGGATTTCAATCGCTCGAAGACCTCGCCCAGGGACTCCACCATCAGGTCGGAAGGGTGGCCCTGCTTACGGCGAATGCCATGGTACTGCTCGGCCAGGTTCGCCAGGTTGAGAAACTGGTTGAAGGCGCGGGTGACCGGCAACAGTTCATCGTCGCTCAGTTGCCCCAGGAGTGTTACCAGGCGCTGCCCGGAGCCACTCTCCTGCCGACGGTCGGCTTTGGCCGCAGCCCGAATCTCCTCAATCCGCTCGTAGCAGTCCTGCCCGGGAAAACGCTGGATGCTCTGGCCCAGCAATTCGCCCAGCAGACGCACATTTTCTCGCAGATCGGGGTGCAGTTCGGTCACGTTGAGTTCCTTCTGAATTGACGGAGACGAAGTAAACTTACGATACTAAGGATCCGTTCGAAAAGTCTATTGGCGATTCAATCCCCTCGCCCCAAGGAGCCACCATGAAAGTGACCGATTTGCCCCAGCACTGGGAACAGGAAAAACAGGCGATGGAACGTACACACGAATACAATCTGCGTCTGCCCCTTGAAGACGCCGCCCGGGTAGCCGCGCTGGCGGAACTCTATCCAGATCGCAGTGAAAGCGAGATTCTCAATGACATGATTGCCGCTGCCCTGGACGACCTGATTACTCAGGGGCCACTGAAGGATCGCCTGCCAGACAAGGGAAAGTAATATAAATGAGCAGACATCAACCCAAGCGCACGGCGCCTGGGTTGATGGAAACCCGGTGGTGAGCCGAATCGGTGCTGGCGTCAGGCCACGGATTCAAGCTGGCGGGCTTTGATCCGCTTGATATGCTTCTGGCTAAGGGCTACAAACCGCGGAGTCAACCCCTGGTCTTCGTAGATCTCAAAACCATCCTCATCATAAGCAACCACTTTGTCGCCCTGAACGTAGGGAAAGCTGGTTTCCAGCTCATCAAGCGCAGCGGAGATCAGATCACGCATCAGGTCTTGAGAGGATTTCATCGGATACATCGCTGCCACTTTCTGCAACAGCTCGTGATGCTGGTCAGACAACGATAGGTACGCGGCATCACGAGTGAGCCGACCACGACCGTGCTTGTCCCAATGCTTGACCAGATCTTTGATTTTCATGGTGCCTTCACCCCTGCATCTTATCTGACGGTACAGCGCACCGATATGGTGCAAGCCGTACTAGAAGTGTAGACGAAGAATGACATTTCAGTGACTGAAAATTGGTAACGGATTGTACTTATCGGCGACGGTTCCGAGGCACTGACCGTTAACGGTTTTCAACCCCCTTGACCTTCTGCCATATGGCATCCAGCGCTTCAAGGGACTCCTCATCCAGATCACGCCCCTCACTTTCCAGCACCGCTTCGATCGCCCGAAAACGTGCGTCGAATTTGCGGTTCGTTCGGTTCAGGGCCTGCTCAGGATCCACTTTCATGAATCGTGCCAAATTCACGCACACGAACAGCAGATCACCCAGTTCATCCTCGACCGCATCCTGGTCGCCACTACCATTCTGGGCGGCCTGCCATGCGTCTTTCAGCTCATCGATCTCCTCGTGAAGCTTGTCGAAGACCGGGCCAATCTCAGGCCAGTCAAAGCCATGGCGCGAAGCCCGGCGCTGCAATTTCTCGGCACGGGCCATGGCCGGCAGGGTTCGTGCAATGCCATCCAGCCGGCTGACCGACGACTCAACAACAGGTTTCTCGGCCCGCTCCTCCGCCTTGATACGCTCCCAGCTCTCTTTGATCCAGGCTTCGCTGGGACGGTTGCTCGGGTCAATGCGGCTTTCCAGAGTGCCTTCCGGGAAGACATGGGGATGCCGGCGAATCAGTTTGCGGACCAGGTGATCAACGATGCTATCGAAATCGAAATGCCCTTCCTCACGCCCCATCTGAGCGTAGAAGATCACCTGGAACAGCAGGTCTCCCAGCTCATCCTTCAGATGCGGGTAATCCGCCTGTTCAATGGCGTCGGCCACTTCGTAGGCTTCTTCTATCGTGTGGGGCACGATGCTGGCGAACGTCTGCCGGGTGTCCCAGGGGCAGCCCGTGTCCGGCTCCCGGAGCCGGGCCATCAGGGTTTTCAGGTTATCAATGGAATAGCTCATCCGCGCTTTCGCCTTACGTCGATGATGTTCGGCAGGTTGCGAATCTGGGCCAGCAACCGCGCCAACTGTTCCAGGCTGGAGATTTCCACCGTCACCCTCATGGTAGCGATGTTCTCATCCTTGTTGGTCAAGGTATTCAGGGCCAGCACGTCACTGCGGGACGACGACAACACATGGGTTATGTCCCGCAACAGCCCCGAGCGATCGTAAGCTTCGATTTCGATATCGACAGGGTAAACAGAGGCCGGCTTGCCACCCCAGTTCACCTCGATGATCCGGTTGGGCTCGAATTCCCTCAGGCTGAGGAAGGTCAGGCAGTCCTGACGGTGCACGGTGACGCCACGCCCAACCGTGATGTATCCGCCAATCGCATCACCCGGTAACGGTTTGCAGCACTTGGCCACCTGGGTCTTGAGTTTGCCCACACCCAGAATCTGGATGTCTGACTCGGTGTCATAATCCTTCTTGCGGGCCGTGGTCAGCTTCAGGTCGAGCTGTTCAGACTTCGGCTCCAGCATCTGCTGCGCCACGTTCGCCACGTGCGCAGGCCGCAAATCGCCGGCCCCAATGGCGGCGAACATATCGTCTGGCGAGTGGTAATTCACCTTTTTGGCCAAATCCCCCAGATCAACATCATACAGCGACAAACGCTTGAATTCGTCTTCCAGGATAGCGTGGCCGTCAGTGATGTTACGGTCACGATTCTGTTGCTTGAACCAGTGGGTAACCTTGGCCCTGGCCCGGGATGTCTGGATATAGCCCAGGCTTGGGTTCAGCCAGTCCCGGCTGGGCGCCGGGTTGTTGGAGGTTAAGATAAATACTTGGTCGCCGGTTTTCAGCGGATAGGTCAGAGGAACTATTCGGCTGTTCACCCGGGCACCCCGGCAGGCGTGACCGATTTCGGTGTGTACCCGATAAGCGAAATCCACCGGTGTGGCACCCTGGGGCAGGTCAACCACGTGGCCTTCGGGGGTGAAGACATAAACCCGGTCCGAGGCGACGTCTGACTTCAGGTGATCAGCCAAACCAGACAAGTCGCCCAACTCTTCCTGCCACTCCAGCACCTGCCGCAGCCAGTTGATCTTGGCGTCGTAACCGGTGGACTTGTTGTTCTTGTCGGTGCCCTTGTACAGCCAATGGGCACAAACACCTAACTCAGCTTCCTCGTGCATGGCATGGGTGCGGATCTGCACTTCCATCACCTTGCCTTCGGGGCCGATCACCGCGGTATGGAGCGACTGGTAGCCGTTCTCCTTGGGGTTGGCGATGTAGTCGTCAAACTCGTTGGGAATATGCCGCCACAAGGTATGAACAATGCCCAGAGCGGCATAGCAGTCCCGGACTTCCGGCACCAGGATACGCACTGCACGGACATCATAGACCTGGGAAAAGTCGATACCCTTACGGCGCATTTTGCGCCAGATACTGTAGATATGCTTGGCCCGGCCAGAGAGTTCACCCTTGATACCGGAGGCCTGAAGTTCGGTTTGCAGGGTCTCGATGACTCGCCGTATATAGCCTTCACGGTCCAGCCGCTTCTCATCCAGCAGCTTGGCGATCTTCTTGTACGCTGAGCTGTGCAGGTACCGGAAAGACAGGTCTTCGAGTTCCCACTTGATGTGACCAATACCTAACCGGTGTGCCAGGGGCGCGTAGATATCGAAGACTTCCCTGGCCACCCGCATGCGCTTCTCTTCCGGCGCGTCCTTGACGGCCCGAATCGCACAGGTCCGCTCGGCCAGTTTGATCAACGCCACCCGGACGTCGTCAATCATGGTAACCAGCATTTTCCGGACATTGTCGAGTTGCCCTTCACTCTGGCCCAGCACATTGCCCTTGAGCGGGTGGTGCACCGACGAAATGGCCGCCATCTGCTGCACACCATTGATCAGCCCGGCGACTTCGTCACCGAATTCTTTGCGGATCTCTTCCAGGGGTACCCGCTCTTCACGCACTGCCCGGTACAACACCGCAGCCACCAGACTGGCCTGGTCCAGATGCAGTTCGGCCAGCACCTGTGCCATTTCCAGACCCGTACGGAAACTACTGGAGCCGGGCGCCCAGAGGCGATCCTCTCTGAATGCCTGCACGGCAATCCTGGCCGCTTTTTCACAGGCCTGCCGGAGCTGCTCCGGATTATCCAGGTGCGTCTGTTCAGCGATGTGGCGAACACAACGATCAATGTCGATCTCGCCATCACCAGTGACCGAATAATCTTCCCGAACTTTTACCATAGCAGAGGCATACCCGCTGATTTTCCGGTTACCCGGGTCGCGATCCTGGCGCCCCGGCATCTGACTGTCGACTGATCAGTCAGAGTCATTCACGCTCAAAAAGAGCAATGGATTCGACATGGGTGGTGTGGGGGAACATATCCATCACACCTGCGCGCACCAGGCGATAACCGTTGCGCACCATAACGCCGGCATCTCTTGCCAGAGTGGCCGGATTACACGAAACATAGACAATCCTGCTGGCCCCGAACGCCGTGAGGTACTTGCAGATGTCTTCCGCGCCAGACCGGGGCGGGTCGATCAGAATCTTGTCGAAACCCTCTTTGGCCCAGCTTTGCCCGGTAAAGTCACCGTGCAGATCGGCCCCAAAGAATTCCACATTATCCAGACCATTGAGCTGTGCGTTCTCGCGGCCACGCACCACCATGGCATCATCGCCTTCGACGCCAACCACCCGGCCACCTTTGCGAGCCAATGGCAGGGTAAAGTTACCCAGGCCACAGAACAGATCCAGCACCCGCTCACCGGGCTGAACATCCAGCCACTCCACTGCACGATGAACCATATTCTGATTGATACCGGCATTGACCTGAGTGAAGTCCATCGGATGGTACTTCATGGTCAGATCAAACTCATCCAGGCTGTAGCTCAGGCGCTCACCATCACGACCAGACGATTCCGGCCAGATGCGGTGCACCGTATCCGGGCCCTTGGGCTGCAGATAGATATGCAAGTCATGGGCCTGGCCAAAGGCAATCAGTTTTTCCCGGTCTTCGGGAACCAGTTCATCCATGTTACGGAACACCATGGCCGCCACATCATCACCACAGGCCACTTCTACCTGGGCAATCCGGTCGAAGGCCACCATACCATGCAGCAGTTCCCGCAGGGGCTTGATGCGATCACCAATACGCGGGTCCAGCACCACACAACGGTCAATATCCGTTAGAAAGCTGTTACGCTTTTCCCGGAATCCTACCAGCACCGACTCCCGGGCTTTCACATAGCGCACGCCCAGGCGGGCTTTGCGACGATAGCCAAGGGTAGCGGGTGAGCGCATGGGTTCAACCCACTCCTGGGGTTCGATGCCCCCAAAATGGGCAAAATGCTCCCTCAGCGTGTCTTCCTTGAACCGGATCTGCGCATCGGCACTCATGTGCTGAAGGCTGCAGCCACCACAAAGGTCGGCAAAGTCACAGGGCGGTTGCTGGCGGTCTGGAGCCGCTTCCAGAACCTCCAGGGTACGCAGCTCATCAAACTTGCTTCGGGTGCTGACCATCTTTGCCATCACCGTTTCACCCGGCAGAGCACCGTCCACAAACTGGACTTTACCTTCGGCCCGGGCAATGCCCCGGCCGTCGTGGCCAAGGGTTTCAATTTCACAACGCACCGGTTCCTGAGGCAGAACCTTGCGGCGACGCTTACTCATAGGGGTTAATCTCTCTTGTGTAGCCGGCTTGGATGACCGGTTCAGGCGCCGGGAAAAACACCGGTAGACAGGTATCGGTCGCCGCGGTCACAGATAATGGCCACGATCACCGCGTTTTCAACCTCACGGGACAATTTGAGGGCAGCGGCAATGGAGCCACCGGACGACACGCCACAGAAAATTCCTTCTTTGGCGGCCAGCGCCCTCATGGTGTCTTCTGCTTCTTTCTGGCCAATGTCCAGAACCTGGTCTACCCGGGCAGCGTCGTAGATCGACGGCAAATAGGCCTCGGGCCAGCGGCGGATACCGGGGATGGATGCACCATCTTCCGGCTGCAACCCAATAATCTGAATATCAGGATTTCGCTCTTTCAGATAACGGGACACGCCCATAATGGTCCCGGTGGTCCCCATGGAGCTGACAAAGTGAGTCACCTTGCCCTGGGTCTGCTCCCAGATTTCCGGGCCGGTGGTGCGGTAATGGGCCAGTGGGTTATCCGGATTGCTGAACTGGTCCAGCACCTTGCCCTTGCCTTCAGATTCCATCCGCGCAGCGAGGTCCCGCGCCCCTTCCATGCCTTCCTCCTTGCTGACGGTAACGATCTCCGCTCCGTATGCCCGCATGGAAGCGCGGCGCTCCTCACTCATGTGAGCCGGCATGATCAGAACCATCCGGTAACCTTTGATTGCCGCAGCCATTGCCAGGGCGATGCCAGTGTTACCGGACGTCGCTTCAATCAGGGTATCGCCTGGCTTGATTTCACCACGGCGTTCGGCCTCCTGAATCATGCTGATGGCAGGCCGGTCCTTCACCGACCCGGCCGGGTTATTGCCTTCCAGCTTGGCCAGAATGACATTGGAGGTTTCCCCCGGCAGACGCTGCAAACGAACCAGAGGGGTATGCCCTACATAATCTTCAATGGTCGGGAAAATCATAGCGAAACCCTGTGATACACTTTTGGGTTCGAATCATACGCTTTATGGCCGCATTGTCCCAATACAGCTTGTCGCTATATCCATGACCCGCGGCTATAACTGTTTGTTCCCGGAACCTTTACCACAGTTTTCGGGAATCAGATCAACTATGCTCATAACACAGGGAAGTGCCGGTTCCGGGAAAGATCGGCCCGGTCAGGCTCAGGAAACTTGCAGGAACATATCTATGCGGCGCTGGGGCATTCGCAAAAAAGTACTGGTGGTAACGCTGGTTCCCACCTTGTTGACCACTTTGTTGCTGGGGCTGTTTTTCACCTACAGCTGGGTTAACAACATCGAGAACCTGCTGAGGGATCGGGGCGAATCCCTGTCCCGCCAGCTTGCTGCCGGCTCCGAGTATGGCCTGTTCACCGCCAACCGCAGCCTGCTGAGCAGCCTGTCCAATGCCCTGCTGGAAGAGCAGGACGTTCGCTCGATCACCTTCTTCTCGCCAGATGGCCGCCGCTTGCTCCACACCGGTCCCGGTGGCGCCGATGCCATCGACGAATCCTCCCTGAAGCCGGACCTGGCGGTAAAGATTACCCGGGACAGCAGCACCCGGTTTGTCACCCCGGTTTACCTGCAGGACCTGATGATCGAAACCATGCTCGACCCGGATGTCCGGCAGTCGGCCACCCGGCTACAGGAACCCCTGGGCTGGGTTGCGGTGGAGATGTCCCATGTCCGCACCGAAAAGGAAACCTACAAGGCGCTACTGATTTCCCTGCTCCTGGTGATTGGCGGGGTACTGCTCAGCATGGCCATAGCCCTGCGCCTGAGCCGGGCCTTCACCGATCCTGTGTTCCAGCTCAATGAAGCCGTAGCCAGGCTCAAGGAAGGCAAGCTGGACACCCGCGTGTACACCAGTGCTGGCCCGGAGTTCGAACAACTGGAGTCGGGCCTGAATGACATGGCCTCAGAGCTCAGCAAAGCCCAGGCTGAAATGCAGCAGAACATCGACCAGGCCACGGAAGACCTCCGGGAAACGCTGGAAACCATTGAAATCCAGAATATCGAACTGGATTTCGCCCGCAAGGAAGCCCTGGAAGCCAGCCGGATCAAGTCCGAATTCCTGGCCAATATGTCCCACGAAATCCGCACGCCCCTGAATGGCATCATCGGCTTTACCGAATTGCTGCTGAAAAGCCCCCTGCCCCGCCAGCAACGGGACCACCTGAACACCATCCGGAAATCGTCCGAGATTCTGCTGACGATCATTAACGACATCCTGGATTTTTCCAAGATCGAGGCCGGCAAGCTGATTCTTGACCGGGTACCGTTCCAGCTAAGGGATATCGTGGAAGAGGTGATGGTGATGCTGGCACCGGCAGCCCACGCCAAGAACCTGGACCTGGTGCCGCTGGTCTATAACGATGTACCGGACAACGTCATGGGTGACCCGCTGCGGGTGAAGCAGGTCATCACCAATCTGGTCAATAACGCCATCAAATTCACCCAGACCGGTGAAGTGGTGCTGCGGGCCAGCCTGGAAGACGAAACACCCGACAGCAATCGGGTAACCCTGCGTCTGAGCATCACGGACTCCGGCGTGGGCCTGTCCCGGGCCCAGCAACAATCGTTGTTTAACGCTTTCAGCCAGGCTGACGCCTCAACCGCCAGGCAGTATGGCGGCACCGGTCTGGGGTTGGCCATTTCCAAGCGGCTGGTGGAAGAGATGGGCGGCAAGATTGGCCTGGAAAGCGAACTCGGCAAAGGCTCTACCTTCTGGTTTACCCTCACGCCGGAACTGTCTGCCGCTGCCGATACCAGCGCGCCAAAAGACGCCCTGCGCGGCGAGCGGATAATCTACCTCGAACAGCAGAAAACCACCGGGCTCGCGGTCGAACACCTGTTACGGGACTGGGGCGTGGCGGTACAACGGGTGTCCTCGCCAGCCGCCCTGGTGGAACACGTGGAGGAAGCCCAACGGAAGCAGGAAGGCTACGCCGCCGCCATTATCGGCATTACCCGCCACCTGCTGAACTCCAGCCAGTACTGCAACATGGTGCGTTCGCTGGAAGTGGAGCGGGACTGCCGAACACTGCTGCTGACCCCCACCCTGGAAACCCACGACACGCCGCTGTCCGGACTGTCCAGCGGACACCTTACCAAACCGGTGTGCCGGGACGCCTTCTACGACGAGCTATTGCTGTTGATCCACGGCATCCAGGCCAGCAACCGGGGAGCAGGAGAAGTGTCCCTGCCACTGAGAAGCAGCGGCCCTTCGAGAGTCCCTCGTGTACTGGCCGTGGACGACAATGACGCCAACCTGAAACTGGTGATGACCCTGCTGCAGGACTGCCGGCTTGAAGCAGAGGGGGCCTCAAGCGGCTTCGAGGCGCTGACCAAGGCCCGGCAGAAACCCTTTGACCTGGTGTTCATGGACCTGCAAATGCCGGGCATGGATGGTGTGGAAACCACGGCCCGAATCCGGGATCTGGATACCGGCTCTCATCATACCCCGATCATCGCCCTGACCGCCCATGCCCTGGCCGATGAACAGGAAAGGCTGACCCAGCAGGGCTTCGACGGTTACATGCCAAAACCGATCAGCAGCACCCAACTGGTCCAGTTGATTCGTGAATACACGGGTTACGACTGCAAGAGCAGCAACGACAGTTTCAAAATCTCGGAAGTCCGGGACACCCGCCGCACCCTGCGGCCATCAAACCGTCGCATGCAGCAGGATTGCGTCAGTGTTGATGAAAGCATTCAACTGGCCGCTGGCAAGGCCGACCTGGCGGAAGAGCTGTTCAGCATGTTGCTGGAACAACTGCACACCGACATCGGGCGTGTAACCGAACTCTGGAACAACAATGACACCGACGAGCTGCTTGAATGCGTACACAAGCTCCACGGCGCAACCCGCTACTGCGGCGTACCGGAGCTGAGAACCGCCGCCAACCGTTTTGAAACCGCACTGAAGTGCCAGGCGCCGGATATGGAACTACAGAAAGACCAGCTATTGGCAGCCATGGACCGACTGCAGATCTGGAGTGAACAAACCGACTGGCAGCAACTGTTCAGGGAACAGCAACGCCAGCCGGAGACCACCTGAGGTCGGATCAGGGCCGGGCGCGCTCAAGAATGGCGCGCATCTCCCTGACCGCCTCTTTCAGTCCGGTGAACACTGCCCTGGCAACAATGGCGTGGCCGATGTTCAACTCGTTAATACCCGGAATCGCCGCCACCCGCTCGGTGTTGTGATAATGCAGGCCGTGGCCAGCGTTCACAATCAACCCTTTCTTTCGGGCATAGGCGACGGCATCGGCCAGCTGTTTGAACGCTTTTTCCCGAACAGCCGGGTCCTGCGCTTCGGCGTATTCGCCAGTGTGCAGCTCGACAACCGGCGCACCACAGCGCACAGCGGCGTCTATCTGCACCGGGTCCGGGTCAATGAACAGTGACACTTCGGCCCCGATCTTTGCCAGCCGGTCGTAGGCCTTGGCCACACGCTCCTCCTGACCGTCTACATCCAGCCCACCCTCGGTGGTTAATTCTTCGCGCTTCTCCGGCACCAGGCAGACACACTCCGGACGCACCTGTTCGGCAAAGGCCAGCATGGCATCGGTTACCGCCATTTCCAGGTTCATCTTGGTTTGCAGGACTTCGCGCAGCAACAGTACGTCACGATCCTGAATGTGCCGGCGGTCTTCCCGGGGGTGAATGGTAATGCCATCGGCGCCCGCTTCCTCGGCCACCAATGCCGCCTGAACCGGGTCTGGATAGCGGGTGCCGCGGGCCTGGCGTAATGTGGCCACATGGTCAATATTCACACCGAGCAACACTCTGGAATTCATGGGGTTCTCCCTGATGATGAAACGGAATGGCTGAACAGATTGCGGCTGTGTAACGGCTTACCCTGCAACAGGTAGTCCACCAGAACACGCATGATCCGCTTGGCCGTCCTGCGCGGTAACTCACCGGTAAAGTCGCCTTCGGCCAGGGCCAGCAGAGCCTCGCCCGGAATCTGCTGCAAGCGAACCTCGGTGGCGGCGGCAGACACAATGCCCTGCACCGGATCATAACCGTAGTAACCACCGGCCACCACTGGCAAGCCGGTATCAGTGGCTTCATCCCAGGCAAAGTCATACCCGAGGGCCCCGGCAAACGCCCGTTCAAAGTGCCGCAATATTGGCTCTACATCGGTTTTGGGCTCCAGTGCCGCGAGAGCCTGCAGGCTTTCTATGTAACTGGCAAACAGGGTGGGATGAGGGTCTGCCGCTGGCAGAACGCGCTGAAGCAGTTCATTGATGTAGAGGCCGCTGTACAAGGCACGGGTTTGCGAAAGCAGCGGCGCCGACCGAACCTCAAGCTGCACCAGTGTCTTCAGATCGCTTTTTCCGGTCCAGTCCACCATTAACGGCTGAAACGGCTGCAACTGAGCCTTGAGGGGGCTTTTCGCACTGTTGGCGCCGCGCGCCACCAGACTCATTCGGCCATGATTCAGTGTAAACAGATCCACCAGCAAGGCGGTTTCCCGCCAGGGGCGCCGGTGAATCACATAAGCGGGCTCCTGCTGCACCGCTACCTTCATAGCGACCTCAGAAATCGCTCATACCAAGGCTTTTCAATGCCCGGTCGCTGTCTGCCCAGCCGCGTTTTACCTTGACCCACAAACGTAACATGACCTTGGAGCCGAACATGCGCTCCATATCCACCCGGGCTTCCTGGCCAATGCGGCGCAGGCGCTCGCCCTTGTCACCGATAATGATTTTCTTCTGGCCTTCCCGTTCCACCAGAATCAGGGCCGAGATATGCAGGGTTTTCCCCTCGTGCTTGAACTCTTCGATCTCTACTGCCACGGAATAAGGCAATTCAGCACCGAGTTGGCGGGTAATTTTCTCCCGCACCATCTCTGACGCCATAAAGCGCTCGCTGCGATCCGTAATCTGATCGTCCGGGTAGAAGTGCACACTCTGGGGCAGGAAACGTCCCACAGCTTCCTCCAGTGGCTGGAGGTTGGTTTCTTTCAACGCAGACAAAGGGATAATTTCGGCAAATTCCCGTTTTTTGGACAGTGCCTCAAGGTGTGGCAGCAGTTTGTCACGGTTCTCAACCTTATCCACCTTGTTAACTGCAAGGATAACCGGGCATTTCAACCGCGACAATTTCTCCAGCACCATGTCATCGGCAGTGGTCCACGCCAGCTGGTCCACCACGAACACCACCACGTCCACGTCAATCAGGGCAGACGACGCCGCTTTGTTCATATAACGGTTCAGCGCACGGGGCTCGTCTTCGTGCATGCCTGGGGTATCCACATAGATGGCCTGCACAGGTCCGTCTGTCTTGATACCCAGCACCTGATGTCGGGTGGTCTGGGGTTTGCGGGAGGTAATACTCAGTTTCTGGCCCAGGATATGGTTCAGAAGCGTGGATTTTCCCACGTTCGGCCGGCCAACAATGGCGACAAAACCACAACGGCTGTCCGGATCTTCCGGGCGGGTAATATCATTCATCAGGAGTTCTCCACGCCCAGTTGCTTGAGGGCATTGCGGGCAGCCTGCTGTTCAGCAATTCGCCGACTGCTACCGGTGCCGCTGGTCTTTCGATCCAGTGACGGTAAGGCACAGGAGACATGGAACGTCTGCTCATGGGCTTCACCGTCGACGGATATCACTTCGTAACGAGGCAGCGGGAACTGCCGGGATTGCAGGTATTCCTGCAACCGGGTTTTGGGATCTTTCTGGGTGTCCTGAATGTCCAGATTGGCCAGGCGATGCTCGAACCAGCGCAGTACCTGCTCACGGCAGGTATGAAAATCGCTGTCCAAGTATATAGCACCGATGATGGACTCCACCGCATCCGCCAGAATCGACTCGCGCCGGTAGCCACCACTCTTGAGCTCACCGGAGCCCAGCCTCAGATACTGGCCCAACTGGAATTCGCGACCAATCTCGGCGAGGGTCACGCCTTTGACCATCCGCGCCCGGAGCCGGCTCAACTGGCCTTCCCGGGCTTTCTCGAAGTGCAGGTACAAGTGCTCTGCAATCACCATATTAACGATGGAATCCCCAAGGAACTCCAGGCGTTCATTATTCTGGTTCCCGTAACTTCTGTGGGTCAGGGCCAGCAGCAACCGCTCGGGCTCCTTGAAGGTGTATCCGATACGACGCTGCAACTGATCCAGATCTGGTTGTGAACTCACTGTCCCTTTAACTCATACTCGTGCTGGAAATGAACGATGGTGTCCACGTTTCCGAATAGATGATTGCGAACCTCGTAGTCCACCTTGATGACCACGAACTCGCCACTTTTCTCAACGCTGATCTGCTTGGCGTCGAAGCCCCTGACGTTATTGACGCTCAGGCGCCGGTTAATCAGGCTACGCACCTCAGCCGGCCCCATGCGCGACAAACCCTCGGTGCCATCAAGACCTTCCAGTGCCTCCTGAATGGTGAAATCGTCCAGGTAGGCAGGGCCGATTTTCAGCCCCAGGGCCAGCAGGCTGCCAAAAAACATCGCCACAATCAGCATGGTTAGAGCGCTGCCGCCCTGCTGCTGCAATCCGACGGGATTATTCTTTTTCATCATGTTTGTCTCCGGCACAACGGGGTTAGTCAATGCTACCCACTCGATCAAAAGATGGCAGACTTGTCAGCGATTTCCAGTGCATCCAGATGGCGAAGGCCTTCCCGACCACAAGCTCATCGGGCACAGTGCCCCAGAACCGGCTGTCGTTACTGTTGTCCCGGTTGTCCCCCATGACAAAGTAATGGCCATCAGGCACCAGCCATTCACCTTCCCCGTTGCCTGCAACCCGGCCCAGGGTCAGATACACATCGTGCTCAACGCCGCCCACTTCCTCACGCCAGCGCTCCATTGGCGGAAGACGGGCCACAAACTCCCTGGCCACTGGTTCATCATTGATAAACAGCTGTTTATCGCGATAGCGCACCCGGTCACCCGGCAAACCAATCACTCGTTTGATGTAATTGGTGGCGCCATCCTCCGGATAACGGAACACCATGACATCACCACGCTCGGGATCACCCATCGACACCACCTTGGTGCCGGCCACTGGCAACCGAAGCCCGTAGGCGTACTTGTTTACCAGGATAAAATCACCAACTTCGAGGGTCGGCAGCATCGAACCGGAGGGAATCTGAAAGGGTTCCACCAGAAACGAACGAAGCACCAGAACGATGGCCAGTACCGGGAAGAACGATCGGCTCAGGTCGACCAACCAGGGTTCACTGGTCTCGGCAGTTTCATCGGACGCGGCACCGCCAACGTCCGGGCCAGCTGCCTGCCGCCGTTTGCTGAAAAACACTTTATCCGCCAGCCAGATCAATCCAGTCGCGAAGGTCAGAACCACCAGTACCAGCGGAAAATCAATATCCATCCGGGAGCCTTAGTTTTAGTTATCCACTTTCAATACAGCAAGAAACGCTTCCTGAGGCACCTCGACATTGCCCAGCTGCTTCATACGTTTTTTACCTTCTTTCTGCTTCTGAAGCAGTTTCTTCTTCCGGCTGACATCACCACCGTAACACTTGGCGGTAACGTTCTTGCGCAATGCCTTGACCGTAACCCGTGACACCACCTGGGTTCCGATTGCCGCCTGGATGGCGATATCAAACATCTGCCTGGGAATCAGCTCTTTCATCTTCTCGATCAGCTGGCGCCCCTTCCGGTGCGCCAGATCCCGATGAACGATCAATGCCAGGGCGTCGACCCGTTCACCGTTAATCAACACGTCCAGGCGAACCAGATTGGCCTGCTGGAACCGCACGAAGTGGTAATCCAGCGAGGCAAAACCTCGGCTGGCAGACTTGATCCGATCGAAGAAATCCATCACCACTTCCGCCATCGGCAACTCGTAGGTGAGCTGAACCTGGGTCGACATGAAGTGCATGTTCTTCTGAACACCCCGCTTCTCTTCACACAGGGCAATAACGTTACCCAGGTGTTCTTGGGGCACCAGGATATTCGCCTCCACGATGGGCTCACGCATTTCCTCGATAGAGCCAATATCCGGAAGCCGCGAGGGGTTGTCCACCGACAGGGTCTCACCCTGTTTGGTAATGACTTCATAGATTACCGTGGGTGCCGTGGTAATCAGATCGATATCGTACTCACGCTCCAGCCGCTCCTGGATAATTTCCATGTGCAGCATGCCCAGGAAACCACAGCGGAACCCGAAACCGAGGGCGTCAGAATTCTCAGGCTCAAAAAACAGGGAGGCGTCGTTCAGCGTCAGCTTTTCGAGGGCATCCCGGAAGTCGTCATAATCGTCAGCGCTGACCGGGAACAGGCCTGCGTAAACCTGCGGCTGAACCTTCTTGAAGCCCGGCAGCATCGGAGTTTCGTCGGCGAACTTCTGATGCACGATGGTGTCGCCCACCGGTGCACCGTGAATATCCTTGATACCCGCCACCACAAAGCCTACGTCACCGGCTTCCAGAACATCAGTGTCGGTGGGCTTCGGATTAAAGATACCTACCTTGTCGGCATTCCACGCTTTCTTGGTGGATTTAATGACAATCTTGTCGCCTTTGCGCAGAACGCCCTCGGTCACCCGAACCAGGGATACCACGCCCAGATAGTTATCGAACCAGGAATCGATGATCAGCGCCTGCAGTGGTGCACTGCGGTCACCCTTCGGCGGCGGAATCTTCCTGATCAGATCCTCAAGTACATCTTCCACGCCCAGACCGCTTTTGGCACTGCAGCGCACTGCATCGGCGGCTTCGATGCCGATGATATCCTCAATTTCCGCCGCCACCCGCTCCGGCTCCGCCTGGGGCAGGTCCATCTTGTTCAGTACCGGCACCACTTCAAGCCCCTGCTCAATGGCGGTATAGCAATTGGCCACCGACTGGGCTTCCACACCCTGACCTGCATCTACCACCAGAAGCGCACCCTCACAGGCGTAGAGGGAACGGGATACCTCATAGGAAAAATCCACGTGACCAGGGGTGTCGATGAAATTCAGCTTGTAGGTTTCACCATCTTTGGCGGTGTAGTTGAGCGTTACGCTCTGGGCCTTGATGGTAATGCCCCGTTCCCGCTCCAGATCCATGGAGTCAAGCACCTGTTCGGCCATTTCGCGGTCGGTCAGGCCACCGCATATCTGGATAAAACGATCCGCCAGTGTGGATTTACCGTGGTCAATGTGGGCAATAATGGAAAAGTTACGGATTCGGCTCAGTTCAGTCACAGACAATGATTACTCATATAAGACGTAGGGTTGAGCCCGGAATGGCCGCTACCGGGTCCGGGAACGGCGTGATTTTACCGGTTACCGGCCGCTATTGCCATGATCAGGAAATAAGCGGCTTCTCGTACTGCCGGATCAGGAACCCGATCAACGCGTCTTCGTCCAGCGGGTAGCTGAACAGATTACCCTGACACTGGGCGCAACCGGCCGATTTCAGGAAACTCAGCTGCTGCAGGGTTTCCACGCCCTCGGCTACCACGGTCAGGTGCAGTTTCTTCGCCAGCGCGATCACCGCAGACGCCACATCGGTAGCACTGACGTTATAGGGAATGTCCCGGATGAACCGATGATCAATCTTGATAACGTCCAGCGGGAGCTGCTGTAACGCGACCAGCGAGCATGAACCGGTCCCGAAGTCATCCAGGATCAGGCAAACCCCGAGATCATTCAGCGACACCAGCAGTTCACGCAGCATGCGAGGGTCTTCGTTCAACAACTCTGCCGGCATTTCCAGTTCCAGGCGCTCCGGGGACACGCCGGTTTCCGTAATGACCTGACGAATCATGTCCAGGAAACCGGAATCGGTCAGCTGTCGCACCGACAGGTTCACCGCCATTTTCAGGGATTCGAAGCCGGCCCGTTCCAGGGCCTGCACCTGAATACAGGCTTGCCGCAGGGCCAGCTCGCCCAGCCGGACAATCAGGCCGGTCTCTTCCGCCAGGTTGATGAACTGCTGCGCCGAAACCAGTCCCTTTTCCGGGTGGTGCCAACGCAGGAACGCTTCCACGCCAATCACCCGCTGGCTGACGAGGTCGATCTTTGGCTGGTAATGCAGAACAAACCGGTCGCCATCCAGGGCCGTGGCCAACTCTTCCTGCTGCAACAGGCGCCGGGCGGCCTTGATATTCATGGCAGGAGTGAAGAACTGATAGGTATTGCGACCCAGCTCCTTGGCCCGGTACATGGCCAGATCGGCGTATTTCATCAGGGTGCCGGCATCCTCGCTATCATGGGGAATCATGGTGATGCCGATACTCACGGTAATGCCCACTTCGTGGTCGTTCAGGCGTATTCGCTGACACAGGCGGCGGAGTATGGACTCTGCCACCTTGCCGGCGGCATCCGGCCCGCTGATCTGGGACAACAGCACCACAAATTCGTCGCCCCCCAGGCGGGCCACCGAGTCTTCCTCACGCACACAGCCTTCCAGCCACAGCGCCACCTGTTTCAGCAGCTCATCCCCGGCGTCGTGCCCCAGGGTGTCGTTAATGCGCTTGAAACCATCGAGATCCAGAAACATCAGGGCCGCGGGTTCACCACTGCGGCGACTCCGGCGTACCACGTGGTTGAGGCGGTCCCGGAACAACTGACGGTTTGCCAGCCCGGTGAGCGGGTCGTAGAACGCCAGTCGATGCAACTCGGATTGGGCAGCCTTGAGCTGGGTCAGGTCCCGCAGGCTCAGAACCACACCATTAACACCAGGCACAGACAACATGGCGGTATAGGTGCCTTCCATGTCACGCCACTGGCCCTCAGCATCCCGGATACGAGCCCGCACGACCGGCATCTGCTTGCCCGGCGCACGCATGGATTCCTCAAAGCCGCGCTGCAGCAGGGGCAGGTCGTCCGGATGCACCTGGGCTTCCAGCTGCATGGAATGAACCTTGTCGGGGTCGAAGCCCAGGATGTCCCGACTGGACGGGCTGGCATAAAGCGGCTCACCACGACGATCCATCACCAGCGTGACATTGGCAGCTCCTTCGGTAATGGCCCGGTAACGGCCAGCGCTGATCTGGGCGATCAGCCGGGAACGAATCAGCGCCAGCACAAACAGGCACAACAAAGCACTGATGGCCAACCCGGACCCCAGCACAATCGGTGGGCGAGGGTCTGCCGCCAGAAAGTCGAAGGCAGGTGTTGAACGTGTTTGCAACAGCCAGTCCCGCCCCCCGTGGGAGATGGTCTGGCTCATCTCAAAGCTGAATTCATTATCCAGCGACCCCAGGTTGGAGCCATACATCAGGGTGTCCCGGGCCACCACACCGCTGTCGTAGATCCGCACGTCAAGAAAGGGAGAGATAAGGCCGACAATGCCATCAATCAGGTTATTCATCCGGAAGGCACTGAACACATACCCAGACAGCATCATTCGCCGTTCTGCGCGAATGTCCGGGATTTCTCCGCCCTGATATACCGGGTAGTACATCAGGAAGCCGGCCTGGTCTTCCGCCAGCGATTCCTGAACCAGAACCACCTTACCGGTCACGGTTGGTACAGCATCGTCCCGAGCCTTTTCCATTGCTACCCGGTGTATCGGATCACTGAAGGCATCGTAACCCAGCGCCCTGCGGTTGCGATCTGTGCCCGGTTCCAGGTACACCATGGGGTAATAGAACGGGCCTGTGCCGAGTGGCTTGACCAGATAGTTAAAGACACCTTCGGCCCGCACCGAAGCGATGTGATCGGCCATATCCCGAACACCAATCCGTTGCACATACCCGATACCCTGAATACCCGGGTAGTAACGGTCGATATCGACTTTCTCGACATACTCCCGCCACTGCTCCCTGGTGACTTCCCCGGCTACCGAGAACAAACCGGAACTGCCTGCCAGCACCTGCTCATAATTGAGCAACCGCTCTTCAATGGCGCTTTTCAGCTGCAGGGACTGGGTTCGAAAGTGGGCCTCGGTGCGGTCTTCCACAAGGCGGATTGATACCTGCCATAGAAGCACGGTGGCGGCTACGGCAACAAAGAACACAAGCCAGGCAATCCAGGCATGGCGTAATTGCAGAAGCTGTCTGAGGGGAAGTTCCTTGCTGGTCATCATTGTTTACGGTCCGTTCCATGACCCCATTTATTATCAGTTCGGGCGATTATAGCAAAAGCCCCCGGGCCTGTCGTCAAAGACACCGGGGGCTTGCGAAACGCCTGCCTTCTATGGTGTCAGGGCTTCATCACCAGATAGATGGCACGACCCTGGCGGACGATTCTGACCGAAACCGCCCGGTTAGACGGCAGCTTGCGGGTGGCGTTCCGGAAATCCTCCACTGAGCGCACCTGTTCGCGATTAATCTCGGTGATGATGTCCCGGGAACGAATCCCGGCTTCCGCTGCCGGCCCCTGGCCTACCCGGGTCACCAGCACGCCGCCCTGAACACCGGCAGCACTGGCCTGCTCCGGCGTCAGGGATTCAACCGCCAGGCCCAGCGGGTCCTGTGACGGCGCATTGTTTTCACCAACCACGGGGTCTGAGCTGTCATCGCCATCTTCCGGCAAGCGGCCAATGGTCACATCCAACTCAATTTCCCGGCCACCCCGCAGTACCGTCAGCCGGGCCGATTCGCCCACCGGCGTCCGGCCCACCAGCGGCGGCAGGTCTGATGACAACTGAACCGGCTCGCTGTTGTATTCCAGCACGATATCTCCGGATTCCAGGCCTCCCTTCTCAGCCGGCGACCCCTGCATGACTTCCGCAATCAGCGCGCCCCTCGGGCGTTTCAGGCCAAAAGATTCCGCCAGGTCCCGGTTTACTTCCTGAATCAACACACCAAGCCAGCCCCGCGCAACGCTGCCCTTGTCCCGGATCTGGTTGAATACGTTCATCGCATCGTCAATGGGAATGGCGAAAGAAACCCCCATGAAACCGCCAGAGCGGGTATAGATCTGGGAGTTGATACCCACTACCTCACCATCAAGATTGAACAGTGGCCCACCGGAGTTGCCGGGGTTGATTGCCACGTCTGTCTGAATGAATGGCACGTAGTTTTCGGAGGGCAATGAACGGCCAAGGGCACTGACAATGCCTGCCGTAACCGTGTAGTCAAAACCGAACGGAGAGCCGATAGCAAACACCCATTCGCCAACCTTGAGGTCACGTGAACGCCCCACCTTGACCACGGGCAGATCCTCACCGTTCTCGATCTTCAGCACGGCCATGTCTGAACGGGGGTCGGTGCCAACAATCGTGGCCTGAAACTCACGGCGGTCGTTCAACCGCACTATGACCTCGTCAGCACCTTCCACTACATGGTTGTTGGTGAGTACATAACCGTCTGTTGACACAATGAAGCCAGAGCCCATGGAACGCTGGGGCTGCTGCGAACGGGGCGAGCCGCCGAACGGTGATTGCGGGCCACGAAAAAATTCCTGAAGGAACGGCGGCAACTGCTCAAGCTGCCTTTCATCGAACGGCGATCCCTGGAAACGGGAGCCCTGATTACGCGGCTCACTTGTGGTGCTGATATTCACTACCGCGCTGGAGTTCTCTTCAACCAGTTCGGTAAAGTCCGGCAAGCCGCGCGCGGCGAGGGACTGGCTCCAGAAAACTGAAACCATGACGGAAAGCATCAGTAGGGTCGCCCAGTAGTGTCCTGCGCTCCGGACTGGAGCAAGACGGGCAACCTCTGTGTTTGATCTCGGCATGTGGACCCCCGTGTTCTGCTTGTAATCACGTCGTAATTCTGGGGCCGGAAACCCGTTTTTCAACTTACAAAACGGTAGGGTTCACAGACATGTCACGGAATGAGTGCTGTTCACCCTGATCAGCCGCGGCTGGTATTTATCACCACTCCGACGCTGCCATCGACGTACCCACCAGAATCCTGCCCCCAGCCCTGCAAGAGCGCCCAAGATGGCCGCAGCGTCAGTACCACCCAACCATCGATAACCGGCGATACTGGCCAGCACCATCATCAGCAGCGGAGCACCGTACACAGCCAGGGATGCCGCGAGGAGTGACTGTTCATCGATACCGATCACCACCTCATCCCCAACCCTGGCACCCACGGTATTCGCCACCAGAACCTGATTTGCTCGCCCTCCGGATACCTTGGCCAACGCCCTCTGGCCGCAACCGGCCCTGGCGGAACAGCTCTGACAGGCACTGACACGGATGGTTTGCACCCAGACGCTGTCGCCACTCAGGGCCACCACTTTGCCAATCTCGGTGATCACAGGCCTGATAACTCCAGGGCCAGGGCGTCATCTATTTCAACGGCATCTGCCACTTTCCGGGCAGTACGCGGGGGAATCTCGCCCACAACGGCAACCAGGAACGGTCTGTCGGCGACCAGGATCTCGCGCATGTATATGGTGGTTGCCCCCACCCGCGAGGCCCCTGTCGGCATTTTCAACTGGTCAACCGGTTCGACAAACACCGAAAAGGCCGCCAGCCCGTCAGAGAACGCGACCGCTTTGCCCTTGCCAGACCGCGGCGCGGCCGCTGGCGCGAAGCCCTCCGGCCGCCAGTTGAGAGTCCAGCCGCTCATGCGGCCGACCACCGACTGTTGAGGATCCCTGGACGCCAGCGTGCGGGTTATTTCGCGCCCTTGGGTCTGTATTTCCAGCTCCTCGTCGGCGATCTCATCGGTAATTTCGAGACTGGTAAATTGAAAATGCTCCAGCACTTCCCCGTCACCGTCGCGCACCTGGCTTTTGACCAGCAAGCCGGTGTCTTTTTCCATCCACAGCCGATGGCTGTATCGCTCGTCATCACGGGCGGTTAACGCAATGGTCACCACGTCATAACCGGCGATGCGATCTTCACCCGCAAGCTCTGAGCGATACCATTGCCCAAACGGCATCAGCTGACTGGTGAACGCCTCGGCAAACGGGCCAGAAGGAATCACTTCGTTAAGGCTCACCCGACCACGGTCAGGGAGCACACAAACCACATTCATGCCTTTACGGACAATCTCGCCACTGCCGCCATCCTGCATGACCAGTCGCTCTTCCACCTGGCCATCCCGAAAACGATGGGCAATCTTCATGGAATGGACCTGATCCCCACGGGCATAGACGAAGACACCCCGGTAAGAGGTCATGTTCAAAGCCGGTCCCAGGCGCTCCAGCCACGACATCGCATCAGCGGGATCTGCAGAAGCAGGTTCGTTGCTCGTCTCAGCATTGGCTCCGTGAACAGGCAGCATGATCAACATTCCGGCAAGCACACCGGCGAACACGCTTCGGCCCAGGGACACCAGGCTGCTCACCACCCACGTCATCGGCCGTTCCCCAACGTCAGTAGCCACTGCTGGCACTCACCAGCCGGGCATAACCAACAGAACCCCGGCCTGCGCCAACGCTGTTATGCTGCGCGTGTTCGAGCATAAACTGGCGCATCTGTTTAAGCTGTTCTTCGTCCAGGCGCTGCAAGGCAACTTCCTCTACCCTGGCAGACAAAGCCAGTGCATCCTCATCAGACAGCTCAGTCACTGCCACCGCAGCCACCGGCTCCTGGGTTTGCCCATCCCATCCGGCGCCGGCGCCAAATCCGATGACCAGAGCCATAACGACCATCGCCGCCACCGGCCATCGCCAGTAGGAGCCTGCGGCAACCTGAGTCTTGAGCCTTGAAGGTTCAGGGCGTACATGACCATCGAGGGCCTCACGTACAGCCACCGCTACATCGACGCTCTCTTCAGGGCCATGACTTTCATGCATGAGGTCACGAACCTGTTGCCAGCGTTGCCACTGGTTTCTGACCTCATCCTGGTTACCATGAGACAACAGGCGACGAACCGATAGTTCATCTGCTTCGTCGTCCATCATCGCGGACAGGGTTTCTCTGAGACGCTCATCCATCGGATGCAACCTCATTTACGTCACTGAATGATTGAGCAAGGGACCCAAGTGCCGGTCCACTGCATCCCGGGCCCTGAATATCCGCGACCGAACGGTTCCGATCGGGCATTCCAGAATCCGGGCGATATCCTCATAACTCAGGCCATCATATTCCCTGAGCAGAAAAGCGGAACGAAGTTCCTCAGGCAGGCCTGCTATTGCTTCCGACAGTGCTTTTTGCAGCTGCTCCCGCTGCAACAGCCGCTCTGGAGAAGCGACATCCCGCAGCCGACCACCATCGTCAAAGTTCTCTGCATCCGCTGAGTCCGCCGAGCCCTGCGGCCGGCGACCACGGGCTTCCAGGTAGTTCTTGGCGGTGTTAACGGCAATCCGGTACAGCCAGGTGTAGAACGCGCTGTCGCCACGAAACCGCTCGACCGCCCGGAACGCTTTGACAAAGGTTTCCTGGGTCAGGTCCATTACTTCCTGGCTGTCGTAGACGTATCGACTGATGATGGAGGCCACCCGCGACTGATACTTGACCACAAGCAGATCAAAGGCCGCACGATCGCCATTGCGAACCTTGCGCACCAACTGCAGATCCGTCTGACTGTCGGTCTGCTCACCCGGTTTCCAGTCGTTATCAGGAGTCATGGACGACGTAACAGAATGTCCTGTCTTGGTGGCCAACGGAGTGGCCTTGATAAGATTTGCTGCTTGTGTCATTCGGCTCTTCCGGCGTTCGATCATGAACCCATGGTCCTGGACAGCAACCGGCGGGCGGCTTATCCATCAGGCCAAATAGACAGCAAGCGTAAAGTTTAGTTCAATACACGTCCACATTATGGCCCGCGATAACGACTCAATGCCACAGTCCTTCGAATACGACGTTCTCATTATCGGTAGCGGCGCTGCCGGCCTGACCGTAGCGCTCAATCTGCCGGAGCACCTCAGCGTGTGCGTGGTCAGCAAGGCAGACATCAGTTCCGGCGCCACACTCTGGGCCCAGGGCGGCATTGCTGCGGTGATTGATGATGCCGACTCCGTTGAAAACCATATCCTGGATACCCTCAACGCCGGCGGCGGCCTGTGCCATGAAGATGCCGTGCGCTTTACCGTGGAGCACAGCAAAGAGAGCATCCAGTGGCTGATTGATTCGGGCGTAAAGTTTACCCGCCAGGACGACAGCGAAGACTACCACCTGACCCGGGAAGGTGGCCACAGCCACCGGCGCATCATCCATGCCGCCGACGCCACCGGCCATGCGGTGTCGACCACACTCGCCAGCCAGGCCCAGGCTCGCCCCAATATTGATCTTAAAGCGGGCCGGGTAGCAGTAGACCTGATCACCAACCGCAAACTCGCCCTGCCAGGCAACCGATGCGTAGGCGCTTACATACTGAACCTGGAAGATAACCACGTAGAACTGTTCCGCGCCCGGTTTACCGTGATTGCCACCGGCGGCGCCTCCAAGGCCTACCGATACACCACCAATCCGGACGGTGCATCCGGCGACGGCATCGCCATGGCCTGGCGGGCCGGGTGCCGGGTGGCCAACATGGAATTCAACCAGTTTCACCCCACCTGCCTGTACCATCCACATGCCAAATCGTTTCTGATTACCGAAGCGGTTCGTGGCGAAGGCGGCGTGCTGAAACTGCCAGACGGTAGCCGATTCATGGACCGGTTCGACAAACGTGCCGAACTGGCGCCCCGGGATATCGTCGCCCGGGCCATCGACCATGAAATGAAACGCCTGGGTGCGGACCATCTGTACCTGGACATCAGCCACAAACCGGCGGATTTCATCAAGCACCACTTCCCCACCATTTACGAAAAGTGTCGGGAGTTTGGCATCGACATCACCAGGGAGCCCATTCCGGTGGTGCCGGCCGCCCATTACACCTGCGGCGGTATTGTCAGCGACGAACGGGCTCGCACCGACATCAACCAGCTGTATGTGGTGGGCGAAGCTGCCTTCACCGGCCTGCATGGTGCCAACCGCATGGCCAGCAACTCCCTGCTGGAATGCCTGGTGTACGGACGCGCCGCTGCCGCCGACATTGCCCGGCGGGAATCCGACATACCGGAGCCGCCCGTCGCACCAGACTGGGATGAAAGCCAGGTACGGGACTCCGATGAAGACGTTGTGATTTCCCACAACTGGGACGAATTACGTCATTTCATGTGGGACTACGTGGGCATTGTGCGCACCACCAAACGTCTGCAGCGGGCCAAGCACCGGGTGGATCTGCTGTCCAGGGAAATCGGCGAGTTCTACAGCAATTACCGGGTTACCAATGACCTGATCGAGCTGCGTAACCTGGTGACGGTTTCCGATCTGATCATCTGCTCGGCCCTGCAGCGAAAGGAAAGCCGCGGCCTGCATTACACACTGGACTACCCGGGCCTGCTGAACGATCCGCAAGACACGGTTCTGGTACCCACCACTTATCGCACGCTGTCTCCCTGACGGGCTGACAGGGAGACTCCACTCTTTTTCAAGGCAACCGACTATGTCAGACACCAATGCGTCCAACGACCATACCGAATTTCACCGCCTGTGGTGGCACAGCCGCCGGGGCATGCTGGAACTGGATGTTCTGCTGCTGCCCTTCCTGGAGGAAGCGTACCGGGATCTCGAGCCGGACGACCAGGCCCGATACAAGAAACTGCTGAGCTGCGAAGACACCGATATGTTCGAATGGTTCATGCAACGCAGCCGGCCGGAAGACCCGGATCTTCAGCGCATCGTTGACATCATCCTGAACCGTGTCCAGCCAGATTGATCTGACTCTATCCCCCTCCGGCATCACGGGCCTGCTGGCCAGTGCACCCTGGATACTGCTCAGCGCTTTTGCCATTGGTGCGGCACTGGAAACCAGCCTCTGGTTACTGATGGTAGGGCCGGTCACTATCGCTTTCGCCTGGCGAAACTTCCGGCGCTATGGCCTGTTACGCAGCCCCAGGGCCGTTAAGGCCCTGCGCACCGACAGCGGCGGCATAACCTGCCAGTTCGGCGATGGCCACGAGACACCCGTTCGGGTCTGCGCCTCAAGTACCCTGGGTGCGTCCTGTCTGATCTTGAAACTCCACCCCCAAGACTCCAGATCAGGTAGCATCATGGTAATGATTACCGGCAAGATGGGGCCATTCCAAGCCAATGCTCCCGAGCCTGAGTTCCGACGCCTGCGGGTATGGCTGAGAATCGGCCATACTCGTAACGCACACTGAACTCCGCTGACCCAACATGGAGATCACGATGAACCCCACGGAAAACCCTCGGCCACACTATTCGTCTGACGCCGGGTACACCCAGCTCACCAACAGACGGGTGGTACGCATCAGCGGCCCCGGTGCCGACAAGTTTGTCCAGGGCCAGTTTTCCCAGCATGTGGAAGAGGTGACACAGGCCCAGTCTTTGCGGGCAACCGCCTGCACACCCAAGGGACGAGCTTACTGCGTGACCCGCATGGTACGGCATGGCCAGGACCTGTTGATGGATCTGGATGCAGAGCTGGCGGATGACACCCTGAGCCACCTCCGCAAGTACCTGATGCTGTTTCGTGGGACCAGCATGGACGTGCTGCCTTCCGCCCGAATCCTTGGCCTGATCGGTAAACCAGCCGCCATCACTGCCTGCGGCGACGCAGCCGAATCGCTTTCCCGGCCGGGGCAGACGCTGGCCACCGGTTCCGGAATCCTGATTCGAATCGAGGATACCAGTGACCAGACGGCCCGCTACGAATGGTGGCAGCTTGAGGGAGATCAACCGCTACCGGAGGAACTGCCCGAGTTGACCATGGCACACTGGAACGCTGCCAGCATTTCCGCCGGCGTGCCCTGGCTAACGGCCCAGACCCGGGAGGCCTATGTTCCGCAGATGCTCAACCTGCAACACCTGCAAGGCGTTCATTTCAAGAAGGGCTGCTACACCGGCCAGGAAGTAATCGCCAGAATGCACTTTCTGGGGCAGCTCAAGAAGAGCCTGTTCCGCTTGCGTTTTGAGGGTTCCGACACTGCGCCGGAACCCGGCACCAGGCTGCTGTGCGAGGGCAAGAGCGTTGGCGAGGTAGTTAACGCAGAGCTCACGTCTGAACAGGCGGGTGAGATGCTGGCGGTTATCCGGCACGACGCTCAGCAAGGCACCCTGGCCCTGGAAGGCATGAACACGGTGACCGTGACCATGCAACCGCTGCCTTACCCGGTGCCCGAGCAACAGCCCGCAACGCAGGCAGATACATAAGTTGACAGGAAAAACCGGAAAAATTTGCTATAAATTAAACCACATACCGGTTTACCCCGTGCGCGCGAGCAGCGCACCCAGACAAGCGGAACGTTACTGACCATGGCCAACATTGTAGATACCATCAAGGCTGACCTGACCGACGCCATTGAGAATGACAAACTGGTGCTGCCAACCCTGCCGGAGGTGGCGCTTCAGGTTCGGGACATCGCCGAGTCCGAAGACTCCGCAATCGCTGACCTGGTCAAGGTCATCAGTAACGACACAGCCCTCTCTGCCCGGATTATCCGCGTGTGCAACAGCCCGCTGTTCCGGGGTAGCCGCGCGATTGAAAACCTTAACATGGCGGTCAGCCGCCTTGGCATGGCCTACACCAGTAACCTGGCGATGGGTCTGGCCATGGAGCAGATGTTCCAGGCCACCTCAGACATGGTCGACAAGCGCCTGCGCGCCACCTGGCAAACCAGCACTGAAGTGGCCGGCGTATGCCATGTTCTGGCCCAGCATTACACCAAGCTCAAACCGGATCAGGCCACGCTGGCAGGGCTTGTTCACCTGATTGGGGTGCTGCCGATTCTGCGCTATGTGGAGGACCGGGACATTCAGATCAGCAGTATCATGCTGGATAATGTGATTGATCAGCTGCACCCGCGCATTGGTGCGCTGATTCTGAAGAAGTGGGATTTCCCGAGTGATCTTCAGAATGTGCCGCTGGAGTATGCCAATTTCCAGCGTGAGGTGCCGGCGGCGGATTATGCCGATTTGGTGATGGTGGCGAATTTGCAACTGGTGGCGGGTACGGATCACCCGTGGACGGAGATGGACTGGAATACCATTCCTGCCTTTGGGCGTTTGGGGTTGGATCCAAATATCGACATGAGCGAGGAGGAGGATCTCAACGCTCAGATGGAAGCGGCGATGGCGTTGCTTCAGTAAGCTTCACATCACCCATAGAATCAAGGAGCTTGACGCCCGTCTTTACGGCGGGGTTGAGCTCCCAAAACACGCTGTGAATACTTCCCTGTACGCTCTGCTCCGCCATCCCTGGCTCCGCAAGGTTTTGTGAGCTCAACCCCGCCGCAAAGACTACTTCCAAGAGAGCCTTCAGCTCTTCGCATATCTCTGGATAAGCTGCACTTTATCTGGCAGAGCCCAATCAACTTGAGCTATTCCCTGTTTCTGCAGCCAGTCATTAGCTTGCGAGAAGTGCTGACAACCGAAAAACCCTCGATAAGCACTCAGCGGTGACGGGTGCGGTCCTTCCAGAACCAGATGACGATTGCGGTCAATGTGCCGGCCTTTCTTCCTGGCGTAGCTGCCCCAGAGCAGAAACACCACGCCCTCCCGCTCCCGGTTGACGGTTTCGATTACTTTGTCGGTGAAGGTTTCCCATCCCTTGTTCTGGTGCGCACCGGCGTTGCCCTGTTCGACGGTAAGCACCGCGTTCAGGAGTAAAACGCCCTGTTCTGCCCAGGGTTGGAGGCAGCCGTGGTCTGGCGGGGTGATGGCCAGGTCGGTTTCGATTTCTTTGAAGATGTTCACCAGCGACGGCGGTGTAGGCACGCCCGGTCGGACGGAGAAGCAGAGGCCGTGGGCCTGGCCGGGGCCGTGGTAGGGGTCCTGGCCGAGGATGACGACTTTGACCTGGTTCAGCGGTGTGCTGTTCAGGGCGTTGAAGCAGTGTCTCTGCTCCGGGAACAGTACTTTGCCCGCCTGTTCCTGGGCAGCCAGGAATTCGGCCAGTTGCAGCATGTAGGGCTGGCGGAACTCGTCCGCCAGCCACTCATCCCAGCCGCGGCCGGGCTTCAGTTGTTGAGCCAGTGCCTCGGCAGGGTGCATCGGCTTACTCGCTTTCCGGTTTCTGTTCGGCTTTGTGCTCCGGGCGCATGGCCGGGAACAGGATCACGTCGCGGATGGACGGCGAGTTGGTCAGCAGCATGGCCAGGCGGTCGATACCGATGCCCTCACCGGCGGTCGGCGGCAGGCCGTATTCCAGCGCCATCACGTAGTCGTCGTCGTAAAACATGGCTTCGTCGTCGCCGGCGTCTTTCTCGGCCACCTGGGCCTGGAAGCGTTCGGCCTGGTCTTCGGCGTCGTTGAGCTCGGAGAAGCCGTTGGCGATTTCGCGGCCACCGACGAAGAACTCGAAGCGTTCGGTGACGAACGGGTCGCTGTCTTTGCAACGGGCCAGCGGAGAGATCTCTTTCGGGTACTCGGTGATAAAGGTGGGCTGCATCAGGCGATGCTCAGCCGTGGCCTCGAAGATCTCGATCTGCACCTTGCCCAGACCCCAGATGTCCTTCACGTGGATACCCAGGTTCTTCGCCACGGCACGGGCCTGTGCGTCGTCTGCCAGCTGCTCACGGGTGATGTCGGGGTTGTAGCGCAGGATGGCGTCTACCACGGTCAGGCGCTCGAACGGTTTGCCGAAATCGTATTCGATGGTTTCTTCGCTGCCGTCTTTCAGTGTACGGGTGTTGATCACCGTGGTGGTGCCCAGCACTTTCTGAGCGATGGTGCGCAGCATGTCTTCGGTCAGGTCCATCAGGTCGTTGTAGTCGGCGTAGGCCTGGTAGAACTCGACCATGGTGAACTCGGGGTTGTGCCGGGTCGACAGCCCTTCGTTGCGGAAGTTGCGGTTTATCTCGAACACCCGCTCAAAGCCGCCAACCACCAGGCGCTTGAGGAACAGCTCCGGGGCAATGCGCAGGTACATGTCGATGCCCAGGGCGTTGTGATGGGTCACGAACGGACGGGCGGTGGCGCCGCCGGGGATCACCTGCAGCATGGGGGTTTCCACCTCCATGAAGTCACGCTCGGTGAAGTACTGGCGCATGGCGTTGATGATCTTCGACCGGGCATGGAACACGCGGCGGCTGTCTTCGTTCACCATCAGGTCCACGTACCGGTGACGGTAGCGGGCTTCGGTGTCGGTCAGGCCCTTGTGCTTCTCCGGCAACGGGCGAAGGGACTTGGTCAGCAGCACGTATTCGTCCATGGTGACGTACAGGTCGCCCTTGCCGGATTTCGACAGGGTACCGCGCACACCCACGATGTCGCCCATATCCCAGTGCTTGGTGTCTTTCTGGACATCCTTGGACGCGTAGATCTGGATGCGGCCAGTCATGTCCTGAACCACCTTGAACGCCTTGCGGTCGAGCATCATGCGGCCGGCAATGGCCACTTTGATACCCAGGGACTCCAGCTCTTCCTTGGATTTGTCACCGTATTTTTCCTGCAGCTCGGCAGCGGTGGCATCGCGACGGAAGTCGTTCGGGAACGGGTTGCCCTGCTCGCGCATGTTTGCCAGTTTGGCGCGGCGCTCGGCAATCAGCTTGTTGTCCTCGGGCTGTGCAGCGTTCTGGGTGTGTTCAGTCATGTTGGCTCACTAAGAAGTCGGGATTGTCCGGGTGTGGGTGAATGACGCTGATTACAGCGCCATCTTCAGACTGGCTTCAATAAACTTGTCGATGTCGCCATCCAACACCGACTGGGTGTTGCTGGTTTCCACCTTGGTGCGCAGGTCCTTGATACGGCTGTCGTCCAGCACGTAGGAACGGATCTGGCTACCCCAGCCGATGTCAGACTTGGAGTCTTCGGCTTTCTGTTTCTCTTCGTTGCGCTTCTGCATTTCCAGCTCAAAGAGCTTGGCCTTGAGCTGCTTCATGGCCTGGTCTTTGTTCTGGTGCTGGCTTCGGCCGGCCTGGCAGGCAACAACGATGCCTGTGGGGTTGTGGGTCAGTCGCACCGCGGATTCGGTCCGGTTAACGTGCTGACCACCGGCACCGGAGGCGCGGTACACGTCGACCCGCAGATCCGCCGGGTTGATTTCGATTTCGAAGCTGTCGTCCACTTCCGGTGACACAAACACGGAAGAGAAGGAGGTGTGGCGACGGTTGCCGGAATCGAACGGGGATTTGCGCACCAGGCGGTGTACGCCGGTTTCGGTACGTAGCCAGCCGTAGGCGTAGTCGCCCTGGATGTGAATGGTGGCACTCTTGATGCCGGCCACTTCACCTTCCTGCAGTTCGACGATTTCGGCTTTGAAACCTCGGCGCTCGGCCCAGCGCAGGTACATGCGCAGTAGCATGTTGGCCCAGTCCTGGGCTTCGGTGCCGCCGGAGCCGGCCTGGATGTCCAGGTAGGCGTTGTTGGCGTCCATTTCACCGGAGAACATGCGGCGGAATTCGAGTTTTTCCAGCTCACCATCCAGGCTTTCCAGGTCGGCCTGAATTTCCTCAACGGTGCCTTCGTCGTCCTCTTCCACGGCCATATCGAGCAGGCTTTCTGCGTCTGCCAGGCCGTTGGTGAGGTTGTCGATGGTTTTGACGATCAGCTCAAGATCGGAGCGTTCTTTACCCAGGTTCTGGGCCCGCTCGGGATCGTCCCATACGGTGGGGAGTTCGAGTTCCCGTTCTACTTCGACCAGTCGTTCACTGCGCTGATCGTAGTCAAAGATACCCCCTCAGCGCTTCGGTGCGCTCGCGAAGCTCTTTGATCTTCGTCACTATGGGATTAATTTCCATGAAACCTTGTCTCGCTTTGGAAAATGGTGCGATAAAAACAGAGGGCGGATTCTACCGGAATTTGTGGGTTAAATCAGCTATTCATGGCTTGGAGTAAGCACTGTGCGAGGTAGGGCTTTCCGAGATCAGTGCAAGCACAGGGTGGCTGGTAGCCTTTCCGGGAGACGCTGTGAATACTTCCATGTACGCTTAGCGAAAACATCCCTGTTTTCGATACTCCCGGAAAGGCTACCAGCCACCCTGCGCCCATAATGCGTTCGGGGCGCCCACACTCGACGGATTCAAAGGGGTCTGACCCTCGGGGTCAGACCCCACCCTTCTCTAGCGCCAATCTCCAACAAGAGTTCAGCCTAACGGCTCGAGATAATCCACCAGAAGCTGCAAATTTGTTCGACCCCGGAACGTATTCGCATCCGGCTTATAAACCACCCGCGCGCCACTCCGGGTAAAGTCCGGCACTTCCGGGCCGGTATTGAAGGCAATCCCATCAACGATGCCACCGCCATCCACCGGCTGCAGCACCAGCTTCAGATGGTTCTCGCCCACAATGCGCTGGCTCACTACCCGGAATTCGCCGTCAAACACCGGCTCGGGGAAGTGCTGCCCCCAGGGGCCGGCGCGTTTGAGCAGGTAGGCGGTGTCCAGGTTCAACTCTTCCGGGGCCAGGGGTCCGTCGGTGGTGATGGCGGCTTCCAGGTCTTCCGCCTTTAAGGTATCGCGCACGGCCTGGTCGAAGGCGTTGCTGAATCGTTCCAGGTCGTCCCGGACGATCGTCATGCCGGCGGCCATGGCGTGGCCGCCGTATTTTTTCATCAGGCCTGGATTTTTCGCGTCTACCACGGCCAGAGCGTCGCGGATGTGCAGGCCGGGGATAGAGCGGGCGGAGCCTTTTAGGTGTTCGCCGTCGTCATCGGGGGCGAAGGCGATGGTGGGGCGGTGGGTCTGCTCGCGGATTCTGGCGGCCAGGATGCCGATCACGCCCTGGTGCCAGTCCCGGTCGAACAGGGCCAGGCCCCAGGGCAGGCCTTCGATGTCGAGGGACATGGAGGCAAGCAGGTCCTGGGCCTGGGTTTTCATGTCTTTTTCGATGCTGCGGCGTTCGCGGTTGAAGTTGTCCAGTTCCCGGGCCAGGCGCAGGGCTTCGTCGCGGCTGTCGGCGAGCAGGCAGGCGATGCCGATGCTCATGTCGTCCAGCCGGCCGGCGGCGTTCAGGCGCGGGCCAACCACGAAGCCGAGGTCCGTAGCGCTGATTTCGGTGTAGTCGCGGCCAGCCACTTCCAGCAGGGCCAGGATGCCCGGTCGGGCTTCGCCTTTGCGGATGCGGCGGATGCCCTGCTCTACAAAAATCCGGTTGTTGTGGTCCAGCGGTACTACGTCTGCCACGGTACCCAGGGCCACCAGGTCCAGCAGGTTACCCAGGTTGGGCTCCGGGTCTGGCAGCAGGTTGTTGTCCCGCAGGTGTTTGCGCAGGGCGGTGAGCACGTAGAACATCACGCCAACACCGGCAGCGTTCTTGCTCAGGAACGGGCAGCCAGGCTGGTTGGGGTTAACGATGGCATCGGCGTCTGGCAGTTCGTCACCGGCCAGGTGGTGATCGGTGATGACCACCTTGATGCCCAACTCCCGGGCGGCGCGCACGCCTTCGATGGCGGAAATACCGTTATCGACCGTAACGAGCAAGTCGGGTAAATCGCCTTCGTCCTGCAACCGGTGAATGATGCCCGGCGTCAGGCCGTAGCCGTCGGAGAAGCGGCTGGGTACCCGGAAGTCGATCGCAGCCACGCCCAACATGGATAAGCCGAGCATGGCGACGGCAGTGCTGGTAGCGCCATCGGCATCGAAATCCCCCAGCACCATCACCCGTTGCTTCTGGGCAACGGCCTCGGCCAGCAGTTCAACCGCGCGATCAATACCGCGAAGCTGCATCGGCGACGCCAGGTGTTTCAGGGTGTATTGGAGCTGATCGTCGGACTGTACACCGCGAGCGGCGTACAGGCGGCGAAGGATGGGCGGCAGGTTTTGTCCCCAGCCCGTCACATCGGACGGCTGGGGGCGACGCAGGATCTTTTTAGGAGTCATGCCGGATCAGGCGTTCTTCCAATGCTTGGCGATAAAGCCCTGCACCTCGGACACGCTGTTATCCAGCACGGTGTAGCGCTCTTCCCGCTCAAACAGATCCGCCATGTGGGCAGGCAGTTGCGGCTTCACAACCAGGCCAGACTCGGAGATGGCGTCCGGGAACTTGGCCGGATGGGCGGTACCCAGGGTAATCATGGGCACGGCGCTGTCACGGCGGCAGTTGCGGGCGGCGCGCACACCGATGGCGGTATGCGGGTCCAGCAGGTATTCGTTCTGCTCGTAGATGTCCCGGATGGTATCGCAGGTGGCTTTGTCGTCCACCGCATCGCTGTCGAACAGCTTGCGGGCGTGCTTCCAGCGGTAATCTTCGATGCTGACCGGGCCCTTGGCTGCGCGCTCCAGCAGATCTTTCACCGCCGCACCGTCACGACCGTGCAGGTCGAACAACAAACGCTCGAAGTTGCTGGACACCATAATGTCCATGCTCGGCGACAGGGTATGCTCCAGCTGGTGCTGCTCATACTTGTTGCCGCTCATGAAGCGATGCAGGATGTCGTTGCGGTTGGTGGCAATTACCAGCTGACTGATGGGCAGGCCCATTTTTTTCGCCAGGTAACCGGCAAAAATATCACCGAAGTTACCGGTAGGTACCGAGAACGCCATGCTGCGATCCGGGCCGCCCAGAGCCAGGGACGCCTGGAAGTAGTAAACAATCTGGGCCATGATCCGCGCCCAGTTGATGGAGTTCACCGCCGCCAACTGGGTTTTGCCGCCCAGGAATGACTGGTTGCCGAAGCTTTCTTTCACCATGCGCTGGCAGTCATCGAAGTTACCCTTGACCGCGATGTTATGGATGTTGTCACCCTGCACCGTAGTCATCTGCCGGCGCTGTACTTCCGATACTCGCTGGTACGGATGCAGGATAAAAATATCCACATGCTCGCAACGGCGGCACCCTTCGATGGCGGCAGAGCCGGTATCACCGGAGGTGGCACCCATGATCACCACGTGCTGCTTGCGCTTTTCGAGCACATAATCGAGCAGGCGACCCAGCAGCTGCAGGGCAAAGTCCTTGAACGCCAGCGTGGGGCCGCGGAACAGCTCCATCACCCATTCATTGGTGTCCAGCTGAACCAGGGGCGCGACCGCCTGATGACTGAATACGCTGTAGGTTTCGCCCAGCATCTCGCGGAAATCATCCGCTGGAATGGCGTCTTCCACAAACGGGTACATCACTTTGTAAGCCAGCTCTGCATAAGGGAGCCCACGCCAGCTGCGGATTTCTTCCACACTGAAGTGCGGCAGTGATTCCGGCACATACAGGCCGCCGTCTGTGGCCAGGCCTGTCAGAAGAACGTCTTCAAAGCCCAGAGCGGGCGCTTCACCCCGTGTACTGATGTATCTCACGTGCGTACCTGTCAGTTAAAGTTTTCAGCGCGGATGCGGACAACCTTGCCATCGATGTCGGCCAGGGCTTCCATTTCCTCGATGGCCAGGTTCATCTGGCGTTCCTGAACGGTGTGGGTCAGGATGATGACCGGGATGCGGCCATCCTTGAATTCGGATTCTTTCTGCATGATCGATTCGATGTTGATGCCATGCTCACTCAGGATCGCGGCAATCTTGGCCAGCACACCCGGATGGTCGAAGGCCTGAATACGCAGGTAGTAAGCCGACTGCACATCTTCCATAGGCAGAACCGACAGGTCTTCCAGAGCCTCCGGGCTGAAGCCCAGATAGGGAACACGCTGCTGACTGCTGCTGGCAACCGCGCGGGCTACGTCAACGATGTCTGCGATCACCGCAGATGCTGTGGCCTCGTCACCGGCACCAGGGCCGTAGTACATGGTCTGCCCTACCGCATCGCCATCTACCAGCACCGCATTGAGCACGCCATCCACCTGGGCAATCAGGTGACTTTGCGGCACCAGCGTTGGGTGGACACGCAATTCAATACCGTCATCACGGCGACGAGCAATACCCAGGTGCTTTACCCGGTAGCCGAGGAGCTCGGCATGGGAAATGTCGTAAGGCGTAATGCCGGAAATGCCTTCGGTGTAGGCTTTCTCGAACTGCAGCGGAACGCCAAAACCTGACGCTGCGAGGATGGTCAGCTTGTGGGCTGCATCAATGCCTTCCACATCGAAGGTCGGGTCTGCCTCTGCGTAACCCAGGGCCTGGGCCTCTTTCAACACTTCACCGAATTCACGACCTGCGCGCATCTCGGTCAGGATGTAGTTACCTGTGCCGTTGATGATGCCGGCAATGGTGTCGATGCGGTTGGCCGCCAGGCCTTCACGTACCGCCTTGATCACCGGAATGCCACCGGCAACGCCGGCTTCGTAAGCGACAACAACGCCGGCCTTCTCCGCCGCCTCAAAAATCTCGTTGCCGTGCACAGCAATCAGCGCCTTGTTGGCGGTCACCACATGCTTGCCCTGGGCAATAGCAGCCAGCACCAGCTCTTTGGCGGCATCATAACCACCAATCAGTTCAACCACGATATCAATATCAGGATCATTCACCACATCGAAGATGTCGGTACTAAAAGGAACGCTGCCAAGCTCCAGGTCATCCCGGCTATGGCGACTGGCCACCCGGGTAATCCGGATATTGCAGCCCGCACGCCCCGCAATAATCGCGGCATTGCGAGTCAGGACATTGAATGTACCGCCGCCAACGGTTCCCAGTCCGCAAATTCCGACATTAACGTCTTTCAAGCTCTCACCTCTGATCCCGATGGGGTGCTGATGGATTGCAACAAAGGGCAATAGTATACCGATTCGGGGCCCTCTGAATAAGCCCTGAATCCGTTGCAGTTAACACGATAAACGTCGGAGCTGTGCGACAGCTCCGGGGTAAATCACAGAATCCCTAGACCCTCGGCCAGGTTTCGTGCAGGTACGTAGCCCCGGACCATGTTACCGTCTTCGAGAAGAATGGCCGGTGTACCGGTGACCCCTACCTGGCCACCCAGGCGGTACTGTTCCTCGACCGGGTTATCACAGCTTTTCTGGGGCACGGACTTCCCACCCTTGGCTGCGTCCATCGCTTCCTGCTGATCCTCAGCGCACCAGACCGACACGTACTTTGTGAACGAGGGAGTTCCAGGGCCGGAACGAGGGAAACCATAGTAGTTCACGGTGATGCCATAGTCGTTTAACTGCGGTACTTCGTCATGCATTTTCCGGCAGTAGGGGCAATCAATGTCGGTAAACACATCAATGACCGCCTTCTGCTCCCCCTTCGCCGGGTAGGTAATCACACCCTTGCCGGCAAACGCGGCCATCTGCTCTTTCCGTTGCCCGGCCCGCGACGCCTCTGACACGTTAGCTATACCGTTGTCGGTAATCTTCAACAGATCTCCGGTCAGCAGGTATACACCGTCGGCCGTGGTGTAAATGGTGTCGCCATTGTTGCTTTGCACTTCGTAAAGACCAGCCGCCTCCGATTCCCGCACCGAGGTCACTTTCAGACCAGGCACCGCATCCATCAGGCGCTTGGCAATTCGATCCTCGGCGTCGGCAGCACTCGCCCCGGAAACCCAGGTCAGCGACATCACCAGACCCGCCACAACGGCCACAATATTCAGATTCATAGGGCTAACTTACCTTCTGTGTTTGTAATTTCGAAACCTTGTGATGCGACACCGCCACTCAGCAAAAGTTCATCCGGCTAACATACCAGACTAGCCCCGGGGATGGTGTGCCTGGTGCAAATCCTGAAGCCGCTGGCGCGCCACATGGGTGTAGATCTGAGTCGTCGAAAGATCGGAATGCCCCAGCAACATCTGCACCACCCGCAAATCCGCACCGTGATTGAGCAGGTGCGTGGCAAAGGCATGGCGCAGGGTATGCGGAGAAATAGGCTTATGGATGCCTGCACGAATTGAATAATGCTTGATTCGGTGCCAGAAGGTCTGGCGAGTCATGGCCGTGGCCCGATTACCGGGAAACAGGGCGTTACTGCTTTTGCCCTTCAACAACTCGTTGCGGGCCTCTTTCATGTAGCGAACCAACCAGTCCACGGCTTCTTCGCCCAAGGGCACTAGCCGTTCTTTGCCGCCTTTACCACTGATGCGGACAACCCCTTGACGCAGATTAACCTGATCAACCGTCAACCCGGTCAGCTCAGATACCCGCAGTCCGCAACCGTACAGAATTTCCAACATGGCCCGGTCGCGCAGCTCTATTGGCTCCTGCGGGTCCGGCTCTGTGAGCAAGGCATCCACATCATCTTCAGTCAGGGTATCCGGCAGCCGCCGGGGCAACCGCGGGCTGTCGATTCTGAGGGTGGGATCTTCGGCAATCAGGCCCTCACGCAGCAGGAAGCGATAAAAACGACGAATGCCAGACAACCGCCGGGCTGCGGTACTGGTTTTGAGGCCATCCGCAAGCCCCCTCGACATCCAGGCCAGAAGATCGGTGCGCCGGGCATCACGGAGTGCTGGGCTCCCTGGCTGAGCCTGCAACCAATCGGCCAGCCTGAACAAATCACTGGCATAGGCTTGACGGGTTTTCTCACCCAGGCCATCTTCCAGCCAGATGGCATCAGAAAACCGGGTTATCAACTGCTCATCGTCTGGCCGGGGCAAGATGACACCTCTTCACTGGCTGCCTGTCGGCATTACAGCATAAAAAAAGCAGCCCCTCGAGGCTGCTTTTTTTGTTACTGATCAGCCAGAAGCTTGAATCAGTTAAGCTTTTCCTTGATACGAGCCGCCTTACCAGACAGATCGCGCAGGTAGTAAAGCTTGGCCTGACGCACGTCACCGCGACGCTTCACGCTCACGCTGTCAATCAGCTTGGAGAAGGTCTGGAAAGTACGCTCAACGCCCACGCCGTAAGAGATCTTACGAACAGTGAAGGAAGAGTTCATACCACGGTTGCGCTTGCCGATAACCACGCCTTCAAACGCCTGCAGACGCTCACGGTTACCTTCAGTTACGCGAACCTGAACAACCACGGTGTCACCCGGCGCGAACGCAGGGATTTCCTTGGTCATCTGTTCTGCTTCAAGTTGACTGATGATGTTGTTCTTGCCGCTCATCGTAATGCTCCTGATACCCAATCTTTCAATGCCCTGATGACTCAGAGACACCCGGTTCGTTAAAAATTTCTTCCAGAAGCTGACGCTCTTCTTCCGTAAGCACCCGCTTTTCCAGCAGGTCGGGGCGTCGCTCCCGGGTTCGCCTCAACGATTCTTTCAATCGCCAACGCCGGATCTGTTCATGGTGACCGCCCAAAAGAACTTCCGGCACCGCCTGACCTTCGTAAACCTCGGGCCGGGTATAGTGCGGACAATCCAGCAAACCGTCAGCGAAGGAATCCTGCTCCGCTGACTGCGCATGACCCAGCGCTCCGGGGATGAGGCGTGTTACCGCATCAATCACAGCCATCGCCGCCAGTTCGCCACCTGAGAGGACAAAATCCCCCAGAGACACTTCCCGGTCGACTTCCGCCGATATCAGGCGCTCATCTACGCCTTCATAACGACCGGCAACGAGAATCAGCTGCTGTTCGGCGGCCAGAGACTCCACCACCGACTGATCCAGCCTTTCGCCTTGCGGCGAAAGGTAGACCACACAGGCCTTGCCGGGTGCCGATGCCCTGGCCTCATGGATGGCATCCCTGAGAGGCTGAATTTTCATCAGCATTCCGGGGCCGCCGCCATAGGGCCGGTCATCCACCGTGCGATGTCGGTCGTGGGTATAATCCCGGGGATTCCAGCAGTTGAAGGTCAGTAACCCTTCACGAACTGCCCTGCCGGTAATACCGTAATCCGTCACCGCAGAAAACATTTCCGGGAACAGACTGACCGCGCCAATCCACACCCGTCAGAACTCCGGATCCCAGTCGACCACCATGCGCGAGTTGTCCAGATCTACCCCGTGAACCACCTGATCAGGCAGATAGGGGATAAGCCGTTCGCGCTGGTCAATGGAGCTCGCCGTTGCGCGCACCACCAGGACATCGTTGGAGCCCGTTTCCAGCAGGTGATGCACCTTACCCAGGCACTCACCCTCAACCGTGAACACTTCAAGCCCCTCCAGCTGGTGCCAATAGAATTCCCCTTCAGGCAATTCCGGCAACTGCTCGGTTGGAACCCGGATCTCGGCACCGCCATAGGTACGGGCCAGCTCACGATCATCAACACCTTTAAGCCTGACGACGATCCCCTGCCCTTGGCGGCGACCCTCCTCAAGCTTTACCGGGATACGCTTACCGTCCAGGACCAGGGTCCAGTCACGATAAGCCAATATCCCTTCCCGGGGATCAGTATAAGAGAAGACTTTAAGCCAACCCTTGACCCCGAACACCGAGGTGATCTGGCCGATCACAGTTTCCTGTGGATGCTGTGTCATGCCTGTCAAACCCCGGTCTTTACGTGCAATTAACCAGCAGTTTTAAGCAGCTGGGCAACGCGATCGCTTGCCTGGGCGCCCTGGCCCAGCCAGAAATCAACGCGCTCACGATTTACACGCAGACGCTCTTCCTGGCCGCGGGCAACCGGGTTAAAGAAACCAACACGCTCAATGAAACGGCCGTCACGGGAGTTACGGCTGTCAGTGACTGTCAGATGGTAGAACGGGCGCTTCTTGGAGCCGCCACGAGCCAAACGGATTGTTACCATTTCGACCAATATCCTGTTCTGTTGTACGAACTTTGTACGATTCTCACCATGCCGACTGGCGGCTGACGAGAAGACCCATACTCGAAAGGGGCGCTATTCTATGCCAAAAAAGCGCCAATGAAAACAGGGAAACGCTCGGTTTCCCCATTTTATATGTAAGGCTTTTTACATACGGCCGAACGGGGGCATGCCACCACCACCGCCGCCGGGCGGCATCATACCACCAAGACCACGCATCATGTTGGCCATTCCGCCTTTCTTGCCAAATTTCTTCATCATCTTCTGCATCTGCTTGTGCTGCTTCAGCAGTCGATTCACATCCTGTATCTGGGTACCGGAGCCGGCGGCAATGCGGCGTTTGCGGGAGTTGTTGATCACATCCGGGTAACGGCGCTCCTTGGGCGTCATGGAGCAGATGATGGCTTCCATCTGGCCAACCGACTTGTCATTGACCTGCTGCTGCGCCATCTGGGCCATCTGCCCCATGCCCGGCAACTTGTCCAGCAGGCCGCCAATGCCACCCATGTTCTTCATCTGCTGGAGCTGGTCGCGAAAATCCTCCAGATCAAACCCCTTACCCTTCTTGATCTTTTTGGTAAGTTTCTCGGCCTTCTGTTTATCCAGCTTGCGCTCGGCCTCCTCAATAAGGGAAAGCACATCCCCCATACCCAGAATGCGGGAAGCAACACGGTCCGGATAAAACGGCTCCAGAGCATCAGATTTCTCGCCAACACCCAGGAACTTGATCGGCTTGCCAGTTATATGGCGCACGGACAGCGCCGCACCACCCCGGGCATCGCCATCGGTCTTGGTCAGTACCACACCGGTCAGCGGCAGGGCATCGTTGAACGCCTTGGCGGTATTGGCGGCATCCTGACCGGTCATGGCGTCAACCACGAACAGGGTTTCCACCGGGTTCACGGCCTTATGCAGCCGACCGATCTCACCCATCATCTGCTCGTCTACGTGCAGACGCCCGGCGGTATCGAGAATCACCACATCGATATGCTTGCGGCGCGCCGCCTCAATCGCCCCGTTCGCAATGTCCACGGGGTCCTGTTCGGTGGTGCTGGGGAAAAACTCGACACCCACTTCACCGGCCAGGGTTTCCAGCTGCCGGATGGCCGCCGGCCGATAGATATCGGCACTGACCACCAGCACGGATTTTTTCTGACGCTCTTTAAGGAAGCGGGAGAGCTTGGCGACCGTCGTGGTTTTACCAGCCCCCTGCAAGCCAGCCATCATGATCACCGCCGGCGGCCGGGTAGACAGGTTGAGGGATTCATTGCCCTCGCCCATCACACGCTCCAGCTCCTGCTGGACAACCTTTACAAACACCTGACCCGGCGTGAGGCTGCGCTGGACTTCCTGACCAATAGCCCGCTGCCGGACACCTTCGATGAAATCCTTGACCACCGGCAGCGCGACGTCTGCTTCCAGCAGCGCCATACGAACTTCGCGAAGCGTGTCTTTGATGTTGTCGTCGGTCAGGCGTGCCTGGCCGGAGATCTTGCGCAAGCTACCGGATAGCCGGTCCTGGAGGTTCTCAAACATGTTGCTCTTCCGTACCCCGGAGAAATTGTTCACACAAATCAAGAAGCCAGCCCGGGCTGCTTGATTCCTGTTGCATAATCGCGACATTATACCCAGACTACGGAGCCTCTGAACAACTCCGTGCCCGCTTTCATTACAAGGCAACACACTAAGGATGTCATGGGAACGCTGATTCTCGCGGTTACCGCACTCTTTCTTTACAGCGTTGGAACCGCCCTGCAAGCTCTGCATTTCAGGGGACGGGTACAGAGTAATCTGGCCATCACCACCCTGATTGGCATCCTGGCACTGATTGGCCATGGCCTGCTGATTGCCCAGACCGTGCACATGGATGGCGGCTTCGATTTGAGCTTCTTCAAAAGTTCCGTGCTCATTTCCTGGCTGATCGTGTTTCTGTTATTGGGGCTGAACCTGACCAAGCCCGTCGCAAGCCTGTTCCTCGGGGCCTACCCAATCGCGGCACTGACGATTGTGATGACGCTGATCACCCACACCCCCTCCCGCCTTGTGCCAGACCAGAGCTATGGCATGCTGTCGCACATCGCGTTGTCAGTGACAGCCTACAGCCTGTTCACCCTGGCGGCCATTCAGGCGGTACTGCTGTACTTCCAGAACCGGCAGCTCAAACACAACTACAACAGCTTGCTGGTCCGCAACCTCCCGCCACTGCAAACCATGGAGTCTCTGCTATTTGAAATGGTCTGGGCGGGCGTTGTCCTACTGGTACTGGCCATTGTCACTGGCGCAGTCTTCATCGAAGACCTGTTTGCCCAGGACCTGGCCCACAAAACGCTGTTCTCCATGCTCTCGCTGATGGTGTTTATTGGCCTGCTGGTAGGCCGCTACACCAAAGGATGGCGGGGAATGACCGCCAGCCGCTGGACTCTGGCCGGGTGCGCCTTGCTCATGCTGGCATTCTACGGCAGCAAATTCGTGCTGGAACTGCTGTTCCAGAGAGGCGGCTGATCGCCCGAATCGCTTGACACCACAAACCAACACACCCTATTTTCCACTCTTGTCGTCAATATAAGGGCTTTTCTTTTGAACGAAACATCGCTGACGGCGCTGTTCATTCTTCTTGTCGGCCTGATTATCCTGTCGGGCTTCTTCTCAAGCTCAGAGACGGGAATGATGTCCCTCAACCGGTACCGCCTGAAACACATGGCGAAAACCGGCCATAAAGGCGCACGCCGCGCCCAGAAACTCCTGAACCGGACCGACCAGTTGATTGGCGTTATTCTGATCGGCAACAACTTCGTCAATATCTTTGCCTCGGCCATCGCCACGGTGATCGCCATCCGGATCTGGGGCGATGCCGGCATCGCTATCGCCACCATACTGCTCACCATCGTTATCCTGATCTTTGCCGAAGTTACCCCGAAAACACTGGCGGCCCTGTTCCCGGAGAAAATTGCTTTTCCTGCCAGCTATGTGCTCAGGCCGCTACTGAAGACCCTCTACCCGCTGGTGTGGGCGGTTAACCTGTTCACCACCGGCATTTTGCGTCTGCTCGGCGTATCTTCAGCCCAGGCCACAGAGGACCACCTGAGCCGGGAAGAACTCAGAACAGTTGTTAATGAGGCCGGCGCACTGATACCCGCCAAGCATAAAGACATGCTGGTAGGCATACTGGACCTGGAAAAAGTGACCGTAAACGACATTATGGTGCCCCGCAACGAAGTGGCGGGCATCGACCTGGAAGACGACACCGACACCATCCTGCGCCAGCTCAGAAGCAGCCAGCACACCCGCCTGCCGGTGTACAAGGGAGACATCAACAACATTCAGGGCATTCTGCACCTGCGCAGCGCTGCCAAACTGCTCCAGGAGCCGGAAATCAACAAGGCCATGCTGATGCAACTGAGCCAGGAACCCTATTTCATTCCGGAGAGCACCCCCCTGAACACCCAGCTTCTCAATTTCCAGAAGGGCCGGCGCCGCTTTGGCATCGTGGTGGATGAATACGGAGAGGTTCTGGGCCTGGCCACACTGGAAGACATCCTTGAAGAGATTGTGGGCGAGTTCACCACCGATTACTCCGCCACCTCACAAGACATCATTCCACAGGATAACGGCACCTACATCATCGACGGCGGTACAGCGGTCAGATCCATCAACAAGACCCTGGGTTGGAAACTGCCCACCGACGGTCCGAAAACCCTGAACGGCCTGATCACCGAAACCCTGGAAAACATTCCGGAAACCAACGTCTGCCTCAAAGTGGGTGGCCATCGGGTGGAGGTGCTACAGATCAAGGACAACGTGGTGAAAGCGGCGATTGTGCACCCCAAACGCCTCGGCAAACGGTCTCGGCCGGCCCTGGAACCCCGCCCGGCTCGGTGAACCGGACACGGCCGATGAGGCCGGCTTTTTGAATGACGTCCCAGGTTAGCGTTTATTCATGTTAATCCAACCAAAAATGCGCTAAATTTAACCAATAATTCAGAATAGAAGAAGAGCAAGCTCGGTCATGTATCCGGTTGAGGCGTAAACAGGAGTCGGCCATGAACAAGCAGTCCGGCATACATTACCTCCGCGAACACCGGGAAGCAGCCAGCTCCCGGCCGGTTCCTGCGGAGGTAACCCGTATCCGTGACACGGTTGTCGCGGGACTGGGAGATTTGCTGCAAGGGGCTTTTGACGCTGTCGATGATTCACTCTTCGAACTGGCGAATAATGCCCGTAGTAACAACGAGCAGAACCGGTACTTTGAAGCGATGCGGGAAATCCGCATAAAGCGCAAAGGGGTTGAGCGGCATTTCCAGAACGCCGTTGCCCAGTTCTTTGCCAACCCACCCCACGCCGGACAACTGCAAACGCCGGACGCCACCCAGCAGGCAAGTGCAGACACCCTGTCGCTGGTCGGCAATGATGACCTGGAAGAACAGGTTGCCCTGAATGCCATGATCACCAAGGCCAAGGCGCACTTCCAGGGGCCCCTGATTCAGCTGCAGGCAAGATTCACCGAAGTGTACCCGGACGCCACTGAAGAGGTGCCGGTTAACCCAATGGCACCGGAACACCTGTGCAGCGCGTTCACCGAGGCCATCCAGGCGCTGGAGATCCAGATTCGGGAGCGGCTGATCGTTCTCAAGCAGTTTGATCGCTACGTGGTGTCCAACCTGGGCATGCTGCTGGATGAAGCCAACCGAATACTGATTCAGGCCGGCGTCATCCCCAACTTCCGATTCCACGGCAAGGCTGGCCAACAGCAAAAAGCCTCAGGCAAGCCAGCCCAGGGCGAAGCGCCCAAGACCGTAGGCGGTGAAGCCGCCGCTTACGAGCAGAGACCTGAAGACACCGCCCTGTTTGATCAGATTCGCCAGATGCTGGCGCTGCAGAGGGCCAATTCAGGCCTGCCTCCACGTAGCGCGGACCCGGCCCTGCGGGTAGTCGGAGGACCTGAACTGGCAGATATGCTCAATTCCCTGCCTAGCTACGACAACCTTCAGGACAGCGAAGATCTAAGCACCGGCAAACCGGTGGAACTGGATCTCCGGCAGATCGTGCAGCAATTGCTGGCAAGAGCCGAAGGCCAGGATGGACGCAAGCCAGCACTGAATGAAGTAGACGAAGACCTGATCAACCTGGTCTCCATGCTGTTCGAGTTCATACTGGATGACTACAACCTGTCTGCTCCGGTACAGGTACTGATCAGCCGGCTGCAGATTCCGATATTGAAAGTGGTCATCAAGGACAAAAGCTTTTTCAGCAAGGCTACCCACCCGGCCCGCAAACTGCTCAACTCCCTTGCCCGCGCCGGTATTGGCTGGAGCTCCAGTGATGAAAAAGCCAGAGACAAGCTCTATGGCCAGATTCATAACGTCGTGCAGCGAATTCTCAACGAGTTTGACGGCGATGTCGCCCTGTTTGAAACCCTGAACCAGGAGTTCGAACAGTTCCTGGAGCGCGAAAACCGCAAGGCGTCTCTGGTGGAACAACGTACCCGGGAGTCTGAACGGGGCCGCATCAAGTCCCAGAAGGCCCAGGAAGCGGTCGACCGGCTGATCAAAGAAAAAGTCTCCCGATACCGCCTGCCCGAGCCGGTTCACGATATTCTGATTAATGGCTGGAGCCGGGTCATGTTTCTCGCCTACCTGCGTGACGACACCGAGCACCGCTGGCACGAGACGGCCCGGGTGGTAGACGACCTGATCTGGTGCCTGCATCCCCACGAGGAAGACGAAGAACGAGATCAATGGGTCCGGGTTGTTCCTGCCTTACTCAAGACACTCCGGGCCGGGCTGGAGGAAGTGTCTTACAACGCTTCTCGTCTGGACCAGATGATGGGGCAGCTTAAGCACGAACTGGCGGAAGCCTTCCGCACCAATGCGGCCATCGAGGCACGCCAGGACAGCCCTGAAGAGATCGAAGAAGAAGCGCCCACCGTGCATCAGACCGCCGTTGAGCGCCAGCAGGAACTGGAAGATGCTGCCATTGCGGAGTATGTAGCGAAGCTGGATGACATCGAGATCGGCAACTGGGTCGAGTTCAAGCTGGTCAACGGTACCAGCTTCCGATGTAAACTGTCTGCGGTTATCGAAGAGGCCGATTGTTTCGTGTTCGTCAATCGCATGGGCCTGAAGGTGATCGAGAAAACCAGGGTGGAACTGGCCCACGAAATGCGCCGGGGCCGCCTGACGCTTCTGGAACAGGGCGCCCTGATTGACCGTGCCTTGAATGCCGTCGTGGGTAACCTGCGCACCAAAACCGCCTGATTGCGATGTCAGAGCCAGGCCTTCGACCTCCGTCGATCCCGGCGTCCTATCGGCTGGTTCTGGCCATATCCTTGGCCCTGACAGTGCACACCTTGCTACTGGCCGGACTTCCCTCACCCCTGAGGGAAGCCCGGGAGTTCAGTCATCGCCTGGTGTTTACCCTCCAGTCCCCGGCCTCCGAAACCAGCACCGCATCCAGCCCCAACGCCGCTGAACCACAACTCCCGAGGCATCCGGATTTTACCGTTGAGGCCCCTGAGCAAATAACGACCGACTCAGCAAACCGACCCGTTGCCGAGCCTGGCTCGACCCAAACCGCACAGCCCAGCCCAGAGCCAGCAGCCAGAACCGAATCCAGCCGACCCCGCTCACAACAGCAACCTGCCAGCCCTGAATCGGCGGCCTCCACACCGTCAACCTCAACCACCACAGATGAGCCGGAAGAAATTCAGCGGATAGCCCTGTCGCCGTCAGAGCAGGACCCATACCTGATTCTGCTGGCCACCCATCTGGCAGAACAATTGGAGCGGCAGCGGGTGCCTGCGATTGCGGGCCTGCAGGAGACACTCACCATGGAACTGGAGCTCAGGCTTCTCGACAATGGCGCCCTCACCCGGGCACGGGTTGTGGCGTCGACAGGCGTTCAGGGGATTGATGATGCAGCGTATCGTGCAGCGCTCGCTGCCAGCCCCTATCCGGAGCCAAAAGGAGAAGAGCGGGACCGCTTCGAGGTAAAGCTGGTGTTCACCCCGAAGCGCCGCTAAAAAACTCAGGCTTCGGCTTGCTTGACCGCGTCTTTAACCGCCTTGGCCAGCTCACCGCTCTCGGACATTTCCAGAACGATGTCACAACCGCCCACCAGCTCACCACCAATGTAGAGCTGCGGGTAAGTCGGCCAGCTTGAATAAACTTTGAGGGCTTCGCGCAGCTCCTGATTGTCCAGAATGTTCACGAACGCAAACCGCTCACCGCACGCCATCAGAGCCTGAACGGTACGGGCGGAGAAACCGCACTGTGGTGCCTGCGGAGTGCCCTTCATGTAAAGAATGACCGGGTTCTCTTCGAGCTGGCTCTTGATGGTTTCATTGATATCCATGAACTCATACCTCTGGTTGAAATCAGGTTTACCGTTACACGGCACTTAACCGCTATTGTACACGGCGGGTCGATTAGCCACCAAACCGATGTGTTTGACCCAGAGCAACCACCCCACCCCCGGCGTTGTTTTACGGGTTGTGAAGGGCTAGACTTGATGCCCTTTTCAGATGCAAACCGTACAGCAGTTTCCTTGAAACAGGGGCCTTTCATGGCGGCAAGACATTTTCTGACCCTGAACGACATGACAACTAGTGAGCTGGAACAGCTCCTTGATCATGCGTCCAGGCTTCGTAAAGAGTGGCATGCGGGTAAAACCCGGGATTCCCTGAAAAACCGGGTATTGGCGATGATCTTTGAAAAGTCGTCCACCCGCACACGGGTTTCCTTTGAAGCGGGCATGACCCAGCTCGGTGGCACCGCCATGTTCCTGTCACCCCGGGACACCCAGCTTGGCCGGGGCGAGCCCATCGAGGACTCTGCCATCGTGATATCCAGCATGGTGGATGCGGTGATGATCCGGACCTTTGCCCACGAAACCGTTGAGCGCTTTGCCTCGGCTTCCAGCAAGCCGGTGATCAACGCCTTGACCGACGAATTCCACCCGTGCCAACTGCTGGCGGATATGCAAACCTATCGTGAACATCGCGGCAGCATCCGCGGAGCTACCGTTGCCTGGATTGGTGATGGCAACAATATGTGCCACTCCTACATCAACGCGGCGGCCCAGTTCGATTTTCATCTGAACGTGGCTTGCCCGGAAGGGTATGAACCAGACAGCAACCTGCTGAAAGCCCACAGTGATCGCGTAACCGTGGTGCGCACACCGGAAGACGCTGCAAAGGGTGCCAACCTGTTGGTCACCGATGTCTGGGCCTCCATGGGCCAGGAAGACGAGCAAAAGGCCCGAGAGAGAGCCTTTCAGGACTACCAGATCAACCCGGCACTGATGTCTGTGGCCGCCAAGGATGCCCTGTTCATGCACTGCCTGCCTGCCCACCGTGGCGAGGAGATTTCCGCCGACATGATGGAACACCCGGGTTCAGTGGTGTGGCATGAAGCGGAAAACCGCCTGCACGCCCAGAAGGCCCTACTCGAGTTCCTCATTCTCAATCGCCTGGACTGATCCATGCCTGAATCTTTGCTGCCACCGGCCGACTGGCTGCTGGAAGTCAACAACCTGTCCTGCGGCTATGGCGGCGACTCTGTCGTTAAAGACGTCAGCTTCGCCCTGAGCCACGGCGACATCGGGTGCCTGCTCGGCCCCAGTGGCTGTGGCAAAAGCACCATTCTCAGAGCCCTGGCCGGTTTCTTGCCTTTAAACAGCGGGGAAATCCAGCTCCAGTCCCAGGCCATCAGCCTTCCCGGGCGCACCCTGGCTCCCGAAAAGCGGCGTATCGGCATGGTGTTTCAGGATTACGCGTTGTTCCCGCACCTGACCATCGCCGATAACGTCGGGTTTGGCCTGAGGAACATGAACAAGGCCGAACGCCGCCAGAAAGTTATCGAACTGCTCAACCTGGTTCACCTACAGGACCTGGCAAACAACTACCCCCATGAGCTATCCGGCGGCCAGCAACAGCGGGTTGCCCTGGCCAGGGCATTGGCGCCAGAGCCAACGCTTATTCTGCTCGATGAGCCGTTCTCGAACCTGGATACCGACCTTCGTCGCCGGCTGAGCCTGGATGTACGGGATATCCTGAAAACACTCGGCATCAGCGCTATCCTGGTCACCCATGACCAACAGGAAGCGTTTGCCATGTGCGATCAGGTGGCGGTACTCAAAGACGGCACCCTGCAGCAATGGGACGTACCCTACAACCTGTATCACGAACCCGCCAACCGCTTCGTAGCCAGCTTTGTTGGCCAGGGCGGCTTCATTCCCGGTACCGCCCTGGGGCCGGACACCATTGAATCCGAACTGGGCGTTATCCACGGCAACCGGGCCTATAAATGGAAGCCGGGCACGTTACTGGACGTTCTGATTCGCCCGGACGACATCGTCTACGATGAGCACTCCGACCTGAAACCCAAAGTGGTGGAGAAAACCTTCGCAGGCACTTCAACCCTGTATCGGTTCCGGTGCTCAGAAGATACCGAATTCGAGGCCCTGTTCCGAAGCCACCTGGACTTCCACATGGGCGAACACGTGCCGGTGCGTGTCGAAGCCGATCACCTGATTGCCTTCGAACGCACCAGTTGAGAGTGCGGGTCAGTTGTTGCAGACCCGCTCGACTGCATCCAGCCAGCCTGCATACAGCGATTCCCGAAGCGCCGGCTTCATATCCGGCCGGAATTGCCGCTCGCACTCCCACATATCGGAAATCTGCTCCAGGCTTTCGAACACCCCGGTCTGTAGTCCTGCCAGATACGCCGCGCCCAGGGCGGTTGTTTCTGTTACCTTTGGCCGATCAACGGTCACGTTCAGAATGTCACAGAGAAACTGCATTACCCAGTCGTTTACCGCCATGCCGCCATCTACCCGGATCGACTCCAGGCGCGCGCCATCGTTGCGAATGGCCCTCACCAGGTCCTTGGTCTGGTAACACACCGACTGCAGTCCAGCGGTGACAATCTCAGCAATACCGGTATCACGAGTAAGTCCCAAGATAGCGCCCCTGGCATTCGGGTCCCAGTGGGGAGCCCCCAACCCGGTGAACGCCGGCACCAGATAAACCGGGTTATCCACACCCACCGTTTCGGCATGGCCTGCCGACTCGCTGGCATGGGTAATCAGGCGCAAACCGTCCCTGAGCCATTGCATGGCGGCGCCAGCAACAAAAATACTGCCTTCGATGGCATAGCATGGTTTACCGTTTAGCCGGTAAGCCATGGTGGTCAGTAACCGGTTTTCCGAACGCAGGGCTTGGTCACCGGTATTAAGCATTAAAAAACAGCCCGTTCCGTAGGTACTCTTGGCCATACCAGGCTCAAAACAGGCCTGGCCGATCAGCGCGGCATGCTGATCACCGGCAATGCCCGCCACCTTGACCGGTGCCCCAAGCCAATCCGCGTGGGTATCGCCATATTCATCGGCACAGTCGAGCACTTCTGGCAACAACGCTTTGGGCACCCGAAAAAGCGCCAGCAGGTCATCGTCCCAGTCCTGGTTATGGATATTGAACAGGGCCGTTCGTGATGCGTTGGTGGCATCGGTGTAATGGGACTGACCATTGGTCAGGTTCCACAACAACCAGGTATCGACGGTACCAAACGCCAGCTCACCGGCTTCAGCTCGCTTGCGGGCACCCTCCACATTGTCCAGCAGCCAGGCAACCTTGGTGGCAGAAAAATAGGGATCAATCAGCAGGCCCGTGCGTTCAACCACCAGGGCCTCATGGCCATCCGACTTGAGCTTGGTGCACAACGAAGCGGTACGGCGATCCTGCCAGACAATGGCATGGTGGATCGGCTCGCCGGTCTCACGGTCCCATACAACCGTCGTTTCCCGTTGATTGGTAATCCCGATGCCGGCCAGGTCAGACGCCTGGACACCGGCTTTTTCCAAAGCCTCGCGACACACCGCCAGGGTGCTGTCCCATATCTCCACGGCGTCATGTTCAACCCAGCCGTCTCGGGGAAAATACTGGTGAAACTCCTGTTGGGCGACCGCCACCTGCGTACCCCTGGCATCGAAAACGATGGCCCGGGAGCTGGTGGTACCCTGATCAATGGCAAGCAAATAGCGGGACATTCAGATCTCCTTTTTTCAGGAGAGTCTACCAGCCCGAGAACATTCCGAGTGTGAATAACCACCATTGGCGGGAAATTTTGCATAAAAAAAGGGCCGGATAAATCCGGCCCTCAAATGACGAATGAAACAAGGAAAGTTCGTAAGAACTACAACCTCAAAAGTCATCCCTTACGCTGTCTATTCTTACTCCGGGAGCCGCCGTATTCAGTAGTTATTCTGTAGAGCTTTGTTACATCAGGTGAGGTCGTGAGCACTGGCTCACAAAATGGCATCATCCGGCTTACGCCTTGGCCAGACCAGGCTGAATCGCGCGCCTCCAAGCTCGTCACTGCGCCCGACAAATGCCTGGCCGCCATGCCAGTAAAGAATGCGCCGTACGATAGACAACCCCAGGCCATAGCCACCCGAGGTCCTGGTGCGGCTGTCATCCAGCCGGGCAAAGGCGGTGAACACCTTCTCCCAGTCCTGCTCGGGGATCCCCGGGCCGTCGTCTTCCACGTCAACCCGGCAGTTGTCCTCGTCAAGATGGCAGTTCACCAGCACCCGGCCAGCAGCATACCGGCCTGCATTACCCACCAGATTCTGGATAGCCCGGTGGATGTACCTGGGCTCCACATCCGACAGGGCCCAACGCTCGGATTCCTCATCTATACGACACTCAATCCGGATCTCCGGGCGGATCATCTGTTGTTCAGAAACCACTTGCCGAACAAGGTCGGTTACCGAGTCCTCACGCAAGCTGAACACCGGCCCACCCTGCTCCAGGCGGGCGTAGGTCAGTATTTCATCAATCAGCTCATCGAGTTCCTGGATATCACCATCGATACCGTCCAGTTGCTTCTCGAGAACTTCCGGGCTGCTTCCGGATTCGATCATCTGGACACCAAAGCGAATTCGGGCTACCGGGGTGCGCAATTCGTGGGAAACGGCGTGGATCATTTCCCGCTGAACCTGAACCAGCCGCTGTATGTGCTCCGCCATACTGTTAAACGAACAGGCAAGCCGCGACACCAGTGTGCCATCCTCAGACTCCACCCGGGCGCCCATTTCGCCACGGCCAATACGCACCGCCACAGATTCCACCTTCCTGAGATGGCCATCGACAAACCTCATGGCCAGGAACAGTGCGGCCGCCAGCACCGAGCCCACCACGATGCCAAGCAGGACAATCATTGGCCAGGCCCAGGGATTGAACGGTGACGGCATGCGAACAACAACCAGATCACCTTCCTCAAGGCGCAGCAGCACCTGGGTGTTTCGGGTGCCCTGCTCATTGAAAACCACCAGCCCCGTGTTGGCGATGTCTTCAATAACGTCCTGATTGGGCAGCGCCTGCAGGTCCTGTACCGGTTCAACACGCACGCCCAGGGCCTCCGCCAGTTGCGCGGCAACATCGGCCCGCTGCTCAGGGCTCACCGTTTCCAGATGCCATCGAACCACCAGGGCAACTGCCTGGGCCATTTCCCGGTATGGTTGCTCAAGGCGCAGGCTGACGAGGCCACCCTCGAAAGAGCGAACCAGATAACGAAACCCAACATCGGTACGTTGCGCCACCACCTGCCCATACCCCAGCCGCTCGATGGCCACTTTGTCCAGGTCGAACTGCTCCGGCGGGCCAGAGCGCAGATCGAACAGGGACGGCATCCAGTGATACTGCCTTGTGGGCGCGGGCGTCGCCGCCAGCCAGCGCATCAAGGGGTCCGCGAAACGTTCATGCCAGAATTGATGACGAACGGAGTTGATACCGTTGAACAGAAGAACACACAGCAGAATCACCAGCGCGGTGACACCGGCCAGGCGAGCATAGACTGTCAGGAAAAATTTCAGGGACATTGGGCCTACCCTGGTAACACGGCCTGCCCACCAGGGAGGGCAGGCCGCGGAATAACGGTCAGGCTTCCTTTACGAACAGGTAGCCTTTACTGCGCACCGTTTTTATTCGACGAGGGTGAATGGGATCATCTCCGATTTTCGGCCTGATACGGGACACCCGAACATCAATGGAGCGGTCCTGGCCGTCGTATTCGATACCACGCAAGGCGGTAAAGATCTCTTCACGGCTGAGCACCCGACCGGCATTACTGGCCAGCAACCAAAGCAGGTCAAATTCTGCGCTGGTCAGGTCAATGCTTTCTTCACTGAGCCAGGCCTCCCGCATGGAGCGATCAACCACCAGGTCGTTGAACTGCAAGCGCACAGGCTCCTCACCACCGTCTTCCGGATTACCGGCAGGGGCGGTTTCCATCCGCCGGAGCATGGCCCGAATTCGGGCCAACAGAACCCTTGGCTGCACCGGCTTGCCGATGTAATCATCAGCCCCCATTTCCAGACCAAGCACCTGATCCAGGTCGTCGGTTCTGGCAGTGAGCATGATGATGGGGCCAGAATAGAAGGGCCTGACTCGACGGCAGATCGACAGGCCGTCTTCGCCCGGCAACATGAGATCCAGCACAACAAGATCTGGCTGCTCATTACGGATTCGTTCAACTGCGGCTCCACCGTGAGTTTCCAGGGAGACTGTCAGCCCGTTGTTTTCGAGGTACTCGCGCGTAAGGTCCGCAAGCCGTTCATCGTCCTCTACGATCAGGATTCGCCAACTCTCGTTTGTCTGTTCCACGCCATCCATCTCTGTTTTTTTATTCCGGTTTTTGGGGTCGTCCACCCGACAATACAGGCAACGTACCGTTACAGCAATTATACATGCTATTCAGAAATATACATGGAACGGTCATAGGGTTACAGCCTGTGACACAAATCCGGCTGGTGGCAGATCCCGGCCATTGTCATACAGACGTCACCGGCAGTTCACCTCACTGTCACAGGAGCTTCATAGCCTTGGCTTGTGATTGAAACAAGAGGCCAAGGCCATGACAGCACAAATCGCCCGTTCCCAGCCGCGCCGTGGGCGCCAGCTGAAAACCACCCTGACACGGTGCCCACAACTCATCGAAACCGCCCAGCGACTGCGTTACAGGGTTTTCTCCGAGGAGTATGGCAGTGATCTGGGCGCCACCACGCCGGGTATAGATGCCGATGCCTACGACGCCCTTTGCGACCACCTGATCGTTACCGATGCCGGCACCGGTGAAGTGGTTGCAACCACTCGCATCCTGCACCAGAGCGACGTGCCTTCGGTTGGCGGCTTCTATTCATCAGGCGAGTTCGATCTGAGCAACCTGGGTAAATTGCCGGGCACCCTTGCGGAACTGGGCAGGACCTGCGTTCATCCCGATTACCGCAATGGCGGCACCATCACCCTTTTGTGGGCAGCCCTGGCAGAATATCTGGATAGCCGGAACGTGGACTATCTGATTGGCTGCGCCAGTATCAGCATGGCCGATGGCGGCATGAAAGCCTGGCGGATAGCACGGCACCTGCAGAATGAATACCTTGCCGCGCCTGCATTCCGGGTAACCCCACTCCGGGCCCTGCCACACCTGACCCGCGCCGAACACGAACACAGCGATGACGTGCCAGCCCTGATTCGCGCCTACATGCGCCTTGGCGCAAGGGTCTGTGGAGAACCCTGCTGGGACCCGGACTTCCGCTGCGCGGACCTGCTGGTGGTTCTGGAAGTCAGCAAACTGACCGCCAGGTATAGCCGGCATTTCATGGGGCGCACTGCCTGAAGGCAAAGGAGCAGCAGATGGGGTGGATACGATTACTAATCCGGCTTACCGGGTTCCTGGTGTTTCTGGCAGGCACCTGCGCCCTGGCCATCACCCTGAAACTGGTCGACCTGTTCCGGCGACAACCTGTCGACCGTTCACCCTGGGCCGCTTTCTGCTTCCGTCGGGCCTGCCAGTGCCTCGGGTTCCGTATCCGGGTGCACGGCCAGCCCACGGAAGCCCACGCACTCTACGTTGCCAACCACATCAGCTGGTCTGACATTCCCATATTGGGGTGCATAACGCCGTTGAGGTTCCTGTCCAAGGCTGAGGTGGGCAACTGGCCAATTATCGGCTGGCTCGCAAGGCAAGCCGGCACCTTGTTCATCCAGCGCGGAAGCGGCCAGGCCAGGCGAATAAAATCGGAGATCAGCCGATGCCTGAATACCGGCGAGTCTGTCCTGGTGTTTCCGGAAGGCACCACCAGCTCGGGACTGGCAGTGCTGCCGATCCACGGTTTTTTGCTGGCCGCCGCCCGCGACGCCAACACACCTATCCAGCCAATAACCATCGGTTACCGCAGAGCACATCGTCCGGATCCGATCGCCCCGTTCATCGGTGACGACAGTTTCCATACCCACCTGATCCGGCTGCTCAGGCAACCGCCGACCCAGGTGGATGTGGTGATTCACCCGGCCATAGACCCGGCCCGCTCGGAATCGAGTAACGCCCTGACCGCTTTAATCCATCAGCAGATCAGTGCCGGTTTGAAGCATATTCACGCAGGCGAATTCGAGGCCACGCCCACCGGCCTCAGAACAGCGGGCGCCCCTGGGCTACCTCGTCTTCCGTAGCCTCTCTGCGACCGACGATCTCCAGGTCAAAATACAGGGTAAAGCCAGCCAGCGGATGGTTGGCATCTACCTTCACCAGGTTGCCATCGATGGACACCACCTGCACCACCTGGGCCTGGTCGCCGGAGTTGGTCTGGAACTTCATACCAACCTGCAGGTTCTCCACACCTTCAAAAAGCGAGCGGGGCACCTTGCGGACCAGGTCTTCGCGGTAGTCTCCGTAGGCCATTTCAGGGGGGATAGTGACTTCGAGACAATCGCCCACCCGGCGGTCTTTCACCGCTTCCTGGATGCCCGCTATGATTTCCGGGGTGCCGTACAGGAAATGCAGTGGCTCACTGCCTTCCGAGGTATCCACCAGCTCACCTATACGGTTCTTGAGCACGTAATGGACAGTGAATACTTCGGGCTTTAGTTGCGGCTTATCGGCTTGCATCAGCTTGTTTTGTTTCCTGTTTCTTTACGGGTTCGAGTTTTTGCAGGCCATGGATTACCAGCTTCCGGTCCAGCTTTTCCCGGAATCCTGACGGCTTTTTCAAACCCATTCGATCAAGCAGGGCGTCATAGCGCCCTTCTTCGTCGTCCGCCTTAAGGGCCTGCCAGATGGTCGCCAGTTTACCACGGGGAGTAGCCGTTGCGGCTTTCAGCCCCTTAAGGGCTTTCCCTAACTTCAATTCCTCGTCGGTGAAATCCTTGCCAAACGGGAAGGCCGGGAACCAGTCGCCTTCCCCCCCGGCCTTCAGGGCCCGGGCGACTTTCTCAGGGGTATTCTGGCGCCAGTGTGCTGGAAGTTTGAAGTCCGCTTTTACCTTGCCCGCTTTCTTGGCCTGCGCCAGCAATGACTCCTGGAATCGGGAGTCGGCAATCCGGATCAGCCTGAGGAACACTTGTTCATCGGACTGCCCACGAAGGTCCGCGATGCCGTATTCGGTAATCACGATGTCCCTCAGGTGTCTTGGGATGGTGCAGTGGGCATAGTTGAATACAATGTTCGAGACGGCCTTACCACCGGAGACCCGCGTGGCCCTCAGGGCCAGGATGGAGCGAGCCCCCGGCAACTCATGGGCCATGGCCACAAAGTTGTACTGGCCGCCAACACCACTCACCACACGGCCATCCGCCAGCCCGTCCGACACCGCCGAACCGTTGAGGGTGTACATCATCGCCGAATTGATAAACCGTCCATGGACCCGCTGTGCCACCTTGAGCTTCTGATCACCAAAGCGATGGTCATACAGGTGGTTGATAAAATTAACGCTGGTCATGCAGATCTTGTCGCGCTGGTCGTCTGAAAGCTCTCTCAGGGCCTGATAGAACTTCTCCGGGCCAACGTAGAAACCACCGTGCATGGCAATCCCACCAGCCAGCCTGTCACCCAGCGCCAATGCCTCGAGCGCCTTGCGGGTGTCGGCATTGGATAGATCTGCCTCAACCGACACCTCCTCATTGAGTCGTATCCTTCCGCCCTTGAACTCAACATGGTCGCGCAGCACCCCGTGCCGGACCAGCCAGTTCACATCCCGCGCCCGCAATGGTGAGGCAATCAGGCCTGCGTTGTGCAAAACGTCCAGGGCCTCCAGGCTCGGGGTCTCGGTCAGTTCACCCCGGTTGATCAGGTTCTGCAATTCCGGATGATTGTAGACTTCGCGCTTGAGAATACCTTCCTGAAGCAGGTAGACAAAACCGTCCACCATCATTTCGCTGCACCCATACAGTCCCTGTTCAAAAGGTTCTGTACCACCATACTCCTGCACCACCGGAAACTGATCCTGCACCTGCAGGTGGTCGAACACGGCTTTCCAGGCGTCATTATGTTTGTGTCTGATGATGGCGCTGTGCACCAGGGCGGCGCCAAGAGACCCGATCCCCACCTGCAGGGTGCCGCCATCCTTCAGCAAGCTGCTAGCGTAAAACCCGATCAGGTGGTCCGCAGGGCTCACCGCCATCTGGGGCGCGGAGAATAACGGATAGTCGGAGGCCCGGTGAGACAGGATCACGTCAAACTGGCTGGCTTCAACCTCGGCGTGATGCCCGAACCACGGCAGGTGGTGATTGAGCTCTGCCACCATGGCCACCGGAGTGCCAGCGGCTTCCCGTTCCCGAAGCAGCGGCAGGATGTCCAGGGTCAAATCCGGATTACAACTGAAGCTTAGGTGTCCTGGCTGACCATGATCTTCACCAGGCGACATCAACTGGCCCAACACATTGACCCCCTGCGCCATCAGGTCCCGGACGGCGTGGGTATAGTTGGTGCAAACGTAGTGGCGCTGTTGGCTCTGATTGTTGAGATAACTGCCGGCCTTGAAGAAGAATTCCGAGACAGTCACGTTGTCTGGCAACCGGTTCCGATTGACGTCTCGCGCGTAGTCCAACTCAGGAATGTTGCCATAAAGGCGCTTGGTAAAAGGCCCCAGAAAACGCTTTTCCAGCGACGATGCGCCCTCGGGAGCCAGCAACGACAACGCAGTGACTATATGCAGCTGGATTTCCGGATCATCCTTGGCGCGCTGGTAAAGGGCATTCGCAAAGCGAACTGGCTTACCAAGACCGAGAGGCAACCCCAGCGTAATGCGCTTGCCTACCCGTTCGATTACCCGGTCCACGCACGCATTCGCGTCGTCGTAATAGACTCCGTTCTGTTCTGCCATCACCAGCTCTCCACTGTTTGAGAATCGCAACGGGGTCGATGATCACACGACAGAATGAAGCTGACAATGCGTCAGGTCATGAGATTGGCTGATTGGTGGGAGTAACGTGGCAAGATACGGGTAAAACAGGGGCCTTGAAGGTGGTTCAGAAGCGCCAGCGCAGGTTAAGGGCCGCACCCTCGTTCAACAGACCAATGCCATGATCAGGCTGCGCGGGGTCAGATGCGTATACCTTCTGCTGCGCGCGGCGGCTCAATCCGATACTCAACAAACGCGAACCAATAGCCGCAAAGGCATCCATGTGGTCGTCTTCATAGTCTCCAGACATCCATTCCTGAAGCTCGTAGATTTCCTCGGCCGATACCATGTCATCACGCTCAGCCATCATACGATCGGCCAGAATAGGCTCAGCGGCTTCGGCGCGCACTACGAACGCGACGAAGTTGAGGGCCAGCAGGGCGATAAAAAGACGAATGATCATGATGACAACAAGCACCCGGAAAAATGATTTCGGAACATTAACGCTTCAGTACCAAAGTCTAATGATTGTCCCTGAAAATGGTGTGACTTTGCACACAAATGCGCCAGTAGCTCGACGCAAACTGGTCACTTTTTTGTCAACAAATGATCACTTATATTGCAATCTGTAACCGCCCTGCCCCTAGAAACCGGAAACAGGGCAACCTCACCGTAGGCTACCCCACTCAGGGACAGGGGTAGGTAAACTCATCATGAATAGCCTCCACCGCCGCCACCAGGTCGGGGCTTAGCCGGATATCTGCAGACCCGACATTTTCCTTCAACTGGTCCATGGTGGTTGCACCGATAATGTTACTGGTCACAAACTCGCGGCTATTCACCCAGGCCAGCGCCAACTGCGCCGGGGTAAGCCCATGGTGATGGGCCAGCTCCACGTAGGCACGGGTTGCATCAGCAGCCCGCTCCCCGGTGTATCGGCTGAAGCGTTCGTAAAGCGTCAAGCGGGCCTTTTCTGGCCATTTTCCGCCCAGATACTTACCTGTCAGCATACCGAACGCAAGGGGTGAATAGGCCAACAAGCCGGTGCTTTCCCGGTGGGCAAACTCCGCCAGGCCCAGCTCGAAAGACCGATTCAGGAGGCTGTAGGGGTTCTGGATGGAAGCCACCCTGGGCCACTGTTTCTCGCGAGCGAGGCGCAGATATTCCATGGTCCCCCACGGCGTTTCATTGGACAGGCCAACGTGGCGCACCTTGCCCTCTTTGACCAGCTCATCGAGGGCGCCCAGAGTTTCCTCGATGGGGGTTGAGGTTTCGTCCGGGTTACGCTGATACCCCAGCTTGCCGAAGAAATTTGCACTGCGGTCTGGCCAGTGCACCTGGTAAAGGTCGATGTAATCGGTTTGCAGGCGCGCCAGACTGCTCTCACAGGCTTCGCGAATATGCTCCCGGGTCAGTCTCGGGCCGCCGCGCAGATAACTCAAACCATTGCCCGGTCCGGCCACCTTGGTGGCAATCACCAGATCCTCCCGGCGCCCTCTTCGGGCAAGCCAGTTGCCCAGATAGGTCTCGGTCAGGCCCTGAGTTTCCGCCCGTGGCGGCACCGGGTACATCTCGGCCACGTCGATGAAGTTGATACCCGCCCCGATGGCGTATTCCAGTTGTTCAAACGCTTCCTGCTCGGTGTTCTGCTCCCCCCAGGTCATGGTTCCCAGGCAGATCAGACTGACATCGATGTCGGTTTGTCCAAGTTTTCGCGTTTGCATGAGATCTCCTCGTGCACATAGAAGACGTAAAGGGAATGTCACAAAGTTGTCGCATGGCTGTCATGCCGGATTTCCATAGTAGAAGCATGACAGCGACATATTCAGGACGCACCGTGACCAACCCCAAGCTGACTGACCGGCGCCCGCAACACATTACCATTGTTTCGGAGACGTTTCCGCCGGAAATCAACGGCGTGGCCAACACCTTGAAGCACCTGTGCCAGGGGTTGATGCAACGGGGGCACAAGATCACGGTGGTGAGGCCAAAGCAGGCCCATGAGCAGAAAGGGTTGTTTGAAAGCACCGGTGACGGCCTCTTTACCCGTGAGCTGGTGGTCACCGGCCTGCCCCTGCCCGGATACAGCGATCTGCAGTTTGGCGTGTCGCGCCCGGCCACCCTGAAAAAACTCTGGCAAAGCCAACGACCAGACGCCATCTACGTTGCCACCCAGGGACCGCTGGGCGTAGCGGCGGTATCCGCCGCCCGAAATCTTGGCATCCCGGTGTCGTCCGGCTTTCACACCAATTTCCATAGCTACTCCCGTTACTACGGTGCCGGCGGTCTGGAACGATTACTCTGCGCCTATGGCCGCTGGTTCCACAACCGGACCGCCATCACTCTGGTACCAACCCGAAAAATGCAAGCGGTTACGCAAGCCATGGGCATCCACCCGACTGGCCTGTGGAGCCGCGGCGTGGACTGCCATCGCTTCACTCCCCACAAGCGTGACCACGACCTGCGCGCCCGCTGGGGGCTGACCAACAGTGACCGGGCAGTACTCTACGTGGGCCGACTGGCCGCCGAGAAGAACCTGCGCATGGCGGTCGCCTGTTTTGAACGGATCCGGGGCCTCCATCCCAATGCCCGCTTCATTCTTGTGGGAGACGGCCCAATGCGCAAACAACTGGCGGAACGCCACCCGGAATACATTTTCTGCGGCACCCAGCGCGGAGAGGATCTGGCCAGGCACTATGCTTCGGGCGACCTGTTCCTGTTTCCCAGCAAAACCGACACCTTTGGCAACGTGGTCCTTGAAGCCATGGCCAGCGGGCTCGGAGTGGTCGCCTTTGACGACGCGGCGGCCGCTGAACACCTTCGCCACGAAGAAAATGGTCTGAAAGCAGAGCTGTCGGAGGACGAAGCCTTTATCAACCACGCACTGCGACTGGCTGACCAACCCACCCTTCTGAGCCGGGTTCGCGCCCAGGCCCGCCTGGATGCGCTGGATCTGAGCTGGAACAGCCAGATTGAACAATTTGAACACCTGGTACTCAACCAACCGGCACAGGCCCGATACCATGGCATCAACAAACAAGGCATCTCGCTTCTTTGACCTGGCAGACCAGCGCGAGTATGCGCTGTGCCAGGCCATCAACCGTGCAGTCAGGTTCCGGCCTGTACTGAGCTATTTCCGGGTCGTCAGCCGACTTGGCGACGGCTGGTTCTGGTATGCACTGATCCTCGCCCTGCCGCTGCTGGCTCCGGAACAGGGGTTGGGGCTGGCGGTGCTGATGGCCTTTACCGGACTCAACTGCACCCTCACCTACAAAGGCCTGAAACACAAACTTATCCGGGAGCGCCCGTTTATCTCGTTTCCGGCCATCAATTGCGGCACACCACCGCTGGATCGATACAGCTTCCCTTCCGGGCACACCCTGCATGCAGCTTGTTTCCAGGCCATGCTGTTCGTCGCCATGCCAGTGGCCGCCTGGTATGTTCTGCCCTTCACCCTATCGGTAGCCGCCTCCCGGGTGGTTCTGGGCCTGCACTACCCGAGCGATGTTGCCGCGGGGGCTGTCATCGGCGCAGGCATGGGCTGGGTGTCAGTACTGATGTTCGGAGCGACCTTCGCCACGCTTTAGTGTCCCTGAGAATCTGGTCTAAACTGGTTCCGAAGCCTTATTGCCGGAGCCCGTCATGAAGCACGGAAAACCCTTCATCATTGCCGTGGCCACCGCAGCAGCACTGGTGTTACTCTGGCCTGAACCGGCCGACACACCGCCAGGGCAGGTCGACGACGGTGCCCCCAATGATCCCCTTTCACACGCCCCTGCCGACACGCCAGTACCGATCGATCTGACCCCCGAGCAACAGGCATTGCTGGAAGACCCCAGAGTCATTCAGTTCGCCCAACGACTCGATTTCGAGGAAGAGCTGCAACGCTTTTTCCAGGAAGCAGCCGAACTGGACGCCCAGCAACGACAGGACCGGGCCGACCAACTGGAACAGCAGCTGGCCCGCTACGAGCAGGAAACCCAGGTCAGCGCGCCAGAAGCGCTCATGGTGAGGCTCGCCCTGCTACAGCTGCTGGAGCAGGACGAAGCGGCCGCCAAGGCGGCGGCCACAGAACTGATCGAACGCTATCAGGCCCGGTCTGAGGCGCGCCTTGAGGCCTGGCGATTGGCCCCCAAACCCGAGTTTGATCGCTACAAGGTCCGGGAGAAAGCGATTGTTGAAGAGGTCATGGCCCTGGACCGAATACCCGGAGGGCTGACCCGAGACCAGTATCTGCGTCAACGCCTGTTAGAAGCGCGGATCGAGACCATGGGCCAGCCCGAACCAGACCCTTAGAGCAACTGGTCCAGCGACCAGTAGAGCAGATTGAACGGTTTGTTGTAATCCGCCACCGTGTCGGTCTCTGAAGCCTGCATAACCGAACCGCTGCCGTTCATCACGTTGTTCACGAAGTGGTCCAGTTCCAGGCCCAGTTCCTGAATATCCGAATTGGCGAACTCGATGATTGAGGTGCAGTGGCTTTCATTCACATCCCGGAACATGGGCAGGTAGTAACCGAAGTTATCCAGCCCGGCCAGGGTATTTTTCAGGCGTTCGGTATCCTGCGCCCATTTCTGGTGAAGCAGGGCCTCCTTGGTAGCCTGATCCGGCGCCTGTTCGATGTCATCGAAGAAACGTTCGTAGGAATAGGATGAGTAGTTCAGATCGCGCCAGAAATGAGTATGCCCCATGCGATCCTGAGGTAATGCACTGGCCAGGGCGGGATACAGCGACCCCAGGTCATTCAGGTTTAATCCGGGCAAACCAGACTTCAGATAGGCCAGAGGCCCATTGTCCTGATCCAGCCCCCACACCTGCCGGATCAAACCCTGCAGCAAGACCGAGGGGTACTGTTGTGGATCTGCCCCTACCGGTGCACTGAATGCCGGCCCGGAGTCGTTGATCAGAAAACTGCGGGTGGGCGCCATGTCCCGGCGGGCCGGATAATAGTTTGTCAAGCCACCGATGCCACCTGCGCTGCAGCCAGTTGTCAGCATCTGCCCGGGCCGCTGGAGATTGTCTTTCAACCAGGAAATCACCGCCCGGCTATTACGCAGCCCGTTGTGGTGCCAGACCAATGGTTCAGCCTCACCCTCCGGGTCCTGGTACACCGCTACCCGGTCACCGGAGTAGATGTCGCCAGTGCAGTAAGGCACGTAGACCATATTCCAGTTCTGGGTTTTCACCCGGCTCCAGGGGTGCAGGCGCACTACAAACGGGCTGACCAGGCTTGCGCCGGGGTTCAACAACGACAGGTAGTCGTCCGGTATGCCATCGGGGTTCCGGGCACCACGAATGCCAGTCTGACCGCTGCAACTTTCATAGTCCCAGCAGGCACCGCCGCCTTCAAAATAAACCACCGTATTGGAGGTGTTGGGCACCCGGTTTACAAAGAACTTGTATTCGGAACCGTTGCCACATACCGCCCCGGTTTCCGGAGCCAGTGGAACCGTCTGCCACTGGTAGTAGGCACCGGGCGAAAAGCCGTCGTTGTACCCGGGCGGATTTGCCAGCAGGGGGTATTCTCCCTGGCGTTGGTCAGAGGTAACCGGATTATCCGCTCCGGGAGGCGCAACCAGATTGCCGAGGGTTCGCCAGAACCCGTAGTCGCCAAGTTCCGCAGCGGCGGGGGCGGCAAAGGCTAATAATAACAACCCGGCCAGCGCGCTATGGCGACACCGGGACCACCTGTCAGGCTTGTTCATATTTTGCTCTCCTGCACTTGTTATTTTAATGGGCGGGCTTGGCCCGCAACGATTACAGCAGGAAATCGTCAACCTAAAACTAGATATGACACAATGTCACGTCAAAGAGAGCGCAAGACCGATTTACACTAAAAAAGGCGGGGATATAGCCACTTGGGAAAAGATCAGTCGAACAGCCTCAGCTGGGTAACCGGTGCCTCCTCGTTGCGAAAACGCACACCCACCCCCAACAAACGGACCGGGCGATCGGCCCGGGTAACCAGTTCATCCAGCAGGGGCTGGTAATCGGCAACCTCGGGTTCGGCCACCGACTCCCGTACCCGCTCCAGGGTATGGGTTGAAAAATCACTGTAGCGGATTTTCACAAACAGCTTGTGGATGGGTTTCTGCCGCCCCTTCCTGGCGAGTCTCAGATTGAGATCCGCCACCAGGGCGGGCATCACGGTTTCACAGGCGGTCTTGTCCGGCAGATCCTGGGAAAACGTCCGCTCCACGCTGACCGATTTCGCCACCCGCGAAACGATTACCGGCCGCTCATCCCGGCCTGCGGCCATTTCAAACAACCGGTAGCCCTGCTTGCCGAATTTCTCAATCAGGGTGTCCACCCCCAGCAACTGCATGTCACCGCAGGTTTTCACGCCCATGGAATGCAGCTTTGCGGCCGTCACCTGGCCCACACCAAACAGTTTTTCCACCGGCAGGGATTCGACAAATTCCGGCACCTGCTCCGGCGTGATCACAAACAGGCCGTCGGGCTTGCGCCAGTCACTGGCAATCTTGGCCAGAAACTTGTTCGGGGCCACGCCGGCGGAGATGGTAATCCCCACTTCCTGCCGGACCCGCTCTCGCAAATGCCGGGCCATCAGGGTGGCGCTGCCCCGGTGTTCGGTTATGTCAGACACATCCAGAAAAGCTTCATCCAGTGAGAGAGGCTCAACCAGATCGGTCATTTCCCGGAGAATGGCCATGACTTGCTGAGACGCCGCCCGGTATCGCGCCATATCCGGTGGCACGGTCACCAGCCCCGGGCACAGCCTGCGGGCTTCACTGCCGGGCATGGCCGAGCGCACACCAAAGGCCCTTGCCCGGTAGTTGCAAGTCGTCACCACGCCCCGGCCCTCGGCGCCGCCAACCGCCAGAGGCACGTCCCTCAGCGTTGGGTCGTCGCGCATCTCGACCGCCGCATAGAAGCAGTCGCAATCCACATGAATGATCTTGCGCTGGGGCATGGTCCGTGGGCTCGCGTAAACAATCTGTACATTTATACAGCCTTGTATCTTAAGCTAACATGCAGAGAATGTCAGGAACCCTAACATCAAACCGGAACGTCATCTGCGAGGCCCCATGACCAACCCCATACCCGAGTCTGACCGCACTGAGATCGAAGCCGCTGCTTTCAGGCGCCTGGTGGAGCATTTACGCCAGAATACCGACGTGCAGAACATTGACCTGATGAACTTGGCGGGGTTCTGCCGCAACTGCCTGTCCAAATGGTACCGGGCAGAAGCACAGGAAAGGGGCTTTGAGCTGTCCGATCCGGACGCCCGGGAAGAAATCTACGGCATGCCCTATGAGCAGTGGAAAGAAAAATATCAGATTGGTCCGAAGCAGGATCACAAATAATGAACATCAATGAGACAGTGCGCATCCACCTGGCTTCCCTCGACGCGGGCCACGCCAATTTTGATGACACCCTGGCGCTGATCGACCAGCATTTCGAGTTTCAGCCCACGGGCTTCAACAATGGCCCGCTGAGAAACGATGCCGGTGAAAATGCCGGTTCCTGCCGGGTGTTCGCACTGGGCCAGTACTGCAACCTGAGCGAGGCGGATACCCTGAACCTGTTTGCCCAACACTATCAGCAGGTGCTGGGCGACCCAACCGGCGACAGCCATGGCAACATCCGCCAGTTCATCAGCACAGGCTGGTCTGGCATCCGGTTTGATCAGCAGCCACTGCGAGCCCGCAACGAACCCAACCAGTAAGCCACCAGGGAAGACACTGATTCATGAGCGATACCGCCGCCTCCGGGCTAAAACAGAGTTTCCAGCTGAAAAGTGCCTCTGTTTCGCTGACAGCCCTGGAACTTTATTACTTCGACAACGACGAGTTCGAAGCCAATCTCCGGGACAAGATCAGCCAGGCTCCGGGATTTTTCAAAGATATACCCCTGGTGATCAGCCTGGAGAAATACGAAGGGCTGGACAGTGAGCTGGACTTCTTCAAGATGATTGGTACCTGCCGCCGCCATAACATCCATGTGATCGGCGTTCGTGCCGGCAACGACGACCAGCGCCGCCTGGCACGCGGAGCCTCACTGGCGCTGTTTCCCGGCAGTAGCCTGCGCGAACAGGCGCCGGCCCGGGCGCAACCTGATGAGGCCACCAAGTCGGAAGCCGAGACCTCTAGCCCCGCTGACGTTCCCACCAGCGAACCGGCGCCGGCCAAGATCATCAGCCAGACCGTTCGCTCTGGCCAACAGGTCTATGCGCCGGAAGGGGACCTGATCATTCTGGCCCCGGTTCAGGCCGGTGCCGAAGTGCTCGCCGCGGGCAATATCCACGTGTACGGACCACTCAGGGGGCGCGCGCTGGCAGGCATCCACGGAGCTGAAACCGCCCGGGTATTCTGCCAGTCACTTGAAGCAGAGCTTGTGTCCATCGCCGGACACTATAAAATCTCCGAAGATCTTCAGGACAATGGCTGGAAAAGCGCTGTGCAGATCCAGCTCAGGGACGACCTGCTGGTGGTGACGCCACTGGACAAGGCCTGATGTTGTGACAGCCAATAACAACGTTGAAGACATGACGAATCCACTGCGAAACAGGAACTGAACCTTGGCTAGAATCATTGTCGTTACCTCAGGAAAGGGCGGCGTTGGCAAGACCACCACCAGCGCCTCAATCAGCACCGGCCTTGCCAAGCGCGGCCACAAGACCGTCGTAATCGACTTCGATGTGGGCCTGCGCAACCTGGACCTGATCATGAATTGTGAGCGCCGCGTGGTCTATGACTTCGTCAACGTGATCCAGGGCGAAGCCACACTCAACCAGGCGCTGATCAAAGACAAACGGGTAGACACGCTGTTTATTCTGCCCGCCTCCCAGACCCGTGAGAAAGAAGCACTGACCAAAGACGGTGTGGAAAAGGTCATCAACGAACTGTCGGAAACCTTCGATTACATCGTCTGCGATTCCCCGGCAGGCATTGAACATGGCGCTCTGATGGCCCTGTACTATGCCGATGAGGCCATTGTGGTCACCAACCCTGAAGTTTCCTCCGTACGGGATTCCGATCGCATTCTGGGCATCCTCCAGAGCAAGTCGCGGCGCGCCGAGATGGGACAGGACCCGGTCAAGGAACACCTGCTGCTGACCCGCTACAACCCTGACCGGGTAGAACGCGGCGAGATGCTGTCGGTGACCGATGTCGAGGAAATTCTGGCGATACCGCTGTTGGGCGTGATCCCGGAGAGCCAGGTGGTACTAAACGCCTCCAACCAGGGCCTGCCAGTGATTCTGGAAGACCAGAGCGATGCCGGCCAGGCCTACGACGACGCCGTTGCCCGGCTTCTGGGAGAGGAGCGGGAACACCGCTTCATGACCTCCCAGAAAAAAGGTTTCTTCTCACGGATGTTCAAAGGGGGCTAAGGGATGAGTTTTCTGGATTATTTCCGAAGCAAGAAGACCAATACTGCGAGCGTTGCCAAAGAACGGTTGCAGATTATCGTGGCCCACGAACGGGGCCAGCGTGACATGCCGGATTACCTGCCGCAGCTCCAAAAGGAGCTGCTGGACGTGATTCGCAAATATGTGCAGATCAGTGACGATATGGTTCAGGTGGACGTGGACCGTAACGAAAGTTGCTCGGTACTGGAACTGAACGTCACCCTGCCGGAAAAATAATCACTGCGCCCGCCTTACCAGCGGGCATAGTGGTCTTCCATCAGTCCCCGCAGCCCGCCTACGGGGACTGACTGGCCCGCCTCATCTCTGACCGTTCCCCGGAACGTGCCCACAAACTGCCGGAAATTGGAGGCAAGCACGCCAGCGTTCAGGCGTTCCTTGCGCGTGCCTGCAGGCTCAAAGCTCAGGTCCACCAGGCCATCCTCGGTGGTAACCCGCCAATCGGCACCCGGCCGATACCGGTCAAATTCGAAGCGGGCGGCGCCCAGCTTCACACACCGGCCATCCAGCCACAGGGCGTTCTCGGTCATCCCGGTTTCATTCACACCGGCCGCCAGATTAAGCCCCACAGACACCCCCCGCTCCGTTACCCCGGCCAGACAGGCCCAATTCCAGGCAGTTTCCCGGCGCATGAAGCCACAACTCCAATCGATAGAGCCGCGGGTTTGCTCATCACAGCGCCATACCTGCTGGCCCCAACGCACCTCCCCCTCAACCGGAACCCCGGCCGATTTGCGGGTAAAAACCCAGCCATTGTAGCCCGCCGGGCAGACCAGCCTCAGGGGTTGATCGGTGTCTTGCAACTCCAGGTCCACCTGAATGTTACCCGGCGCCGTCACCCGGATGTTGCGGCCTCCGGTGGCCGGCTCTATGGCCAGCGACACGTCACCTTTGCGGAACCGTGCATGACCATGTTCAGGATAGGGTTCAATATCGGTGTGCCGGGCCAGCGGCTGCATGAACGACTGCTCAAACATTTGACCGCTTTCAAAATCAAACAGATAGAAAAAACCGTTGCCCACCAGTTTCAGGTCAACAATCGCCATGCCGAACACCCAGCCCGGCGCCATGGCACTGACAAACTGGAACTGGTTGAACCGCCAACGGCGAGCCAATCGGGACCGCGGCCGGTCCATGACCGTCCGCAGGTCAAAATCCATGTAGTTAATGGTCTCAACCGGCTGTTCCAGCACCCCTGGTGCAATTCTGCCCTTGGCATCAATCAGGTTCTTCTTGTTCATAATTACCGTCAGATCAGGCCATTCATAAGTTGTAGCGCAACAGTACGCTACCTGGTTCACAATCCCTTATTCCTGCCGAAAAGCAGAAACCGGCTCCATGTTAGACTCAGCATACCTTCATCACGGAAGTGTAGCTTATGACAATAACCAGAGCCCATGGCTTCAAAGGCATGGTGGCGGGCATACTGAGTACACTCATGTTTCTGACCCTGCCGAGCCTGGCCAGTGACCACCCGCCTCTCCCGCCAGAGGATGCCCGGGAGTGGACCCTGCGCAAGGAAGTCGACAACATTCGTATTTACACCATGGACCAGAGCAATTCCGGCTTTCAGGCCTTCAAGGCCGTGGCCGATCTGGACGTTCCCCTGGAAAACCTGATGGCAGTGATGATCAATCCCGAATCCTGCAAGGAATGGGTCCATAACTGCACCGAATCCTATGCCTTTGGCCAGGGCGACTTCCACGATCGCTACGCTTACTCCGTTAACGATATGCCCTGGCCGGTGACCGATCGGGATTACGTGTTGCGCATACGCACCCGGGGCAACGGCGACACCGGTGAAGTGGTGATGGACCTGAATGCCGTGCCGGGTATGCGGGCGGAATTCAACAGCCGGGTTCGGGTTGATCGCTCAGACACCCTTTACCGTTTCACCCCGAACGGCGACAAAACCCGTATGGTCTGGGTTCAGCACACGGAACCCAACGGAGCCCTCCCCGGTTGGCTGGTGAATAATCTGCTGGTCGACATTCCAGTGAAGTCCCTGCAAGCGCTGGAGGCCGTGGCCAAAGAAGACAAGTATCAGGGCTACCAACTTGAATGGGGCGAAAACGGCAATCTCCGGGCGGTCGTCCCCGCTGACCGCTGACCAACCGAGACCAAGGGTTGATCAAGACACAGAGACAGGGGTGACGGACAGCCAAGGAACGGCTAAGCTTCATAAAAAGGACTGCAAATGGAAGAAGCCCACCAATGAGCGTTCTCGCCCATGAGATAATGACCCCGACCGTTAAAGCCGTACCGCACCACTGGACCATGGACCGGCTGGCGCGTTTTCTGACGGACAACGAAATCACCGGCAGCCCGGTAACAGACGACAACGGCGATATTATTGGCATCGCGACGCTCAAGGACATCACCGAATTCCGTTGGAATGCGACTCGCTCCGAGGGCCAGCCCAGCCTGACCCCGGAAGAGCAGGAGGAAGCCCGTCGACTGCGCATGGTCATCTTCGAGGAAATGGGCAAGGTGCCGGTTGAAGTTCGCGACATCATGACACCCATCGTACTTTCGGTTGACGAAGATACCCCGGTGCGAGACATTGCCAATATCATGATGCGCGAACACCTGCACCGTATTTTTGTCACCAGGGATTCAAAAATTACCGGTATCATAACCACTTACGATATGCTGAAGCTGATTTCCCAGAAGGAACTGACGCAACGCTGCGCCGAGAACGACTGAGCCACCAGAGAGGTAGCCCTACCTATGCCAAGAGCACCGCAAGCTCGCCGAAAAATGTACGTCCTCGACACCAACGTCCTGATACACGACCCGAACGCCCTCCTGAACTTTGAAGAACACGACGTCATCATCCCGATGACGGTCCTCGAAGAACTCGACAGCCTCAAATCCGGCAAGCAGACCGTCGCCGCCGATTGCCGCCAGGCCATTCGCAACATCGACAAATTATTGGGCGATGCCAGCCCGAAAGTGATTGAAAAAGGGGTACCGATTGTTCGCGGTAAAAAGGCAGAGCCTTTGGGCACCCTGTCGATCATCATGAGCACCGAGGGCATCGGCACTCATTCCCTGCCGGAGCACCTGAACGACAACAAGATCATCAATACCCTGGCCGCCCTTCAGGCCCGGCATAAATCCCGCGACATCATCCTGGTCAGCAAAGACATCAACATGCGCCTGAAAGCCCGGGGTTTTGGCGTAGAGGCTCAGGACTACCACAACGACCAGTTGCTGGACGACATCGATCTGTTACCCAAAGGCTACAAGGAGTTCCAGAACTCCTTCTGGGATAACATCGCCAAGGTAGAAACGGTACAGCGTGAAGGGGTCACCGAACACCTGCTCAAACGCGAGGGCGAACTGGCCAGACTGAACATCAACGAGTTCGTGATTGATGAGCACGGTTTTGTCGGCCAGGTGGTGGACATCTCCGACGACCAGCTGGTGATCAAAGATCTGCACCAACACGACCTGATGAACGAGGAAGTCTGGGGGCTGGTGCCACGGGATATCTACCAGGCCATGGCTCTGCACCTGCTGCTGGACCCGGACATCCACCTGGTCAACCTGACCGGCTCCGCCGGCTCTGGCAAAACCATCCTGGCCCTGGCCGCCTGTATTGAAATGACCGTGGCCAGCAAGCTTTACAAGCGGATCATCGCCACCCGGTCCACCCAGGGGCTGGACGAAGACATCGGCTTTCTGCCGGGCACCGAGGCAGAGAAAATGGAGCCCTGGCTGGGCGCCATCGTGGACAACCTGGAAGCCCTGCACGAAGACGATGAGAACATGACTGCCAGCGTCGACTACATCCTCAGCAAGGTACCGCTGCACTTCAAATCCATGAACTACATCCGCGGCCGCAGTTTCCAGCACAGCCTGATCATTATTGACGAGTCACAGAACCTGACGCCGCACCAGATCAAGACCATCATCACCCGCGCTGGTAACGGCTCCAAGGTGATTTGCCTGGGCAACCTGGCGCAGATTGATACGCCTTACCTGAGCCCGCTAAGCTCCGGCCTGACCTACATGACCGAGCGCTTCAAGGGCTTCCGCCACGGCGGCCACATCCACCTGCAGGGTGTACCGAGGTCGGTGCTGGCGGAGTTCGCCGAAGCTAACCTCTAGCCCCATCGCCGGCTCCGTCTGCCGGCCAAATCTGACACTTGTCGCAGAGGGCCTTTTGGCCCTCTCGCCATTTTTAGCCGGCAGACTGGCCATCGTGCCGCCCCTCTTTCCGCCTTATTGTGAACTCTGTCACATTCCGACACCTGTCGTTACAACAACTCACAATAAGGCAAACCGATGAACCATCTGACCAAGTTCGCAATCACCAGCTTGAGCGCAGCCCTTCTGACTGCCTGCGGCGGCGGCAACGACGCAGCACCGGAAACCAACACCCCCGGTGTACAGGCCAGTGCGCCACAAGCCAGCCAACCGCAACCGACCACCAGAGCCATCAGCCGCCCCATACCAGCCAGCATCAGCGCGCTCGAGCCTGCCTCGTGTAACCAGAGCACTGACCTTGTTGGCGGCCGGAGCTACCGGGTAGAAATGCCGTCCCGCGTGGACGGTGCCGCCATCGTGTTCGAGGTATTCGAGCCCTCGCTGTTCGACTGCGATACCAAGCACCCCCTGATACTGCAGGGCCATGGTTTCAGTGGTTCACGCACCACAACCGCAGGTGATGATCCGCTGGCACCGATCAAGCCACTGATTGACGCGGGCTACGCCGTGATCAGTATTGATCAGCGAGGCCATGGAGAAAGCGGCGGAACGGTTCGGGTGATGGACCCGGACTTTGAAGGTGAAGATCTGATGCAGATTGTCGACTGGGCCGAAACCCATCTGGATTACCTGAAATATCGTGACAACAACCTGCTACTTGGTGGCGTGGGTGGCAGTTACGGCGGTGGCTTCCAGTACCTGCTGTATAACGTGGACCCGGATCAACGCATGGACGCCATGGTGCCCCAGATCACCTGGCATGATCTCACCTACAGCCTGAACCAGGGTGGTGTCACCAAGAACTACTGGGCAGCGTTCCTGTCCCTGGCCGGTGATGCCGGCACCGGCGGCGCCATGGACCCGTTTATCCGGAGCACGCTGATTGATGGCCTTGTCGGCAACCGGTTCCCCGAGGCCGCTCTGGACTTCTTCCACTATCACAGCCCCAGCTATTTCTCGGATAACGAGCGCGGGCTGGAGTTGTTCGACAGCGGTAACAGCCAGGAGTACCTGCTCGACCCCATCACCGGCCGGCTGCCCATCACCAGCGATGGCCGCTATATCATCAAGACACCCCAGAGCACACCCTACCCGGTGGATGTGCTGATGTTCCAGGGCATGCGCGACAGCCTGTTCCCGTTCAACGAAGCCTATGAAAACTACCTGTCGATGAAGAAAGCCGGTGGCGACGTGAGGCTGCTGACCTATCCGTTCAGCCATCATTACCTGGCCCCCAACGTGGGGCTGATTCAGGAAACCCTGGCCAGCTTTGATTTCTATTTGGACGCAGTGCCCGAACTGCCTGCCGCCGGCCTGAACGCCCTGGCAAGCTGTGGTGATATCGAGATCAACCGGGCGACCGTGGCCTGGTTCAACGAAAAGCTGCTGGGTAAAGGCAACGCTGACAATGTCATCACCACCGGCCAGCAGATCTGCTACACCCTGTCACCCGGAGATGCGGTATCAGCACCGGAGGTGACCGTAGGCGGTCAGGTCTTCCCGATTGCCCGTGACATTCTCGGAGCGTCATTACCGGTTTCCGCGCTGATCGGCCCGGCCGGCGTGTTGCCCACCATCGTTCCCCTGACCACCATGCCAGAGGATGGCGTGGTTGCCGGCATCCCCACCGTCGATCTCAATGTCAGTCTTGGCCTGGATACTCTGGATAATGCCTGCCTTGAAAGTTCTGATCCGATTCTGAGCCTGGGCACCTGCGACGCCATCCTGTTTGTCGGGGTTGGCGTGATCAAGAACGGATTCGGTGCACCGGAACTGATTGACGAGCAGGTCCAGCCAATTCGCGGCCTGGGCAGCCACCAGGTTCAGCTCACGGGCATTGCAGAGCGGCTGAGCGAGGGTGACCGCCTGGTACTGATGATTTACGGCCAGCACCCGACGTTTGTGGGTGCCTTCTCCCGCGACCTGGTGGTTTCGACGGTCCAGGTTTCCGGCGAAGTGGCACTGCCGATCCTGACCTCCGACGGTCAAGAGCGGCTCGCATCGATCCGATAGAACTAAGGTAGCTCCCGGCGCCAGCGCGCCGGGGGCATTCCGGTCCAACGGTGAAAGGCCCGGTAGAACGTGCTCGGCTCGGCGAAGCCGAGGGATAGTGCAATATCCGCCAGGGACTGGCGGGATTCTCGCACGGCCGCCAGGGCAAGTTCCTGGCGCACCTCATCCAGCAAGCTGTTAAACGTGTAACCCTGAGTCTCCAGCCTGCGCGCCAGCGTCCGCTCACTGATACCCAGCGCTCCCGCTGCCTCTGCCCGACGGGGTAACGTGGGTCCGACACGGGCCACCAGCCATTGCCGCAGATCCTCTGCCGACACTGCGCCCTTTTCCAAAGCCGCCAATCGCCCGGCATTGTATTGCTCGTGTACCTGAGCCAGGGCCGGGTCTGCCTGTGGCAGGGGCTTGTCCAGCACCTCATGACTCACCAGCAGCCCGCTGAATGCCTGCTCAAAATCCACCGGGCAGCCAAACACCTCCCGATAACCGCGAACCGGCCCCAGCCGGGCCTGGCTGAACTGCACCCGCACCGGCCGCACCGCCGATCCCGCTATCCAGTCTGTCAGGCTGACCACCGCCGACAATACGGCCTCAATCTGGTGGGGACTGAACGCCAGCCGGCCCTGCCTTGGATGGTAGACAATCCAGGTACCCCGGCTACCGGGCAACATCTGGAAGCGCCCACCGTCGGAGATAAGACGCTGATACTTCTGCACCAGGGTAATGGCTTCACGCAGCGTCGCCGCACTCTGCATGGCGAAACTGACAGCATCAATACTGGCCGGGCGCACGCCCGTGCCCACTTTCAGGCCAAAGCCTGGATCGTGGGTACAGCGTTCGGCGGCGTGCCAGAGCCGGGTAATGAAATCGATGGGCCAGCGCTCCCAGGCCAGTGCCTGTGCTGGCAAGCCTGCAGTTTCGAGCAACACGGTGTCGCCAACCCCCAGACGGCGAGCGGCATCGATCACGGTGTTGACCCACCCCATGGAAACGGTGGCTTCTAAAGTCAATTATTCTGGCCTCTGAAGTCAATTCAGATCCGATCATAGCGTTATATGGTCTGTAACAACAAAACCAAAAACACATTTTGGACATGCACCATGGCAAAACCTGATTGCTCAGACATCCTGATTGCCGGCGGCGGCCTGGCGGGCATGGTTACCGCCCTCGAAGCCCTGCGGGCGGGCAAGACTGTTACCATCGTTGACCGGGATACCCCCGAACGCTTTGGCGGCCTCGCGTTGTGGGCCTTTGGCGGCATGGCGCTGATCGACACCCCGCTACAGCGGCGTATGGGAATTGCCGACTCCCCGGAACTGGCCCTTCAGGACTGGCTGCGCTTTGGTGAACTGGACCCCAATGATGAATGGCCCATGCAGTGGGCCCGCTACTACGTTGAACATTCCCGCTCCGAGGTGCACGACTGGCTCGCCAACGAGGGCATTAAATTCATGCCGGCGGTGAACTGGGTAGAACGTGGCCGGTTTGGCGATGGCAATAGTGTGCCCCGCTACCACGTCACCTGGGGCACCTCCCGGGAGTTGGTGCGCTGCATGGTCAGCGCCCTGCATGAGGCCAACGCCAGCGGCCGACTGGCCATTCACCACCGCCACCGAATCACCGCGCTCGACCATCAGGCCGGCGAGGTCTGCGGCGCCGTTGCCATCAACGAGGAAACCGGCGAAGAGGTCCGTTTTGCCGCCTCCAATGTAGTTCTCGCCATGGGCGGCATCAATGGCGGCCATGCCGAATGCCGGGCCAACTGGCCCAAACATCGCCCGCAACCGGCCACCATGCTTAACGGTGCCCACCCGTTTGCCGATGGCAAACTGCACCACTGGGCCAAAGACCACCTGGGCGCACGCATTACCCACGCCGGCGAAATGTGGAACTATGCGGCGGGCTTTCCCCACCCCTATCCGCATTTCCCGGGCCATGGCCTGTCGACCATTCCGTGTAAATCCGCGCTCTGGCTGAACCATCGGGGCGAGCGCATTGGGCCGGAGCCCCTGGTGACCGGCTTCGATACCCACTGGCTGTGCCAGCGCGTGGCGGAACAGGAAAAACCCTGGACCTGGCACCTGCTGAACCGGCGTATCGCCCTGAAAGAATTTGCCATCTCCGGTGCCGAACACAACGCCCGCATCCGGGACAAGCAATTCCCCCTGTTCCTGAAAGAACTGCTGCTGGGCAACAAACCACTGGTGAATCAGATGCAGAACGAAAGCCGGCACTTCCTGGTGGATGACACCCTGGAAGGGCTGGCGAAGAAAATGAACGCCCTGACCTGCTCTCTGGACATTGACGCTGCCACTCTGAAAGCCACCGCCGATGCCTTCGATGCCAATTTCAGCAAAGGCAGCCAGCTGAACAACGACCCGCAAATCCGCATGATACGCCACGCCCGCCAATGGGGCCCGGACCGGCTGCGTACCTGCAAACCGGCGCCACTGCAGAAGTCAGGGGCCGGCCCCTTCATCGCCATTCACATGCAACTGACCACCCGCAAGAGCCTGGGCGGCCTGCGCACCGACCTGCAAAGCCGGGTGCTGGATGCCGGCGGCCAGCCCATCCGAGGCCTTTACTGCGTGGGTGAAGCGGCCGGTTTTGGTGGCGGAGGCAGCAACGGCAAGCGATCACTGGAAGGCACCTTCCTGCCCGGTTGCATTCTGACTGCCCGGGCGGCCGCCCGTTCCATCACCCACGGAGGCTGACACCATGCCCCTGAGATATCCGGCCACTGCCGCCGACTACCAGATCCTCGCCCGCCGTAAACTGCCCCGTTTCCTCGCAGACTATCTGGACGGCGGTGCCACCGAAGAGCAAACCCTGCGGGCCAATGTCAGCGGCTGGCAGGACATCGCCCTACGCCAGCGTGTGCTGATTGATGTCGACAACGTAGACACCCGCGCCCAGCTGGCCGGCCAATCCTGCAGCATGCCAGTTGCCCTGGCGCCCCTGGGGCTGGCCGGCATGATGGCACAGCGCGGCGAAGCCCAGGCGGTAAAAGCCGCCAATGCCGCCGACGTGCCGTTCACCCTCTCTACCGTTGGCATCTGCCCACTGGAAGAAGTGAAAGCCGCCGCCAGTGCACCCTTCTGGTTCCAGTTGTACATGATTCGTGACCGGGAGTACGTAGACACCCTGCTGAAAAAAGCCTGGAATGCCGGCTGCCAGACACTGGTTTTCACCATCGACCTGCCCCTGCCCGGCCCCAGACACCGGGACACCCGCAACGGTCTGGACAGCAGCGGTGCCCGTTCCGTCGCCCTCAAGGCACAGCAACTGCTGTCGCGGCCGGGATGGCTTTGGCAAGTGGCCATAAAAGGCAAACCGCTGACCTTCGGCAACCTGAGCGACGCGGTGCCAGAGGCCAGCAATCTGGATTCCTTCAAACAGTGGGTGGATACCCAGTTCGACGCCTCCGTTACCTGGCAGGCCATCGAATGGCTGCGGGAACGCTGGCCCGGCAAGCTGATCCTCAAAGGCATCCTGGAAGTGGACGATGCCAAGGCAGCCGTCAACGTGGGTGCCGATGGCATCGTGGTCTCCAACCACGGCGGTCGCCAGCTCGACGGTGTAGCCGCCACCGCCAGCAAACTCCCTGATATTGTTGCCGCCGTTGGTAAAGACACCGAGATCCTGGTGGATGGCGGCATCCGCAACGGCGTGGACGTTTTCCGCGCCCTCGCCCTGGGGGCCAACGGCGTGATGGTTGGCCGGCCCTGGGCCTGGGCCCTGGCGGCGGAAGGCCAGGCCGGATTAACCCGACTCCTGAACACCTGGCAGCAGGAACTGAAACTGGCCATGACCCTGACCGGCGTCACCCGAATTGCCGACATCAGCGCAGCCCACCTGGACCTGCCAAACACACACACATTGACCCAAGCTGGAGAACAACAATGACTAACGGCGCTCAGGCACTCATGAAAACCCTGGTGGATTCGGGTATTGAAGTCTGCTTTACCAACCCCGGCACCAGCGAAATGCATTTTGTCGCCGCTCTGGACAGCGAACCCAAAATGCGAGCGGTACTGGCGCTGTTTGAAGGCGTGGCCACCGGTGCCGCCGACGGCTACGCCCGGATGGCCGACAAACCCGCCGCCACCCTGCTGCACCTGGGCTGCGGCCTGGGCAATGGCCTGGCCAACCTGCACAACGCCCGCAAAGGCAAGGTGCCAGTGGTCAACATTGTTGGCGACCATGCCACCTACCATGTGAAATACGACGCCCAGTTGCAGTCTGACATCGAAACCGTGGCCCGCAACATCTCCCCCAATTTTGTGCGCACGTCACAAAGTACAGAAGCCCTTTGCCAGGACGCCGCCGAAGCCATTACTGCGGCCCGGGGTTTGCCGGGCCAGGTCGCCACGCTGATTCTGCCGGCAGACGTGTCCTGGGGCGAAGGCGGCAAACCTTGTGCCGCACCCACTCAACCGCAAGCGCCTGCCGCTGAAGATAACGCTGTTAAGGCGGCCGCCGAGGCCATTGGCAGCGGCAAGAAAACCGCCCTGCTGCTGGGTGGCCGCGCCCTGCGCGAGTCCGCCTTGCTGGAAGCCGCCCGCATTGCCGCCCATAATGGCGTCACCCTGTTTGCTGAAACCTTCCCGACCCGCATTGAACGGGGCGCCGGCCTGCCGCCGGTGGAGCGGATCGCCTACCTGGCAGAACTCGCTACCCTGCAGCTTTCCGAGTTCGACCATCTGATTCTGGTGGACGCCAAGGCGCCGGTATCTTTCTTCGCCTACCCCGGCAAACAGAGTTACCTGGTGCCGGACAACTGCACCGCGCATACCCTGAGCACGCCGGAACAGGATGCCACCGCCAGCCTCAAGAAGCTGGCCGATACCCTGGGTGCCAGCAGCGCCCAACCAAAGCTGCAGGCGCCTGGACGCCCCGGCCTGCCCAAAGGCAAACTCACCGCCGAAAAAGTTTGCCGGGCGGTGGGCGAACTGATGCCCGAGAACAGCATCATTGTGGACGAATCCATCACCTCCGGCCTGATGCTCAATGCCATGACCGCCGGCTCGCCAAGGCACGACATGATCACGCTGACAGGTGGCGCCATCGGACAAGGCATGCCGAACGCGGTCGGTGCGGCCATCGCCTGCCCCGACCGCCAGGTTTACGCGCTGATCGGTGACGGCACCGCCATGTACACCAACCAGGCCCTGTGGACCATGGCCCGGGAAAACCTGAACGTGACCACCATTATCTTCAACAACGCCTCCTACTCCATCCTGAACGTGGAGCTGGAACGGGTTGGCGCAGAAGAAGCCGGGGCCAAGGCCAAGTCTCAACTCGACATCAGTGGCCCGGTGACCAACTACGCGCTGCTGGCCCAGAGCATGGGCGTTCACGGCACCCGGGTGACCACCGCCGAAGAACTGATCAAAGCCATGGAATACGCCAAACACAACCCCGGCCCGCACCTGATCGAAGCGGTAGTGCCGGAATCCCTGAATGGCGTGAAAAGAAAGGTTCTGCCCTGGCTGCTGAAATCGCTGCCGAGCCTGCCAAGGCCTCTGACCAAGGCGCTTAAGAAAAAGATTGCGCCCTGAAGGGCTATATGAAAGGGCGCAGCCACCGAGAATGGCTGCGCCCGGCTAAAACCTCACGCAATACCCTGATCTGTACTACACCCGGTAGCGGCTGACCTCGGCCGTCAATTCACCCGCCAACGATTTCAGGCGCTGGGTGGCATCCCCCGCCCGTCGAGTCCCCTGGGCCGTTTGCTCGGAGATCGCCACGATCTCATGAACATTCTGGTTGATGGTTTCCGACACACTGGTCTGCTCTTCCGCAGCACTGGCGATCTGGGTATTCATATCGGTGATGGTGTTCACTGCCTGAGAGATACGCTGCAGGGCTTCGTTCACCTGCCGGGTCTCCTCAACGGTAGCTTCACTGCGATCACTGATGGCCGCAATCAGCTTCACCGCCTCCTGTGCACCTCGCTGGAGTTGCTCGATGGTTTTCTGGATTTCCTGGGTGCTTTGCTGCGTGCGGCTGGCCAAGGTGCGCACTTCGTCAGCCACCACGGCAAAGCCACGTCCTGCTTCGCCGGCCCGGGCGGCCTCAATGGCGGCGTTAAGCGCCAGCAGGTTGGTCTGGTCAGCAATCTCACGGATCACCTCCAGCACACTGTCAATCTGCCGGGAATCCGAACCCAGCTTTTCAATCACCTGCACACCTTCTTCGACTTGTTGTGACAACCCACCGATCACCTCGATCGCCTGGTGCACCAGCCCCTGCGCGTCTGTCACCTGCACCATGGCATGTCCGGCGGAATCCGAGGCTTCACTGGCGTTACTGGCTACCTCCTGGGCAGCTGCGGTCATTTCATTCATGGCCGTGGCCACCTGATCGCTCTCAGACTTCTGCCGGTCTACGCCCTGCTCGGCCTCCACCATCACGTCGTTAAGTTCTTCGGTGGCGCCGTTAAGTGTCTCAGACGATTGCCGCACCTGCTTTACCAGGCCGTGCACCTGATCGGCAAAACTGTTGAACGCTGTCGCCAACTGACTCAGCTCATCTTTTCCACTCACCTCCAGGCGCCGGGTCAGGTCACCGTCGCCACTGGCAATACCGGTCATGGCACCGACAGCGGATTTGAGCGGTCGTATAATGCCGCGCACCACAATCAGGGCCAGGAATACGATGATGGCGAGCGCCACAAGTGAGGTAGTCACAGAGCCGATTATGGCCGCTGCCAGCGATTCGCCAACCCGCCCTTCCATGCTGGCCACCTGGCTCTCAAGACCATCAATCCAGAAACCGGTACCGATCATAATCCCCCATTCCGGCAGCATCTCTGCGTATCCCAGTTTGGGAGCCACCGCTCCGGTTTCCGGGTGTTGCCAACCATAAGGAACATAGCCTCCGCCCCGCTGGGCAACACGCACCAGCTCACGAATCAGGTAGGTACCGTTAGGGTCCTGAAACCCCCATAGATTCCGGCCTTCCAATGACGCATTGACGCCATGCATCACGTTCACACCGTTGGTGTTATACGCGAACAGGTAGCCCTCGCTGCCGGAGTCATCGAAACGCAGCTGCCGCAGAATATCCCAGGCTTGTCGCTGAACCTCGGGATCATTTGCCGAGCCGGGTTGTTCATAGAGATGCTTTATGGAGGTCTTTGCTAACTCGAGATAGTTCCTGAGTTCCTGGCGTTTGCTGGCCTCCATGTCTTCCGAGAAGCTGGCAACTGCTTGCTCACCGATCGAGCGGGCCTGATTCAGGTTATAGGTGGTCAGCAGTGCGGTCAGAACTATAACCGGCACCAGTGCCAGCAACAGCACCCGCACCTGGATGGTGAGGTTATTCATGAGATGTGTCTTCCGTAGTTAGGATGGCTGTGGGAGAGGTCCACTAAAAAAGATTAGCAATCCTACAGAGAAACACACGACAGATTTATTGAGGAAACCTCGTAGTTTGTAAAACAGGCGCAACCGAAGCGTTATCTTTTGTAACCGTCAATCCTTGAACTCCGCCTTGTCCAAACCATGCTTCTTCATCTTGTCATACAGCGTTTTCCGGGCAATACCGAGCTGGACCATGGTGTCCTTGATACTGCCATGGCAGGCGTTAAGGGCACTGACAATGGCAGAGCGTTCGAAGCTATCCATCATCTCCGACAAGGTCTGCCGGCCAGCAATGCTGGGCCCGCTCGCGGAATCGCCTTCTTCCAGTGCCGCCGGGCCAAGCAGTACGTAACGTTCCGCCAGGTTTCGCAGTTCACGAACGTTTCCGGGCCAGGAATGCTCCATTAGCTGGGCGGCTTGTCGGGCCTCCAGGGGCACGCTTTCGCGGTCATAACGGGCGGCGGCGATCAACGCAAAATGGTGGAACAGCTTGGGGATGTCTTCCTTGCGTTCCCGCAACGCAGGAATATCCACCTTGACCACGTTCAGACGGTAATAAAGATCTGAGCGGAAATCGCTTTTGTCACTGAGTTCTTTCAGGTCAGCCTTGGTGGCAGCAATAATCCTAATATCCACGTCCACAACCTGATTACTGCCCAGGCGCTCTACCCGCTGTTCCTCCAACACCCGCAAAAGCTTTACCTGTAAGGGCATCGGCATGCTTTCAAGTTCATCCAGGAACAATGTTCCCCGATGAGCATGTTCAATTTTACCGATGCGGCGTTTGTCAGCCCCGGTAAAGGCCCCCGCCTCGTGACCAAAGAGTTCGCTTTCAATGAGGTGCTCTGGCACAGCACCGCAGTTGATTGCCACGAAATTATGGCCGCTGCGAGGACTGTTTTCGTGAATGTAGCGCGCCAGGGCATCTTTGCCCGAACCCGTCTCACCATGCAGCAAGACGTTTGCCGAGATATCCAGCACCGGGTCTATGGTGGCCATCACCCGCTGCATGGCGGGCGAATCGCCCAGTATCCTGGGGCCCGGCCGGGCCAGGTGTCGCAACTGGGCTTTGAGTCGACGGTTTTCCAACGCAAGATGGCGTTTTTCCAGAGCATGTCGCAGCAGCTCAATTAACTCCTCGTGGTCGAAGGGCTTCTCAATAAAGTCGTAAGCCCCTCGCTGCATCGCCGATACAGCGGTACTGATATCACCTTGACCGGTCAGAAGGATCACCGGAATATCCTCGTCCGTGGCCCGGACACGCTCCAACAGCTCCAAACCATCCATGCCGGGCATGTTGTAATCACACAGGACAATACCTTCAAAGCTGGGATGGATGTGTTTCAGGGCTGAAGCACCATCGGCGAAACAGACCACCGGGATATCTTCCAGCGCCAGGGTCTGCTCCATCAGCGGCCGGATATCCGGGTCGTCATCCACGAAAAGGACGGAAGCTGTTGTCATTCGTCTGCCCTACGCTGTTTCAGTTTCAGTACAAATTCAGCACCGGGGCCATCGTCACGGTTAAGGCCAATGAGACTTCCCCCAAGCGCCTCGACAATCTGGCGCGAGATAGACAACCCCAATCCCAGGCCCTGCTTGACCGAGCGAGTCGTAAAGAAAGGCTCGAACACTTGTTCCGTGTTGCCGGGAAGGCCGTGACCGTTGTCGCGTACCCGGCAATGCCAGTATTCACCATCGTCTACAATCTTAATATCGATCCACGGCTGGTCTCTATCTTCCAGTGCCTGGACTGCGTTCGCAATCAGGTTAACCATCACTTGCTCAATGCGGATGAGGTCACCATGACACATCACAGGATATTCGGGCCGGCACCAGTGTATTTCGATGCCAGAGCTGCTGTGCTGGGCACGAATGATCTTCAGAGCGCCATCCACAGCCAACCGCAGATCAACCACCGATGGCGGTCCCTCAGACTTGCGGGCAAAAACCTTGAATTGCCGGATCAACTCCGCCATTTTGTCGCACAGGGAGACAATTTCCCCAAGGTTGGCATCAACCATATCGGTTGAACCCCGCTTGAGGAACATCCGGCTGTTGCGAGCGTATCCCTGGATGGCCGTCAGTGGTTGATTGATTTCATGGTTCAGTCCGGCGGACATCTGCCCAAGTACCGCCAGTTTTGCCGCCTGAATCAGCTCGTGTTGGGTTTCGCGCAACTCCGTCTGGGCTCTCTCCCGTTCCTGGATTTCACCCAGGAGTTGATCGTTGGAGCGCTTCAGGTCGGCTGTGCGCTGGGCAACCCGACGCTCAAGCTGCTCTCCCCGCAAGGCCAGTTCCCGCTCACGCCGATATCGCTCTCTCAGGTACAGCCAGGTAAGGAAGCCCGCCAGGAACAGTGCCAGTCCGCCGGCCACGAACCCGGCCCGGGCCCAGAGTACGGGCCGGGTTGCGGTCAGTACCATCAGGCTCCAGTCCAGCCGCGGTAAGTCGGCCTGCACCGCCAGGTAGTTTTCAGCCTTGCCACTCTCACCCAGCCGGACACGCAACGAATGCTCTGCGAGCCCCCAGGGCTGTCCGATGACCGAAAAATCGATTGGCGGCAATGCTCGCTCGGGGTAACGCTGATGGACCCTGTCAGCTCTTTCGCCATCGTTCACGGTGCCGAAGTCCCTGTAAAGCCACTGGCTGCGGCTGGACAGAAAACTGATACCATCCCCGTCCAGCACGACCATCTCGGCCTGCTGAGGTGACTCTGGGCGATGCCACTGTGATTCCAGTTCATGTACCAGAACCTTGATGGCCACAACGCCCAACATGTTACCCCTCTGATCACGCACGGAATGGGTAAAGTAGAGGCCACGCTCCAGGGACCGGGAGCCCAGGGCAAAATAAGCGACGGCTTGCCCGGTTCGTACCGCTTCTGAAAAATAGGGCCTGAAGGCGTAATTGTTGCCGACGAAGGTGTCAGGCTGGCCAAAGTTGTTGGCTGCAATGGTCAAACCGGACAGGTCCATCAGGTAGATGTCGGAGCCTCCAACAATGGTTGCCATCCGCTGCATTTGTTCATTCGCCCTGAGCACCGTAATCGAATCATCTGGTTGCTTAAGCGCATCCGCCAGCAGAGGGTGCTCAGCAATCAATGCCGGAACCGGAAGGTACCGGTTCAGCTCATTGGCCACCAGTTGCCGGTATCGAAAGGCCTCCTGCAAGGCCTCACTCTCCAGTTGCCGGTAGCCATACCAGCCACCGAGCATCCACGAAGAAAGCAGAGTGATAACCAGAAGGGCAACGACGCTGAACCGCTGGGGCATGAGACTTTGTTCCGAGAAGCTTAGGGGGGCTCAGGTCAAGCCTAGCGCCCCCGGTCTGGCAGGACAACCCGCTTTGCAGCAGGCTGCCCGGCCAGGCACGGGCCAGGTCAGGCGGCGGCCAGAGCCGGTGCCACTCTGCGCTGGATAAAGATCGCCAGGAGTGCAAGCCCGATACCCGCGAGATCAGTCCATAAACCGCCCTCGATGGTGAGCAAGGCCGCAACCACCAGCAAAATCCGCACCGGAACCGGCGCTGTGGAGCGGGCGAACCAGCCCAGCACACCTGCCGACAACAGATACACGCCAAAGGTTGCCGTCATTAACGCTCGAGCAATCTCGAACCAGCCGCCGTCCATCAATAAGGCACTGTTGTAGAAGAACATAAACGGCACAATAAACGCGGCAATCCCGATACGGAAGGAGGCTACGGAAGTAGACATAGCATTAGCGCCGGAGATACCCGCTGCCGCATAGGATGCCAGGGCCACCGGCGGTGTAATCGCCGAGACAACGGCAAAGTAGAACACAAAGAAGTGTGCCGTAAGCGGTTCAATGCCCAACTGCACCAACCCGGGCGCGACAACCGAAGCTGCAACCGCGTAAGCCGCGGTGGTTGGCATGCCCATGCCCAGCAGGATGGAAATGAACATGGCAAACACAAGCGCCAGCAGGTTGCTGTGTGCCGCCACATCCAGAAGTAACACCGAGAAACGGGCGCCAACACCGGTCAGTGAGATCACTCCCACAATCACACCGGCCGCTGCACAGACCACAATGATCTGGATCGACATGTAGGCCGCTATCTCGAACGCGTGCAGAATCTGGCGCAACCCCATCTTGTTGGGCGAAATCCAGCTCACCACCGCCGCCGAAATAGTGGCCAGTGTGCCGGCACGAATCACCGAGTAGCCCTGAAACAGCGCCACGATAAGGATGATGATGGGTACAAACAGATAGACCTGGCGCAGCATCAGCCGAAGGTCCGGCAGTTCGTCCGCACGCATACCCCGCATCCCCAGTTTCTTGGCCTCGAAATCAACCATGAAGTACACCGAGGCGAAATAGAGAATCGCGGGAATCACCGCGGCAATGGCAATCTCCGTATAGGGGATGCCAGTGATCTCGGCCATGATGAACGCGCCGGCGCCCATAATCGGTGGCATGATCTGCCCGCCCGTGGATGCCGCCGCCTCGACTGCGCCAGCCGATTTTTTGCTGTAGCCAACTCGCTTCATTAACGGGATGGTCAGGGAACCGGTAGACACCACGTTGCCGGCACTGGTGCCGTTGATCATACCCATCAGACCGGAAGCGAAGATGGACACCTTGGCAGGGCCACCCCGGGAACGGCCGGCCGCCGCGAACGCGAAATTGACGAAATAGTCACCCACTTTCGAAGCCTGCAGAAACGCGGCGAAGATGATGAACAGAATGATGTAGGTTGAGGACACCGCCGTGGTGGGCCCCAGAATACCTGCATCGGTGTATACCTGGCTGAAGAACCGTTGAACCGAAAGGCCCGGATAGCCAAGGAATCCCGGCAGGTACGGGCCCGCAAACACATAAGCCAGAAACACCAGGGCAATGACCACCAGGGCCATGCCGGCTACCCGGCGGGTAAGTTCCATAATCAGCGCTGTGCCTGCCACTGCCGCAAAGGAAATTCCCACGGGGGCGAAGGCGGTGCCGGTGGTCATACGCATGGACGTGTTGAAAACCACCAACAGATACGCTGCAACGGCCACCGAGCAGATGATCAAGACCAGGTCTGGCACACTGAACCGAGCACGATTACGTTGATGGAACCAGCTCATCACAATGCCCACGCCAGAGGCGGCCAGCAGAGGCCAACCAAAGTGCCAGGTTTCCAGCTCGGCGGGAATCCGCATGGCGCCGTCCAGAATCATCTGATGGAATACATAGATCTGATACAACGCGTAGATAGCGGGAATCAGGGCAACAGCCGCAAACCAGGTGGTCCAGCGATGCCTAACACCGCCTTCATCACCGGACACGAACCGCGCACCGGCAAACAGGACAAAGCCCAGTACCAGTGCTCCGGCCACGTGCACAATTCGGAACGACCAGGTTTCCATGGGCGCCACGTTCAGTATGTAGAGGTGAAAAGCAGAATAGGCAATGGCCAGCATCACCACGAACTTCATCAGAACACCGGTGAACAGTCGGCGGTTGGCCTCTACGGGTTCGTCATCCACGTTGTGGGCCAGGATGTGGTCGTCATTGACCGTCAGGTTTTCTGCAAGCGGTGTGTCTCCACCACTCTGGAATGGTTTTTTGTTCATGATAAGTCCTGCCTGTCCGGGAGGCGGTAAATCGGTAACGAGCGGTTGCCAGTGAGCTGCAAAGTGGCCCACCGGCAACAACCATCAGTGTTTGATAGCCGCGTCGTCGATGGGGTAGCCGTTCTCGTTAAACCAGCGGGCCGCACCCGGGTGCCATGGCAGCGCCTGGTTCTGGGTGTAGTTTTCGGGGACAGAATGAAGGGCAGCCCGATGGATTGACACCATCTCGGCATTGTTTTCCATGGTCAGTTTGGTGACTTCGTATACGAAACTTTCAGGCATATCGCAGTTCACCATGGCGAAGTTCCACATCGACACCACACGGGAAGGCTCGTCCAGTGACTGATAGGTGCTGGCCGGAATAATGAATTCCGACACCGGAAAACTGTCTGTGATCGTTTTTGCTTCGTCATCATTCATGCCAATGACGTTCACATCAGTCTGCACCTCTAACTGACTGACCGCCGGAATGGGAATACCTGCGGCGAAAGCCACCACATCAATCAACCCGTCCTGAAGCTGCCCCCCAAGATCGGACCAACTTCCATTGCGACGTTTAAAATCAACACCCAGGGCTTCCATCATGCGTGGAAAATAGGTATCAGACGTGGAGCCAGCGGGACCAAACCCGATCGTTGCACCAGGTGGAATATCCGAGATCGAAGCAATACCGGAACTGGATAACGCGGCAATAGAAAAAGGAGTCTCGTACATCGGGAACATGGCGCAGACATTATCCATCTTCATTCCCGGAGCCAGGGGGCTTTGGCCATCAACCGCTTCCCGGGCGGGGCCCATGGTGGTTAAGCCAAGCTTTAGATCACCCGTATGGACCAGCGCCATGTTCTGAACCGGGCCACCGGTGATTTCAGCCCCACCAGAAACCCCCAGATTCTTCGCCACAAAGTTTGCCCAGCCAGATCCGTAAGCGAAGTAAGTTCCGCCCTGGCTCGCCGTACCGACGGTAAAACTGGCCGGCCAGCCGGAACGATCCTGAGCCAGAACAGGGGTTGCAAAAACAGCGTAGGCGAGCGCAGTCGCCGCAATGGATTGGAATCTCATAATGAGTGCTCCCGATTGGTCTTGTTGGTTGGGTGCTGATGAGGCCAGAGAAGAGCCCCGCTGGGGGAAGCAATCAGCAAGCACCAGGCCAGATCGGGAAAACGGCCGAAGAACAGAAGGTTAAGTCTGAGTTGCTGTTATCGGACGGTGATAATGGGCGGGTTCCCACCCATCAATGGAATGAGTTTGGGTAGGCCACCACCCATCCGGGCCCGATAATATCCGTGACGTTAATGTGGCTTACCAACGCCCCTGCAACGTCGCCACAATCTTCCGGCTACCGGCGTTATCCCGGTGTTCACACACATAGATACCCTGCCAGGTACCCAGGGCCAGGTGGCCATGACTGATGGGCAGCGTCAGTGACGGGCCGATCATCACACTCTTGATGTGGGCCGGCATGTCGTCCGGGCCTTCCATGGTGTGTTCATAATGCGGAGCATTCTGGGGCACCATGACGTTGAAATGGCGCTCCAGGTCGCCCCGGACATCGGGATCGGCATTCTCGTTGACCGCCAGGGAGGCTGAAGTGTGCTGGATAAACAGGTGCAGCAGCCCCACTTCGCAATTGGTCAGCTCTGGCGCCTGGGCCAGAATTTCATTGGTGACCAGGTGAAAGCCCCGTGGCAGCGGGGCCAGTTCGATGGTGTTCTGATGCCAGATCATGATGCCGCCTCCGGTTATTTTTGCAGTTCGTCCCAGGGGTGTACGGGCACTACCGCGTCTTCCGACACTTCGCTCTCGAAGGAGCTGCGGAAGTAGTCCATGGCTTTTTCAGCTTCGCCCAGCTCGTCGAAGCGGGCGATGTGATAGATGGCCTCGCCTTCGTTCACCAGTGGCAGGTTGTTCACACAGATCACGATGCCGGAACAGGGGGACGTGATCGCCACCTCCGATTCACCAAAGGGATCCGCCACCATGGCCAGTTTCTGGCCTTTACGCACCTTCTGTCCGAGACTGGCCACCGGGCGCATGATGCCGTCCATATCCGCCCGCACCCACTGTGAATTAGCCGCTGTTTCAGAGCGCTTTCTGGGCGCCCTCGGGCCTTTCTTGGCAGGCACCATTTCCAGTTCCCGCATCACCCGGATAATTCCCTTCACACCACTGGCAATCACCACATCATCAAAGCGCAGGGCTTCCCCCCCCTCAAAGGTGATAACCGGAATATCCAGGGAATCGGCGTAGGCCCGCAGGCTGCCTTCCCGCAATCCGGCATTGATGATGATGGGCGCACCAAAGGCATCCGCCATGCGGGAGGTTTCCGGGTTCTTCAGTTCCGCGCGAATCTGCGGCAGGTTGAAGCGGTGAATGGCGCCGGTGTGCAGGTCAATAATGTGGGTGACCTTTTCCATAATCTGGGTGCGCAAAAGGTAAGCAATGCGGCCGCCCAGGGAACCGGTTTCCGAGCCCGGGAAGCAACGATTCAGATCCCGGCGGTCCGGCAGGTAACGGGTGCGCTGCACAAATCCGAAGATATTGACAATGGGCACTGCCACCAGGGTACCGCGCAGATACCGCAGGGCCGAGTTTTTCAGCACCCGGCGGATGATTTCCACACCGTTGATTTCATCGCCATGAATCGCGCCACACACCATCAGTACCGGGCCGTCACGGCGGCCGTGCACCACCTCGACGGGAATGTGCAGCGGTGTGTGGGTGTAGAGTTTGGCCACCGGGACTTCCACAGTCTCCCGGGTACCGGCTTTTACCTGTACGCCAGCGATTTCAAACGGTGCTCTTGCCATGCGCGCTTATCCCCTGCCCCGGGTTTTGGTTTTCCAGGGTTTGTAGTTCTTTTCAGTCCAGTTGATGATCATGCCTGCCACGTTCTTGCCGGTGGCATTCTCGATGCCTTCCAGGCCCGGCGAGGAGTTTACTTCCATCACCAGCGGGCCACGGCTGGAGCGCAACAAGTCCACACCCGCCACGTTCAGGCCCATGGCCTTGGCGGCGGTAATGGCGGTGCGGCGCTCTTCCGGAGTAATCCGCACCAGCGAGGCCGTGCCACCCCGGTGCAGGTTGGAGCGGAACTCACCCTCGGCGCCCTGGCGTTTCATGGCGGCAATCACCTTGTCACCGATCACAAAACAGCGAATGTCAGCGCCGCCGGCTTCCTTGATGAACTCCTGCACCAGGATGTCTGCCTTCAGGCCCATAAAGGCCTCAATCACACTCTCTGCCGCCTTGCGGGTTTCCGCCAGCACCACGCCGATGCCCTGAGTGCCTTGTAGCAGCTTGATCACCACCGGCGCGCCGCCCACCATCTTCAGCAGCTCCGGCACGTTGTCCGGTTTGTTGGCGAAACCGGTGACCGGCATGCCCACGCCCTTTCGGGCCAGCAGTTGCAGGGAACGCAATTTATCCCGGGAACGGGTAATGGCCACGGATTCGTTCAGCGGAAACACCCCCATCATCTCGAACTGGCGCAGCACGGCGGTGCCGTAGAAGGTGACCGAGGCACCAATCCGGGGAATCACCACGTCGAAGTCTTCCAGCACCTCTTCGTGATAATGGATCAACGGGTTCGCAGAGGTGATGTTCATGGAGCAATGCAGGGCATCGATCACCTTCACTTCGTGGCCACGGTTAATGCCTTCCTCCACCAGACGCCGGGTTGAGTACAGGTGACGGTTTCGCGACAGTACCGCAATTTTCATATTCAGGTCCTTAATGCCGGCTTACCGGCCAGGTAGGAAGCTTCAGGGTAAACCAGGGAGCGGCCCGCCATGGCGGTGCGGCCCAGCAACATCCGGAACCGCATGGAATCCCGGTTTGTCAGTGTCATTTCAATCGGCCAGCTCTGATCACCCACCACCAGGGTGGTTTCTATCACCAGCCGCATTTCTTTGTGGCCACCGGAATCCGACACCGTGCGCTCATCCAGCACTTTGGCATCGCATTCCACCACGTGGTGCAGATCATTCTGAACGGGATGAACCCAAAACTTCACTCTGCGCTCTCCGTTCTCCGTGTAGGGTTCGGTGCGAAAGGTGTGCAGGCACGACGTGCGCGCACCGGTATCCACTTTCGCCTTGATGCGGCCAATATCCAGATCCGGCAGGGCCACCCATTCCCGCCATCCCAGAGCGATCTTGTTATCCGCCTGGATTGGTTGAGTGCTCTTGATTGCTTCAGTTGTCTCGCTCGACATCCGGGGAGTCCTTATCTTTCAGTTGTTCCGGGCCCATTAACTGCACACGGAAGGGCGCGGAATGGCTACCGGCGTATATGCTGGTATGGGGGAACGGAATCTCGATACCCTGTTGGTCCAGTGTTTTCTTGATGGCCACCATCATGCCACCACGGCCCTCGAAGAATTTGTCTTTAGGAACCCAGAAAGAAAACTGAAGATCCACCGATGACGCACCAAAACCGGTGACCAATACAAAGGGTTTTGGCTCTTCCAGGCAAACCGAATTCTTCTCAGCAAGCTCCAGTAGCAGATCACTGACACGCTCCACATCTTCCGCGTAGGCAATACCCACAGTCAGATCAATCCGGCGAATGGGAAAGCGGGAGCGGTTTACCAACCGGGTCTTGATCAGTGTCTCATTGGGGATTCGCACATACAGGTTGTCCGGCGTGCGCAGTTTCACACTCAGCAGGTCAATAGAAACGATTTCCCCGATAGTGGCATCCACCTCGATAAAGTCACCAATCTCGAAGGGTTTCTCCATGACCAGGAACAACCCGCTGATGATGTTGGAGGCTGAGGTTTGCGAGGCAAAACCAATGGCGACGGTCAGGATACCGGCGGCACCCAGTACAACCTCGAGAGAAAAACCAGCCTCGCGCAGCGCTGCCATGGCGAACAACATGAAGATTGCATAGAAGAACAACCGGCGAATCATCACCATGTGATGGCGAGACACCCGGCTCTCAACCATGCGGCCAACACTGCGGGCCACCAGTGAACCCAGAACGATACCCAGAGCCAGCAAGAATCCGGCGGACAACCACTGCCCCCAGGCAATCCCATTGATCACCTGTGTTATGGTTGCCTGAATTGCTTCCAACACGTAACTGCTCCTGTAGCGGCTGTTAGCCAAACATATGGTCGAAGGCGCGAACCAGCCTTCGGCCCCGGGCAAGCTTTTCCCGGGCCGGGGCGATGGCTTCGCAAGGGCCAGCCTCAGCAACCACAGACGACGCTATCTGCAGGCTGGCAGAACTCATGTCCGTTTCGCATTCTACAGTGATACCGGGTGTCCACAGCTGCCCTTTCTCGTTGCGATACAGAGACAGCAATGGCGTAGGCATACTGAAACGCTCCAGCAGGAGCGGCTTCTCCCGACTGTTGATGATGGTGACTGGGGTAACCGCCCGCCAGGGCCTTTTGGGTACCGCTTCCAGCGCTAATCGCCCATATGTCGACGAGGCGTAACACAACTCACCCTCACGGGTATTCCGGCCAAGCCAGGTCAGGGAAGGTGGCGCCAGCGGGATTTCCGCCAATTCCAGCCGCTCTTCACCCACGCAGACTTTCATCCAGAGTGCGGTTCCCACGTAGAGAACGCAACGGGCGCCAGGCGGAATTGTCAGGGGCTGAAAAGGACGAATCACCGTTGGCAGGCTGGCCATGGCCGGATAAAAACTCACCACGCCGTTGTCGCTGGAGCGAACGAAACGCTGAGCAGCAATCTCGGCCGAAGGCAGAGTGTAGCCGGTGGTTTCCAGCCAGTGCTGGGGATCAGACTCGACGTCAATTTTCTCTTCCCGAATCTGCCACTCCAGATCCAACAGGGTCACCCATAATCGTTTATGGCCAAGCTGGTGCTGCTGTGTCTGGCCCGAAGCCAGTTGGTATGGGTGTGCCCAGACACCGTCGCGCTGGCTTTCGGTAGCTTCAATCATGCCGAGAAAAAGGCTCCTGTTTCGTATACGGCTAGTCTGCTTAACTATAATCCAATCCGGTAGTTGCAGCGAATATACAAGCCAATGATTTATCGCCTGTAATTTCACCTATGCTTCACATTCAGGGGTACGCTTCCCAATGACAGAACTGGTCTGGTTCCGCAACGACCTCCGCCTGGCCGACAACGCCGCCCTGACTGCCGCCTGCGCCCGCAGCAAACCCGTGAAGGCCTGTTTCCTGGTGACGCTGGGGCAATGGCAGGAGCACGACTGGTCCGCCGCGCGGGTGCAGTTCGTGCTTGAGCACGCCAATGTTCTGGCCCGCCAGCTGGCCAAGCTGGGCATTACCATGTCATTTCTTTACGCGGATACCTTTGCTGAAAGCCTCGACAAGCTGGAGGCATTCTGCAAACAACACCAGATTGCAGGCCTGCACTTCAATGAAGAGTACGGCGTCAACGAGCGCCGCCGAGACAAACAGGCCCACGACCGGCTGACGAACCTGGGTATTCGGGTTGCCAAGTACCGGGACCAGACCGTGGCCCCGGTGGGCCAGATTCTGACCCAGCAGAACGAACCCTATTCGGTTTTCACTCCATTCTCCCGGCGCTGGCGCAGCTGGATAGAGGAAACCCAGCCCACCCTGTACCCGGCGCCTTCGTCCATGGGGCCAGAGGTAGAAGCCGAGCAAACCGACACCCCACCGGCACCGTTCAAAGATGCACCGAAACCCTTGGTGGCCACGGGCGAAGATGCCGCCCATCAGCAACTGGATAATTTCCTGGAAGAACGGGCAAAAGGCTACAAAGACAACCGGGATTTCCCGGCCGTGGACGGCAACAGCCAACTCTCGCCTTATCTGGCCAATGGCGTTTTGTCCGGCCGCCAGTGCCTGATTGCCGCACGGCAGTCCGGCATCTCCGGCGACGGCATCGAGACGTGGATCAATGAAATCGCCTGGCGCGATTTTTACGTTCACATTCTTTACCACTATCCGCGCGTCAGCATGCACCGTGCATTCAAACCGGAAACAGAAGCGCTGGTATGGAACGAGCCGGGCGAACATTTTGAAGCATGGAAGGAAGGCCAAACAGGTATCCCGATTGTGGACGCGGCTATGCGTCAGCTAAAGACAACCGGCTGGATGCATAACCGCCTGAGAATGATCACCGCCATGTTCCTGACCAAGAACCTGTTTATCGACTGGCGGCTGGGCGAAGCCTGGTTCATGCAGAATCTGGTGGATGGTTTTCTGGCGTCCAATAATGGCGGCTGGCAGTGGAGTGCCTCAACCGGTACCGATGCAGCACCTTATTTTCGGGTGTTCAATCCGGTAACACAAAGCGAGCGCTTTGACCCGAAGGGGGAGTTTATTCGGCAGTGGGTGCCTGAGCTGGCCAAGCTGGATAACAAACGGATTCATGAGCCGGCAAAGGGGGGCATTATTCCAAAAGGCTATCCCAGACCGATTGTCGATCTGAAAGAAAGTCGCAAGGAAGCCATCGCAAAGTTTCAGGCGCTAAAGGACTAACTCAGAAGTTGGCAGGCGGGGTTGGGGGAGGCCTTTCCAAAACCCTGCGGAGCCAGGGATGGCGGAGCGGAGCCTACAGGGATGTATTCACGGCGTGTTTTGGAAAGGCCTCCCCCAACCCTGCCTTACTCCGAAATCACGAGGAACACACCGGACAATCAGGATCTTTAGCCAGCTTCATCTCCCGCCACTCCATCTGCCAGGCATCGAGTATGAGCAACCGACCGACCAGGGGCTTGCCTACCTCTGAGATCACTTTTATTGCTTCCATCGCCTGAGCTGAGCCGATCATTCCCACCAGGGGAGCAATAACACCAGCCTCGGAGCAGGTCAGGTCCTCGTTACCCTGTTCAGGGTATAAACAGTGGTAGCAGGGGCTATCCGACGCTCGGGGATCGTAAACAGACAACTGCCCTTCACCACGGATGGCAGCACCGGATACCAGCGGGACCTTGTTGGCGACCGAAGCCCGATTCAGGGCAAAGCGGGTATTGAAGTTGTCGGTGCAATCGAGGACCAGAGTGGATTCGGCAACCAGCTGTTTGAGGTCGTCGCCATCCACCCGCCGATTCACCGCATTAACGGTGATCTCCGGGTTAATCGCCCTTACCCGCTCCGCCAGGCGCTCCGCTTTTGAATCGCCAAGCCAGCTCTGTTCAAAAGCTACCTGCCGTTGCAGGTTGGCCAGTTCGATCTGGTCGTCGTCTACCAGGGTCAGATGGCCAACGCCGGCTGAGCCCAGATACAACGCAACAGGGCAACCCAAACCACCGGCGCCGATGACCAGCACATGGGCGGCCTTGAGTTTTTCCTGGCCGGCGATGTCGAACCGGGGCATCAGGATCTGGCGGCTGTATCGGAGTAGTTCTTCGTCGCTGAGCATGAGGGGTCTCGCTACTGGTCGCTGGCCGGTTTTCGGGCAAGGGTCATTCGGTCATTCCCACCGTAGTCTTTGCGGGTTTCTATGTTGAGCCATCCGGCTTTCGCAAACAAATCCCGCACGGCATCGCCTTGATCATAGCCGTGTTCCAGCAGCATCCAGCCACCGGGATTCAGGCGTTTGAAGCCTTCGGTGACCAGTAACCGGATGTCGTCCAGGCCATCGTCACCCGCCACCAACGCGGATGGCGGTTCAAAGCGTACGTCGCCTTCATGCAGGTGACCGTCACTGGCGGGTATATAGGGCGGGTTGGAGATCAGCAGGTCAAAGCCACTCTCCGAAATCTGGCCGAACCAGTGGCTCTGCACCACGGTGATCGGCAACTGCAAAGAACGACTATTTTCACGGGCCAGCTCGACAGCTTCTTCAACGCGATCGCTGGCCATAATCTGCCACTTAGCTTTCTCGCTGGCCAGCGCCAGGGCAATGGCACCGGTACCGGTACCAAGATCCAGCACGCGGGCGTTGTCAGGCAAAGGCAATTCCAGCGCGGTTTCCACCAGGCATTCGGTGTCTGGCCGGGGAATCAGGGTGGAAGGGCTGACTTTCAGGGGCAAGGACCAGAATTCCTGCTGCCCCAGCAGGTAGGCGATGGGTAAGCCCTTGACCCGTTCAGCCACCAATTCGCGAAACGCTTGCGCCTGATCAGGGGCAACTTCCCGCTCGGGCCAGGCGCGGAAGCTGGTACGGCCCAGGCCGGTTACGTGGCTCAACAGTAATTCAGCGTCCAGGCGGGGTGAATCGCCACCAATCTGTTCGATGGCGTTATTCAGAAGGGTTTCACAGGTCAGCGAGGACTCACTGCTCATTGGCCAGTTCTGCCAGCAATTCAGCCTGGTGTTCCTGTTGCAGGGGGACCACCACGGCGTCGAGATCGCCGGCAATCACCTCGTCCAGCTTGTACAGGGTGAGGTTGATGCGGTGGTCAGTCACCCGGCCCTGGGGGAAATTGTAGGTGCGAATACGTTCCGAGCGGTCGCCACTGCCCACCAAACTTTTGCGGGTTTCCGCCATGCTCTTCTGCTGTTTCTCCAGCTCGGCATTCTGCAGCCGGGACGCCAGCAGGCTCAGGGCCTTGGCGCGGTTCTTGTGCTGCGAACGTTCTTCCTGGCACTCCACCACTATGCCGGTGGGCAGGTGGGTAATGCGGATGGCAGAGTCGGTTTTGTTGACGTGCTGGCCACCAGCGCCGGAGGAGCGGAAGGTGTCTACCCGCAAATCAGCTTTGTTGATTTCGATGGCTTCGGATTCATCAGCCTCTGGAATCACCGCCACGGTACAGGCGGAGGTGTGAATGCGGCCCTGGGATTCGGTTTCCGGTACCCGCTGCACCCGGTGGGCTCCAGACTCAAACTTGAGCGTTCCGTAGACGCCATCTCCTGACACCCGGGCGATGACTTCTTTGTAGCCGCCGTGCTCACCCTCGTTCTCGCTCAGCACTTCCACCTGCCAACGGTGTTTTTCCGCATAACGGGAATACATGCGGAACAGGTCGCCGGCAAAAATCGCGGCTTCGTCACCGCCGGTACCGGCGCGCACTTCCAGGAACACATTCTTGGTGTCGTTCGGGTCTTTCGGCAGCATCAATCGCTGAAGTTCTTCATCAAGCTCTTCACTACGCGCTTCGGCGGCGGCCAGCTCTTCTTCCGCCATGGCACGCATGTCGGCATCGCCGTCTTTGGCCAGCTCTTTCGCCTCCGCGATATCTTCATGGGATTGGCACCAGGCCTGGAAGCACTTCACCACCGGTTCAATCTCAGCAAATTCCCGGGACAGTTCCCGGAATTTGTCCTGGTTAGCAATCACCGAGGCATCGCTCAACAACGCGTTGACCTCCTCGAACCGTTCAACAAGCTGTTCGAGGCGGGACTGGATCGATGGCTTCATAATTTTTCCGTGGTGGTGGGCTCGTCAGCTTCCAGGGCATCAAGCTGATACAGCTCCCGCAGGCATTCGGTAACTTCGGTGCGGCCCTCGGCCATGGCTTTACGCACTTGCACAGAGGGCTGGTGAAGCAGTTTGTTGGTGAGGCCCCGCGCCAGGCTGCGCAAGACGGTCTCGGGATCAACGCCGTTGCGTAGAGCACGCAGGGCCTTTTCAGATTCGACATCCCGCAGCAGTTCGGCACGCTGGCGGAACACCTTCAGGGTAGAGACCGCATCCAGGGCCCGGAGCTGATCCAGGAATTCCTGCACGCCACTGCTGATCAGGTTCTCGGCTTCGCGGGCAGCACCTTCACGGGAGCGGATGTTTTCTTCGATTACCTGCCGCAGATCGTCGACGGTATAAAGATACACATCGGCCAGCGACCCAACCTCCGGTTCAATATCCCGGGGTACCGCAATGTCGACCATAAAGAACGGGCGATGCTTGCGCTTCTTCAACGCGCGCTCCACCGCACCCTTGCCAAGTATTGGCAACGGGCTGGCCGTGGAGGAAATGATGATGTCGACGTCCGCCAGGTGATCGGGAATTTCCGACAGCACAATGCCCTTGCCACCGTGCAGTTCGGCCAGCGCCTGGGCTCGTTCCAGGGTGCGATTGGCGACCAGGAAGTCTCTCACGCCGGCATCGGCCAGGTGGCGGGAGACCAGTTCAATGGTTTTGCCCGCGCCAATCAGCAACGCCTTGTTGCGGGACATGTCGGCAAAGATATGATGCGCCATGCTGACAGAGGCATAGGCCACTGACACAGGGTTTTCCCCGATGGCTGTCTGGGTTCGAACCCGCTTGGCTACCGAGAACGTCTGCTCAAACAGGCGGGACAGGAAAGAGCCGGTGGCACCGTGCTCGCGGGCCAGGGAGTAGGCATCCTTTAACTGCCCGAAGATCTGCGGTTCGCCCAGCACCATGGAATCCAGCCCCGCCGCTACGCGCATCATATGGCGAACGGCCTCGGAATCCCGGTGAACGTAGAGCACTTCTTCCAGGTCGGCCACATCCAGCTCGTGAAAACCGGCCAACCAGCGCAGCACCGTGGGCGCGCAGTCGTCGTCCCCGGCCAGATAAAGCTCCGTGCGGTTGCAGGTAGACAGAATAGCCGCTTCGCTGGCACCGGACGCCGCCCGGAGTTCCGAGAAGGCTTCCGCCATCCGCTCCGGGGTAAAAGCCACACGTTCGCGGATCTCCACGGGTGCGGTTCGGTGATTGATTCCCAGTGTCAGCAATGCCATTTCGAGGTTAAAAAACCTTATGCCAGTCGTGGATCATATTGTGCCATTCTACCGGTGAGGGCCACCGCCTGCCACCCGAAAACACGCCGCCTTCGGGAACTGCGGACAGGTTGGGCAAGTTATAATGCTTATGCCATTATAGAGGCTCGGCCACGGCCTAAACCCGATCTGCCTCAATTCTACGGCAGAACAGAACATACTCTGACGTACTGCCGACAGCACACGGGAAGTTGCATGCAAAAATCCGCACCGTATCTGGTTACCAGCCTGCTGGCCTTCACCATTGCCGCCCTGCCCGGCTGCGCCAGCTTTTCCGAAACAACAGAACCAAAGGCTGATGAACCTACTCCCATAGCGGTCACCCCGACGCCACAGGAAGAGATTCGTTATGCGGATTTCGAGCCGGAGGTGCTTTACCAACTTCTGGCGGCGGAGATTGCCGCCCAGCGTGGGCGCTATGACGTAACCCTGGTCAACTACCTGCAGGCAGCCAAAACCTCAAAGGACCGCGGCGTCATCACCCGTGCCATGCGCATTGCCCAGTCCCTGAATGCCGATAACGCGCAGCAGCAACTGGCAGACCTATGGCTACAACTGGAGCCCGACAACCTGCTGGCACACCGGGTTTCCGCGATTCAGGCGGTCAAACGCCAGGATCTTGAAACCGCGCTGGTCCATATGGAACGCATTATGGAGCAGGGAGAGGACGCGGACTTTGACAGCCTGGCGGCGATGTCTGCCAACCTGCCACCGGCCCAGCAACGGGAGTTGCTGCAGCTCTACGAGCGACTGGCTGAACGGCATCCGGACAATCCCGAGCTTGAGTACAGCATTGCCCTGCTCCTGAAAATCACCGGCGCCCCGGAGCAGGCCCTGGAGCGCATTGAGCGGCTCACCAATCAGCAACCCAACTTCCAGCCCGCCATCGCACTCAAAGGCGACCTGCTGCACCAGACCGGTCAAACACGAGAAGCCCTGACTTACCTGACCACAAACACCCGGCGATTCCCGGCCAACCGGCAACTGGGCACGCTTTACGGCCGTATCCTGATTAACGAGGGAGAACTTCAGGCTGCCCAGGACGAGTTCGAGCGACTGGTCAAACGCTACCCCCAGACCCCGGGACTGCGGCTGTCGTTCGCTCTGGTTGCCCTGGAAAATCGTCAGCCGGAGCTGGCAAAAGAGGAGCTTACGGAACTGATCGAACAGGGCCACCACACCGATGAAGCCAGCTACTACCTTGGCCGCATAGAGGAGGATGCCGGCAACATCACCCATGCCATCGGCTACTACATGAGCGTGGAAGGCGGCAATTACTTCTTTCCGGCCCTCGCCCGGGCAAGTGAACTGCAAGCCGAGACCGGGGATCTGGATAGCGCACTTGCCAAGATTGATACATTGAGGGATTCAAACCCTGGACAGGCTGAAAATTTCTGGCTCCTTGAAGTCAACCTGCTGCTCGACCAGCAGCGCGAACAAGACGCCATGGCAGCCGCCAACCATGCCCTTGAGGCCTTTCCTGAAAACATTCAGATCCGCTACGCCCGGGCCATGCTGCACGACTCTCTGGGCAACACCGAACAGGCGGAAGATGACCTCAGGGCCATCTTATCGAGTCAACCAGACAACGCGGTGGCGCTGAATGCGCTCGGGTACATCCTGACCATTCGCACCGAGCGCCTGGATGAAGCCCGCAGTTACATCGAACAGGCCCTGGCCCTGGATCCGGACAATCCCGCCATTCTCGACAGCATGGGCTGGGTACTGTTCCGCCAGGGCGACACCGAAGCCGCCCTCGAATACCTGGCTGACGCCTGGGCCGCCTACCCGGACCCGGAAGTAGCCGCCCATTACGGCGAAGCCCTCTGGGTCAGCGGAAATGAAGAACAGGCCCGCGTTATCTGGGAGGAAGGCCTGGAACAGGATCCGGACCACGACATTCTGATTGAAACCATCCAACGCCTGACCGGCAACGGAAACTCCTGATGTTGAAGAATTTATTCGCCGCCCTGCTGGTACTGAGCCTGCTGGGCGGCTGTACCACCATTCAGCTGGAACCACTCCCGGAAGGCATGACCGACCAACCCCCAGCCAACTGGGCTGAACAGTCCCGCACACTGGGTCAATTCAATCACTGGCAGCTTTCCGGGAAACTTGCGGTGCGCCAACCATCGGACAGCGGCACCGCAGTCATTAATTACTGGGAACAGCAAGGCGAGCAATACGACCTGGCGCTATCGTCGTCCTTTCTCGGAATGGGTAGCACCAGCCTGCGCGGAACACCGGGATTTCTCGAACTGCAACTGGCTAACGGCGACACCTACCAGTCAACGAACCCGGAACAGCTCGTACAGGCCGCAACTGGCTGGCAGCTGCCCATCGACAACCTGGCCTGGTGGATTCGTGGCCTGCCGGCACCAGACGGCAATTTCCGGTTATTGTTCGATGACCAGCAACGGCTAGCCATCATTCGCCAGGACGGCTGGGAAATCCGCTACGATCGCTGGCAGGCGTTCATTGATGACCTGCCTCAGCTCCCCGCCCGAATCACCGCCCTGAAGGACGACAAGCGCGTTCGAGTGGTGATCAGTGACTGGCAGAGAAAGGACTGAGCACATGAGCAACAGCATTACCCTGCCCTCGCCGGCCAAGCTCAACCTGTTCCTGCACATCGTGGGCAGACGACCCGATGGCTATCACGAACTGCAAACCCTGTTTCAGTTTCTCGATTACGGCGACGAGATCACCTTCACCCTGACCCCGGGGGATGCCCGCATACGCCTTGAGGAACCGGTTCCCGGGGTACCTGACAACGACAACCTCATTATTCGCGCAGCCCATGCCCTGGCCGAACGCGCCAGCCATGCATTGCCCGGCGTGACGATCCGCATTCAAAAACGACTTCCCATGGGCGGCGGCCTCGGTGGCGGCAGCTCTAACGCCGCGACCACCCTGGTGGCACTTAACCACCTCTGGGAACTGCATCTTGATGAAGACGAGCTTGCCGAGCTGGGCCTGGATCTGGGCGCCGATGTGCCGGTGTTCGTTCGCGGCCGCTCCGCCATTGGCGAAGGGGTGGGCGAAAAGCTCACGCCCGCCAATCCGCCGGAAGACTGGTTTGTGGTCCTCAAGCCTGACTGCGAAATAAACACCGGGAAGATTTTTTCGGAAGAAGGGTTGACAAGGGACACCCCAAAAATGAAAATAGCGCCCGCTTTTGAGGGAGACGCCTCGAGGTACCGAAACGACTGTGAGGATGTAGTTCGAAAACTGTATCCTGAGGTTAACAAGAGCCTGGAATGGCTTTCACAATTCGGACCTGCAAGATTAACCGGAACCGGGGCTTGCATTTTTGGACGTTTCCCGACAGAATCCGCAGCCCGGATTATCTGGGAAAGCAAACCCTCCGGCATCACGGGGTTCGTAGCTAAAGGGGTGAACCATTCACCTCTGCACAAAAAGCTGACAGAGCTGAAATGATGCCAAGAAAGCACGATGATATTGGGGTGTCGCCAAGTGGTAAGGCAACGGGTTTTGATCCCGTCATGCGCAGGTTCGAATCCTGCCACCCCAGCCACCTTTCTCCCGCTTCTTCTGAATCAAACGCCGATACTGAGAAGGATGCTGTCGTGTCCAAATTGATGATCTTCGCTGGCAATGCCAACCCTGAACTGGCGCGCGATATTGCCAGGAAACTGCATATTCCCATGGGCCAGGCCACCGTTGGCCGTTTCAGCGATGGTGAGACCACCGTTGAGATCAATGAAAATGTTCGTGGTCACGACGTTTTCATTATCCAGCCCACCTGCTACCCCACCAACGACAACCTGATGGAACTGATCGTGATGGCCGACGCCCTGCGCCGCGCTTCCGCCACACGGATCACCGCCGTTATCCCTTACTACGGATACGCCCGCCAGGATCGTCGCGTTCGCTCTACCCGGGTAGCCATCAGCGCCAAAGTGGTTGCTGACATGATTTCCAGCATCGGCGTCGACCGTGTGCTGACCGTCGACCTCCACGCTGACCAGATTCAGGGCTTCTTCGACATCCCGGTGGACAACATCTACGCCACCCCGGTGTTGCTTGAAGACATCGAAAAGCAGCGGTTCGAAAACTTTGTCGTGGTATCTCCGGATGTAGGCGGTGTTGTACGTGCCCGCGCCGTTGCCAAGCGTCTGGATGATGCCGACCTGGCCATCATCGACAAACGCCGCCCGAAGGCCAACGTTTCCCAGGTTATGCACATCATCGGTGACGTCAAAGACAAAACCTGCATTCTGGTTGACGACATCGTCGATACCGCCGGCACCCTGTGCAAGGCAGCCAACGCCCTGAAAGAGCACGGCGCCTCCCGCGTAGTCGCCTATATTACCCACCCGGTGCTGTCCGGCCCGGCTGTCGAGAACATCAACAACTCGGAGCTGGACGAACTGGTGGTGTGCGACACCATTCCACTGGGTGACAAAGCCAAAAATTGTGCTAGAATCCGCCCCCTCAGCATGGCTGGACTGCTTGCGGAATCGATTCGTCGCGTGAGCAACGAAGAGTCCATCAGCGCCATGTTTGAGAACGTCTGAACGGGCCAAGCTCCGTAACACTCAGACTTTAAAGGCAGTTTTCGGGTCGGGAGTCCAACAGGGCTCCCGAATCTTTTAGTCGATCGGAAAAATCCGGTCATTCAAAGAACTCATCTGTCCCGAGCCTGGTCGCGGGCCGTTCAGATGAACAACGAGGTACATACCATGTCTCAGGAATTCCTTATTGAAGCATTTCCTCGTGACGATCAGGGGAAAGGTGCGAGCCGCCGCCTGCGTCGCGAAGAGCGTAAAATCCCGGCCATCATCTACGGTGGCGGAAAAGACGCAACGCCGGTCTCCATCTGGCACAACGAGCTGAAAAAGGCCCTCGAAAACGAAGCCTTCTTCTCTCACATTCTGACCATCGACATTCAGGGCAAAAAAGAAAGCGTGATCCTGAAGGATCTGCAGCGCCACCCGTACAAGCTGCTGCTGACCCACGCCGACTTCCTGCGCGTAGACAAGGATCACGAGATCCACGTTAACGTACCGCTGCACTTCCTGAACGAAGACACAGCGCCGGCGGTTAAGCTTCAGGGTGGTATTGTTTCCCACACCATGACCGAAGTGGAAGTTATCTGCCTGCCGCAGAACCTGCCTGAGTTCATCGAAGTTGACCTGACTGACGTCGCCATGGACCAGGTTGTCCACCTGAGCGACCTGAAACTGCCGAAAGGCGTTCGTGTTGCTGCCCTGCTGCAGGGTGAAGACCACGACCAGCCGGTTGCCTCTATCCACAAGCCGAAAGGTGCCAAGGCGGACGACGCCGCGGACGCCGAAGGCGAGGAAGGCGGCGAGGAGTAATCACTCCGGGGGCAAAGGCGAATGGCACAGGATATTGTCATGGTGGTTGGCCTGGGAAATCCCGGCGCCGACTACGAGAATACCCGCCACAACGCCGGCGCCCTGTTCGTCGAAGCGCTGGCCCGCCATGCGGGCCAGACGCTACGCCCCGAACGGAAGTACCACGGGCTTTACGCCCGCATTCAGTGGCAGGGTCTCGACCTGCACCTCCTGAACCCCAGCACGTTCATGAACCGCAGCGGCATTGCCATCAAGGCCCTGGCGGACTTCTTCAAGATCTCTCCTGAACAGATTCTGGTTGCCCACGACGAGCTCGACCTGCCTCCCGGCACGGCCAAACTCAAGAAAGGCGGCGGTCACGGTGGTCATAATGGCCTGCGGGACACCATTGCCCACCTCGGCACCAACGACTTCCAGCGACTACGCCTTGGCATCGGCCATCCCGGCGACAGCCGTAAGGTCACCGGCTTTGTACTGGGCCGGCTCGGCAAACAGGAAGCCGAGCAACTGGGCGCCGTGTTCGACGAAGTCATGCGAGTATTACCAGAAGCCGCCAACGGCAAACTGGCTGCTGCTATGAACCGGTTACACAGTTTCAAACCGACCCCCTGAGCAAGGCACATCCCCTTACTCGCACCCGTACCGATACCCCGGTATAATCCGCCCAAATTTTTCAGTTCCAGCAGAGGCATTCCATGGGATTTAACTGCGGCATCGTCGGCCTTCCCAACGTCGGCAAATCTACCCTGTTCAACGCACTGACCAAAGCCGGCATCGGCGCAGAGAACTTCCCGTTCTGCACCATCGAACCCAACGCCGGCGTGGTGGCCATGCCCGACCCACGCCTGACCAAACTGGCCGAAATCGTAAAGCCCGAGCGAGTCGTGCCCACCACCATGGAATTTGTCGACATCGCCGGCCTGGTCGCCGGCGCCTCCAAAGGCGAAGGCCTGGGCAACCAGTTCCTGGCCAACATCCGCCAGACCGACGCCATTGCCCATGTAGTGCGCTGCTTCGAAGACGGCAACGTCATCCACGTGGCCAACAAAGTTGACCCGGCATCTGACATTGAAGTGATCAACACCGAGCTGGCGCTGGCCGACCTGGACACCGTCGAGAAAGCTATCAAGCGCGTGCAGCGGGTAGCCAAGAGCGGCGACAAAGAGGCCAAGGCCCAGCTGGAAATGTTCGAGAAGCTGCTGCCGGTGCTGAATGAAGGCAAACCGGTGCGCAGCATGGGCCTGGACAAAGACCAGATGGCCCTGGTACGCGAGCTGTGCCTGCTCACCGTCAAGCCCACCATGTACATCGCCAACGTGAATGAAGACGGCTTCGAGAACAACCCACACCTGGACAAGGTTCGCGAAATTGCCGCCTCAGAGAATGCCGTGGTGGTGCCCATCTGCAACAAGATGGAAGCCGAAATCTCCGAGCTGGAAGACGAAGAGAAAGCCATGTTCCTGGACGAAATGGGCATGGAAGAGCCCGGCCTGGACCGCGTGATCCGCGCCGGTTACGGCCTGCTTGGCCTGCAAACCTACTTCACCGCCGGCGTAAAAGAAGTTCGTGCCTGGACGGTTAAAATCGGTGCCACCGCACCGCAGGCTGCCGGTGTTATCCACACCGACTTCGAGCGCGGCTTCATCCGCGCCGAAGTCATCAGCTACGACGATTTCGTGCAGTACAACGGCGAAGCCGGCGCCAAGGATGCCGGCAAATGGCGCCTGGAAGGCAAGGAATACATCGTTAAGGATGGCGACGTAATTCACTTCCGGTTTAACGTGTAATTTTTCCGGATTTTTGGCCCCAAAGCCTTGACACCTTGGGCCCAAATACCGAAAATACGCGCCTCGTTTGGGGCACGCCCCGATCGAAATGGCAAGGTAGCTCAGTTGGTTAGAGCACAGCACTCATAATGCTGGGGTCGGCGGTTCGACTCCGCCCCTTGCTACCAGTATTCTTAAAAGCCCGGTTCGAAAGATCCGGGCTTTTTTCGTTCTGGCCCAACCCCGTTGAGAGCCCGATTGCGTGTTTTACAGCACAGGATAGCAGCCATGCCGGAATCCCTCGTGTCAGGACTGTCGCTGGATCGCCTCGAGCGCATCAGCCGGCACTTTGAACAGAACTACATCCAGCCCGGCAAGCTACCCGGTTTTGCGGCACTGGTTGCGCGACACGGCAAGATTGTCTGGAGTGAGGCCCAAGGGCTGAGAGATGTAGAGCGCAACCTGCCCATGGAACGGGATACGGTGTTCCGCATCTACTCCATGACCAAACCCATCACCAGCATCGCGATGATGCAGCTGTACGAACAGGGTAAATTCCTGCTGAACGACCCAGTGCACAAATACATTCCCTCCTGGCGCAACCTCCGGGTGTACAAGGGTGGCCGCTACCCGGATTTCAAAACCGAGCCGGCAACCACCACCATGACCATCCGGGACCTGATGACCCACACTTCGGGGTTGACTTACGGTTTCACAGAAAGAACGGAAGTGGATGCCGCCTACCGCCAGCTGAAGCTGGATGGCAGCTCCATCCTGACCCTGGACAAGCTGGTGGATCGGCTGGCCGACCTGCCACTGGAGTTTTCGCCAGGGACCGCCTGGAACTACTCGGTGTCTACAGATGTGATCGGCTATCTGGTCCAGCTGCTCTCCGGCCAACCCCTGGATGACTATTTCCAGGAGCATATATTTAAACCACTGGGTATGACCGAGACGGGCTTTCAGGTGCGCCCGGACCAGCAAGACAGGTTTGCCGCCTGCTACCTGCATCAACCCGGCGACACCATGAAACTGCAGGATGACCCGCAGCGCTCGAAGTATCTGAAGCAGCCCCGTTTTCTCTCTGGCGGTGGCGGGTTGGTCTCCACCATTGATGACTATTACCGGTTTGCCCAGGCCTTGTGCCAGGGTGGCGAGTATCAGGGCCAGCGGATTATCGGGCGAAAGACCCTTGAGTTCATGCGCCTGAACCATTTGCCCGGGGGCAAGGATCTGCCGGCGCTCTCCATTGGTGGCTTCAGCGAAACGCCCTACGCGGGCAGCGGCTTCGGGCTGGGCTTTTCGGTCAAAACCGATGTCGCCAAATCCGCCACCATCGGCTCAGAAGGCGAGTTCGGCTGGGGTGGGCTGGCCAGCACCAGTTTCTTTGTCGATCCGGTGGAGGACATGGTGGTGATTTTCATGACTCAGCTAATGCCCTCTTCCTCTTATGCGATACGTCAGGAACTCAGAGCTCTGGTATACGGAGCCCTGGACTGATCTGTGGCGATTGACAGGCATCATCCTCTTCTGGAAACCTCTGTGCCATACTTCAGGGCCTCAAACCAATAACGAACAAACTACCAGCAAGGAATGTTGTGATGAAAGCGGAAACCCTCGCACTGCACGCCGGCTTCAAGAGCGACCCGACCACCAAGGCCGCCACCACACCCATTTACCAGACCACATCCTACACCTTCGACGACACCCAGCACGGTGCCGATCTGTTTGATCTTAAGGTGCAAGGCAACATCTATACCCGCATCATGAACCCCACCAACGCGGTTCTGGAAGAGCGCATGGCGGCGCTGGAAGGCGGTATCGGGGCCCTGGCCGTGGCCTCCGGCATGGCTGCGATCACCTATGCCCTGCAGACCATCTGTAAAGTGGGCAATAACATCGTCAGCACCAGCCAACTCTATGGCGGCACCTACAACCTGTTCGCCCACTCCCTGCCCAACCAGGGCATCGAGTGCAAGATGGTGCCCCACGATGATTTTGCGGCGGTGGAAAACGCCATCGACGACCAGACCCGCGCCCTGTTCTGTGAGTCTATCGGTAACCCGGCCGGCAACGTGGTGGATATCCAGAAGTGGGCGGAGATTGCCCACAAGCACGGCATTCCGCTGATTGTCGATAACACCGTCGCCACCCCGTTCCTGTGCCGACCGTTTGAGCATGGCGCCGATATCGTCATTCACTCCCTGACCAAATACATCGGCGGCCACGGCACCACTGTAGCGGGTATTGTGGTGGATTCCGGCAAGTTTGACTGGAAAGCCAGTGCCGACAAGTTCCCGATGATGAACCAGCCGGACCCGTCCTACCATGGTGTGGTTTACACCGAAGCCCTGGGCGAAGCCGCCTTTATCGGCCGCTGCCGGGTGGTGCCATTGCGTAACACCGGGTCTGCCCTGTCGCCATTCAACGCCTTCCTGATCATGCAGGGCCTGGAAACCCTGGCCCTGCGCATGGAGCGCCATTGCGACAACGCCCAGAAGGTTGCCCAGTTCCTGCAGGATCACCCCGCCGTGGAGTGGGTGAACTACGCCGGCCTGGCCAACAGCCCCTACAAGGCCACCTGTGACAAAATCTGCGGCGGCAAGGCCTCCGGTATTTTGAGCTTTGGCATCAAGGGCGGCCGCGAGGCCGGCGCCAGGTTTATCGATGCGCTGGACATGATCCTGCGCCTGGTAAACATTGGCGACGCCAAATCCCTGGCTTGCCACCCGGCCACCACCACCCACCGCCAGCTCAACGCAGACGAGCTCAAGAGTGCCGGTGTCAGTGAAGACCTGGTGCGCCTGTCTATCGGCATTGAACACGTAGACGACATCATTGCCGACATCACCCAGGCCCTGGACAAATCCCAGGCTTGATAACCATCAACCGGGTACGACCAAAGTCGTGCCCGGTTACCCCGTGATTGCCCGTATCTGCCTTGTAACTGCTCGCCCCGCCGATTAACCTTTAAGGTTCTCCATACCTTTTCTGCGAGAGTCTCCGGCCCAATGAGCGAAAGCGCAAAGCCCCGCATTACCAGTGGTTCCAAATTCCGTAACGAACACGGCTTTTCCGCCATCAAGGACGGCGTGAAACGAACGGCCGCCAGCACGGAAGACAAGCCCCTGGAGCGCAAGCCAAAATGGCTGAGAGCGCGTATGCCCGGTGGCGAACGTTACGATGCCGTGCGCCGGAATGTATCGGAACACCGCCTGAGCACCGTATGCCAGGAATCCCACTGCCCCAACATCGGCGAATGCTGGACCAACGGCACCGCCACCATCATGGTGATGGGCTCGGTGTGCACCCGGGCCTGTAAGTTTTGCGCGGTCGACACCGGCAACCCCAAAGGCTGGCTGGACCCGGAAGAGCCTGAGAACACCGCCAAGTCTGTGGAGCTGATGGGCCTGCGCTACATCGTTCTGACCTCGGTAGACCGGGACGATCTGGACGACGGTGGTGCCGCGCACTACGCCGCCTGCGTCTCTGCCATCAAACAGCGTACTCCGGAAGTGGCCGTTGAAGCCCTGACCCCGGATTTTGACGCGGTGATGAGCGACGTGGAAAAAGTGGTGGATTCCGGCCTGGACGTGTTCGCCCAGAACGTGGAAACCGTCAAACGCCTGACTCACCGCGTGCGCGACCCCCGGGCCGGTTACGAGAAAACCCTGAGCGTGCTCGCCCACGCCAAGAAGCACCGACCAGACGTACTTACCAAGACCAGCCTGATGCTCGGCCTGGGTGAAACCGAAGAAGAAATCCTGGCAACCATGGATGACCTGCGGGCCATTGGCGTCGACATTCTTACCCTTGGCCAGTACCTTCGCCCCACTCCCAACCATCTGCCGGTGGAACGCTACGTGACCCCGGAAGAGTTCAACCGTTACCGCGACATCGGCCTGGAGAAGGGCTTCATGGAAGTGCCATCAGGCCCCATGGTGCGCTCCAGCTATCGGGCTGACCGGGTGTTCGACAAGAACAACCTGGGGCTGGCCGTGCCCGACGTTCCGCAGGCGAGCAACGCCATGCAGATTCCCGTTAAAGCCATCGACTGAGGCGCCCATGCTGACACTGCTGCGCAATGCCCGGCTGAAGTACAAGTTCTGGTTGCTGAATATTGTAGTGTTTGCTGTGCTCTGCCTGCTGGTGCTTTACGCCATGCAGCTGATCGCTGACCAGTCTGGTGCGACCTTCTCACAGGTGTTTGCCGACACCGCACCGGGGTTTGCCCTGGTGGTTGCCGTGCTTATGGCACTTGAGATGGCCGGCTCCCAATTGCTGATTTCCTTTATAGAGCGGCACATACACCGCCTCAAAGACACCATGGTGTCGGTTCAGGCCAGCGGCAATCTCAGCGAGCGGGCCCCGGTGGATTCCACCGATGAGATCGGCGAGATGGCTACCGCGTTCAATGCCATGCAGGATCGTACCGTCGAGGTTGTTCGCAGCATGAAGGAGGCTATCGAACGGCTGAACCGGGAGGTTCAGGAACTGACGCTCGCGGCCGAATCCCGGCGAGATGATCTGGCCCGCCAACAAGCTGGCGCTGATCGCTCTGCCGAAGTGATCGAAACCATGCTGCAGAGTTTCGTCGGCATTGCCGAGCAGTCTGGCATTGCCAAAACCCTGTCCCACGAAGCCCGCGACACCGCCCTTGCCGGCCAGGAACGCGTGGGCAGGAGCGCCGACAGCATTCGCCAGCTGGAACAGGTTATCCGCAACTCCGCCAGCAGCGTCGAATCCCTGGCCGAGAACAGCCAGGCCATTGGCCAGACCATCACCGAAATCAAGGGTATTGCCGAGCAGACCAACCTACTGGCACTGAATGCTGCCATTGAAGCCGCCCGGGCCGGAGAGCAGGGCCGGGGCTTTGCTGTGGTCGCGGACGAAGTGCGCAAGCTGGCCCAACGGGTGCAGGACTCCACCGACCAGATCCAGACCAGACTGGACAAGCTGTTGGCCGCCATGAACACCTCGGTACAGCAGATGACCGGCAGTTCAGAGAGCGCTGCCCGCTGCGTGGAGGAGTCGGAACAGGGGCGCCAGGCACTGGAAGCCATCAATGAAGTGGTTACCCGCATTGACCGGACCAACCAGGAAATCGCGGATATGTCCGCCGAACAGACGGCCGGTACCGATGACGTGCTGGCCAATGTCCAGGGTATCCGGGACACCACCCAGAGCATGGTCACCCAGCTTTCCGACAGCGCCGAGATGACCCGTCGACTGAAACACCTGATCGAATCGCTCGAAGACGCCGCATCAAAGGTCAAAGTTCACTGAGGTTTGTGGCACACTCTGCAGTCGTTTTTCGCTGCAGAGTCCTGATACATGAACCGCATCGGTGCTTTTTACGATCGCTTTATCCTTCCCCACCCCTGGATTGTCCTGGTCCTGTTCGGAGCCATCCTGGCCCTGGCAGCCTTGCGCTTTGACCAGTTCCGGCTCGACGCCTCCGCCGAATCGCTGGTGCTTGAGAATGATCGCTCACTGGAAGAGTACCGGCAGGTAAACCGCACCTTCACTACCTCGGACGACTTCCTGGTGGTGACTTATACGCCCCACGAGCCACTCTTCACCCCGGAAGGCCTGGGCCGCCTCAAAGCCCTACGGGACGAACTGCAGGCGCTGGAAGCCGTGAGCTCGACCAACAGCATCCTGAACGTACCGCTGCTGCACAGTCCGGACCTGACGCTGGATACCGTCGACACTGAAATCAAGACCCTGGACGAACACGAGGTTGCCCCGGATACCGCGCGCCAGGCGTTGCTGGACAACCCCATGTACCCGAACCTGTTGCTCAGCGAAGATGCCGGCACCACGGCCATTCAGGTTAACCTGCCCACACCCGAGCGCTATTTCGAGTTGCTGAACCAGCGTGACAACCTGCGGGACAGGGTGAACTCCGGCAACGCCAGCGCCGATGACCAACGGCAACTGGAACAGGTCAGCCAGGAATTCATTCGTTACACCGAATTCCTGGGCAAGGAGAGGGATGCCACCATCAAGAAGGTCCGGGTGATCCTCGATAACCACCGGGAGCACGCCAGCATTCACCTGGGTGGCGTACCGATGATTGTGGCCGATATGATTCGCTTCATCCAGAACGACCTGTCTACCTTTGGCCTGGGTGTACTGGCGTTCCTGCTGCTGACTCTGGCGATTATCTTCCGGCAGTGGCGCTGGGTTCTGGTGCCCCTGTTGTGCTGTGGCTTTACCGTGTGGCTGATGATTGGCTTCCTTGGCTGGGCGCAATGGCCCGTTACCGTCATCTCATCCAACTTTATCTCCCTGCTGCTGATCATGACTCTGTCGCTCACCATTCACCTGATTGTGCGCTACCGGGAGTTCCAGCACGACGAGCCAGATGCTGCGCCCCGGGATGTCCTGCGCCGCACCGTCATGGCCATGATCAAACCCTGCTTCTATATGGCCATCACCACCATTGTCGCCTTCGGCTCCCTGACCTTCAGCGGCATTCGACCAGTGATTGATTTCGGCTGGATGATGACCCTGGGGCTATCCGTAGCCTTCATCATCACCTTCCTGGTGTTCCCTGCCCTGCTCAGCCTGCTGCCGCCCCCTTTGGACAGCCGGGTAACCTCGGACAGGATTCCGTTCACCGATGCCTTTGCCCGATTCACCGAGCGGTTTGGCGGCACCGTGCTAGTGGGCTCCGGGGTGATTGCCGTGCTGTGCGTGATTGGCCTGAACCGGCTGACCGTTGAGAACAGCTTTATTGATTACTTCAAATCCTCCACCGAAATCCACCAGGGCATGATCACCATAGACGACCGGCTTGGCGGCACCACCCCGCTGGACGTGGTGATTACCGATGAGCCGCCACCTGAGAACTACAGCGACGACCCCTTCGCCAGCGATTGCGACCCGTTTGTGGAAGACTGTGACGAAGAAGACTACCGGGACACCTGGTATACCTACCAGAAAATGCGCCAGCTTGGTGACGTGCACGATTACCTGAACAGCCTGCCAGAGACCGGCAAAGTGCTGTCGATCAGCACCACCCTGGACCTGCTCGCTCAGATCAACGGCGGTACGCCGCTCAACGCCGTTGAGTTGGCGTTTGTGCCCGCCGCGGTACCCGACGATTTACAGGACATCCTTCTGACACCCTATATATCGGAAGAGCAGAGCCAGGCCAGGTTCAGCATCCGAATTCTGGAAACCATGCCGGATTTGCGCCGGCAGGACCTCCTGAACCGCATACACAACCACCTGACAACGGAACTTGGCTACGCCCCGGAACGAGTCCAGCTCTCGGGTATGACCGTCATGTACAACAACATGCTGCAAAGCCTGTTCGACTCCCAGATAAAAACCATCGGGGTGGTTTTCGCAGCCATTATGGTGATGTTTTTGATCCTGTTCCGGTCACTCAAACTGGCTCTGATCGGCATGGCCCCGAACCTGATAGCGGCTGGCTCGGTGCTTGGGTTGATGGGCTGGCTGGGGATTCCACTGGATATGATGACCATCACCGTGGCGGCCATCACCGTGGGCATTGCGGTGGATGACACCATCCATTACATCCACCGGTTCAAGACCGAGTTAGCCAAAGACGGTGATTACCTGGCCACCATGCACCGATGTCACCGCAGCATCGGCCAGGCCATGTTCTTCACCTCGTTGACCATCATCTCCGGGTTCTCGATTCTGGTGCTGTCTAACTTCATCCCCACCATCTACTTCGGCCTGTTCACCGGCTTTGCCATGTTCATGGCCCTGGTCGGCGCCCTGACCCTGCTGCCAAGGCTGATCATCCTGTTCAAGCCTTTCCCTGCCCCATAATAAAAAACCCCGCCGGAGCATCGCTCGGGCGGGGTCTGATTCAGCCGGTTTTACTGGCCAGGCTGCATCATCTGCTGTTGCTGCTGCATCTGCTGCTGCATTTCACGCATGCGACGATCCAGCTCATCACGCTGTTCTTCAGTGAATACCGCATCTACGCGGGCCTGCATCAGTGCAGACAGCGCAGCGATCTCGCCCGTTACATCACCCAGCTTCTCGGCATTATCCCGAATGGCAGATTCGCTGTAGTCCGCCTTGATTTCAGCCTGCAGTGCCTGCTGCAGTGACTGGGCATTCTGACGCAGCGCACCAATTTCGCCCTGCATTTCGTCGATGATGCCGCGAATTTCAGTTTGCTGGTCATCAGACAAACCCACCATCTCGGCCAACTGGTCTACCTGGTCAGGCTGGCCAGGGGCGGCTTGCTGGGCAAAGGCAGGCATTGACAGGCTGATGGCCACCAAAGCAGAACCAATAATTTTTGCAATCTTCATAAATGTCTCCAAATGGCCGGTGGCCACGCTCTAACCACCGGATTTCGTTGCTTTCACTGTTCAAGGCTGTACACACTAAAACATTCCGGCCCCACTTTTCACCCCGATCACCCTTCTTTTTGTACACACTTCCGAAAAAAACTCCGTCGGCTCCCGGCACACGGGGGTCGCAGCGACTATGAAAATTTGGTCATTCCCCTGCATAATGGCGCCTTTAAACAGCGAGCGGAGCACACACCATGGCGATTAACTGGTTTCCCGGGCACATGCACAAGGCCCGAAAGGAGATCAAAAAAGTCATGCCTCAGATGGATCTGATCATCGAGGTAGTCGACGCGCGCATTCCTTTCAGCAGTGAGAACCCGCTGGTGCCCTCGCTTCGTGGTGACACCCCGCTGATCAAAATCCTGAACAAGCGTGATCTGGCTGATCCGGCGATCACCGATCAATGGCTTCAGTGGCTGGAGCAGGAACGGGGCGTTCGTGCCATCACCCTGACCCATAACGAACGTAAGGAAGCGTTGGGTATCCTCAAGCTGGCCGAGGAACTTACCCCCGGCCATGATCGGCAGAAAAGCGCGCTTCGGGTGATGATCCTGGGCATTCCGAACGTTGGCAAGTCCACCCTGATCAACACCCTTGCCGGCCGGCCCGCCGCCAAGACCGGCAACGAGCCGGCGGTTACCCGGGCCCAGCAAGCCATCAAATTGCCAGACAACATACTGCTCTATGACACGCCAGGCTTCCTCTGGCCCAAGCTGTCCCCGGAACAGTGCGGTTACCGGCTGGCCATTTCCGGCGCCATCCGCAGCGCCGTGCTGGACTTCGAGGATGTGGCGATGTTTGAGGCGGACTACCTGGTCAAGTCCTACCCGGAACTGGTGATGGCCCGCTACGGTCTGGAACAGCAACCGGCCGATGGCCTGGCGCTGATGGATGCCATTGCCGCGAAACGAAAGTTCTTCCGCCGGGGCGGTGTGCCAGACCTCCACAAAGTGTCGGAGATCCTGCTCAATGAATTCAGGGCCGGAACCATCGGCCGGATTTCCCTGGAAACACCTGAGATGGTAGAGAGAGAACTTCAGCAGGCCCGGGCCGATGAAGAGGCCAGGGAAGCCGAGAAGCAGGCCCGTACCGAGCAACGCAAGAAGAGGTCGTCCTGAGCGAATACCCACCGTTTGGCCACCGGCCCGGTTAGACTAAAGCCTTCTTAAAATCCACGCATAAGACTAGACTCTTTTGCTATACTTGATTTTAATCAATGTGTGAGAATCCAGATGTTTCAGCATTGTCGCCCATGGCGGTCCGCTAAACTTTGAGCGTATCCGGATTGGCCATGGTCTTGCTTCCTGAGCAGGGGCAATCCTTGCCAACCAGGAATGAGGACGGCTGCGCATGACCGCAGCCTGATATGGATCTACCCGGATGGTTCGTCAATATGGCCCAGGCAATTCGACTTCACCAAGTGTCTCCCCTCAAGGCGTCCTGCCAGCAGTGCAGCCTGAGCAACCTGTGTCTTCCCCTGGCGGTGGAAGAAAACGATCTGGAGCGATTGGAAGACATTGTCCAGCAGGGGCGGATTTTCAATCGCGGCGAGCACATCTTTGATCAGAGCACGCCATTCCGCTCGTGCTTTGCGGTCAAGAGCGGTTCCATCAAAACATCCATCATTACCGAAGGTGGGGACGAGCAAGTGACGGGCTTCTTTATGCCCGGCGAACTGGTGGGCCTCGACAGCATGAGCAGCGAACACTATGCCTGTACCGCGAAAGCCCTGGAACGCACCAGTGTGTGCGAGTTCCCGGTAGACAAACTGGAAGAACTCACCGGCAAGCTGCCGGAACTGCAGCACCACATGTACCACCTGATGAGCCAGGAAATCCAGAACAGCCATCAACTGGCCATGCTGCTGAGCAAGAATACCGCCGAAGAGCGCATCGCTGCCCTTTTGCTGTCGCTGTCCAGCCGGTTCCGCCGTCGCAGAATGTCGCCCACCAACTTCAGCTTGCCCATGGCGAGAAACGATATCGCCAATTTCCTGGGGCTGGCCGTGGAAACCGTGAGCCGGGTGTTCACCCGCTTCCAGAATCAGGGCATCATCCGGGCCAAGGGCCGGGAAGTGGAACTTCTTGATGTTGAAGCCCTGCAGATGGTCACCCGGGATTTCGCTCGCCAGGGCTGCCAGCAGTAAGCCCGGGGACCAACAGCGCCGGCGGCTTCAGGAGCTCGCCGGCGCCTTGTCTGGTTCTGCTTCAGGCGTCGTTTTCAGCATCGCCACCTCTTCCGACAACCACGTTCGCCAAGGCAGCTGCTTGATGCCAAAGGTATTGCGAATCTTGCTGCACACCATGGTGGTATTCACCGGCTCCAGATGCCCCCACTCGGGCACTTCGTCCACGATCCTTATGTCTTCGGGAATACCGGGCATCCCGGCAATTGCCAGCCCCAGCTCATAAAGGTTGATCTCTTCAGCCCCGGCGTACTGATAGGTGCCCCATACCTCGGCACCACAGTCGACCTGCAGTACTACGGCGGTAATCACCCTTGCCAGATCCTGCACGGCCACCGGCTGACCCTTGCAGCGCCCTGGCAAATAAAGCCCTTCATTTCCGGCGGTGCTTTTCTGGACCTTCTCGATAAACCGGGCGAGGCTCCAGCCGGTTCTGAGCAGGATGTGCCTGGGCAATACGGTGCGAAGCGCCTGCTCACACTCCCATTGCCAGCGGCCCAGTTCATTGACTGGTTGCCCGGGATTGGAGGCAATGTAAGCCGCCTGTTTGCGGCCATCAAAGACGTAACAAGACGACAGCTGTAACAGGGCCATGTTCCGGTCACGGGCAAACTCCGCCAGCGCCAGGGGCAGGGAAAACGCCGCCTGGTGCGTTGCCTCGCGATTATCCTCGGCCTTTTCGGGGTCTACCAGCCACAGGGCATTCACAATCAGGTCAGTGTCTTCAGGAATCCAATTCTCCAGAGCATGCAAGTCGGCATTGGCCGGGTCGCTGACCAGTAACGGGCTGACGTGGAGATGGGTTCTTCGCAGCCGCTCCAGCAACACCCTGCCAAGAGGGCCATAGTCGTGAACCACAAGTACATGCACGTTGAATCACTGCCTCCGGAATATCACTGATATGACGGGCGCTGGCAATCACTCAGGCCAATGGCCCGGGCAATCCATTTGCTGCACTATCATGCAACTTCAGGCGCCGGTGTAAAACCAATTCTCACTGACGAGCATACAACAACAGGAACCTCTATGCTGAAACAACAAAGCCATATCGTGGCCCCCATCCCGGACGAACTGCGCTCCCGGGCCCTGTATACCGTAAGCGAGCTCAAGGGGCGCGGTAAAGCCGATAAGGAAGCCATCGAAAAGCTGTACAACCTGATTGTCGAGCTGACTGAACAGGGCCTGGATTTCTTTTTCCTGGAGCCCCTGAGGCGCCTGAATGCCAGCAGCATGATGATGGGCATGGCCAAAATGGGCATCAGCAGTATGCTTAAAGGCAGCAAGATGGTTGTTCACAAAGTGCTGAAAAAGCTCGATGACCGGAGCCTGGCGGCGATTCTCGACTTTATCGAAGAAATCATTCACGAACCTGAAGCGCACTGAACCCGCCAAATGCCCATCGGGTCCCGCGTTCACACGCAGACCCTGGGCACCCTTGCAGTAACGCCGGTCAGCAGTTCGTAACCTATGGTACCGGCACAGCTTGCCACTTCGTCAACGCTGACCGTCGTACCCCACAGTTCCACCGGATCGCCTTCACGGGCCTCTGGTGCACCTGTCAGGTCGACTGCCAGCATATCCATGGATACCCGGCCCAACAGGCGAACGCGCTTGCCACGAATGGCTGCCGGCGTTCCGGTACCGGCATGGCGAGGATAACCATCACCATACCCGATGGCCACCATACCCATTCGGGTATCCTCCTGAGCCACCCAGCTTGCACCGTAACCCACGGATTCTCCGGCGCGGACAACCCGCGTGCTAATCAATGGCGCCTCAAGAGTCATCACAGGCTGCAACCCCAGCTCCGGGCCGGTTTTGCCGATCATGGGTGAGGCCCCGTACAACATGATACCGGGCCGGCTCCAATCGTAGAGGGGCTGGTCCGGGCGAAAATGGGCCGCAGAATTGCCCACACTGCGCATTAACGCTGGCCAGGCAGCCGTGGCGTTCTCAAACAAACGGGTTTGATGATCGGTCATATCGCTGGTGAGGTCATCAGCACAGGCGAAATGGGTAACAAACCCCAGCAATGGCCCCGTCGTCGCTGACGGCCCCAAGGCGGCAACCACGGAATCCAGTTCTTCCGGGCGAAACCCCAAACGGTTCATGCCAGAGTTCACTTTCAGCCAGAATCGGGGGTTTGGGCCCGCAGCCAGCCAGTCAAGTTGCCCGTGGCAATGCATCACGGGCTCAAAACCATGCTGTACGCAATCACGCAAGTCGTCAGGGGTATGCACGCCCTGCAGCAACACGACGGGCTGCCCGAGGCCGGCGCTCCGGATTGCCAGCGCTTCCTCAATACAGGCTACGGCAAATTTTTCGACCTCGCCGGCCAGGGCCCGGGCAACGTTAACAATCCCGTGGCCATAACCATCCGCCTTGACCACTGCCATGGCACGCGCGCCACCGGCCCTGGCCTGAGCCAACCGATAATTATGCCTTAGAGCATCCAGGTCAACGCGGGCAACGGTACTGCGTGGCATTAATAATCACCACCGTAATCGCTGTAATCGCCGTGGGCCAGATCTTCAAACTTGGTGTATTTACCGATGAACGCCAGGCGAATGGTGCCGATAGGACCATTCCGCTGCTTACCAATAATAATTTCCGCGATGCCCTTATCCTGGGTGTCTTCGTTGTAGACCTCATCCCGGTATACGAACATGATAACGTCGGCATCCTGCTCGATCGCACCGGATTCCCGCAGATCCGAGTTCACCGGCCGCTTGTTGGGCCGCTGCTCCAGGCTACGGTTAAGCTGTGACAGCGCCACCACCGGGCAGCTCAGCTCCTTGGCGATACCCTTCAGGGATCGCGATATTTCCGAAATCTCTGCCGTCCTGCCCTCGGTATTGCCAGGCACCCGCATCAACTGCAGGTAGTCGACCATGATCAGGCCGATTTTGCCGCCATTTTCCCTGGCAATCCGCCGTGCCCGTGACCGCATCTCCGTCGGGCTCAGGCCCGGCGTATCGTCAATATAGAGGGGTTTGTCCTTGAGCAGGCTCACCGCAGAGGTCAGCCGAGGCCAGTCATCTTCCTCCAGCTTACCGCTCCGGACTTTGGTCTGGTCTATCCGCCCCAGGGAAGACAGCATACGCATGGCCAGAGCGTCTGCCGGCATTTCCATACTGAACACCAGTATCGGCGTGCCGGTACTGATCAGAGCGTTCTCGACAATGTTCATGGCGAAGGTGGTCTTACCCATGGAGGGCCGGCCTGCAACGATAATCAGGTCCGCTGGCTGCATACCGGAGGTCTGGTCATCCAGATCCCGGAAGCCTGTGGTCAAACCCGTGGTCTGTTCACCGGATTCAAACAGCTCTTCAATACGGCTCAGCGTTGTCGCCAGAATGGGATTGATTGCCTTGGGGCCAGAGCCTTCCTTCGACCGGGATTCGGCGATCTGGAATACGCTGCGCTCGGCCTCGTCCAGAATCTCGCTACTCTTTCGCCCCTGGGGATTGAACGCAGAGTCGGAAATCTGGCCAGAGACCTCCACCAGTTTTCGAAGCACCGAACGCTCACGGACAATCTCGGCATAGGCACGGATGTTCGCCGCACCCGGCGTTTTCTCTGCCAGCTCGGCCAGATACGACAAGCCACCGGCATCTTCAATGTCACCGGCACGCTCCAGAAACTCGGCCAGGGTAACCACATCCAGGGGTTCACTTTCACTGGCGAGGCGCTCCACGGCACCAAAAATCAACCGGTGGTCCTGGCGGTAAAAGTCAGCAGCAGAAATGATCTCGGAGACTTCATCAAAACGCCGGTTATCCAGCATCAAACCACCGAGCACCGCCTGCTCCGCTTCAACAGAATGGGGCGGAACCTTGATACGGCTGGTTTCCGGATCAATGGATGCAGGTTTCAAAGTGGGATTGGCCATAAACACCAGACAACGTTGAATTGAATAACAGGAAACAAGAATACCAGAAAGCAACGGGCCCGAAACCGTTTCCGGCTCGGGCCCGTCTCAGAATGCTCAAGCCGTTGGCTTCAACACTCCATGCTTACATCAATCAACGATGACCGATTACTCGGCAACAACCGCCAGCTTGATGGTTACTTCTACGTCTGAGTGCAGCTGCAGTTCGATCTCGAACTCGCCAGTGGTCCGGATAGGACCTTCCGGCAGACGAACTTCGCTCTTCTCGACTTCCGTGCCACCGGCAGAAACCACGTCTGCGATGTCACGAACACCGATAGAACCAAACAGCTTGCCTTCGTCACCAGCCTTGGAGGTAATGGTGAAGGATGCACCTTCCAGAGCTTCGGCACGGGCCTGGGCAGCAGCCAGCTTCTCAGCAGCCGCTTTTTCCAGCTCAGCGCGACGCTCTTCGAACGCCTGTACGTTTGCGGCCGTGGCAGGAACAGCTTTGCCGTACGGCAGCAGGAAATTACGACCGTAACCGGCCTTAACCTTTACCTTGTCACCCAGGGAGCCAAGGTTTGCTACTTTCTCGAGCAGAATAACTTCCATCTCGTTAACCTCTTCGTGCTTTATTCAGCTGGCCCGGCGGGTTGTATACGCCCCCGGATATCCAGCCAGCTATCCACAAAAGCCAGAACCAATAACAGCAACATCAGACTCGGACCCAGCAATACCAGCGCCAGATAAAACATGGCCAGCCAGTTACCGCTCAACTGCTTACGACCAACAACACCGTGAACCAACCCCAGCGCAGCGATGAACAGCGGCGTACCCGCTGCCCAGGCCAACAGCATGGAATTGAGCCCCAACACCGGGCCAATCACCATGGTGAGTGCACAAACCACCGCAATGGCCGGCGACAACCTCAGGGCATGGAATTCCTTGCGGAATCCGCCGGGGTTATAGAGCCCCGCCTGCCAAGCCCTCGCCAGCATGGTCATACCAATCGCTGTCGCGAAGTAGGTGCCTGCCATACTGGCGTTCATGGTGTCCCGGATGATCAGCTCAAGATCGCTGCCCAATGACCGGGCCACTTCGGCGTTGTACTGCTCGTAAAAGCTGACACCGGTCTGAACCAGATCGTTCAGCAGTGCCGGATACATGACGGGCAACATCAACCCGCTCAATATCGCCAGAAAAGCACCCGACAACAGTGCTTTCTCCCAGGCCAGGGTTGTTCGCAGGATGGATGCCATCAGCATCACCTGCAGCAGTACCACCAGTGACGTTGGATCCTGGCCGTAAACGGCCCAGCCCAACGCCGGCATTAATGCCCAGAGGCCGATATTCAACCCCTGCCGGATGCCCAGTCTGAGAATGACCAGGCCAATAACCGCTGCGCCAATCCAGAACAACAGGGGCACTGCAGTGGTAACTGCTGCAACCCCGCCAGCCTGCAGGGGACCGCGCATTACATATTGTGCCAGTGCACGCATGGTCCCGGGTCCTGTCTATCTGTGCTTAGTGGTCGTGGCTGTCCGTATACGGCAGCAGTGCCAGGTAGCGGGCACGCTTGATAGCGGTAGCCAGCTGACGCTGATAACGTGCTTTGGTGCCGGTAATACGGCTGGGCACGATTTTGCCGGTTTCAGTGATGTAGCCTTTCAGGGTGTCCAGATCTTTGTAATCGATCTCTTTCACACCTTCTGCCGTGAAGCGGCAGAACTTACGACGTCTGAAAAAACGAGCCATAACGTAACTCCTAACTCCGGTTGATTACTCTTCTTCGTCCTGGGATGCGCTCTGACGATCTTCAGAGTCAGCTGAACGACGCGGACGATCGTCTCCGCCGGAACGACGGTCCTCACGGGACTCGGCAGCTTTCATCGGAGACATGTCGGTAACAGCCTCATCGCGACGCAGAATCAGGTCACGGATGATGGCATCGTTGAACCGGAAGTTATGAGTCAGCTCGTCCATAGCGGCTTGTGAACACTCAGCGTTCATCAGCACGTAGTGAGCCTTGTGAATCTTGTTGATCGGGTAAGCCAGATGACGACGGCCCCAATCTTCCAGGCGATGTACCTTGCCGCCATCTTCAGTGATGACGCTGGTATAACGCTCGATCATTGCGGGCACCTGCTCGCTCTGATCCGGATGTACCATAAAAACGATTTCGTAGTGACGCATGAGTTCTCCCTACGGTTTAAACAGCTTTCTTCTGCGGCGGGCGCGGTTAAGCCCCGTTCCCGAGCACGAAAGCAAGGAGGTGACAGCAAAGCTGCCGGCTTCTTTTTGCTTTTATCAACAAGGCCTTAAATATAAAGACCCGATCAAAAGCCAGGTTCTGCCTGCCTGCATTCAGGCAATACAAAACCACCCCTTGGAAAAGGGGTCACGTATTCTAGGCGTATGGGCGGTGTTGTGCAAGACTTAACCGAGCCGCTGGCGCAGGGCTTCATACAGGCAAACTCCGGTCGCCACCGACACGTTCAGGCTATCGACATGCCCCAGCATGGGAATGTTGATCAACTGGTCGCAGTGTTCCCGGGTTAAACGGCGCATACCCTTACCCTCGGCGCCCATCACCAGGGCCACCGGCCCCTTGAAGTCTGCCTGATACAGGTTTGCACTCGCCTCTCCGGCCGTACCAATCAGCCAAACGCCGAGTTCCTTGAGCTCGCGCAGGAAGCGAGCCAGGTTGGTCACCCGAACAAACGGCACGGTCTCCGCTGCACCACAGGCAACCTTTCGGGCCACCGGGGTCAGCGAAGCGGATTTGTCCTTGGGCACAATCACCGCCTGCACTCCCACGGCATCTGCCGTACGCATACAGGCACCGAGGTTGTGCGGGTCGGTCACCCCGTCCAGCACCAGCAGGAATGGTGGTTTGCCACTGGCGGCCAGCTGGGCCAGCAAGTCCGCTTCGGTCCACTCACGGCTTTCCGCCACGGCGGCAACAATACCCTGGTGAACACCGGCGACCCGCTCATCCAGCTCACGACGATGCACCACTTTCCAACGCACACCCAGGCTATCCAGGGTGTCGGTAACCGATTTAACCCGCTTATCCTGCCGCCCGGTCTGAATCCAGACTTGCTGCAGGCGCTCCGGTTCCCGTTTGAGAACGGCATCGACGGCATGCCAGCCAAATACATATTCCTGTGACACTGACGCTTATTTCCTGTGCAACGGTTTACTTTCGGGGCTTACGGGCTTTACCGCCGGCAGAGGGCTTACCCCTTCCACCTTTTCGGGACGCCGCCCTGGCCGCCTCGGCTGCCAGCTTCTCCTTGGCACTCTCGGGCTTGCCAGATTTACCGCGCTTTCCACCCTTTCCGCCCTTACCGGCACGATCACCTTTACCGCGGGTCTCGCGTTTGGACATGTCCAGGGCGTCACGATCTGCTGTCCGCTTTCTGGGCGTACTGACCAGCTCCAGATCGATCTTGCGATCTTCCAGGCCCACCCGAACAACCCGAACGCGAACCTCATCCCCTAACCGGAAGCTCACCGCGGTGCGCTCACCGATCAGGCGGTGCTTGGCGGAATCGTGGTGAAAGTAATCGCCACTGAGGGTGGACACGTGCACCAGCCCCTCAATATAGATATCCGACAGCTCAACGAAGAAACCGAAGGGTGTGACGGCCGCAATCACACCATCGTGCTCCTCGCCCACGTGATCCCGCAGGAACTCGCACTTGAGCCAGGCCATCACGTCACGGGTGGCATCGTCGGCACGGCGCTCAGTCATCGAACAATGCTCACCCAGCTGCTCCATACGAGCATAGTCGTAGGGATACACGGCCAGCTCAGGATCGTGGATTTTCGGCGACACCACGTCTTTCTGAACGTCCGGATTGTGAATCCGGGACTTGATGGCCCGATGAACGATCAGGTCCGGATACCGGCGAATGGGCGAGGTAAAGTGGGTATAGCTGGGAAAGCCCAGACCAAAATGGCCGGCTTCTTCCGGACTGTATACCGCCTGGCTGAGGGAGCGCAGCATCACCATCTGGATCACATTGGCATCCGGACGGTCGGCAACCTGGGCCAACAGCTGCTGGTAATCCCCGGAGGTTGGTTTGTCACCACCCCCTAACTGCAAACCGAGCTCACCCAGGAACAAGCGCAGGTTATTCAGGCGTTCCTCAGAGGGCCCATCGTGCACCCGATAAAGCGCCGGCACCTGATGTTTTTTCAACAGCCGGGCCGTGGCCACGTTGGCGCAGAGCATGCACTCCTCTACGATTTTGTGGGCATCGTTGCGGTGCACCGGCACGATTTCCTCAATCTTGCGCTCGGCATCAAAAACGATTTTGGTCTCGGTGGTCTCGAAATCAATCGCCCCACGCTCAGTCCGGGCACGGCGTAGCAGCTTATAAAGCTCATAGAGGTTATGCAGATGCGGCAGCAAATCGGCGTAATGGGCCGACAGCTTGTAGCCCTGCTCCGAGTCCGGGTGCTCCAGCATGGCACTGACCTTGTTATAGGTCAGCCGGGCATGGCTGCGCATAACCGCCTGGTAGAAGGTGTAGCCACTGATATTACCGGCTGCGCTGATGGTCATATCCGCCACCATACACAACCGATCGACACCCGGGTTCAGTGAACACAAGCCATTGGAGAGCTTCTCCGGCAGCATGGGCACCACGTGGTCCGGGAAGTACACCGAGTTACCCCGACGAATCGCCTCCTCATCCAGCGGCGAGCCAGGGCGTACATAGTGCGACACATCCGCAATGGCCACGACCAGCCGGTAACCGCCACGGGGCCGGGGCTCACAGTAGATGGCGTCATCAAAATCACGGGCGGTTTCATCATCAATGGTGACCAGTCGCATGTTGCGGATATCCACCCGGTTCGCCTTGTCTTTCTCGGCAACCTCTTCGGGAATGCCCGCCGCCTGCTCGCCCACGGCGGTTGGCCAGCTGTGTGGAATCTCGTAAGAGCGGATTGCTACGTCGATTTCCATCCCCGGAGCCATATGCTCCCCGAGAACTTCAACAATACGCCCTGTTGGCTGGGTGCGCACGGTGGGCTGGCGCAGAATTTCCACCACCACGTACTGGCCGTGCACAGCCTTACCGGCGTGCTCATCCGGCACCAGAATCTCGTGATTGATGCGGGCATTCTCGGGCACCACAAATGCAATGCCACTCTCCTTGAAGAAGCGACCAACCGTCTGACTGGTGCGATGCTCCAGAACCTCGACAATTACCCCTTCACGGCGACCACGATCATCCACGCGGTCCACCCGGGCAGCCACCCGGTCACCATGAAACACCTGGCGCATCTGGCGCGCGGTGAGGAACAGGTCTGAGCCGCCGTCATCGGGAATCAGGAACCCGAAGCCATCTTTGTGCCCAGTCACCTTACCCGTGACCAGATCCGCCTCTTCAATGGGCAGGAACGCATCCCGGCGGTTACAGATCAACTGGCCATCACGGCACATGGCAATCAGCCGTCGCCGCAACGCCTCGATACCTTCCTCGGACGTTTGCCCCAGTTCCTGGCACAACGTTTCATGAGTGGCCGGCGCACCGCGCTCTTTCAGGTGCTTGAGAATAAACTCCCGGCTCTGGATGGGGTTTTCATACTTCTGGGCCTCACGTTCAGCGTGAGGATCCCGTCCTTCTTTCTTCCTGGAAACCATTCGGATCCTTGTTATCAGGCCGCAAACACTGCGGCGGAATTCATTATTCCAGCAGTATAACGTCGGTAGGCGGTACCTGCCTAACCGCGGGCTGATTTATAGGCATAAATACGGCAAAAAGATTTTTGAAAAAATATTTGACAGCGTTCGGGGGAATTATTAAAGTACGCGCCATCGGTTGAGGGGCAACGCCTCAACACCGGCAAAACGCTAGGTTTTCAACAAACTAACAGCGATTTTGCAAATCACCTGCCGAGGTGGTGAAATTGGTAGACACGCTAGCTTCAGGTGCTAGTGGGGGCAACCCCGTGGAGGTTCAAGTCCTCTCCTCGGCACCATTCCTTCCCTAGGAATGGCAAGAACGAACTCCCCAGAATCAAGCGATCACACCGACCTTCAGGTTATTGGTGGTTTTTCCGTTTCTGAAACGCCGCCCTATTGGTCCTCCTGAATATCTCAACTAAGCCAAAGCATATTTCAATCAGCACTAAGCCCCGCCAACCCTTATCGATTCACTCCCAGCTCAGGCTATTTGCCCCATAGAAGCTGCTCCGGTAATCTCCATTTAAAAAGAGCTCAGGCCACTGCCTTTGCCCAAGACCTTCAGCACGAAAGCAAAAGGCACTTCCGGAAAAGACAATGCGCCAACTTCTCTACAGGTATGTAGACGCCACTGCGTGGAATCGTAAAGGACTTTCCCCCTTCAACTTTGCGATATGCATTCTAATTATTGTCTCGGTCTTCCTGGCGGTCATTGAGACCGAACGCCCCATCAGAGAAGCCTACCCGTATCTTTTTCTGGTATCAGAGCGGATTTTGTTTGCCTTGTTTGTCATTGAGTATGGTCTTCGGGTGTATGTCGCTCCGGAAAATCCAAAGTACTCTGGCAGATTTGGACGACTCCGCTACATGAAATCCGGATGGGCCGTTTTCGATTTACTGGCACTTCTATCATTCATGGCACCTTTCGTCTCCAATTCTCTCGCTTTCTACATCAGGCTGACCCGCATATTCAGAATACTTCGGGTATCCAGGCTCGGACGCTTCACTCAAGCCTGGGATCTGCTCTGGGAAGCTACAGCCAGACGCAAGTTTGAGCTGCTCATGAGCGCAACTATCGCGTTTATTCTTTTACTAGTATCCAGCGCCTTTCTTTATCTGTTCGAGGCTGAATTACAGCCAGAAGAATTTGGAAGCATACCCAGAGCTCTATGGTGGAGCGTAGCCACACTGACAACCGTAGGGTATGGAGACGTCACGCCAATCACTGCTGCAGGTAGGTTCTTCGCCAGCCTGACGGCCATTTCAGGCATTGGCCTTGTTGCCATGCCGACCGGAATACTGGCCGCTGCATTCAGTGACGCGTTCCAGGCACGTCAAGAAGCAGGCACAAACAAGGAGTAATGCATTCTGTAGCGCCAAGAGCGAAGTTGCCCAAACCACCAACGCTCAAATCACTCCGCCAGCAAACCCACCAGGTAATCCGACAGGGTCTGATACTGATAATCTAACCTGGCATAGGCGTTTCTTGGCGCATCCTGGAACCGGGCACCGCAACCGGCCACGGTTGTCACATCCAGCAGGTACGCCGCCTGGATCAGGTTTGGCAGGTCGGGGTTCAGGCTGTCGGCATCCAGCCGGGGATAATAGAGAGACCACTGGAAGGCGCCATCACCTGGGCTGACCCCATCGAGATTAGCCGTTGCCGTGTCCAGGAACGGCAGCTTCAGCAATCGCTCTATGGCCAGTCCGTCCACGTCACGGGCGTCGTACTCATAGGCGCGGGGCCCGAAGTTGTTAGCGGCCTCTGTATTGCCGGCGTAATCAAACGGGAACAGTCGGGTGACATAGGCTGCCGCCTCATCAACCGGTGTTCGGTCGGTACCTTCGGGTTCGCAGGCGTCATCGGGCGTGGTGAAACCGAGTTCTGCTTCGGTCGCCTCCTCCGCCAGTACCCGGTAACCGGTCACCCAATCCGGCGCATCTGCATCCAGTTCTTCGGATGGCGAGTTGGCCGCCAGTGTTGTAAAGGTTCGCCGCTCAGCTCCCGCACTCCCTTGGCGCTCAACCAACTCCACCCCGGCGTCGCCCTGACTCCAACTCCAGGACAGTTCCGGTGTTCCGTCCAGCTCTGAGCTTTCCGGAGAAACCGCCAGGGTTTGCTCGTGGCAGCTGGTTACGGTATCGAAGTACGCTTGCTGATTGTCCCAATCGAAGACAATTCGCTCGTGGATGACCTCGCCCTCTTCCTCATAGCGCTGTCGACTTTGGCGGGAGAGAGAGGCTGACGGCAGCCACTGGGTTTTCAACTGCGCCATATAACCGCTCACCTGAATCAGGCGGGCGAACTCCGGTATGGAAGGCGCCAGGCACCCACGACTGGACACGGAAAGCAGTTGCCCGTCTTCGGTGTAATCAAAAAACAGTTCCGCGGAGACATCGAGATCGGAGGTACCCGTGGGCAGATCCTGCCCCCGCCTGGAATCCGCCGATACCTGCAGGCGGGTCAAGAGCACCGGATTGGCCAACTCCACTGGCACGTTGGGCAATGCCAGTGAATCGGTGTCCAGATTCTCGTAATTGCCTGCCGCAGCCGCATCAACGATGGCGATGACATCGCCTGCATTCTGCACCAGGGAATACCCCAACAGGAAAACGGCATCCTTACTCAGTTGCCGCTCGGTACCGTCACTGCCGGGGCGAGAGAGCACTTCATTGTAGCTCTCCGGAATCTGGCTGGCCATGAAGCGAGCCAACGCTCTGGCGTAAGCGTGGGCGCGATGATTACCGGCAACGATATAGTCCTGCCAGAGATTCAGACCATCCAGGTCCGCCAACTGGCTTTCATTGACCGGGCTCAGGCTGTTGCGGCGGGCGGCGTCGGCGCGGAACCGGGCCAGGGTGCTCAGAGGTGTCACGTTACGGATGCCGGGGCTGGCCGACATCAGGTAAGCCTGCTCAACAACTACGTCGCCGCGGGAGGTTTCCTCCAGGGTTTTGCCGGGAATGGCCAGAGCGTATAGCGGGTAATCCCTGGGGTCCAGATTGGGCCCAACCGATGGGTCCACGCTGAGTGCCGAGATATCGATAGAGAACCTGCCGCCCGCTCCACTCATGGCCGTGGGCTCGCCTTCGTCGAGGGTCACCACTGCGCCGTTGGCCAACTCCACCTCCAGCGGGCCCGGGGTGAATTGGCCATCACCATCAATATCCAGCCAGACTCGAGCATTGTTGAGGTAACCGTCAATCACGCGCCCCTGATATGGCCCAGGCTCGCTGTAATCAACCCCATCGAAATCTCGCCCGTCAACCGGCAAGCGATCGGATTCTTCACCGCAACCGGCGATAACAAGAGACAGCAAAGGAACAGTAAGGGTGATCAGGCGTTTCATCGCGGCAACCATTTATCTTTATTAGTGCCGCTACTTTAGGAGATGTAATCGGTGCAGACCTTGACAGGCTTGGCAAATTGTAAAGTTTGGTAACAGGCAAGCCCCGGAATGTGCCGGGGCTTGCACTTACAGGGCTCCGATCAGAACGACCGGGCCACGATTTCCTTCATGATTTCGTTGGTGCCGGCATAGATGCGCTGAACCCGCGAGTCTGCCCAGGCCCGGGCGATCGGGTATTCCCACATGTAACCGTAGCCGCCGTGCAGCTGCACGCATTCGTCCATCACCTTGCACTGCAGGTCGGTGGTGTGCTGCTTGAGCATGGCGGCGGTGGGAATGTCCAGCTTCTTGGTCAGGTGCAGCTCCAGGCAGCGGTCGGTAAACACGCGGGCGGCGGTGATCTCGGCTTTCAGTTCCGCCAGCTTGAAGCGGGTGTTCTGGAACGCGATAACCGGTTTACCGAAGGCTTTACGCTCTTTCACGTAGTCCAGAGTCCACTGCCAGGCAGCCTCGGCGGCCGCCACAGCGGTCAGCGCCACCTGCAAGCGCTCCGCCGGCAGTTCTTGCATCAGCTGGAAGAAGCCCTGCCCCTCCATGGCGCCCAGCAGGTTGTCTGCGGGTACTTTTACATCCTGGAAGAACAGCTCGGAGGTGTCCTGGGCCTTCATGCCTACTTTGTTCAGGTTCTGGCCTTTCTCGAAGCCTTCCCAGGCGGTTTCCACCAGCAGAAGGCTGGTGCCCTTGGCGCCTTCCTTGGGGTCGGTCTTGGCAACAACGATTACCAGGTCTGCCAACTGGCCGTTGGTGATAAAGGTTTTGGAGCCGTTCAGAATGTAGTGGTCGCCCTGGCGAATCGCGGTGGTTTTCACGCCCTGAAGGTCAGAACCCGCGCCCGGTTCGGTCATGGCGATGGCGGTGATCATTTCACCGGAAGCCATTTTGGGCAGATATTTCTGCTTCTGCTCTTCTGAGCCGTAGTTCAGGATGTAGGGCGCAACGATATCGGAATGCAGCCCCCAGCCGATGCCAGACAAACCGGCCCGGGAGATTTCTTCCATGATGACCGCCGAGTAGCGGAAATCGGCGCCAACACCGCCATACTCTTCCGGCAGCATCGGGCACAGGAAGCCCAGCTCGCCCGCCTTCAGCCAGAGCTCGCGGCTGACCTGGCCGTCTTTTTCCCATTGCTCGTGATAAGGCGCGGCTTCCTGCTCCAGGAATTTGCGGACGGAGTCCCGGAAGCCTTCAAGATCGGCGTCGAAAAGAGTACGTGGAATCATGCTGAACCTCGGTGAACGGGTTGGTTTATCGTTGTGTTCAGCAAGTCTGTGGCGGGGCGGGTTTTCGCTCAATGGTGAAAACCATCAATCGCTTTGGCCAAAACCATCGCCCCGGACGGGCGCAGATCATCAGTCCGCGCTCTCGCCCCAACGGGGTACCAGAGTTTGCGGCAGGTCCAGGTGATCCAGAATCCGCGCCACCATGAAATCCACCAGGTCGTCCAGGGATTGCGGGTTATGGTAGAAGCCAGGGCTGGCGGGCATGATTACCGCCCCCATGCGGGTCAGTTTAAGCATATTCTCCAGGTGAACCTCGGAATATGGTGTCTCCCGCAACACCAGGATCAGCTTGCGGCGTTCTTTCAGCGCCACATCGCCGGCCCGCTCGATCAGGTTGTTGCTGGCGCCGGTCGCCAGCGCCGACAGGGTGCCTGTGCTGCAGGGGCAGATCACCAACGGGGCCTTTTCTCCAGAGCCGGAAGCTGGTGGCGAGAACCACTCTTCCCGGCCAAACACCTGCACCTGCCCCGGCTTTGCCTTGGCATAGTCCGTGAACGCCTCAACCATGGCCGGCTTGGAACCCGGCAGCCGGAACTCTGTCTCGGTGGCGATTACCACCTGGGCAGCCTTGCTCACCATCACATTCACCCGGCAGCCATTGGCTGCCAGGCATTGCAGCAGTCGCAGCCCATACTGGGCACCAGAGGCACCGGTAAAGGCCAGATTGATGACCGGCGAGTTATCAGCCACGACGTTTCTCCAGTTCGGCAACCAGTTTGCGATGAATACCACCAAAGCCGCCATTGCTCATAACCACAATGTGGCAGGTTTCAGGCAGCTGTTCCAGGGCCCGGGCAATCAGTGCCTCGACCGAATCTTCCACGGCATGGTGATCCAGCTCACCGTGTTCAGCCCGCCAGCCCTCGACCAGTTCTGGCAGCCAGTTCATCTCGCTAAGGTTACCCCAGAGTACCCGGTCAGCGGCAGCGGCGCTGGGAATCAGGGTTTGCTGATGCACCCCCTGCTTCATGGTGTTGGACCGGGGTTCGATGATCGCCAATATCGCCTCATCCCCCACCCGGTTACGCAAGCCTTCCAGCGTCAGGGCGATGGCCGTGGGATGATGAGCGAAATCGTCATACACACGCACACCGCCTACTTCGCCCACCAGTTCCATGCGTCGTTTCACGCCGGAGAACCGGCACAGGGCTGCCACTGCATGGTCCGGGGTGACACCCACATGGCGGGCAGCGGCGATGGCCGAGAGCGCGTTGCGCACATTGTGCATGCCAGTGAGATTCCACTTCAGGGTGGCCACCGGTTGCTCGTGGTGAATCACCATGAACCGGCTGCCATCCTCCGCCAGCAGTTCAGCGCGCCAGTCTGCGGTGCGGCTGATCTCGCTGCCGATGGCGGTATCCTGCACCGGGCTCCAGCAGCCCATGTCGAGGGCGTTGTCCAGGTGCTTGTCAACCGCCGGGCGAATGATCAGCCCCTGGGAAGGCACGGTACGCACCAGGTGGTGGAACTGGCGCTCGATAGCTTCCACGCTGTCGAAAATATCGGCGTGGTCGTATTCCAGATTGTTCAGAATCAGGGTGTTCGGGCGGTAATGGATGAACTTGGAACGCTTGTCGAAAAACGCACTGTCATATTCATCCGCCTCAATCACGAAAAAGTCACTGGTACCGAGGCGCGCCGAAACCGGGAAATCCTGGGGCACGCCACCCACCAGGTAGCCGGCATCAAACCCGGCCTGGTCCAGAATCCACAACAGCATAGCGGTGGTGGTGGTTTTGCCATGGGTGCCGGCAACCGCCATCACCCAACGATGGCGGAGCACTTCCCGGGCCAGCCACTCGGGGCCAGACATGTAGTCAATGCCGCGATTGAGCACTGCTTCCACTTCCGGATTGCCCCGGGACATGGCATTGCCGATCAGCACCAAATCTGGTCTGGGCTCGAGATTCTCGACCCGATAGCCTTGCATCAACTCGATGCCCTGAGCCTCAAGCTGGGTACTCATGGGCGGGTAAACACCCTGATCGGAGCCGGTCACGGTATGGCCAAGCTCTCTGGCGATAACCGCCAGGCTACCCATAAAGGTGCCGCAGATGCCCAGAATGTGTATGTGCATTGACGTGTTGCCTCCGGTTTGAAACCTGCCAAGCCTCTACCATACTTTCTGCGGGGTCAAGAGCCGGTATGTGCTCATGAAAAACCGCCGTGTTTGGCGTATCATCTGCGCCATCGTTGAACCAGCAGGAGGCCTTAGCCCGAGATGGCTATCAAGAACGCATTTTATGCCCAGTCTGGCGGGGTTACCGCCGTTATCAATGCCAGCGCCTGTGGCGTTATCCAGACCGCACGCAAGCACACGGATAAAATAGGCAAGGTGTTTGCCGGTCGTAACGGCATTATCGGCGCCCTGAAAGAAGAGCTGATCGACACCAGCCTGGAATCAGACGACGCCATTGCCGCGCTGCTTCACACCCCGGGCGGCGCCTTTGGCTCCTGCCGCTACAAACTGAAAAACATCTCCGAGAACCAGCGCGAGTACGAGCGGCTGATCGAAGTCTTCCGCGCCCACGACATCGGCTACTTCTTTTACAACGGTGGCGGCGACTCTCAGGATACGGCGTACAAGGTCTCACAGATTGGTGAAAAAATGGGTTATCCGATCACCTGCATTGGTGTGCCCAAGACAGTGGATAACGATCTGCCGTTCACCGACTGCTGCCCGGGCTTTGGCTCGGTAGCCAAGTACATTGCCACCTCTACCCTGGAAGCCAGCCTGGACATCAAATCCATGTGCGAAACTTCCACCAAGGTGTTCATCCTGGAAGTAATGGGCCGGCACGCGGGCTGGATTGCAGCGTCTGGTGGCTTGGCCGGCCAGGGTGAAGGCCAGCCGCCGCACATCATTCTGTTCCCGGAAATTCCGTTCAACCGGGAGAAGTTCCTGGAGCGGGTCGACCAGTGCGTGAAAGATTACGGCTACTGCGTGGTAGTCGCCTCTGAGGGTGCCCAGTACGAAGACGGCCGCTTTGTGGCCGACGCCGGTGCCAAGGATGCCTTTGGCCATACCCAACTGGGCGGTGTTGCTCCGGCACTGGCCAACATGGTCAAACAGGCCCTGGGACACAAGTACCACTGGGCCGTTGCTGACTACCTGCAGCGGGCCGCCCGGCACATTGCCTCGGCCACTGATGTAGAGCAGGCCTATACCGTAGGCAAGGCCGCAGTGGAAATGGCAATAGCGGGCAAACAGGCGCTGATGCCCACCATCGTTCGCGAGCAGGCGAAACCCTACCGCTGGAGCATTGGTGAGGCCAACCTGAGCGAAGTGGCCAACCAGGAAAAGAAAATGCCGATCCACTACATTACCGATGACGGCTTTGGCATTACCCAGGATTGCCGGGACTACCTGCAGCCGTTGATCGAGGGCGAGAGCTTCCCGCCATTCGAGAATGGTCTGCCCAAGGTTGCGCACTTGAAAAACCAGCTGGTCGAGAAGAAGCTGAGGACTGAGTTCAAGCTCTGATCTGGTCGTCATGAAAAAGCCCGGTCACCTCACGGTAGCCGGGCTTTTTTTGTACCTGAAAACGGATGGCAATCAGCGTGCTGTTGCGGCCTCATGGTCGCGAACGTAGCCATAAAAATCATCGAAACCGCCAACGTATTCGGAACCGACGAGAATCTGGGGCACGGTATACACAGGGCGGCCGATCTGGTCGGCAATATCCTGCTTGCTCATTCCCCGCTCGATCATATCGATCCAGATGTACGGGATGTTTCTGGATTCACACAGGTCCCTCGCCCGAACACAAAAACCACAGCTTGTACGGCCATAAATAGTGACCTGCTCCATAACAACCTCCTGAATCCGGGTGAGCCCCAGGGTGAAACGAATGGTTCAATACTTGGATTAAATGATGACATGAGAAGCAACAATTGAAAATTGATGCTTCTCATGGATGTGATAGTAAGGGGCGATACTGATCCTCTGCGTTAAGCCATCAGGTTTTCAGCCGGCCCAGTTCCCGGTCAAGCACTTGCACCTGGCCGTCCAGCGCGTCACCGCTCTGGCGGACCCGCTGTGCGAGCTCCCGCAGATCGTGGGCCGCATCGCCAATCTGAGTCAGGTTGCGGTTGATCTCTTCGCTCACCGAACTCTGTTCTTCGGCGGCCGTGGCCACCTGGGTAACGTGCTCAACAATGGTACCAATCCGCTCCACCACCGTGGCCAGTGAGTGGTCCGCTTCGCGAGTGCCGTCTACCGCAGTGGTTGCTCGCTCTACACCACTTTGGATGACGGTTACCGCGCCGTCCACATCGCCTTTGAGGCGTTCGATCATATCGCTGATTTCGTCGGTGGATTCCCGGGTTTTCGACGCCAGGGTTCGCACTTCGTCGGCCACCACCGCAAAGCCTCGGCCCTGCTCGCCAGCCCTAGCCGCCTCAATGGCCGCATTCAGCGCCAGCAGGTTGGTCTGTTCGGCAATGCCGCGAATCACTTCCAGGATTCGGTTAATCTCCTCGCTGCGCTGTGCCACGTGGCCGATGGCGGAGCTAGCCTGCTCCATATCTCCCGCCAGCGCATCGACGCCCTTGAGCGCCGCGCCCAGAGTATCCTGGGTAAACCGGATGCCATCCCGGGCGGCCCGGGCATTATCAGCAGCCTCACCGGCAAAGCCTGCTACTTCGCCGGCGGCGGCAGACATCTCGTTCATGGCGGTGACGACGCTGTCGATGTCCTGGTGCTGTCGCGACGTCTGGTCGTCAGTATCACGGGCGATGGCGCCCACGTCTGCAGCTTGGCCTCGCACCTGGGCATTGACCTCTTTCAGGTCATTGATCATTTCCCGCAGGCGAGCCAGGAAAGCGTTGAAGCCACCGGCCAGGTCAATCAGCTCAGCGTGGGTGTCTATATCAAGTTCACGGGTAAGGTCCCCTTCAGCGCTGGCCAGGTTGCGCATCCGGTCTCGAATCTCATCCAGTGGCCGGGTGACTGAACGCACCAGCAGAATCAACACAGCAATGGCAATCAGTACCACCACCACACCCACCATGGTCTGCCGCGCCGCCGTATCAGCCACTTCGGAAGACAACAGACCGGTGATTTCCTCGACACTGGCCAGGGCCACTGAGCGCGGCAATTCAATCAACAACAACCATTCGGCGCCGGGTAACTGCACTTCCACCGGATAGGCCACCGCCAGGGTCTGCCCATCATCAAACCGGCCGCCACGCTGGTGCAGGCGGACAAATTCATCAGCCAGGTCTGGTACGGCTTCCTGTAATGGCCGGCCGAGGTGGGACTGATAATGGCTGGATGCGGCAATCAGCCCACCCTCGCTTAACAGTGACACCCGGGACTCACCATCAAACAACGCCTGGCTGACACCAGCAATCGTGGCTTGCAGTGTGGACAGGTTGATATCCACACCGGACACACCGGCAAACTCACCGTTGTTCTGAATCGGCACCACCAGGCTGGTCATCAGCTCAGAGTATCCCTCCTCGATTTCGTACTCGTACGGCTCCATCAGGCAGGGTTTGAGGGAATCCCGGGAACACAGATACCACTCTGCTTCACGAATGCCGAATTCGTTCCGGTTGTCGAGGTACTTGGTGGACGGGTCTTCGGTGCGGCTGAACAACACATTGCCCTGAGGATCACGGTAATAGTAGATCTCCAGGGTACCTTCATCACTGCTGTGTTCCTCTACACCGTCGGTGAAATAGATGTCCATGCCATCGTATGCGTCGGGTTCAAACTGGGCGTAGATGGAACTTAAATGCTGCTGTTCGGACAGAATGGTTCCGATGGTTTCCTGAAGATCCCGGCGGCTGATGCGGCCGGAACTGTCCGACTCAATGTTGCGGGTGATCAGGCTGCGCACCACTTCCGGCGTCTGGTAGGCGGTTTCGAACAGGCCGGTCACCAATTCACCGTATTGCCCCGCCGTTGCGCTCAGCTGGTCCATGACAATATTCTGCACGGTATCGCGGGTTTCCCGGGACAATCGCTCTTCCATCGAACCAAGTGATAACTGGGCAGTCACCACAATACTGATGCCCATTACCAGCAGCAGTGAGATAACCAGACCATAGAGCTTGAAGCGAAGCGACAGGTGTTTCATAAACCGCGAAACCTTTGTTAATGAACCTTTACTGACAATACTAGAGCATGGAGGCGCCCTTGGCGTACCTGACCCTCTTTTTCACCGCATTCGCCGCCGCCACCTTGCTGCCAGCCTATTCCGAGCTGCTGCTGGGCACTCTGGCCAGTCAGGGCCTGCCGCTATTCTGGCTGTGGTTCTGGGCCACACTGGGCAATACGCTGGGGTCAGTCGTTAATGGTCTTATCGGCCGGCAGGTGGATCGCTTTAAGCATAAACGATGGTTTCCGGTCAGCGAATTGCAGCTGCACAAGGCCCGCAACCGGTTCAATCGCTATGGGCAATGGTCATTGTTGCTGGGCTGGCTGCCGATTGTTGGAGACCCGCTGACCCTGGTAGGCGGCATCATGCGGGTGCCCTGGCTCAACTTTGTGATCCTGGTGGGTATCGGAAAGGGCCTGCGCTATGCCTTCGTGATCTGGGTAGTGCTGGAGGCCACCGGATTTGCCTCATCGGCGCCATCACCATAAAGGTATTTGCGCAACAGGTCTTCGCCGTTGAACTCTGCGTGCATCACCGCGATGAAGGTATACACCCCGATCAACTTTCGGTTGAGGAACACGAATTCCTTCGGGGGCACCCGGAAATACCGACTGATGGCTGAGCGCGCTGCGTGTTTGGCTACCCGCGAAGGCAAGTCGCTCTGCTTCCAGCGGTACTGGCCCCTGGCGTTCACGGCGTAGTCCGGCCACTGGCTGCGGTCCCGGGCCAGGGGCTCCAGCACCGACATACACACCGAACCAAACTTCTCCAGGACTTCTTCTGGCCAATCCCGGCTCATGAACCGGAGGGTAACGCCACCCTCAATCACCTGCTCCAGATCCTGCTCGTAGGACGCGCGAATCATCTGGATAACCGGATCAAGAAAGGCCGGTGAATAACTTTGAACGGCACCAAAGTCCAGAAGCACGATGCGGTCATAGTCTTCGTCACCACCCTCCTCGCCGGCAATCCGGATGCGGTAGTTCCCGAAGTTCGGGTCTGTCTGGATTTCGCCCCAGTCAAACAGCTCCCGGAAGAACAACTCCAGCGCCGCCTCGCCCAGGGCACTGCGGCGCTCCAGCGGCAAATCCCGTACCGCCGGGGAGCCAACGGAATGGCCGTGCTCGTAGGTAGAAGCGATGATATGGTCGGTCGAATACTCCTGTAATACCCTGGGCACAACAAACCTTGGGTCGGAGCCCAGCATGTTGCGGAATTTCTCGGTGGTCCTGGCCTCCAGGCGGTAATCCACTTCCCGGTGCATCATCTGCCGGACTTCTTCCAGCCAGTCATTGAATTCCGGGCCGAAGCTCACCAGCCGGGCCACCTTCAATAACTGCGCCACGGCATTCAGGTCACTGTCCACGGCATCAGCAACGCCGGGGTATTGCACCTTGAGTACCAACTGCAGGCCGTCACTGCGTCGCACCGCACGGTGCACCTGGCCAAGGGAGGCAGCACCGATTGGTTCCGGATCGACATCCAGCTCTGCGAGCTTTTCGGCACCAATCTCAGCCTTCAGCACCCGCTCGATCGCCGGCCATTCCAGCGACGTGGTCTGGTCTTCCAGGGTGTGCAGGGCTTCGGTCACCTCTTCTGGCAAAAAATGCTCGCCATAGAGCGCCATCACCTGGCCAATCTTGACCACACTGCCTTTCAGCCGGCCTAACTCATCCACCAGGAAACGCGCCTGGCTCGACAACATCGCACGATGGCGCTGCTCCCGAGTATCCTTGTTGCTGAACCAGTTGGTGGCCATGTGTGATGCCATACGGGTACCAGCGAAAAGCCCGGCCTTGGTCAGGGAAAGCCTGCGCTCGAAGCTGCCGGTTTTGATGCGGGACACGGATTTTCCGGGGCGTCTGGAAGACATGGATAACCTGTATGTTCAGAAAATTTTGGCGTTTCGACCGCGCCCGGAACAGTTTTCCCCGGCGCCGTTACTGCATTATACGGATCGCAAGCGGTGACAACCTAACCTCTACGCCGCAAAAGCTCCGTTTCCGCAGCCAATGTGGACAAATATTGTTCACCGTAAATATGTTCAGGTCGATGGTTACGATTTAACACAATCTCAAGTCACAATGCGTTCTAGAATTGGTTAACAGGAACAATGTGACTTTCGTCAATTACAATAAAAGCCAAGACATGAAGCCTTCAACAACCAGAACACCAGATTCTGAACTTTCCCAGTTCCGGGTGAAGGGTGAGATCCCGGTACCGGCCCTTATCAACGGGCTTACGGCCGCTGCTGTGCCGTTACTGTTGTTTTTTTCCTGGCGCTCAATGCAGCAGGGGGATTCGGTTACTGCCCCCTTCCTGATTGGCTTCGCTATATTGTTGGCGATCAACAGCCTGGTATTTCTTTTCGTGGGCCACAAGACCTTTCATCGCCGGGTCTTTATTACCCTGATCACCGCGCTGTTTACCTATCTGGCAACGCAAGCGGTGGAGGATGGCTCAGCGATTATCTGGCTGTTTGCCTATCCACCGATTATTTTCTATATCAGTGAGGCCCGGGTCGGTATTTACGCCTGCCTGGGTGGCTGGCTGGCCGTCCTGGTGTTGTTCAGTCCGATTGGCGATGCGCTGTTTGCATCCCCCTACAACGCCACCTTCCGCCTTGTCATGATCATCGTCCTGGCGTTCGTCATGGTGACCTGTTACATCCTTGACCAGAGCCGCCGGCGCAGCAAACTCGGGTTGATCAAGCTGGCCAAGGAGTTTGAATACGCTGCGAAACACGATGCGCTGACCGGGCTGGCCAATCGGCGCGAAGGCCTGGAACAACTGGATAACGAATATCAACGTTACCTGCGTAGCGGCCGCGGCTTTTCCGTCCTGCTGATGGACATCGATCTGTTCAAGAGTGTGAACGACACTCACGGCCACCAGGCCGGTGACGAGATGATTGTTCTGGTCGCAAGAACGCTGGCCAGCCAGTGCCGAAAGGTGGACACCATTGCCCGTTGGGGCGGCGAGGAGTTTCTGATTCTGCTTCCGGAAACATCGTTAGCGGATGCCTACGCCTCCGCTGAGCGGATACGGCAGGCGGTATCCAGCCAGACCATTACTGTGGATGGCAAGGTTATTCGGGCCACGATAAGCATTGGCGTGGCAACGATCCAGGGATCGGAGTCGATTGACCGCCTGCTGCAGCGATCAGACGAAGCGCTTTACCAGGCCAAGTCCGAGGGCCGCAACCGTACCTGCCAGGCCAGCGTCGCCGCCTGAGCATCATTGCCAGCCCTGTCGCAGCTCCACCTGCTGGCGGTCGAGACCGCTGACCAGCTCGTGAACAAGCCTATGCTCCAGGCTGTACACGCTGGCTTCCGGTTCGAAATCACTGACCTGGCACATGGACATACCGGCGTAGCCGCAGGGATTAATGCGGCTGAACGGTTCCATATCCATATTGACGTTGAGCGCCAGACCATGGAACGAGCAACCCCGGCGTACCCGCAACCCCAACGAGGCAATCTTGGCGCCGTTGACATAGACACCCGGCGCATCCTGCCTTGGCGCCGCCTCGATGCCCGATTGCGCAAGCGTGCGAACAATAGCCTGCTCGATATGATCCACCAGCTCCCGAACACCCAGTTTGCAACGGGGCAGATCGATCAGTAGGTAGATAACAAGCTGGCCGGGGCCGTGATAGGTCACTTGCCCGCCCCGGTCCACCTGAATCACCGGGATATCGCCCGGCAACAGAATATGCTCTGCCTTGCCCGCCTGGCCCTGGGTAAACACCCGCGGGTGCTCAAGGCACCACAGCTCATCCACGGTGGTTTCGTCCCGGTTGGCGGTGAAGGTTTTCATCGCTTCCCAGGCTTCCATGTAGGGCTGCTGGCCCAAGGAACGGACAATCAGATCAGCCATGGCGTCAGAGCACCATGTGCACACGACCGCTCGCTTTCAGATCTTCGAACAGGGCCTTGAGCTGCGCTTCTCCAGTGGCCACAATCTTGAGCTGCACCGAGGAAAATCGACCTTTGCTACTGTCCGTCACCGAAATATCCGTTTCGCTGATACCAGGAGCGTGCTGCTCCACAACTTCCACGACAAACTCGGTGAAATCCGGAGCGGAATTGCCGATCACCTTGATGACGTAGTCACAGGGAAACTCGATCTTCGGCGCTTTAGGCTCACTCATGCCAGATACTCCCCGATGCCCGGCTGGCTATCGCCGACCACCTTAATTGAACAGTTGTACGAAAAACAGTTTGATAGCATCCCAAAGCCGTTTGAAAACGCCACCCTGCTGCACATCAGTCAGTGCCAGTGCAGGCTCATCCACCAACACCTCACCGTCGAGCATAACCTGGATCCGGCCCAGCTCATCCCCCACCTTGATGGGTGCCTTGATGACAGAATCAAGGTCTACGGTTGATTCAAGCTTATCCCGGGCACCACGGGGAATCGTTACAAACACATCCTCCGCCAGGCCTACAGAAATCTGATCGCTCTTGCCACCCCAGACCTTGGCATCCACCAGCTCCTGACCGGCCCGGAACAGGCGCTCCGTCTCATAGTAACGGAAGCCATAGTTCAGCATCTTCTGAACTTCGCGGGCCCGCACCTCGGCACTGCTGGTTCCCATCACGGCAGCAATTAGCCGCGTGTTGTCCCGCTTGGCAGAGGCCACCAGGCAGTAACCGGCTTCTTCAGTATGGCCGGTTTTCAGGCCATCCACACTTTCATCCCGCCACAACAGACTGTTCCGGTTCGGTTGACGAATGTTGTTGTAGGTAAAGCTTTTCACCGCATACAACGGGTAGTTCTCCGGGTAGTCCTCAATAATGGCCTTGGCCAGCAGGGCCAGGTCATAAGCGGTGGAATACTGATTAGGATGTGGCAACCCGGTGGCATTCTCAAAATTGGTATTGTTCATACCCAGCTGGCGCGCCTGCTGGTTCATGATATCCACGAAGGCATCTTCACTACCGGCCACAAACTCCGCCAACGCGACGGAGGCGTCGTTGCCGGATTGAATAATCACGCCCTTAAGAAGGTCTTCCACGGATACCTGTGTACCCTCCCGAACAAAGGTCCGGGAGCCGCCGGTTCGCCAGGCCTTAACGCTGATCGGCACCATGTCCGTCATGGCAATTCGGCCTTCATCCAGCTCGCGCTCAACGATGTAGGCCGTCATCATCTTGGTCAGGCTGGCAGGCGGCACTCGTTCCTGGCTGTTATGCTCCATGATGATACGACCACTGAGAGGGTCCTTCAGCACCCAGGAACTGCCTGCGATCTGGGGCGGAGACGGAATCAAAGCCGACTGGGCAACCGCCTGTCCCACCAGCAGGGTGGCCAGGGACAAGACAAAAACAAAGCTGCGAATCACTGAATTAAAAGCCATGGGTAGGTTCATTCGTCGTAAGGTGTATTTTCTTCTGGGGTTTCAGGAATCAGTGGCTGTCGGTCAGCACAATAGACTGACCAAAGCCCCGGGATTCCAGTAAATTCTGTGCATGACGGGCCTCGGACTCATCACTGAATGGCCCTATCTGGGCCCGGTGAAAGCGGCCAGAGCCTGTTGTCACTTCGCGCACTCGCATCGGGGTTTCGATGACGCCCCGCGCCTTTGCCAGCAAGGCCTCCGCGGGGTCGCGCTGGCTGAACGAGCCGAGCTGAACAAACAGCCCACTGTTCCCGCCCACCGATTGGCCAGGCACCGGAGCAGCGGCGACAGCAGGTGCCCCGACACCCGGCTTGAACGGTTTGCCGGCCAGCGTCATGGAGCCGTCTTCGCGAACGGTGATCGCTGCCACCTCAACCCTTGCGGTGCCCTTGGATTTGTAGCCAAGTTTCTTGGCCGCCGCGTACGACAGATCAATCAGCCGGTCATCGTGAAACGGCCCGCGATCGTTCACCCGAACAATCACAGACTGGCCGTTTTCAAGGTTCGTCACCCGGGCATAACTCGGTATGCGCAGGGACTTGTGGGCGGCAGACATCGAATACATGTCGAATATCTCGCCATTGGACGTTTTGTGACCATGGAACTTCTCGCCGTACCAGCTGGCGATTCCCCGGGCGACGTAGCCGTCGTTACTGTCCATAACCCGGTAGGTTTTCCCCCACACCTTGTACTGTGCCATATTGCCGGCATTCCGGGGCTGCTCGTAACGGGGAACCGCATCTTGCAGGCCCGAAACATCGAAACTCCCGGAAGGCGCTCTATCCTGTTTGATCGTATAGCGTGATGAGTGATCCGGCTCTGAAGATGTCGACTTGGGCGTACTGGAGCAACCCGCAAGGATCAGGCTTACCAGCACCCCCAACCACATTGTTCTTTGTTCCCTGATCATTATGTTCGGCAACCCATGCATCTTCATCCGGCACCCAGCCTTAGTGACCTGTAATATTGTAACGGGTTCCCGGCAGTATTCACCATTACCGGCAAGCCATCATCGCTTACACCCTCTACGCAGAGATCATACGGCGATGGGTATGAATCGACATCAGCACCCCGAACGCTGCCATCAACGTTACCCCGGACGTGCCACCATAGCTGACCAGTGGCAGGGGCACACCCACCACGGGCAGCAATCCACTGACCATGCCAACGTTCACAAAAACGTAGATAAAGAAGGTCATGGTCAAGGCACCGGCCAGCAGACGACTGAATGAATCCTGAGCGGTGACCGCAATATACAGGCAACGAAGAATGATCAAGAAATACAGGGTCATCAGCAGCAACATGCCAATAAAACCGAATTCCTCGGCCAGCACTGCCACGATAAAATCCGTGTGACTTTCGGGAAGGAACTCCAGATGGGACTGGGTACCCTGCAACCATCCTTTGCCATCCATGCCACCGGAACCAATGGCGGTTTTGGACTGGATGATGTTCCAGCCGGCTCCCAGAGGGTCACTCTGGGGGTCGAGCAATGTCAGCACTCGCTGTTTCTGGTAGTCCCTCATGACGAAGAACCACATCATCGGCGCAGATACCGATACCAGCGCAAAGAACGCTGAAATCAGCTTCCAGCTCATGCCAGCAAAGAACACCACAAATATCCCGGCCATACCCACCAGCAGTGAAGTACCAAGGTCGGGCTGCTGAACAATCAGGGCCATGGGCACCAGTACCAGGATCAACCCAACCGCGACGTGGGACAGGCGCGGCGGCAGAAAATGCCGCGACAGATACCAGGCAGCCATCATCGGAACAACCAGTTTCATGAATTCCGAGGGCTGAAACCTGGGCAGCCCGGGAATCGCCAGCCAGCGCTGAGCCCCTTTAGCCCCCACGCCCACCAACAGCACGGCCACAAGCCCTACCATGCCAGCCGCATATAACCACGGAGCCCAACGCCGGAATACCGCCGGGTCCAGTTGGGCAAAAACAAACATCACCACCAGCGCCACACCAAACCGGATGCCCTGAGCCTTGACCACTTCGATGTTACGGTCAGCGCCACTGTAAAGCACGAAAAGGCCACCGCCCATGAGCAACAACAGCATCAAAAGCAGCAAAGGATCCAGATGGATGGCCGACCAGAACCCCCGCGAACGGCCAAGATGGTGATTCGCCGGGTTATTGAGCAAGCTCCCCAATGCCATCAGCGCCCCTCCTCCGGGTTAACCTGACTGATCACCGACGACTGTTCCGTCGCCGGCAACTCCTCAAGCCAGGCATCAAACAGGGCACGGGCAACCGGTGCGGCCGTGGAGCTGCCGCCACCACCATTCTCAACGATGACAGCAACAGCGATCTTGGGGTTATCAGAGGGTGCAAAGCCAACGAAAAGAGCGTGATCCCTCAGGCGCTCGCGCACCTGCTCTTCATCATACTCTTCATCTTCTGCGAGACTGAACACCTGTGCGGTTCCGGTTTTTCCAGCCATCCGGTAACTGGCCCCCTGCCCCGAAGAACGCGCCGTGCCTCGGGCGCCATGCATCACCTCTTCCATTGTGTCCACTACGTATTCCCAATCGTCCGGGTTCTTCAGTATCAGCGGCTCATGGGTTTCTGAAGGAAGAAACTCATCCACCGAACGGTCACCGCGAATGTCCTTAAGCAGCCTGGGCTCAACCCATACGCCACGATTGGCAATCAGCGTGGTTGCCGTTGCCAGCTGCAGGGGCGTCGCCAGCATGAACCCCTGACCGATACTCATGTTCACAGAATCCCCCGGATACCAGGGCTCATTACGGGCGGCCCGTTTCCAGTCTGCGGTGGGCAACAGACCGCTCAGCGCCCCCGACACATCCAGGGTGGCATCTTCGCCAAAGCCGAAATGTGCCAGGTATTCGGACATCACGCTGACACCCATTTCAACGCCTACCTCATAGAAGTAAACGTCGTTGGATCGGGCCATGGAATACTTGAGATCAACCCAGCCGTCGCCGGATCTGTTCCAGTTCCGGAAACGCCGCCCCCCCTCGCGCAACTGAAAGTATCCGGGGTCCCAGATTCGCCTTTCCCGATTGGTCACGCCGCTGTCCAGGGCGGCAATCGCCATCATCGGCTTGATCGTGGAACCTGGCGGATACTGGCCACGCAGGGCCCGGTTGAACAGGGGTTTGTCAATATCGGTACTGAGATTGCGGTAGTCCTCAACACTGATACCGGTGACAAACTTGTTGGCATCAAAGCCTGGCACGCTGGCCAGCGCCAGGATACCTCCAGTCTCCGGTTCGATAGCCACAATAGCGCCACGACGCCCTTCGAGCAGTTGGTAGGCCTTGCGTTGCAGGCGCAGGTCAAGGTGCAACTGAAGATCCTCACCGGGCACCGGGTTTACCCGCTCTAGCACCCGCAGAATACGGCCCCGAGCATTGGTTTCGACATGCTGATAACCCACGGTACCATGCAACACCTGCTCGTAGAATCGCTCAATACCGGATTTTCCGATGTAGTTGGTTCCGGCGTAGTTCACCGGGTCAATCCGCTGCAACTCTTCCCGATTGATTCGGCCAACAAAGCCCAGGGCATGAGCCGTCAGTTCACTGTGGGGGTAATATCGAACCAGTTCAGCGCGAACTTCCACGCCGGGGAACTCATGCCGGTGCACCGCCATTCGGGCAATTTCCTCTTCACCCAGATCGTAGCTCAGAGGTATTTCCTGGAAGGGCCGGCGAGGTTCACGGAGCCGCCTCTTAAACCGTTCTATGTCCTCCTCGGCGATATCCAGAATCTCGGACAACCGGGCCAGGGTGGCCTCCATACCCGCCACGCGCTCTGGCACCAGCGTAAGGCTGAACACCGGGCGATTCTCTGCCAGCAGCAGATTGTTCCGGTCGTAAACCAGGCCCCGGGGCGGTGGCACAGACTGGACCTGAACCCGATTTTTGTCTGACAGCGTGGTGTAGATCTCATGTTCGACAATCTGTAGCTGGTACATCCGCGCCAGCAGGCCGATCATCATTAACAGGACCAACACCAGCATGACCACGGCACGGCGCTGGAACAGCCGGCGCTCGGCTGCGGTATCCTTGAATTCGCCCCAGGCCATGGAAACTCCTAGGCCCGGTGATATGGGTGGTTACGGGTGATCGACCAGGCGCGATAGAGCTGCTCGGCGAGCACAATACGCACCAGGGGGTGGGGCAAGGTAAGCGGCGACAGAGACCACTGCTGGTCAGCTCGCTGCCGGCAGGCATCGGCCAGACCATCGGGGCCGCCAACCAGAAAACAGACATCCTGACCGTCTTGTTGCCAGCTCTCCAGCTGGCTGGCCAGTTTTTCCGTGGACCAGGGTCTGCCGCCCACTTCCAGAGCGATGACCCGGTCACGGGGGGCGACCGACGCCAGGATGGCATCGCTTTCACGCTGCATCAGCCGCGGAATATCCGGGTTCTTACCCCGGTGAGCCATGGCAATTTCGGTCAGTTCCAGGGGCAGCTCCGGCGGCATCCGGCGAGCATAATCGTTATACCCCGCACTGACCCAGTCGGGCATCTTCTGCCCCACACAGATCAGACGCAGTTTCATGGTTACTCGTGACCTGCCGCACCCAGGTCCGGCGCGTCACGCCAGAAGCGTTCCAGGTCGTAGAATTCGCGAGTTGCAGGCATCATGACATGCACGACCACGTCTCCCAGATCCACCAGAATCCAGTCGCTGCCACCTTCGCCTTCAACGTTGTTTGCCCTTACACCCTGATCTTTGGCTTCAGATACGACGGAGTCTGCCAGGGATTTTACGTGGCGGCTTGAGGTGCCGGATGCAAGAACCATAAAGTCGGTAACACTGGTTCGATCACGGACATCAATCACACTGACGTCCTGTGCCTTGATATCTTCAAGTGCGGTTACGACCAGATCTTTCAGTTGTTCTGCCTGCATAATTACCCTGTTTTCCGGGCTCCGGCCAGGATGACCGCCCGATAAATGATATTCAGACGAAATTGTACCATTAAAAGTTCCCTGCGGGGCACGCACCGTACAGGCCGAGCGCCTGGATTCTCTGCCAGACAGAATCCGGGGTCAGATACCGGGGAGAGCGCCCGTCTGCGATGCGTTGCCGGATTCCCGTTGCAGATATATCCAGCAGGGGCGGGTCCAGCTCCAGCAACGCCCCGCAAGGCGCTGAGTTTAAAGCCTCGGGGCCGTCTGCCCGGCGTTCACGCACCAGGCGAGCCGCCTCACTGCCAACGGGCAAATCCGAACCAGGGCGCTTAACAACCACAATGTGCGCCAGACCTGGAATGTCGGCCCATTCACGCCAGCGATCAAAAGCGGCAAAGGCGTCGGTGCCCACCACCATCACCAGAGGTTCATCCGGCCCCAGCTCCTGTCGCAACTGACGCAGGGTGTCGGCCGTATAGGAGGCGCCAGCCCGGCGCAGTTCGCGGTCATCCACCCGCAGCCCCGGCTCGCCCTCGATGGCCAGCTGGATAAGTTCCAGCCGCTGTTCGGAGCTGGCACCGGTGCTGCCACGATGCGGGGGAATATGGCAGGGCACCAGATGCACCTTTGTCACCGCCAGGGCATCGGCTATCTCCAGCGCAAGGCGCAGGTGGCCGTGATGGATCGGGTCAAAGGTGCCGCCGTAGATCACGTGCATGACATCATGTCCGGATGTGGCCGTCGCCAAACACCACGTATTTCTGTGACGTCAACCCTTCCAGACCTACCGGTCCACGGGCATGGAGCTTGTCGGTCGAGATACCGATCTCCGCACCCAGACCATATTCGAATCCGTCAGCGAACCGGGTAGAAGCATTCACCATCACCGAACTGGAATCGACCTCGGTCAGGAACCGGCGAGCACGGGTGTAGTTTTCGGTAATAATGCTCTCGGTGTGCTGGGAACTGTAGCGGTTGATGTGATCTATGGCGGCATCCAGCCCGGCAACAACCCGCACCGCAAGAATCGGCGCAAGGTACTCCGCGTGCCAATCTTCTTCCGTGGCCGCGATCACATCGGGCAGTACCGCCCGGGTGCGTTCACAGCCACGCAGCTCAACCCCTTTGGCGACAAACTCCTGAGCCAGCAGAGGCAAGAGGTCGTCGGCAATTTCCTCATCCACCAGCAGGGTTTCCATGGTGTTGCAGGTCCCGTAACGGTGGGTCTTTGCATTGACCGCGACCTTCAGCGCCTTTTCAGGGTCCGCGTGGCTGTCTACGTAAACATGGCATACACCGTCCAGGTGTTTGATGACCGGCACCCGGGCGTCGCGGCTGATTCGTTCTATCAGGCCCTTGCCGCCCCGCGGCACAATCACATCCACATACTGGGGCATGGTAATGAGTTCACCCACGGCGGCCCGGTCGGTCGTCGCCACCACCTGTACTGCCGTTTCAGGCAAACCGGCTTCAGCCAGCCCGGTCGCCAGGCAGGCAGCGATGGCCTGGTTGGAATGAATAGCCTCAGAACCGCCGCGCAGAATGGTAGCATTACCCGACTTCAGGCACAGGCTGGCTGCTTCAACCGTCACGTTGGGGCGGGATTCGTAGATAATACCAATCACCCCCAGAGGCACCCGCATCTTGCCAACCTGAATGCCGGATGGCCGGTAGGTCATGTCGGTAATTTCACCCACAGGATCTGGCAAGCCTGCCACCTGTTGCAGCCCTTCAATCATGGTGTCAATGCGGGCCTCGGTAAGCTCCAGGCGGTCGAGCATGGCATCATCCAGTCCATTCGCCCGGCCATTTTCAAGATCCTTCTGGTTGGCCCGCACCAGCTCGGCACGGGCAGCGCTCAACGCCCTGGCGGTTGCCAGCAGTGCCTGATTGCGAACGGCGGTGGTTGAGCGGGCCACTTCCCGAGCGGCGGCCCGAGCCTGTTGACCAAGTTCTGCCATGTAGGCTGCTACATCCATCGGATTACCTTTATATTTTGCATACTGATTCCGGAACTGGAACGCTACTTTACCTTTCCCGTTTCAAGTCCGCATCCCAAACGACTATTATAGCGCTGCACAGATTCAAATGGATGCGCCAGCAAAGGATAGATAACATGCCCCAGTCGGCTGAAAAGTTCCTGCCAGGCCGGCTCTCAAGAGCCGGTTTTGTTGCCCTTGCGCTCACCAGCGCAGCCGGCATAATGCTGGGCGAATTCCTGCTGGCAGCTTGCGCTGCCACGGCGGCGGGCATCAGCCTGGCCAGCAACCCACGTTTCACCAGCCACCATGCCCGGCTCTGGAAACACGTCAAAACAGCCAGCTATTCAATCCTGGCAATCCTGTTGCTGGTCGCACTCTGGCAGGGGCCCTGGGCGCTCAGCCACTGGCTCTATGCACTACCGCTGGTGACTTTTGCCCTGACGCCAACTTATATTGCAGCCCTGATCACTGCACTCCTGACCTTTGCCATACTGGTTTCCACCCAATGGGCCGTGATTCTTCCCGACCGCCACCAGATGATCAGCGCCTTTGTGCTGACAACGCTGCTCTCCACGCTGCTGATCTTCTTGCGAGAATACAAGGCCCGGCAGCTGGCACCGCTGAGGCGAACCGACGAACTCACCCAGGCCGCCAGCCGGGAGTACCTGTCTGCCGACCTGCACAAGGAAATCCAGCGCAGCGAGCGTGAGGGTACCGACATGTCTGTGATGATGATCGGACTGGACACCCACCTGAGCGACAATGATCCGGACGAAGACATTCGCGCCATCCTGCCCAGAATTGGCCGCTACCTGCATTCCCAGCTTCGGGATTTTGACACTTACTACCGGGTAGCCGACCTGCAGTTTCTGGTAATCCTGCCCGGCATTAATACCGCAGGGGCAGCAGCCAGCGCCGAAAAAATCCGCAATGGCCTGTGCAAGCTGCTGGCATCCCATGGCATGAAACTGACCGTCAGCACCGGCATTGCCGGCCTGAACATCGGCGACGACGCCGACAGTCTGCAACACAGTGCCGCCAACGCGCTACGCCGGGCGCAGCAACAGGGGGGCAACCGCACCCAGGCCTACAGCAACTGGCTGCACCCGGATGTCCAGAGCTCCACCGGCACCCAAGGTGACGCGCGATGACAGAAACAAGACTCAGAACCTGGACTCACAGCTTCGGCTACGGACTGGCAGCCCTGTTCATTTTCTCACTGGCATTGCAAAACCTGCGCTACGGCTTTTACGAGTTATTCTATCTCGCCCTGGCGATGACTTGCCTGTTGCTGGCCGGGCTGATCTATACCTTCGTTTGTCGCCGCCAGCAGCTATCGGCCCCCGGGCACCTGCTGATTCTGGCCGGCCTCAACGCAGGGCTGGTGGCCGCCATTCTGGTTCTGGACAGCCCTGGGGTAACTCACTGGGCGATGCCGCTCCTGATCCTGAATCTTCTGGTTCTGCCGCTTCGCCAGGGATTGAGCCTGTCGGCATTGCTCCTGGTACCGGTGATTGGCGCTGTGTGGTTCGGCAATTCCGCCGCCTACGCACTGATGACCTCCGCGGGCCTGATCCTGACACTTGCAGTGGGTGCGCTGTACATCTGGCACTACGACCACATCGCCCAATCTGCGGAGGATCTTGCCATTACCGACCCGGTCACCGGCGCCCACAACTCACGGTTTCTTGACGAAACCCTGCAAAAGGAAATCAGCAGAGCGATTGCCACTGGCCACCCCCTGTCAGTGATCAACCTGAGTTTTGATTACACCGACGAAATTAGAGACCTGCATGGCAAAGCCGGGCTGCAGAACCTGTTTAAATCGGTCACTGAGCACCTGTTTGGCGTTATCCGGGCGGGCGACAGCCTGTACACCCTGAACGATTCCGAGTTTTTCCTGATCCTTCCCTTTACTCCGGAGGAAGGCGTGCGCGTCATTGCCGAGCGGATTCGCAGGACCATCGGCGAACGGGAGTGGAGCGGTATTGGTCGGTTGTCTGTCAGCCTGGGCTGCACCACTCGAGGCAACGGCGATACCAGTACGGTCTCACTGCGTAACCGGGCCAATCAGGCGATGCATCAGGCACGTAAACGGGGTATGGATTCGGCCTGGTTCAGCCCGGGAGAGTCCGTCGACATATGATTGACAGCTGGCTGGCTGAAGCGGCGGCCTGGGTGGCAGACAACCCCGGCTGGCTGATACTGGCACTCTTTGCAACCGCCATGGTGGAGTCATTGGCGATTGCCGGCATTGTCGTGCCCGGCGTTGCCATGCTGTTTGGTTTTGCCGCACTGGCAGGAAAATCCGGCATGCCCCTGTCCGAAGCCCTGGCCTGGGCCGGCATGGGAGCGGTTATCGGTGACCTCATCAGTTTTACCGTGGGCCGTTTCTTCAAGGGGCGTCTGCATTCGGTCTGGCCCTTCAGCCGTTACCCGGGGCTGATTACCCGGGGTGAGTCTTTTTTTAATGCCCACGGCGGCAAAAGTGTGATTGCCGGGCGTTTTATCGGCCCTATCCGCCCGGTCATCCCGCTGATTGCCGGTGCGCTGCACATGCCATGGCGCCGGTTTCTTACCCTCAACCTGATTTCCGCCGTCGGCTGGGCCCTGGTCTATGTGCTGCCGGGCTATGCCGTCGGCAGCGCCCTCGCCAGCGAAATAGAGCCACCCCCTCATTTCTACCCGGTTATTGGCATCAGCGCAGCGGTGCTGGTGACTTTGTATGTTGTGGTTCTTCAGTTCCGGCTTGGAGTTGGCGAGGGCAGCAGGCCCTACCGCTGGCTGGAGTCATTCATGGCCCGTTACGACACCACGCATCGGTTCTGGCGGCTTTACACCAACGAACGGCCTGCCCGCAAAGGCGAATTTCCACTGCCATCGATTGTTCTGGCTACGGGGTCGCTGGCAATGTTTGTGATCCTGACACAACTGGTCACTTACAGCCGGCGGATTAACGAGCTGAATCAACTGGTCGTTGCCTGGTTTGAAGTGCTGCGACAACCGCTGCTGGATATTCCGGTGATCGCCGCCACGCTCATGGGCGACCCGCCGGTGCTGATCAGTGCGGCCATACTGGCGGTGGCCGTTCTGTCGTTCAGGGGATATTACGCCGCTGCCCTGCACATTGCCCTGGCGGCCATTCTCTGCTTTGCCTGCGTATGGCTGGTCAAAACCGGCCTGATGGTAGATCGCCCGGATCAGGTGCTCAGACCACCGGCCTCAGGCGCCTTTCCCAGCGGCCATGCCGCAGGGGCAACGGTGCTGGTCACCATGGCCGCCAGCTTCATCGCTGGCGAAAACAGGGTGCGCCAGCGCTGGCAAACCTATGTATTGCTGTCCTTGCCTCTGGTGCCCATTGCCCTGAGCAGACTCTACCTGGGGGTACATTGGTTTACCGACGTACTGGGGGGAGTACTATTGGGAATGGCCATTACCGGCGCCATTCGCGCCAGCTACAGCCGCTATGACCGGGTACCGGTCTGGCCGGATGCCCTGACCTGGGCGGCGGTGATGCTCTGGCTGGCGTTCGCCGCAGGTTACCTCATCACCCAGTGGGACGCTGCCAGTCTCGCCTATTCGCCCTTGCCACCGAACTAATTCTGCTCCAGCGCCTCGAGCAACTCCTGAAGTCGCTGCAGCCGCTCCAGGGGATCCTGCAATTCTGCCAGCCGCTGTTTTTCCTGCTTGTCCAGGGGCAGCAGTTCCGTTAGCCGCCAGCCTACGTCCCGGGCATCCTCGTAGTCCACGTCCATACCCAGATCCTTGACAACCGGGTGCCGGAACAACGCCCTCAGCACGGAAGGCAATTCATGGTAACGCTCAGGGACCTCACTTTCGGCCTCTGCGATCAGACACTCCACGTCCCCCAGGTTCAAGCCGTCTTCCTGCTGCCAGCTGCGAACAACAGACACTTTCAACTCACCTTCCACGGTAATCCCGAGCAGCCCGCTGTCCAATTGCTGGAAATCGATAATCCTCACGTAGGTTCCGATGTCGTAGAATGCCGCCTGTCGGGCGGTTTCACCGCCCTCACGGAGCAAGACCACCACAAACCCACGGTCTTCTTTCATACACCGGGAGAGCATATCGATGTAACGCGGCTCAAACAGCTGGAGGGGAATGCGCCCCTTGGGCAAAACAATTGAATTCAACGGAAACAGGGGAACATTCATAATGGTGTCATTCACTGCCGGGCAGACTCCGTCATCAGGCATTGGTTATCGGATGGACAGGAGCTTCTGCACCTCGTCTACCCGTTCACGTGCCTCACTCAAAAGTTGCAGGCTCCGGGAGGCATTGAGGTCCAGTTCCCCCAGGCGGCGCCAGGCTGGCACCTGGTCAAAAGCGGGCAAGCCGGCATTCTGACTGGATCCGATCAAGGAATGCAACTGCGCAACAATCACAACATCAACCAGTTGGGGCGCAGACTCCCGACACTCATAGCGCCAGTCTTCCGCGTGGCGGGCGGACTCGATAAATGCTTTCGGAAACTGCCAGTTCTCCAGAACCGCACACCCTACATCGGCCCGCAACTCCGACATGGCATGCTGAAGGTTCTTTTCATCGGCAAACAGGTTCACATGGTGCTCGGCCTGCACCAGGACCGGAACGATACCAATATCGTGCAGCAAGCCCGCCAGCAAGGCCTCTTCCGGATCAATCCGGGTGGCATGATCCGCCAGCACCCAGCACAAGGCCGCCACCTCCCGGGAATGCCGCCAAAGCTGTTCCATTTCCTTCTGCAGCGAGGCCCGACGAGTCTTGAACACCTCACGCATGGCAAATACCGTCACCAACTGCCGGGTGGTTCGCATACCCAAACGAACCACCGCCTCCCGCACGTTCCGGACATCACTGAACCCCCGGTACAACGGACTGTTGCAGGACCGCACCAGCTTTGCCGCCATGGCGGGGTCGGCTGAGACCGCCTTGGATACATCGAGCGCCGTCGAGTCTTCGCGGTCCACCACCCGGCGCACTTTCCAGGCCACATCCGGCACACTGGGCAACTTGAGCTGATTGGAGCGGAGTTCGGCGTAAAACTCCATCAACAGATGATGTTCTTCACTTTCATCGGCGCCGCCATCCCCGGAATCCATTTCCACCTGGGCGACCGGCGCCGATCTCAGCATCTGGTTCAGAATCTCCTGCTCAATGACCAGAAACTCGCAGGGTTTGACCGCAGTAACGTCGTACATCCTGGGCTGCAACCGGGCAATGGGGTTGAGTGCCTTTTCCGTTTCAGCCTCAATCACCGTTTTGCGCCCGTCCACAGACTCGAGCTCTACCTTCCCGGATATCAGGAAAAAGTCCAGGCCGTCGCGAACGCCCCGCTCTATCACCCGTTGGCCGGGCCCATGGGTCCGGCGTTCAGCCCGGCTGGCTAACAACACCAATTGGTCGTCCGTCAACCGCCCCAATGGCTGGAAATCCTTGAGACGACGCAGCTGCAGGCTTTCCTGGCCACCCATAGACAGACTCCCTCGCAATTCTGGTCAAAATATCCCGTTACTTGTTACGTATTGTAAACACGCACTGGCAAAACAGCCATGCGACCAGCGTTTAATCTGGTATCCTTTGTGCTCAAGTACAACCAGATAATCAGGGAGACAGCAGCACACCATGCCCCAGTACCGTTCCCATACATCAACCGCTGGCCGCAACATGGCCGGTGCCCGGGCGCTCTGGCGCGCCACCGGCATGAAAAATGAAGACTTTGGCAAACCCATCATCGCCGTTGCCAACTCCTTCACCCAGTTTGTGCCTGGCCACGTTCACTTGAAAGACCTCGGACAACTGGTCTGCCGTGAGATCGAAGCGGCTGGCGGCGTTGCCAAAGAGTTCAACACCATCGCGGTGGATGATGGCATCGCCATGGGCCACGACGGCATGCTTTACTCCCTGCCCTCCCGGGAAATAATTGCCGATTCCGTCGAGTACATGGTTAACGCCCACTGTGCCGACGCGCTGGTTTGCATTTCCAACTGCGACAAGATCACCCCTGGCATGCTGATGGCCGCCATGCGCCTGAACATTCCGACAATCTTCGTCTCCGGTGGCCCGATGGAGGCCGGCAAAACCAAGTTGTCCGAGCACAAACTGGACCTGGTGGATGCCATGGTGATCGCAGCGGACCCGACGGCCACCGATGAAATGGTCGAAGAATACGAGCGCAGCGCCTGTCCTACCTGCGGTTCCTGCTCCGGCATGTTCACTGCCAACTCCATGAACTGCCTTACCGAAGCCATTGGCCTGGCGCTGCCCGGCAACGGTTCCATGCTGGCCACCCACGCCGACCGTGAACAGCTGTTCCTGAACGCCGGTCGTCAAATTGTGGAGAATGCCAAGCGCTATTACGAGCAGAACGATGCCAGCGTGCTGCCACGCAGCATTGCGTCTTTCTCCGCATTCGAGAATGCGATGGTCATGGACATTGCCATGGGCGGCTCCACCAACACGATTCTGCACCTGCTGGCAGCGGCCCAGGAGGGCGGTGTTGAGTTTACGCTGGCCGAAATTGACCAGCTGTCGCGGAAAGTCCCCCAGCTGTGCAAGGTGGCCCCCAACTCCCCGAAATACCATATGGAAGATGTACACCGGGCCGGCGGCATCATGGGCATCATGGGTGAACTGGAACGTGGCGGGCTGATCAACGTCGATTTGCCAACAGTACACAGTAAAACCATGAGAGATGCCCTGGAAGTATGGGACATCATGCGTTCTCCCACCGCGGAAGTGGTTGAGTTCTACAAGGCCGGCCCCGCTGGCATTCCCACCCAGACCGCCTTCAGCCAGAGCACCCGCTGGCCCAGCCTGGACGGCGACCGTGAAAACGGCTGCATCCGGTCCGTTGAAAACGCCTACTCTTCCGAGGGTGGCCTGGCGGTTCTGTTCGGCAATATTGCCCAGGACGGCTGCGTGGTAAAAACAGCCGGGGTGGATGAAAGCATCTACGTGTTCGAGGGTAAAGCCAGGGTATTTGAAAGTCAGGATGCGGCAGTTGCCGGCATTCTGAGCGACGAAGTCAAACCCGGCGAGGTCGTCATTATCCGGTACGAAGGCCCCCGTGGTGGCCCAGGCATGCAGGAAATGCTGTACCCCACCAGTTACCTGAAATCCAAGGGCCTCGGCAAGGAATGCGCCCTGCTGACGGACGGCCGCTTCTCAGGTGGCACTTCCGGATTGTCCATCGGGCACGCGTCACCAGAAGCCGCCGCCGGTGGTGCCATCGGCCTGATCGAGAATGGTGACACCATCCTGATCAACATCCCGGAGCGCAGCATCAATCTGCAGGTCAGCAACGAAGAACTGGACAAACGTCGCAAAGACCGTGACGCTAGAGGCTGGAAGCCCGAACTCGCCCGCGACCGCAAAGTCTCTGCGGCACTCAAGGCTTACGCGCTGCTGGCGACCAGTGCCGACAAAGGTGCTGTGCGGGACCTGTCCAAACTGGACTAGGCCCCCACGCACTAACAAAAAAGCCCGCCTGACGGATGCCTGGCGGGCTTTTTTGTGGCTATCGTCCGGTCACCACAGTGACCAGCCGCTCTTCTCTTCTTCCTCTTCGGGCTCCGGCTCAGTCGCGGCAGCGGCACTCTCCTCTGCCGCCGGCGCAGCTCCAGCTCCGGCCTGGCCCGCGGCGCTGGCCACCGGCTGCACAGCGGTCATGCCCAGGGCGCGCTCGGTTGCCTCATCCAGCGAACCGGTTACCTCAAGCCCCTGGTCACGCTGGAACTTTTCCAGTTCGGCTCGGGTATTACTGTCCAGTTCCGGGTTAACGTTTTCTATATCGTAACCGGCACCGTACAAAGCATGCTTGAGGGCGACTACGTCGTTGGCATAGGCCGGGGATGTTAATCCCAGGAAGGCGATAGTTCCGGCGGCCATAGCCGCCATTCGTATGCGATGGCTGAAAGGATTCGTCATTGACACCTGATCTGCTCCTGATACCTCAGGGATATCGGTCTATTTATTATTATGTGGCGCCCATCTCCACAAGCCCGGGCGACCCACAGACCCTAACACAGATCAGTCGTCCTCTGCCGAACCTGTCGCACGTTTCGGCATATTCCCGGTGCTTTCGTTGCCAAATTCCCGGATAAAGATACCCCAGAACGCCATGAACAGAGCCGCCACCAGCGGGCCCATCACAAACCCGTTAATGCCGAACATGACAAGCCCGCCCAAGGTCGACAACAAAACCAGGTAGTCGGGCATCTTGGTATCCCGCCCCACCAGGATTGGCCGTAACAGGTTATCGGCCAGGCCAATTACCACCATACCGTAGACCGTCAGAATGACCGCTGGCACCACGTCACCGATGGCAGCCAGGTAGACCGCCGCCGGAATCCACACAATGGCAGCGCCAACGGCCGGTAGCAGGGAGAAAATGGCCATCACCACCCCCCACAGGAGCGCACCGGAGATCCCCAGAATCCAGAAAATCACGCCACCCAGGGCACCCTGAATGATGGCAATCAGCAAATTGCCCTTGACCGTTGCCCGGGTAACTTCGGCAAACTTGGCAAACAGCAGGCGCTCCCGCTCATCACCCAGGGGCAATGCCTTGATCAGCAGCTCTACCAGTTGCTGGCCATCCCGAATCAGGAAAAACGCCAGATACACCATAAGCGCCAGGCCGAGGAAAAACTGGAAAGTGTTCTGGCCGATGCCCAGCGCCTGCTTGGCAAGGAACTGGCTGCCACCAACAAACGCACTGACCACGCGATCCCGCAATTCACCGAAACTGATATCAAACTGGCCCAGAAACGCCTGAATGGCAGGGAACGACCGGTTGACCTGGTCAATGTATTCACCAGGACGGATCTCACCGCTCTGGATCTTCTGGTATAGCCCCATGCCTTCGGTAATCAGGGCCGCGCCCAGCCCCAGAACCGGAATCACCACGATAACAATACAAACCAGCAGGGTAATTATCGCATTGATGTTAGGCCGGTGGCCCAGCCGGCGGGTCAGCCACTGGTTGACCGGGTAAAAGATCAGGGCAATGGCGATGGCCCAGAATATTGGCCCGAAAAATGGTTTCATCAACAACGCGAAGGCGATGGAAACGCCCACCAGCATCGCCAGAAAAGTCCGTGTCTCAAGTTTTGCGTACATAATCCCTATACCCTGAAGCGAACGGTGCCCATACCGGATGGAACGTTTCACGAAAAAACAGACTAACACGATAGCGTGGCCACTATAGCCACCTTCACGATATAGTATCAGGTTATCGATCAGCCAATTAACAGGTCATGTTGTTGGATTCAGACGCTTTTACCGTTGAAACAGCCCTTGAGGCCGCGACAGAACTCCAGAAGGTTCTGGCTTCGCGTATGCACCGCCGTAAGGTGATGGGGCAGGAAGTTCTGGTGCCTGGTCAACTCGGTGAAGCCCTACATCTTCCGCGCATCATCAACCGCTTGCAGAGCAAACAGCAGAGGCAACGGGACAGAGGGCTGGAAGACTTCCAGGAACTGTGGCCAACCCTGTCCGAGTATACCCGGCACCGGGTCATGGACAAACTCGGCTGGTACGACCCGAAAGACCTGGACTGGGAGGACAAACGCTCAAACCGTCGCCCCGTGGTCGATCCTGACGCCTGATACGTATAACTGCTGAACCCGAACCAATGCAGGATCACTGTGGCGACTTTGAACTGTCACATTTTGTCCTTATGTTCTATGGATCAGGAGGATTATTATGACAAATACTACCCATTACACCGCCATCCTGGCCGAAGGCAGTGCCGTGCCGACACTGTTATGCGGCCATTGCCGTTCCATTCTTTCCAGAGCCAGGATTTTCAGAAACCAGGGCGACGGCCATCAGGACATCCATTGCCATACCATCGGCCTGTGCTCGGCCGACGACTGTGGCGCCGTCAATTGTTGTGACGATGCTTTGGCCCGGATTGACAACCCTGAACGCCTGTTTGATATCGCGTCCTGATTCAAACCGGCAACGCACTGTTACGCAACTCAAACACACAAAATTTCCATCTGATTTATCCTGATTTCCGACGATTGCCGTAAAGACAATCACGCAACCAATCAGTCAGGACAGTCGATGGCATGCGTATTCTGAGAACCGACGAAGCCCGCTTCGCAGGCCTTCCGGATTATCCCTTCCAAGCAAATTATCTGGACGTTGAGCCAGGCCTGCGCATGCACTTCGTCGATCAAGGTCCGACCAATGGAGCACCGGTGGTCATGCTGCATGGCGAGCCCTCCTGGTCCTACCTTTACCGGCACATGATCCCCATGGTCGCAGAAGCAGGTTACAGGGTACTGGCACCGGATCTGATCGGCTTCGGAAAATCCGACAAACCAGCCAATGTGACCGATTACAGCTACAGTAGCCATATGAGCTGGCTGGCCCGCTGGCTGGAAGACCTGAACCTCACCAACATCACCCTGGTGTGTCAGAATTGGGGATCACTGCTTGGCCTGAGACTGGCCGCAGAACATCACAGACGTTTCAGCCGGATCATTGTCGGTAACGGCATGCTGCCTACCGGAGACTCGCCGGTGCCTGCAGTGTTCCGTGCTTGGAAAGCGTTTGCCAGCCACAGCCCCTGGTTTCCCGTGGCCCGCATCATACAGCTGGGTACCGAAAGGGCTCTGAGCCCGGGTGAGATGGCGGCATACGAGGCACCCTTTCCGAGCGCGGCATTCAAAGCGGGCGCCCGCGCCTTTCCGGGCCTGGTTCCGGTTTCACCGGATGATCCAGCCAGCGCCGCCAACCGTGAGGCCTGGCGAATCCTGGAGAAATGGCGCAAGCCCTTCATCACCTGCTTCAGCAATGGCGATCCGATCACCCGGGGAGGTGATCGTCACATGCAAAGACGCATTCCCGGGGCACTAGGACAGCCCCACATTACCCTGCGCGGTGGCCATTTCCTGCAGGAGGACTCCCCCAGGGAGTTTGCCCGGGTCATACTGGATGCCCTGAAAGCTGAAATGGCGGCCTGAGCCCCCACCCATTCAACCAAAAACGGTCACTGTCTGGCGGCTCAGCGCCACCAGTTCGCCGCTCTCAGTCCAGATACCGGCATGGGTATGGCCGTAACCGGCACCTGCCTGATCAATCGTGGCCCTGTAGAGCAGCCACTCTCCCGGCTTCATGGTCGGCCGCGGGTGCACAATCTCCAACGCCCAGCTCAGGGAACTGGCCGGTGCAGGACCTTTCAAGTGCGGCAATAACGCAGGCGGCCAGGCATCCACCAACGCCACAATGTGCGCGTCGGTCAGAGCAGAGGGCGTTTCCCGGAACTGCATCCAGCCCCCCATATCACGACCACCCTTGCCGGAAAACGGCATGTTGCCGAACGCCCAACGCATGTCGATATGCTGGGTAAATTCCGGGGTAACTCCGGGAATGTATGGCAACTCCTGGCATTGGTTTACCGGAGCAGCCGCCGGGGCAGGCGATGGCGCTACCTGAACCGACGACTCCCGGTCACCGCCAAAACTCGCCAGGCATGCCAGTCTGGTCTCACCGTTCTGCAGAATTCGCCCCTGAACCTGAGAGACCGCCTTGCCCTCACGCAACAGCTCTGCCTCAAACACCGCAGGCACATCCGGTTCCACCGGCCCGACAAACGACACCTGCATCGCCCGCATCGCCCTGCCAGAAGCAACTTTCGACGCCATCACATCGAACGCCAGTGCCGCTACCAGCCCACCGAAGGTAGCCCGTCCCTGCCCCCAACTGGCCGGGATCACAACGTCTCGGCCCTCGCGCACCGAATTCAGAAGCTCATCGAACGTCATACTCTTCCATTCCTGTTAATTAGCCTGCAAACAACCAAGACTGCCGCAGTTTACCGAAGCTGGCAAGCGGCTTCCCCGGCAACTACCTACCCTATTACCGGCAATAGTCATGTTAAAGACTGCCCAAACCGACTATAATGTTTCAAAATCATGCATTGCATTTGTAATGCGATACCCTCCGAATACCGAGTACATTCATGTCAGAATTGTCTTTTGCCGAACTGGGGCTGGATCCAGCAGTACTGGAAGCCGTCTCCGCAGTTGGCTATGAAACCCCGTCGCCCATCCAGGCGCAATCCATTCCAGCCTTGCTGGCCGGCAACCACCTACTGGGTGTTGCCCAGACCGGTACTGGCAAAACGGCCGCGTTTGCACTTCCGCTGCTGAGCCGCATTGATGCCAGCGTTGCAGAGCCCCAGATTCTGGTGCTTGCTCCTACCCGGGAGCTGGCCATTCAGGTGGCCGAGGCGTTCACCACCTACGCCAGCAAGTTCAAACACTTCCACGTTCTGCCGATTTACGGCGGCCAGGACTTTGCGCCACAGATCCGCGGCCTGAAGCGTGGCGCCCAGGTCATCGTGGGTACGCCAGGCCGGATGCTGGACCACCTGCGCAAAGGCACCCTGAAGCTGGGCAGCCTGAAGGCACTGGTGCTGGATGAAGCAGACGAAATGCTGCGCATGGGCTTTATCGACGACGTAGAAGCGATTCTGGCGAAGACACCGGACACCTGTCAGCGCGCCCTGTTCTCGGCCACCATGCCGCCGCAGATCAAGAAGGTTGCGCAAACCTATCTCAAGAATGCGACAGAAGTAAAAATCGAGAGCGAAACCCGCACGGTTGAGCGTATCTCGCAATTCGTATTACCGGTCTACGCCGAGCGCAAACTGGATGCCCTGACCCGCATCCTGGAAGTGGAGCCGTTCGACGCCTCCATTATCTTTGTACGCACCAAGGCAGAAACCACCCTGCTGGCTGAAAAACTGTCAGCCCGTGGCCATGCGGTTGCGCCCCTGAGTGGTGACCTCAACCAGCGCCAGCGTGAACAGACCGTAGAAGACCTCAAGCGCGGCAAGAAAGACATCATCATCGCCACTGACGTTGCTGCCCGTGGCCTGGACGTACCCCGGATTACCCACGTGATCAACTACGACGTGCCCTACGACACCGAGGCGTACATCCACCGGGTTGGCCGCACCGGCCGTGCGGGCCGCACCGGCAAGGCGATTTTGCTGGTCACACCGCGCGAGCGCAGCTGGCTGCGCACCCTGGAGCGGGCCACCAACTCTCCGATGGAACCGTACCAGCTGCCGTCACCGGCTGCGCTGCAGAAAATGCGAGTAGAGCAGTTTGAAGAGCAACTGCTGGGCTTCACCAACGATCCCCGATCTGCCAAGGCCATTGCCCTGCTGGACGACATTGCCGAGCGCAATGACATGGACATGGCGGCCGTTGCTGGCGCCCTGGCCTGCTTGCTTGAAGCCTCCCAGCCGGATTCACTGCCGCTGGAGCAGCCCGAAGCCCTGCCGGAAGTGTCCGCAGCGCCCCGTCGCGACCGCAAAGGCCCGCCTCCCGGCAAAGGTGGCTTCCGTAAAGGCGCTCCTGGCAAGAAATTCAGCAAAGATGGCAAGCCCGGCTTCCGCAAGGGCCCACCCAAGGGCAAGCCTGCTGGCAAGGGCGGCAAGCCCTCTGCCAATGGCCCCAAGCGCGCCCCGCGCTGAAGGCCAGAACCGCTAGCCGGTCAGGCTGACCGGCTACGCTGGTAGACGACGAAACTGTAGTCGTAAGGATTATGATCAGACGCGGAGAAATCTTCGCGTCCGATTTCTTCCCAGTCATCCCAGTTCACTTCCGGAAAGTAAGCGTCGCCATCTACCTCGGCGTGCACCTGTGTGATGTACATCCGGTCGACCATGGGCAACGCCTCGGCGTAGATCTGGCCACCGCCGATGATCATTACCTCATCACCGCCCTCCAGTTCCGCCTGGGCTTCTGCTCTGACTAACGCGTCATTCAATGATGCCGCCGCGACCGTGCCGGCCGGCGCTTCCCATGCCGGGTTTCGGGAAATCACCACGTTCATCCGTCCCGGCAGTGGCCTGCCAATGGAATCCCAGGTTTTCCGCCCCATGATGATCGGCTTACCCATAGTGGCTTGCTTGAAGTAACGCAGATCGCCAGGCAGATACCAGGGGAGCTTGTTGTCCCGCCCAATGACGCGGTTCCGGGACATCGCAACAATCAGTGCCTTTCTCATATTTTTTCCTCATAACCTGGAGTTCTGGGCCTTTGGCTTGAGCCTTGGGGGCGGCAAGAGGACGGGGATGCCTCTCCAAAAAACGCCTCAAGGCATCCCTGCGCGGCTTGGGCTCCGCCATCCCTGGCTCCGCACATTTTTGGAGAGGCATCCCCGCCCCCTTGCGGCTTAACCATTCAGGCAGGCCGGCCTATTTAAAACCTTACTGCGCATCCGGGATCTTCGATCACCATTGTTCGAAAGCAGGGCAGCGGGTGGGGCTTTCCGAAAATGTGCGGAGCCATGGATGGCGGAGCCAAGCGTACACGGACGTATTCACAGCGTTTTTCGGAAAGCCCCACCCGCTGTCCTGCCTCCCCCCAGCCAACCGGACCGCGATCCCAGGCTCGGGATCAGATCGCTATCGGAGCCTTAATCACCGGGTAAGGGTCATAGCCTTCGAATTCGAAATCTTCCAGCTCGTAGTCGAAGATGGATTCCGGCTTGCGCTTGATGACCAGCCTGGGCAAGGCACGGGGCTCGCGCTTTAGCTGCTCGAACACGATATCGTCGGTCAGGTGATTACTGTAGAGGTGACAGTCCCCAAACGTGTGCACAAACTCGCCAACATCCAGATCACACTGCTGGGCAATCATGTGGGTCAACAAAGCATAAGACGCAATGTTAAAGGGCACCCCCAGAAACAGATCCGCGCTGCGCTGGTACAGCTGGCAAGACAGCTTGCCGTCCGCCACATAGAACTGGAACAGGCAGTGGCAGGGCGCCAGCGCCATGCGCCCTTCCCGCACGTTCTCCTGCGGACTGACCGACTCGTCCGGAAGTTCCGCCGGGTTCCAGGCGGAGACAATCAGGCGCCGGGAGTTGGGCTTGGTTCGGATTTGCTCGATAACCTCGCTGATCTGGTCGATCACGCGGCCGTCGTGGCACTGCCAGCTGCGCCACTGCTTGCCATAAATTGGCCCCAGGTCGCCGTTATCGAGTGCCCATTCGTTCCAGATGCTGACCTTTCGTTCCGCCAGCCAGTTGTTGTCAGTGGAACCTTTCAGGAACCACAACAATTCGTAAATGATGCTGCGTAGGTGGACTTTCTTGGTGGTCACCAGGGGGAAGCCATCCTGCAGATTGAAGCGCATTTGCCGGCCGAACACGGAGCGGGTGCCAACGCCGGTGCGGTCGCCCTTGTCGAATCCGTTGTCAACAACGTCTTGCATCAGGTCGAGGTAAGCTTTCATGCAGCGTTTCTCCGGTAAGCAATAACAATCAGGGCAGCGCCAGCAACGACCATGGGCAACGACAGCACCTGCCCCATGGTCAGCCAGTCGAAGGCCAGGTAACCCAGTTGCGGGTCAGGCTGGCGGAAGAATTCGGTAAAGAATCGGAAACTGCCATAGCAGGCCAGAAACAGGCCAGAGACGGCCATTTTCGGGCGGGGCCGGGAGGAGAACCACCACAGGATGGCGAACAACACCACCCCTTCCAGGGCAAACTGATAGATCTGGGAGGGGTGCCTGGCCAGGCTGTCGGGGGCGGTGCGGAACACCATGCCCCAGGACACATCCGTAGGTTTGCCCCAAAGCTCCCCGTTGATAAAATTGCCGATGCGGCCCGCGCCCAGGCCCACCGGCACCAGCGGCGCCACAAAATCGGCGATGCTCCAGAACCCGGCCGACGTTTTACGCCCGAACCACCACATCGCCAGCATGACGCCCAGCAGGCCGCCATGGAACGACATCCCCCCTTCCCACACCCGCAACAACCATAGCGGGTCGGCCAGGAAGGCATCGAAGTTATAAAACACCACATACCCGAAACGGCCACCGAGAATGACACCCAGGGCCATATAAAACAGCAGGTCACCTACTTGCTCTTCATTCAGGGGCGACCAGGGTTTGCGGCTACGCAGGCGGCCAAGCCACCAGCCGGCGGCGAAGCCAACCAGGTAGGTCAGGCCATACCAGTGGATTTTCAGGGGGCCGATGGCAATAGCCACCGGGTCAATCTGCGGGTGTTGCAACATGAATACGCTCTCAACTCAGCAGGAATCGGAGGCCGACGAGGATCAGCACAACGGCAAATATCTTCTTCAACAGGCGGCCATCCAGCTTGTGCGCCAGCTTTGCGCCGAAACGGGCAAAAAAGACACTGGTGGCAACAATACCGACCAACGCCGGCAAATAGATAAACCCAACACTGAAATCAGGCAGCTGCGGGTTCTGCCAGCCGGTCCAGATGTTGCCAGCAGCGCCGGCCAAGGCAATCGGCAAGCCGCAAGCCGCGGACGTGGCGACAGCCTGTTGCATGCGCACGTTACACCAGGTGAGGTAAGGCACGGAGATTGTGCCACCACCAATTCCGAAGATGGCAGATGCCCAGCCCACAAACCCACCGGCCACCCCGAGCCCGGCGTTTCCAGGCACATCCCGACCAGGCTTGGGGTTTGCTTCCAGCAGCATTTTCAGCGCGACCAGAATCGCAAAGGCGCCAATGATGGTTTTCAGCATCGGGCCACTCAGCAGCGACGCCGTCCACGCGCCGGCCAATGCCCCGACGATGATTCCGACCGTCATGGGCCGCACCAGTTCCCACCGGACAGCCCCATGGATATGGTGGGTGCGTATGGAACTGATAGACGTAAAGACAATAGTGGCCAGAGAAGTACCAATAGCGAGGTGAGCGGCGATCTCGGAACTGAACCCCTGGAAGCCAAAAGTGAAAATCAGCACCGGAACGATAACCAGGCCACCACCGATTCCGAACAGGCCAGCCATGGTGCCTGCCAGTGCACCTAGTGTCAGGTACAGAATGAATATACCGATCAGGGTCATGTTTGTTTGCTTAATCCCGGGAATAAATCAGGCTGGTATGATACGCATTGTTGCCAACCGCTGCAGCCTCCCAATTCAATTAAAGGATTGCCATCGACCATGTGCCTCATTGCTTTCGCCATCGGACAAAGCCCGGAATTTCCCCTGGTGGTGGCAGCCAACCGGGACGAGTTCTTCCGGCGCCCCACCGCCGCCATGGACTGGTGGCAGGACAACAACGGCCAGCAAATTCTGGCCGGACAGGACCTGGAATCCGGCGGCACCTGGTTGGCGGTCAATACCGACGGCACGGTAACAGCCGTGACCAACGTGCGGGAGGGAAGCCCCGAGGCTGGCCGCCAAAGCCGTGGCGAACTGCCCTTACACGCACTAAGACTCTCAACCAGTGAACTGCAATCCTCACTGGATGCAGAGCCGGGCCGCTACGCAGGGTTCAACCTGGTGAAGCTGACCGGGCTTGGAGGCTGGTATTACAGCAATCGGGACGCCCACCCTGGCCGGCAGGTATTCCGGGGCGTTTATGGCCTGAGCAACCACCTGCTGCAGACCCCCTGGCCAAAACTGCTGAGGCTACGCAAGGCCGTTGGCCACTGCGTGGAACAAGCGCGCAAAGACCCGGCGCCGCTGCACAAACAGCTACTGTCACTCTTACAGGACACCACGCCAGCGCCAGACCAGAGCCTTCCGGATACCGGCGTTGGCATGGAAACCGAGCGATTTCTGTCTTCATCATTCATCGTCGGCGACCACTACGGAACCCGAGCAACCACGGTTGTTACCGTGTCCCGACAGGGCCAGGTGTCAGTCACCGAGCAATCCTGGGGACCGAATGCCACAACTCTGGAAAAACGCCAATTCGCCTGGCAGCGATAGCTCAGGGACTCTGATATAATCCGCGCAATTTCCGAAACACCTGACCGGAGGTCGCCCATGGCCGGTGAGAATAACAGCAGCACATCCATTGCCGACTTTGAAAAATCCCTGGACGAACTTGAGCGATTGGTTCGCGATCTTGAGCAGGGAGAGCTTTCGCTGGAGCAGTCACTGGCAGCCTTCGAGCGGGGCGTAAAGCTCACCCGAGAATGCCAGACCGCCCTGAAAACCGCCGAACAGCGTGTTGAACAGCTGGTTCAGAACAGCGATGGCTCCCTGGAGACCCGTCCCTTTTCAGCGGATGATGCCAACTGATGAGTGAGCGCCTGTCCCTGGCTCTGGAATTTCTGGAGCAATCCCGCCAGCAAATCGACCAGGCACTGGAACGCTCCATTCGCGATGGCGCCGCCTCACCCAGGCTGGATGAGGCCATGCGCTACAGCGTTCTGGGCGGTGGCAAGCGCATTCGCCCGGCACTGTGCCTGGCCGCAGCCCGCGCCATCGGCGCCGATCCATTAGCGGCGCTGGCCCCCGCCTGTGCGCTGGAACTGGTGCACGCCTATTCCCTGGTGCACGACGACCTGCCCGCCATGGATGACGACGACCTCCGGCGTGGCCGACCAACCGTTCACATCGCGTTTGACGAAGCCAGCGCCATACTGGCCGGCGATGCGCTGCAAACCCTGGCCTTTGCACTTCTGGCGGAGGCCCCGGAGCTGTCAGACCAACAACGCATCGCAATGATTCGGGAACTGGCGACCGCCAGCGGACATCAAGGCATGGTTGGTGGCCAGGCCATTGATCTGGAATCGGTTGGCCGCCAATTGACCATAGAACAACTTGAGTCCATGCATCGCCATAAAACCGGCGCCCTGATCGAAGCCAGTGTTCGCCTTGGCGCGCTGACATCCGGTTCGGTCACAGATCAACAACTGGCCGCCCTGTCTGATTTTGCCAGCGCCCTGGGCCTGGCGTTCCAGGTGCAGGATGACCTGCTGGATATTGAAGGCGATACCGAAGTCATCGGAAAGCGACAGGGCTCGGACGCCGCCAGGGAGAAACCCACTTATCCGGCCCTGCTGGGTGTTTCCGGTGCCAGGGAACACCTGGAGAAGCTGCTGGATCAGGCCCAAAGTGCCCTGGACAGTTTCGGCGACGAAGCCGAGGTGCTGAGGGCCATGGCCGATTATGTGGTGGCCAGAAGCCACTGAACCGCGCTGACAAACAAGAATCGGCCGGTTTGACGACACCGTTTTGTAACATCTGGCCCGGGAAGTGTGAAACACACCTCCCTGTTCCCTTATAATGCCAGTCATAGAATCCATATTCCGATAAAGACCCGAGCTGATGCAGGACACATACATTTTCAGGGAAATCCCGTCGCAGCGGCCCAACACGCCCATTCTTGACCGGATTGACGTGCCCGCCCAGCTGCGCACCCTGCCCGAGGAAGATCTTCCCCAACTGGCCAGAGAACTCCGGGCTTTTCTGCTTTGGTCTGTCGGCCAGACCGGCGGGCACTTTGGTGCCGGCCTGGGCGTTCTGGAACTGACCGTCGCCCTGCACTATGTCTTCAATACGCCTGAAGATCGACTGGTCTGGGATGTTGGCCACCAGGCCTACCCCCACAAGATCCTGACGGGTCGCCGGCAACAGATGGGCAGCATCCGCCGCAAGGATGGCCTGGCCGGGTTCCCGAAACGCGCGGAAAGTGAATACGACACCTTTGGCGTTGGCCACTCCAGCACATCGATCAGCGCCGCACTGGGCATGGCCATTGCTGCCCGCATGCAGAATACCGGGCGCAAGAGCATTGCCGTAATCGGCGACGGCGCAATGACCGCCGGGATGGCCTTCGAGGCCCTGAACCACGCCGGCCATCTGCATGCCGACATGCTGGTCATCCTGAACGATAATGACATGTCGATCTCCCGCAACGTGGGCGGGTTGTCCAACTATTTTGCCAAGCTGCTGGCCAGCCGAACCTACAACCAGGTTCGGGACAGCAGCAAGAAAGTGCTGAAAAGCACCCCGCACCTGATGGCGCTGGCGAAGAAAACCGAAGAACACTTCAAGGGCATGATTGCCCCGGGCACGCTGTTCGAGGAGCTGGGTTTCAACTACATCGGCCCGATTGATGGCCACGATCTGCCATTGCTGGTTGAAACCCTGGAGAACATCCGGGAGCTGGACGGCCCGCAGTTCCTGCATGTGGTCACCACCAAAGGCAAAGGCTTTGCGCCCGCAGAGGCGGACCCCATTGGCTATCACGCCATCAACAAGATTGAACCCGTGCCACCGAGCAAACCGGAGCCGGTCAAACCGAAGCAGGCCAAACCAAAATACGCCAACGTCTTCGGACAATGGCTGTGCGATGCCGCCGAGCAGGATGAGCGCGTGGTCGGCATTACACCCGCCATGTGTGAAGGCTCAGACCTGCTGGCGTTTTCCGAACGCTACCCGGACCGCTACTTTGACGTCGCCATCGCCGAGCAGCACGCGGTCACCCTGGCCGCCGGACTGGCCTGTGACGGCGCCAAACCCGTCGTGGCAATCTATTCCACATTTCTGCAACGGGGCTATGACCAACTGATTCACGACGTTGCCATCCAGGATCTGGACGTGCTGTTTGCCATCGACCGGGCGGGGCTGGTGGGCGAAGACGGCCCGACCCATGCCGGCGCGTTCGACATCAGCTATCTCCGCTGCATCCCGAAAATGGTGGTGATGACCCCCTCAGATGAAAACGAAACTCGCCAGCTCCTGCACACCGGTCTTCAGTACCATGGCCCAGCTGCCGTGCGCTACCCCCGGGGCACCGGCCCCGGTGCCGAAATCCAGCAGGCGCTGTCGGCTCTGCCCCTCGGCAAGGGTCGCGTTGTCCGCGAGGGCGCTCGGGTGGCCATACTTAACTTTGGCACCCTGTTGGGCTCAGCCCTGGAAGCGGCCGACAGCCTGAATGCGACAGTGGCGGATATGCGTTTTGTTAAACCACTGGATGAGAGCCTGGTACTGGAACTGGCCGAACAACATGACCTGCTGGTAACGCTGGAAGAAAACGTGGTGGCCGGCGGTGCCGGTAGCGCAGTGACCGAATGCCTGAATAAACGGGAAGTGATGCTGCCGGTGCTGCAGCTGGGCTTGCCTGACCGCTTCGTCGACCATGGCAAGCACGGGGAATTGCTCAAGGAATGCGGGCTGGACCCGGAAGGTATCCGTAGCGCCATCGCCAGTCGGATTGACCGCCTCGGTAACGCCGCCCTGACCGCCATCAAGTGATCACTGCTGGCTGATAGCGCAGCCGTGCTATCAGCCGACTCTGCCAACCGGCTCAATCAGGCCGGGTCGTCATCCTGATGAGTCTCGAGCCAGTGGCCGAGCTTGCTTTGCTTGGTATTGAGATAGTGTTCGTTGTGCGGGTTGCGACCCACGTGCAGGGGAACCCGCTCCGAAATCTGAATTCCGTAAGACTCCAACGCCTTGACCTTCCTGGGGTTGTTGGTCATCAGCTTCAGGCTTCGGATCCCCAGGTGCTCGAGCATGTCCTTGCACATGCTGTAGTCCCGCAAATCCGCACCGAAACCCAGTCGCTCGTTGGCCTCTACGGTATCTGCGCCCTGGTCCTGCAACCGGTAGGCGCGAATCTTGTTCAGCAACCCGATGCCACGGCCTTCCTGGCGCAGGTACATCAGAATGCCACGGCCTTCGCGGGCAATGCTGCGCAATGCTTCTTCCAGCTGATACCCGCAATCACAACGCATACTGTACAGGGCGTCGCCAGTCAGGCACTCGGAATGGGTACGTGCCAGCAGCGGCTCATCGCTATCAATATCGCCCAGCGTTAGTGCCACATGCTCCTTTCCGGTGTCCGGCTCCTCAAAGCCGTGCATGTCGAACACACCGAAGGGGGTGGGCAAACGGCAGGTCTCAATGTAACGAACAGCCACTGTATTTCCTCGTGGTTCTGACAAATTGGGCGGGCATTCTATCATGCGGCTGCTTGCCTGGCGTAGTGTTGGCACGTTTACTCTCCGAATACAGTGTGGTCGGAAAGAGTACGGCCAAGGCCAGAGAGCAGATCATTGTTCCGGCGCGCGCCAGTGTCCCGAGCGACCACCCTTCTTTTCCAGCAGCCGCACACCATCCACCACCATCGCCTTATCAACGGCTTTGCACATGTCGTACAGGGTCAAAGCGGCAACACTGGCAGCCGTGAGCGCCTCCATCTCGACACCGGTCTGCCCCGACAGCTTGCAACGGGTAAGGATATGCACAGAGGCGCCATCCGCCCCCGGAGACAACTCCACTTTCACCGATGTCAGATTCAGGGCATGGCACAGGGGAATCAGGTCATGGGTCTTCTTGGCCGCCATGATGCCGGCGATACGGGCGGTAGCCAGCACGTCGCCCTTGGGATGCTCACCATCAATGATCATTCGCAGGGTTTCCGGCGCCATGCGGATGGTTGCTTCCGCCCGGGCCTCCCGCTCGGTGACGGCCTTGCTCGTCACATCCACCATTCGGGCTTCGCCCTTATCATCCAGATGGGTCAACTTGCTCACGCTGTACTCCCCGCTCGTTGTTGATCTGTCACTGTTTAACCACTGTCGCACAGGCTGATGCCGGCGGAAATCCGTAATCCCCGCCAGCGGCTCACCACCAGAAACCGATACCGGCAATGCCCTGGCCGCCCCGCTCACGACACAGTGTTTCATGACCTGGCGCCAGCCCCCCCAGCCCGTAGACTGGAAGCCTGGCATTGGCCACCAGGAATTCGAACTGCTCCCAGCCGATTCCGGGTTGCCCCGGATGGGTGGGCGTTTCCAACACCGGGCCCAGCGTCGCGTAATCCGCACCCAGAGCCGCCGCATGGTGCAGCTGCCCCTGGTCATGGCAGGACACCCCCAGCCATCGATCGGCCGGCACAGGGCGCCTTGAGAGCGCCTGAGCTTCACGCCAGGGCAGGTGCAGGCCGGCAGCTTTCGGAAACGCACCAAGCAAGCGCGGATGCCCATGCAAAACCAGTCCGACACCGGCACCGGAACAGATCGGCAAAGCCTCTGCCGCCAGTTTCAGGTAATCGTTATCCGGCAATTGAGGCGCCCGAAGCACAACCAGCTGCCCCGCCATCCCGCCAATCGACCGTTCCAGCCTGCTGATACCGTCCTGCCAGGATGCCATAGGGCCAACAATCGCGAGGCGCTGCGGTAAATTGAGTGCCCTGATGATCGGGCGGTTGGCGGCGGGGAAATCCGCATCGGCGAGCTCGCACGGGCGCAGCCAGCTGATCGGCTGCCCTTCCCGGCCCTCTGGCTGCCCCTCGGCTTCGGTGGTTCTCCAGACATCCAGGAAAACCTGTTTATCGCCGTAATCATGTCGAATACCGATCACCGGCTCCAGGCTGGCCAGGGGCACCTGCAGGCCGGTTTCCTCGGCAATCTCCCGAACCAGGGCCTGCTGTACGGTTTCCCCCGACTCCACCTTGCCACCCGGGAACTCCAGCAGTCCGCCCTGATGCACGTGATCCGGACGGCGGGCAATCAGAACCCGGCCGTCACGGATAATGACGGCGACCGCAACGTGGATCTGCTTCTTCCCCGCCAGGGTCTCAGGCTCAGGTACGGTATTCGGCATTGATGGTCACATAGTCGTGGGAGAAGTCACAGGTCCACACGGTTTCCTGAACGCTACCGCGCTTGAGGTCGATGGCAATGGTGATTTCTTCCTGGCTCATTACCCGCTGACCCCGGTCTTCGGAGTAATCATCGGCACGGCCACCATTGCGCACCAGGCAGACATCCCCCAGATAGATTTCCAAAGAGCCCAGGTCCAGGTCCGGCACACCCGCGCGCCCCACCGCCGCCAGAATCCGGCCCCAGTTGGGGTCCGAAGCAAACAGCGCGGTCTTCACCAGCGGCGAGTGCGCGACGGTATAGGCCACATCGAGGGCCTCCTGCTGGCTGGCCGCACCGCTGACATCGATGGTGACAAACTTGGTGGCACCCTCACCGTCCCGGACAATGGCATGGGCCAGGTCCAGGTATACCTGGCGAAGGGCTTCTCTCAGCGTCGGCAGGTGCGGGCTGTCTGCGGTGATTTCCGGCCCGTCGTACTGGCCACTGGCCATCAACATGCAGGCATCGTTGGTGGAGGTGTCGCCATCAATGGTAATCCGGTTGAACGACTTCTCGCCCAGCTCCGACGCCAATGACTGCAGCACGTCGGGTGCAATGCGGGCGTCGGTGGCGATAAACCCGAGCATGGTGGCCATGTTTGGCCGGATCATGCCCGCGCCCTTGCTGATGCCGGAGATGGTCACCGCATGGCCACCCAGATCCACCCGCACAGACGCACCTTTGGGCCGGGTGTCGGTGGTCATGATGCCACTGGCGGCTTCCGCCCAGCGGTCTTCCCGGGCACTGGCCAGGGCTTCCGGCAACGCCTTGACAATCTTGTCGACCGGCAAGGGCTCACCGATCACACCGGTTGAGAACGGCAACACTGCGTCAGGGCTAACGCTTGCTTCGGCGGCCAGCGCTTCACAACAGCGCAGAGCATCGGCCATGCCACGTTCGCCGGTACCGGCGTTGGCATTGCCGGTGTTGATCAGCAGGTAGCGGGGTGCGCCCTGGGCCAAGTGTTTACGGCTGAGTACCACAGGAGCCGCGCAAAACTGATTGCGGGTAAATATGCCCGCTACCCTCGCCTCCGGCACCAACTCAAACACCACTATGTCTTTACGCCCGGGCTTTTTGATACCCGCACTCGCAATCCCCACCTTGATACCCGCCACCGGGTAAAACTCGGGTAAGGTTCCGGGACCTACTGCCATGCCTGCCTCCTGAATTTATCCGAAACTGTAAACGACAAAACCCGCATACCGCCCATACACTGGCCGATTGCGGGTTCTGGTGCCGAGGTTGCTGCTCAGGTTTTAGCTGACCTTACCGCAACACTGCTTGTACTTCTTGCCAGACCCGCAGGGACACGGCTCGTTTCGCCCTACCTTGCGCTCCTGGCGAACAAAGGTCTCCGGGGTGCCCTGGGCCTGGTTGCCCTGGCCAGCATCCTCACCCTGGGTGGCACTGGTCTGATCGTGCCGCAACTTGGCCCGGGCCATTTCCCGCTCCAGCTCTTCCTTGCGGCGGCGCTCGATCTCTTCCATCTCTTCGCGACTCTGAACCCGGACATGACACAACACACGGGTGACGTCACGCTTCATGGTGTCCAGCATGGTCTCAAACAGGTTGAAGGCTTCGCGCTTGTATTCCTGTTTCGGGTTCTTCTGAGCGTAACCGCGCAGGTGGATACCCCGGCGCAGGTGGTCCATGTTCGACAAATGCTCCTTCCACAGGGTGTCGAGCACCTGCAGGAACACCTGTTTCTCGAACTTGCGCATGGGCTCTGCGCCAGCAATCTCTTCTTTCGCCTTATATTCGGTGACGATAGCGTCGAGAATCTTCTGGCGCAGGTTTTCCTCATACAGCTTGCTGTCTTCATCCAGCCACTGTTGAATCGGCAGATCAATCGCCATTTCAGATTGCAGCTGCGCTTCCAGCCCGGCCACGTCCCACTGTTCCGGCATGCTCTGGGGCGGAATAAACTCGCTGACCATAGCGTCAACCACATCGCTGCGAATGGTGTCGACCATCTCGGAGATGTCGTCAGACGCCATCACCTCGTTACGCTGGTCGTAAATCACCGTGCGCTGATCGTTGGCTACGTCATCGTATTCCAGCAGGGTTTTACGCATGTCGAAGTTACGGCCTTCCACCTTGCGCTGGGATTTCTCGATGGCGTTGGTGACCATACGGTGCTCAATGGCCTCACCCTTTTTCATACCCATGGCCTGCATCAGGTTCTTCACCCGTTCAGGCGCAAAGATCCGCATCAGGTTATCTTCCAGCGACAGGAAGAAACGGGAAGAACCCGGATCGCCCTGACGGCCGGCACGGCCCCGTAACTGGTTGTCGATCCGCCGGGATTCGTGACGCTCGGTACCGATAATATGCAGACCACCGGCATCCAGCACCTGATTGTGGCGTTCGGTCCATTCCGCCTTCATGCGGGCGACTTCTTCCTCGGACGGATTATCCAGGGCGGCCACTTCGTATTCCCAGTTACCGCCCAACACAATGTCCGTACCACGACCGGCCATGTTCGTTGCAATCGTCACTGCGCCGGGGCGGCCCGCCTGGGCAATAATCAGTGCCTCAGAGTCATGCTGCTTGGCGTTGAGGATCTTGTGCTCGATCCGGGCCTTTTTGAGCAGCATGGACAACAGTTCGGAGGCCTCGATGGATGCGGTACCCACCAGGATAGGCCGACCTTCGCCCGTGACATCCTTGATCTCATCAATGATGGCGTGGAATTTCTCTTCCTGGGTCAGGTACACCAGGTCGTTGTAGTCAATCCGCTGAATCGGCTTATTGGGCGGAATGACCACCACATCCAGGCCGTAGATCTGGCGGAATTCGAAAGCTTCGGTGTCTGCGGTACCGGTCATGCCGGCCAACTTGTCGTACAGACGGAAATAGTTCTGGAAGGTGGTCGACGCCAGGGTCTGGCTTTCGGCCTGGATCTTCAGGCCTTCTTTCGCCTCGATGGCCTGGTGCAGGCCTTCGCTCCAGCGGCGGCCCGGCATGGTCCGGCCGGTGTGTTCATCAACGATTACCACCTGACCACCCTGAACGATGTAGTCGACATCCTTCTGGAACAGGTGATGAGCCCGCAGGGCTGAATGAACGTGGTGCAGCAGGCTCAGGTTGGCTGCCGAGTAAAGGCTTTCGCCCTCCTGCAGCAGGCCTCGCTCCAGAAGTAATTCTTCAACCTTCTCATGACCGGCCTCGGTGAGCTCCACCTGGCGTGACTTTTCGTCGATGGTAAAGTCGCCGGAGCTTTCTCCGGATTCACTGACCTCGCCTTTTTCAAGGCCCGGAATCAGCGTATTGATGGCCTGATAGAGCTTCGAGGAATCTTCGGCAGCACCGGAAATAATCAGGGGGGTACGGGCTTCGTCGATCAGGATGGAATCCACCTCATCCACGATGGCAAAGTTGAGACCGCGCTGAACCTTGTCATCAATACTGAAGGCCATGTTATCGCGCAGGTAGTCAAAGCCGAATTCGTTGTTGGTACCGTAGGTGATATCCGCCTGGTAGGCGGCGCGCTTCTCTTCCGGTGGCTGACCAGCAACGACCACGCCAATGGTCAGGCCAAGGAAGCGATACAGCTTGCCCATCCACTCGGCATCACGGCTTGCCAGGTAATCGTTGACGGTGACAACGTGAACGCCCTTGCCGGGCAATGCGTTGAGATAAACCGCTGCGGTGGCCACCAGGGTTTTACCCTCACCGGTCTTCATCTCGGCAATGCGGCCTTCGTGCAGGGTCATACCACCAATCAGCTGTACGTCGTAATGACGCATGCCCATCACCCGGCGGCTGGCCTCGCGAACGGTGGCAAAGGCTTCGGGCAGCAGGGCATCCAGGGCTTCGCCCTCATCAAGACGCCGGCGGAATTCAGCGGTCTTGCCCTGCAACTCGGTGTCCGACAACCCGCCCAGCGCCTCTTCAAGTTGATTGATGCGCGTAACGGCTTTTCGCATCCGCTTGATTTCTCTGGCGTTTTTACTGCCGAACATCTTCGTTGCAAGCTTTGTGAACATAGACCACTGCTTCTTCAGTTAAACGGAGGAAGCCGGCATTCTAACCTTATTTGGCGACAGGACAAAAGGTGGGGTTCACGGGAATGGAATCAGCGGCTTGCGCGCTGGATATATTTCTCAGGATTTTCGGACTTGCCATTGCGGATCACTTCAAAATGCACGTGGGGGCCAGTAGACCGGCCGGTGCTTCCCATCAGTGCCACAACCTGCCCTTTCTGGACCACATCACCGGTTTCGACCTTGATGGTCTTGGCGTGGGCATAACGGGTAACCAGCCCGTCGCCGTGATCTACCTCAACCAGATTGCCGTAGCCAAAGCGGTCACCGGCAAAGGTCACAACGCCGGCACCGACAGTGATGATATCACTGCCTTCCTTACCCGCCAGATCCACTCCGGCATGCCAGCGGCGCTTGCCAGTGAAGGGGTCGGTACGGTATCCGTAAGGGGACGACAACCAGCCCCAGGTAATGGGACGGCCCTGCAGATACAGCTCGTCTTCGAGCTTGTTGCGGGACGCCACCTTATCAAGCAATCGCAGCTGCTTTTCACGATCATCCAGCGTGCGCTCCAATTGCTCGATCATATCGGTCAACTCAGGGGCACTGTAGGACTCACCACCCATACCGTCTTCGGGGCCACCAACAGCCGCCGGCTGATCAAAGTTGAATTCATCGCTGGCCACCAGCCCGGACTCAACGAAGCGCTGACCAAGGGCATCCAGTCGCAGAAGCCGCCCCTGGATATCACCAAGCCGGAGTGTCAAAGCGTCCACCTGCTGCTGCACGTTCTCCCGAACCCGCGTCACCTCGGCCCGTTGCTCCTGAAGCTTGTCTTGCCAGGTAGATACCAATTCGGTCTCTGTGGGCTTTTTGGCTTCCGCCTTTGCCACGGCCACCTGATAACCCGCCCAGCCAGCCGCCAACAGCAGCGCCAGCACAGTAAACACCAGAGCTGCAACAATACCGGCGTTGAGCGCGATTGCCCGGGAACGGCCGTGGCGTTTGCCAACGAATATTACGTTCATATCGTCATTCGATTTCATTGAAGAGCCGCATACCTGTCCCTGTAGTGCTGCGGCCCGGAAATAAATATCCGAGCGGTTCTGCTATCCTTGGCAACAACTACGTACTGATAAATCGCAGCGCCCGGTAGACATACTCATTACCCACAATGTAAAACGAGTGTGTTATCAGCGCTACGCACAAAGCGTGCCGAAGTGTAACCAATCGTAAACAGTCCCGTCGAGAAAAAAGCCGGTTATGAGCAAAAAAAATGACCAAAAAATGATCTTTGGCAAAGTGGCTTCCAGCCCCGGCTCTACTCTGAAAGCCCTGCTGACCAAAGCCGAGCTTCACCAGCAGGCGGAACAACTGGTGCTCGACGCGGCTCCGGAGGAGCTGGCAGACGGCACGCGTTTTGTCAGCTGTACCGACGGAGAACTGGTGCTGGCCACCGACAACGCCAGCAAGGCTACCCGGTTACGGTTCCGTCAACACGAGATCATGGAAAAGCTGCGGGAGCAGGAGTTGTTCAGGTTTGTCTGGAAGGTTCGCATCAAGGTGTCACCCTTGAGGTACCGGGACAAACCGGAGGCGAAAATGACGCCCCTCAGCAAAGAAAATGCCCGGCTCCTCAAAGAGGAAGCCGGGCACACGAAGGATAAAGCACTACGCGAGGTTCTCGAAAAACTCGCAAGCCACGTCCGGGATTAAGGCTTCCGGCCTTAACCCACCGCGAGCACAGGTTTCATGTAAGAGATAGGAGCAGTGGCTTCATCATCGAAGGTCACCACTTCCCATGCGTCTTCTTCCGCCCTGAGCTTGCGCAGCAGCTTATTATTCAAGTCGTGACCGGATTTGATACCGCGGAACTCACCGATCAGGCTGTTGCCCAGCAGGTAGAGATCGCCGATCGCGTCCAGAACCTTGTGCTTGACGAACTCATCGTCATAACGAAGGCCATCTTCGTTAAGGATCTTGTAGTCGTCGACCACAATGGCATTGTCCACGCTGCCACCCAGCGCCAGGTTCATCGCACGCAGCTTCTCGATATCGCGCATGAACCCGAAGGTACGGGCACGGGAGACTTCCTTCACAAAAGACGTGCTGGAGAAATCCACCGTTGCGGTCTGGGCACGACCCTTGAACACAGGATGGTCAAAGTCGATACCAAAGCTGACCTTGAAGCCTTCAAACGGCAGGAAGGTCGCTTTCTTGTCACCTTCTTCGATGGTGACTTCCCGCTTGATGCGGATAAACCGCTTGGCGGCATCCTGTTCGGAAATGCCGGCAGACTGCAGCAGGAATACGAACGGCCCAGCTGAACCATCCATAATCGGCACTTCCGCCGCGCTCAGTTCGACATAGCAGTTGTCAATGCCAAGACCAGCCATGGCTGAGAGCAAATGCTCTACGGTCGCCACACGGACACCGTCATTTACCAGCGTCGTGGACAGCATGGTCTCACCTACATTTTCCGCGCATGCCCGGATCTCAACCATTGGGTCGAGGTCCGTACGGCGGAAGATGATGCCCGTATCAACCGGAGCCGGCTTCAGGGTCAGGTAAACCTTTTCCCCTGAGTGCAGGCCGATACCGGTCGCACGGATGGTATTTTTGAGTGTCCGTTGTCTGATCATCGGTTCATCATTCCGTCACAAAAAGTCGATATTCTGAGCAAAAAACTGCCCGGAGAATATCAGAATTCAAGACTGAGTACCATTTAGCCAACATGACTTTACTTAAAAATTGCAATAGTCATCCGCTATGGCCAACCAGCTCACGTTTATTCCGGACTAAAGGTTCCATCTGACTGCGTTGAAACCGATACCCCCGAACACAGGTGAGACAGATTATCAATCAGCCTGCCGGCGAAGGAATGCGGGAATATCGAGATAGTCCACACCCTGCTCTTCGCTTTCTTTGCTCTGGTCCAGCGCCACATTGCCCTGCGAAACCGCACGACGACGCAGCACAGCAGGCCGATCCAACTGGTTGTAATCGGTCTTGCCGTCCAGTGTGCGTGAGTTGTCCACCACCTTGGTGGGCTTCTCACGTTCACCGCCGAGACCCGTCGCCACCACGGTGACCTTGAGCTCGTCGGTCATTTCCGGATCGATAACCGTGCCCACCACCACCGTGGCGGCGTCTGAAGCAAATTCACGAACGATGTCGCCAACTTCGGAGAATTCGCCCAGGTTCAGATCCATGCCGGCGGTAATGTTGACCAGGATGCCCTTGGCGCCCTGCAGGTTGATGTCTTCCAGCAGCGGGCTGCGAACGGCGGCCTCAGCGGCTTCACGGGCGCGGTTCTCGCCGGTGGCGCGGCCGGTACCCATCATCGCGTTGCCCATTTCGGACATCACGGTTTTAACATCGGCAAAGTCAACGTTGATCATACCGTTGCGGGTGATCAGGTCAGCGATACCCTGAACCGCGCCCAGCAACACGTCGTTGGCGGAGGCAAAGGCGTCCAGCAGGCTGGTCTTCTTTCCCATGACCGCCAACAGCTTCTCGTTCGGGATGGTGATCAGTGAATCAACGCTCTCGCCCAGCTCTTTCAGGCCGGACTCGGCCACGCTCATACGCTTGCCACCCTCAAACTGGAACGGCTTGGTGACCACGGCAACGGTCAGGATACCCAACTCCCGGGCCACTTCCGCGACAACAGGCGCGGCACCGGTGCCGGTTCCACCACCCATGCCGGCGGTGATAAAGACCATATCCGAGCCGCTGAGCGCCTCGGCAATACGATCACGATCTTCCAGGGCAGACTGACGGCCCACTTCCGGGTTGGCACCAGCACCCAGACCTTTGGTGATATTGCCACCAAGCTGGATAATCTGGCGGGCGTCCAGGTCTTTCAGTGCCTGGGCGTCTGTGTTGGCGCAGATAAACTCCACACCTTCAATGTCGCTGTTAAGCATGTGACGAACGGCGTTACCGCCACCACCGCCAACACCGACAACCTTTATAACTGCGTTTTGCTGAACACTATCAACGAGTTCAAACATATCCCCTACTCCTTCGTGCTGTTTCCGGTCTTTCCAGACCGGTTTCATTCGATCGTTTTGTGTTTTTCGAGATACCTTCGTGTACTACCTGCTGATTCACCGTCAGAAGTGACCGGTAAACCAGGCTTTCATGCGCTCAATCAGGGAAGGTGCATCCTCCCCTTTGAGCACCGGCGCCCGGCCAAGATCCATTTGCCGGAAGCCATGAATCAACAACCCCACACCAGTGGCGTAGATCGGGTTGTTGACCACTTCGGTCATGCCGGAGACCGCCTGCGGACAGGCCAGCCTTACCGGCATGTGGAAGATTTCTTCGGCCAGCTCCACCACCCCTTCCATGGTGGACGAACCGCCCGTAATCACGATGCCTGCGGGAATCATGTCTTCGAATCCCGACCGGCGAAGTTCCGACTGCACCAGGGTGAACAGCTCCTCGTAACGGGGCTCCACCACTTCCGCCAGCGCCTGCCGTGACAGGTCTCTGGGCGCCCGGTCCCCGACACTGGGAACCTTGATGGTTTCGTCGGCACCGGCGAGCTGAGTCAGCGCGCAGGCGTATTTGATCTTGATCTCTTCGGCATTTTGCGTTGGCGTGCGCAGCGCCATGGCAATGTCATTGGTGACCTGATCACCGGCAATGGGAATCACCGCGGTATGGCGGATCGCACCGCCGGTAAACACCGCGATATCGGTGGTACCCCCACCGATATCCACCACACAGACACCCAACTCTTTTTCATCCTCGGTCAGAATCGCGTGGCTCGATGCCAGCTGCTCAAGGATGATGTCGTCTACCTCAAGGCCGCAGCGTTTCACACATTTCTCGATGTTCTGTGCCGCGTTTACCGCGCAGGTCACCAGGTGCACCTTGGCTTCCAGGCGCACACCGGACATGCCCATGGGCTCCTTGATGCCTTCCTGGTTATCGATCACGAATTCCTGCGGCAGGATATGCAGGATTTTCTGATCAGCGGGTATGGCAACCGCCTGGGCCGCGTCGATCACCCGGTCGATATCGGCCTGAGTCACTTCCCGGTCGCGGATGGCCACGATACCGTGGGAGTTCAGGCTCTTGATATGACTGCCCGCGATGCCTGCGTAGACCGAATGAATTCGGCAGCCAGCCATCAGTTCAGCTTCCTCCACTGCCCGCTGGATGGCCTGAACCGTGGTTTCGATATTCACCACCACCCCCCGCTTGAGGCCGCGGGACGGGTGTGAGCCGATACCAACCACTTCGATGGTTCCATCCATCTTGCGCTTGCCGACAATCGCAACCACTTTGGAAGTTCCGATATCCAGGCCGACAATCATGTTTTCCGTTTCAACCGATGACATGTGTTTCACCAAACCCCAGGTTCGTAATAATCGTTATCAGGATTTCGGCGCGGCGGTTGCCACGTCCGACTTCCACTGCACCGCCACGCCGTTGGAGTAGCGGGCATCAACCCGACTGACTTCGTCCACTCGCGAAGCCAGGCGGTTCTCATAAACCGTAATAAAACGCTCAAAACGTTGCTCGACCTTGTCACGCCCCAAAACCACCTCAATGCCGTTTGACAGCGTGAGTGTCCAGGCGCCCCGTTGTTCCAGGGACAAGCCAGCAAATCCGAGCCCGTAACCGGCCAACTGGTCACTCATGGTGCGGGCCATGGAAATCACCTCTCGCACCCGCTCATCCGGCCCCGCCAGCCTGGGCAATCTGCCCGCCACTTCCGGGTTTGGCGGCAGGAATAGCTCGCCTGACCTGCTTACCAGCCGGCCATCCGTCCAATACGCCAATGGCTTTTTCTCCCGGATGTCGATCTCCAGCCGCCCTGGCCAAACCCGCCTTACCGCCGCCGAGGCTACCCAGGGCCGACGTTCCAGTTCGGCTTTCACCTCCGCCAGATCGGTGGCGAAGTAACTCTTGCCAATCCAGGCGCCGGCAGCACGCTCCACGGCCACCGAGCTGTCGCCAACAAAGTCTCCGCGCACATCCACCGCAATGATCTGCTGGTCCATGGCAGTAAGCAGCCGGTCGGTTGCCCAGGGCACCATGGCCGCCAGCAGAACAATGGTTGCGCCCAGCCCCACCTGTAGCCAAGGCACCGCCGACAATACCCCTCGCAACACACCAAACCGGTCCCGCTCCGGTCCGACCGAGGTTGCCCCCCGTCGCCGGGGCGGCTCGGGCGGTACCGCCCGGCTCCGGATCAGTAATGTTTCAAGCATTCGTCGCCTCCGGCAGCGTGTCCTTGAGAATCCGCACGACCAGTTCTTCGAAGCTGATGCCTGCTGCCTTGGCGGCCATCGGCACCAGGCTGTGGTCAGTCATACCAGGGACAGTGTTCGCCTCCAGCAACCAGAATTCGCCGTCAGCATCCTGCATGATGTCGACCCGCCCCCAGGTTCTGCACCCGAGCACCCGAAAGGCGTCCAGCGCCAGGTGCTGCAACCGGACTTCATCGTCCGGGGCCAGGCCACACGGAATCCGGTACCGGGTATCATCGGCCAGATACTTGGCGTCGTAGTCGTAAAAGGTATGGTCTGTACTCAGGCCAATGGCCGGCAGAGCTTTGTCCTGAAGCAGGCTGACGGTAAATTCCGGCCCCTCAATCCACTGCTCCACCAGCACAAGATCATCGATTTCCGCTGCCTTTCGATAGGCCTCCGCCAGCTCTTCGACATTGTGAACCTTGAAGATCCCGATACTGGAACCTTCGTGGGCCGCCTTGACACTCAACGGTGTGCCCAGGCTCCGGATAATCTCATCCGCCTCCGCGGCGGAGGTCATGGCCCGGAATGCAGGCGTTGGCAGACCGCAGCCCTGGAATACATACTTGGTACGTAACTTGTCCATGGCCAGGGCCGAGGCCAAAACCTCGCTGCCGGTGTAGGGAATGCCCGCCTGCCCCAGAATCGCCTGCAGGGTGCCGTCCTCGCCGCCCCGGCCGTGCAGGGCAATAAACACCCGGTCGTACTCCGGAGCTTCGACGGTTTTCAGCAGGCAGCCACGCACGTCAATACCAAAGGCATCAACGCCGGCCGACTGCAACGCCGACAACACAGCCTGGCCACTCTTCAGGGACACCGCCCGCTCTGCGGAATCGCCCCCCATGAAGACCGCCACGCGCCCGAAGGCTTTCACCAGTTCCGGTGATGCCTGATAGGGCTGTGCGTTGGTATGACTCAAATCACTCACTTGCTCACTCCCGCCGCAGCCAGTCGTGCAGCAACGCCACCAATATCGCCGGCACCCTGGGTAATCAGCAGGTCGCCGTCTTTCAGGGCACTTTCCAACAGGTTTTCGATTTCCCGGTTTTCCTCGACGAACACCGGCTCAACCTTGCCACGCTGCCGGATACTCCGGCACAGGGCACGGCCATCGGCACCGGGTATTGCCGGCTCGCCGGCTGAATACACATCCATCAATAACAGGCCATCGAGTTCCGACAACACACGTACAAAGTCTTCGTACAAATCCCGGGTACGGGTGTAGCGATGGGGCTGGTACAGCATGACAATGCGCCGGCCAGGCCAGGCATCGCGTGCGGCACGGATAACCGCTTCCACTTCCGTGGGATGGTGCCCGTAATCGTCCACCAGCGTTACCGACCCTTGCGGAATCCGGTATTCGCCATACACCTGGAAGCGCCGGCCGACACCGGCAAAGCCCGCCAGGCCCCGACAGATTGCCTGATCATCCACCCCTTCATCGGTGGCAACGGCAATGGCAGCCAGAGCATTCAAAACATTGTGACGGCCCGGCATTTTCAGCTCGACCGTCAGGTCTGAGCGATTCCCTGGGCGGCGCACAACAAAATGGGTTCTCAGACCATCTGAACTGATCTGCTCGGCCCGGTAATCCGCATCCGGGTTGTCGATGCCGTAGGTAATGATGGCCCGGGATATCCTCGGAATGATTTCCTGCACGTAGGCGTCATCCACACACATCACGGCAATGCCGTAGAATGGCAGGTTGTGCAGAAAGTCCACGAACGTCTGTTTCAGTTTTTCAACATCACCGCCGTATGTATCCATGTGGTCGGCTTCGATGTTGGTCACCACCGAAATCACTGGGGTCAGGTGCAGGAACGATGCATCGCTTTCGTCAGCCTCTGCCACCAGGTACCGGGAGCCACCGAGCTGGGCATTGGTACCGGCACTGTTGAGCTTGCCGCCAATGACAAAGGTCGGGTCCAGGCCCGCTTCCCCAAGAATCGAGGCAATCAGGCTGGTGGTGGTGGTCTTGCCGTGGGTGCCAGCGATGGCAATGCCATGGCGATAGCGCATGATTTCCGCCAGCATTTCTGCTCGCGGTACGATCGGCACGCGGCGGCTGCGGGCGGCTGTCACCTCAGGGTTGTCGCCAGCGACAGCAGAAGAGACGACCACGACGTCTGCCTGCTCACTGTTCTCCGCCCGATGGCCGATCTGGACTTCTACGCCCATGGCGCGGAGGCGGCCGGTAACCGGACTCTCTTTCAGGTCCGACCCGGACACGTCGTAACCCTGGTTCTTGAGCACCTCTGCGATGCCACTCATGCCCGCACCGCCGATACCAACAAAATGGATACGGCGAATACGGCGCATTTCGGGCACCTGATAGACCAGCGGCGGATTGGTTACTTCAGCCATTGGCGGCCTCCAGACAGTAATTCACGACTCTCTCCGTTGCATCAGGGCGGGCCAGTGAGCGGGCGGCCGTCGCCATTGTCGAAATTCGTTCCCGGTCGCCTGCGAGATCTTTCAAGGTCTCCGCCAGCACATCCGGAGTCATCATCTGCTGGGGTATCAGAATGGCTGCCCCTGCTTTTACCATGTGTTCGCCATTGCGGGTCTGGTGGTCGTCCACCGCGTGGGGGAAAGGGACCAACACGGCCCCGACGCCAGCGGCGCAGAGTTCTGATACCGTCAGGGCTCCAGCCCGACACACCACAATATCTGCCCAGGCGTAGGCTTCGGCCATGTCCCGGATAAACGGTTCAACACTGGCCGAGACACCGACAGCCTCATAGGCGTCCCGGGCTTCCTGCGCATTTTTTTCACCACACTGGTGCCGAACCTCCGGGCGCAGTTCCTCCGGCAACAACGCCAGTGCAGCTGGTACCTGCTGGTTGAAAACCCGGGCACCCAAACTGCCGCCCACAACCAGAACACGCACCGGCCCGGTCCGGCCATTGAGACGGCGCTCCGGCTCGTCGATTTCGGTGACATCTTTGCGCACCGGGTTGCCGGTGCAGCGGGTGACCACGTTCGCACCAAAGCTCCCGGGAAAGGCTTCGAGCACCGTATCCGCAACCCGAGTCAACCAACGGTTGGTCATTCCCGCGATGGCATTCTGCTCATGGATCACCAGGGGCACACGCTGCAGAAAGGCAGCGATGCCACCGGGGCCAGTCACAAAGCCACCCATGCCCACAACGCAATCCGGCTTGATCTTTCGCAGCACGGTGAACGCCTCACCCAGAGCGCGCATCAAGCGGATCGGTGCCAGCAACAGGGCCAGTTTGCCTTTGCCACGAAGCCCGGAAACATGAATCAGCGACAGCGGAATATCCGTCTCGCCAATCAGCCGCTCTTCCATACCGCCCTTTGCGCCCAGCCAGAACACCTCGTGGCCTCTGTCCTGCAGCGCACGGGCGGTCGCCAGCGCGGGGAATACGTGGCCACCGGTGCCACCAGCCATCATCAGAAAACGACGGGGCTTACTCATACACAGCACCTCCCCGCGTTTTTTTTCTGGTTTGTTCTGAATTCATTCGCACCTTATCAAGCCGTTCAATTTCAACCCTTGCCAACACGCCGATACCAATGCAGGTCATCATCAGGCTGGATCCGCCGTAGCTCACCAAGGGCAGCGTCAGTCCCTTAGTGGGTAACAATCCCGTGCTGACGGCCATATTGATACCCGCCTGCAGACCCATCAGCAGGGTAAGGCCATAACTGAAGCACGCACCAAACGGCATACCCGCTTTCTCCGCCCGCCGCGCGATCACCAACCCGCTCACCACCAGTGCGGTGAACAATGCCAACACAATCAGCGAGCCCAACAAACCAAACTCTTCGGCGATGATGGCGAAGATGAAGTCGGTATGTGCCTCCGGCAGATAGAACAGCTTCTGGATCGAATTGCCCAGGCCAACACCGGCCCATTCGCCCCGACCGAAAGCAATCAGCGACTGGGTAAGCTGGTACCCGGTATCAAACTGGTCTTTCCAGGGGTCCAGATAGCTCACCACCCGCTTCAGACGATACGGCTGGGTAACCACCAGAACGGTTCCCAGCAACGCCAGGATGCCGATCAACGGAGCAAACCGGGTTAGCCGAACGCCGCTAAGGAAGATCATGCCCGCTGCGGCGGTGACCAACACCACGGTGGCGCCGAAGTCTGGCTGAATCACCAGCAGCACCGACGCCAGGCCCAACACCACCAGGGGCTTCAGAAACCCGGACCAGGTGTTCAGCAACTCATTCCGGCGCCGAACCACGTATCCGGCCAGATAGGCGATCAGGCAAAGCTTGGCCACCTCGGATACCTGCACATTGAACAGTCCCAGAGGAATCCAGCGGGTTGAGCCGTTGACTGTGCGCCCCATGGGTGTGAGCACCAGCACCAAGACGAGCATGCCGACACCCAGCAGCAGCCACCCGCTGCGCTCCCACCAGGACACCGGCACATTCACGGCGACCAGGGCCATGAGGCAACCGAGCGCCGCAAACAGCACCTGCCGGATCACATAGTGATAACTGTTGCCCATGGTGGCCGCTGCCATATCCATGGAGGCAGACGAAATCATCACCACGCCCAGCACCAGAAGCGCAACGGATGTCACCACCAGCACTGGCAGGGGCTGGAGATCACCTAACCAGGCTTGTGGCCGGTAACTGGCTGCACCCACTTGCATCACTGGGCCTCCACCAACACACGGAACTGGTCTCCGCGATCGTTATAATCCCGGAACATGTCAAAACTGGCGCAGGCCGGTGACAACACCACCCGGTCGCCTGGCTGCGCCAGCCGGCGCGCTTGCTCGACGGCCTCGGCCAGCGACTCTGCCTTAACGATGTCAACACCGTCGGCCAACGACCTGGCAATGGTGTCGGCATCACGCCCCATCAATACGACCGCACGGCAGTATCTGGCTGCGGGTTCCGCCAGGGGTTTGAAGTCAGCGCCTTTGCCATCGCCACCGGCAATCAGGATTACCTGGCCGTCTTGGGGCGCCAGGCTTTCGATCGCGGCAACAGTGGCACCCACGTTGGTGCCTTTGGAATCATTGATGTAATCAACGCCATCCAGATGCCGGACAAACTCACAGCGATGGGGCAAGCCGGTAAACTCACGTGCCACCCCAAGCATGGTCTCCATTGGCAGGCCCGCTGCGTGACCAAGGGCCAATGCGGCCATCACGTTGCTGATGTTGTGCCGCCCCATCAGCTTGAGCTCGCTGGCCAGCAACAGGTTGTCGAACCCGAAGGTTATCCAGGTTCCCTGATCGTCGTCCCGGGTGCTGAAGGTCTCCGGGTTCACCCGATTAAAGCCAAAACAGATAAACCGCAGGTTATCCCGCGCCATGGGAGTGCTCAGGGCGTCGTCAAGATTCACAATGGCGTTCTTACAGCCCCGGTAAATCCGCTGTTTTGCCTGAAAGTACGCCATTTTGTCCGGGTAACGGTCCATGTGATCGTCACTGACATTGAGCACGGTGGCGGCCTCGGCGTTCAGTTCTTCGGTGGTTTCCAGTTGAAAACTCGAGAGTTCCAGCACATACAGGTCTGCGCCCTGACCAAGGAGTTCCAGGGCGGGTGTACCGATATTGCCGCCAACCTTGACGTTCCGCCCCGCCGCCCGGGCCATTTCCCCGACCAGAGTGGTGACCGTTGTCTTACCGTTGGAACCCGTGATGGCTATGATGGGTGCATCTGCCGCGTCGGCAAACACATCAATATCACCGCGAACTCGAGCGCCATTTTTGGCGGCAGCGGCAATGGCTGGCTCCGCAATGGCAATACCCGGGCTGACCACCAGTTCGTTAAAACCGGCAAACAACGAGGGATCAAACGCTCCGAGATAGACCGGTATATCCGGCCAGCCCGCGCGCAGTTCTTCCAGCCCGGGCGGGTTTTCCCGGCTGTCAGCCACAGCAATGTCGCGGCCCGTTCCGGACAAATAGCGCACGCAGGAGAGCCCGGTTTTACCGAGCCCTACTACCAATGTGCGACGATCCGAAACAATGACACTCATAGCTGTAACCACTTCCTATCGGATTTTCAGACTGGCGAGGCCAATCAGTACCAAAACCACAGTGACCACCCAGAAACGCACAATAACGCGCGGTTCGGGCCAGCCTTTCAATTCAAAATGGTGATGCAACGGCGCCATGCGGAAGATGCGACGCCCGGTCAGCCGGAACGAAGCCACTTGCAGGATCACCGAGATGGTTTCCATCACAAACACGCCGCCCATGATGAACAGCACGATCTCCTGGCGGACAATCACGGCCACCACGCCCAGGGCAGCGCCCAGTGCAAGTGCACCTACATCCCCCATGAACACCTGAGCCGGATAGGTGTTGAACCACAAGAAACCAAGCCCCGCCCCGACCAGCGCACAGCAGAACACGATCAGCTCACCGGCACCCGGCAGGTGTGGAATCAGCAGATAGTTGGCGAACTGGGCATGACCAGACACATAGGCAAAGATCGCCAGCGCACTCGCCACCATCACCGTCGGCATGATGGCCAGGCCATCCAGACCGTCGGTCAGGTTCACGGCGTTGCTGCTACCAACGATCACAAAGTAGGTCAGAAGAATGAACATCACCGGCCCCAGGGTCAGTGATACGTTTTTCAGGAATGGCAGATACAGCGAGGTCTCTTGGGGCAGCGATGCCGTCATGTAAAGCACAATAGCTGCGGCAGCACCGATGACCGATTGCCAGAAATACTTCCAGCGCCCAGGCAGGCCACGGGGATTACGCTCAACCACTTTACGGTAATCATCAACCCAGCCAATCGCACCAAACAGCAGCGTGACAGACAGCACCACCCAGACGTAGCGGTTGCTCAGATCCGCCCACAACAGGGTGGAAATCGCAATCGCCACCAGAATCAGCGCACCGCCCATGGTCGGTGTTCCGGCTTTGCTGAGATGGGTCTGCGGACCATCATCACGCACCGCCTGGCCAATCTGGTACTGGCTTAGCTTGCGAATCATCACCGGCCCGATCAGCAGCGATATCAACAGCGCTGTGAGCACGCCCAGAATGGCGCGCAGGGTCAGGTACTGAAACACCGTCAGTGCGGAAAAGTATTGCGATAGAATCTCTGTCAGCCAGAGCAGCATGTGTTTTTCACCTTTGTCTGAATCCCCTCCACCACGCGATCCATGGCGGAACTGCGAGAACCTTTCACCAGAACTGTTATAGCGCCCTGCCGGCCATCCACGATGGCCGGCACAGCCTGCTCATGACTCTGGAAAATTTCAGTGCCGGCACCAAAACCGGCCTCGTATGCCTCTGCACCCGGGCCTACCGCCAACAGGCGCTCAATGCCTTTGGCCTGGGCATGGACACCCACCTGCCGGTGCAACTCGGCAGCCTCCGCACCCAGCTCCGCCATGGCACCCAATACCGCCACCCGAGTACCGGGGTAACCCGCCAGCACATTCAGGGCAGCGATCATGGACGCCGGGTTGGCGTTGTAGCTGTCATCAATCACGGTCAAATCGGCTGCGGGGTTCAGTACCTGCAATCGCCCTTTCACCGCCTGCACCCCTGCCAGGCCGTCCACGATCTGTTGATCCGTGGCTCCCAGCGCCCGGCAAGCCGCCAGCGCCAGCAGACCATTGGTTATGTTGTGTTCGCCGGCCAGCGGTATACGAACCTTGCAATGCCAGCCTTCCGGACCGGTTACTTCGGTTTCAAACCCCTCTGACATCGGGGTGCTGGCGACCGCCTGATAGTCAGCATCTGAAACCCCGAGCCGGGAAACGCTCAGCACCCGGCGCCGGCCCGCCCGCTCGCGCCACTGGTCAAAAGCGGGGTCGTCGCGATTCAGCACAACCACCCCATCGGCGGGCACACCATCAATAATTTCACCCTTGGCCAGTACAATGTTCTGATAGCTGCCGAAGCCTTCCAGATGTGCCTGGCCGGCGTTGGTCAGGATTGCCACTTCTGGGCGAACCACCGCCACCGTGTGGGCAATTTCTCCCAGGCCACTGGCACCCAACTCAATGGCACCAAACCGGTGCTCTGGCGCCAGGCGGAACAGGGTCAGCGGCACCCCGATGTGATTATTCAGGTTGCCCTCCGTGGTCAGAGTCGGCCCCATGCCCGCAAGAATCGCCGACGTCATTTCCCGGACCGTGGTTTTGCCACTGCTGCCGGTCACCGCCAACAAGCGAGCGCTGCTTTCATCGCGATTTCCGGCCGCGAGCCGCGCCAGCGCATCCACCGTATCGGCGACCACCAACTGTGGGATCGCCAGGGAGCTGTCGGCGGTATCCACAACCGCCGCAACCGCTCCCTGCTCCATCGCTTGCCGGACAAATCCGTGACCGTCAAACCGCTCGCCTCGCAGTGCCACAAACAGCTGCCCTGGCACCACAGACCGGGTGTCGGTGGAAACGCCGTCAAACCGAACCGCATCAAGCGCAGAAACGGATCCGGCAACGGTTGCCTGCAACCAGTCGCGGGCCTCCGCCAGCGAAAAGGCGCGCATCATGCCACACCCCCATTCAGCTTCAATAGGTGGCGAACCTGCTCTGCATCACTGAACGGAAGCTTCTGCCCGGCAATCTCCTGCCAGGCTTCATGTCCCTTCCCGGCGATCAGCACCAGATCTTCCGGCCCGGCCATGGTCACCGCTGCCGCTATCGCCTCAGCGCGGTCATGGATAACCTTGAAACACCCTTCCTTTGAAAAACCCTGCTCAATATCACGGACAATCCGCGCCGGGTGTTCAGATCGAGGGTTGTCATCGGTGACGATGATCACATCTGCCTGTTTCTCCGCCTCGCGGGCCATTTCCGGACGCTTTCCGGGGTCCCGGTCACCACCACAACCGAACACGCAGATCAACCGGCCGGTGACGTGGGAGCGCAGGGCCGCCAAGGCATTGGCGAGGGCGTCCGGCGTGTGCGCGTAGTCCACAACCACGTTCCGGCCGTCGGCACCGGTGAACCGCTCCAGCCGCCCCGGTGGCGGGGTCAGGCCTGCCGTTGCGGCGACTGCCCTGTCAACAGGCACCCCCAGCGTCAGGACCGTAGCCAGTGCCGCCAGTACATTGCTGGCGTTGAAGCTACCCAATAACGGCACCTGCAGGTCGAATTCGCCCCACTGGCCATCAACACGAGCCCGGAAGCCAGTCGCCACCGGCGCGAAATCTTTCAGCCACAACTCGGTCTGCGCCTCATGCAGGCTGTAACGAACCCGGTCACATTGCCCATTGAGCTGTTCAAATAACTGCCGCCCAAAAGGATCGTCAAAGTTGATTACCGCAAAGTTCAGCTCTTCCCTGCGAAACAATCGGGCTTTGGCCTCGCCGTAGGCTTCCATGGAGCCGTGGTAGTCCAGGTGGTCCCGTGTAAGATTGGTAAACACCGCTCCGGTCATGGTCAGCTTGTCAATCCGCCCCTGATCCAAGGCATGGGATGACACCTCCATCACCGCTGCACGACCACCGTCGTTTCGAATTCGGTTAAGTACCCGGTTGACCTGGACCACGTCCGGCGTGGTGTGGGTTGCCGGCTGAAGGTTACCCGGCATGCCATATCCCAGAGTGCCCAGCACACCACAAGGGGTGCCGGTTTCCTTTAAAAGTTGTGCGATGTACTGGGTGACCGATGTTTTCCCGTTGGTCCCGGTCACGCCAATCAGCCGCAAATGCCGGGAGGGATGCTCGAAAAATCGATCTGCAATCCGCCCCAACTGGGCCCGAAGCCCCACCACGGGCACCACCAACGCGCCATGGCGTTCGTGGCATTCCCTCGATTCCGAAGCTTCCAGAAGTATCGCAGTGGCACCCGCCGATATCGCCTGGTCAACGTATTGCTCCGATGACGTTCGAGTCCCGGCCAGTGCGATAAACGCATCCCCCGACGCCACCGTTCGGCTGTCGGTCTTCAGCCCATGAATCGTGACATCAAACACCGATGGCACGTCGACAATACCCTGTAACAAGTTGCTGATAGATGTGATGCACATGGTGTTACCCTCTCTCTCCGGGAGCCTGACGGGGCGCTTTGGCCCCGCTGACTTCCAGTTCTGGCTTCACATTCAGCAGTCGCAGTGCGTCCCCCATCACCCGGGCGAATACCGGGGCCGCCACTTCGCCACCGTAGTACTCTCCGGATTGAGGCGCATCCACGGCCACAACCGTCACGATACGCGGATCATCAATCGGCGCCATGCCCGCAAATATCGCTTTGTACTGGCTCTTTTCATAACCCCGGGCGCCCACGAGATGAACCGTGCCGGTCTTGCCTCCGGCGGCATAGAGACCCGGCTGGCCGCGACCACCCGTTCCCCGCGCCACGGCCTCTTTCAGCATACCGCGCACGGCAAACGCCACGTCTTCACTCAGTACCCGCTGCCCCTGGGGCGGAGCATCCTGCTTCATCAGGCTTAAGGGGTAACGGATGCCACCATTAGCAATCACCATATAGGCCTGGGCTAACTGCAAGGCGTTCACGCTCATGCCGTAACCGTAGGACAGCGTGGATTCTTCAACCGGGCGCCACCTTGGCGGTGCCGGTAAAACACCAACGGCTTCCCCTGGGAAGCCGATACCGGTTGCCTGCCCCAACCCCATCCTGGCGAACAGATTCCTCAACACATCGCCCCCAAGCTCCGTGGCAATCTGGCTGACCCCCACGTTACTGGATTTGACGATCATTTCTGTCAGGTCCATGGTTCCGTAATTTCGCGCATCCCGGATGGTAAAACGACCAAATCGGCGAAAGCCGGGTGAGGTGTCTATGGTGCTGTTAACCTGGTACTTGCCGGATTCCAGTGCCGCCGCGATGGTAATCGGCTTGATGGTGGAGCCTGGCTCAAACAAGTCGGTGATTGCTTTGTTGCGCAGATTATCCGCGGATAACTGGGCCCGGTCATTGGGGTTGTATGAACCCTGGTTAACCATTGCCAAAACTTCACCGGTATCCACGTCCAGCATGACCAGCGTGCCGCCCCGGGCGTTATGGGCAGTTACCACTGCCTTGAGTTCTCGGTAGGCCAGGTACTGAAGCCTCAGGTCCAGGCTGAGCTCAAGATCCCGGCCGGGGCGGGCATCCCGGATCAGCATCAGGTCTTTGATGACACGCCCACGATTGTCCTTGAGTACCCGCTTGCGCCCGGGCTCGCCGGTTAGCCACTGGTTATAGGCCAGTTCAATCCCTTCCTGCCCCAGTTCGTCGATATTGGTGAAACCGACCACATGCGCAGTCACCTCTCCGGCAGGGTAGTACCGACGGTATTCTTGCCGGGCATAGATGCCACCGATCCCAAGATCCAGCGCTTCACGCGCCAGGCTGGGCTGAACTTTCCGGCGCAGATAGATGAATTCACGACCCGCAAACGTACGCAAACGCTCCCGCAGCGAACCTTCGGTCATACCCAACAGGCGAGCCAGACCCGCCAACCGGGGATCATCAGGATCAGTTTCAGAGGGGTTTGCCCACAGTGTCTGAACCGGGGTGCTGACCGCCAATGGCTCACCATGGCGATCGCTAACCACACCACGATGAGCGTCAATCGATTCAACCCGGATAGTCCGGACATCGCCCTGTTGGCGCAGAAACTCCTTATCCACCACATGCAGATCGACCAGACGCCAGCCAATACCCAGCATCACCAGCAGAAAAACGCCCAGCACCGAGCCGAAGCGCCAGGCCTTCAACCCCGCGGACAAACGCTGCTGCCAGTTTGCTGCCTGCTTTCCCTGACCGGACAAATCGATCACCCTGATGTGTTTGTTATGATCGTTATTTCGCCGCAACCGGAGACATCAGCGGCACAAGAACTATGTCCTGTCGCCCCGGCACCACCATATTGAAACGTTCTGCCGCCAGGTGTTCTACGCGCCCATGAGCACTCAGCGCACTCTGCTCAAGCAAGAGCTGACTCCATTCCCGCTGATAAGCATCACGTTGCTGCTGCAACCCGGACAACGTATTGAATAACTCCCGGTTTTCGTGGGCACTGACAACAACACCGATGGAAGACAGTGTTAACACCGCCACCAACGCCAGAGTCACCACCACCCGGGTCTCCCGCGTGGTGTCGAAAACCTGCCGGGACAGGCGCACGGCGGTTGCCACGCCGTCACGAACCCGCTGCTTGCTGAGCTTGGTGGTTTTGGTTGGTTGTTCGATGGCTACCGCGCCCATAACGTCGCGCTCCCCTGCGAATTCGATTAGTTGGTTCGTCTTTCCAGTACCCGCATGACTGCACTACGGGCACGGACGTTTTCGGTAATTTCCTGCTCATTGGCCTTGCTGGCCTTACCTACCAGGCAAAACTCGGAGCGCTCCTGGTCAGCGGTCACTGGCACACCCTTTGGTATCTTCGGGCCACGGGCCAAATCCCGCATGAAGCGCTTTACCAGGCGATCTTCAAGCGAGTGAAAGCTGATCACCACCAGGCGACCGCCTGGCGCCAGGCGCTCGACCGCAGCAGCCAAACCGACTTCCAGGTCTTCCAGCTCCCGATTGATAAAGATTCGGATAGCCTGAAACGTTCTGGTGGCCGGGTGTTTGTGCTTTTCTTTCTTGGGCACCGCCTCAGCCACCAACTCCGCCAGCTGGCGGGTTGTTTCAATGGCCTCTTCCTGCCGGCGGGCAACTACCAGACGCGCGATACGGCGAGAGAAACGTTCTTCGCCGTAGCGCCAGATCACATCTGCGATGTCGCGCTCGTCTGCGGTTGCCAGCCATTGAGCAGCGCTTTGCCCCTCCTGAGGGTTCATCCTCATGTCCAGCGGGCCATTGCGCATAAACGAAAAACCGCGCGCAGCATCGTCCAGCTGTGGCGACGACACCCCGAGATCCATCAGCACACCCTGCACCGTCGGCCACTGCTGACTGTCCAGAGCCTGACTCAACTCAGAAAAGGAGCCGTGATACCAGGAAAACCGGCTATCTTGTGCTGCCAGATCTTTAGCAACCTGAATGGCTTCCGGGTCTTTATCGATACCCATCAAGCTGCCCTGAGCGTCCAACTGGCCCAGAATCAGACGACTGTGACCGCCCCGACCGAAGGTGGCGTCCACATAACGACCAGCTGGATCATTGATCAGATAATCGACAGCCTCATCCAGTAGCACCGAGCGATGCCGGAATGGCTGATCTGACGCCTGCTCTGTTTCGGTCATAGCGACAGCGCCTCCATTTCCGGCGGCATATCGTCATCGCCAGAAGATTCATCCAGCCAGGCAAACCAGCGCTCCTCGCTCCAGAGCTCCAGCTTCTTGCCCTGACCAATCAGCATCAACTTTTTCTCCAGGTGCGCGTAGCTTCTCAGCGTCGGCGGCACCAGGATGCGGCCAGCGGAATCCAGCTCCATGGGCGCCGCATTACCGAGAATCAGCCGCTGTAAACGCCGGGCGGCTTTATTCATGTTCGGCAGCGCTTCAATTTTGGGCCTGAGGGTTTCCCACTCCGGCTCTGGATACAGCAAAAGACAGCGCTCTTCATCGGCATTGGCGGTCAGAACAATACGGCCACCACAAAGCTGCGCGAGTTCCTCGCGCACCTTTGTCGGGATCGCCAGGCGACCCTTCGCGTCCATATTGATGGCATGACTGCCAAGAAAGTTGCTCATTTATGCCGTATCCAAGGCTGCTATTTCCACAAAAAACCACTTGAAACCACTTTTTCCCACTTCCGCACACTATAGAAACACGCAAAAGACAATGCAAGCGCCGCATTCGGCACCACACAGGCGAAAGTTCCTTTAATGACAAGAGGTTACAAAGGGGAAACTTAGAAAATCGTTAAAAAGACGTAAAGAAAAGGAGAAAAAACAAGCACCTGCAGAAAACTCTAAAGAGCCTTTCTGAGGTTTAAGATTTTTTGGCTATAAAGGCCGAATTGTGAGAAGGATGGGCATTACATCAAAAGAGAAAATGGCGAGCTCGCCGATAAGCCGGGTTCTGTCTTGGACAGTCATTCATCTAGGGCCTGCGTCACCGCAGGCCTCAAGCAACCTACCCGAATCCAGCGCGGGCCACGCCATTGGATTCCTATTTGGTCTTGCTCCAGGTGGGGTTTACCATCGCCGTGGACTGTTGCCAGCCACGCGGTGCGCTCTTACCGCACCATTTCACCCTTACCGGCGCCCGAAGGCGCTTAGGCGGTATACTTTCTGTTGCACTTTCCGTCGGCTCGCGCCGCCCAGGCGTTACCTGGCACCTTGCCCTGCGGAGCCCGGACTTTCCTCCCCCGATCGAAACCGGCGGCGACTGCCTAGCGAGCTCGGTGCCGACAATACCCCCGCATCCGCCGCCATGCAAGGCCTTAATGATCTTTCAGCTCCAACGCGCGCTGGTAGAGCTCATTTTTACCCAGACCACTGACTTCCGCCGCAATCCGGGCCGCCTTCTTCACCGGCAACTCCTTGATCAACAACTCCAGCAGTTTATCGGTGTCCAGAACGGAGGCTTCTCCAGCGGGTGTCGGCGCCGCGCCACGGACCATCACCACAAACTCGCCCCTGGCTCCATGAGGATCACTCTCAAGCTGTTCAAGCACCTCATCCGCGCGACCACTGTAGAAGGTCTCAAAGGTCTTGGTCAGCTCTCGCCCCAACACACACTCCCGATCCGCCCCCAATACCTCAGCCAGGTCTTTCATAAATTCGATAATGCGATGTGGCGACTCATAGAACACCAAAGTCGCTGGCTCCCGCGCCAATTCCGTCAACGCAGCCTGCCGGCCCGAGCGCTTGGCTGGCAAAAAGCCTGCGAACAGAAACCGGTCGGTCGGCAACCCCGCCACAGACAAGGCGGCAACCAGCGCACACGGGCCAGGCACCGGCGACACCCGGTAACCCGCCGCGCGAACCTCGCGAACCAGCAAGTAACCCGGGTCCGAGATCAGCGGTGTGCCAGCATCAGATACCAACGCTACCTGCCGCCCCGCCGCCAGCGCATCCAGAATACCTGCTACCCGAGCACGCTCATTGTGGTCATGCAGCGCCAACATTTGTTTGCTCAACCCAAGATGCTGGAGCAACCGTCCGGAGTGACGGGTATCCTCCGCAGCCACCAGGTCCACTTTTGCCAAGGTCTGACGCGCCCTGTCAGAGAGATCGTCCAGATTACCAATTGGCGTTGCAACCACATACAGAACACCATCCATCTCTTTCCGGACATTTTCCGAACCGGACATACACATACTCCCACCGATAGAAGACAGGAGCTGCGTCACTCCCGTGCAACCCGGCACCCATGACAGGCATGTCATGTGAAATGGGCCGGGAGCTGGTAAACTTGCCACCAATAAAGCGGCACCACAAGCCTAATGATCCGGAGACTCCGAGCCTGCCATGACTAAATACCGCAGCCATCGAACACTTTTTGCCCTGATCACCCTGGTCATCCTTCTGACTGCGGGTTGCGCCACCGTCAACCTGGACAGCCAGGTTGCAGACACACCAGAGCGTGCACTCGAACTTGCTGCTAGCGAACGAAACCCCGTAACAGCACAGCGTTACCTGCTGCGGATGGCCAGCAACTTCCAGGATCAGGGCAACCACAGGGCGGCGCGCCAGATTCTCCGCAACCAGCAGCTGGACATGATCGACAGCCAGCTAACCGGCCAGAAATTACTTCTGTCCATGGCCAGCGCCGTCGAACTGCAAGATAGCGACTGGGCGAATGAACTGGTCGGCAATCTGTCGCCAGACCACTTCCTCGGCTACCCGTCAGACATCATGGCAAAAGCCGCGCAACTACAGGCTGAGACATTCGCCCTCAATGATGATCAGCTGTCCGCCGCGCTTACGCTGATGCTGCTCAGCCAGACTGACACCCAAAGCGACCCACAGGACACCCACGACCAGATCTGGCAATACCTCAGGACAATCCCCGGGCAAGCGCTGAATGAAGCTTCAGAAACAGCCATCGGCTTCGAAGAACAGGGCTGGCTGGAGCTGGCCACCACCTTGCGCGCCCGCGATGTCGGCCTTGACGAACAGGGGCGTCTGATCAGGGCCTGGCAGAATAACTGGCCAGGGCACCCCGCGGCACAGATCCTGCCCACAGACCTTCGCCTGCTGTCGGAACTGGCCACCAGCCGGCCGGAACGCATCGTACTGGCACTTCCCCTGCAGGGCTCTCTGGCAAGTGCCGGGCGCGCAATCCGGGACGGCTTCCTCGCTGCCTATTTCAGTGATGACAGCGCGGACCGCAGCAAAACCGATATCCGCATCGTCGACACCTCCAGCAAACCTTTTACGGCGCTGTATGAAGAACTGGCTGGCCAGAACATTGACCTGATTGTTGGCCCCCTCGAGAAAGACGCACTTGCAGGCCTGAGTTCGAGAAACACACTTGCCGTTCCAGTGCTCGGGCTGAATTACCTGCCGGCGGACAGCCGTGTGCCCGACGGGCTTTACCAGTTCGGCCTATCAGCCGAAGATGAAGCCCGGCAGATTGCCGACCAGCTGGCAGCGCAGTCGCTCCGCCAGATCCTGGTGCTCATTCCCCGGGGCGAATGGGGTGATCGCGTGGAACAGGCATTGCTGCAACGCATGGCTACCCACAACGGTTCCGTGCTCGACATTGAACGGTTCTTCCCGGAGGACAACTTCCGGTCAGTTACCGCCGACCTGCTCGGGGTCACCACATCCCGGCAGCGGGCTATCCAGGTGGAAAGAACCATTGGCCAGAACGTAGAGTTCGAACCCCGTCGCCGACAGGATGCCGAGGCCATTGTACTGGTTGCGCAACCCAACGTGGCACGCCAGTTCAATCCGCTGTTTGCGTTTTACTTCTCTGGCGACCTGCCGGTATATGCGCCGTCCATTGTCTACGAGGGCACCCCCGACCCGGGGCGCGATCGCGACCTGAACCGGGTGATGTTTACCGACATCCCCTGGGTACTGGCCGAGGACAACCCACTGCGCACCCAGTCCGAGCAGAATCTCAGCGGCGCGCGCGGCCAACTGGGCCGGCTGTTTGCCATGGGGGCCGACGCCTGGCAGTTGAGCAAACGGCTGCCGCTGCTGCGGCAGGTGGAAGGCGCCGCCATTGATGGTCAAACCGGCACCCTCACCATGACCCCGGACGGCGCCATCCATCGCCATCAACTTTGGGCACAGTTCCAGAATGGGCGCCCGGTACTTGCTCCGGAGCTAAGCCAGGATCCTGCACGGGAAGCCACCGAAAAAACTGAGCGAGGCGAAAGCCAGCGCCTGTAGAGGACATAAGCCATGGAAGGCAAACGCGCCATTGGGAGTCATTACGAAGGGGTGGCCGCCCGCTATCTGGCGAAAAACGGCATTGCCATTCTGGAACAGAACGTCTACAACCGTGGCGGAGAACTTGACCTGATTGGCCGGGACGGAGAGACACTTGTATTCTTCGAGGTTCGCTATCGCGGCGATGGCAGCCTGGTAGACCCAGCCAGCTCCATAACGTATGGCAAGCAGCGACGACTGCTCCGGGCTGCCTCTTATTACCTGCACCGGCATGGCTTGTGGAACATCGCCTCGAGAATTGACGTCGTCGCGATCATGCCGGGTACGGTGCGCAAATACCGGGTACAATGGATCAAAAACGCAATCCAGGCAGAATAACCGAACCAATGACCGACACCGCACAAAAGATTAACCAGTGGTTTGCCAACCACATGGAACAGACTGCCCAGGCCGCCAGCACCGCTGGGCCGGATATCGAGGACGTGGCAGATGCCTTTGTGAATACCCTGCTGCAGGACGGCAAACTGATCGCCTGCGCCAATGGCAACGCCAATATCCTGGCCCAGTATTTCTGCACGGCACTGCTGAATCGCTTTGAGCAGGACCGGCCGGCACTGCCCGCCATCAACCTCGGTGCGGATGCCACTACCTATTCGGCCATATGCAGGGATAACCGGTTCAACGACACCTTCTCCCGACAGGTTCGTGCCATCGGCAAACCCGGTGACCTTCTGTTTGTCATTGTCGATGACGGCCACAAGGCCAACCTCATCCAGGCGATCCAGGCCGCCCACGACCGGGAGATGCAGGTGGTCGTTCTGAGTGCCCGGGAAAAGTCAGACATCACCTCGCTAATGCACCCAGAAGACCATGAAATTGCACTGAATGATCTGGCACCCCATGAAGCCACCCCGTTGATGCTGCTGATCATCAACACCCTGTGCGACCTGGTTGACCACAAACTGTTTGGCGGATAACGAAAAAGCCGGCTTTCGCCGGCTTTTTTACTTCACCACTTTCAGGGTTGGTCGCCCACTCGGGCGCTCATCGGATCGCCTGTCAGCCGGCGCATCTCCATCCGCTCCGCCATCAGGGTCCGGTGAACCCGGCTCACTGCCGAACACCATCCCCTCACCATTTTCCTTGGCGTAGATAGCCATCACGGCCTGCAACGGGATAAACACCTGCATGGGCACCCCGCCAAAGCGGGCACTGAACTCAAGCGCGCCATTGCCGATCACCAGCCCCCGCACGGCGCCGGGACTGATATTCAAAACAATCTGACCGTTGGCGACGTGCTCTGTCGGCACCTGAACGCCCTGTACACCCGCATCGACGACGATGTAGGGAGTACAGTCGTTATCCAGAATCCACTCGTTCAGGGATCGCACCAGGTATGGACGGCTAGACGTCATAGTGACACTCATATCAGGCACTGCAACCACTCCTGCCCCGCCATGCGGGCTTGCCGATCAGCTTCGGATGTCTTCTTCCAGGTCTGAAAGGCTTGCCTTGAAACCTTCCCGGGCAAAGATGCTGTCCATGTATTTCTGAATAGGCTTGGCCTGCTTGTCACTCAGATCAATGCCCAGCGCCGGCAGGCGCCAGAGAATTGGCGCGATGCAGCAATCCACGATAGTGAACTCTTCTGACAGGAAGAACGGCATTTCCGCAAACAGAGGCGCTGTTGCCAGCAGACTCTCTTTCAGCTCTTTACGAGCCGCATCTGCCGCTTTGCCCGTCGGCTGCGCCAGAACCTGATCAACCAGGCCGCACCAGTCTTTCTGAATACGGTGAATCATCAGACGACTGTTGGCCCGCGCGACCGGGTATACCGGCAACAATGGCGGGTGCGGGAAACGTTCGTCCAGGTACTCCATCATGATGTTGGGCTCGTACAGAACGAGATCCCGGTCCACCAGAGTAGGCAGGGCGTTATACGGATTCAGATCCGCCAATTCTCCAGGCGGGTTGTCCGGATCCACGTCTACGATATCAACGGTTACACCCTTTTCAGCCAAAACAATGCGAACACGGTGGCTGTAATGACTGGCCGGATCCGAGAAAAACGTCATTGATGACCGCTTGGTCACAACGCCCATATAGCTACCTCACGATTCTAAAAATCGAAACAATCCACAAACGCAAAATTCCAGCGGACCTTACCGACCCGCTGGAATTCAGGATACGGGATTATACCCTAAATCTTAGTGCACGTCTTTCCAGTACTCGCGGTTAAGCAGGTACGCAAAGATGAAGAAGATCGCCACAAAGATCAGCACGAAAATCCCCAGACGCTCACGTTCGACCTTCACCGGATCACCCATGTAGGACATGAAGTTGGTCAAGTCCCACATGGCACGGTCGAAGTCTGCTGCTGACATGCTGCCTTCAATTGCATACTCCGGGCACACATCGGCATTGTTGATGTTGCCACTGAGCGGCTCAACCGAAGCGCCAACGCCAATACGCGGCTCCACAGCACACAGACCCTGCATTTCTACCATCACATGCGGCATACCAACGTTGTCGAACACCACGTTGTTTACACCCAGCGGACGGGAATCGTCCTTGTAGAAACCACGAAGGTATGAGTAAACCCAGGACTCACCACGCACACGGGTAACCAGAGTCAGGTCAGGTGGCGGAGCACCGAACCAGCCTGCGGCCATGTCCTTACCCATGGAGATCTGCATCAGTTCGCCGATCTTGGCGCCGGTGAAGATCAGGTTCTCCTCGTACAGCTCGGCCGGAATCTCCAGGTCGTCAGACACCCGCTTGTAACGAGCGTACTCCATGGAGTGGCAGCCCATGCAATAGTTAGTGAACAGAGCCACGCCCCGCTGCAAGGATTCCTTGTTGGTGTGATCCGGCTTCATGGTATCCAGAGGACCTGAGGGGCCGGCCGCCAGCCCGAGGGCCGGCAGGATCGCGATGAAAAGACCAAAAATCAGCTTTCTCATTATCCTGTCACCCTCTCTGGTACTGGCTTGGTTTTTTCCATGCGCGTGTAGAACGGCATGAGAATGAAGTACAGGAAGTACAGCACCGTCAGAATCTGGGCCGCAATGGTCCGCCCCTCAGTGGCCGGAACAATGCCCAGGTAACCCAGAATGATGAAGCTGACCACGAAGATGGCGAGAGCCACCTTGCTCATCCAACCCTTGTAGCGGATGGACCGCACCGGGCTCTTGTCGAGCCATGGCAGCACGAACAGGATGGCAATTGCCGCCCCCATCACAACCACGCCCCAGAACTTGGCATCCAGACCGAACAGGTCGACGGTCACCGCCCGCAACATGGCGTAGAACGGAGTGAAATACCACACCGGCGCAATGTGCTCTGGCGTCTTCAGGCTGTTAGCCGGCTCGAAGTTCGGCTTCTCCAGGAACAGGCCACCCATTTCAGGGAAGTAGAACACGACGATGAAGAAGATGAAGAAGAACACCGCCACACCCAGCAGGTCATGCACGGTGTAGTAAGGGTGGAACGGAATACCGTCTTTCGGGATACCGTTCTCGTCCTTATTCTTCTTGATATCGATACCGTCAGGGTTGTTGGAACCCACTTCGTGCAGAGCAAGAATGTGCAGTACCACCAGACCCAGCAGCACGATCGGCAATGCAACCACATGCAGGGCAAAGAAACGGTTCAGGGTAATACCGGAAATCAGGTAGTCGCCACGAATCCACAGAGACAGGTCTTCACCAATCACCGGGATGGCACCAAACAGGTTAACGATAACCTGGGCGCCCCAGTAGGACATCTGGCCCCATGGCAGCAGGTAGCCCATGAAAGCTTCGGCCATCAGCACCAGATAGATCAACATGCCGAAGATCCAGATCAGTTCACGGGGCTTCTGGTAAGAGCCGTACATCAGGCCACGGAACATATGCAGGTAGACCACCACGAAGAACGCAGAGGCACCGGTAGAGTGCAGGTAACGCAACAGCCAACCCCACTCCACATCGCGCATGATGTATTCCACAGAGGCAAAGGCGCCTTCTGCAGACGGGTTGTAGCTCATGGTCAGCCAGATACCGGTAACCAGCTGGTTCACCAGCACCAGCATGGCAAGCGAACCGAAGAAATACCACATGTTGAAGTTCTTCGGCGCGTAATACTTACCTACATGCTTGTTCCAAGCATCGACAATTGGCAGACGCTCGTCTACCCAGTTAATAAGCTTCTGCATTACGCTGCCTCCGGATCAAGACCAATGGTCATGGTCGCATCGTCATCAAACCGATACGGCGGAACCTCAAGGTTCAGCGGAGCCGGCTGATTGGAGAACACACGACCGGACAAGTCGAATCGGGAGCCATGGCACGGACAGAACAAGCCGCCCAACCACTCGCTACCCAGATCGGCAGGCGCCACTTCGGGGCGGTAGCTCGGCACACAGCCCAGGTGGGTACAGATACCCACAAGAACAATGAACTCCGGCTTGAGAGAACGCTGAGCACCGGAAATATAGGCCGGCTGCTGACTCGCCGTTTCAGATTCAGGGTCTTTCATTCTCGGAGACAGCTTTTCGATGTTCTCAATCATCTCCTCGGTACGCCGGATAATCCACACCGGCTTACCCCGCCACTCGACGGTAATCTGTTGACCCGGCTCGATTTTGTCGACACTTACGGTTACCGGAGCACCGGCCGCTTCCGCTTTCGCACTGGGATTCCAGGACGCCACGAAAGGAACCGCTGCACCGACGACGCCGACACCACCCACCACGGACGTTGCGCCGATCAGAAACCGGCGTCGACCTTGGTTCACGTCGCCATTACTCATTATGGTTTTCTCCCATCAGGCGAGGCACAGACGCGGAAAACCGGCACTGCGCTTCGAAAAGGACTTCACAACCCAAAAATATAAGCGCTGAAATGGTAATGAAATTACCCCTCGCTTACAAGCCGGAAAGGCTCACCCAAGAGCCTATCCCTGCGTCAGATCAAAATTCTGGCCACCAGAAAGACACAAAAAAACCCGACCATAGGATCGGGTTTTTCCATCGACAGTGGTGCCGATTAACGCTTGGAGTACTGAGGACGCTTACGCGCCTTGCGCAGACCAACCTTCTTACGCTCAACCTTACGGGCGTCACGGGTAACATAACCCGCCTTACGCAGCGCAGGGCGCAGAGTTTCGTCGTATTCCATCAGCGCACGAGTCAGACCGTGGCGAATGGCGCCGGCCTGGCCACTGATACCGCCACCTTTTACAGTGATGGTGATGTCGAATCGATCAGCTGACTCAGCAACAACCAGCGGCTGACGAACGATCATGCGAAGAGTTTCACGACCGAAGAAATCTTCGATGGTGCGACCGTTAATGGAGATGTTACCGCTACCCGGCTTGATAAAGACGCGAGCCGTGGATGATTTGCGGCGACCAGTACCGTAATTTTGTGCTACAGACATATTCGCCTTCCGTTAGATGTCGAGTTCTTTGGGCTGCTGGGCGGCATGAGCATGCTCAGCGCCTGCGTACACTTTCAGCTTCTTGAACATGGCGCGGCCGAGCGGGCCCTTCGGAAGCATGCCTTTTACAGCCTTCTGAATGATTTGCTCGGGAGCCTTGTCAACCAGCTTCTCGAAGTTGATGGATTTGATTCCACCCGGAAAGCCGGTATGGCTGTAATACATTTTTGCTGATGCCTTTTTGCCGGTAACCTTCACCTGGCTGGCATTGATAACAATGATGTAGTCGCCAGTGTCCACGTGAGGGGTATACTCAGGCTTATGCTTGCCCCGCAGACGAAGGGCGATTTCGGTTGACAGACGACCCAGCGTCTTGCCGGCTGCGTCTACAACGTACCAGTCACGTTTTACTGTTTCTGGTTTCGCACTCAGAGTCTTCATTGATTCCGCCTTGAACGCTATATAAGAAACGTTAAAAACCACCACCGGTAAATGCAAGGCATCCGGAGGAGGTTCATACCTGTATGTTGACGTCGCCACCATTCGGGGCTGAGATAGTGACGTCGCCTTGAAAAGCCAGGGCGCGAAGTATACTCGAAGCCGCAAGGAAAGCCAACCCTGCCTCAAGGTGTTTCGTCAATCCCCTATTCTCCCCTGAACTCAGCGCCAACCATATAACCGTTGGACGTTGTCGTACAGGGTTTCTGCGACTGCCTCAACCGGCCCGCCCCGAAGCTCCGCCAACGCTTGCACAACGTTCAGCAGGTACACCGGGGAATTCTGCCCCTTGGCCACACCGGCTGGCGACATATCCGGCGCGTCGGTCTCAAGCACCAGCGCCTCCAGGGGCAACCGTGCAATGGCATCGCGGGTTTTATGGGCCCGGTCGTGGGTAATCACACCCCCCACACCGATAAAGCAGCCCAGATCTACCAGTTTCCTGGCTTGCTGGTAGCTGCCGGAAAACCCGTGAATCAGGGCCCTGCCGGACCAGCCGGACGATCGCAGCAGGCCATGCACCTGATCATGGCTGCGCACCGAATGGATGACCAGAGGCAAGGTTAGCCCGGCCGCAATGTCGATCTGCGCCTGGAACCACGGCAATTGTGCAGCGAGATCGCCATGAAGGGCATCAAGGCCACACTCACCAAGCCCTACGCAGCCCTCGGGCCGGGCCGAAAGCCGAGTTTCCAGAACCACCAGATCCTGCTCGCTGTGCTCGTCGACGAACCAAGGATGAATGCCAAGACAATACCAGAGCCCGCGTGCCGGGGACGCCAGCGCCTCAACCCGATCCCAATCCACCCTGCGCACCCCCGGAACCACCAGCGCCTCCACACCCCGAGCCCTGGCCGTATCCAGAACCTGATCGCGAACCCCGTCAAATTCGGGGAAATCGAAATGACAATGGGCATCGACCAGCTGCATGGAATCCTCCGGTGGCTGGTTAGTGTTCCCGGGTTTTATGGAACTGGATGTCAGGATAACGCTCCTGAGCCAGATTCAGGTTCACCATCGTCGGGGCGATATAGGCCAGGCGGTCACTGCCATCAAGCGCCAGGTTGTCCTGGTTCTTGCGCTGGAATTCATCCAGCTTGCGCTCATCACTGCAACTCACCCAACGCGCTGTAGCGACGTTGATCGGCTCGTAAACAGCCTCGACTTTGTATTCACTCTTGAGACGACTCACCACCACGTCGAACTGCAGCACACCAACTGCACCCACGATCAGGTCGTTGTTCTTCATCGGCCGGAACACCTGTACAGCCCCCTCTTCGGAGAGCTGAATCAGCCCTTTCTGCAGCTGCTTGGCCTTGAGAGGATCCTTGAGCCGGATACGACGGAACAGCTCCGGTGCGAAGTTGGGAATGCCGGTAAACTTCATGTCGTCGCCTGCGGTGAAGGTATCACCCAACTGGATGGTGCCGTGGTTATGCAGGCCGATGATATCCCCGGCATAAGCTTCTTCGGCATGCTCACGATCACCCGCCATGAACGTCAGTGCATCGGAGAACCTCACCTCTTTACCAATCCGCACATGGCGCGCCTTCATACCCTGATTGTAGCGACCTGACACGATACGCAGGAACGCGACCCGGTCACGATGCTGTGGGTCCATGTTTGCCTGGATCTTGAATACAAAACCGGAAAAAGTATCTTCCGCCGGCTCAACCTTGCGCACATCCGTTTCGCGCCCCTGGGGCGCAGGCGCCCAGTCAACCAGGCCATCCAGCATATGGTCCACACCGAAATTACCGAGTGCGGTACCAAAGAACACCGGGGTTAGTTGCCCGGCAAGGAATGCCTCATGATCAAACTCATGAGACGCACCCTTAACCAATTCAATTTCGTCACGCAGGTCAGCGGCATAGCCGCCAATCGCTTCATCGAGCTCGGGGTTATTCAGGCCTTTGACAACCCGCTTTTCCTGAATGGTGTGGCCCTGGCCAGTCTGATAGAGGATCACTTCATCCCGATACAAGTGGTAGACACCCTTGAAACTCTTGCCCATGCCAATCGGCCAGGTGATGGGGGCGCAGGCAATTTTTAGAACATCTTCCACTTCATCCATTAACTCGATCGGGTCCCGGGTGTCGCGATCCAGTTTGTTCATGAAGGTGATGATTGGCGTATCACGCAGGCGGGTCACTTCCATCAGCTTGATGGTGCGTTCCTCAACGCCCTTGGCGCTGTCGATAACCATCAGGCACGAATCAACCGCCGTCAGGGTCCGATAGGTATCCTCAGAGAAGTCTTCGTGACCTGGGGTATCCAACAGGTTGACCAGCTTGCCACCATAAGGAAACTGCATCACTGAGGTGGTGACCGAGATACCCCGCTCTTTTTCCATCTCCATCCAGTCGGACTTTGCGTGCTGGCCGGACTTCTTGCCCTTGACCGTTCCGGCTTTCTGAAGCGCCTGACCGAAGAGCAGCACTTTCTCGGTAATGGTGGTTTTACCGGCATCCGGGTGCGAGATAATCGCAAAGGTGCGGCGCTTGGCCACTTCCTGGGATAGGTTAGACATAAACAACGGAAACCTGATTGGGTTGGGTGAAAAACGGACTATTATACGGGGTAGCGTGGGGTCAGGTGAACCGATAGACCATTACGCGGGCATCTTCTCGTCCAGTGGCATCCGGGTAGTAGCCGGGCCTGCGGCCGATTTCCTCAAATCCCTCGCTGGCATACAACGCAGCCGCCGCTTCGTTGCTTTGCCGGACTTCCAGAATCATCTGTACCATTCCGTCCCGGATAGATTCAGCCACGGCGTAGCGCAACAAGTAACGGCCAGCTCCGTGACCCCGCAGGGCAGGATGCACGCAGACATTCAGCAGGTGAGCCTCATCAACCATATAGTTGACTACGGCATAACCTACCAACTCATCGCCTTGCATCAGCGCCCACAGTCGATATTGCGGCTTAAAACAGTCCTGGAATACAGACACCGGCCAGGGGTGAGAATACCCCAGGCGCTCCAGTTCCATCACTCGGGGGAGATCGGATTCCACGAGGCTGCGGACCGTCAGGTCCTGATTCTGAACCTGGCGAAGGATTTGTGTCGACATTAATCCTTCGTGCCCAGGGAGCGAATCTTTTGCCATAACTCTCGTTTCAATACCGGGTTACTTGCCAGGCCAGCAAGGGAGGCGTCAAACACCACTTCCGGGCCGCGACCCATAACGTCGGAAAGGATATTGGGTACCGCACCGGCCCCGGCTCCCAGACCAAGCGCTATGACAGACTTGCCAGTGGCAGGGACCAGCGCTTGCCGCAGTAAGCCCGTCAGATCTGCATCACTGTTGAGCGACACCCTCAGATTATTGAACAGTGGCCAGCGAATGACGTCTGACATGTCCAGGGTCTGCTCACCGAGACTGCGAAGAATGTTGCGAGCCAGTGCGTCCTGCATGCTGAAACTGGCTTCCTCGGAGAGATTGGCAAGCAAAAGAACTCTATCTCCCACCCAGAACTGCAGACACAGCCGAGCGATATCTTTGATCGAAGCAACCCGTGGGCTGACCTCGGGCTGATTTTCACCCAACAGTTCTGCGGCCGAGTCTGGCTCGACGGAATCCACAACTTGCGACTCAGCCTCGGCCAGCGGCGCTGCTTTATCTGGTTTACCAGCGCCGGTCTCCATCAGATTTTTGAGTTGCGCCAGACGGTCTTTATTGCCGGGATCAACGGCAGGGCGATTGGGCACGGTACGCTTGGTTGCCGGCGCATCAACAACGACCGGGGCTGGCTCGACTTCGGCAACGCCGAAATCATACTCCGGGCTTGCCGCCGCGCCAGGCAGCGGTGCGCGGGCATACCACAGATGAATGCCTGCGGCCCCGAGATAGAACTGCCTTTCCGCTTCTGTTCGGATCACGTCATGCCTCTGACCGGAGACAAGTGCCACACAGCGTCATTATCAGACATCGGCCACCTGAGGGTGCTGACGAATACCACCTCTGGCAATCAGGTTCAACGCCTCGATATAGGCCTTTGCTGATGCGATGATGATATCAGTATCAGAGCCAACGCCATTGACAATACGCCCGCCACGCTCAAGGCGCACGGTCACTTCGCCCTGGGCATCGGTGCCACTGGTTATATTATTCACGGAATACAGCTGGAGATTACAGCCTGAATCAACCAGCGACTCAATCGCCTTGAATGTTGCATCCACCGGACCACTGCCCTCGGCCTCAACCGTGTGTTCCTTGCCATCCATGGTCAGGGTCAGATGAGCCTTGGGTACAACACCGGTTTCCGAGCAGACCTGCATGCAGACGAGACCATAACGCCCCTCCTCGTCTTTCTGACGCGTGTCGCTGGCTATGGCCTGGAGATCTTCATCAAAAATCTCGTGCTTCAGATCAGCCAGGGCCTTGAAACGGGTAAACGCTTCATTCAGCTCGGACTCGGTATCGAACTGAATGCCCAGTTCCAGTAACCGGGTACGGAAGGCGTTACGACCGGAATGCTTACCCAGAACCAGGCTATTGGTATGCCAGCCCACGTCTTGCGCGCGCATAATCTCATAGGTTTCCCGGTGCTTCAGAACGCCATCCTGATGGATTCCGGATTCATGGGCAAAGGCATTGGCTCCGACAATCGCTTTGTTGGGCTGAACCGGAAAACCGGTAATGGTCGACACAAGCCGGGACGCCGGCACGATGTGCTGGGTATCGATTCGTGTATCAATATTGAAGAGATCCTGGCGGGTACGCACCGCCATCACGATTTCTTCCAGAGAAGCATTACCGGCACGTTCACCCAGACCGTTAATGGTGCACTCCACCTGGCGGGCACCACTGGTAACCGCAGCAAGAGAGTTAGCCACAGCCAGCCCCAGATCATTATGACAATGGACGGAAAAAATGGCTTTGTCAGCGTTGGGGATACGGTTCAATAGCTGTCGAATTGTTTCAGCGAACTGCTCGGGGATTGCATAACCGACAGTGTCTGGAATATTAATGGTTCGGGCGCCGGCATCAATCGCCGCTTCGATAATTCGGCACAGGAAATCCAGCTCGGAACGACCGGCGTCTTCACAGGAAAACTCCACGTCGTCGGTATGGCTACGAGCACGCTTTACCGCCCGAACCGCCTGCTCCACCACCTGGTCTGGCTCCATCTGCAGCTTATGCTTCATATGGATCGGTGAGGTGGCAATAAAGGTATGGATACGGCCGCTGTCCGCTGGGCGGATGGCCTCCGCCGCACGATCAATATCTTTATCCAGGGCACGAGCAAGACTACATACCGTGGAATCCTTGATGGTTTCTGCGATGGCCTTGACCGCTTCGAAGTCGCCCTGACTGGCAATTGCAAAGCCGGCCTCTATCACATCCACGCGCAATTTCTCGAGCACCTTGGCAATACGCAGCTTCTCGTTCTTGTTCATGGTGGCGCCAGGGCTCTGTTCGCCATCACGGAGAGTAGTGTCAAAAATGACCAGGTGATCAGTTGCGGCCATTGGAAGGCTCCCATCAAAACTTGGTTTGGGTTTGGATAATGGTAGGGAGTATATCACTTCTCCCGAAGCACAAATAAAAAAGCCCCAGCATCAAGGATGCTGGGGCTTTTGGTATTAAGAGCCTGACGATGACCTACTCTCACATGGGCGAACCACACTACCATCGGCGCTGGTCTGTTTCACTTCTGAGTTCGGGATGGGATCAGGTGGTTCCAGACCGCTATGGTCGTCAGGCAAAACGGATGATCACTGGGAAGGACGAGATGGAACGTGATGTTGATTTCTGTGGAGCCTGGCGTTTGCCCTGCTCTGCGTTATCCGCAATTGTCTTGGGTGTTATATAGTCAAGCCGCACGAGCAATTAGTACTGGTTAGCTCAACGCCTCACAGCGCTTACACACCCAGCCTATCAACGTCCTGGTCTTGAACGGCTCTTCAGGAGGCTCAAGGCCTCAGGGAGATCTCATCTTGGAAGGGGCTTCCCGCTTAGATGCTTTCAGCGGTTATCCTGTCCGAACATAGCTACCGGGCAATGCGTCTGGCGACACAACCCGAACACCAGCGGTTCGTCCACTCCGGTCCTCTCGTACTAGGAGCAGCTTTCCTCAAATCTCCAACGTCCACGGCAGATAGGGACCGAACTGTCTCACGACGTTCTAAACCCAGCTCGCGTACCACTTTAAATGGCGAACAGCCATACCCTTGGGACCGGCTTCAGCCCCAGGATGTGATGAGCCGACATCGAGGTGCCAAACACCGCCGTCGATGTGAACTCTTGGGCGGTATCAGCCTGTTATCCCCGGAGTACCTTTTATCCGTTGAGCGATGGCCCTTCCATACAGAACCACCGGATCACTATGACCTACTTTCGTACCTGCTCGACGTGTCTGTCTCGCAGTCAAGCGGGCTTGTGCCATTACACTAACCGTACGATGTCCGACCGTACTTAGCCCACCTTTGTGCTCCTCCGTTACGCTTTGGGAGGAGACCGCCCCAGTCAAACTACCCACCACACAGTGTCCTCAACCCCGATAAGGGGTCAGAGTTAGAACCTCAAACATGCCAGGCTGGTATTTCAAGGTTGGCTCCACCGGAACTGGCGTCCCGGGTTCAAAGCCTCCCAGCTATCCTACACAAGCATGCTCAAAGTTCACTGTGAAGCTATAGTAAAGGTTCACGGGGTCTTTCCGTCTAGCCGCGGATACACCGCATCTTCACGGCGATTTCAATTTCACTGAGTCTCGGGTAGAGACAGCGCCCCCATCGTTACGCCATTCGTGCAGGTCGGAACTTACCCGACAAGGAATTTCGCTACCTTAGGACCGTTATAGTTACGGCCGCCGTTTACCGGGGCTTCGATCAAGAGCTTCGCACGAGTGCTAACCCCATCAATTAACCTTCCGGCACCGGGCAGGCGTCACACCCTATACGTCCACTTACGTGTTTGCAGAGTGCTGTGTTTTTAATAAACAGTCGCAGGGGCCTGGTATCTTCGACCGGCTTCCGCTCCACCCGCAGGGGCTTCACGTACACACCGGCGTGCCTTCTCCCGAAGTTACGGCACCATTTTGCCTAGTTCCTTTACCCGAGTTCTCTCAAGCGCCTTGGTATTCTCTACCTGACCACCTGTGTCGGTTTGGGGTACGGTCTCGAATAGCCTGAAGCTTAGAAGATTTTCCTGGAAGCAGGGCATCAATGACTTCGCGCCCTTGGGCACTCGTCGTCGCGTCTCAGGATTGTGGACCCGGATTTGCCTAAGTCCACTCCCTACTCGCTTAAACCGGGACAACCGTCGCCCGGCTCACCTAGCCTTCTCCGTCTCTCCATCGCAGCTATCCAAGGTACGGGAATATTAACCCGTTTCCCATCGACTACACCTTTCGGTCTCGCCTTAGGGGCCGACTCACCCTGCGCCGATTAGCGTTGCGCAGGAACCCTTGGTCTTCCGGCGTGCGGGTTTTTCACCCGCATTGTCGTTACTCATGTCAGCATTCGCACTTCTGATACCTCCAGCATGCTTCTCAACACACCTTCGCAGGCTTACAGAACGCTCCCCTACCCCGCATACAAAGTATGCAGCCGCAGCTTCGGTGACCAGTTTGAGCCCCGTTACATCTTCCGCGCAGGCCGACTCGACTAGTGAGCTATTACGCTTTCTTTAAAGGATGGCTGCTTCTAAGCCAACCTCCTAGCTGTCTGAGCCTTCCCACATCGTTTCCCACTTAACTGGTACTTTGGGACCTTAGCTGGCGGTCTGGGTTGTTTCCCTCTTCACGACGGACGTTAGCACCCGCCGTGTGTCTCCCGGATAGTACTCACAGGTATTCGGAGTTTGCATCGGGTTGGTAAGTCGAGATGACCCCCTAGCCGAAACAGTGCTCTACCCCCTGTGGTATTCGTCCGAGGCGCTACCTAAATAGCTTTCGGGGAGAACCAGCTATCTCCGGGCTTGATTAGCCTTTCACTCCGATCCACAAGTCATCCCCTGGCTTTTCAACGACAGTGGGTTCGGTCCTCCAGTGCCTGTTACGGCACCTTCAACCTGCTCATGGATAGATCGCCCGGTTTCGGGTCTATGCCCAGCGACTAATTCGCCCTATTCAGACTCGGTTTCCCTACGGCTCCCCTAAACGGTTAACCTCGCCACTGAACATAAGTCGCTGACCCATTATACAAAAGGTACGCCGTCACAGAACAAGTCTGCTCCGACTGCTTGTACGCATACGGTTTCAGGGTCTATTTCACTCCCCTCACAGGGGTTCTTTTCGCCTTTCCCTCACGGTACTGGTTCACTATCGGTCAGTCAGGAGTATTTAGCCTTGGAGGATGGTCCCCCCATGTTCAGTCAACGTTTCTCGTGCGCCGACCTACTCGATTTCACTGGACTCAGGTTTCGGATACGGGGCTATCACCCACTATGGCGGCACTTTCCAGAGCCTTCTCCTACCAGTTGTCCAGCTTAAGGGCTGGTCCCCGTTCGCTCGCCGCTACTTAGGGAATCTCGGTTGATTTCTTTTCCTCGGGGTACTTAGATGTTTCAGTTCCCCCGGTTCGCCTCTTACACCTATGGATTCAGTGTAAGATACCTGGCCGAAACCAGGTGGGTTTCCCCATTCAGAGATGTCCGGATCACAGCTCGTTTGCCAGCTCCCCGAACCTTATCGCAGGCTTCCACGTCTTTCATCGCCTCTGACTGCCAAGGCATCCACCGTATGCGCTTAGTTGCTTGACTATATAACCCCAAGACAACTGATCACGATTCAGCATCCTTTACCAGGCAAGCCTGATACAGAACCCTGTTTCGAGACAGTCACTTGAAGCAATATAACAACCACTTCAACGACAACACCGGATAACGCTTGAAATCGCTATCACTTTGAACAGTTTCTCTCGGAGATAATGAGAGAAATCTATTCGTGTTCTATCTCGTCCAATTTGTTAAAGAGCAAATCTGACCCAGTGATCAGAAAG
>NZ_PXNO01000006.1 GCF_003007715.1 Marinobacter shengliensis | reverse complement strand
AAATAAACGGTTGACAGGGCAGCGGAACGATGTAGAATACGCGGCCTTGATTGAGCAACAGCTCAAACGCTCTTTAAAAAGTTAACCAAGTAATTCGTGTGGGCGCTGGCCGAGGTATTTCGGATACGAAATATCAGGACAGTGACTCGTCGAAATTGAGTTTTGTCTTGAGCAAGAATTAAGAACTTTCGAGTTCTTGTATGATTTAAACTGAAGAGTTTGATCATGGCTCAGATTGAACGCTGGCGGCAGGCTTAACACATGCAAGTCGAGCGGTAACAGGGGGTGCTTGCACCCCGCTGACGAGCGGCGGACGGGTGAGTAATGCTTAGGAATCTGCCCAGTAGTGGGGGATAGCCCGGGGAAACCCGGATTAATACCGCATACGTCCTACGGGAGAAAGCAGGGGATCTTCGGACCTTGCGCTACTGGATGAGCCTAAGTCGGATTAGCTAGTTGGTGGGGTAAAGGCCTACCAAGGCGACGATCCGTAGCTGGTCTGAGAGGATGATCAGCCACATCGGGACTGAGACACGGCCCGAACTCCTACGGGAGGCAGCAGTGGGGAATATTGGACAATGGGGGCAACCCTGATCCAGCCATGCCGCGTGTGTGAAGAAGGCTTTCGGGTTGTAAAGCACTTTCAGCGAGGAGGAAGGCTCTGAAGTTAATACCTTCAGGGATTGACGTTACTCGCAGAAGAAGCACCGGCTAACTCCGTGCCAGCAGCCGCGGTAATACGGAGGGTGCAAGCGTTAATCGGAATTACTGGGCGTAAAGCGCGCGTAGGTGGTTAGGTAAGCGAGATGTGAAAGCCCCGGGCTTAACCTGGGAACGGCATTTCGAACTGTCTGACTAGAGTGTGGTAGAGGGTAGTGGAATTTCCTGTGTAGCGGTGAAATGCGTAGATATAGGAAGGAACACCAGTGGCGAAGGCGGCTACCTGGACCAACACTGACACTGAGGTGCGAAAGCGTGGGGAGCAAACAGGATTAGATACCCTGGTAGTCCACGCCGTAAACGATGTCAACTAGCCGTTGGGACTCTTGAAGTCTTAGTGGCGCAGCTAACGCACTAAGTTGACCGCCTGGGGAGTACGGCCGCAAGGTTAAAACTCAAATGAATTGACGGGGGCCCGCACAAGCGGTGGAGCATGTGGTTTAATTCGACGCAACGCGAAGAACCTTACCTGGCCTTGACATCCAGAGAACTTTCCAGAGATGGATTGGTGCCTTCGGGAACTCTGAGACAGGTGCTGCATGGCCGTCGTCAGCTCGTGTCGTGAGATGTTGGGTTAAGTCCCGTAACGAGCGCAACCCCTATCCCTGGTTGCTAGCAGGTAATGCTGAGAACTCCAGGGAGACTGCCGGTGACAAACCGGAGGAAGGTGGGGATGACGTCAGGTCATCATGGCCCTTACGGCCAGGGCTACACACGTGCTACAATGGCGCGTACAGAGGGCTGCCAACTCGCGAGAGTGCGCCAATCCCTTAAAACGCGTCGTAGTCCGGATCGGAGTCTGCAACTCGACTCCGTGAAGTCGGAATCGCTAGTAATCGCGAATCAGAATGTCGCGGTGAATACGTTCCCGGGCCTTGTACACACCGCCCGTCACACCATGGGAGTGGATTGCACCAGAAGTAGTTAGTCTAACCTTCGGGAGGACGATTACCACGGTGTGGTTCATGACTGGGGTGAAGTCGTAACAAGGTAGCCGTAGGGGAACCTGCGGCTGGATCACCTCCTTAAACGAAGCCGAATGCTTCGGTCAGAGTCCACACGAATTACTTGGTTGGCTAATAAAGAGAGCAAAAGGGTCTATGCAGGCCCGATATCGGTTTGCCACAAACACTGAGTCAGTCTCGGGGTTTGGCGCCGGATTCGGAACGGCTGGCAAGGCGCAGGTTGAGTGAAAGAGGGAGCGTACACACGTACGTGACCGATTGAGCGAAAGCTGCAACGCAGTCCAGGCGGTTCGAAGACAAGCAAAACCGGGTCTGTAGCTCAGGTGGTTAGAGCGCACCCCTGATAAGGGTGAGGTCGGTGGTTCAAGTCCACCCAGACCCACCAGAATTATCCAGCTCGTCGTTGCGCCAAGACTCGCATACTGATTGTATGCTTCGCCTTGACGCGCCTAGATCTGAATAATTCTTGGCAGCTTAATTGGGGCTGTAGCTCAGTTGGGAGAGCGCCTGCCTTGCACGCAGGAGGTCAGCGGTTCGATCCCGCTCAGCTCCACCAAAAAGCCTGAACGATCGATGCTTTAAACTGACTAACTCCGGTTAGCAGTGTACAGAAACGAATGTTTCATATCGATGAAGCCTTCCTTTCTGATCACTGGGTCAGATTTGCTCTTTAACAAATTGGACGAGATAGAACACGAATAGATTTCTCTCATTATCTCCGAGAGAAACTGTTCAAAGTGATAGCGATTTCAAGCGTTATCCGGTGTTGTCGTTGAAGTGGTTGTTATATTGCTTCAAGTGACTGTCTCGAAACAGGGTTCTGTATCAGGCTTGCCTGGTAAAGGATGCTGAATCGTGATCAGTTGTCTTGGGGTTATATAGTCAAGCAACTAAGCGCATACGGTGGATGCCTTGGCAGTCAGAGGCGATGAAAGACGTGGAAGCCTGCGATAAGGTTCGGGGAGCTGGCAAACGAGCTGTGATCCGGACATCTCTGAATGGGGAAACCCACCTGGTTTCGGCCAGGTATCTTACACTGAATCCATAGGTGTAAGAGGCGAACCGGGGGAACTGAAACATCTAAGTACCCCGAGGAAAAGAAATCAACCGAGATTCCCTAAGTAGCGGCGAGCGAACGGGGACCAGCCCTTAAGCTGGACAACTGGTAGGAGAAGGCTCTGGAAAGTGCCGCCATAGTGGGTGATAGCCCCGTATCCGAAACCTGAGTCCAGTGAAATCGAGTAGGTCGGCGCACGAGAAACGTTGACTGAACATGGGGGGACCATCCTCCAAGGCTAAATACTCCTGACTGACCGATAGTGAACCAGTACCGTGAGGGAAAGGCGAAAAGAACCCCTGTGAGGGGAGTGAAATAGACCCTGAAACCGTATGCGTACAAGCAGTCGGAGCAGACTTGTTCTGTGACGGCGTACCTTTTGTATAATGGGTCAGCGACTTATGTTCAGTGGCGAGGTTAACCGTTTAGGGGAGCCGTAGGGAAACCGAGTCTGAATAGGGCGAATTAGTCGCTGGGCATAGACCCGAAACCGGGCGATCTATCCATGAGCAGGTTGAAGGTGCCGTAACAGGCACTGGAGGACCGAACCCACTGTCGTTGAAAAGCCAGGGGATGACTTGTGGATCGGAGTGAAAGGCTAATCAAGCCCGGAGATAGCTGGTTCTCCCCGAAAGCTATTTAGGTAGCGCCTCGGACGAATACCACAGGGGGTAGAGCACTGTTTCGGCTAGGGGGTCATCTCGACTTACCAACCCGATGCAAACTCCGAATACCTGTGAGTACTATCCGGGAGACACACGGCGGGTGCTAACGTCCGTCGTGAAGAGGGAAACAACCCAGACCGCCAGCTAAGGTCCCAAAGTACCAGTTAAGTGGGAAACGATGTGGGAAGGCTCAGACAGCTAGGAGGTTGGCTTAGAAGCAGCCATCCTTTAAAGAAAGCGTAATAGCTCACTAGTCGAGTCGGCCTGCGCGGAAGATGTAACGGGGCTCAAACTGGTCACCGAAGCTGCGGCTGCATACTTTGTATGCGGGGTAGGGGAGCGTTCTGTAAGCCTGCGAAGGTGTGTTGAGAAGCATGCTGGAGGTATCAGAAGTGCGAATGCTGACATGAGTAACGACAATGCGGGTGAAAAACCCGCACGCCGGAAGACCAAGGGTTCCTGCGCAACGCTAATCGGCGCAGGGTGAGTCGGCCCCTAAGGCGAGACCGAAAGGTGTAGTCGATGGGAAACGGGTTAATATTCCCGTACCTTGGATAGCTGCGATGGAGAGACGGAGAAGGCTAGGTGAGCCGGGCGACGGTTGTCCCGGTTTAAGCGAGTAGGGAGTGGACTTAGGCAAATCCGGGTCCACAATCCTGAGACGCGACGACGAGTGCCCAAGGGCGCGAAGTCATTGATGCCCTGCTTCCAGGAAAATCTTCTAAGCTTCAGGCTATTCGAGACCGTACCCCAAACCGACACAGGTGGTCAGGTAGAGAATACCAAGGCGCTTGAGAGAACTCGGGTAAAGGAACTAGGCAAAATGGTGCCGTAACTTCGGGAGAAGGCACGCCGGTGTGTACGTGAAGCCCCTGCGGGTGGAGCGGAAGCCGGTCGAAGATACCAGGCCCCTGCGACTGTTTATTAAAAACACAGCACTCTGCAAACACGTAAGTGGACGTATAGGGTGTGACGCCTGCCCGGTGCCGGAAGGTTAATTGATGGGGTTAGCACTCGTGCGAAGCTCTTGATCGAAGCCCCGGTAAACGGCGGCCGTAACTATAACGGTCCTAAGGTAGCGAAATTCCTTGTCGGGTAAGTTCCGACCTGCACGAATGGCGTAACGATGGGGGCGCTGTCTCTACCCGAGACTCAGTGAAATTGAAATCGCCGTGAAGATGCGGTGTATCCGCGGCTAGACGGAAAGACCCCGTGAACCTTTACTATAGCTTCACAGTGAACTTTGAGCATGCTTGTGTAGGATAGCTGGGAGGCTTTGAACCCGGGACGCCAGTTCCGGTGGAGCCAACCTTGAAATACCAGCCTGGCATGTTTGAGGTTCTAACTCTGACCCCTTATCGGGGTTGAGGACACTGTGTGGTGGGTAGTTTGACTGGGGCGGTCTCCTCCCAAAGCGTAACGGAGGAGCACAAAGGTGGGCTAAGTACGGTCGGACATCGTACGGTTAGTGTAATGGCACAAGCCCGCTTGACTGCGAGACAGACACGTCGAGCAGGTACGAAAGTAGGTCATAGTGATCCGGTGGTTCTGTATGGAAGGGCCATCGCTCAACGGATAAAAGGTACTCCGGGGATAACAGGCTGATACCGCCCAAGAGTTCACATCGACGGCGGTGTTTGGCACCTCGATGTCGGCTCATCACATCCTGGGGCTGAAGCCGGTCCCAAGGGTATGGCTGTTCGCCATTTAAAGTGGTACGCGAGCTGGGTTTAGAACGTCGTGAGACAGTTCGGTCCCTATCTGCCGTGGACGTTGGAGATTTGAGGAAAGCTGCTCCTAGTACGAGAGGACCGGAGTGGACGAACCGCTGGTGTTCGGGTTGTGTCGCCAGACGCATTGCCCGGTAGCTATGTTCGGACAGGATAACCGCTGAAAGCATCTAAGCGGGAAGCCCCTTCCAAGATGAGATCTCCCTGAGGCCTTGAGCCTCCTGAAGAGCCGTTCAAGACCAGGACGTTGATAGGCTGGGTGTGTAAGCGCTGTGAGGCGTTGAGCTAACCAGTACTAATTGCTCGTGCGGCTTGACTATATAACACCCAAGACAATTGCGGATAACGCAGAGCAGGGCAAACGCCAGGCTCCACAGAAATCAACATCACGTTCCATCTCGTCCTTCCCAGTGATCATCCGTTTTGCCTGACGACCATAGCGGTCTGGAACCACCTGATCCCATCCCGAACTCAGAAGTGAAACAGACCAGCGCCGATGGTAGTGTGGTTCGCCCATGTGAGAGTAGGTCATCGTCAGGCTCTTAATACCAAA
>NZ_PXNO01000005.1 GCF_003007715.1 Marinobacter shengliensis | reverse complement strand
AAATAAACGGTTGACAGGGCAGCGGAACGATGTAGAATACGCGGCCTTGATTGAGCAACAGCTCAAACGCTCTTTAAAAAGTTAACCAAGTAATTCGTGTGGGCGCTGGCCGAGGTATTTCGGATACGAAATATCAGGACAGTGACTCGTCGAAATTGAGTTTTGTCTTGAGCAAGAATTAAGAACTTTCGAGTTCTTGTATGATTTAAACTGAAGAGTTTGATCATGGCTCAGATTGAACGCTGGCGGCAGGCTTAACACATGCAAGTCGAGCGGTAACAGGGGGTGCTTGCACCCCGCTGACGAGCGGCGGACGGGTGAGTAATGCTTAGGAATCTGCCCAGTAGTGGGGGATAGCCCGGGGAAACCCGGATTAATACCGCATACGTCCTACGGGAGAAAGCAGGGGATCTTCGGACCTTGCGCTACTGGATGAGCCTAAGTCGGATTAGCTAGTTGGTGGGGTAAAGGCCTACCAAGGCGACGATCCGTAGCTGGTCTGAGAGGATGATCAGCCACATCGGGACTGAGACACGGCCCGAACTCCTACGGGAGGCAGCAGTGGGGAATATTGGACAATGGGGGCAACCCTGATCCAGCCATGCCGCGTGTGTGAAGAAGGCTTTCGGGTTGTAAAGCACTTTCAGCGAGGAGGAAGGCTCTGAAGTTAATACCTTCAGGGATTGACGTTACTCGCAGAAGAAGCACCGGCTAACTCCGTGCCAGCAGCCGCGGTAATACGGAGGGTGCAAGCGTTAATCGGAATTACTGGGCGTAAAGCGCGCGTAGGTGGTTAGGTAAGCGAGATGTGAAAGCCCCGGGCTTAACCTGGGAACGGCATTTCGAACTGTCTGACTAGAGTGTGGTAGAGGGTAGTGGAATTTCCTGTGTAGCGGTGAAATGCGTAGATATAGGAAGGAACACCAGTGGCGAAGGCGGCTACCTGGACCAACACTGACACTGAGGTGCGAAAGCGTGGGGAGCAAACAGGATTAGATACCCTGGTAGTCCACGCCGTAAACGATGTCAACTAGCCGTTGGGACTCTTGAAGTCTTAGTGGCGCAGCTAACGCACTAAGTTGACCGCCTGGGGAGTACGGCCGCAAGGTTAAAACTCAAATGAATTGACGGGGGCCCGCACAAGCGGTGGAGCATGTGGTTTAATTCGACGCAACGCGAAGAACCTTACCTGGCCTTGACATCCAGAGAACTTTCCAGAGATGGATTGGTGCCTTCGGGAACTCTGAGACAGGTGCTGCATGGCCGTCGTCAGCTCGTGTCGTGAGATGTTGGGTTAAGTCCCGTAACGAGCGCAACCCCTATCCCTGGTTGCTAGCAGGTAATGCTGAGAACTCCAGGGAGACTGCCGGTGACAAACCGGAGGAAGGTGGGGATGACGTCAGGTCATCATGGCCCTTACGGCCAGGGCTACACACGTGCTACAATGGCGCGTACAGAGGGCTGCCAACTCGCGAGAGTGCGCCAATCCCTTAAAACGCGTCGTAGTCCGGATCGGAGTCTGCAACTCGACTCCGTGAAGTCGGAATCGCTAGTAATCGCGAATCAGAATGTCGCGGTGAATACGTTCCCGGGCCTTGTACACACCGCCCGTCACACCATGGGAGTGGATTGCACCAGAAGTAGTTAGTCTAACCTTCGGGAGGACGATTACCACGGTGTGGTTCATGACTGGGGTGAAGTCGTAACAAGGTAGCCGTAGGGGAACCTGCGGCTGGATCACCTCCTTAAACGAAGCCGAATGCTTCGGTCAGAGTCCACACGAATTACTTGGTTGACTAATAAAGAGAGCAAAAGGGTCTATGCAGGCCCGATGACTGTGTCACATTAAAGTGAAGCAGGCATTAGCGCTGTAGATTGTGACAGCTGACAAGGCGCAGGCTGAGAGAGCGAGGGAGCGTACATGAGTACGTGACCGAGTGAACGAAGGCTGTAACGCAGCTCAGGTGGCACAAGATGCAGTGATAATTGGGTCTGTAGCTCAGGTGGTTAGAGCGCACCCCTGATAAGGGTGAGGTCGGTGGTTCAAGTCCACCCAGACCCACCAGAATTTCACTGCTCGTCGTTGTCGAAGCACTTGCATAGCAGGCTATGCGGCGCACTTCGACGCCTAGATCAGCAAAATTCTGGTCTTGGAGGCGATAGCAGAGCGCAGGTCAGGTTTCGTTAACCTAGGCGCAGCTTGAGTGAGTAAGGGAGTGACCCTCGATGGGTCATGACCGCAGCGAACGAATGTTGCAACGACGGGTAACGGAAGCTGGACAAGTTCTGGGGCTATAGCTCAGCTGGGAGAGCGCCTGCCTTGCACGCAGGAGGTCGGCAGTTCGATCCTGCCTAGCTCCACCAAACTTTACTGACGAAAGTCAGTGTACAGAAACGAATGTTTCATATCGATGAAGCCTTCCTTTCTGATCACTGGGTCAGATTTGCTCTTTAACAAATTGGACGAGATAGAACACGAATAGATTTCTCTCATTATCTCCGAGAGAAACTGTTCAAAGTGATAGCGATTTCAAGCGTTATCCGGTGTTGTCGTTGAAGTGGTTGTTATATTGCTTCAAGTGACTGTCTCGAAACAGGGTTCTGTATCAGGCTTGCCTGGTAAAGGATGCTGAATCGTGATCAGTTGTCTTGGGGTTATATAGTCAAGCAACTAAGCGCATACGGTGGATGCCTTGGCAGTCAGAGGCGATGAAAGACGTGGAAGCCTGCGATAAGGTTCGGGGAGCTGGCAAACGAGCTGTGATCCGGACATCTCTGAATGGGGAAACCCACCTGGTTTCGGCCAGGTATCTTACACTGAATCCATAGGTGTAAGAGGCGAACCGGGGGAACTGAAACATCTAAGTACCCCGAGGAAAAGAAATCAACCGAGATTCCCTAAGTAGCGGCGAGCGAACGGGGACCAGCCCTTAAGCTGGACAACTGGTAGGAGAAGGCTCTGGAAAGTGCCGCCATAGTGGGTGATAGCCCCGTATCCGAAACCTGAGTCCAGTGAAATCGAGTAGGTCGGCGCACGAGAAACGTTGACTGAACATGGGGGGACCATCCTCCAAGGCTAAATACTCCTGACTGACCGATAGTGAACCAGTACCGTGAGGGAAAGGCGAAAAGAACCCCTGTGAGGGGAGTGAAATAGACCCTGAAACCGTATGCGTACAAGCAGTCGGAGCAGACTTGTTCTGTGACGGCGTACCTTTTGTATAATGGGTCAGCGACTTATGTTCAGTGGCGAGGTTAACCGTTTAGGGGAGCCGTAGGGAAACCGAGTCTGAATAGGGCGAATTAGTCGCTGGGCATAGACCCGAAACCGGGCGATCTATCCATGAGCAGGTTGAAGGTGCCGTAACAGGCACTGGAGGACCGAACCCACTGTCGTTGAAAAGCCAGGGGATGACTTGTGGATCGGAGTGAAAGGCTAATCAAGCCCGGAGATAGCTGGTTCTCCCCGAAAGCTATTTAGGTAGCGCCTCGGACGAATACCACAGGGGGTAGAGCACTGTTTCGGCTAGGGGGTCATCTCGACTTACCAACCCGATGCAAACTCCGAATACCTGTGAGTACTATCCGGGAGACACACGGCGGGTGCTAACGTCCGTCGTGAAGAGGGAAACAACCCAGACCGCCAGCTAAGGTCCCAAAGTACCAGTTAAGTGGGAAACGATGTGGGAAGGCTCAGACAGCTAGGAGGTTGGCTTAGAAGCAGCCATCCTTTAAAGAAAGCGTAATAGCTCACTAGTCGAGTCGGCCTGCGCGGAAGATGTAACGGGGCTCAAACTGGTCACCGAAGCTGCGGCTGCATACTTTGTATGCGGGGTAGGGGAGCGTTCTGTAAGCCTGCGAAGGTGTGTTGAGAAGCATGCTGGAGGTATCAGAAGTGCGAATGCTGACATGAGTAACGACAATGCGGGTGAAAAACCCGCACGCCGGAAGACCAAGGGTTCCTGCGCAACGCTAATCGGCGCAGGGTGAGTCGGCCCCTAAGGCGAGACCGAAAGGTGTAGTCGATGGGAAACGGGTTAATATTCCCGTACCTTGGATAGCTGCGATGGAGAGACGGAGAAGGCTAGGTGAGCCGGGCGACGGTTGTCCCGGTTTAAGCGAGTAGGGAGTGGACTTAGGCAAATCCGGGTCCACAATCCTGAGACGCGACGACGAGTGCCCAAGGGCGCGAAGTCATTGATGCCCTGCTTCCAGGAAAATCTTCTAAGCTTCAGGCTATTCGAGACCGTACCCCAAACCGACACAGGTGGTCAGGTAGAGAATACCAAGGCGCTTGAGAGAACTCGGGTAAAGGAACTAGGCAAAATGGTGCCGTAACTTCGGGAGAAGGCACGCCGGTGTGTACGTGAAGCCCCTGCGGGTGGAGCGGAAGCCGGTCGAAGATACCAGGCCCCTGCGACTGTTTATTAAAAACACAGCACTCTGCAAACACGTAAGTGGACGTATAGGGTGTGACGCCTGCCCGGTGCCGGAAGGTTAATTGATGGGGTTAGCACTCGTGCGAAGCTCTTGATCGAAGCCCCGGTAAACGGCGGCCGTAACTATAACGGTCCTAAGGTAGCGAAATTCCTTGTCGGGTAAGTTCCGACCTGCACGAATGGCGTAACGATGGGGGCGCTGTCTCTACCCGAGACTCAGTGAAATTGAAATCGCCGTGAAGATGCGGTGTATCCGCGGCTAGACGGAAAGACCCCGTGAACCTTTACTATAGCTTCACAGTGAACTTTGAGCATGCTTGTGTAGGATAGCTGGGAGGCTTTGAACCCGGGACGCCAGTTCCGGTGGAGCCAACCTTGAAATACCAGCCTGGCATGTTTGAGGTTCTAACTCTGACCCCTTATCGGGGTTGAGGACACTGTGTGGTGGGTAGTTTGACTGGGGCGGTCTCCTCCCAAAGCGTAACGGAGGAGCACAAAGGTGGGCTAAGTACGGTCGGACATCGTACGGTTAGTGTAATGGCACAAGCCCGCTTGACTGCGAGACAGACACGTCGAGCAGGTACGAAAGTAGGTCATAGTGATCCGGTGGTTCTGTATGGAAGGGCCATCGCTCAACGGATAAAAGGTACTCCGGGGATAACAGGCTGATACCGCCCAAGAGTTCACATCGACGGCGGTGTTTGGCACCTCGATGTCGGCTCATCACATCCTGGGGCTGAAGCCGGTCCCAAGGGTATGGCTGTTCGCCATTTAAAGTGGTACGCGAGCTGGGTTTAGAACGTCGTGAGACAGTTCGGTCCCTATCTGCCGTGGACGTTGGAGATTTGAGGAAAGCTGCTCCTAGTACGAGAGGACCGGAGTGGACGAACCGCTGGTGTTCGGGTTGTGTCGCCAGACGCATTGCCCGGTAGCTATGTTCGGACAGGATAACCGCTGAAAGCATCTAAGCGGGAAGCCCCTTCCAAGATGAGATCTCCCTGAGGCCTTGAGCCTCCTGAAGAGCCGTTCAAGACCAGGACGTTGATAGGCTGGGTGTGTAAGCGCTGTGAGGCGTTGAGCTAACCAGTACTAATTGCTCGTGCGGCTTGACTATATAACACCCAAGACAATTGCGGATAACGCAGAGCAGGGCAAACGCCAGGCTCCACAGAAATCAACATCACGTTCCATCTCGTCCTTCCCAGTGATCATCCGTTTTGCCTGACGACCATAGCGGTCTGGAACCACCTGATCCCATCCCGAACTCAGAAGTGAAACAGACCAGCGCCGATGGTAGTGTGGTTCGCCCATGTGAGAGTAGGTCATCGTCAGGCTCTTAATACCAAA
>NZ_PXNO01000004.1 GCF_003007715.1 Marinobacter shengliensis | reverse complement strand
CGAAGGAGCCATGGAAAGGGCGTCCGGCGGCCATCGGCCGCGTACTGCTGCGCCTTGTTATGAGTTTTACGGGATTGGAGCATGCTTAATCCAATAAGGGGCCGTATAACCCAGTACACCCCCAATAAGCGCGCCCACGACAACGGACTCTCCGCTGCCAACAAAAATCAGCCCAATTAAGGCTCCGGCCATTGCTCCTGAAGAAAGCTCGTAGGCCCATGCATGCTTGAAAGCCTTTGGCTCAATAGAGGGTGCCGCTAATAATCCCAAAAAGATCCCCACTACAGCAACTGCAAGCAGTCGAGCCCAATCCCCAAAGAAGAACATTAGCGAGAGAACTGAGGCGAAACCCGCGAAGAGCAAGACGGAAATTGAAATCACTTTTAGCTTAGACATAGGACTCGTCTTTACTCATAACGCTTGCAGCATGCGCGCCCATGGAATGGAGCCGAAGGCGCAATGTAATGGGCGTCGCCGTGCCTGCACTGGTTATGTTCTCCAAACTTATAGCACCGGAACCGAAGGTCCGTTGTGGTTAACGAAGCTTCAGCATTTTTTGGAGTTCTTTCAGTGCATTAACCACCCGGTAGAACTCGTCCTTAATTGGCTCAGGCGCTTTGTATGGCACGTCACCTTCAGTGTGAGCCAAACGAATTGCCTCGTGATAATTCTCAATGAGCGAGTCCAATTTTTTGCGTTGACGTCTCGTCATGTGGGGTTTGAGCTGAGAAATATCAGCATCGTCCCATTTCGCCCACACATACCCATTTTGCGCCTGCTCCTCTGCCTGGATCAGGCGCTCATATATGGGAGCGGCAACCTGGTTAAATTCCTTACGCCTGTCACGCCCCAGCGCAAGACGATGGCCAATAAACCCACCGACCAATAAACCAAAGATTACTGAGACCAGTTCCGACAACTATCAAAACTCCGAGTTTGCGAAAAAAACATAATCGGGATAGGGAGGCACCTCACGATGCCCCTCCTCCCACATCACCGGGCATACGGATCACGTACCACGGCGATTCAGTGACTTGATTCAACCCGTTACCGTACTGCCAATTCCGGCAGTCCATAGCTCCGAAACAACCGGGCCGGTAAGGCTTCCCGCAGGGCCGGCGAATGACTCAGCCGCCACGGGCCGTGGGCTGATTTGGCGGTGTTCCAGGCCAGTTTGACCGAGACACCCCGCTTTCTCAGCTCACGATACCCCCTTCGGCCCCATTGCTTCCACACGTAACTTCTCATTCTCCGCCGTATCCACTTGT
>NZ_PXNO01000003.1 GCF_003007715.1 Marinobacter shengliensis | reverse complement strand
TGTCTAAAGCAAAGTTTGAGCGTAACAAGCCGCACGTAAACGTGGGCACCATTGGTCACGTTGACCATGGTAAGACCACTCTGACAGCCGCCCTGACTCGTGTATGTCACGAAGTATGGGGTACTGGTGAGAGCCGTGCTTTCGATCAGATCGATAACGCACCGGAAGAGCGTGCGCGTGGTATCACCATCGCGACCTCTCACGTTGAGTACGATTCTCCGACCCGTCACTACGCACACGTAGACTGCCCGGGCCACGCGGATTATGTTAAGAACATGATCACCGGTGCTGCCCAGATGGACGGCGCTATCCTGGTTTGCTCCGCAGCTGACGGCCCCATGCCGCAGACTCGTGAGCACATCCTGCTGTCCCGTCAGGTTGGTGTACCGTTCATCGTTGTGTTCCTGAACAAAGCGGACATGGTAGACGATGAAGAGCTGCTTGAGCTGGTAGAGATGGAAGTTCGTGACCTGCTGAGCCAGTACGACTTCCCGGGTGACGACACTCCGATCATCACCGGTTCTGCGCTGATGGCTCTGGAAGGTAAAGACGACAACGAGATGGGTACTACCGCTGTTAAGAAGCTGGTAGAAGCCCTGGACGACTACATCCCTGAGCCGGAGCGTGCGATTGATCAGCCGTTCCTGATGCCGATCGAGGACGTATTCTCCATCTCTGGTCGTGGTACCGTTGTTACCGGTCGTGTAGAGCGTGGCATCATCAAAGTAGGTGACGAAGTGGAAATCGTGGGTATCCGCGACACCACCAAGACCACCTGTACTGGTGTTGAGATGTTCCGCAAGCTGCTGGACGAAGGTCGTGCCGGTGAGAACGTAGGTGTTCTGCTGCGTGGTACCAAGCGTGACGACGTTGAGCGTGGTCAGGTTCTGTGTGTACCGGGCTCCATCAAGCCGCACACCAAGTTCGAGTGTGAAGTGTACGTACTGTCCAAAGAAGAAGGTGGTCGTCATACTCCGTTCTTCAAGGGCTACCGTCCGCAGTTCTACTTCCGGACTACTGATGTAACCGGTTCTTGTGAACTGCCGGAAGGCGTTGAAATGGTAATGCCGGGTGACAACGTGAAAATGACTGTTACCCTGATCGCTCCGATCGCCATGGAAGATGGTCTGCGCTTCGCGATTCGCGAAGGCGGCCGTACCGTTGGTGCCGGCGTGGTCTCCAAGATCATCGAGTAATCTGCTCGTTTGATCAGGAAAAAGGGGCTGACTGGTTCAGCCCCTTTTTCTGTTTAAGTCGCAAAGTCTGCCTGACCTCCGTCAATATCAATGATGTTGACAGGGTTGGGTATTATGCATACAATGCGGCTCCTTTTTTTGAAGGTCGGCTAACTAGTAGCTGCTACGAGTGGAGTTTGGTGCATCATGCAAAGCCAAAAGATTCGAATCCGGTTGAAGGCGTTTGATTATCGCCTGATCGACCAGTCCACGCAGGAGATCGTCGATACCGCCAAGCGGACCGGCGCTCAGGTGCGTGGTCCTATTCCTCTGCCGACGCGCAAGGAAAAGTACACGGTATTGATCTCTCCGCACGTCAATAAAGACGCGCGTGATCAGTATGAAATTCGTACCCACAAGCGTTTGCTCGACATTGTTGAGCCGACGGAGAAGACAGTGGATGCTCTGATGAAACTGGACCTGGCAGCAGGTGTAGACGTTCAGATCAGCCTCGGCTAATACCGCCCGGTATTAGTCTGTGTAACTGTCACAGGCCATAGAGGGTGCAAGCCCCGTACACTTAAGAGGTGAAACATGGCAATTGGTGTTGTCGGTCGTAAGGCCGGTATGACCCGTATTTTTACGGACGAGGGGCAGGCATTGCCCGTAACGGTAATCGAGGTTGAGCCCAACCGCATTACCCAACTGAAAACTCTCGAAAACGACGGCTACCGCGCTGTGCAGGTAACCGTAGGTTCTCGTCGTGCCTCCCGCGTGAGCAAGGCTGCTGCTGGTCACTTTGCGAAAGCAGGTGTTGAAGCTGGTCGTGGCGTGTGGGAATTTCGTCTGGCTGATGGCGAAGGTGAAGACCTCGCTGCAGGCGGCGAGCTGACAGTCTCTGTGTTTGAAGACGGTCAGGTGGTTGATGCCACTGGTCAGTCCAAAGGTAAGGGCTTCCAGGGTGGTGTCAAGCGCTGGAACTTCTCCATGCAGGACGCTACTCACGGTAACTCCCTGTCTCATCGTGCTCCGGGTTCTATTGGTCAGAACCAGACTCCGGGCAAGGTATTCAAGGGTAAAAAGATGGCCGGTCAGATGGGTAACGCGCAGGTCACTGTGCAGAACCTGAAAATCGTCCGTGTCGATGCCGAGCGCAACCTGCTGCTGGTAAGTGGTGCCGTACCTGGTGCGACTGGCGGCGACGTTGTCATCAAGCCTGCAGTTAAAGCCTGAGGAGCGGTGCGATGGAATTGACAATTACTGGTAGCGGCAAGGGGATTTCTGTTTCCGACGCTGCGTTTGCCAAAGATTTTAATGAAGCACTGGTGCACCAGGTGGTAACTGCCTACATGGCAGCTGGCCGTCAGGGTACCAAGGCTCAGAAAACACGTTCCGAAGTCAGTGGCGGTGGCAAGAAGCCGTGGCGTCAGAAGGGCACCGGTCGCGCTCGTGCGGGCACCATTCGTAGCCCGATCTGGCGTTCAGGCGGCGTAACTTTTGCGGCCAAGCCCCGTGATTTCGAACAGAAAGTTAACCGCAAGATGTATCGTGCGGCTATGTGTTCCATTCTTTCCGAGCTGGTCCGTCAGGAGCGTCTGGTGGTTGTTGACGATATGAACGTTGACAGTCCCAAGACCAAGGCGTTCACCGCCAAGCTGAAGGATCTGGGCGTATCTAACGCTCTGATTCTTTCCGATAGCGTTGAGCAGAACCTGCACCTGGCTTCCCGCAACATTCCTCACGTGGATGTTCGCGACGTGGCAGGTCTGGATCCGGTCAGCCTGGTTGCCTACGAGAACGTTGTGGTAACTGTTCCCGCTCTGAAGAAGATCGAGGAGATGCTGGGATGAATCAGGAACGTATTTATAAGGTCCTGCTGGGGCCGCACGTATCAGAGAAAGCGTCTCTGGCAGCCGAGCGTGGTCAGGTGGTATTCCGTGTAGCACCAGACGCCACCAAGCCGGAGATCAAGAAAGCCGTTGAGCAGCTGTTCAACGTCACCGTCGAAGGTGTTCAGGTTCTGAACCGTAAGGGTAAGCTCAAGCGCACTATCCGCGGGTTCGGCAAGCGTAATGACATTCGTAAGGCTTACGTCAAGCTGGCAGAAGGTCAGGACATCGATTTTCTGGATGTGGAATAAGGTAAAGGGGTCGTAATATGCCGATCGTCAAAACCAAGCCAACATCTGCCGGACGCCGTCACGTTGTAAAACTTTACAACCCGGATCTGCACAAAGGACGTCCTTACGAGCCGTTGGTAGAAACTAAGAGTAAGTCAGGTGGTCGTAACAACGCTGGCCGCATTACTACTCGTCACATTGGTGGTGGCCACAAGCAGCACTACCGTGTAATTGATTTCAAGCGGACCAAAGATGGTATCCCGGCGGTTATTGAACGCCTGGAATATGATCCTAACCGCTCTGCGCACATCGCGCTGCTGAAGTACTCCGATGGCGAGCGTCGCTACATCATCGCTCCCAAAGGTATGAAGGCAGGTGATCCTGTGCGGTCCGGCGTCGACGCGCCGATTAAGGTGGGCTCCACTCTGCCGCTCCGGAACATTCCGGTTGGTTCTGTGATCCACTGCGTCGAACTCAAGCCTGGCAAAGGTGCCCAGCTGGCTCGCTCCGCGGGCGCATCCGTACAGCTGGTAGCTCGGGAAGGGGCTTATGCCACTATCCGCCTGCGTTCAGGTGAAATGCGTAAGGTGCTTGTAGATTGCCGTGCAACGCTGGGTGAAGTGTCCAACAGCGAGCACAGCCTCAAGCAGCTTGGTAAAGCGGGTGCATCACGTTGGCGCGGTAAACGTCCAACAGTACGTGGTGTTGCTATGAACCCAGTTGACCACCCACATGGTGGTGGTGAAGGGCGTACCTCTGGCGGGCGTCACCCGGTTACTCCGTGGGGTGTTCCGACCAAAGGGCATAAGACTCGTAAGAACAAACGTACTGACAAGATGATAGTACGTCGTCGTTCAGCCAAGTAAACGACTACATAGAGGTAAATGCTGTGCCACGTTCTTTGAAGAAAGGTCCTTTTATAGACCTGCATCTGTTGAAGAAGGTCGAGGCAGCTCTGGAAACAAGTGACAAGCGGCCGATCAAAACCTGGTCCCGCCGGTCAACAATCTTTCCGGAGATGGTAGGCCTGACCATTGCAGTCCACAACGGCAAGCAGCACGTGCCGGTTTATGTCACCGAAGATATGGTCGGACATAAACTGGGTGAGTTCGCGGCAACGCGTACTTATCGTGGTCATGCGGCCGACAAGAAAGCTAAACGCTGATTGTGAGGTAATAGAAATGGAAGTAGCAGCCAAGTACAAGGGCGCTCGCCTCTCAGCTCAGAAAGCACGTCTTGTTGCCGACCAGGTACGCGGCAAGGCTGTTGAGGACGCCCTGAACATTCTGACTTTCAGCCCTAAGAAGGCAGCGGTTGTGATCAAGAAAGCTCTTGAATCCGCCATTGCCAACGCTGAGCACAACGAAGGTCTGGACGTAGATGATCTGCGGGTTTCCACTGTCATGGTGGATGAGGGCCCAACGCTCAAGCGAATCAAAGCTCGAGCCAAGGGGCGCGCTGACCGTATTTTCAAGCGCACCTGTCATATCACCGTCAAGGTCGCCGACAAGTAGGAGATGCTCAGATGGGTCATAAAGTAAATCCAACCGGCATGCGCCTGGGTGTGATCAAAGAGCACAACTCAGTGTGGTATGCCGACAAGAAGGACTACGCGAAGAATCTGCTGAATGATATTCAGGTTCGCGAGTTCCTGGACAAGCGTCTGGTTAAGGCGTCTGTCAGCAAGATCGTGATCGAGCGCCCTGCTCAGAACGCCCGGATCACGATCCATACCGCCCGCCCCGGTATTGTTATCGGTAAGAAGGGTGAAGATGTTGACCGTCTGCGTCGCGAAGTCAGCGACATGATGGGTGTGCCTGTGCACATCAACATCGAAGAAGTCCGCAAGCCGGACCTGGATGCCCGCCTGGTAGCGCAAAACGTTGCCGGTCAGCTGGAGCGTCGTGTGATGTTCCGTCGCGCTATGAAGCGTGCGGTTCAGAACGCCATGCGTCAGGGTGCCAAGGGTATCAAGATTCAGGTTGGCGGTCGTCTTGGGGGTGCTGAAATCGCACGTTCCGAGTGGTATCGCGAAGGTCGTGTACCTCTGCACACATTACGTGCAGATATTGATTATGCAACCTATGAAGCGCACACCACTTACGGCGTTATCGGCGTAAAGGTATGGATCTTCAAAGGTGAGATTCTTGGTGGTATGGAGCAGGTCCGTGCTGACAAGAAAGCCTCTGGGAAGAAAGGTTCTAAGTAAAGGGGCACTCTTATGCTGCAACCAAAACGCACCAAATTCCGCAAGGTAATGAAAGGCCGTAACACCGGTCTTGCTCACCGCGCCAACAAGGTGAGCTTCGGTGAATACGGATTGAAAGCGACCAGTCGCGGGCGTATAACTGCGCGCCAGATTGAGGCGGCACGTCGTACTATGACACGTCGTATCAAGCGGGGCGGTAAGATCTGGATCCGGGTTTTCCCGGACAAGCCGATCACCGGTAAGCCGCTTGAAGTACGGATGGGTAAAGGTAAAGGTTCTGTCGAGTATTGGGTGGCTGAAATTCAGCCAGGCCGTATGTTGTATGAGATGGAAGGTGTTTCCGAGGAAATCGCTCGTGAGGCCTTCACTCTTGCAGCGGCCAAACTGCCGGTACAGACCACCTTTGTAACGAGGACGGTGATGTGATGAATGCAACAGAGCTGCGTGAAAAGTCAGTCGAGGAGCTGAACAAAGAGCTGATCGACCTCCTGAAGGAGCAGTTCAACCTGCGCATGCGCAAAGCGACAGGTCAGCTGAATCAGTCTCACCTCCTCGGCAAGGTGAAGCGCGATATCGCTCGCGTTAAAACGGTATTGAATGAAAAGGCAGGACAGTGACATGACCGAAGCTACCCAAACTGCCAGAACTCTGAGCGGCAAGGTCGTGAGCAACAAGATGGATAAGTCCATCGTGGTCCTGGTTGAGCGTCAGGTGAAACATCCTCTGTACGGCAAGTACATGAAGCGCTCGACCAAGATCCATGCGCACGATGAAAGCAATCAGTGCAACATCGGCGACATCGTAACCATTCAGGAAACCCGCCCGGTCTCCAAGACCAAAAGCTGGGCCCTGGTGGAAGTCACCGAACGCGCGTCCAAGGTGTAATTCGCCCGGAGAACAACCATGATTCAGACTCAAACAATGCTTGAAGTCGCGGATAACAGTGGTGCACGTCAGGTTATGTGCATCAAGGTCCTGGGCGGATCTCACCGGCGTTATGCGAGCGTTGGGGATATCATCAAGGTAACCGTTAAGGAAGCCATCCCCCGCGGTAAGGTGAAGAAAGGCCAGGTCCTCAAGGCTGTTGTAGTACGTACCCGTAAGGGTGTGCGTCGTCCGGACGGTTCATTGATCCGTTTTGACGGTAACGCGGCGGTACTTCTGAACAATCAGGACGCTCCCATTGGTACCCGTATCTTCGGACCGGTTACCCGTGAACTGCGTAACGAGAAGTTCATGAAGATTATCTCACTGGCACCCGAAGTACTTTAAAGGACCAGAGGCCGGTTATGAAAAAGATCAAACGAGATGACGAAGTAATCGTCACCACGGGGAAAGACAAAGGCAAACGTGGTAAAGTCCTGAAGGTTCAGGACGACGGCCGTGTGATTGTTTCTGGCATCAATATGATGAAGAAGCACACCAAGCCGAACCCGATGCTCGGCACCCCGGGTGGTATCGTCGAAAAAGAAGCGCCTATCCAGGCTTCCAACGTGGCTATTTTTAATCCGCAGACCGGCAAAGCCGATCGTGTTGGCTTCCAGACCAAGGAAGACGGCAGCAAAGTGCGGATCTTCAAGTCCACGAACGAAGCTGTCGATAACCAGTAAGCGGTGGTGGTTACGATGCTTAACATGAAAGAGCAGTACACTAAGGAAGTGGTACCCGCCCTGCAGAAAGAGTTCGGTTACAAGAACGTTATGCAGGTGCCGCGTATCGAGAAAATCACCCTGAACATGGGTGTTGGCGAAGCGGTTGGTGACAAAAAGCTGATTGAAAACGCTGTGGCGGATCTTGAGCGTCTGGCGGGTCAAAAGGCGGTTGTTACCAAGGCACGCAAATCCGTAGCGGGTTTCAAAATCCGTGAAGGTTGGCCGATTGGCTGTAAGGTGACCCTGCGCGGTGAGCGTATGTGGGATTTCTTTGATCGCCTGGTGCACATTGCGGTTCCCCGCATTCGTGACTTCCGCGGTCTGAACCCGAAATCCTTCGACGGTCGCGGTAACTACAGCATGGGTGTTCGTGAGCAGATCATCTTCCCTGAGATCGAGTACGACAAAGTCGACAAGATCCGCGGGCTGGATATCACCATCACCACCACTGCCGGTACCGACGACGAAGGTCGCGAACTGTTGAAAGCCTTTGGCTTTCCGTTCAAGAAATAAGGAACGAGTGACATGGCGAAGGTTTCAATGAAAAACCGTGAGCTCAAGCGCGAAAAGACTGTGGCTAAATTCGCAGCCAAGCGCGCCGAGCTCAAGGCGATTATCAAAAACCCGAATACCAGCGAAGAAGATCGTTGGAACGCACAAATGAAGCTGCAACAGCTGCCTCGTGATGCGAGTCCCTCACGTCTTCGGAATCGTTGCCAGGTGACTGGTCGTCCCCACGGCGTTCTGCGCAAGTTCGAACTGTCACGGATCAAACTCCGTGAGTACGGCATGCGCGGTGACGTTCCGGGCCTGACCAAGGCAAGCTGGTAAGATAGGTCGCCTGACTTCGGTCAGGTGCCTGTTGGTAAGCGGTGCGGCACGCCGCTGCACAACTAAAAAGATCAGGAGCCTCATACTAATGAGTATGCAAGACACGCTTGCGGATATGTTTACCCGTATCCGTAATGCCCAGATGGCATCGAAAGCTGATGTGACGATGCCGTCTTCAAAAATGAAGGTCTCCGTGGCCCAGGTCCTTAAGGACGAAGGCTACGTAGCAGATTTTTCTGTTTCAGCTGACGCGAAGCCCGAGCTGACCATCACTCTGAAATACTTCGGCGGCAAGCCGGTTATCGAAGAGATCAAGCGGGTCAGCCGTCCGAGTCTGCGCCAGTACAAAGGCGCTGGGGAGCTGCCGAAGGTTTCCGGCGGTCTGGGAGTCGCGATTGTCTCAACGTCCAAGGGCGTTATGACAGACCGCGCCGCACGTGCTGCAGGCGTGGGTGGCGAAGTCATCTGCACCGTATTCTAGGAGATACACATGTCCAGGGTTGCCAATAATCCTGTCGTGCTGCCTTCCGGTGTTGAGGTTAAGCTGAACGGACAGGAAATTAATGTGAAGGGCTCCAAGGGAGCTCTCCAATTCACCATTCACCAAGCGGTTGAAGTGAAGCAGGAAGAGGGTTCTCTTCGCTTTGCGGCCCGCGATGGTGCGAAACAGTCCCGCGCTCTTGCTGGTACTACTCGTGCGCTGGTTAACAACATGGTTACCGGCGTATCCACAGGCTGGGAGCGCAAGCTGCAGCTGACGGGCGTAGGTTATCGTGCGCAGGCGCAAGGTAAGAAGCTCAATCTGACACTGGGTTTTTCTCACCCGGTTGAGTATGAGCTGCCCGAGGGTGTTACCGCTGAAACTCCGTCCAATACGGAAGTTGTGATTCGCGGTATCGACAAGCAACAGGTTGGCCAGGTCGCTGCTGAAATCCGCGCGTTCCGTCCGCCCGAGCCTTATAAGGGCAAGGGTGTTCGTTATGCGGATGAGCAGGTCAGACGCAAAGAAGCCAAGAAGAAATAAGGCGGGACTATGAGCGCGAATAACGAAAGATTGCGTCGCGCACGCAAAGTGCGCATGAAGATCCGTGAACTGGGTACCGACCGTCTGTGCGTTCATCGCACGCCGCGTCATATGTACGCCCAGGTTACGACTGCAGATGGCAGCAAAGTGCTGGCCACTGCCTCCACGTTGGATAAGGAACTGCGCCAGGGTGCAACCGGTAACGTGGACGCTGCCAAGAAGGTCGGTCAGCTGATTGCTGAGCGTGCCAAGGCAGCAGGCATTGAGAAGGTCGCTTTTGACCGCTCAGGTTACCGTTATCACGGTCGTGTACAGGCTCTGGCCGACGCAGCCCGTGAAGCTGGCTTGCAATTCTAAGAGGTGGAGAAGATGAGCGTTAACGAACAGAAGGCGCCTGAGCTCCAGGAAAAGCTGGTTCAGGTCAATCGTGTCGCCAAGGTAGTTAAAGGCGGCCGTATTTTTGCCTTCACCGCACTGACTGTAGTGGGTGATGGCAAAGGACGCGTTGGTTTCGGTCGTGGTAAGGCCCGGGAAGTCCCGGTTGCCATCCAGAAGGCGATGGAAGCTGCTCGCAAGAACATGGTAGACGTGGCCCTTGACGGCACCACCCTGCAGTACGCAGTTCGTGCCCAGCACGGTGGCTCCAAAGTGTTCATGCAGCCTGCATCCGAAGGTACCGGTATTATTGCCGGTGGTGCGATGCGTGCGGTACTGGAAGTGGCTGGCGTACACAACGTACTGTCCAAGTGCTACGGCTCTACCAACCCGGTGAACGTTGTACGTTCTACCATCAAGGGTCTGCAGGCCATGAAGGCGCCTGAAGATATTGCAGCCAAGCGCGGTAAATCCGTCGAAGATATTCTGGGTTGAAGTCATGGCGAACGCAAAAACGATCAAAGTAACTCTGACCCGCAGCCCGATCGGCTGTCAGCCCAAGCACAAGCTGTGTGTGAAAGGCCTGGGTCTTCGTAAAATCGGTCATACCGTTGAAGTGGAAGATACACCTTCTATTCGCGGCATGATCAACCGGGTTAACTACCTGGTACAGGTTGAGGAGAACTAAGATGCGTCTGAACGAACTTGCTCCGGAACCTGGTTCACGTCCTTCCGCCAAGCGTGTTGGTCGTGGTATCGGTAGCGGTCTGGGTAAAACTGGTGGTCGCGGTCATAAAGGTCTGAAATCCCGTTCCGGTGGCTCTGTAGCGCCTGGTTTCGAGGGTGGTCAGCAGCCTTTGGCCCGTCGTCTGCCAAAGTTTGGTTTCACTTCCCGCCAGCAGCGCTATGTTGCCGAAATTCGCCTGAACGAGCTGGCGAAGGTTGAAGGCGACGTGGTCGATCTGGCTGCACTGAAGAAGGCTGACATCATTCGCGAAGAAATTCGCGAAGCCAAGGTTATGCTGTCCGGTGAGCTGGATCGCGCTGTAACCGTTAAAGGGCTACGTGTCACCAAAGGCGCACGCGAGGCAATCATTGCCGCGGGTGGGAAAGTCGAAGACTAAGACGAGTCGAGGACTAAATGGCCAAGACAGCATCATTGCCTGCGGGCGCCGGAAAGGGATTTGCAGAGCTGCGTTCGCGGCTCTGGTTCGTGTTTCTGGCGTTGTTGGTGTACCGGATCGGTGCCCACATTCCCGTTCCAGGCATCAACCCGGACCGGTTGGCGGCACTGTTTGATCAGAACCAGGGAACCATCCTGAGTTTGTTCAACATGTTTTCCGGTGGTGCGCTTGAGCGCATGAGTATCTTCGCACTCGGTATCATGCCGTACATTTCGGCTTCTATTATCATGCAGCTCATGACTGCGGTCAGTCCGCAGCTTGAGCAGCTGAAGAAGGAAGGCGAGGCGGGTCGTCGCAAGATCAGCCAGTATACGCGGTATGGTACGGTTGTCCTGGCCCTGGTTCAGGGCTTTGGTATTTCTGTAGGGTTGGCCTCTCAGGGCGTCACCTTCAACGACAGCTTCAGCTTCCACTTTGTGGCAGTGGTGTCTTTCGTGTGTGGTGCCGTCTTCATGATGTGGCTCGGTGAGCAGATCACCGAGCGTGGCGTTGGCAACGGTATATCACTGCTGATTTTCGCAGGGATTGTCGCCGGCTTGCCGGGCGCCATCGGTCAGACTCTGGAGCAGGCCCGTAACGGTGAAATGAGCCTGCTGGTAGTGCTCGGTATTGGTGTGTTGGCGATCGCGGTGGTTGGCTTCGTGGTGTTCATGGAGCGGGGCCAGCGGCGGTTAACCATCAATTATGCCAAACGGCAGCAGGGCCGCCGGGTGTTTGCCCAGCAGTCCAGTCATTTGCCGCTGAAGGTCAATATGGCCGGTGTTATTCCGCCGATCTTTGCCTCGTCGATTCTGTTGTTCCCGGCCTCCTTGGGCCAGTGGTTCGGGCAGGGTGAGGGCATGGAATGGTTGAGTGACATTTCTCAGGCATTGGCTCCGAGCCAGCCGTTGTATATCATCCTGTTCGCAGCAGCAGTGGTCTTCTTCTGCTTCTTCTATACAGCACTGATGTACAACCCGAAGGAAGTTGCGGATAACCTCAAGCGTTCCGGCGCGTTCATCCCGGGCATTCGCCCAGGAGAGCAGACTGCCAAGTACATCGATGGTGTACTGACCCGTCTGACGTTGTTCGGGGCTATGTATATTGCAGCAGTGTCCTTGTTCCCTCAGTTCCTGATGGTGGCAGGTAATGTACCTTTCTATCTTGGTGGTACCTCACTGCTGATTGTTGTAGTCGTGGTGATGGATTTCATGGCTCAGGTTCAGTCGCACCTGATGTCGCATCAGTATGAATCGCTGATGAAGAAGTCCAATCTCAAGGGCTATGGTCGGAACGGCTGACACAGCCGTTCCCCTTGAAAACTGGAGTCGACAATGAAAGTACGCGCTTCGGTAAAGAAAATTTGCCGTAACTGCAAAGTAATTCGTCGCAATGGCTCGGTTCGAGTCATCTGCACGGAGCCTCGTCACAAGCAGCGCCAGGGCTGATTTCCAAGAAATCGCTCTGACATTGTAAAAGGGGTTCGGAATAGTAGCGCTTGACTCGCGAGCGGGTCAGGCGCTATTATTTCGCGCCCTTTTTGTGGCGGAAAATTCACACAGCAAAGCTTTGAACGCGGAGTAATTTGGATGGCACGTATAGCCGGTGTCAATATACCCGATCACAAACATGCTGTTATCTCGCTCACCTACATCTTTGGTGTTGGCAAGACAACAGCCCAGAAGCTTTGCGATGCAACCGGCGTTAAGCCGGACGTCAAGGTCAAAGACCTGAGCGACGAGCAGCTTGAAGCACTTCGTACCGAAGTGGGCAAGTTCACCGTCGAAGGCGATCTGCGTCGTGAAGTACAGATGAACATCAAGCGTTTGAAGGATCTCGGTTGCTTCCGTGGTCTGCGTCATCGTCATGGACTTCCGGTCCGTGGCCAGCGCACCAAGACCAACGCCCGCACCCGTAAAGGTCCTCGCAAACCTATTCGTAAGTAACAGGTAGGCAAACATGGCAAAGCCAGGTACACGTACCCGTAAAAAGGTGAAAAAGACGGTTGTTGATGGCGTCGCGCACATTCACGCGTCCTTCAACAACACCATCGTGACCATTTCGGACCGTCAGGGCAACGTCCTGTCCTGGGCCACCTCAGGTGGTTCCGGTTTCCGCGGCTCACGTAAGAGTACACCTTTTGCTGCGCAGGTAGCAGCTGAAAGAGCCGGTAATGCGGCTGCTGAATACGGCCTTAAAAACCTGGACGTAGAGGTTAAGGGTCCTGGGCCCGGACGTGAATCTGCAGTTCGCGCGCTGAATGCGTGTGGCTACAAGATCACCAACATCACTGATGTGACGCCGATTCCCCATAACGGCTGTCGTCCGCCCAAGAAGCGCCGCGTCTAACACAGGAGACAGTGAAATATGGCTCGTTATATAGGCCCGAAGTGCAAGCTGTCTCGTCGTGAAGGGACAGATCTTTTTCTGAAGAGCGGCGTACGCGCGCTCGATTCGAAGTGCAACATCGAGACTCCGCCGGGTATGCACGGCGCGCGTCGCGGTCGTCTGTCCGAGTACGGCGTACAGCTTCGTGAAAAACAGAAAGTCCGTCGTATCTACGGCGTACTTGAGAAGCAATTCCGCAACTACTACAAAGAGGCCGCTCGCCTGAAGGGTGCAACCGGTGAAAACCTGCTGCAACTTCTGGAAGGTCGTCTGGATAACGTTGTGTATCGCATGGGCTTTGGTTCTACCCGTGCAGAAGCCCGTCAGCTCGTCTCTCACAAGGCGATCCTGGTGAACGATAAGCCGGTCAACGTGCCGTCCTATCAAGTCAAGCCGGGCGACGTTGTGAGTGTGCGTGAGAAGGCCAAAAACCAGCTGCGCGTTAAAGGTGCACTGGATCTGGCTGGTAGCCGCGCACCGGTAAGCTGGGTAGAGGTTGACGCCAACAAGATGTCCGGCGTTTACAAGTCAGTACCTGAGCGTACTGAACTGCCGGCCGACATCAACGAGAACCTCATCGTCGAGCTTTACTCCAAGTAAAGCCCAGTTAGCAACGATAGCAGATAGGGGCGTCTATGCAGCGTTCAGTACATGAGTTATTGACACCTCGTACCATTGACGTGAAAGAATCCAGCGCCACGCGCGCCAAGGTGACACTGGAGCCGCTTGAGCGCGGTTTCGGTCATACCCTGGGTAGCGCACTGCGTCGCATTCTCTTGTCTTCGATGCCGGGCTGCGCCGTGACTGAAGCACAGATCGACGGTGTCCTGCACGAGTACAGCGCCATTGAGGGTGTCCAGGAGGACGTCATCGAGATTCTTCTGAATCTCAAGGGCGTCGCCGTAAAGATGAACGGCCGTGACGATGCTGAGCTGACGCTCAGCAAGAAGGGCCCGGGTGTAGTGACCGCCGGCGATATCAAGCTGGACCACGATGTGGAAATCGCTAACCCCGAGCACGTGATCTGTCACCTGAGCGAGAACGGCGAAGTCAACATGCGTTTGCGTGTTGCCCGCGGTCGCGGCTATGAGCCGGCTGATCAGCGTGGTCTGGACGAGGATGAAACTCGTGCCATCGGACGTTTGCAGCTTGATGCTACGTTCAGCCCGGTTCGCCGAGTGGCGTATGCCGTCGAAAGCGCACGGGTTGAGCAGCGTACAGATCTGGACAAGCTTGTTATTGATCTGGAGACAAATGGCACCATCGATCCGGAAGAAGCGATTCGCCGGGCGGCCACGATTCTCCAGCAGCAGCTGGCTGTGTTTGTAGATTTCGATCATGAGAAAGAGCCAGAGCGTGTAGAAGAAGAGGAAGAAATCGATCCGATTCTGCTGCGCCCGGTTGATGATCTGGAATTGACTGTGCGTTCAGCTAACTGCTTGAAGGCAGAAAACATTTACTATATCGGCGATCTTATCCAGCGCACCGAAGTGGAGCTGCTGAAGACGCCTAACCTTGGCAAAAAGTCGCTGACCGAGATCAAGGACGTTCTTGCGTCCCGTGGTTTGTCTCTGGGCATGCGTCTTGATAACTGGCCGCCGGCAAGCCTTCGTGGTGATGACCGGGTTCTGGGCGGTTGATCGCCGATTAGTTTAAGGTAAGGAATCAGAGCAATGCGTCATCGTAAGAGTGGTCGTAAGTTCAGCAGGACCAGTGCGCATCGCAAGGCCATGTTCCGTAACATGACTGCGTCACTGGTTGAACATGAGCTGATCAAGACAACGCTGCCGAAAGCCAAAGAGCTTCGTCGTGTAGCTGAGCCGTTGATCACGCTCGCAAAGAATGATTCGGTTGCAAATCGTCGTCTGGCGTTCTCACGCCTGCGTAGCGATGCTGCGGTAGCCAAGCTGTTCAATGAGCTGGGCCCCCGTTATAGCGAGCGTCCGGGTGGTTATCTTCGTATTCTGAAGTGCGGTTTCCGTGCTGGCGACAATGCCCCTATGGCATTCGTTGAGCTGGTTGGCCGTCCTCTGGACATCGAGGCTGAAGAAGTGGACGAAGGCGAAGAGTAAAATCTTCGCTCTAGTTCAAAAAAAAACCGGGTTCCGAAAGGTTCCCGGTTTTTTTTGTGGTGAAAACCTACTTGAGCATAGGCTTCAGATAACGCCCGGTATGGGATGCCGGATTGTCCGCTACCTCCTCCGGTGTTCCCTCAGCAATAATCTGCCCGCCGCCAGAACCACCCTCTGGTCCCAGGTCGACAATCCAGTCAGCCGTTTTGATCACATCCAGGTTGTGTTCGATGACCACGATGGTGTTGCCGTGATCCCTCAGGCGTTCAAGGACGTTCAATAGCTGCTGTATGTCGTAAAAGTGCAAACCCGTGGTGGGTTCGTCGAGGATGTACAGAGTTTTGCCGGTGTCGCGCTTGGACAGTTCCTTGGCCAGTTTTACCCGCTGGGCCTCACCACCCGATAGGGTAACTGCACTCTGTCCAAGACGGATGTAGGACAAGCCCACGTCCATGAGGGTTTGCAGTTTTCTGGCGATAAAGGGTACGGCGTCGAAGAACTCTCGCCCTTCCTCAACGGTCATCTCAAGCACTTCGTTGATGTTCTTGCCCTTGTAGCGGACTTCCAGGGTTTCGCGGTTGTAGCGCTTGCCTTTGCAGATGTCGCAGGGCACGTAGACGTCCGGCAGGAAGTGCATTTCCACTTTAATTACGCCGTCACCCTGGCAGGCTTCACAGCGTCCGCCTTTGACGTTGAAGGAGAATCGGCCGGGCTTGTAGCCGCGAGACCGTGCTTCCTGGGTGCCGGCAAAGAGCTCACGGATGGGGGTGAACAGGCCGGTGTATGTCGCCGGATTCGACCGGGGGGTGCGCCCGATCGGACTTTGATCAATGTCGATAACCTTATCGAGGTGATCCAGGCCCTTGAGGTTTTTATAGGGGGCATGGTTCAGGCTGGTGGCCTTGTTTAGCTTGGCCGCAGCCACCGGGTACAGGGTGCTGTTAATGAGGGTGGATTTACCGGAGCCGGAGACCCCGGTTACGCACGTCATGACCCCCAGTGGCAGCGTTAGCGTGACGTCCTGAAGGTTGTTGCCTGTGGCGCCGGACAGGACCAGGTGTTTGCCGTTGCCCTTGTTGCGGGTTGCTGGCACGGCAATTTCTTTCTCTCCGCTCAGGTATTGGCCAGTCATCGATGCCGGGTTGACGATAATCTCTTCAGGGGTGCCGCGAGCAACGATTTCACCACCGTGTACGCCGGCACCAGGGCCAATATCGATGACATAATCGGCAGCACGGATGGCGTCTTCGTCGTGTTCAACGACAATCACGGTGTTGCCGAGGTCCCGCAGGTGGGTGAGGGTGGCCAGCAGGCGGTCGTTGTCCCGCTGGTGCAGGCCGATGGACGGTTCGTCCAGGATGTACATGACACCCACCAGCCCGGCGCCAATCTGGCTGGCCAGGCGAATCCGCTGTGCCTCACCGCCCGAGAGGGTGTCTGCGCTGCGTTCCAGCGTCAGGTACTCAAGGCCGACATTGACCAGGAACTGTAAGCGTTCCCGCACTTCCTTGAGGATTTTTTCGGCGATTTCACCTTTACGGCCAGGCAGAGTCAGCTCGCTGAAGTAGCGGTGAGCGTCGCCTACCGGCAGGTGAGTGATTTCAGGTAGTGTCCGTTCCTCGATAAAGACATTGCGGGCGCCGCGGCGAAGCCGGGTGCCACCGCAGTCTTTGCAAGGCTGGGTGCTCAGGTTGCGGGCCAGTTCTTCGCGCATGCTTTGGGAGTCTGTCTCCCGGTAGCGGCGTTCCAGGTTCGGGATGATGCCCTCAAAGGGGTGGGCTCTCTCCATGATCTGGCCACGGGAATTGACGTACCGGAAGCTGATGTCTTCATTGCCAGAGCCATAGAGCAGTGCTCGCTGAAACGGTTCTGGCAAGTCTTCCCACGGCGTTTCCAGGTCGATGTCATAATGCTCGGCCACGCTGGTCAGCATCTGGAAGTAATAGACCGCGCGCCGGTCCCAGCCCTTGATCGCGCCGGAGGCCAGCGTGGCTTCCGGATTCTGGATAACTTTTTCGGCATCAAAGAACTGGCGCACTCCCAGACCATCACAGGTGGGGCATGCGCCGGCTGGGTTGTTGAAGGAGAAGAGCTTGGGTTCGAGTTCGCTCAGTGAATACCCGCATTGGGTACAGGCATAGCGTGCCGAGAATGTCTGTTCTTCGCCGTCTCCGGTCATTGGGGCGACCAGCGCGATGCCATCGGCCAACTCAAGGGCGGTTTCGAAACTTTCCGCCAATCGCTGTTCCAGGCCCTCTTTGACCTTGAAGCGGTCTACCACGACATCAATCTGGTGTTTGCGTTTCTTGTCCAGCGCCGGAACATCATCGATGTCATAAACCGTGCCGTCGACCCTAAGGCGGATGAAGCCCTGGCTGCGCATGGTATCAATCACCTGGAGGTGCTCGCCTTTTCGGTCCCTGATCACCGGCGCCAGGATCATCAGTTTGCTGCCTTCAGGCATCGCCAGGATCTGATCGACCATCTGGCTCACGGTCTGGGCCTCCAGCGGCTGACCGTGGTCCGGGCAGCGGGGTTCGCCGGACCGGGCAAAAAGCAGTCGCAGGTAGTCGTAGATTTCAGTGATGGTGCCAACGGTTGAGCGGGGATTATGGGATGTGGACTTCTGTTCAATGGAAATGGCGGGTGACAGGCCTTCGATGTGATCAACATCGGGTTTTTCCATCATCGACAGGAATTGCCGCGCGTAGGTGGACAAAGACTCTACATACCGGCGCTGCCCTTCGGCGTAGAGGGTGTCGAAGGCCAGTGAGGATTTTCCTGAACCTGACAGCCCGGTGATGACAATGAGTTTGTCTCTTGGCATATCCAGGTCGATGTTCTTCAGGTTGTGCGTGCGTGCGCCTTTGATCTGGATATGGTCCATAACACCTCGCTTGGGTAAAACCACCATTATATCGTTTTCGGTAGCCCCCGGCGAAACTGGTGTTGTGCCGCCTGGGGTACGCTGTCTTGGGTAGTCCCTCACCCGGGGCGCATCTGGTACAATGCGCCGCTTGCAGCCATTAGCTGCCTTCCCAATTTTTTCAATCCGGCACGGGTAAGCATGAACGCGCTTGAAAAACGCTCTGTTACGGCTTTGGCCTCGGTGTACGCAATGCGTATGCTTGGCCTGTTCATGGTCATGCCGGTGTTCGTGTTGCTCGGTAGTGATCTGCAGGGCGCAACGCCTGCGCTCATTGGTTTGGCGATTGGGGCCTATGGTCTCAGTCAGGCCCTGTTGCAGATTCCGTTCGGCTTGTTGTCTGACCGGGTTGGCCGCAAGCGGATGATCTATATCGGGCTAGTGCTGTTCGCCGCTGGCAGCCTGCTGGCAGCCTCCACCGACTCCATATACGTTGTGATTGCCGGACGGGTTCTTCAGGGGGCAGGAGCCATTGCCAGCGTGTTAATGGCCTTGTTAAGCGACCTTACCCGCGAGGAGGAGCGCACCAAGGCAATGGCTATGGTGGGCATTTCCATTGGTCTGTCGTTCTCGGTATCACTGGTGGTTGGGCCCCTGCTGGGCTCGGTCTGGGGATTGTCCGGCATTTTCTATGCAACGGCCGCCATGGCCGTGGCGGCCTTGTTCATCGTGGCCAAAGTGGTGCCAACACCCCATGCCCACAGAATCAGCGCGGATACCCATCCCGCGAGGGAGATGGTCGGGCGGGTGCTGCGGGACGGTCGCCTACTGCGGCTGGACTTCGGTATCTTCATCCTCCATTTTGCCCTGACAGCGCTGTTTCTGGTGTTTCCCACCATGCTTCAGGATCAGTTGGGGCTGGCCAGCGTTTCCCATTGGTGGTTCTACCTTACGGTGATGGTGACATCCTTCTTCGCCATGGTGCCGTTTATCATCATTGGTGAGAAAAAGCGGGTGATGAAACCGGTGCTTTGCGGTGCCATCGCCCTGCTTTCGCTGGCAACGGCCGCACTGACCGGTGTGGAGAAGAGTCTCTGGCTGGCCTGGGGCGTACTGTTCTTCTTCTTTATGGCGTTTAACCTTCTGGAAGCGAGCCTGCCCTCATTGATCAGCAAAGAAGCTCCGGCCGCCAGTAAGGGGACCGCTATGGGGGTTTACTCGACGTCGCAGTTTTTTGGTGCGTTTCTCGGCGGTGCCCTGGGCGGTTACTTGCTACAATCTGCCGGCCTGGAAGGGGTTCTCTGGTTAATGGCCGGTGGTTTGGCTGCCTGGTTTCTGGTAGCACTGACGATGCCGGCGCCGAATTACACCACGAGCTTTGTGGTTGAGTTGGAGCAGGTGCTGCCTGCCGGTTTTGATGAGATTGATGAGACATTGCGCCGCCTGCCCGGTGTGCAGGACGTGGTGATTGTGGAAGATGCGGCAACCGCTTACTTAAAAGTGGACCGTCAGCATTTTCATGAAGATCAGCTTGCGCACTTTGAATTTGTGCGGCAGGGTAAAGGTTCTTAAACAAAGGATGCGTGCATGGACCGCACGTGTTCCGGAAAATCGATCAGGAGCAGAAGATGGCACGAGGCATTAACAAGGTAATTCTCATTGGTAATCTGGGCCAGGATCCGGATACCCGCTATACCCCGAATGGCAACGCGGTTGTGAATCTCAACCTGGCTACCGATGAAAGTTACAAGGATCGCCAGACTGGCCAGATGGTACCGAGAACCGAATGGCATCGGGTTGTGCTGTTCGGCAAGGTGGCGGAAGTGGCCGGCCAGTACCTGCGTAAAGGTTCCAAGGTGTATATCGAAGGTCGCCTGCAAACCCGCAAGTGGCAGAATAAAGAAGGGCAGGACGTATACACCACCGAGATTGTGGTAGACATCAACGGCCAGATGCAGATGCTCGACAGCCGCGGTGGCGAAGGTGGCATGAACCAGGGAGCTCCCCAGGGCCGGCCGCAGCAGCAACCCCAATCTCAGTATAATGCTCCGCCCCAGCAGCAGGGTGGCCAGGCGCAGCAGCCGTCCGGGGGTTACAACCCTCAGGGTCAGCAGCAGGCCGGTGGCATGCCGGAACCGATTGATGATTTTGATGACGACATTCCGTTCTGAATGTGATCCAGCTCATCGACAATCAAAAAGCCCGTGCTCTGCGCGGGTTTTTTTGTTAACGAGTTGCAAAATCTCCGTGAAATCAGTCGGTGAAACGTAGAGTTACGTTCACTTTCTCAACTATCATGTAAGCCTGTGTTAAAAGTGCTGATAATTTAAACACCTTGTGCACGCCGGCCGGCAGCAGAGCTGTGGCCACGACCTGGGAATCCATGATCCTGAATCTTGTTACGACTCTACAAAAACTGATCCACCGCAAGCCTTCGGGACAGCCTGTCTGTCTTGAGGTGCGCCCGGATGGCATTGCCTGGGCCAGAGCCGCTGCTTCGCCCGGGCAGTCGCTGGGCTTTGTTGAGTGTGTTTCTGCACAACGGCACGACACGCTCAGCAAGCTGGTGGACGACCAGGGCTGGGCTGGTGTGCCTGCGGTTCTGGTCCTGCCCATTGATCAATATCAGGTGTTTCAAGTTGAGCGTCCGGAGGGTGTTGAGGACAGTGAGCTGGCCGATGCGCTCAAATGGAAGCTCAAGGACTTCCTCGATTTCAGCCCGGCCGACGCCGTGTCGGATGTGTTTGCATTTCCGGAAGACGCGTCCCGTGGGCGTGGCCCGCTGGTGAACGTTGTTGCAGCCCGCAAATCTCTGGTTCGCGAGCTTATTGGTCTGGTAGCGGATGCAGGCCTTGAGCTGGATCGAATCGATATTGCCGAGCTGGCCTTGCGAAATCTGGCGGCCCGCCTGGATCAGTCGAATAGGGGGGTGGCTCTGGTTCATCTTCGTGACCGCTATGGCCAGATGGTCATATGCCAGGGCGATACCCTGTATCTCTCCCGCCGCCTTGAGCTGTCTTATGATGATCTGCGGGACGCCTCCAGCCAGGAGGGTGCTGTGCAATCCCTGGCGCTGGAGATCCAGCGTTCCATGGACTATTTCGAGAGCCAGCTCGGCCAGGTGCCACCGTCGACCATCCAACTGGTGGCCCGGGATTCGGTATTACCGTTGAACTCCATGCTCTCATCTTACATGGCGGCCGGTATCGAGGTGCCTGAGTGGAGCCAGTTTGGCTTGTCTGGCGCGCTTGATAGCCGATGCCTGCCCGCCTGGAGTGCGGCGCTTGGCCTGGGGAGTCAGGCATGATCAGGCAACAGGTGAACCTGTATACCCCGGAACTTCGCCCTACAAGGCAGCGGCTGCATGCCGGTACGGCCGGAGCTTTGGTTGGGATCGTATTGCTGATACTCGTGGCCGTCATGGCTTTTGGCCGCTGGCACAATCAGACGCTGGAGCAGCAGGTAGAGCGGCTGGAACAGCAGAACCGGAATCTGGAAACGGCGGTTGCCACCATGGCCGACCAGGTGCAGGCCAGGCAACCAGATCCTGAGCTGGAAGCCTCGCTGGCGCGGATCACTGAGACAATTGCTCGCAGGCAGCGTCTGCTCGAACGGGTGGAAGGCCTGGCAACCCACAACCACGGTGGTTTTTCCGGGCGGCTTTCGGCCCTGGCGCGCCAGGTTCCTGAGGACCTGTGGCTGACAGCCGTGCGCTTGCAATCGCTTCCCTCGGCCATGCGTTTGGAGGGCAGAACCCGGGCGGCGGAACTGGTGCCCAGCTACCTTGCGCGCCTGGGTGACGAGCCGGTGTTTGTTGGTGAAACCTTTGGCGATTTCCGGTTGCAGCGGCCAGACGACGAAGCTGATCATCAGTGGGTGGAATTTCGTGTTGCAACACAACCGGGAGAGGCGTCGGGGCGATGAGTAAATTGACAGATTCCCTGGCCACCACTGCGCAGTGGTACAACGACCGCCCGATCCGTGAGCGGGTTTTGATCGTCGTGACTGCCTGTGTGCTCATGTTCGTCCTGGGCTGGGAGTTGTTGGTTACCCCAGTGGAAACCCGGCAGCAGCAACTCAATAACCGAGTGCAGGCACTAACGGCTACGCAGAACAGCTTGCTTAGCCAACAGGAAACCCTCAACAGCCAGTTGGCCGGTGACCCTTCGGAGGCATTGCGCCAGCGACTGGCTTCCCGGCAAAGCCGCCTGGAGCGGCTGGATCAGGAAATTACCGAGACTACCGGGCAGCTGATCGCACCGAGGGACATGGTCACGCTGTTACGGGACATGCTCTCAGCTCAACAGGGCTTGCAGTTGGAATCCATGACATTGCGCACGCCAACACCGGTTTATGACGGTGCCCAGCCAGAGGTGGGTAATCGGCAAGCTGCAGAGCCCTTGCTCTATGCCCACGACGTGGAGCTGACCATCCGTGGTGGTTATCTCGATGTGTTGGCGTATCTACAGCGGCTCGAAACCATGGATGAGCGTCTGGGGTGGATACAGCTGGACTATCAGGCCGGTGCCTGGCCCAAGGGTGAAGCGACCATCCGTGTGCGCACCCTGAGCCTTGATGCCGCCTGGCTGGGAGTTTGAGATGGCACATCCTTTGTTCAGATATTTGATGATGACGTTGGTGTCACTTGGGTCGCTCCAGGCCTATGCCTTGCAAGACCCGACCCGACCTCCCGGTGCTGACTCGCAGCCGGTGGTGGCATCGCCGGCCCGGGAGATTCGGCTGGGCTCGATCCTCCTGGGCAAGGAGCGGAGGATTGCCGTCATTGAGGGGGTAGCCCTGACAGAGGGCGACAGCCACGACAACATACGTGTGCGCCGTATCTTCAAGGATCGGGTAGAAGTAACCGATCGCGGCCAACCCAGAACCCTGTATCCGGAACCGCTCCCGCAGGTGCGGAGAACACCATGACAGACAGTCGGACCATGATGACAACACTCAGACCTCTCGCAGCTGCCATGCTCTCACTAACGCTGGTTGCCTGCGCCAATAACCCGCTGATGCGGACGTCTGCCGCCACATCAACAGACGTTGCTGATCAGATTGACCAGGCGCTGGCCGAAGCAGAGCGACAAACCCCTGTCTCGGGCGCCGCAGCCGCTGATCCTGCTCCTGCATCGGCCGCGGATATCAGCAGTCAGTTGCTGCCGCCCCTGTCCAGCGCGCAGGAGCAAGACGAGCGGTTTGATGTGAATGCTCGCGGCGTTCCAGCCTCCAGCTTCTTTGAAGCGCTGGTGGAGGGTACCCGCTATAACGTGGTGGTCCATCCGGGCGTTACGACACCGGTTGATCTGCGCCTGAGCGATGTCACCGTCCCGGAAGTCATGGAGATTGCTGCGGATTTATACGGTCTGGATATCCAGCGTAATGGCCGGCTGTTTCGGGTGGCGGAAGACCGGATACAGACAAGACTTTTCCCCATTGACTACCTGCATTTCAAACGCCGAGGTGGCTCAGAAACCCGTGTCAGTTCGGGCCAGGTCAGCAGCGCCCGGGGCAGTGGCAACGGTGCTTCCAACTCAAACTCCAATTCCAATACCGGTAATGAAACCCGAAACCTGGTGGGCACCACCATCTCGACCGATACCGAGTCTGACTTCTGGCGGGATATTCGCCAGACGGTGGCTATGATCGTGGGTAATGATGGCCAGGTAGTGGTTAACGCTGGCGCGGGCCTGGTGATGGTCCGGGCGGGCGCTGATGATTTGCGGATGGTGGAGGATTACCTGCGCCGGACAGAGCTGATCATGCAGCGTCAGGTTGTTCTGGAAGCGAAAATACTGGAGGTTACTCTGAACGAGGGCTATCAGCAGGGCATCAACTGGGCTGACGTCCAGAGCTCCGCCGGTCGTGCCGATTATTTCACGGCCCAGTCGCTGGCGGGTCAGCCGATCCGCACCCCGGATATTGGCGGGCTGTTCTCCGCCACGGTGAGCGCCGGCGATTTCACTGGTCTGATCCAGCTGTTGGGCCAGCAAGGCAATGTTCAGATTCTTTCCAGCCCGCGCATCTCCACCATCAACAACCAGAAAGCCGTCATCAAGGTAGGTACCGACGAGTTCTTTGTCACCGATATTGATTTCAATGATAACAACTCGGCGGTGACGGCCACTGACAGAACCTCCACCTCGGTGGAGTTGACGCCGTTCTTCTCCGGCATTTCCCTGGACGTTACCCCGCAGATTTCCGACAGCGGCGCGATAACGCTGCACGTGCACCCGTCTGTCAGCGAAGTGAATGACCAGGAAAAGGTCATCACCATTGGTGAGCGGGATGTCACCCTGCCGCTGGCGCGCAGCACGGTACGTGAGACCGACAGCGTGATTCGGGCAGAAAGTGGGCAGATCGTGGTGATCGGTGGTTTGATTCAGGATACCAGTGAAGACACCACCTCGGCCGTACCCTTCTTCAGTGATATTCCGCTGGTGGGGGAATTGTTCAAGCAGCGCCGCTTCGAATCCCGCAAGAGCGAACTCGTCATCCTGATACGGCCCATGGTGGCCAACGCTGGCCAAATGCAGGCGGATGTGCAGGCCAGCCGGGAGCGGATGAACGTGCTCAGAGATCTGCTGAACTCGGCAGAGTCGGTCAAGCCCCAGGCGGAGACGGCCCCCCGCTGATGTACGAAAGCCATTTTGGACTGCAGGAAGCACCGTTCGCATTGACGCCAAACACCCGATATTTCCTCCGGGCGCCCAGTCATGCCGATGCGTTGGAGCTGTTATTGGTGGCGTTGCAGCAACGGGAAGGCTTTATCAAGGTGACTGGCGAGGTGGGCACCGGAAAGACCCTGCTCTGCCGCTTGCTGCTCAACGAACTGGACAAGACCGCCTGCACGGCTTACATACCCAATCCGAACCTGCCGCCGGAGACCCTCTATGAGGCGGTTGCCGAGGAACTGGGTGTCGACGTGGCCGGGTGTAGTAACGGCCACCAGATTCTCAAGGCGCTGAACCAGCGATTGATTGCCCTGGCCATGGAACAAAGCCCGGCGGTACTGGTGATTGATGAAGCCCAGGCCATGCCCGAAGAAACCATTGAGGCTCTGCGGTTGCTGACCAACCTGGAAACCGAAAGCACCCGGTTGTTGCAGATTGTGCTGTTTGGCCAGCCGGAGCTGGATACCATCCTGGCGAAGGACAGCCTGCGCCAGTTGCGCCAGAGAATCACCTTTCAGACCCGATTGCAGCCACTGGGTCAGGAATCCGTGGGCCAGTACCTGCGGCATCGCCTGGCCCGGGCCGGCTATAACGGAGCGGACATTTTTGCCCCGGCAGCATTAAAGGTCATCTGGCGTTCATCCGGCGGTATCCCCCGGCTGGTCAATGTCCTGGCCCATAAGTCCATGCTGGCGGCCTGGGGGCGGGGAGACCGGCAGGTGGCCAGAAAGCACGCTCTGCAAGCCGTGAAAGACACAGAGAGCGCCCGCCCCGTTAGCTGGTTCCGGAGGTGGGGATGAGCTTGTTGAATGATGCCCTGAGGGCAGCAGAGGAACGGCAGAATCCGCCCCGTGTGGCCGGCACTTACACTGGCCAGCCTGTGGCCCGGGATTCGACGGCGTCCGGGACGCCGATTGCCATTGTTTTGATGGTGGCACTGGCGTTGATGGGTGGCGTAGGTGCCTGGTGGATGCTGTCAGGTAGTTCTGAAGAGCAGTCCGTTGTCGCCGATAGCGCCAAGGTTTCGGCAGCCCCGGAATCACAAGAGATCACGGAGACAGCCGCCCTGCCAGAGGTCATCGTCGAACCGGTCCCTGTTGAGCCTGCTTCTGAAACCGAGGTGTCGGCGCCTGATAGTGCATCCATTGCTAAGGTCGTGATGGTAACCGAGCCCACGCCGGAACAAACCGGGCCCGCCAATGTGGAGCCCGCGGCAGACCAGAACGAGCCCGAGGTTATCCAGGTGGCGCAAGCGCAGCCACCTAGCCCTGAGCGGGAGGTGAACACTGCGAATCGTGCGCCGGAAGCATCGGTAAAGCAGCAACGGGAAACGCCGGAAGCCGTCGACCTGCGCACCAGTCGTGAACTGGCCGGGTTGCTGGCAACCGGTCGCAATGGTGAGGCAGAGCGTGCACTGACGGAACTGACCACCCTTCAAACGGCTCCCCGAAGCCGGGAGATCTTTGCTCGGGAGATGCTGGTTCTGGATAGGCCCGGGCGTGCCCTGGAATGGCTTCCGGACTCTGTGACCAACGAACATGCCAGCCTGAGATTGCTGAAAGCCCGCGCCCAACTGGCACTGGGCGATTTGAACCTGGCGATCGCTACGTTGCAGGCCCGGGTGCCCCCGGTGGCTGAACAGGTGGAATATCGCATTACCCTGGCCACCTTGTTGCAGCAGGCCGGCGCAGCCGATGAATCCGCTGGCCACTGGTCGGAGTTAATTGCTCACGATGACAGCCAGGGCGCCTGGTGGCTGGGGCTGGCCATTGCGCTGGAAACCGGTGGGCGCAATCGAAGTGCGCTGCAGGCCTATACCCAGGCTGCGGCCATGCCCGGAATGTCTGCTTCACTGGCGGACTACGCGCGGCAACGCATATCAGTTTTGCAGGCGGAATCATGAGTACGGAACCGAAAAAGAAAATCCGCATAGGCGACCTGCTGGTTCAGAATAATGTCATCACTGAACAGCAGTTGATGACCGCCCTGCGGGAGCAGAAAAGCACCGGACGCAAGCTTGGCCGAACGCTCATCGAGCTGGGCTATGTCGACGAGGACAACCTGCTCAACATCCTGTCCCGCCAGTTGGACGTGCCCTTTGTTCAGCTGCGCCATTACCAGTTCAATAACGAACTCGTGAAGAAACTGCCGGAAGCCATGGCGCGTAGGTTCCGGGCCATTGTGCTGGCGGAACAGGGCGGAGAGCTGCTGGTGGGCATGGCGGACCCGCTGGATATTTTTGCCTACGACGAACTAGTGCGGGTGCTCAAGCAGCCCATCAAACAGGCGGTGGTGCGGGAGAGCGAACTGCTCAACACCCTTGATCTGGTCTACCGCCGCACCGATGAAATAGCCTCCCTGGCGGAAGAGCTGGAAGACGAACTGGGTGATGACGCTTTCGACCTGGCCGACCTGTCCGCCGAATCCGAAAGCGCCGACGCCCCGGTGGTCAAACTGCTGCAGACCCTGTTCGAAGATGCCGTACAGGCCAGAAGCTCGGATATCCATATCGAGCCCGACGAGACCGTCGTGCGCATTCGCCAGCGGGTGGATGGTGTACTGCAAGAACAGGTGATGAAAGAAAAGCGCGTAAATGCAGCGCTTGTTCTGCGCCTGAAGCTGATGGCCGGGCTCAACATTTCCGAGAAGCGCCTGCCCCAGGATGGCCGCTTTAACGTGCGGGTGAAAGGCCGCAGCATTGATGTGCGGGTATCCACCATGCCGGTTCAGTACGGCGAATCGGTGGTAATGCGTTTGCTGGATCAGAGCCAGGGCACTCTGGATCTGGAAAGCACCGGCATGCCGCTACACCTGCTGGACCGCTTCCGCAAACTGATCAAAAAGCCCCATGGCATGATTCTGGTCACCGGCCCCACCGGTAGTGGTAAAACCACCACCCTCTACGGTGCCCTGACCGAACTGAACAAGGCGGAAGTGAAGATCATCACCGCCGAAGACCCGGTGGAATACCGATTGCCGCGCATCACCCAGGTACAGGTAAACCCGAAAATCGGGCTGGAGTTCGCCACGGTGTTGCGCTCCGCCCTGCGGCAAGACCCAGACATCATCCTCGTGGGCGAGATGCGTGACCACGAAACCGTGGAAATCGGCCTGCGCGCCGCCATGACCGGGCACCTGGTGCTGTCGACCCTGCACACCAACGATTCCATCAGCAGTGCCATGCGTTTGATCGACATGGGCGCCGAGCCGTTCCTGGTGGCCAGCTCCCTACTGGGCGTGGTGGCCCAGCGCCTGGTGCGCCGAGTGTGCGATAACTGTAAGGAAACCTACCAGCCTTCTGAGCAGGAACTGGTGTGGCTGCAGTCCTTCGACCTGGACCCACTGGATATCGAGGCCGGCTTCGTGCACGGCCGTGGCTGCTACCAATGCAGTAATACCGGTTACAAGGGCCGGGTGGGCGTGTACGAAATGCTGGAAATGAACGAAGACATGCTGGATGCCCTGCGCAGAAAGGACGTGTCCGACTTTACCCGGGCTGCCCGCAAGAGCCCATTGTTCCGACCGCTTGGCCAGTGCGCTATGAACTATGCCCTGCAGGGCGTGACCTCTTTACAGGAGGTTGCACGGGTGGCGGCCACTACAGAAGGTGCATTGCTGGAAGGTGACGATCTGGCAGCCGACGGCGCCATAGGGGTAGATGACTGATGCAGTTCAGCTACCGGGGTAAAGACAACCGTGGTGTTGTCCAGCAAGGTTCACTGACCGCCGCCAATGTGGATGCGGCGGCCAGTGAACTGATGCGCCGCGGTATTACCCCGCTGGCCATTCAGGAACAGGTGCAAACGCAATCCGGCATGGACCGGGTAAACAACCTGGCCATCTTCCGCAAAAAAGTAACGCTGGATGAACTGATTGTGTTCTGCCGGCAAATGCACGCGCTCACCAAAGCGGGCATCCCGCTGATCCGCACCATGCGCGGGTTGGCGGAAACCTCCCGTTCACCGGTGCTGGCGGAGGTACTGGAAGATATCACCAATCGCCTCGAAGGCGGTAACACCATGGCCACGGCCATGCAGGCGCACCCGAAAGTATTCTCCGACCTGTTCATCGCCATGATCCACGTGGGCGAAAATACGGGCATGCTGGATGACGCGTTCAAGCGCCTGTCGGAAATCCTGGAACTGGAACGGGACACCAAACGCCGGGTAAAACAGGCCCTGCGTTACCCCACCTTTGTGGTGGTGGCCCTGCTGGCGGCCCTGATGGTGGTGAACTTTCTGGTTATTCCCAGGTTTGCCTCGGTGTTCAGCCGCATGGGGGCCGACTTGCCCTTCCTTACCCAGGTCTTGGTCGGCACGTCTAATTTTCTGCTCAATTACTGGTATGTGATGTTGTTTGGTTTCGCCGCTGCCGGTGTGCTCGTGCGCCAGTGGAAGCAGACAGAACAGGGGCGGGAAATCTGGGACCGCTACAAACTGAAGCTCCCGATTATCGGCCCCCTGCTGGAGCTGATTACCCTCAGCCGGTTTGCCCGGAACTTCGCCACCATGTTGAAAGCTGGTATGCCGGTGACCCACGCCTTGACCGTGGTCGCCGATGCCACAGACAACGCCTGGATAGCGCACCACATCAAGGATATGCGCCTGGGCATCGAGCGCGGCGAAAGCCTGCTGCGCACCGCACGCGCCAGCGAAATGTTCACCCCGCTGATTTTGCAGATGATTGCCGTGGGCGAGGAAACCGGCTCGGTGGATGACATGCTCAACAACGTGGCGGATTTCTACGACGAAGACGTGGACTACGGCCTGAAACGGCTGGCGGAATCCATAGAGCCGATTCTGATTGTGGCCATGGGCATCCTGGTACTGATATTGGCGCTGGGCGTGTTCCTGCCCATATGGGACCTGGGAGCCGCCGCCATGGGGCGCGGCTAGTGCGCGAGCCGCTCTGGTCTGCCGCCAGTGGGCTGGCCAACGCCCGGCGCATGCGGCTGTTTGTTGCCCTGCTGGTACTGTTCACCCTCTGGTGGGTGTTACTGGGCAAGTTGGAAGGCGAGCTGCAGCGGGCGGAACAACAGAGCGTGAACATGGTGTTGAGCCAATTACGGGCGGCACTGGTGGTGAAAGGGGCCGAAACCATGCTGAGCCGGCAGGGCAGCCTGGAAGAACTGGAAGGGCGTAACCCCTTCGACTGGCTGGATCACCAATGGCCCATGTACTCGGGCGAATGTAGCGATGGGGAACCGAAGCAAGGTGGCTGGTGCTTTCGTCCCGGACAACAAAATGAAACAGGCGAAGATGGCAAGGGTTGGTTAATTTATAACCCAAAGCAGCCGATAACCATTGAAGGGCGGCTCGCAGAACCCGACGACCCCTTCGCCTGGAGAGTGATAACCGAATTTGCAAACCGCAGCAGGAACAACGTGCGGGTGCAAGCACAGCGGCCAACCGGCCTGAAACTGGCACCGGTGCCGTTGACAGAAACCACAGTGAGCGGGCAGGACGCCAGCCGCTGACGGGATAACACGACAGATCACAGGCAAGAGGCGACGAATGATGCGGTACAACAGCAGGCAAAAACAGAAGGGGTTCACCCTGATCGAGCTGGTGGTGGTGATTGCCATCCTGGCGATACTGGCGGCCTTCGCGCTGCCCAGGTTTGCGCAGCTTTCGGAGCAGGCGCATCAGGCGAGTATCAAGGGTACCGCTGGTGCGTTGAGCGCGGGTGTGTCGCTTGTTAAAGCGCAGTGGACCGTCAACGGGTTGACCACTGCCGTCGCCGCAGTGGAAGGATTTGGCAATGACGACGTCGCCGCTACCGACGATGGTTGGCCCGACCCTGCGGCCAGTGGTGGTTGTGCCGCGCTGTGGAACAGGCTTCTGCAGTCTAACGCTCCCCGTGTAGCTGCTGCAGGTGCTGCGGATAACACCACCGAATACCAGGCAACGGCTCCGTCAGCTGGAGTCTGCAATTACGAGTATCTGCCAGATGGTCAGGAAAGTTTCATTGAGTACAACTCGAATACCGGTGAAGTTATCACCGACATCAACTAAGAAAACTGAGATCCAGGAGAAGTGACTATGATGACGATGCAAAAATTCACACCGAAGCGTGAGCAAGGTTTCACCCTGATCGAACTGGTTATGGTGATTGTGATTCTGGGTATTCTGGCGGCGTTTGCTTTGCCGCGGTTTGCGGATTTGGGCGGGGATGCCCGGGTCAGCACTGTACAGGGGGCAGCAGGCGCAATTCGTTCAGCAAACTCTATCGTCCGCTCTGCCTGTCTTGCTCGCCAAGGGTGTGATCCAGCTGCAGCCACAGGTAATGTCCAGCTTGATGGGGCTAGTGTTGATACCGTGTTCGGATACCCCGCAGCGACCCAGGCCGGTATTTTAGACGCTGCCCAGATTAACGCCGATGACTATACGGTGGTCCCAGGGAATCCAATTATCGTTCGCGCAAATGGTGCGGCGACTCCCGCTAACTGTCAGGTTTCCTTTACCGCAGCAGCAGATGCTGATACTGCGCCGGTCATTACGGTAGACGTAACTGACTGTTAATCGAGCGGGGGGGATGGTTATTGAGGGCAAGCCGTTGCCCTCAGCTTTCATATCAAAAAGTGGTTAACTAACCCGACTTCAATAGGGGTTATGGAGGGGGCATGAGGACCGTGAGTGCTACTTGGGCCTCGGGATTTACCCTGGTGGAATTACTGATGGTCATTATCCTTATCGGCGTACTTTCCGCCTTGGGAGTCGGCCTGTTCGCCAGAAGCTCAGCCTTTGCCCCCTTATTGGCCACCCAACAACTAGCCTCCGCCACGCTGCTTGCCCAACAAGCAGCGCTGGCGGGCAACCCCTCTACTTCTGTAACCATCCGCCAAACCTCGAATGCTTTTGAGTTCGAGGCGGCGGATTCCCTGTTTTCCATCCGCCGTGAGGGCGCCAGTGTGGCGTATCAGGTAGCCGGTCAATCCGGGCTCACTCCGATTCCTGGCGGCGGGTTTACCATCAACTTTGACCGAATGGGGCGCCTGGCGGCACCGTTCAGCGGTCAAAGTCTCCAATTCCAGATCTCAGGAGACAGTGACTTTACCCTGTGTCTGAGCTCCCTTGGCGCCGTGTATCAGGGGCCTTGTTCATGAGGTCTTGCCGGCGCCCCGGTGTTCGCCAGCAGGGCGCGACCTTGGTGGAGCTGGTGATGACCATTGTCATTATCAGTATTGCCATCGCCGGCGTTGTTGGTGCCTTTGCCTTGATCACCGGCCGAAGCGCTGATCCCTTGAATCAGACCCGTGCGGTGGCATTGTCGCAACTCTACATGGACGAAATCCTCTCCAAATCCTTTGCCCATGATTCCCCTGTGGGCGGCGGAGCGGTGGATGCCGGCGACGCGGATTGCAACAACCTTGGGCCGGATGGCGAAACACGGCGTACCTTCAACGATGTGGACGATTATCACACCCTGAATAACGCGCCGCCCGAGAACAGCGAGGAGGAATCGTTATCGGGCTACAACAATTTTCAGGTGTCTATTTCGGTGGCCTGTGCCGGCACCGAAGTGGGCCTGAGCAATCATGAAGCCAAACGCATCGATATTACCGTTACCGATCCCTCCGGGAACACCTACCTGTTCAGCGCCTACCGGGGGAATTTCTGATGCGCCGGCAACAGGGGTTCACCCTGGTCGAGCTGGTGATGGTCATCGTGCTGTTGGGCATTGTGGCCACCATCTCGGTGCAGTTTGTTGCCCTGTCCACTCGTGGTGCGCTGGACGTAAGCGAACGGCAACAGCGCGCGCTGCAAGGCGTGGTGATCAGTGAGCAAATCACCCGGGAGGTGCGCGAAGCGTTTCCCCTGTCCGTTCGCGAGAACGGCGAATGTCTGGAATGGCTGCCGGTAATCGCCGGCACCGGCTATGAATCCCTGACAACAGGCCCAGGCTTTGATGAAGTGAGCATAGTACCCTTCGGCCGAGCAGTCCCCGCCGGTGCCCGGCTGGTGGTGTACGGCTACGGCTCGGCCCAGTCCAATCTCTACGGCACCTCCAATCCTGGGCCGGTTTCACCGGCCATTAATGCGGTCGCGGATAGTGATACAACCATTGAACTGTCCGCCAGTCATCGTTTTCGCGAGCGCTCACCGGAAAAACGCGTTTACGCCATCACTAGCCCGGTCAGTGTCTGTCAGGTTGGGCAATGGCTTTATCGATTCAGCGGGTACTCTCCAGGCTCTACTCAGCCTTCTGCTGCTGCCCTGAACGGAGCCGGTGGAACTCGGGAGGTTATGAGTGCCAACCTGGTCGGCGGTTCGTTCAATCTAAAAGTAACGCCACCCTCGTTGCAACGGGCGGCGGTTGTGAATTTTGAATTTGAGTTGGCAAACCTGAATGGTGACGAGACCACTCGAATGAGCCAGGAGGTGCAAATTCGCAATGTACCCTGAGCAATCGATTCACAATCAGGCCGGTGCCGGTTTGCCGGTCGCACTGTTTGTTATCACCGTGCTGGCGCTGCTGGTCATCGGGATGGCTCAGTTGCAACAAAGTTCCAGCAACGCTGTAAGTCTGCAAATCCAGTCTCAGCGTGCCTTTTTCTCCGCAGAAAGCGGTGCTCAGCTCGCGGTTGCTGACGTCCTCTATGGAGGGCGGTCCTGTCCGGCTTCCTGGGTGCTGAATTTCACCGAGGCATCCCTTTCAAGCTGCTCGGCGTTGCTGGCTTGTTCCGCAGAGGATCCATCCGGGGGTACGGGGGGCAGCGGCGGGGACACGCTCTACACAATCACGAGCAGGGGTGTCTGTGGTTCAGGCGCGGATGCCGCGGAACGAGTCCTGGAGGTTAGAGTACGATGAGGTCCCCCCACTTCTCCTGGGCCATGCTGGCAGTACTCTTCGTGTTGTTCATGGCAGCGCCGCCAGCTTGGGCGGCCCAATGTTCTGATGTGTTCGGTGCTCCCAGTGGTGTCAACAGCAACCTGCAGGCTTCCGGAAATACCTTGGACCTTTCGGGGGTGCCCTGGGCCAACAATCCATGGCCAGTATCAGGCACGACACTGGCCGCCGGAGACTATTATTTCGGTAGTGCGAACCTTGGTAATGGGTACCAATTGAATGTCGCAGACGGTGCCCAGGTAAGGATTTTTATCAATGGTTCGCAAGCCTTTGGGAATAACATTGCAATCAATGCGGGCGGTGATCCGGGCCAGTTGTTATTGGTGACCAGAGGTAGCCTGACCTTGGGGAACAACGCCCAGGTCAATGGGCTACTCTACGCCGCCGGGTCGATCAGCGTTGGCAATAATGCTGTGATCACGGGTGGCCTGGCAGCCGGTGGCGGCATCAGCACCGGCAATACCGGCCCGGTGGCAGACTACAGCGGCATTGAGCAGGGCTTGTTGGCCGGACTGTGTGCCAGACGTGTGGAGCTTTCCGCCAATGGTGACAGTGTTGGACCGGTTGCAGTGGAAGTTGGGAACGCTGTGTCCCTGGCTGTCAGGGGGGAGGGGTGTTCAGACGTTGAGTCTACCTTTAACCAGAGGTGGAATGATCGGTGGTTGGTTAACGGTGTATTGGTCCAGTCATCCACTAGTACACCGACATTATGCGAGCGTTCACCGGTAACTCAAACGGTCACATTTGATCAACCGGGTGATTACATGGTGCGGTTTGAATCTCGCTATCAGAACTGCTTTCTGTTTTTCTGCGGAGGCGAACAGCCGTTTGGCGAGGATGAGATACTGATCAGGGTTACAGACCCAAATGACGGCCTGACCTGTTTTGTCGATGACTTCGACGGCGGAAGCCTATCTGCGGACGATTGGGTTACTTCTGTGGCCAGTGGAAGCTTCACCCCCTCGGTCGTCAACAATCGATTAAGAATGACCCAAGCCGTCAGTAATCAGTCGACAGCAGCGACGCTGCAGCGAGAGATCCCGGGCGCAGACAATCTGGTGATTCTCGAGTTCGACTATTTTGCTTACGGTGGCAGTGGTGCAGACGGGCTGGCGATTGTGTTGTCAGATTCTGCAATAACGCCGCAGCCAGGCAGCTTCGGTGGTTCACTGGGGTATGCCCAGCGAGATAATGGCGACCCCGGGTTTGCAGGCGGTTGGCTCGGGATAGGGCTGGATGAGTTTGGTAACTTCTCCAATCCCACCGAGGGGCGGCAGGGAGGACCTGGTTCCCGTGCAGACGCCGTTGCCATTCGCGGCGCCTATCAGGGCAATTATCGTTACCTGAGAGGCACCAACACGCTTTCGCCGGGCATTGATCAGGCCGGTACTAACCCCACGGCCCAGCGCTATCGAATCACCGTTGATTCCAGGCTGGCGGGCCAGGCCATCGTGTCGGTAGAGCGGGATACTTCCGGAAGTGGTAACAATTTTCAGACGCTGATTGCTCCGTTCAATGCGCTGGCGGAGCCCGGCCAGCCTGCGGTGCCGGAGAATTTCCTGCTCTCCTTGACGGGTTCCACTGGTGGCTCCACCAACATCCATGAGCTTGGAAACATTGAACTGTGCGCCTTAAAGTTGAATCCCGTAGGGCAACAGGTAGACCATTTCGAGATCATTCATGACGGCGTTGCACTGACGTGCCAACCCGAGACAGTACAGATTCGAGCATGCGGCAACGCCGATTGCTCTGAGCTATTTACCGACCCAGTACAGGCGACGCTGGCCCCCGCCAACGGTTGGCAAGGTGGAAACGTGGTGTCGTTGGTAAATGGCTTCGGGGAGGCGACGTTGCAGAACACGTCGCCCGGAACCGTGAGGCTTGATGTTGTTGGCTCAAATCCTTCAACACGCCCCCAGGCCGTGACACTATGCCAGATAGGCGGATCCTTGTCGGCGTCAAATTGCGACCTGCCCTTCTTTGAATCGGGCCTGGCGTTTGACCTTCCCGATCTGATTTCACACCGCCCCTCCGGCCCTGTTCAAGTGCGGGCGGTCCGTCAGGATGATGCCACTCAGCAATGTGTGCCGGCGTTTGCAAACCAAACCAAAGCCGTGGATTTTTGGTCCGACTATGTAGACCCTGGTCCGGGTGGTCGTGAAGTCAGTCGAGAAGTTTCTGTGAATGGAGCGTCGGTCGGCATCGACGCTTCCACACCCGTCGGGATCGAATTGGCATTTGATGATGATGGTATTGCGGAGATCGATTTGGTCTACCCGGACGCAGGGCAGATGCAGCTCAACGCGCTGTATCGGGGCAGCGAAGCAACTGAGGATGCCGGCCTGCTGATGCCTGGCGCGGACAGCTTTGTGAGCGTGCCCGCCGGTTTTTGTGTTTCCACGGCAGTGTCCTGTTCCCAGGGTGATGAGACCTGCCCGCTGTTCCGCAGGGCAGGGGAATCCTTTGACCTGAGCATTACCGCAGCAGGTTGGCAGAGTGACACAGATGTGGATTTCTGTGCTGGTAATCCGGTCACGCCAAACTTCGAACTACCGGGCATTCCTTTACAGGTGGAGTTGGTGGCCCCTGCCGGTGGCGAGACCGGTGTGGTTTCTCCTGGTAGTTACGATCATGCTCGAGCCGTTGATGCGCAAACCACGGTAGCTGTAGATCAGTCCGAAGTGGGTGTATTCCGCTTTCTCACAAGCCCCGCGCCCGGCGCTTATCTGGGGCGGGATCTGCCACAGGGCCGGAGTGCTCCGGTCGGGCGCTTCTATCCTGACCGCTTCCGGGTCACGGTGGACCCAGGCGCCTTTGAAGCGGAGTGCGGGGCAGGGCAGTTCACTTACACGGGACAACTGTTCGGTTGGTTGATGGCGCCCACCGCGCTGCTTGAGCCGTTGTCTGTACAGGGCGGGCGAACCCGAAACTACACGTTCGACGGCTTCAGGCGCCTATCGGTGGCCGGCGTCTCAACACTTGTTCCCATCGAGGACCTTGCTGCAACCGATGCCAATGGCGACCTGATGGCGTTTTCTGTCACTCAGGAGGCGGCCGCACTCAGCGTACAGGAACCCGGACTTATGTTGTTCTCGTTCAACCCGAACGATCAGTTCGAGTATCCGAAGAGCCCGGTCACGCGGGTAGAGGCATTCTTGCCGCAGTTAGAATTTACCGTCACATCGGTTCAGGATACCGACGGCGTTCAGGCGGAGGCGGCCCCCTATGACTTCGAACCGGAGGCCTCTTTTGAGATCCGCTACGGCCGGCTGATCATGGAGAACGTTTACGGCCCGGAAACGGTGGAGGCCTTGTTCATGCCGTTCAGGGTGGAGTCTTTTGAGGGCGGGCGGTTTGTTACCCATGATGCGGACGGTTGCACCACATGGACAACGACCAATATTGATTCGGCCGAAACTCACCATGTGCTGCTGGCGGATTCCGGGGTTTTCGACCAGGGCACAGCCGGGCCATTGCGCCTGGAACCTGTTGGTACCCAGGGCACCGATCTGGTGACCTGGGATGTACCGGAGTGGCTGGAAGACGATTGGAACAACGACGGGGTGCTAACAGACCCTTCCGCTACCGCCACGTTTGGCGTCTACCGGGGCAACGACCGCATCATCTACTGGCGGGAAGTGCCCGCTAACTGAGCCTCCGGCATAATCAATAGATGCGTATGCTGCCGGTCATTCCTGCCTTCTGATGACCGGCTACCGGGCAGATCAGGTCGTTGAACTCTCCGGTTTGTACCGGCACAAACCACCAGTCCGCCTTGTGGCCTGGAAACACCTCAATTTCATGGATGTGCCCTTTGATTTCGGCTGTGCGCTGGCCGTCGGGTGCGTAGGTTTGCGCCTTGCGGGTAAACACCGAGCGTGCCAAGCCCTTGGAGGAAAAATAGTGTGGCTGGGGGCTGTTGTTGGTCAGCACCAGCCGGTAGAGCTTACTAGTCTCAAATTCGAGGTGTGATGGGCTGAATCGCATCTCACCCTCGGTCGTGCCCAGTTCGACTTCCACTACGATGGGCGTTTGTCTGGTCAGGTCGCCTTCACTGTGAGCCTGAAAGGGCAGTGTGATGCCAGCCACCAGTATTGTTATCCAGAATTTCATCGTGTTGTTCTCCTCATCCACTCGTCTCGACAGTATCAGCGGACAAGTCGGGATACCTAGCGTCTTTCCGTAGTACAACCAAAGTTGGGGAAGTGGCGACCAAAGGGCGGTTCAGGCGGGCCTGGCATTGTGTCAGGCTCAGGTTGAATCAGTGCCATTTGCGCGGGATTGGGTGAAGTGATGTCTGAGTGGTTGAGTCCGTTGGTGGAAATGGGTGTGTTGACGCCCGGGTTGGTGGAATTGCTGGGTATTGGCGGGCCTGTGGTGGCGATCTTGTTGGTATTCTCCATGGTTGCCGTCACGTTGATTGTTGGCAAATCCCTGCAGTTGTTTTTGACCACCTGGCAATCCAAAACAAAAGTTTCGGACAGTCTGTCTTTGTGGCGGGACGGCCAAGTGCGTGACGCCCACAGTCTCTTGATGACCTGCCAGCAGCCGGTTCCGGCGTTGGTGGCCAGTGCCATGGCTTCGGTGATGCGCCATGGTGACTCACCACTGGTTCGGGAGGAGCTGGCCCGCCAGGCGTCCCGGCACTTGGCGTCGCTCAAGAGCTATCTGAAGCCGCTGGAAGTCATTGCCACATTAAGCCCATTGCTGGGCCTTCTGGGTACGGTAATGGGGATGATTTTGGCGTTCCAGCAGATGGAAGCAGCGGGTAACCAGGTGGACCCGTCGGTGCTGTCGGGAGGGATCTGGCAGGCCCTGCTGACCACGGCTGCGGGCCTGATTGTGGCCATTCCCGTGGTCATGTTGCACAGCTACCTTGAGCGTAAAACGGACCGCTTGGTGGATGAGATGGAAGATGCGCTGACAGCGGTGTTTACCGGACCCTTGGTTGGCAATACTTCCGGCGCGGTGAATGTGTCTGAGGCGGCGGCTAATCCTCTTAACGCCAGTGATGAGCGGCGGGGCCATGCAGCTTGATCGCCCCGCGGCACCCTCCCGAAAGCTGATTGGTCTGACACCACTGATTGATGTGGTGTTCATTCTGCTGCTGTTTTTCATGGTCACCTCCTCGTTTATCCAGTGGCAAAGTCTCGACTTGATGGTGTCGACAGGCGAGGGCTCAGAGGTCTCCGGTGAGCCACCTTTGATGCTGGGCATGACGCCGGATGGCCGACCAATCCTGCCGGATGAGCCGCTCGTGTTTCTGGATGACAGGCAGCTGAGTGATCTGCTCGCTGGAGGTAACAAGTCCGTGATCCTCATACCCCATCCAGCGAGTTCAATACAACAGGTGGTCTGGTTACTCGATCAGGTAGGGGGATTGGGGGCAGCCAGAGTCTCGGTGAACACTGGGGCGGCAGAATGAAAATCAAACGTGGCAGCGCTCCGGCGGCCAGTAATGACGATCATCTGATACCGCTGATCAACGTGGTCTTTCTGATGCTGATCTTCTTCATGCTGGCCGGTCAGATTCGGGCGTCTGATGGTTTGCCGTTTGTTCCCCCTGCCATGGACTCCGGCGGACCGGAGGTGTCAGCGCAGGCCGAGATTCTGATGACGGAAGGTGGTGAGGTTTTTCTCAATGGCACCCCGGTCCAGCACGACGAGCTCTCGCGGGCATTGGCGGATGGCTGGGGTGTGGATGGAGCGGCGCGCTCCCAATCCCAGGTGCTGGTCAAGATTGATCAGGCGTTAACGGCAGAGCAATGGCAGCCGGTGTTGGCCTGGGTGTCGGAAGCTGGGTTTGAATCGGTGCACCTGTCCACGCGGCGGAGCCCGTGATGGGGTTGAAGCGTCGGTATCTGTTTGCGGGTGCGCTCTGTGCACTGGCGTTTCATGCCGGAGCCTTTCTGATCGTGCAGGGTGTATTGGTGCAACAGCCGGTGCCGGATGTGGCCGCAGATGAAGGGACCGATGGTGTTTTTGTGACGCTGGCGAGAGCTGACATGTCGCCTGCTGAAAGTCCTTCTGACACTGATCCAGAGCCGGTACAGGCCACCCCGAAAGAGGAGCCCCAGAAGAAGCCTGATTCCTTGCAGGCCCCCATGCCCGCGCCGTCGCCAGAAACAAAGCCAGAACCCCTGCCAGAACCAGAGCCCAAGCCACAGCCAACGCCAGAGCCGGAGCCTGTCGAGCCGGTATCGACAACGTCAGAACCCGATATGGATGTAGAGGAGCAGGAGGTGCCTGAAACCAGTGGCGCCGACCCGGCACCCACCGCAGAGCCTAACTTAGCCCCCGTCGAAGATGCCTCGGCAACCCCCGCCACACAGGCAGATACCGGTGGTGTGGTGAACGATGAAGCCCGTTATCTGCAAGCGTTACTGGGCCACCTGAACCGCTATAAACGTTACCCCGATTCTGCCCGCCGCATGCGTCGGGAAGGTGTGGTCGAGGTGACCTTTACGGTTAACCGGCAAGGCCAGGTGGCAGACGCCCGGGTGGTAAAGAGTGCGGGCTTTCGCCCTCTGGATGACGAGGTGCGGGAAATGTTGTCCAGGGCTGTACCGTTACCCGGAGTACCGGCGGATTATGGCCGGCCCGAGTTGACGGTGACCTTGCCCGTCGCCTTTTCCCTGCGGTAACGCCTGGCTTTAACGGGAAAATGTCCCGACCCAAAGTAGGCCTCCTCAGGTTCCATCGTTCAGTTCTCCCGAATCGCTACCCACTCTAAGGTTACCCCAACAGCAATAAAAACCTGTGCTAAGGGGAATACGATGAGTTTGATGTTGAAACCAATAATCCGCGCGGTGCGTTTCGTCGTTCTGGCTTCCGTTCCGGGCATTGTGATGGCCCAGCAGACAAGCGAGGCAGTGTATCTGCCAGCACTGGATGTGCGTAGCCTGGTGCCCACGTCTGTTGAAGGCATGCCGGGTGCCGCGAGTGTGCTGACCCGTGACCAGATCGATGTGTATAAGCCCTACACCCTGCATGATGCCCTGGACTTTGTGCCGGGCGTGCGCACCATTGATGATGATGTCCTCGGCCGGCGCTCCGGTATTGGTGTTCGCGGTGCACCGCCGCGCCGTTCCCGTAAGGTGCTCTTGCTCGAAGACGGCACGCCGATCAACAACAGTGCATACCTCGATTCCGGTGCGCATTACACCCCGCCGCTGGAACGCCTGGAGCGTGTTGAGGTTTACAAGGGCGCCGGGCAGATTGTCCACGGCCCTCTGAACAACCACGGCATCGTCAATTTCCGTAACCTGAAACCTACCCCGGTGCCGGAAACCGTCATCGAAATGGGCGTGGGCAACCAGGACACCATCCAGCAGCATATTCACCATCGCCGCACTGAAGGCGATGTCGGCATGGTGTTCTCCTACACCGGCAAGCGTGCTGACGGAACCTTTGATGTGGAAGAGCATCAGTACGACGATTTCTATACTGGCTTGGAATGGCAGGTTAATGAACGCAACCAGCTGGCGGCGTCTGTGACCTACTTGCGTGAGCGCAGCGATGGTTACGACGAGGCGAACCTTTCTCTGCAGGAGTATCGTGAGGCGCCCCGCAACAAGAGCCGTTTCGATGAGGGGCGCGAAGATAACAACATTTCGGTGAACTACCTGAAGTACGACCTGACCCATAACCTGCAGGTTACGGACGATGTCAGCGTGTCCAGTAAAGTCTTCTTTACAGACCTGGACCGCCCGCGTTTCCAGACTCGCGGCACGGCACCTGCAGACGGCGGCGTGATGGAAGGCCGGGATCGCCGTTATGAGAACCTTGGGCTGGAGAGCCGACTGGAGTGGGCCAACATTGAAGCGCTTGGGCTGACCCATCGTATCCAGACCGGCGTACGCTACGAAAACCATAACTTTGAGGATCGCCGTCCTGTTGGCCTGCCGGGGGAGAAACTGGATGAGGGCAACCGCGGCCGTTTGTTTGCCGTCTCTGGCGAGGATGGCTACACCCGTGACGGGCGCCTGGTGGAATATGATGCCGAGGCGGTTTCCGGATATATCCAGAACAGCATGAGCTTTGGTGACTGGACGGTGACCCCGGGCCTTCGTTATGAAACCTACAACCAATACAAAGACACGGTGTTTCGCCCTGGTAGCAGTGACGAAGGTGTTCGGGAAAAGGATTCCAACGCATTGTTCCTGCCCGGTATAAGTCTGCTTTACACAGGGTTTGCACAGTCAGAGATCTACGCCGGCATTCATCGCGGTTATGCGCCTGCCTCGGCTCGCTCGGATGAGTTTCCGCTCACCCCGGAAACCGGCGTGAATAGCCAGTTGGGTATCCGTACCAGTGCGATCAAAGGTGTCAGCCTGGATGCAGCTGTGTTCCACAATCGCATCAAGGACACGTTGATTCGTGATGATGTGGACGAATTCGGTGATGCGTTGTTTGTAAACGCAGCGGATTCTCGCATTATCGGCGTCGATGTCGGCGCCAGAATCGATTCCTCTGCCTTCTACCTGGCGGATTACAACCTGTTCGCCGAAGCTGCGCTGAACTACACCGATGCCCGCTTCACCACCGGCCCCCTGGACGATAATCACGTGCCAGAAATCCCGACCCTGGCAGGCAGCTTCACCGTTGGGATGGATCACATGGCCGGCTGGCACTTGAGCGCCACTGTCAGCCATCTGGGGTCCTTCTACAGTGATATCGAAAATACCCGTGAGCTGACCTCTGACGGCGAGGCGGGCAAGGTGCCGAGCCGTACCCTGTTCTCGGCACGGGCAAGCTACAAGTTGCCGACCACTACGGATGCAACCTTGTGGGTTCAGGGGCGCAACCTGTCAGACAAGCTGTATATCTCGGATGTGCAGGACGGCATCCGCCCCGGCGCCCCCAGAACCGTGGTTGCTGGCGCAACAGTGAGGTTTTGATATGACCCTCGGTTAGTCATATCGCTTGGCCGGGTTTCTTTCCTTTTCCCGGCATTTTTCTTCCGATGCTCCGGTTGCTCTGCGGCCGGAGCTTTTTTGTGTCAGGGGGGAACAAACGCCCGAGAGGGTTGTGATAATCTTGGCTGGCGAATACTAACAACAAAAGAGTCCGAGATGAAAATTCTGATTGCGGATGATCATGCGGTGGTGCGACAGGGTTATGTCAGCCTGTTATCGATGGCCCTGGAACCCTGTGAAATTATGGAGGCGGCATCTGGGGAGGAAGCCTGCGACTTCAGCAGAAGGCATCAGCCGGATCTGATCATCATGGACGTAGGGTTGCCGGGCATCAGCGGCATAGAAGCGGCTGCCAGAATTCTGGAAGATCAGAAAGACGCGCGTATCCTGTTTTTCAGCATGTACAACGAAGTTCCCATCGTTAAGCGCGCCCTTCAGGTGGGCGCCATGGGTTACATCACCAAGTCCTGCGAGACCGACACCCTGATCAAGGCAGTTCAGCGAGTTGCCGAGGGTGAAATTTTTGTTGAATACGATCTGATCATGAAATCGTCTTTCAATGATCAGGCGTCTGAGTCCTCAAAACTGCAGCAGTTGACGCGCCGCCAGTTTGAAGTGTTTTCTATGCTGGCTCGCGGGTTAAGCAATGATGAAATTGCCCATGCCCTGGCAATCGAAAAGAAAACCGTGGCCAATACGGTGACTGCCATCAAGAGCAGCCTTGGAATCGAGTCGATGGCGAAGCTGGTCTTCTTCGCCATTGATGCGGGGCTGGTTCAAATCTGCATGCAGCCAGCGGCGTCCGTCGCCCAGGATTGACGGCAGCTTAGTCTTCCGCGTCTTCAGCAGAATCGATTTTCAGTTCGTTAATCTTCCGGGTCAGCGTATTCCTGCCCCAGCCAAGCAGCACGGACGCATCCCGGCGGCGCCCGCCGGTGTGCTTCAGGGCCACCTCAATCATAATCTTCTCGAACTCCGGTACGGCGGTGTCCAGGATCGATTTCTTGCCGCGCTTCAGTTCCTGCTCTGCCCAGTTTCTCAGGCCTTCCTGCCAGGTCTGGCCAGTGGCGCTGTGCTCGCTTTCCGCCTGGTGCAACAGCTCAGGCGGCAAGTCATCCACGTGAATCTCTCGCCCGCTTGCCATCACAGTCAGCCAGCGGCAGGTGTTTTCCAGCTGGCGGACGTTGCCGGGCCAGGGCAGGGTGGTCAGGTACTCTTCGGCATCCGGGCGCAACAGCTTCGGCTCCACCGCCAGTTCCTTGGCGGCCCGTTTCAGGAAGTGCTGCATCAGGCGGGGAATATCTTCCCGCCGTTCCGCCAGCTTGGGCAGGTGCACGCGGATAACGTTCAGGCGGTGGAATAAATCTTCCCGGAAGCTACCTGCCTGCACCAGTTTTTCCAGGTCTTGATGAGTGGCGGCGATGATACGCACATCCACTTTAATCGGGGTGGTGCCGCCTACCCGATAGAATTCACCATCGGCCAATACTCGCAGCAGACGGGTCTGGGTGTCGGCTGGCATATCACCGATTTCATCCAGAAACAGGGTGCCGCCGTTTGCTTGCTCAAACCGCCCCTGGCGGGCTGCGCCGGCGCCGGTGAAGGCGCCCTTTTCATGGCCGAACAGTTCAGATTCAATCAAATCCTTGGGGATAGCGGCCATGTTCAGGGCGATGAACGGGTTGCGGGCCCGGGGGCTGTGGTTGTGCAGGGCCTGAGCGACGAGTTCCTTACCGGTGCCGCTTTCTCCGTTGATCAATACCGTGATGTTGGAGTGAGACAGGCGGCCGATGGCCCTGAACACCTCCTGCATGGCCGGAGCTTCACCGATGATCTCGGTATTGCGCTGGGCGCTGTCGGCCTGGGGTTCGCTGGCAGCCCGTTTTTCATGACTGTGGGCCACGGCGCGTTTCACCAGGGCCACGGCATCGTCTACATCAAAGGGCTTGGGCAGGTATTCGAAGGCACCGGTCTGATAACTGGTAACCGCACTTTCCAGGTCCGAATGGGCAGTCATGATGATCACCGGCACATCCGGATGCTTGTCGACAATCTGCGAGAGCAGGGTGATGCCGTCTACTCCGGGCATGCGGATATCGCTGACGATGGCATCGGGTTGCTCGTGTTCCAGCCGCATCATAATGCTTTCGCCACTGTCGAAAACTCGCGGCTGCATACCGGCCTGGTTCAGGGCGCGTTCCAGCACCCAGCGAATGCTTTTGTCGTCGTCGATGATCCAGACGTTTGCCGGTTGGCTCATTGGTTGTCCTCCAGAGGCAGGAAGATAATGAAATCGGTTCTTCCGGGCTCGCTCTCACACTCCACCAGCCCTCGGTGCTGGCCGATGATGCTTTGGGTAATAGAAAGGCCAAGGCCGGTTCCTGAGGCCCGGCCACTGATCATGGGATAAAAGATGTTCTGCAGAAGATCCGCCGGAATACCCGGGCCGTTATCGATGATGTCGGCGCGGCACACCAGCCGGTGACGACGATGGCCTATGGTGAACTGGCGCAGCGCACGGGTACGGAAAGTGATGGTCGGCGGTACATCGGAAGGACTTGCACCTTCGTTCTCGAAGGCCGCCTCCATGGCGTTACGGGCGATGTTCAGGAATGCCTGGATCAGTTGTTCTTTGTCTCCGGGGAACTCGGGAATGCTGGGGTCGTAATCCCGTTTCAGCCGGACGCGGCCCCTGCTTTCGGCTTCCACCAAGGTACGTACCCGCTCCAGAACCTCGTGGATGTTGGTGGGCGCGATTTTCAGTGCCTTGTTGGGGCCGAGCATACGATCGACCAGGCTGCGCAGACGGTCTGCCTCGTCGATGATTACCCGGGTGTATTCGCGTTGGTCTTCGTCGTTCAGTTCCCGGTCAAGCAGTTGAGCTGCGCCACGAATGCCGCCCAATGGGTTCTTGATTTCGTGGGCCATGCCGCGAACCAGGATCCGGGTGGTCTCCTGTTGGGAGATAATGTCTTCTTCGCGGCTGATGCGCATCAGCCGGTCCCGGGGCTGGATCTCGATCAACAGCTCCATGGGTTCAAGGCTGATGGGTGTCACCGAATAGTCCACCGTCAGCCTTGAGCCGCTCAGTAAAGCGAACTCTGCTTCTCGCCGGGTGTAGGATTGGCCATTGCCTGCTGCCGCATACAGGGTTTTCAGAGCGTCCGCAGAATCGAGCAGAACGTCTTTCAGGGGCAGGCCCTGGCTACGGGTCATGCTGGTTTCAAAAAGACTTTCGGCGGCGGGGTTCAGGTAACGGATGGTCAGGTCGTTTCCCAGCACCAGAACGGCCGTGGTCAGGCTGTCCAGAATGCTCTTATAACCGCTTCCCAGCGAGATGGATGGTTGGAACGACATGCTTGGTTTCCGTTTTAAACTCATGGTGGTTACCCCGGTTTTGCAAAAAACGAACCAGTTTTGCCTGCTGAGATACGACGATGGTCTAAGTACGGGCACAGCAGGGCCCGGAGGGCATCCGGGTGCTGTAGGTTGGTGCAGATGGGGAGCTTGTCGCTACAGGCAGCCGGGGTTTTGCCCCTTCGCTGCCCAAAGTATGGCTTTATCGTGGTGCGGTTGCACTAAAGTAGTGCGTAAATATCAGTTAAGGCGCGATGGTCGGTGAATGGTAAAGGTGATTGGCTGGCCGCTTTTTACCTGTATGCCATCGCTATCTACGATGTGAACGCCCGCTTGATGGGTGCCTCGGTCAATATTGCGGACGGTGATGGAGCCTGAGGTGCTTTGGCCAACTGGCTGGCCGTCCAGGGTAACCTCATAGCGATGACCGCGCCGCAGGCTCGGGGTGCTGCGCACTTCAAAGGTGACGTCGCCGTTGCCACTGTGGAAGGCCTGATCGTTCTCAGGGGAGACCAGGGACAGGCTCTCATAGGCTGCGCCTTCGCGCTCCACTTCCTCAAGCAACTGTTCGGTTTCTCTCACCGCGTCAGGCTTTGGCAGTGTGATGGTGGTTACCGGTTTAACCTCGATTTCTTCCCCGCCCTGCATGGGCTCGTCCGAGAAGGTTACATTGCCCTGGGCATCCACATGGCGGTAAACCTCTGCGTGGGCGGATGCGGTGGCCAGCAGTAACAAGCCGGTTGCGAGCGTGAGCGGTGCTTTCATGACAATAACCTGCGGTAGTGAACTGTCTCGATTATCGGCGGCGGGTGCAGGCATTTCAACGCCGGAGGGCGATCCCTTGGTTACATATCGTTAAGGGCGCGGGGTGTTTGGCGGGATTTGAGAAAAACGGCACAAAAAAAGCCCCGCACGGGGCGGGGCTTTCAGGCTTAAATGCCATGCACCTTATTGGTGCATTGCATTAGCAGGAGTAGTAAAGCTGGAACTCAACCGGGTGAGTGGTCATGTTCAGCTTCTCAACTTCACCGCGTTTCAGGTCAATGTAGCCTGCGATCATGTCTTCGGTGAACACGCCGCCACGGGTCAGGAACTCGTGGTCTGCTTCCAGGCAGTCCAGGGCTTCAGACAGTGTTTCTGCAACCTTCGGAATGTTCAGGGCCTCTTCCTTCGGCAGGTCATACAGATCCTTGTCCATAGCATCGCCAGGGTGAATCTTGTTCTGGATGCCGTCCAGGCCGGCCATCATCAGGGCAGCGAAGGCCAGGTATGGGTTGGCGGACGGATCCGGGAAACGCACCTCAATACGACGGGCTTTCGGGCTGTTCACGTAAGGGATGCGGATGGACGCTGAACGGTTACGGGCAGAGTAAGCCAGCATAACCGGCGCTTCGAAGCCTGGAACCAGACGCTTGTAGGAGTTGGTGGAGCTGTTTGTAAAGGCGTTGATAGCCTTGGCGTGCTTGATCACACCGCCGATGTAGTACAGGGCGGTTTCGCTCAGACCCGCATAGCTGTCGCCGGCGAACAGGTTCTTGCCGTCTTTGCTCAGGGACATGTGTACGTGCATGCCAGAGCCGTTGTCACCAACCACCGGCTTGGGCATGAAGGTGGCGGTTTTGCCGTAGGCGTGGGCCACGTTGTGTACGCAGTACTTCAGGATCTGAACTTCGTCAGCCTTGCGGGTCAGGGTATTGGCGCCAACGCCGATTTCACACTGGCCAGCGGTACCCACTTCGTGGTGGTGTACTTCAATTTCCAGACCCATGGATTCCATGGCGGCACACATGGCGCCACGCAGGTCGTGCAGGCTGTCGACCGGTGGAACCGGGAAATAGCCGCCTTTCACGCCTGGGCGGTGGCCGATGTTGTTGCGATCGAAGTCTTCGCCGGAAACCCAGGCAGCTTCTTCAGAGTGAATGTGGTAAGACGCGCCTTGCATGTCCACATTCCATTTAACGGAGTCGAACACGAAGAACTCGGGCTCCGGGCCAAACAGCGCGCCATCGGCGATGCCGGTGGACTTCAGGTATTCTTCGGCACGACGGGCAACAGAGCGGGGATCGCGCTCATAACCCTGCATGGTAGACGGCTCTACAATGTTGCAGGTGATGTTGACAGTGGTTTCTTCGGTGAACGGATCCAGTACGGCGGTCTCGTCGTCCGGCATCAGGATCATGTCGGATTCGTTGATACCTTTCCAGCCAGCAATAGAGGAGCCGTCAAACATTTTGCCGTCAGCAAAGAAATCTTCATCGGCTTCGGTGGCGGGCAGGGTGACGTGCTGCTCTTTTCCGCGGCTGTCGGTGAAGCGCAGGTCAATCCATTTCACTTCGTGTTCTTTGATCAAATCAATCGTCTTGGACATTGTGCATGCTCCGTAGTGATGTCGTGTTCGTTATGCCGGATCGTTCAGCGGGCTGAAGCCCGATCTTTTTCAGGTCAGGGCAGCTTAACAGAAGCTGTTGGCTCTTACCTTTCAATTACGGCTGCACAAGGATAAGCAAGGGGCTTGCCAGTTTTTCGGTTTTGCGCCAGAACAGCGCAGCGGCAAGGCTTTGGGGCGATTCTGGCGCACCGGAGTGCAGCTTACAGGCATTGGTTGCACTGAATGTGTGCACTTTATTGGTGCATTGATTCTTATCCTGCCTGATAACGGTGCATTAGCCGATTGGTTACATATTAGGCACTATTCTTCATATTATCGACATGGACTTTTCTATATACTGCTCGCCGCTAAATTCTGCAGGATACCCGTTGTGATTGATAAGCTTAGAAACGTTGCCATTATTGCCCACGTTGACCACGGTAAAACCACCCTGGTTGACCAATTGTTGCGCCAGTCTGGAACTCTGGACCGTAAAGAGCTCGAAAACGAGCGCGTTATGGACTCTAACGACCAGGAAAAAGAGCGTGGCATCACCATTCTGGCGAAAAATACCGCGCTGAAATGGAAAGACTACGACATCAACATCGTGGACACCCCGGGGCACGCGGATTTTGGTGGCGAAGTTGAGCGAGTCATGAGCATGGTAGACAGTGTGCTGTTGGTGGTGGATTCCATTGATGGCCCGATGCCGCAGACCCGTTTTGTAACCCAGAAGGCGTTTGCCGCTGGCCTGCGCCCGATCGTGGTGGTTAACAAGATTGACCGCCCCGGCGCGCGCCCGGACTGGGTGGTGGATCAGGTATTTGACCTGTTCGATAACCTTGGTGCCACCGACGAGCAGTTGGACTTCCCGATTGTTTACGCCAGTGCCCTGAACGGCATTGCCGGCATGGAGCATGAAAACCTGGACGACAACATGGATGCCGTATTCCAGGCGATTGTCGACCATGTGCCCGCGCCTTCCGTAGATCTGGACGGCCCGTTCCAGATGCAGATTTCCCAGTTGGACTACAACAGCTTCCTGGGCGTGATCGGTATCGGCCGCATTATGCGTGGCAAGGTCAGAACCAACACTCCGGTGGTGGCTGTCGGTGCCGATGGCAAGAAGCGTAATGGTCGTATCCTGAAAATCATGGGCCACTCCGGTCTGCAGCGTGTGGAAGTTGAAGAAGCGCAGGCTGGCGACATTGTGTGCGTGAGTGGTCTGGATCAGCTGTACATCTCTGATACCTTATGCGATCCCGCCAATGTTGAGGCACTGCCGGCGCTGACCGTTGACGAACCCACGGTATCCATGACCTTCCAGGTCAACGATTCACCGTTTGCTGGCAAAGAAGGCAAGTACGTGACCAGCCGTAACATCAAGGAACGTCTGGAAAAAGAACTGCTGCACAACGTGGCGCTACGGGTAGAAGAAGGGGACTCTGCCGACAAGTTCAAGGTCTCCGGCCGGGGTGAGCTGCACCTGTCCGTATTGATCGAGAACATGCGCCGTGAGAACTTCGAGTTGGCCGTGGGCCGCCCGGAGGTTGTGATCAAGGAGATCGATGGCGTCAAGCAAGAGCCTTACGAGAACGTGATCATCGACATTGAAGAGCAGCACCAGGGTTCCATTATGGAACAGATGGGACTGCGCAAGGGCGACATGACCAACATGATCCCGGATGGCAAGGGTCGTATCCGCCTGGAATACACCATTCCCGCCCGTGGCCTGATTGGTTTCCGGAATACCTTCCTGACCATGACATCGGGCACCGGTATTCTGACGTCTACCTTCAGCCACTACGGCCCGATCAAACTGGGTGACGTAACCAGCCGCCAGAATGGTGTGATTGTCTCCATGGCCACGGGCACAGCGCTGACCTACTCGCTGGAAACCCTGCAGAGCCGTGGCAAGCTGTTCCTCGACCCGGGCCAGGAGATCTATGAAGGCCAGCTGTGTGGTATCCACAGCCGCGACAACGACCTGGTGGTTAACCCCACCAAGGGCAAGAAGCTGGACAACATGCGTGCCTCTGGTAAAGACGAAGTGATCGGCCTGGTACCGCCCATCAAGTTCACCCTGGAGCAGGCGCTGGAGTTCATTGATGACGACGAACTGGTAGAGGTAACGCCCAAGTCGATCCGTCTGCGCAAGAAACTGCTGACCGAGAACGAGCGTAAGCGCGCCGGTAAGAAGTAAGATTAGAATTGAATGGCCAGGGACGGCCATTGCTTTCTCCCCTTAAATCTCAGCTAGACTACCGTTATCCCTAAACGGAGTTCGTCATGCTGAGCCTGTATCCTGAAATCCAGCCCTACGCTCGTCACCACCTCGCGGTGGAAGAGCCCCATGAGCTTTACCTGGAAGAGTCCGGCAACCCGGAGGGTATTCCTGTGTTAGTGGTGCATGGGGGGCCAGGTGGTGGCTGTGAGGATAATCACCGGCGATATTTTGATGCTGAACGCTTCCGGATCATTCTGATGGACCAGCGCGGGGCAGGGCGATCCACCCCGCTTGCGGAACTGGAAGGCAATAGCACAGACAAGCTGGTGGAGGACATGGAAACCGTTCGCCAGTTTCTGGGTATTGATCGCTGGCTGCTGTTTGGCGGCAGCTGGGGCTCCACCCTCAGCCTGGTGTATGCTCAGGCTTACCCGGAGCGGGTCTCTGGGTTGGTACTCCGTGGCATTTTTCTGTGCCGGCCCAAAGATATCCAATGGTTCTATCAGGAAGGCGCCAGCCGCGTGTTCCCGGACTACTGGCAGGATTTCGTGTCACCCATCCCCGACGTGGAGCGTGATGATCTGGTGTCGGCCTATTACCGCAGGCTGACCAGCCCCAACGAGCTTGAGCAGATTCAGGCAGCTAAGGCCTGGTCAGTCTGGGAAGGGCGTTGCGCTACCTTGCATCCCAACCCTCGGGTTGTTGAACGCTTCGCTCACCCACATGTTGCGATTGCTTTGGCAAGGATTGAATGCCATTACTTTGTGAACCAGGCGTTTTTAGTGCCAGACCAGATCGTGCGAAATGCTGCGCGGCTTTCCGGAATACCCGGTGTGATCGTCCATGGCCGCTACGATATGGTGTGTCCGCTGGATAACGCCCTGGCGCTCAGTCTGGCCTGGCCAGAAGCAGGCCTACGTATTATCCGCGATGCGGGGCATTCCGCGTCTGAACCTGCCATTGTCGATGCACTGATTCGGGCCGTTGAGGATGTGGTGTCACAATCTGACTCGCCCGCCGGGTGACTGGATTATCTTTTCTTGATCTGAGGGGTTGCGGCCGGTGTTGCGCGCCGATACACTCTCGACGTTTCTGATTTTTAACCCTCGAAGTTGTTGCTCAAGGGATTGAATGAAAGGACTTATCCAGCGAGTATCGGAAGCCAGCGTAACGGTTGACGGCCGGAAAATTGCCAGCATTGGCAAGGGGCTTTTGTTACTGCTGGGCGTTGAAAGGGACGACTCACCGAGTGAGGCAAAGGAGCTGTGCCGAAAAATTCTTTCCTACCGGGTTTTTCCGGACGAGCAAGGCCGTATGAACATTAACGTTCAGGATGCGGGCGGCTCCATCCTTGTTGTTCCCCAGTTTACGCTTGCGGCCGACACCAGTTCAGGCACCCGGGCGGGCTTTTCACTGGCTGCTGCACCGGAGCTGGCTGTTTCGTTGTATCGCGAGTTCCTGATCAGTGCCCGTAACCAAATGGGGTGCGAGCGCGTGGAAGAAGGGGAGTTTGGAGCGGATATGAAAGTCGCGCTTATCAATGACGGGCCAGTCACCTTTTTGCTGGAGGTTGCGCAGAAACGTTAATGCCCCGAAATGTTGCGCGTACCCTCTGTGTGCGCGTTTCTGGTGCCGCAATGTCGGGCATATGATTTGACGAAGATGTTGTGAAACGGCTTGGCATGGTTTAACTGTATGTTTTAGATTGGAAAAACCTGTTCTGGCCTCGAATTTGAGTGATCTGCATATCGGAAAGCTGGCAAACTTTTGGGCATAAAGGGTTGCCTTGCAGGCACCAAAAAGGCTAAAAACCGGTTGTTAAAAATTTGCAAAAATACATTCATTGTATTAAAACAGGGTCATCACTAAGAGCTTTAAGAAAAGCTGTTAAGTGGTTGAGATGTAAGGCTCAGCTTGATGGCTTGAGTCATATAAAAAGAAAAAATGTCGTGTCCCGCAGGATATAAATGGGAGGCGATCAGGAGTCCGGCAAGCGCAGCCCAGGCTGTTTTTGCCAGCAAAAATCGGGATTTAGAACCCGTCGAAAACCTGAGTTAACTCAAAAAGGAAGACGCAACATGAAAAAAACTATCCTTGCTTCTGCTATCGCAGCTGCAACCTTCTCTGGCGCTGCTCTGGCCCAGGAAAGCAACCTGCCGACTATCTACGGTAACATCCAGCTGGCCGTTACCCATGATAACGTCGACGGTGGCGGTTCCGAAGTTGAGCATTTCGACAATGGTTCTACCATTGGCGTTCTGCACAACCACCAGATCGCTCCTGGTATTGAGGGCTTCTTCAAGGCTGAATTCCACTTCAACGCTGATGACAACAACTCCCGTGGATCTGGTATCTACGAGATTGACGAAGCTTACATCGGTGTACGTGGTGAGAACTTTGGTCAGCTGTGGGTAGGTAAAGACGATACTATCTACGAAATCGCCACTACTGAAATCTCAGAGTTCTACGAAGTGGCAAGTCTGAGCCAGGGCATTGAGTACGACACCGGCGAAGGCGACATGGTTCAGTACCTGTCTCCGAACTTCGGCGGCCTGACTATTGGCGCGGCTGTTCAGGTGAACGGTGATGGCGATCCTGCCGTTTCCAAGAAATCTTACCCGTGGCAGCTGGCTGCCATGTACCAGGTAGATGCCCTGGAGCTGGCCTTTGCTGTTGACTCCAACGACGGTGGTCGTGGTGGTGAGAACAACGAAAACACCTACGGTCTGCGTGCCAGCTACAACCTGGACAACCTGCGTCTGACTGGTGAATTCCACACTCGTAAAGACGTTGCCGATACCTTCGGTGTGATGGGTGTCTACACTCTGGGCAAAAACCAGTTCGCGCTGTCTTATGAGCTGAGCCAGTACGACTCCAACTCTTCTGTGGGTGATGTCGATGTCGACACCATCACTCTGCAGGCCCTGCACAACCTGTCTGACAACATGTACGTGTACTTCGAAGGCTACCTCGGTGGCGGTGACGACGGCGTATACGGCGTTGCTGACAAGAGCGAACGCTCTGTTGCAGCCGTTGGTGCAACTTACTACTTCTGATCAGCTAACCAGCTAATCAAGTAGTCTCAAAAGCCGGTGACTCAGGTCACCGGCTTTTGTATTTTAAGGGGTCTGTTATTTGGAAACCATCATGGCTATCGAACTTGAAATCAAACTGACCCTATCAGAATCGGCGCAGGCACAAACCCTGGAGTGGTTGCTTGCGCAGCCTGAGGCCAGGCCTGGTGGCCAAAAACTCCTGGTGAATCGCTACTACGATACGCCGGACGCAGCGCTTAACAGGGCCAGGGCGGCACTTCGTGTGAGGCAATCCGGAGATCGCTTTATCCAGACCCTGAAAACCCAGGGCGAATTTGTAGATGGCGCCCATCGCCGGCAGGAGTGGGAGTGGCCGCTGCCGGGACCCGAGCTGGATCTGTCGCTGCTCGAAAGTACGCCCTTGAAAAAGCAGTTGGATCTTCAACAACTCCAGGTGGCCTTTGAAACCAACTTCAACCGTCAGTTGGTCATGCTGGAAACCGCGGATGCGGTTGTTGAAGTGGCGGTAGACTCCGGCGAGATTGTGGGCGGCGGGCAATCCCGAGCGCTCCACGAAGTGGAGTTCGAGCTGAAATCCGGAAACCCAGCAGCACTGATGTCCTGGGCCCGGATGTTGGCAGATGAAGTGCCAGTGTTTCTGAATCTGGTGAGCAAAGCCGAGCAGGGATACTACCTGGCTGGAATCTATCGGCCGGAACTGGACCAGGCTCCTGGCGAGTTGTCTGTCACGGAGTTTCTCCAACAACTCAGTCTCAGTTGGCTTCTGCAAAAACCGCTAAACTGCCCAGAGCCTGCTCTGCTGAGGGTAAAAAACGCGGCTATACAAGCGGGAGTGCAAGCGCTGTGGGATGAAATCCAGCCAATAACAGGCCAACACGCCGTGCCAGAACTGATAGAAAAAGCGCCCCGTCTTGGAGCGCTTCAGCTGGTCTTGGCAGATGCTTCCGCTAACCGAGCCCCAGCAGGGCCGTAGCCACGCTGAAGTAAATCAGCACACCGCTGACGTCGGCAATGGTGGTAATCAGCGGTGTACTGGCCGTTGCCGGGTCAAACTTCAGCTTGTCCAGCAGGAAAGGCAGCAGCATACCAATGAGGCTGCCCACCATCACCACGGCGATCATGGTAACGGCTACCACAAAGGCAATGTCCGGCCCGGCGCGCATAAAGCCAACCACCATCACTGCAACGGCCATGGTAACGCCAAGGGCGCTGGCTACCAGGGTTTCTTTACCCAGCAATTTGCCCCAGTCGGCGACGGTAACATCACCAGTAGCCATACCCCGTACCATAAGCGTGGCTGACTGAGCCCCGGCATTACCGGCGCTGGCGACCAGAAGCGGCATGAAGAACAGCAAGGCAATGTGTTCGGAAATAATGTCTTCAAAATAGGCAATGCCGGCCCCGGTAAAGATGTTGGCAAACACCAGAATCACCAACCATTGCACCCGCGAGCGGTAGAGCGAGAACGGCGTTGCATCCCTCAGGCCGGTTTCCAGTTTGCCTACCGTGGCGCCTTTGTGGATGTCTTCGGTGGCTTCTTCTTCCGCTACGTCCATGGCGTCATCGTAGGTGACGATGCCCACCAGCCGTTCGTCCTGATCCAGGATTGGCAGTGCCAGCAAGTCGTAGCGTGATATCAGTCGGGCCACTTCTTCCTGGGGGGTGTCGGTGCTGGCGGTCACCAGGCCCGTAGCAATCAGGTCGTCCACCGGCGTGCCAGGCATTGCGGTAATCAGGTTCCGAAGGGAAACTGCACCCACCAGTTTGTGCTGGTCATCGATCACGTACGCCTGGTAGATGGTTTCTTTATCCGGCGCGGTGTTTCGGAGCAGGTTAATCGCCGCGCTGGCGGACATGCCGGTGCTGATCACCGCGTATTCCGAGCTCATCAGGGCGCCGGCGGTGCCTTCCTCAAAGCTTGCCAGGCGCCGAAGGTCTTCCCGTTCTTTGCTGGCGAGGGACTGGAACAGGGTGTGCTGGCGGTTCTCATCCAGCAGGTTGAAGAAGTCGGCCCGTTCGTCCGAGGGCATGGCGGTTACCAGCTCAGCCAGGTCTTGGGTGGGCAACAGCTCGGCGATCAACGTTTGGGTGTTGGGGCCGATATAACCGAATACCTTGGCGCTTTGCTCTGTTGTCAGGGCCCGAAGAAGGCGGATGCCTTCCTCGTTATCCGGGTTTTCTTCAACAAACTCCGCAAGGTCAGCGGCATTGAAGGTGGCGGCTGCTGCCTGAATCTGTGCCTGGTCGTCGGTGGCGATGGCCTCAAAAATGGGCTGGTAGAATTCGGAGTCCAGGTATGACATTCGTTACCTTACTCTTTTGGTGTCACGGTTTCGGACGTCTGCTCGTCGTGATTGTGCAGGTCTCGCCACTGCTTGAGGAATTCCCGATACCGGTCCAGGGCCTCCTCAACCACAGACACGGATGGGGTGTCTGTGGATCGCACCAGCACGATCAGTCCCTTGCCCTCGACCTCTTCATTGGTGGGAGGGTGGCAAATCACTTCATTGTCGTGATCGATATACGCCAGGGCAGTGCCAATGCCGTGGCGCACAAGGGCGCTGACAATGTCTGCCCAGACCAGGTCGTCCAACTCCAGATCATAGCGGTGAGGATGGTCGCGTTCGTAATTGAACATGTCTTCCAGCACCTTCTCGGAACCCGGCGCCACCACGGCACGAACCATGATCTCTGGGTAGGTGCGAACCGGACGGATCGTGGTGCGCACCCCAAGTGTTTTGAAACGGTCGCGATTGTGATCACTCACGCATTCCACGGTGGTTCGACCCCCCAGGTTGGATTCTACCAGTCTGTGGGCGATATCGAAGGTCAGGCTGTCTGAGAATGGATCGGATTCGTCTGCGGCGAGCACAATGATGTGTTTGGCACTGCCGGCATGCACCGCTTTCAGGGCTTCTGGATCGTTGCCCGCGCCATGAAAATGGACCATCCCGCAGTCGGACAGTTCTGCTGGTAATCCGCCCGGGAACTGACGGGTCAGCAGCATGATGGGTACCGTGTGGTACTCGGGTACCGAGCGGATCTGGGAGGCAAAGCGCATAAAGTACTGCTCGCCGCCACTGCGAGGGGTGTTGATGATTACGATGTGATCTTTCATGTTGTAAATCCAGCGTCCGGTCAGGATTCGTTCACGGCGGTAGAACCGGTATTCAATATAGTCGCTGACGATCAACGTCAGCAGCGTGATGGCACTGATAAACATCAGCAGGATGGTGCTCAGGCGGCCAACGGTGGTTTCTGGTGCGAAATCGCCGTAGCCCACGGTAACCAGCGTGGTCATGGTCATCCACGCTGCCTCGAACAGCGTCAGAGGCTCTGCCGCCCAGATAATCAGTATCTGGGTGATGAGCAAGCAGCCCAGTATGACAAAGAGCCGCCGCATACGATTGCGGATCAGGCCGCCCATGGGCAGGTGAGACTGCGTATGTTCGGGATTCAGTGGGCGGCGATTGCGCATCATAGAGTTGGCGTGCCTGTTCAGTCCTTGGCGAGTTCGTTATACAGTACCGGAAATATATCAGAGAGACAGGGGTTTGCGTTATGTCTGAGCCTTGGGGTTCATTGCCAGCGGAACTGGCCAACGATGTGTCAGGTTGTTGGGCTTCGATATTCCCGGACGGGATTCCAGGCTGGTTGACCGATGACGCAGACCTGACGGAAGCCGATATTGCCGAAGCCTTTGCCCGAAGCCTGTTCTTGCGGCAAACCATAGAGCGACATTCTGAGCAGATTCGCTCGGCGGTACAGGCACGGCCACTGCAAGAACCCACCACCGAATCCTGGCTGGCGGAGCGCTGGGCATCTTTCCTGGGCTCGGTGGATTCTGAACCGGCGTTGCACGCCGCACTCAGGCAATTCCGGCGGGAGATCCAGTTCCGGATTATCTGGCGGGACCTCCTTAAATGGGCCGACCTTCAGGAAACCATCGCCGCCACCAGTGCGTTCGCCGATACCTGTATTGATGGCGCGCTGGATTGGCTGTACGAACAGGCTTGTGAAGAGTCCGGCACGCCCTGGGGCAAAGACCCGGTAACCGGTGAGGAAGCTCCCCAGAAAATGGTGGTGCTGGGCATGGGCAAACTCGGCGGCCGTGAACTGAACGTCTCTTCTGATATTGATCTTATCTTCGCCTTCCCGGGCAAGGGCGAAACGCGCGGTGGTCGGCGAGCCCTGGATAACCAGCAGTTCTTTATTCGTCTGGGGCAAAAACTGATCCAGGCGCTGGACCAGATCACCGCCGACGGCTTTGTGTTCCGTGTGGATATGCGCCTGCGCCCCTACGGCCAGAGCGGCGCCCTGGCCCTGAGTTTCGCAGCGCTGGAAACCTACTATCAGGACCAGGGCCGTGACTGGGAACGCTACGCGATGGTGAAAGCCCGGGTAGTGGCGGGCGACCAGCGGGCAGGGGAGGTGCTGATGAGTAGCCTTCGGCCCTTCGTTTACCGGAAGTATATTGATTTCAGTGCCTTTGAGTCGCTGCGCAATATGAAGGCGATGATCAGCCGAGAAGTGCGCCGCAAGGGGCTGGAAAACAACATCAAGCTGGGCAGCGGCGGCATCCGTGAAATCGAGTTTGTGGTGCAGGCGTTTCAGCTGATTCGGGGCGGCCGGGACCGGGAGTTGCAGCAGCGGGAACTGCAGGTGATCCTTAAAGAGCTAGAGGAGCTGGAGCTACTGCCCTCCACCGTGGTTCGGGAGCTTCGGGATGCCTATGTGTTCCTGAGAAACCTGGAACATGCCCTTCAAGGCATGGAAGACAAGCAGACTCAGGAGCTGCCCGACGATACACTTTCTCTGGCTCGGATATCACGGATCATGGGTTACGAGGATTGGTCCGCCTGCCAGAAGGCCCTGACAGAGCATCGTGAGCGTGTGGCCACACATTTTTCCAATATCATTGCCTCGGAGGAAGAGGAGCAGGAGGGCGAAGCCGGCATTGAGGATGGCTGGTTCGAGCTTTGGCTGGCGGAAATGGAAGCGCCTGCTGCCGTGGAGTGGCTCTCTGAGCAGGGGTTCGAGCGCCCTGAAGACAGCGTCCAGAAACTGACGGACTTACGGGACAGCCGCACCGTGCAAACGCTGCAAACCCAGGGTCGCCGGCGCCTGAATGAATTCATGCCGCTGCTGCTAAGTGCCCTGACTGGCGTAGATAATCCCTCAGAAACGCTTGAGCGAGTGCTTCAGCTTGTTGAGGCCATTCTGCGCCGCACCGCGTACATGGTGCTGTTGTTGGAGAACCCCGGCGCCCTGACCCAGCTGGTACGCCTGTGCAGCGACAGCCCCTGGATCGCCAGCTTGCTGGCGGAAACCCCGTTGTTGCTGGACGAATTGCTGAACGCCGAAAGCCTGTACACGCCCCCCGCCAAGGAAGAGTTGCAGGACGACCTGCGCCAGCAAATGCTGCGGATTCCCTATGAAGACCTGGAAGAGCAGATGGAATCGCTGCGGTATTTCAAAAAGGCCCATGTGCTGCGGGTAGCTGCCTCTGAGATCAAAGGCACCCTGCCGTTGATGAAGGTGAGTGATTACCTCACCTGGATAGCCGAGGTGGTGCTGGACCACGTGGTGGATGTGGCGTTCGCAAACCTGGTGAGCCGGCACGGCTATCCGCGCCGGGCTGATGGCTCCGCCTGTGATACCGACTTCGCCATCATTGGTTATGGCAAACTCGGTGGCATCGAATTGGGTTACACCTCAGATCTGGATCTGGTGTTTGTGCACCAGGCAGACCCGGAACTGGCCACCGACGGCGACAAGCCCATCGACAATGCCGTGTTCTATACCCGCCTTGGCCAGCGCATCGTCCACATCCTCAGCACTCAGACCCCGTCCGGCCAGTTGTACGAAGTGGATATGCGTCTGCGCCCTTCGGGCAATTCCGGGTTGCTGGTCAGCACCTTGCAGGCCTTTGAAAAATACCAGCGGAATGATGCCTGGACCTGGGAGCACCAGGCTCTGGCCCGGGCCCGTGGGGTGGCCGGCTGCCCGGATACCCTGAAAGCCTTTGAAGCCATTCGCCATAATATTCTTTGTCAGCCACGAGACAAGCTGGCGCTGCGCAAGGAAGTGGTGGATATGCGGGAAAAAATGCGCGCCAATCTTGGTACGCCCGAGGCCCGGCGGGCAGAGGTGTTCCACATCAAGCACGACAACGGCGGCATTGTTGATATCGAGTTCCTGGTGCAATACCTGATGCTGGCCTGGAGTGCGGAGCACCCTGAGCTGACCCAGTGGAGTGACAACATCCGGCAGATGGAAGAGCTGGGCCGTGCCGGCGTGATGGCGGTGGAAGATACCGAAAAGCTCAGAGAGGTGTTCATAACCCTGAGATCCACCATACACCGGAGGGCCCTGCAGAACCTGAACAGCCAGGTGGAGGGAGAGGCCTTTCACGATGAGCGGGCTTACATACAATCCATGTGGCAAAAAGTGATGCTCGCCGATTAAGCAACATTCAATTCCGGCAGAGAATCCTGCTAGAATGCCGGTTCCCCGAAAACCGCTTTTTTAGGAGCAGAACAGAATGTCGATGGCTGACCGCGATGGCGTTATCTGGCTGGACGGAGAAATGGTTCCCTGGCGTGATGCCAAGACCCACGTCCTCACCCACACCCTGCATTACGGCCTCGGCTGTTTTGAAGGCGTGCGTGCGTACAACACCGCGAACGGCCCGGCGATTTTCCGCCTGAAAGAGCATACCGACCGCCTGTTCCGCTCCGCTCACATCCTGAACATGAAAATGCCGTTCAGCAAGGATGAGATCAACGAAGCCCAGCGTGCTGCGGTTCGTGAGAACAACCTGGACGAAGCCTACCTGCGCCCCATGGCGTTCCTGGGCTCAGAAGGCATGGGCCTGCGTGCCGACAACCTGAAAGTGCACGTGATGGTTGCCGCCTGGAGCTGGCCGTCCTACATGTCTCCGGAAGCCAAAGAGCTGGGCATCAAGGTTCGCACCTCGTCCTACACCCGCCACCACGTGAACATCACCATGTGTAAGGCAAAGGCCAACGGCAACTACATCAACTCCATGCTGGCCCTGAACGAAGCCATCTCCGGCGGTGCCGAAGAAGCCCTGCTGCTGGATAACGAAGGCTACGTGGCTGAAGGCTCAGGCGAGAACATCTTCATCGTGCGTGACGGTGTGCTGCACACGCCGGAGCTGACTTCCTGCCTGGAAGGCATCACCCGTGCCACCATCATCGACTTCGCCAAAGACCTGGGCCTGCAGGTGAAAGAGCGTCGCATCACCCGTGACGAAGTCTACGTCGCCGAAGAAGCCTTCTTCACCGGCACAGCTGCCGAAGTACTGCCAATCCGCGAGCTGGATGGTCGTCAGATTGGTGAAGGCAAGCGTGGGCCGATTACCGAGAAGCTGCAGAGCATGTATTTTGATGCGGTTAAGGGGAAGCTTGCTGCGCATCAGGAGTGGCTGACGGCAGTTCGCTAACCCGGAAATCGTGTTCGATCAATGTAGAAGCCGCCCCAAGTTTCCCGTGGGGCGGCTTTTTTATTAGAGTTGTTGGTGAATGGCCTTGTGAGAGGTTCGGTGGTGGGCTCAGATACGGAAGTACACATAAGTCGCGATGGCATCAACGCACTGGTGGTGCCTGAGTGGGCAGAGCAGTTCGACCCTGATTGGTTTGACCCTGATTATTGGGGTGAGCGCGCGGTACCGGTTTCTTCGGGGGGGCGTGGGAGCGCCTGGTTTATTGAGCGCAGCCCGGACCATTGGGTGCTTCGCCATTACCGTCGGGGAGGATTGGTCGGAAAGCTGATACGTGATCGGTACCTATACGCAGGCGAGGTGCGCGTGCGCGCGTTCGTTGAATTCCGACTGTTAGTCCAGCTCCGTGTTTTGGGGCTTCCTGTTCCTAAGCCCGTGGCTGTTGTGTACCAGCGCAAGGGGGTACTTTACTCCTCGGCCATTATCATCGAACGCTTGCAAGGTGTTCGCCCATTAGGGGATGTTGCTCTGTCCCTGGACGCAACCCGTTGGCGCGAAATCGGGCAAGTGATTCGTCAATTCCATGATGCGGGTGTGTATCACGCGGATTTGAACTGTTTCAACATCCTGGTCGGAGAGACTTCAACCCACCTGATAGACTTTGATAAAGGTGAGCTGCGCTCCCGAACCCCTTATCGGACTTCCTGGAAAGGTAATACGTTAGATCGGTTGAAGCGTTCCCTGAATAAGGCTTATGGCGAAGAGCTGGAGCGTGAATGGCAGTTTTTCCTTGAGGGGTACAACGCCTCCACTAACGTTTTATGGTAGAGCTCAATAGATCCGCCATAGCCTGTTTTTGGTTTACCATTGAATACTGTTGGGCAAGACTTGCCGCCGCCTGACTAGCTCGCTTTCCTGCGTCAGGGTCTGTCAGCATGTTCTGCGCGGCTTTACCCCACTCCTCCAGGTTGTAGCCACTGATTACCTCTGGCACTGAGTGATCCTGCATCAACTCAGCGACGCCGACGTTGTCACTTGCGATTGTAGGCACTCCACAGGCCAGCCCCTCCAGAACTACACGGCCATATTCTTCCAGTAAGGCGGGGAATATGTGCAAATCCAAGGCATGAAACAGTTCGTGGACGTTTGGTACCGGGTCGATAAATCGAATCCGGGACTGCAGGCCGTTTACTGATATCTGGTCGGCAAAACGAGTACTGTTGGATTTCCCCACGACAAGGAATTCAATCGGAAAGGATGTGTTTGCTGCAAGAAATCCGGCGACCTCCAGAAAGAAACGAACGTTTCGTTTGGTAAAGTCTCCGGAGGTGATCAGTCCAACAACCTTGGATGTTTCAGGGAGCTGCAGTTCTCGGCGAGCTTTACACCGGAGTGCTTCTTTGTCAGACACGTTGAACAGACAGGTGTCAACGCCCTGATAGAAAACTCGTAGTTTGTCGTTGGGCACTGAATATCGCTGCTGGAAATCATCGGCCATAAGCTTGGAGTTGGTGATGAGCGCCCGATAATCTCCTGCCGAGATGACGGAGTCATGGAATGCTGCAACATCAAGTTCAGGTGTGCCGCATGTTTCTTCATGCAATCTGACACAGTTGTGCATCACCAGGATGTCATTGCTGTGGCTGTCACCATGACTGAAAAAGAGGTCGTAGGGGTTTGCTCTCAGCCAGTGTTGTACACGCTTATCAAACCAGGTTCGGCGATAGGCCCCTTTGATTGGCCATCGCATGATGCGAACAAAATCCGCTCCACACTCATCCAGGATTTCTCGGTTATACCGTTCAGCTATGATCGTAGTTTCATAGCCCAGGGCCTTGAGGTACTTGCAGTGCTCGATAACGTTCCGAACCGCACCCGTGTGTCTTTGGATTTGCCTGATAGCGATGACGGCTCTCAATGTAGACTCTTCCTGTTAGTGTTACAGATGAACCAGGCTGCGACAGAATAATACAATCCAAAGTTCTGAAGAATTCTCCTCTGATCAAACAGAGTGATGGTAAGTCCAAAGAAGATGAACGATAGAAAAATCACAGCCAGCGTAACACGCAGAATATGGTGGTTCAGATGGCTGCCAGGGCGAGGTGTGGCCAAGTAGAACAAGGGAAGGGTCAGCATCAAAAGTAGAAGAAACAGACCGATCAGGCCGTGAGAGGCAAGCTGATACAGGTATTGATTGTGTGGCTCGGAAGAGAAATCTGACATGAGTGGTTTTAGTTGCCCTTCGGAAATCCGGGTCAGGATTTCCGTTCGGTATCCCGAGAAACCTGAGCCAATAAAAGGGGCCTCGGTGACAACGTTCAGCGCGGCATCCCACATGAGTAGGCGCATTCCCATGGAGGTATACATCTGACCTTCTGAGAACTTATCAATCTCATTCAGGGTTAACTCGTATCGTTCGGATATTGGGTCAACAAATTTGACCGAGACGATGGCAACCGAAGCGACGAGAGCGAGTGTAATGACAAAGTAACGGATTTGGTTTCGGGTAACACTGAACCAGAATCCAATGGCGAGAAGTGCCAGAAACAAAGCAACCAGGCCGCCCCGGGATCCGGACTCCATAAAGGCTATCAGTGCGCCAACACTTCCCATCGCGGCTATCACATACCAGTGACGCTTGCTCTGGGTGAGTAATCCTCCAACGCAGAGTATCAAGGTAATAAGGGCGATATTGCCAAAATGGATGGCATGAACCAGTCCGTCTAACCTGCCCTCGCCGTCGTGCACAATCCAATACGCCAGAAACACCAGACCGCTCAGCGAAAAACTCAGTAACAGATCCTTTGCCCGGAACCGCGCGTGAAACAGGAGTGCGATGACAGGAATGCTGATCAAGAGCAGGGCGTGTCGCTCCACACGGGATTTTGCGAAATCGCTGGGATCAACGAGCCAGTAAATAATGATTGACCACATAAAGAAGAGAAAAGGTGCGGCAACGAATAGCAGGGCCTTTGGTTCAAAGCAAAGTCTCCTGCGAACGTTGGCGCTGATCGCAAATGAGACGATTCCGGCGAGCCCCAAAAGATACCAAAGGGCACTGCCGTATCCATCAACGATGACGCTGAGTGCAGGGAAGGTGCCAATGACGATAAGCAGTAAATATTTGAGGGCGGATGCCAGGCCATGTTGTGCTGGGGTCATTTGATGCCGCCTGACTCACTGCTGCGTCTGTTTTTGTAGAGCTTGACGATGGTCTCCAGCTTGACAGGATGCACATGGACCAAGCGTTTCAGAAACAGGTTTGCCTTCACTGAAGCCGGTGCTTTAGGGAAATCCGGGTCGCAGTAACGGCGATAAATCTCTTGCCACTCCCAGTGTTGCCACTGGGCGCATTGCCCTTTGGTACGTGAGATTCGGGCGGTTCCGAGAAACTTCTGGCAAAGCCCCAAGCCGAGGTCGGCAGGGGAGGCTATTACCAGGTTGTTGGCGAAACACTGTTCGGATATTTCAAGGTTTTCTGGGCTGTTGTCCAGGAGACCATTGATGTAGATCGAGGAGTCAAACTTCTGGAGGGCCCGAACCCAGAAGGCTTGAGTACAATCAGTTGCGAATCCGTCGAATAATACGTTCTCTCTGTCAGTTTCGGAGTCCATGGCATCAGGAAATAGTTCCAAATCCCAAAGCGCTAACAGGTCTTCCGTCAGTCCAAAGTAGAAAAAATCGGATAGATGAAATGGTACGCGGAAGCCCTTCGCATATTGCCGTGTGAATACGTTAGCGACAACAACCCGTTCGTTCAGGAAGCAATGAGATTTACTCCGATTGGGATACTTTTGCTGAAGTTCTATGAAGGAGTTGCCGGTGAGGAAATTGTCGCTCCGAAGCTTTATCGCATAGCGGGTGCTTACCTTTTTTAATCCTTCACGAGTCGACACAATTTGGCGATTGTTATTGAAATACTGAGGATTTCCGTCCGATTTTAGAAATCTTACGTTGGGCCCTGGGTCTTCTGAAATCACCAGCTCGTCATAGTCCAATCCACTCAAGTCTTGGGATGGCCACGTGGAGAGGATAATGCGGCTTCCCGGGAGCTGCGAGCGAACCGATTCGAGACATTTTTTTGTAATCCCTGGCTCCTGGGCTCTGTCCTGGAAAGTTTGGACAGGTCCTTGCACGACAACGGTAATATCTTTGTGGTTAATCATGGTTTTGTATTTGGTCTGGAGGCCGTAAATTCCTGATACTCTGACGGCGTGCCGCAGAAGATAACATCGTCTCTGTTGATCAAATGGTAATAAACATTCTTTCCCTGATTGATGGTCAGATTGTACAGCGGCGCAATATAAAGCTCTCCCTTGGCCCACTGACTTTTGGGCAGTTGGCTGTATGATTCGAAAGCGTCGATAAAATCCTGACAGTTTGAATAGTGATACAGTCCGGTGCTGCAAAGGTCAGAAATGCGGACCTTTTCTGTTGTTCTGCACACCCGTCCATTCTCTGATGGATCGGGTTCAACAAAGGACCAATGGTCTCCTGGTCCTTGGAAGACTTCTAAATACCCGCTTCCTTTTTTACTTTCAGCTGGAAAAGTAAAGTTGGGTCGAAATGTATCAATATTGAAGATCGTCAGGGACTGATCGGTATTCATGGACTGTTTCAGCGCGAGATAAACCGTTTCAGCCTGTCCTCGAGTTTCCTCATCAAGAGTTACGATTTGGTAGCTCTTGATACCCAAGGCTTTAACCCTATCAGTGACGAAATTCAGAGTGTCGTGAACGTCGCGGATTACGAACAGAAATGTCTCAGAGCCAAAATAGTTTTTGAAACTCAGAACGGAATGGTCGAAAAGGGTCCTACCGTGGGCTTCCAGCATGTATTTAGGCTTGTCATAACCTGCCCTGAAAAATCGCGAGCTGAGGCCAGCCATTGGAATTACAATCATTGAGAGTGGCGCTCCATCAAGTCGTAAAGCCTGAAGGCATTGGCAAACAGGGCATTCTGTCGATTAGGATCATCTGCATGCAGCGGCAGCATGGACAAAAAGAGTTGTACCTGCATGGCGTAGAGTTCGGGGGGGGTAATTGAAAACTGTGATCCTAGCATTTCCAGAAAAAGCTGTTGAACGTCGTGGTGCTTCGCTGATTCTGGCAACGCGATCGATATGTTATCACCGCTCAGACTAGTGTTGTGATAGCCCGCGATTATCCAATCATACATTCCCAGAACGGAGTGACTGAGTTTGGCCAAGTCATAGCGAATGTCTCCATAAGCACTGATAGTCCCGTCATGCGTCATTCCTCTTGGGTCAATAACTTTGATTCTATTGGTTCTGAACTCGTAAAGGATGTTGCTGAAGCAAAAGTCGCCGTGGATTAGAGTAGCGCGAGCGTCGTCCTTTGGAAGAATTGCCGCGCTTCCTCGAACGAGATCATTGACTGATAGTCGCAGCCCTTGCCCGCTCGAGCTCTGGGGGCGGAATGTAAACTGACTGTCGGCAGACAAGCCGCGCTCCTCACAAAAGGTTTTCAGCCTGTTTTCCGTTTTGACTGTAAATAGATGCCTCAAATCGGATGAGGGGGCATTCTTTTGGGGTTTTGGATGTGATGCGCAGTTAGCGAGGAAGTTCAGGCATTCTTTGAAGATTTTTTTCCACAAAAGTGCAGGGACATCCGCAAAGACGAAGAGCTCGTTGAGTGCGGTGTGGTGTAGGTATTCGAGCCGGTAGGCCCCGCTTTCTCTGTTTTCCGGTCGGCCAAGATACTGGGGCGTGAAGCGGCGAACCATTGGGGGGAGGCTCTCAAACCAGTTTGCCTCTGCTTCAATCTTGTCACCATGATTGCCAGATTTTTCGATCCAGTCAGGTGTTATCTTGAGGTGGTTAAAGACCCTCTGGGTCGTGTGTGCCGATTTAGATCGGTAATAAGTATTTGCGTGCCCGAAATCCAGCCAGTTAGGTACTTTGCTGGTGCTGAGGCCAACAGCTTTTCGATATCGGCCCAACCCCTCAAGAAAATGCCAGTTGGACTGCGTAATACATCTGATCAATTGTCGCGGGCTGCTAAACCTGAAATATCCGGTGACAACCTCGTGTTCTTGCTGTGCAAGGGTGTTTTGGCTGCTGGTGAGCCAGTTGTCATCATTTTCCGTTACGATTGCCCAGTCGTAGTTGTCTTCAACATTGGCCACTGCAACCAGATCATCCCCGTGAGGCAGTGGATCAACCAGCGTGTCACCGAAGAGCACATGCAGAGGTGTCTCAAGCCCTTGTTCGATCAGGTTCAGCGCTGCAACCAAAGAAGCCCCAAGGCTGAGTCCGTCGGGGAGCGGGATAACAGTGATCTCATTTTGGTCAAGCCATGCCTGATCAAAGTATGAAATCTTGAACGATTCAGGAACGGTAAGAAACACCGACGTGTTGTCTGGTGCGAGGCGCACCTGATGTTGGAAAAGCCGACGGTTGCCCAGAGGCAGGAAGCTGGGAGGCAGTGCTCCGAATTCTGATCGAAGCTCTTGGGTTATATAGGCCGCAGACATTATCAGGAACATCAGTGCTTTTCCTGTTCGATTAGCGCCTCGATTTCTTCCGGAGTCAGCTGGGTAAATTCGGACGGACGTATAGCGCGGTCGTCAATGTAGAAGCCCTCAAAGCCGCACCAAGGTTTGCCTACGTGAATTTCGTCATAAGGCACATCGTGGCGATCCAGCCATTCCGTCACGATCGGTAGCGTGTGTATGTTTATCTTCCCGACGTTACCTTCGAACGTTCTCATATTTCGAGCTGTCTGAATAATTACCTCGTAACCGAGTTCTTTATAAAAACGAAGCCGGTCGATTACGTCCAGGTTTGGTGAAACGTTGCGGTAATCGGATGTATCACCCTTCGTGATGGTCCCGTCGAGATCGACAATCAATTTTTTCATTACAATAGCCTCGAAACTGGTTCACGATTCTTCGGGGCAATTACAGACGCCTTCAGGAGGTGTGAGTAGTTGCTTGAGGTTGTTTATGCGGCAGAAACGGTTGCCCTCGCTCAACTTTTCCACTTCGTCGTTGAGGAGAATGCCAGTGCCTAAGTCTGCGGATTCTGCAGCGGTCATGTCAGAGACTTTGTCACCAACCATCAGGCAAAGTTTTGGTTCCAGCTCAAACTCCTCAATCCCCCTCAATATCATCCCCGGCTTAGGCTTCCTGCAATCGCAATCCCGCTCATCTGCAGGCCCAAAGTCCGGATGGTGGGGGCAATGATAGACCTTGGTGATGGTCACACCCTGTTCCTTGAATCGTTCTACCATCCAGTCTGTTAGCTCCTGGAATTGAGCTTCTGAGTACATGCCGCGGGCAATGCCGGACTGGTTAGTGACGACAATCAGCAGATAACCCTGTTCCTGAAAGTGCCGGCAGGCCTCGAAGATACCATCTACAAACTCGAAATCTTCTTTGCGATACACATAGCCGTGATCCACGTTGATCACGCCATCCCGGTCCAGAAATACGGCTTTGTTGGTCATAGGTTCTGTTCCTGAATACAGCGGTTCAACATGCTGATAACGTGTTCCGTCGTGATGTTCTTCATCAATTCTTCGCCCTTGAGCCTCTGGCCCCAGCGGCTTTGTTCCGGCGTTTCCCCGCGCGTCTGTTTCAGGGCGGGGGTATAGGCGTCTACCACGTAGTTTTGCCAAAGGTAGGGACCGGTACGTTTCGGGTTACTGTGAGCGTAGAGGCCAATAACGGGTATGCCGGCGGCAACGGCCATGTGGGCCGGGCCGGTGTCTGGGGCCAGCACAAGGCTGGCTTCGCCAATCAGGGCGAACAGTTGCTTAAGGTTCGATTGCCCAACGAGGTTATGCAGTGAGTGCCTGGCGTGCGCCTGAATGCTGGCGGCCAATTCCTTTTCATGATCGGCCGGGCCGCCACACAGATACACGGAAAAACCCTGACTGGCGGCGTAGTCAGCCACGGCCGCGTATCGGTCGGGCAGCCAGTTCCGCTCGGCGTTGGAGGCGGCGGGGGCGATGATCAGGTGTCGGCTGGTACCGGGGTCGAGCTGGGCCTTGGCCCAGTCCCGGTCTTCCGCATTAACCGGAATGTTCCAGTCGGGTGCTTCGAGGGGGGTGCCCAGCGATTTCTGGAACTGTCGGAAATTGTCCAGCACGTGGACCTTGTCCGTTGGCTCGATCCGCTCGTTGATAAACAGGCTGTGCAGCTCTTTGCTCTTGGCTTTGTCGTAGCCGATTCGTCGCTTGGCGGAAATGCACAAGCTGGCAAGATTCGCTCTCAGGGCGACTTGCATCAGTAGCAGTGCATCAAATTGTTTGCCCTGGAGCTGGCGCCGAAGGTTGCGGTATGCGGCCAGGCCCTGTTTCTTATCAAACACAACAAAGTTGACGCCGTCCATGCCCGCCATCAGTGCAGCTTCGGCCTTGCCGATTACCCAGGTGATCTCAGCTTCCGGGTAATGTTGCCGGATGGCGTGCACCACTGCAGCGGCGTTGCAGGTGTCGCCGATGGCCGACAGGCGCAGCAGGCAGATGGAGCGTGGCGCAGACAAGTCAGCCTCGAACTTTCTTGATCAGCCCGGTGGTGGAACGGCCTTCAACCGTGGGCAGGATGGCAACCTCGCCGCCGTTTTCCTGAACAAAGTCCGCGCCCACGATGGTGTCGATTGAGTAGTCGCCGCCTTTGGCGAGCACCTGCGGATTCACCCGTTGGATGAGTTGCTCCGGGGTGTCGTTCTCCTCAGTGTTGTCACCGAAGGGAATGACCCAGTCCACGCAGGCCAGGGCGGATAGCACTTCCATCCGGTCTTCCAGCGAGTTTACCGGGCGTTCTTCGCCCTTCAGGCGGCGCACGGAGGCATCGGAGTTCAGCCCGACAACCAGTCTGTCACCGAGCGCCCGGGCCTGGGCCAGGTAGCGCACATGGCCGGCGTGCAGGATGTCGAAGCAACCGTTGGTAAAGACAATCCGTTCGCCCTGTTGTCGGGCGTAATCAATGTGCAGCAGGCTCTGCTCGACACTGGGGTGGTAGCCGCTGGTCTTGGCCGACCACTGGTGGCTGGCGCGGGCAGCCAGTTCCTCCGGGGAAACGGTTGCGGCGCCTAGTTTGGCGACCACAATGCCAGCCGCAAGGTTGGACAGCCAGGCGGCGTCTTTCAGATCAAACCCGGCGCTCAGCAAGGTACCCAGTGTAGCAATCACAGTGTCACCGGCGCCGGTGACATCGCTTACTTCCAGGACTTCCGCCGGGAAATGGTGGTGCTCCGTCGGGGTGATCAGACTCATGCCTTGCTCGCTACGGGTCAGCAGCATGGTATCGATGCCCGCGTCGGCCAGCATGGCGCGGGCCGAGCGCAGCATGGCGTCATCTGAGGAGGCATCTCCGCCGGCGGCCTTGAACTCACTCAGATTTGGGGTAATGACGGTTGCGCCACGATACAGGGAGAAGTCTTTGCTTTTCGGGTCCACCAGCACTTGTTTGCCGGCCTTTCGCGCAGCCTGGATCAAGTCGCCAACACAGGCGAGGGTGCCTTTGGCGTAGTCGCTGATGATGACGGTATTGTATTGCTCAACCAGTTCGCCGTAACGCTGCTTGACGCTTTCGGCCTGGGCGACGGGGAAGGTGTCTTCCATGTCTAGCCGAACCATCTGTTGATGGCGGGAGATAATGCGAGTTTTGGATATCGTGCGTGCGTCGTCCAGTTCCAGGAGCTCGGAATGGACCTTTTCCTTGACCAGAAGATCTTTCAGCAAACGACCGTCTGTGTCGTTGCCGATGATGCCTAGAATGGCGGCCTGGCCATCAAGGTGGGCAATGTTTCTGGCAACGTTGGCGGCACCGCCGGCCCGGTCTTCTGTGTGTGCGACGCGTACCACCGGCACCGGTGCTTCCGGTGAAATGCGGTTGGTGTCACCAATGAAATAGCGGTCGAGCATGACATCGCCAATCACCAGCACAGAGGCGTTCTGAAGCTGGTCCAGCCGGGCCAGATCAAGCATCAGTCAAGGCCTCCGGACAGCACCACCTCATCCATCGCTTCACACAGCCAGTGGCCGATGAACATATGGGCCTCCTGGATGCGGGCGGTTTCGTCACTGTTGATGATGATGGACAGCCTGGCGATGTCTTTTACCTTGCCGCCATCCCGGCCGGTCAGAGCAACGGTTGCGGCGCCCATGTCGTTGGCAGCTTTCAGGGCCCGGTTGATGTTCTCACTATGGCCGGAGGTGGTCAGGCCGATCACCAGATCTTCAGGCTTTCCCAGGCCCAGAACTTGTCGCTCAAATACGGTCTCGAATTCGTAGTCGTTCGGGTGTGCTGTCAGAATGGACGTGTCTGTGGTCAGGGCGATGGAGGCCAGGGGGCCGCGCTCTTTTTTATAGCGGACCATGAACTCGGCCGCCAAATGCTGCGAATCTGCAGCACTGCCGCCGTTGCCCAAGAAAATGATCTTGCCGCCCCGTTTCAGGCTTTGGCGCGTCAGCTCCAACAGTTGCTCGACGGCTTCCTGGTGTTCTTCCATCACTGCAAAGGTTTTGCGGTGCCGTTCCAGGGTGGCGAGGTAACTGCTTTGCTGGGACATGTGAGCCTCCGGTATGAACAATCCCAAAGTCGACCCGGTGCGGCAGCACCAGTTCCAAACGCGAAGTGTACCATGGCCGCAACAGGCGTCCCATATGCTTTTTCACAGACTAACCGCCCGTTAATCCAGTGTTCATCATGGTTCTGGCCGATGGAGACTCGGGCTCTGGTTGTTTTAGGCAGGTACAAAAGAGGTTAGTATTACGGCTGAACACAGCGGCCATCTTCTGGCCTGTCCGCACAGAAATTTCAGGAGCCTTACCATGATTGTCGTCACTGGCGGTGCCGGTTTCATTGGAGCCAACATTATTCACGCCCTTAACTCGCGTGGCGAAACCGATATTTTGGTGGTGGACGATCTGACCGACGGTACCCGTTTCCGGAACCTGGCGGAGCTGGATGTCACGGATTACATGGACAAAGGCGAGTTCCTGGAGCGGGTCAAAGCGAATGACCTGCCGGTGGGTATAAGGGCCATCTTCCACGAGGGGGCCTGTTCAGACACCACCGAGTGGGATGGCAAGTTCATGATGGAGAACAACTACACCTACTCCAAGGTGTTGTTGCACTGGTGCCTTGATCGCAAGGTGCCGTTCCTCTATGCGTCCAGTGCCGCCGTCTACGGAGCCAGTGATGAATTTCGCGAAGAGCGCGAGTGCGAACGACCGCTTAACGTTTACGGTTATTCCAAGTGGCAGTTTGACCAGTACGTGCGCAAGATCCTGCCTTCTGCCCGCAGCCAGGTTGTAGGCTTCCGTTACTTCAACGTGTACGGCCCCAGAGAACAGCATAAGGGCAAGATGGCTTCCGTTGCCTATCACCTGCACGAGCAGATCAAGGCCGGCCAGAACCCCAAGCTGTTCGAGGGGTGGGATGGCTACTCTGATGGTGGTCAACAGCGGGATTTCGTTTACGTGGATGATGTCTGCAAGGTCAACCTCTGGTTCTACGACAACCCCGAACAGTCTGGCATTTTCAACCTGGGTACAGGGCGCGCCCAGTCGTTTCTGGATGTGGCAGAGGCTGTTATCCGCTACCACGGCAAGGGCCGTGTTGAGTTCATTCCCTTCCCGGATGAGCTGAAAGGGCGCTATCAGAGCTTTACCCAGGCCGATATTACCGCTTTGCGTGATGTTGGCTACACCGCTGAGTTTGCTGATGTGGCCAGTGGTGTTAAGAGCTATCTGGCCTGGCTGGACCGATGAAATACCTGGTGGTAGGGCCGTCCTGGGTGGGCGATATGGTCATGGCCCAGGCGCTGTTCATGTCCCTCAAGCAGCAGGACCTGCAAGCAGAAATCGATGTGCTGGCTCCCGGGTGGTCGCTCCCGATCATCGCCCGTATGCCTGAGGTCAATACAGGCATTGCGGCACCCTGGAAAAGTGGCGAGCTGGCCCTGAAGGCTCAGTGGCGACTGGCCAGAACGCTGAAAGGGTATGATAAAGCCATTGTCCTGCCACGTTCGTTCAAGTCCTCTTTGATCCCTTTCTTTGCAGGCATTCCCGAGCGAGTGGGTTTCAGTGGGGAAGGGCGCTCGATTCTACTGACCGATGCCCGGCGCAGACACCCGACTCGAGACGGCTCTACCATTACCGACAAAACCGTTTGGCGCTACATGGGGCTTGGGGCCAGCAAGGCGGATTACGAAACCTATCGGTTTGATGTGCCACAACCGTCACTGACGATTAACAAGACTAACCTGAACGACGTGATGGGCAAACTGGGCCTGGACCCGGAACGCCCCGCCATTGCCATCTGCCCCGGTGCGGAGTTTGGCCCGGCAAAGCAGTGGCCTCTTGAAAACCACCGGGCGCTCGCTGAAAAACTGGTGCAGCAGGGCTTTCAGGTCTGGGTTATGGGCGGTCCGAAAGATGTGGAGCCGGGTGAGCAGATTGCCAATGGTCAGGAGGGCGTGTTCAATCTTTGTGGCAAAACCCGCCTGGAAGATACCGTGGACCTGTTCAGTCATTGCCGCAAAGTGGTCAGTCACGATTCCGGCTTGATGCACGTGGCGGCTGCCTCCGGTGCTGATGTGGTTGCCATCTACGGTTCCACCAGCCCGGATTTCACGCCTCCGCTGACGGATAAGGCGACGATTGTCCGGCATCCGGTGGAGTGTAGTCCCTGCTTTGAGCGCACCTGCCGTTTTGGCCATTACAACTGCTTGACCGGTATTTCCGTGCAGCGGGTTCTGGAGGCGTGCCAGTGAAACTCAGCGCGGTACTGATTACCAAAAACGCAGGGCCTGAGTTTGCCAAATGCCTGGAGAGTCTGGCTTTTGCCGATGAGATTGTAGTGCTGGACTCTGGTTCGACGGACGATACGCTGGCCGTCGCCGAGCAATTCGGGGCGCGCATTTTCCAATCGGACGACTGGCCAGGCTTTGGTCCGCAGCGTCAGAGGGCCCAAAGCCACGCGCAGGGCGAGTGGTTGTTCTGGATCGATACCGACGAAGTGGTCACCCCGGAACTGGCCTCCTCCATTCAGCGCGCCATCGAACAGGCTCCGGCGAAGAAGGTGTTTCAGGTAATGCGGTTGTCGTGGTTTTTTGGCCGTTTCATCCGGCACTCTGGCTGGTATCCCGACAAAGTGGTCCGGTTGTACCGCCGTGAAGAATTCGGTTATGACGATGCGCTGGTGCATGAAAAGGTACACTGCCCAGGCGCCAGCGTGGAGACATTGGGCGGGGATCTACTGCACTATACCGCGACCAATTTCCCTGATTACATGGCGAAATCCGTCCGTTATGCAGAGGATTGGGCCGAGGGGCGGGCCCGCCGTGGCAAGAAAGCCTCACTGTTTTCCGCCTGCACCCACAGTTTAGGCGCATTTGTCCGGAAGTATCTGCTTCAAAGGGGTTTTCTGGACGGCCGGCATGGGTTTTTGCTGGCCGTCACCACCGCCATTTATGCCTTCAACAAATACGCAGCACTCTGGATTAAAACTCGCCGTTGACGGTTTCGCTCAGCACCTTCAAAAGGGCTTCAGACGAATGCTGTACGTGAAAGTGCGAGGCGATTCTATCTCGAGCGCTTTGGCCCATATTTGCGCATAGTTCTGGGGATTCATGCAGCCGCTGAATGCCTGCAGCAATTTCTTCAGCGCTACCGGGCGTTACGCGTATGCCGGAAACGCCATCTTCAATGAGCTCCGCACTTCCTCCGGTATCGCTGACGATTGGTGCAACGCCATAGGCCATAGCTTCAATCACCGTTTTTGGAAGCCCCTCGCGTTTGGTCGAAGCCAGCACGGATACCTGGCAGGACGCAATGATGGCTGGCGCGTCTTTTCTGTATCCAGTCAGGTGAATTCTGTCGGCCATCGGGCTGGCCTGGATTAGAGCCTGAACCGCTGGATTGTCCATTCCCCGGCCCACGAGCAATAGGTGGATGTTGCTGTCCGCGGGTAAAAGGTGTGTGGCTTTCAGCAGAATTGGCAGTCCTTTTCTGGGGCGGATATTTGCCACCGACCCAACCACAAAGGCGCCATCCGGTACGCCGAATTGTTTGAGGTCTACCGGAGTATCCTGGTACCAGTCGAGATCGTGGCCTTTATAGACCGTACAAACTTTGTCTTTGTTGCCCCAGACGTGCTTTTGTAGGTCATCGCGGGTTGCTTTGGAAACGCAGATAATTCGATCCACCCGTGGGCTTAAGTGGGTCAGGTAGCCACTTGGGTCCCAGCGGCTGATATTGCCGGTTTGGCCTCGATAGGTCATAACTTTGACTGGCAGGCCGATTGCCGCAAGGTTGGTGTTAGCGATGGCTTTGTTGTTAAAGCAGTACACGGCGTCAAACTTGCCTTCGATCAGGAGGTGACGAATTCGACGAATGGCTTCAGGCTCTATTTTCTTTCGGGGATGGAAACCGTGTACCTTGATGCCGTTTTCTTCAAATCGGGAGCGGTACTCCGCATCCGGTTGTGTCATCAGCTCAACTTCGACACCCAATTTTGCCAGCCCGATCAGCATTTCGGCTTCTGGCCGAACAGAGTTCCAGGTATCTACATAGGAGCTGATTACAAGTAGCTTCACAGTGTTATGTCCTTTTCATGGTCGATCTCTTACACTGCCGCCATTAAAACATCGACGGGGCCGAGTTGGTATGCACATTTGCCACGTAAATCTGGCCGGAGGTTTTTCCGGTGGTGAGCGACAGACCGTAAACCTGATTCGGGAGCTGGCGAAGCGTGGCATTCAGCAATCGCTGGTGGCCCGGCCGGGGAGTCGTCTATGGGCTGAGCTGGAAAGCATCCAATCGCTCGGTAGGCGAGAGACTGCACATTTTCTGCTGGGCCACGGCAAGGGGGATTGGGACCTCGTTCATTGCCACGACGGTAAATCAGTCTACTGGGCCTGGATCGAGTCCCGCCTGCGTAGAACGCCTTACGTCGTCACACGGCGAGTCGATAATCCCATCGGAACCGGGCGCCTGACGTCTGCGGCCTATGGCGGAGCCGCGACCGTCGTCTGCCTGAGTTCGGCCATTGAATCAGTTGTACAACAGCGACTGGGCCGCGTGGACACTGTCATCATTCCCTCGAGTTTCTCAGGCTTTCCCGCCGCACCAGACGCCGTCGAAGCTATCCGGCAGCAGTATCCCGCCAAACGCCTGGTTGGCCAAGTGGGGCGCCTCCTGAAGCACAAGGGTTATCACATCACGATTGAGGCAGCGCGTTTGCTGGGCAGCCTCAGGCCAGACGTGCAGTTCATTTTCCTGGGAGAAGGGCCAGATGAACAGTGGCTCAAGTCCCAGGCACAGGGTTTGCCCAACGTCAGTTTTCTGGGGCATAAAGATAACGTCGGGGATTGGTTGGCAGCTCTGGATGTCTTCGCGTTCCCCTCACTCTCCGAGGGGCTTGGCTCAACGATTCTTGAGGCCATGCAACATCATGTGCCGGTGGTTGGGGCCAAAGCCGGAGGCATTCCTGATCTGATCTCCGATAAAGCGAATGGTCTTCTGGTATCTCCGGGTGACCCGGAGGCTTTGGCTTCGGCGATTCAGTTTATCCTCGATAACCCAGAGCAGGCCGCCGCTTTCGCAGACGCTGCCCAGGCTGGATTAACAGCGTTCAGCCCTGCATCGGTAGCGGAGCGTTACCTGGGACTCTACTCCGCAACCTTGCAATCCTAAGGGAGTTCCTGGCAGCCGGGCGGTTAGTCGCAAATCTGCCCGGGCTTATAAGGATTCGGGTTCCCCGGCGGCCGGTGCCGCATACGTTTGTACTCCCACTGGTACTGTTCAGGGGCCATTCGCACCACCTTTTCCACGGATTGATTCAAGGCGGTGGCGCCGGCCACTGTATCATCGGCACCAATGCCAGGTTCCGCCGGAGTGACCAGAATCTTGAAGCCTTCGCCGTTGGGCAGGCGCTCGGCGTAGGTCACCAGAACATTGGCCCCGGTTTTCTGTACCAACTTGCCGACCAGGGTCATGGTCATCACGTCCATGCCAAAAAAGGGCGCGTAGGCGTTGGTTTTGCCCCGGGGAGATTGGTCGGGAAGAATGCCGGCTACGCCGCCTTCCTTCAAAATACCCATCAGGCGCATCAGGCCTTTACGGTCGCCGCGCACCAGTTCGGAGCCCAGGCGCCCCCTCACCCGAATCATGTAATCTTCGAATTCCTTGATGTGCGGAGGGCTGTATAGTGCGGCCATTTTATACCGGGAGGAGAAAAACAGGCCGGCCAGCTCCCAGTTGCCAAGGTGGGGCGCTAGCAAGATCAATCCTTTGCCGGTCGCCAGGGCCTCATCAACCAGCTCCAGGCCTTCCGTTTCCTTGATCAACCCGAGGCACTTATCGACGGGCCACTCCCACATCAGCGGGATCTCCAGGGCCGTCATGCCGGTATGGGCCAGCGAATCTCTGGAAAGGTCCCTGCGCTGCTCTTCGGTGAGTTCCGGCAGGCAGATGTCCAGATTGATGTCGGTGATCTTCTTTGGCCTGCCGCCCAGTTTCCAGGCCAGGAGCCCCAGCCATTTGCCGATGAACTGTGCGGCTCCCAGGGGTAAATAGCTAACCATCCGCAACAGGCCGGCAATCAGGTAATACTTGAATTTGCTCATGATCTGCCGTACCGGTCCTCGAATCGTACAATATCGTCTTCGCCCAGATAGGATCCGGACTGCACTTCAATCAGTTCCAGATCAATAACGCCGGGGTTTTCAAGGCAATGGATCTGGCCGACCGGTATGTAAGTGGACTGGTTTTCGGTCACCAGGTACGACTCCTCGCCATTGGTTACCTTTGCGGTGCCGCTGACGACAATCCAGTGTTCTGCCCGGTGGTGGTGCATCTGGACAGACAGCTTGGCGCCGGGCTTCACGGTGATGCGTTTCACCTGGTAGCGGTGGCCATTATCGATGGAATCATATACACCCCAGGGCCGGTAGACTTCCCGGTGATTCATGTGCTCGTGTCGACCATCATTCTTGATGCGTTCAACCACCTTTTTGACATCCTGGACCTGATCTTTATGGGCGACCAGCAAGGCGTCTTTGGTTTCAATGATCACCAGATCTTTCACGCCAACCGTGGCCACAAGGCGGCTGTCTGCCCGGACCAGAGTGCTCCCTGTGTTATGGGCAATGACATCACCGCTGAATGCGTTTCCGCAGCTGTCTTTCTCGGAAACTTCCCACAAGGCGGACCAGGAGCCGATATCGCTCCAGCCGGCATCGAGCGCTACCACGGCGGCGTTATCGGTCTTTTCCATCACGGCGTAATCGATGGAATCTTCCGGGCACTCGGCGAATACGCTTTCATTCACGCGAGTGAAGTGCAGGTCCTCGCTGGCGTCGTCCAGCGCTGCCTGGCAGATGGCGAGAATGTCCGGGCGGTGTTTCTGCAGTTCCTGAAGGTAGGTGCGGGCGCCGAACAGGAACATGCCACTGTTCCAGAGGTAATCACCGGATGCGAGGTATTCTTCCGCGGTAGTCTGGTCGGGCTTCTCTACAAACCGGCTGACACTGAAACTGTCGGCGGCCAATTTCGGGCCTTGCTGGATGTAGCCGTAACCGGTTTCCGCATGGCCGGGTACTATGCCGAAGGTCACCAGCTTATCCTCCTGAGCCAGAGGAATGGCCTTCTGGATGCCGCTCTGGAACGCAGCGATGTCTTTGATCAAGTGGTCTGCGGCCAGAACCAGCATCAGCGGGTTCTGATTTTCATCGATGTTCTTGACCAGTTGCAGGGCTGCCAGAGCGATGGCCGGTGCCGTGTTGCGCCCACAGGGCTCCAGAATAATTCGGGCATCTTTGTAGCCCGCCTGGCGCATTTGCTCAGCCGCCAGAAAACGGTGGTCTTCATTGCAGATCAGGAGTGGATCGGCGGATTCCATCCCATCCAGCCGGGCCACGGTCAGCTGCAGCATGGATAGATGTTGGTCCGTCAGTTTCAGGAACTGCTTGGGGTTCAGTTGCCTGGATAACGGCCAAAGGCGAGAGCCGGTGCCTCCGGCCATAATGACGGGGTGAATCATGTGTTTGCTCCACGCGTAGCTTTCGGTCAGCATTGTCCTTTTCTGATGGCTGAATATTATCACAGGTGCGCTAACTCGGCAGTGTTTGGGGCCGAGCAGGGTCCAGTTTGCGGGTGTTTATGATGAAACTGCCGTTATCGGTTTACTACATCACGTTGAATGAAGAGCAGAGGCTGCCGGAATCTCTTGAGAAGGTGAAGGACTGGGCTGATGAAATCATCGTTGTTGATTCGGGTAGTACAGACCGAACCTGTGAACTAGCAGAGGCCGCGGGCGCCCGGGTGGTTTATCGGGAATGGGAAGGCTTTGCGAGCCAGAAGGCCTATGCCGCCAGCCTGTGTGCGAACGACTGGGTACTTGATCTGGATGCTGATGAAGTGCTTTCCGATACCCTGGTACGAAACATCAAGCAGCTGTTTTCCAAGCCGATCTCTCCGGATATCGCTGGTTATCGTATGCGTTGGGTTTTGTCGTCCCCTAACCCGAGGCACCCTTTTCGGCACGACAAGTCCAAGAAGATCCTGCGGCTCTACAATCGGAAACGGGCTGCGATCCATGCGGAAAAACACAGTAACGATGATCGGCCTAGAGTGCATACAGGTAGTGTGTTGGAGCTCAAAGGCGATGTCTTGCACAGGACATTGATTTCTCTGGAGCAGATGGAGAGAAAGTACATTCAACTGTCCAGTGAGCAGGCCCGGTTCCTCTATGAGAAGGGCAGGCGAATTTCGACCCCGCGTTTGATGGTCGAATTTCCTTTTAAGTTTTTGAAGTATTACCTGATCCACCGTCAGGTATTGAATGGCTGGTTCGGGTTCAGTGTTTCAGTAGTGGCCGCAAACCGTAATTTCATGCGGTTGGCGAAGGCAAGGGAATTGCAGATGCTCGAGAGAATCAGTCGTTCCGGTGGCGAGGAGCAGTAAGACGCTCTCACAGGTGCTATTCGGCTTGATACACTCTGACGGTTGCCTCTGCCATGCCCCTGAGCGTGAGATGTGTCTGCGCATAGTCGAATGCGGATTGCTCAGATTCTTGAAGACCATCCAGGTTGTTCAGTGCGCTGGCGATGACGTCGGCGATAGCCTGCGCGGAAATATCCCTGGCGAGCGCGTTCTCGGGAAGCAGGTCGACACTGCCGGAAACCGGGGTTGAGACCACCGGCAGTCCGGCCATCAAGGCTTCGATCAAAACGTAAGGAAACCCCTCCCGCCTTGAGCTGAGAACCATCAAGTCTGCATTGGACAATGCCGATGCCAGCGTTGTTTGGTGTCCTGCCATCTTCACCGAGTGTCTCAGGCTTTCATCGCCAATCAGCCGATGCAGGTTTCTGGCTTCAGAGCCGTCACCAAAGATGGTGAGGTGTGCCGTCGGAAAGCGGTCATGGATCATGCTCCATGCCTGGATTAGCATGTCGAACCCCTTTACTGGCTCCAGCCTCCCGGCAGCAATGACGTTCGTTGTTTGGGGGAGTGGATAGTTGCCGGGGGGCGATTCCGGGGTTTCCTTCCGGATTCCATTGTAAATCAGATGACGGGACCGGTGACTAAGGCCCTCGTAGATCGACCCGCTGACGGCAATGACTTTGTCCAGCAGAAGGAAAGGGCGAAGGTTTGATTTGCTTCCGTGAATCGTCCCTACGGTTTGCCAGGTCTGACGAGGCAACCTGCCGAGTATGACGGCGGCTTTATTGCCGTGGGCATGAGCAATATCGGGCGAAACCCGCTTCAATATCCGGGAAACACACCAACGAAGCCAGGGGTTGTTTCGGCTCAGCTTCATCGGGCACGGATGAAACTCGGGGAATGGGAAGTGCGAGCGGTAGTCAGGATGGGCGATTATGTGCACCTCATGCCCGAGGCTCGTGAGGGCTTCCGCCAGGTCCGCCACATGTTTTTCCATGCCACCCCAGGCACTACCAGGCGTTGCGAGTATCAGGGCGACCTTCAATCGGGCCTCCCGTTCAGGGCCTGTTGGTATACCCGAAGCGTCGCCTCCGTCTGCGCCCGCAACAAAAACCGCTCCGGCAACTCAATCTCCGGCCGGGGCTTATCCAGCAATCCCAGCACAGCACTGGCGAATGCCCCGGTATCATCCGGCGTCACCAGTCCGTCCCGAAAGCATGCCTGCAGCGTTTCCGCCGCACCGCCCCGGTTGTAGGCCACCACTGGCGTGCCGGACGCCAGGGCTTCGGTCACCGTGCGTCCGAAGGGTTCTGGCTTGGTGGACATGTGGCAAACCACATCAGCGAACAGATACAGGTTGGTCATGTCGTTGCGCTGGCCGAGGAATGTGACTTTATCGGTCAGGCCTAGCCGGCTGCGCTCTCTTTCCAGCTCCTGCAGGAATCGTTCTTTTCCCGGTTCGGCCCCGCCCACGATGATGCCGTGACAGTCCAGCCGCTGGCGGACAATGCGGGCCATGGCTTCAAGGTAGTCCAGTTGGCCTTTCCAGCGGGAAATGCGGCCGGGCATCATAATGATTTTCTTGCCGGCCAGTTGGGGGAAGCGGGACAGGAGGATGTCCAGCCACTGGTCGTTGATGGCGCGGTTGCGGAAGGCGTCGATGTCGACGCCGCGCTGGATCACCGTCAGCTTGTCTTCCGCTACCTCGAAATTCTTCAACACGTAATCCCGCACGCAATTGGAGACGGCAATGATCTGGTGCGCCCTGGTCATGATGGCGCTGTAGGGATTAACGGAATACATGCCGTGAAAGGTCGAGACAACGGCGGGCTGTTGGTCGGCAGGCAGGGTCTTCAGGGCCAGATGGATAATCCAGGCGGGCATGCGGGAGCGGACATGAACAATGTCAGGCCGCAGCTCCTGCAACAGCTTGCGCATGGGCAGAATCTGCCCGAAAGACGCGGGCGTTTTCCGGTGGATGGGCATGTGGATGTGGGTTGAGCCCTGGCCGCGCACTTGCTCTGCCATGGGCCCACCGTTGGAGACCACAAAAGACTCATGGCCACGCTTGACCAGCTCGGCGGCGAATTCCACCGTGCCTCTTTCCACACCACCGCTATAGAGCGCAGGAAGAGCCTGGAGAATCTTCATTGCCTGGCCTCCTTTCCTGATTGTTGAAAAGCAGCCAAATAGTTACCCGCCACCCATCGGGCAGCCCGGTCGGCTTCCCAGAGTCGTTCATGCCTTTCTGCCTGTTCGGCCATCACGCTGGCATGGTCTGCCCAGTGGGCAATCAGCCCCCGCTCTGTCAGGCGTTTTACCCCGTTCGCCACGCGGCTGTTGGCACGCGCATTCAAACTCAGCAGGCCGGTGGGCACGCCGGAAGTGGCGGCTTCGCACACCATGGAAATGCTGTCCGGCGTTACCCAGACCGCGCGGGAAGCAGCGAGCTGGTGGCTGAGCCAGTCGTCGTGGGTACGGGTGTGATGCACTACGGAGATTTTCGGGCTCTGCAATTCGGCCAGTCGCTCGCTGGTCGTTTCCGGCGTGCGCCGGGAATCGGTGATGGTCCAGCGCCATTGAGGGTAGCGCGCAATAAGGTCACTGACCTGGTTCAGAATGGCATCGTCGTCCCAATCGAAATGTTCCGAACGTCCACCCACCAGGATCAGGGCTTCCGGTTTGCTGGTTAGCCGGGCGAGGGGTGTGATGGTGTTGATCACGCCTTCGGTGTGCAGGATGTTGTTAGCAGGCTTTACCTCGTCATGGGCCGGGATAATCGCGCCATCTACCCAGCCCAGTGGGAAGGCCGGTTTCATCAGTACGAGGGTTTTGGCCTTGCCCAGGCGCCGAAGTGCCAGTAATAAACGATGAGTACCGGTGCCTGCGGCCACAATCAGGTCCGGTTTGGGCAGTGCTGTATCCATAGCTGGGGCCACACCCAGCAGGGCCCGCCACAGAGGTACCGGGTATTCTTCGGCACTGATCCAGTAGAGCGCCGCGCCGGTCAGCACCCGCAGGCGATTGCCCAGCCCCTTGAGTTGGTTTTTGTGGCCGGGCTTGTTGTCTGTCAGCAGCCAGACAACCGGTGCTTGCGAGTGATTGCTCACGGGTTATTCCTTGCGCTTGCGCCCGTAAAAGCCGGGGTCGTCGCGGTCGGGGCGGGTTTTAAAGCGCCGGTGCATCCACAGGTATTGGTCTGGCGCTTTGCGGATTTCCTGCTCAATAACGGCGTTGGTTCGGGTTGCATCGTCCAGGTCGTCACCGCTTGGGAAGTTCTCAAGGGCGGGGTGGAAATAGATGTCATAGCCGGGCTTGTCATCGCGGCGAAAATGGCTGAAGGGCACGACTTTACAGCCGCTGCGTTCGGCAATTCGCGAGGTGGCTGTGATGGTGCCGGCGGGAATGCCGAAGAAGGGGGCGAACACGATGTCCTTGCGGCCGTAGTCCTGATCTGTCGCGTACCACACGGCGCGATTTTTCTTGAGGCTCCTGAACAGGCCGCGCAGGTCGCGGGCACCTAGTACGTTGCCATAGCGCCGGCCCCGGGCCCTGGTCATTACGGCATTCATCAACGGATTGTTGTGATCACGCTGCATAACGTCAGCTTCTATGTATTCGGTGACCAGGCTGCCACCCAGGTCGAGCGTGCTGTAATGGCCGCCCAATAGCAGCACACCCTTGCCGGCTTCCAGCGCTTTCTCGAAATGCTCGATGCCGTGGATGCGGGTCATGCCGGTCAGCTTGGCCGGGTCCCGGAACCAGGCAATGCCCAGTTCCATCAGACCAATACCATTGGCGATAAAGGCATTACGTACCAGGGCCGCCTGTTGCTGTTCATTCAACTCCGGAAAGCACAGGCGAATGTTGACCTCGGTGATGTGCCGGCGGCTCTTGGCCAGTTTCCATGCGAGTAAGCCCGCGATTTTACCCAGCCACCATTGAAACCGGATGGGCAGTTGCGCCACCAGCCACATCACGCTAACGCCCAGCCAGGTTGGCCACCAGCGGGGATGACGGTAAGCTGAGTAGTCGGTATTTCTCGGAAGTTTGCGGTACTTCTTTTTCAAAATCGTGAATCCTGCATCGACAAACGTTTAACCCGGGGGCAAGATGCAACCCCTCGACATTTTTCGCCCTATGATAACGCACTGTTTTGCCGGGAGTCCTGCGTGTTCCAGTTTATCTATTCCCTGCTGATTCGCCTGGCTCTGCCGTTTATTCTCATCCGGCTTTGGTGGCAAGGCCGCAAGGCGCCGGCGCTCAGGCAAGACTGGCAGCATCGCCTGGGCCACGTGCCTTCCATACCCGGGCCTGTAATCTGGGTGCATGCGGTCTCCGTGGGCGAGACCATCGCCGCCGGCCCCATGGTGCGTCGACTGTTGGCGCGCAATCTCGGTGCCACCATTCTGATGACCGCCATGACCGACACCGGCCTTGCCCAGGCCCGGAAAATGTTTGGTAACAGGGTAACCTATGCCTACGCGCCATACGACACACCGGGCGCCATCCGTCGATTTCTGCGGCGGGTCAATCCCCGCATTCTGGTCATCATGGAAACCGAGATCTGGCCCAATATGATCAGCCAGTGCCGCCGCAAAAACGTGCCGGTGTTTCTGATCAACGCCCGTCTGTCGGAGCGCTCTGCCAGGGGCTACGAGCGGGTCAGGGGGCTGGCGGCGCCGATCATGAAAAGCATCACCTGGGTGGCGGCCCAGGCAGAACCGGATGCAGAACGCTTTCGTCGAATTGGGGTTGCCGCAAGCCACGTTGAGGTGACGGGCAGTGTGAAGTTCGATGTAGACATCCCGGAGGATGTCCGGCTTGCCTCTGAACGTTTTCGTACCACGCTTGGCCCCCGTCCGGTCTGGATCGCCGGCAGCACACACAGTGGCGAGGATGAACAGCTGCTTCAGGCTCACCGATTGGTGCTTGCGGGACACTCTGATGCCCTGTTGATTATTGTTCCGCGCCACCCGGAACGCTTTGACGCCGTGGCGGTCATGGCACAGGAGCTGGGCTTTCAGGTTGCACGGCGATCTCAGGCGCAGAGTGCTGGGGGCGCGCAGGTTTATCTGGCCGATACCATGGGCGAGCTGATGATGCTCTACGGCGCCAGCGACCTTGCCTTTGTGGGAGGTTCACTGATCGAACGGGGCGGTCACAATCCGCTGGAGCCGGCAGCCTGGGGTATCCCGGTGTTTTCCGGGCCTCATGTGTTCAATTTCGAGACCATCTACGAACGGTTGCTGGCAGACCAGGGTGTGCAGTTGGTTCAGGGGGCAGACGATCTGGCTCGGGCGATCAATCTATTGTTTGCCAACCCGGCGGAACGCAAAGCCTATGGGGAGCGAGCACTGGCGGTGGTTAACAAAAACCGGGGCGCATTAGACAGAGTGGTTGAGGGGATAATAGAAAGGCTGTGATTCCGGGGCAGTCGCCACCGGAATCACACGGACGACGGTGCCATTACTGCGTGGGGTCGTCCAGGGTCAGATCTTCTTCTGCCAGAGCTTCGATGCCCCTGGCGCTGGCGCTGAGCCAGTTGTTCAGTTCAATCAGGTCTTGCGGGCTCAGAGTGCCTGCCGCCTGTTTCAGCTGTAACGTGTTAATCACGTAATCGTAACGGGCATTGGCATAATCCCGCAGGGCCACGTAATACGCCCGCTCGGCATCCAGCACTTCCACAATGTTCCGGGTTCCCACATCGTAACCGGCACGGGTCGCGTCCAGCGCACTGCGGCGGGAGATGATGGTCTGTTCCAGGGCTGAGGCGGTTTCAACGTTATTATTTACGGTCAGGTACAGGCTGCGGGTGTTAACCCGAACATCCCGGCGCGTTGTGTTCAGGTCTTCCTGCGCGGCGGTAACCAGTGAGCGCTGCTGGCGCACGCCGGCTTGTGTGCCGCCACCCATGTAGAGGGGAACGTTCAGCTCAAGGCCAATAACGCCTTGTGTGCCTTCCTGCTGGGTATTCTTGGCGCCATCCAGTTCAGACTTGCCATAAGACGCAAACAGGTCAAGCGTAGGCAGGTGGCCGGATTTCGCGACCTTCAGGTTGGCCTCGTTGGCATTCAACTGATAAAGCGCAGACTGAATAACCCAGTTCTGCTCAAGTGCGGTGTTTTCCCAGGCAGAAGGATCCATCGGCTCCGGTCGGCCAAGCGGGAAGTTCTCGCGCAGGTTTTCCAGATCCTCTGCGTATTCGCCAGTCAAACGCGCCAGTTGTTCACGGGCAACGTTGAGCTGGTTTTCAGCGGCGATGCGCTGACTTTTACTGTCATCGTAACTGGCGCGGGCCTCATAGACCTCGGTGATGGCAATCAGGCCGACATCAAAGCGTTCCTGAGCCTGCTCGTACTGCCGCTGGATGGCTGCTTCGGTGGCGCGTGCGGTTGTCACCGTATCCTGGGCACGCAGCACGTTGAAGTAAGCGGTGGCGACGTCCAGAATCAGCTGCTGTTGGGCCAGGTTGTACTGAGCCTGGGCGGCTTCGGTCTGGAACTGACTGGCATCGTAGCGGAACCAGCTGTCGGCACGAAACACCGGTTGGCTCAGCCGAACGCCGTAGTTCAGGGCCTTATAGCTGTCTCCCGGGCCATTCTTGGCGTCGAAATCGGTGTGGTTGGCCTCAGCAAACGCGCCGACTTGCGGCAGAAGTGTGCTCCTGCTGACATCGCTGGCCGCCTGTTGCGCCTGGAATTGTGCCAGCGCGGAGGCAATGCCCGAATCGTATGATAGCGCCTTCTCGTAGGTTTCCATCAAATCCAGAGAAAAGGCAGGCTGGGCTGCGAGCAGGGTGATCAATCCTGGAAGTAAACGTTTCTTCATTGTTTCTCCTGACATGCTATCTCCGGGCATCCGTGATCGGGATACGGGAATCGGAAGGCCATCGCGCAGAGTGATAGAGCTGCCCTGATAGTGACCCAAAGGTATTGGTTGACCATTATGGACAATAATCAGTCCGGCCTCTACACTTGCATAGCTCAACCATTTTGTGAGCAAAACAAAATACTTATCGCGTCTTGACGGGGTGCCGAATTGCCAGAACATGGTGATCGGCTGAGATTGCAACGCAGAACCCGCGACCTGATCCGGATAATACCGGCGTAGGAATTAAGACCATATGAACCGCGTCAACATGCCTTTGGTGGCATCTTGTCGTAACTCCGTCATACGCGACCCGACACCATCAGCCTCAACGGGAGCAGATCATGACGGACTTGCCAGCTTACCTCAGCGACTCCGCGAAAGTGGACTCCGCAGCAATCAAACCATTACCAAGCTCACGAAAAATATACGTGCAGGGTAGCCGACCCGATCTGCGCGTGCCTATGCGGGAAATTACTGTGGGAGACACCCCCACGGAAATGGGCGGCGAAAAGAACCCGCCGGTCGTTGTGTACGACACTTCCGGGCCTTACACCGACCCTGAGGCCTCCATCGACCTGAGAAAAGGCCTGCCCCCGGTTCGCGCCAACTGGATTGCCGAGAGGGGCGATGTGGAGCAGCTGGATGGCTACACCTCCGAATTCACCCGCCGGCGCATGAAAGACCCCCAGCTCGACCCGTTGCGCTTTATGGATGAGCGTAAACCTCTGCGAGCGAAGCCGGGTAAAAACGTGTCCCAGATGCATTACGCCCGCCAGGGCATCATCACCCCGGAGATGGAATACATCGCCATCCGGGAGAACATGAAATTGCAGGAAGCCCGCGAAAATGGTCTGCTGGCGGACCAGCACCCAGGCCAGTCTTTCGGTGCCAATCTGCCACCAGAGATCACCCCCGAGTTTGTTCGCGACGAAGTGGCTCGTGGCCGCGCCATCATTCCCGCCAACATCAACCACCCGGAAACCGAGCCGATGATCATCGGCCGTAACTTTCTGGTGAAGATCAACGGCAACATCGGCAACTCGGCGGTCACCTCGTCCATCGAAGACGAAGTCGAAAAACTGACCTGGGGTATCCGCTGGGGTTCCGACACGGTGATGGATCTGTCCACCGGCAAGAACATCCACGAAACCCGCGAGTGGATTATCCGCAACTCGCCGGTTCCCATCGGCACCGTGCCCATTTACCAGGCCCTGGAGAAAGTGGGCGGCGTGGCTGAAGACCTGACCTGGGAAATCTTCCGCGACACGCTGATCGAACAGGCTGAGCAGGGCGTCGACTACTTCACCATCCACGCCGGCGTGCGGCTCCATCACGTGCCGCTGACCGCGAAACGTACCACCGGCATCGTGTCCCGTGGCGGCTCCATCATGGCCAAATGGTGCCTGGCTCACCACAAAGAGAGCTTCCTGTACGAGCACTTCGAAGACATTTGCGAGATCATGAAGGCCTACGATGTGTCCTTCAGCCTCGGCGACGGACTGCGCCCCGGTTCTATCGCGGATGCCAACGACGCCGCCCAGTTCGGCGAACTGGAAACCCTGGGCGAGCTCACCAAAATTGCCTGGAAGCACGACGTCCAGTGCATGATCGAAGGCCCCGGCCATGTACCCATGCACCTGATCAAAGAGAACATGGACAAGCAGCTGGAATGCTGCGACGAAGCGCCGTTCTACACCCTCGGCCCACTGACCACGGATATTGCTCCAGGCTACGACCACATCACTTCCGGAATTGGTGCGGCCATGATTGGCTGGTTCGGCTGCGCCATGCTCTGCTACGTTACCCCGAAGGAGCACCTGGGGCTGCCGAACAAGGATGATGTAAAAACCGGCATCATCACCTACAAAATCGCCGCCCACGCGGCCGATCTGGCCAAGGGCCATCCGGGGGCCCAGATCCGCGATAATGCCTTGTCCAAGGCCCGTTTTGAGTTCCGCTGGGAAGACCAGTTCAACCTCGGCCTGGACCCGGACACCGCCCGCGCTTTCCACGATGAGACCCTGCCCAAGGAATCGGCGAAGGTGGCCCACTTCTGCTCCATGTGTGGGCCGAAGTTCTGTTCCATGAAGATCTCGCAGGAAGTAAGGGATTACGCGGCAGAGCAGGGCATCGACGAGGTATCGGCGATTGATGCCGGCATGCAGGCCAAATCGCGGGAGTTCGTGGAGTCTGGCTCCAAGCTTTACGACAAGGTTTGAGTTGGGGTTCGTGATCGCCTAGCCTTCTGGCTGGGTGCTTAGAACCGGGGTGGTGGCCTTGTTCAGAAAGCGACTCGAGACGTCCCTGTGCGTCTCGGGCTCCGCCATCCCTGGCTCCGCACGTTTCTGAACAAGGCCACCACCCCGGCTCTTACTGGCCTTTGCAGTAATCGCTTTACTCATACCCTATGCATTCGTTCTGAGCGGATTGCACAATGTTGGACTGGGCGTGTCGGGTAGGGCCTCCAAAAACTGTGCGGAGCCAGGGATGGCGGAGCCCAAGCGCCCCAGGGATGGGCCGAAGGAGCGTGTTTTTGGAGGCCCTACCCGACACGCCCACCTCCCAAGCTCAGCAGGCTGTGGGCAGAACCGTAATCCAAAGCCAGCCGTAAGACACTTGCACCCAAGCAACCCCAAAGGCTATCGTTCCAAGCCGAACACCAAACCGGAAACACGAATGCCGAAACCGTTCCAGTTCAACGCCAGCGACGTCACCGTCGAAAAACGCGAAACCGTTTTCCAGGGCTTCTTCCGCATGGACAAGCTCTGGCTGGCTCACCCGCGCTTTGACGGCCGCGACATGCCCACCTTCACCCGCGAACTTTTCGTTCGGGGCGACGCCACCTGCGTGCTCCCCTACGACCCGAAACGGGACGAAGTCGTGCTGCTGGAACAGTTTCGCCTCGGCGCTCTGGGCCGTAACCAGTCGCCCTGGTTGCTGGAGCTCGTGGCCGGCATGAATGAAGACGGCGAAAGCCCGGAAGACGTGGCCCAGCGGGAAGGGCAGGAAGAGGCAGGGTTGAGCTTTAGCCGACTTGATAAAATCTGCGATTACCTGGTGTCTCCGGGTGGCACCACCGAAATGATTCACCTTTATTGCGGACAGGTCAGTACGGCCGAAGCTGGCGGTGTTTTCGGTATGGAGCACGAACACGAAGATATTCTCAGCCACGTGGTCAGCGCTGAAGAGTGCTTCGCCATGATTGCCGATGGCCGTATCAACAACGCTGCCGCCATCATCGCTATCCAATGGCTGCAGCTTAACCGGGACAGGCTGCGCCGGGAGTGGCGGGCATGACCGAGTGGGTAAAACGGCCTAAGCCGTATGTGCCGGATCTGCGTCAGTTGGGTGCGCTGTGTGATGGCAACTACCAGCGCCTGCGCAAGCTGCGCCACTTGGAGGCCGATGGCAAGCCCGTGTGCGAATTTGAGCTGCACCGGGAAAACCAGTACCTGGGCAGGGTGCGCATAGAAGTGCTGCAAACCGCCAGGTTCACGGAAACCCTGTTGCTTGAGCAGGTTCACAACAGTGGCCGTTGGCTCAACAATCCGCAAATGACGGTGCGGGTCTACCATGACGCGCTCATGGCTGAGGTGATCAGTTGCTACCGGCAGCGCCAGATTGCGCCGGTAAACGACTACCCGAACCGGTTCATGCATCACCCGGATGAGAAAGTTCAGGTTAATGGGTTTCTGGCCGATTGGCTGGATTACTGCCTGCGGTTTGGACACCTGCCTATGGAGCACGCCGCCTGGTCTGCGGGCGAAGGCTGCGACTGAATTCGTTGTCTCTGTCATGAACTGCGCCACAGTGCGCTGAAAGTCTGACTTGCTCCCGGCTTTGCCTGTGCCATAGTTGTCAAAAACTGCAAAATCTTTGTGGTGGCGGGCCAGAATGTGACCTACCTACCATTTAAAACTGATAAAACGGAACGCAGCCGTCGTACACTTGTCTGAAATATCAAACGGTTGCACTCAAGACAACAGGCCCTGAATGACCACTGCGCATACTGCTCGCCCCCTGAAGGTATTGCAGCTGACCGACCCGCACCTGATGGCGTCGGCAGATGGCGCGTTGCTTGGGGTCAATACCCGTGACAGCCTGGCGGCTGTGATTGATGAAGTATTGCGCAACCATGGCCAGCCGGATCTGATCCTCGCGACCGGTGATCTTACTCAGGATGCGTCATCTGAGGCCTATCGGTATTTTGGCGAGCAGTTGAAAGCGTTTAACTGTCCTTCGCTCTGGATCGCCGGCAATCATGACGATTCCGACTTGTTGTCGTCCATAGCAGCGGAGTTTCAGGCGGAGCAAAAACGGGTCGTGCAGGGAGGCTGGCATTTTGTGATGTTGGACTCTTCCGTGCACGGCAAGGTGTTCGGTGAGCTTTCGCCGCCGGAGCTTGCTTTCCTGGACGAGTCGCTGTCGCAGCACCCGGAGTTACCCACCATGGTGTGCCTGCACCATCACCCGGTGGACATTGGCTCCGACTGGATGGAAAAAATCGGCCTGAAGAACCGCGATGCTTTCTGGCAGGTGATCGACAGGCACCCCCAAGTGAAAGTCGTGCTCTGGGGACATATTCACCAGGATCTCCAACAGCAGCGCAATAGCGTGCAGCTGCTTGCCACGCCTTCCACTTGCATCCAGTTCGCCACTGGCTCCAGTAAATTTGCCGTAGAGCCGCTGGCGCCTGGATACCGTTGGTTTGAGCTTGAGCCTTCCGGGCAGTACTCCACGGAAGTATGCCGGGCGAATGAGTTCGAGTTTGATCTGGACGAGAAGAGCACCGGTTACTAGCCGATCAATATGTCCCTATATATTCCCAATGGCCGGCCTGTTCGCCGGCTTGTGAATATATAGGGACAGCACCTGTCCGAGTGTCAGGCCCGCAACGCCTGGGCCGCTGCCACCATCGTCTCCAGCGCTGGCGTCACTTCCTCCCATTTACGGGTTTTCAAACCGCAGTCCGGGTTGATCCACAATCGTTCTGCCGGGATGCGTTCTGCCGCCAGGGTCATCAGATTGATGATGTGTTGCTTGTCCGGAATGTTGGGGGAGTGAATATCGTACACGCCTGGGCCAATGTCATTCGGGTATTCAAAGTTCCGGAAAGCATCCAGCAACTCCATGTCCGACCGTGAGGTCTCGATGGTGATCACGTCGGCATCCATGTGGGCGATGGCCTCGATGATGTCGTTGAACTCCGAATAACACATGTGGGTGTGAATCTGGGTGCTGTCATCCACGCCATTGGCGGCGATGCGGAAGCTGTTAATCGCCCAGTCCAGGTACGTTGCCCAGTCTGACTGGCGCAGGGGCAAGCCTTCCCGCAACGCGGCTTCGTCGATCTGGATGATGTTCACGCCAGCCTTTTCCAGGTCCCGTACCTCTTCACGAATGGCCAGGGCCAGTTGCAGGCAGGAGTCTTTCCTTGGCTGATCGTCCCGCACGAAGGACCAGTTCAGAATCGTCACCGGGCCGGTCAGCATGCCTTTTACCGGCTTGTCGGTGAGGGATTGGGCAAAACGAATCCAGTCCACCGTCATCGCTGCTGGCCGGCGGATGTCTCCAAACAGGATGGGTGGTTTTACACAGCGGGAGCCGTAGGATTGCACCCAGCCGAAGCGGGTAAAGGCATAGCCTTCCAGCTGCTCACCGAAGTATTCCACCATGTCGTTGCGCTCTGGCTCACCATGAACCAGCACATCCAGTCCCAGCTTTTCCTGCTCTTCGATGCATCGGGCGATTTCTGCCTGCATCTGCTCGGTATAGGCTTGCCCGGTCAGTTCGCCTTTACGGAATTGCAACCTTGCCTGGCGGATCTCCGGCGTTTGCGGGAAAGAACCGATGGTGGTGGTCGGGAACGCCGGGAGGTTCAGGATCTGACGCTGCCTGGCAATTCGCTGGGGATAGGGGCTTTGGCGGTTGCCCAGTTCCTGCGTCACTGCGGTGATGGCACGGCGAACCTCCGGGTTGATAACACGGTCGGATTTCCGGCGGCTGTCAATGGCCCGCTGGTTTGCGGCCAGCTCTGCGCGAACACTGGCGTGGCCTTCGTTCAGGGACTTCGCCAGCGTGCTCAGCTCATCAAGTTTCTGCACAGCAAAGGCCAGCCAGCTGCGGATTTCAGTATCCAGCTCCTGCTCACGATCCAGGTCTACCGGCACATGCAGCAGCGAGCAGGACGGCGCCAGCCACAGGCGGTCGGCCAATTTCTCACTCAGCGGCTCCAGCCATTCTAGGATGCTGTTCAGGTCGGATTTCCAGATGTTACGGCCGTTGATGACACCAAGGGAAAGCACCTTGTGGCTGGGCAGCCAATCTGCCACGCGGCTGACTTCAGCAGGGGCGCTCACAGCATCGATGTGCAGCCCGGCCACCGGCAATTCGCAAGCCAGTTGCAGGTTATCCCGGAGCTCTCCGAAATAGGTAGCCAGCAGCAGCTTCGGGCGATTGGCCTTTAACTGGTGATAGGCCAGGTTGAACGCATAGCGCCAGTTGGCGTCCAAATCGGTCACCAGGGCCGGTTCATCAATCTGCACCCATTCGGCACCGGCATCGGCCAGGGCTTCCAGTAGCTGCGAGTAGACTGGCAGCAGGCGCTCCAGCAAATCCAGGCGATGACTGCCATCCGAGGTTTTGCCTAACCACAGGTAAGTAACGGGCCCGATGATCACGGGCTTGGCATTAACGCCCTGTTTCTGTGCTTCAGCCAATTGGGCCAGAAGGCGTTCGGGATTCAGCTCGAACTGGGTGTTGGCATGAAGCTCCGGCACGATGTAGTGGTAGTTGGTATCGAACCATTTGGTCATTTCGCCAGCGACGGTGGCGCAGCAGGGGCTGTCGTTGGCACCCCGGCCCCGGGCGGCACGGAAGTAGGCGTCCAGTTCCGAGCCTTCGTTGTCTTTGGCCCGTGCTGGCAGGTTGCCGAGGGTGACGGACATATCCAATACCTGGTCGTAAAGTGAGAACTCACCTACCGGTACATAGTCCAGCCCGGCTTGCTGCTGCCAGTGGCGCCGGCGCAGGTCGGCGGCCGTGATGGCTAATTCTTGCTCGGTCTGCCGGCCAGCCCAGTAGGCTTCCAGTGCGAATTTCAGCTCCCTCTGGCCGCCAATGCGGGGGAAGCCCAGGTTGTGAGTGATTGCCATGATTGAATCCTTGAATTCCGTGGTTTGTTAAAGGCCTTCAAGATTAGGTGGGTGATGGCATGAATAAAAATGGTATTATTTCACCTATTCATGAGAATAATTCACGGTTTGGCCATGATTGAACGACATCACCTGGAGATATTGCGAGCGGTGGAGCGCCATGGCTCGTTGACGGCGGCAGCGGAACAGTTGCACCTGACTCAATCCGCGCTGTCCCATGCGGTTCGCAAGTTGGAGCAGCAGCTGGACACGCCGGTCTGGCTGAGGGAAGGGCGCCAATTGCGGTTTACCCAGGCGGGCAGTCAGCTGTTGGGATTGGCGAACCGCCTGTTGCCCCAGTTTGAACATGCGGAAATGCAGGTTCGACAGATTGCCAGGGGCCAACGCGGGAGCCTGCGTGTGGGAATGGAGTGCCATCCTTGCTATCAATGGCTTCTGAAGGTAGTGGGTCCTTACTTGCAGTATTGGCCGGATGTGGATGTGGATGTAAAGCAAGAGTTCCAGTTCGGTGGTATGGGGGCGCTTTTCGGCCATGACATCGATCTTCTGGTAACGCCAGATCCGCTGCACAAGCCGGGAGTATGTTTTGAGTCGGTGTTCGACTACGAGCAGGTGTTGGTGGTGCCTGAAGGTCACTCGCTGGCGGACAAGGCGTGGGTAGAGCCCCACCAATTGGAGAAAGAAACCCTGATTACCTACCCGGTGGCGGTGGAGCGGCTGGATATTTTTACCCGGTTTTTCCTGCCGGCCCACTGCACGCCCGCCCGGCACAAGACCATCGAAACCACTGATATCATGTTGCAGATGGTGGCTGCGGGCCGGGGAGTGAGTGCGTTGCCGCGCTGGCTGGTGGATGAGTACGCCAGAAACCTGCCAATTACTGCGCTGAAGCTGGGTAAAGAGGGTATGCCCAAACAGATTTTTCTGGGCTTCCGGGAGCGGGATGAGTCGGTGGATTATCTTTCCGAGTTTGTGAAGTTGGCGCGTGAGGTTCGCTGGGGCTAGGATCTTCGGTTAAACTGCGCGAAAAATTTCAACAGGACACACAAAATCATGAGCGATATTCCTGCAGATCTGAAATACATCGAAACTCATCAGTGGGTTCGGGTGGATGCCGATGGCACAGCCACCGTGGGGATTACCGATTTTGCCCAGGAGCAGTTGGGTGATGTGGTTTACATTGGTGTTCCGGAGGTTGGCGCTACGGTGAATGGTGGCGAGGAGGCTGGTGTGGCTGAGTCGGTTAAGTCTGCTTCGGATGTGTTCAGTCCGGTGACTGGCGAGGTTATCGAGATTAATGAGAAGCTCGAGGACGAGCCGGAGATTGTGAACGAAGATCCTTATGGCGATGGCTGGATGTTCAAGGTGAAGCTGGCGGACCTTGGTGAGCTGGACGGCCTTATGGATGCTGCAGCTTACGGTGACCACGTCGCTGCTGCCGAGTAATTTTTGCAGTGGTGCAAGTCGCGGTTCCGGGGGCGCTTCCCGAAACACGCTGTGAATACGTCCCTGTACGCTCTGCTCCGCCATCCATGGCTCCGCAAGGTT
>NZ_PXNO01000002.1 GCF_003007715.1 Marinobacter shengliensis | reverse complement strand
GCAGGTATCGGCGCTCCAAGATCTCTTGAGGCATTCTCTAACCAGATTCCGGTAATTTCTTCTCCGCCTCCAGTGACCACCCCTCGTTCATCGCGAGCAGTCTTCCGGAAAACCAAATACAACGGCTCAATCCCGCTGTCCGCCGGAAAGCTCACGATCAGCTCAACCTGATCCTCAAAGGGCTGCTGGTAGCCGGGTGGCGAATGTTCCTGGCCATCCTCCTGGATGGGTGTCACCAGAATGCTGTAGGGATCAATACCGGAATCCGCCGGGTATTCGGTGCTCACTACCGGGCGGTGGCCGCTGTCATCCGGGTACCACACGAGGGTGAAGTCGTCATCAACCACCACTTCAAAATTCTCGCCCTTGAGCTCTGCGTGAGCAACCGGAACCCGGTCTTTGTATCCGGTGCTGTCGTTGACGTGATAGCCGGCCACCCGGAGGTTTCCGGTGGCATCCACGTGCAGATGAAAACGCACCCGAATGGCCGCCTCAGCCATCTCAAGCAGTTCTTCCTCGGTGTACAGGGTGCTGTCGCCCAATTTGGATGGCCAGAGTGCCAACAGCACTGCACTGCCGGCGGTGCTGAGTACTCCGGCACCAATGCGCGCGGCCATGGCCCAGCCTTTTGCCAGTCTCATTGCCGAACCAGAGATCAGGCCCAGCGGCCGCAAGCCGTTTGCCCCAGGGCTGGTGACCGTGGCGGGGGCAAGCATCGCAAGGGTGCCGAAATTGCTGGCCTTTTCCTCGCCCTCATTACTGTCGGTATCCCCGGAGGGCCGGGTGCAAGACTTGGCGAATACCTTGGGCCCCAGGGGCGGAAGCCCAAAGTTTTCCGAGATCACCACCGGCGGGGGTAGAGGCTCAGGTGGTGGCTCAATCACCGGGGGTTCCGGCGTGTAGTCGAGCTTGGGCGGTGGTGGCAGGCTATCGGAATGAGCGTAGGCGGTGCCTCTGGAAGGAAACGCTTGCCGGTCACCGAAGCGTTTTTCGAAGGCCGTGACGGCATTCTCTGCAATGGCTGCAGAGGTGCTTTCAGTGGGAACAATGCGCCCGGATACCAGACTGAAAACGGGAACCGCCGGGATCTCTTTCAGCAACACCAGTTCGCCACTGGCAAGCTGGTCTCGTAATCGGGCAGGGGTAAAACTGGAGCTCGAAAGGTAGCTGGCCAATTCCCTATCGGAGTATTGGTCCCAGCCACCCTCGATCATCAACGCTTCGTGAAGCGCAAGCGAGTGCGGGTCTGCTATTCTGGTCACGTCCGTGTTTCCACAAAGTATTAATCGGCACAATCCATGCCTGTAGTGTGGACAAATGTACCGGAAAGCTGGCGCCTATCCAAGATCAAACCAGAAAAAGCCGCAGAGCCCGGCCCACCCAGGCTCGGACTCTGCCATTTCTCCGACCCTAGCCAACCAACGCCGGCTCGCCACCCTGCTCCATCACCTCCGTAGCTTCACACACATACTGCTCGGCATCAAAACGCTTGGTCTGCTGCCGGAACTGCCAGGTGAAGCCCGGCCACAGGGTGGTGTTCTTGCCGTTCTCGTTCACGTACCAGCTCTTGCAGCCGGTCTGCCACACGGAATCGCCGAGTTTGGCGTGAATCGAGGCGTTGTATTGGCTGAAGGCATCTTCCTTCACTTCCACCGTCTTCCAGCCCCGGTGCTGCATTTTCTTCAGGGCATCCAGCACGTACTGCACCTGGGATTCGATCATGTACACCATGGAGCTGTGCCCAAGGCCGGTGTTCGGGCCCATCAGCATGAAGAAGTTGGGGAAGCCGGCCACGGTGGTGCCCTTGTAGGCTTCCGCGCCTTCGCGCCAGGCATCGAGCAGGTCCTGGCCGCCGCGGCCGTAGATCATGCCCCGGGGAATAGGTTCCTGGGCCTTGAAGCCGGTGCCGTATACGATGCAGTCCACCTGGCGCTCGGTGCCGTTGGTATCCACGATGGTATTGCCCTTCACCTCACGGATGCCATCGGTGAGCACGTCCACATGATCTTGATCCAGCGCCGGATAGTAGTTGTTGGAGATCAGCACCCGCTTGCAGCCGAAGTGGAAATCCGGCGTCACTTTTTTACGCAGTTCCTTGTCCTTGATCTGACTGCGAATATGACGACGCGCCTGCAGCTCACCGATTTTCAGGATGCGCGGGTTGCCAACAAAGCCCAGCACCCGGGCTTCCAGCATCCAGTAGATACTCTGGCGAAACGCATTCAGGGTTTGCGGCACCTTTTTGAACATCATTCGCTCCAGCGGGCGGATTTCACGGTCCGGCTTGGGCATGATCCACGGTGGTGTGCGCTGGTAGAGGTCCAGGTGGGCCGCATCCTTGGCGATCTCCGGCACAAACTGGATGGCCGAGGCACCGGTGCCGATCACCGCCACTCGCTTACCGCGGAAGTCGTAATCGTGGTCCCAGTTCTGGGAGTGGAAGCTGGTACCGGTGAAGGTATCCATGCCCTTGATATCCGGATAGGCGGGCGTGCTCAGGCCGCCCATGCCGGACACCAGAACCTCGGCGTGCAGCTTGCGGAACCTGGGCAGGGTTTTGTCGCTGCGATCCAGGACATCTCCGGGCTTCAGGTTGTTGGCTTCCATGTAGGCCCAAAGTTTGGGACTGTCGCAGGTTTCGATGGTCCAGGCGCCGGTTCTTTCATTCCAACGGGCACCGGCCACGTGGGTGTTGAGCTGGATGTGTTCAATCAGGCCGTACTTCTCCGCGCAGTGTCGCAGGTAGGCTTTGATTTCCGGCTGGGGCGCGAACATGCGTGTCCAGTTGGGGTTCTGTTCGAATGAGAAGGAGTACAGCGCAGATTGCACGTCACATGCGCAACCGGGGTAGTGGTTTTCGTGCCAGGTGCCGCCGATGTCGTCGCTCTGTTCGAGGATGACGAAGTTGTTGAAGCCGGCTTCTTTGAGTTTGATGGCCATGCCGAGGCCGGAGAAGCCGGTGCCGATGATGGCGATCTGTGCGGTTTGTGTCATTGCTGCACTCCTGTGTGGCCTGTTTGGCCTTGCCTGTTGTTGTCTAGATGGTCATCATTGACCGGTAGACACATGTATACCGCCATGGGTAGACACTTGTATACTCTGGTTCGGGTGTTTGGCCCTTGGTGACAGGTTGTTGGCCTGTGTGGCCTTTAGTTGGGTGCTCGGTTCGCCGCTTGCTTAGGTAGGTGGGATCGGCTGGCCTTCGGCTTATGGTGTTTGGTTGATTTGGGGATGGCTTTCCAAAACACGCTCCTTCGGCACATCCATGTGACGCTTGGGCTCCGCCATCCATGGCTCCGCACAGTTTTGGAAGCCCACCCCCAAACCAACCGTTAAACTATTGTGATAGCCGTCTCTCAAATTGAACTTTTGGGAAGGAATCCATATGCCAATGTTCGAGAGTCCGCTCTGGTGGAGCTTTCGAAAATGCTTGGAGCCATGGATGGCGGAAAGCAAGCGTACAGGGACGTATTTACAGCGGTTTTCGAAAGCTCCACCAGAGTGGACTAACTCCAGAAACGGAAGCGGGCACCGAACCAGCCTAACTCCCAAAGAACGAGGAACAAATGCAAACACTGGCCGGCGGAAAACTGAAACTGGTGCAGGCCGCATTGCGGTTGATTACCGAAACACGGAGCCTGACGTCGTTGGGGCTGCGGGAGCTGGCCCGCGAGGCGGGGTTGAATCCGAATACCTTTTACCGGCACTTCAAGAGTCTGGACGAGTTCGGGCTGCAGGTACTGGGGTATATCGCAGAGGACATGAAAACCGGCGTGCGACAACTGCGGCAGATGGCGGATTCATCCGAGCAGGCGTCACACGACACCGTCACCTTTGTGTATCACTACTTCCTCGCTAACCCCGCCGCCACCACCGTCGCCGTCCGCGAGCTGCACGGGCCCTCGCCGGTGTTGCGCAGAGCGCTGGAGGCGCAGTTGGATGCCAGTGCCCGAGAGATGGCGGAGGATATTCTGGAGCGGGGGTTGGTGCCGGGCGTGGGGGCCAATGTGGTGCATGAGATTTCCCACATGACCATCCGCTACATCCTGTTCCGGGCCATGGATTACATCGAGAAGCCCGAGCAGCGGGAAAACATTCAGCAGGAGACCGAACGGTTTATCAACCGGCAGTTCCGGGGGGCACTGATTGAAGAGCTGGACGTTGTGGATGTCCTGACGCTGAAAACGACACCGGGGCGAACCTGAAGCCCACCCCGGCACTGAACAGCCTTACTCGGTGGTGTTAAACACGTAGGATGACACCGTGCCATCGCTATTAAACCGCACCACCAGGTCCGTCGTTTCCGCATCCCCAAAGGCAGACCAGCGATACTTGCCGTAGGTCCAGGTGCGCTTGCCATCTTCCACCCCGGTACGCCAGGGTTCCCCGAACATGTCCTGAATGTCCGCCCGGGTGGTTTCACCAATGCGGATCTGGTCCACGTTATGGGTCGCAAAATCTCGGCCCACCGTCGCGCAGCCCACCAGGGTCGCCAACAGCAAGGCCATGCCAGCCAGTTTCAGATGTCGAGCCACTGCCATATCCAACTCCTTTTTCGATGGTTGAGTCATTACTGAACACAGCATAGCGGTTCTGTAAAACTGTGCGATTAACAACCGGATAACTTTCACCCACAGAAAAGCCGCGAGGCCTGAACAGGCGCCGCGGCAAGCAGGATCGAAGGGATAGATCGATCAGTAAAGCTTGGCCAGGGATTTCTTGGCGAAGGCTTCCACTTCACTCAGCCGGCCTTCTTTCACTTTCACCAGCCACTCCGGGTCTTGCAGCAAAGCACGACCTACCGCAATCAGCTCGAATTCGCCGTTGGTCATGCGCTCAACCAGCTCATCAATACCGGACTGCTCCACGGCTTCTTGCTTGCTGGCGAAGGTGCCGCTGATGAAGTCTTCGGTCAGGCCCACGCTGCCAACAGACATGGTCGGCTTGCCGGAAAGTTTCTGGGTCCAGCCGGCCAGGTTCAGGTTCGAGCCTTCGAATTCCGGCTCCCAGAAGCGGCGGGTGGAGGCGTGGAAAATGTCGACGCCGGCCTCAACCAGCGGCTTCAGGAAGCGTTCGAGCTCTTCCGGGCTGTTCACCAGTTTTGCTTCATACGCCTGCTGCTTCCACTGTGAGAACCGCAGCATGATCGGGTAATCCGGGCCCACGCGGTGGCGCACTTCTTCCACGATTTCCACCACAAAGCGCAGACGGTTTTCCAGGCTGCCGCCGTATTCATCGTCACGCTGGTTGGAGCCTTCCCACAGGAACTGGTCCAGCAGGTAGCCGTGGGCGCCGTGGATTTCCACGCCGTCAAAACCCAGCGCCTTGGCGTCCTGGGCGGCGTCGCCGAAGGCTTTGATCACGTCCTGGATGTCTTCCTTGGTCATGGCCTTGCCGTTGGGCTTGCCCGGGGCGAACAGGCCAGACGGGCTGTAACCGGGAACGGACGGGTCCGGCTCGGTGCCTTCTTTACGCACGGCACCCACGTGCCAAAGCTGCGGGAAAATGGCGCCGCCGGCTTCGTGCACGGCATCAACCACTTTCTTCCAACCGGCCAGGGCTTCGTCACCGTAGAAAGCCGGTACGTTCGGGTAGCCGTTGGCCGCCGCGTGGTTCACGATGGTGCCCTCGGTGATGATCAGGCCAACACCGGCTTCGGCGCGGCGGCGGTAGTAGTCCACCACGTTCTGGCCGGGTACGCCCTTGGGCGAGAAGTTACGGGTCATCGGAGCCATGGCTACGCGGTTACGCAGCTTGAGGTTGTGAAGTTCAAACGGCTCAAACATAGGACCAAGATTCATACTCATGTGATGTGCAACCTCATTAATTTGGTTTCGTTAAGCAACCCTATTAAATTCGGTTTCAAAATGCAACCCTATTCGGTACACTCCCTTACATGGCCAGAAAACGTTTTGATGACTCCAATTGCTCCGTCGCCCGCGCCCTGAATGAAGTCGGGGACTGGTGGTCCCTGCTGATTGTGCTGCACGCCATGTACGGTACCCGTCGGTTTGTGGATTTTCAGCAGCAGTTGGGCATTGCCAAGAACATTCTGTGCGACCGCCTGGCACGCCTGGTTGATAACGAAGTGCTTCGCAAAGTAGACGTGGGCGAGCACGGCTCCCGCTTTGAGTACCGCCTGACCGATAAAGGCCGGGATCTGTTCCCGGTGGTGGTGGCCCTGCGCCAGTGGGGCGACAAATGGAACCCGGCGCCTGACGGGCAGCCGCTGGACCTGCGCGATCGCGATACCGGTAAGCCGGTGCAACCGGTTACCGTGCGAAATGCCGAAGGCCAACCACTGTCAATCCGTGATGTGTTTGTTCCCGACAATGCTGAAAGCGACAGCAAAACGGCCTGACCATAAGGGCAAACCGCATTCTCCGGAAACACCTCGGTTTTTTTGAGCTGAATCAAGAGCCACACCAATCCAAATCCGCTGCCCGCCATTTCTTGCGCTAAATCAAGTTTCCCCGGCCCCGCTCCATTACATTGAGCCCATCGACTTTTAATGGATAAGGAGATGGCTATGTCTCGTGGTTTCAAATTGGGTGTTCTGGCAGCGGCTGTGATGGCAACTGCACCGGCGGTTCAGGCTTTCGAAGCAGGTGATTTCATTCTGCGTGCGGGTGTTGTGCATGTGGCGCCGGATGATTCCAGTGACTCTATCACTGTGGGTGGCGCGCCGCTGCTTTCCGGTGCGGATTCAAAAGTCACCGTCGATTCCAATACACAGCTGGGCCTGCGTGCCACCTATATGTTCACCAACAACCTCGGTGTCGGCCTGCTGGGTGCAACCCCATTCAAGCACAACATCAACGGTGGCGGCGATATTCCGAGTGACATCAAGCTGGGCGAAACCAAGCACCTGCCGCCAACTCTGACACTGCAGTACTTCCCGATGGCAAGCTCTTCAGCCTTCCAGCCGTTCGTGGGCGTGGGCGTCAACTACACCACTTTCTTTGAAGAGAAGACCACCGGAACTCTGGATAGCGTGGTTGCTGCAGAATACGGCATCCCCGGAGCCCGCACGTCACTGGACCTGGACGACAGTGTTGGCGTGGCCGTGGAAGTGGGTATGGACTACATGCTGAGTGAGAATTTTGGTCTTAACGCGGCAATCTGGTGGGCAGACATCAATACCGATGCCCGTGTGAAGGTTTACGATGCGAACGGTGACTTCGCCGCACAGACCGACAAGTTCGAAGTTGAAATCGACCCCATGGTCTACATGGTCGGTTTCACCTACAAGTTCTGATCCCACGTACCCCTGGCAGCCTTCTGGTCTGTGGGCTGCCAGCTGGTGCGTTCTCCTGTGCGGGGCTGTTTTGCAGCCCCGCTTTTTTATGTCTGGAGAACCGGGGTGATCAGGCGCTCTGGCGCTGAGCCGGGCGGCCACTTCTGCCCTGCCCCTGGCCACGGCCTTGGCCGTCGCCCTGACCACCACGGCCACGACCGCCGCTGCGACCGGCCGGTTTCGGGCCAAAGCTCTTGCCTGCGCCACCCTGAGGGCGACGATTACGAGCCTTGCTCGGGTCGGCCTTTGCTTTGGGCTTCAGCGGCAGGTTGTTCTTCGGTTCAAAGCCTTCGATTTCCTTGCGCGGCAGCTGCTTTTTGATCAACCGCTCAATGCCTGCCAGCATCTTGCCTTCATCGGCGCTCACCAGAGACAACGCATGGCCACTTTCGCCGGCGCGGCCAGTACGGCCGATGCGGTGCACGTAGTCTTCCGGCACATTCGGCAGTTCGAAGTTCACCACCTGGGGCAGCTGCTTGATATCCAGGCCACGGGCGGCGATATCGGTAGCAACCAGCACACGCACTTCGCCGGCCTTGAAATCCGCCAGCGCACGGGTGCGGGCACCCTGTGACTTGTTGCCGTGGATGGCAGCGGCGGTAATGCCGTCTTTTTCCAGCTTCTGGGTCAGGCGGTTGGCGCCGTGCTTGGTACGGGTGAATACCAGTACCTGCTCCCAGCCATTGTCACGCACCAGCTTGCTCAGCAGGGCGGTCTTCTGGCTCTGGTCGACCGGATAAACCGACTGAACAATGCTTTCAGCCGAGGTGTTACGGGCAGCCACTTCTACCTGCACCGGGTTATCCAGCAAGCCCTCAGCCAGACCACGAATCTCGTTGGAGAAGGTGGCGGAGAACAACAGGTTCTGGCGCTTGGCCGGCAACAGGGCAAGAATCTTGCGGATGTCGCGGATAAAGCCCATGTCGAGCATGCGGTCGGCTTCGTCCAGCACCAGGATTTCCACTTCGTTGAAGCGCACGGCGTTCTGCTGATAAAGATCCATCAGGCGGCCCGGTGTCGCCACCAGTACATCAACGCCTTTGCGCAGCTTCATCATCTGCGGATTGATTTTCACACCACCAAACACCACAGCGGCCTTGGTTGGAACGTATCTGCTGTAAAGGTTCACACTGTCGTGCACCTGTGCTGCCAGCTCCCGGGTGGGCGTCAGAATCAACGCACGGGGGCCTTTGCCATTGCGCGGGTTATCAGCCAGGCGCTGCAAAAGAGGCAGGGTAAAGCCGGCAGTTTTGCCGGTACCCGTCTGGGCCGCAGCCATCACGTCTCTACCAGACAACACGGCAGGAATCGCCTGAAGCTGAATGGGAGAAGGGGTGTCATAACCCTGATCGGAAGTGGCACGGACCAGCTGCTCGGACAAACCGAGGGAAGAAAAACTCATATAAAATATACTCTTGATTGATTCTGCCTCCACGAACACCGGATGCGGCGAATGCGGGCAGATGCCATGAACATTCATGGAATAAAAGACGACTACGGTCACGCGCCGAATTCGGGGTGACGTCCTCTGACAGGTCGTATGGATGGTTCGCAAAGCGGCTTTGGGCCAGAAACTGCGGAATCCCTAGAGGCAGGATGCAGGCACGGTAACAGAGGGCTGGAGAAATAGCTATAGGTGGTTTTGATTAGCAGGCTTTCATTTCCAGTCGAATAAATGGAACTCTGACCCGCCCTGCCGGTCACTAGACGCCGTACCTGTTCCAAACATCCTTTCATAACCCGGAGATACCATGCTCAGTGTTGGCGTTGGCCCTGTCAGTTTTTCTGTCGGGCATCTGCTTCTGGTCCTGGCTTTCATAGTTGCTCTGATCGTCGGGGGCATCACCGGCCGCAAACATGGAACACCCATCGCCGGCACATTGGCGGATATCTTCGTGGTCGCTATGCTCAGTGCCCGCATCGGGTTCGTGATTCGCTATTACGAGCACTACCAGGGCGACTGGCTGGGCATGATTGATATCCGGGACGGTGGCTTTGATATGGTCACAGGCCTGGTCGCCGCCCTCGTGTTTGCCGGCTTCCTGATGTGGCGCCGGGCCAGCAGCCGCCGGGCGCTGGGCACGGCCATGGCGGCCGGCCTGCTGACCTGGGGCCTGACTGGCGGCGCCATTCAGCTGATCAATCAGCAACTCAAAGGCCTGCCCGAAGTGGCCCTGACCGATCTCAACGAGCAACCGGTCGATTTGAGCGCCATCGCCAATGGCCAGCCCACGGTCGTGAACCTCTGGGCCACCTGGTGCCCGCCCTGTATCCGGGAAATGCCGGTGCTGGAGGAAGCCCAGAAGCGCTACCCCGGCATCAATTTCGTTTTCGCCAACCAGGGCGAGCACCCGGAAACCATCCAGCGATTCCTGTCTGAACAGAACCTGGATTTACACCATGTGCTGAGCGACCGGCAGGGCCAGTTCGGCCGGGTGACCGGCAGCCACGGCCTGCCGACCACCCTGTTCTATAACGCTGAAGGCAACCTGGTGGACAGCCACATGGGTGAACTGTCCCGTGCCAGCCTGGCTCGATCTCTGGAGCGTTTCGATCCGCAATTCCTGGTGGCATATGACGAAGCGGTCGGATACGCAGAATAAAGCCACGGATTGCGAAAACGGATCAGGCCAGCCAGACCGTCAGGCCAGCGGCAATAGCACTGGCGGCGGACAACGCGATTAACGACAACGCCAGGCTCCACCGCAAGGACGCATCCCGGGCGCGATAACCTGTCAGCCGCTCCATGATCAGGGCATTGGCCGCAAACGGGGTGCCGAACGCCGTGATACCCCAGCCGGTGACCATGGCAAAGCCCAACCCCAGCACGGCGCCAGGTGGCCACGCTGGCCCCAGGATACCGCCAATCAAGGTACCTGTGAGGATCGGGTTGGCACCGGCCAGTCCGGCCATAAAGAAACTCCAGGGCACCAGTGCCGCCAGTACCGGCCACGCCCAGCCCGGCAAGCCCATATCGCCGTTCACCTGCCCAAGCACCACCGCACTGATCACCGAACCAATAAAAGCGGAACCACCGACAATGGCCAGTTCATTACTGACATTGGCCATCGTGGGTGGGCGGGGCGTGTGGCCGCCAGCGAAGGATAGCCCCCAGCCGATGATGACCGCCGCCAGGCAGCTCAGGGTAACCGAACGAGCGTAACTGAATTCATAAACATGGCTGAACAGGAATACCCCGATACAGATGCCCAGGATAATCCCGCCAAACCGCAACCAGGCTGCAGCCCCGGCGGTGTCTGCGGCTGCACCCGTTTCAAGCTGCGGCTCCGGCTCGCGCCAGAGAAAACCCGCCAGAAGCACCAGCATGGCGAACGGCAGTGAAAGACCAATGAGCTGAGCACCGCCAAGGGTGGGCAGAAGCGTCAATGTCAGCGCTACGGAGATGGATAACGGAGACCAGATTGGTGATACACCAAAGCCTCGGAGCACCGCCCGGGTGCTGTTGCGGGTGGCCGCCGAATCGCCGGAACGGCGTATTCGCTCGGAGATCAGGCTGCCAACCACCGCCACGGAGCCGAAGTTGAGTGGTACCGACACCAGCGCCGTGCCGAACGCCAGGCTCGCATACCGGGTACCCGGCTTGCCACTGAACAGACTGCTGGAGATTCGCTGAAGATCCCGGGAACCGGCCAATACCGAAGACAGCAACATCACCGACAGAATCAGCCCGGCCAAACGGGTCATGTTCCCGGCCGCCCCTTCCACCAATCCGGGGTCACGGCCAAACGCAAAGGCCATCGCCAGTACCGCCACGGCGAAGACCCCTCGGGGTACCCGGCGCATATCCCGCCAGCCAAGACTGACCGCCATGCTTACGGCCACCGCGCCCAGAAATGCCATGCCCGGCAGGGTCGCCAGTACTGCAGCAATCAGGGCCACATAGGCCAGTACGGATCGGAGTGTGGACACAGCAAGGTTCCCGGCAGGTCAGTCGAGTAGCATGGTGACCCGCCATGTTAAGGAACCTATCTACACAGCGCTATCCGCAATTATGGGGATACCCTGCGCCAATGGCTGTCCGCTCAGGCCCCGAACAACGCCGAGCGCAGCGGCTTCAGGAAGCCCGACTTCTCCGGGCTGGCCTGCTGGCTGCGCCGGCCATCAAACTCCAGATACCCGTCTTCAATGGGCTCAAAGCGCAGAATTTTCACATCCTTCAGATAATTCTGGGACGCCTTCCAGGGCCCGTGAGTGCCCTGGCGCGGCAGGCGATCTTCGGCACGCTTGATGTAACCGGCGTCCAGCGAACCCAGAATGGTGTCGTTACCCAGGCTGTTTTCCGTGTCTCGCGGCACCACCACCTGATAACCCTTGCGATCCATATGGTTGATCAGCCGGCACAGGTATTCGCTGGCAATATCGGCCTTGAGGGTCCAGGAGATGTTGGTGTACCCGAAGATCATGGCGGCGTTGGGCATGCCTTCCACCATCACGTTCTTGTAGATCACCTTTTCCTTCAAGACTACGCCCTGGCCATCCACCGTGGGCTGGATACCACCCAGCATCTGAATATCCAGGCCGGTGGCCGGAATGATGATATCTGCTTCGAGCTCTTCACCGGATTTGAGGCGAATGCCGGTGTCGGTGAAACGTTCAATATGGTCGGTTTTGATCGAGGCGGTACCCGCCTTGATGGCATCAAACAGGTCGCCGTCTTTAACCACACACAGGCGCTGATCCCAAGGGTTGTAGTCGGGGGTAAAGTGGCGCATATCCGCCTTGCCCTTCAACTGGCGTTTGATCACCGACAGGAACAGCCGGCGCATGGCCTTCGGGCTCTTGCGGGAACGCTCGTAGAGCAGGCGCGAAATCGAGATATTCCGGGCACGGGTCAGCCGATAGGCGGCTTTCTCCGGCAGTACCTTCTGCAGCGCCAGGGTAACCTTATCGGTCGACGGCAAAGGCATCAGATAGGTGGGCGAGCGCTGCAACATGGTCACATGGGCGGCTTTTTCCGCCATGGTGGGGACCAGGGTAATCGCCGTCGCCCCACTGCCAATCACCACCACTTTCTTTCCGGAGTAATCCAGGTTCTCCGGCCAGTGCTGTGGGTGCACCACCTGGCCCTTGAAGTCCTGCTCGCCGGGGAAATCAGGCTTGTAGCCCTGATCGTAGTTGTAGTAACCGGTGCAGCCCACCAGGAAGCTGGCGGTGTAGGTCTCCGCTTCGCCGGTTTTTTCGTTCACCGCCGTCAGATTCCAGCACTTTTCTTCACTGGACCAATCGGCGGTTTTCACCGCCACGCCGTAACGGATGTTTCTTTCCACATCGTTTTCCCGGGCGGTGTCTGCCACATACTGTTTGATAGACGCACCATCCGCCAGCACCTTGCCACCGGTCCAGGGCCGGAAGTTGTAGCCAAAGGTGAACATGTCGGAATCGGAGCGAATGCCGGGGTAACGGAACAGGTCCCAGGTACCACCCAGAGACTGTCTGCGCTCCAGAATGGCGAAGCGTTTGCCGGGACATTCCCGTTTCAGATGGCAGGCCATGCCAATGCCGGAAACCCCAGCGCCAATGATCAGGACGTCGTAGTGCTGCTTACCCATAACCTGCTCCCTCGGATTCGAATCCGTTTGTTGTTGGTCACGTCAGTGCGATCACGATAGCCCAGCGCAGTGCACCCGGAAATTGGCCATCAAGGTCCGGAATCATGGTTGTTTAAGTCAGTCGTTGTTCAGACATCCTCCCCCAGCTTGAACTTCAGGGTTGAGGGGCCGGAATGAGGTAGGCCGGGAAACAGCCGCTTAAACTGGGTCGAAATCATCCACCGGGGCCCCCAAATGCCATCATCCATAATGATCCTTGGCGGAACGTCGCTCGATACCATCATCCACCTGAACCAACTTCCCGCACCAGTACCCCAGACCATCTGGCCTCGACGGGCATATCGAAGTGTGGGCAGCACCGGCGCCGGCAAAAGCCTGAATCTGGCGGCCCTGGGGCATCGGGTAACCCTGCATACGTTGCTGGGCCGGGATGCAGAAGCAGAGACGATCCGCCAGCAGTTGGCAAAGCCCGGAATACGCTTGCTGTTGGAGACCACCGACACCCCAACGGAACAACACGTCAACCTGATGACCGCCGCCGGCGAGCGCATCTCACTTTTCGTGCAGCCACCAGCAAAGCCAGAAACCGTAGACTGGCGGCCGGTGCAGGAGCGGTTGCCCGAAACTGACCTGGTCGTGGCCAACATCCTTGCTTACGTCAAGCCCGCTCTGGACTGGCTGCGCGGGTACGGTCGGCCGGTTTGGACAGATCTTCACGACTACGATGGTTCGGACTCATACCATCAACCGTTCATTGACGCCGCGGACGTCATCTTCCTGGCCAGTGACAACCTCCCGGACTACCGGCGCACCATGGAGCAGCTGATTCAAGGTGGTAAATCGTTTGTGGTTTGCACCCACGGTTCCGCCGGAGCCACTCTTCTGAGCAGCGACGGAAAATGGCTGGAGCAGGCGGCTATCAGGGTGTCTGAAGTGATTGATACCAACGGTGCCGGCGATGCCTTTTTCAGCGGCTTTCTACACCGTTATCTGCATGGCGGAGACCTGAAAACGTGCCTTCGGGCCGGGGCCATGGCCGGAGCCTTGTGCGTAACCAGCCAGGACCTTGTGAGCAACAAACTGACCCCGGAAGCACTGGCCTGAGCCAGGCTGCGCTCAATCTCAGGGCCTGAAATCCGGGTACTTCTTCTGCAACTGGTACAGCCGGATGATAGTGATGATGTTGGTGACCAGCACCATGCCCTCGGCCAAGATGCCTCCAACCGAACCAATCACAATGTTATTCAGCATCCAGCAGAACGCCGCCAGCCCCAGAACAATACGCAGCGGAATGCCCCGAAGCATGAACATACCGACAGTACCCAAAGTGGCCGCCGCCAGCGGAAACACATCGGTGGCCGACTTCCAGGTTGCCCAGGCTACCAGGAGATTAACCCCCAGCATCGCCAGCATGATCGTCCAGCTGCCCTGATACCTCCTGGCCAGGGCGATGCGCACAATCACCAAAACCGTCAATGCGGCTGCCGTCCAGCTCTCGAAAAAGGCAAACATCAGGGCGAAGGCGACGTTGGCAGAGATCAGTAGCACCATCAGCCGGTCGTCGTTCTTGTTGGCGAAGCCGGCAATGCAGAAGGCCAGCGCCACCAGACCAAACAACTGGCCGAGACTATCGGTAAGACTGAGAGAGGTCATAAATTCCGGCATAGGAATTCCGTGTAGCCCAGAAAAAGGAGGCGGGACCTTATTGGCTGACCAGCTGGTTACTGTTTCCCTGCTGGATAAGCCCAGACGAAAACTGATCCATTAATTGTTCAGCGCTGAAGTCCTGTTTTCTGAGTTGAGTATTGAACACACGACTGTATTGCCGGAAATCGAGGGCTTTCCAGTTTTCCGGCGCAAGAATTCGCTCAACCAGATGCACATTGTCGACTGTTGCCGCCTCAAACTGGTAGCGCAAGGCCGCAGATCGCCGGCTTTCGGCAAAGTCGTAACCGTGGTGGTAATCGTGAACCAGCAACAGGGCGAGGCCTCCCCCCATAAAATGGCGACCAAGACTAACCGTCAGATCGCCCCGACGAATGGCCTCTAACGCCCCGGGCTCCCAGTCCACACCGCCAACAATCACATCCTCACCGGGCGTCCGGCCAGCGTTTCTGGCGGCTTCAATGGCGCCAAGCGCCATCCCATCACTGGCATTCCAGATCGCGGTGGTTTGCGGGTAGCGCCGGAACAACACCGACATTTTTTCGCTGGCCTGCTGCTCACTCCACTCAGCGAGCACCAACTGCAAGAGCTGGCCATTACCGATACTGGTGGCGTTCAGCAGCCCCTGATTACGATCCCTGGCGGCCGAAGAATCCTGCGTCCCGGTCAACGCCACCATCGGCACCGGCTCCCCGGCCTCAACCAAACCACGTTTCACCGCTCGACGTTCCAACAGTTTGGCCAAGGTTCGGCCGGCCTCTACATTGTCAGGCACCACATGGCCAATCCAGCTGTCCAGCGTCTCCCTGGGCATACCCACCGCAACCCTTGTTGCCTCGGGCACATCGGTATTGAACGAGAAGACTTTCACACCCTGCCCGTGGGCCTGCTCCAGTATCTGAGTGGTTACCAGCTCTTTGCACATGATGATCAGGTAATCCGGCTTCTCCTCAGCGGTGATGATTTGCTGAGCCATGCGCAAGTAGCTGAACCGGTGCCTGTCAGTATCAAACTGAACCTCAAGGTCAACATCCAGATCAATCGCCACCTGCTCCATAAACCCCGCCACCATTTGCCAGAAACGCGAATCGTCTGGTGACAGGAACGCCACACTTGGCCGTGTGCCGGCATCGGCAACCCGCATAAAAGAGCAAACAATGAGACTGATCAGCAGGACTGCGCGTAGTGCCATGTAATTCCCTAACCATTGGCGTTTCTGGTCGTTCAGTATAACGAACATTCCAACATACGAGCCCCAGAGAACACCAACTCGGTCACAACCGGTACGGAAGGTCAGCCGAATTGGCGGATAAAGTCATTGCCCATAGCTTGCTAACCGAGAGATCATCGGTCAATCATGCGCCAATGCCGGAAGATCACCATGAAAAACTACCTCAAGCCCACCGAGTTCTTCGATTACGACAAGCCGGAAGTCAAAGCCTGGATTGACCAGCAACTTGAGGGCGTGCCCAATGAACCGGTAGAGCAGGTCAAGGCGTTGTACCTGGCGGTGCGCGACAGCGTCCAGTACAACCCTTATGTATTCCAGACCGACCCAAACACCCTGTCTGCCAGCTACGCGCTGGAATCCCGCGAGAGCTACTGCATTCCCAAAGCGGTGCTGCTCGGCGCCGCTGCACGCTATATCGGCATTCCCAGCCGGCTGGGCCTGGCCGATGTGCGCAATCACCTCTCCAGCCCCAAGCTCATCGAGTGGCTGCGCTCCGATATTTTCCGGATGCATGGCTTTATCGAGCTGTACCTGAACGGCCAATGGGTTAAGGCCACACCCGCCTTTAACAAGCAGCTTTGCGCGCTAATGAAGGTGGAGCCGCTGGAGTTTGATGGCGTGAACGATTCGGTGTTCCAGGAGTTCACCGAAGACGGCGAGGCCCATATGGAATACATCAACGACCACGGCGTGTTCGATGACGTGCCCTTTGACTTTATCGTTGACGGGGTGCGTGCCGCCTACGGGCACCTGTTTGAAACCGATGGCCAGCCGGCGGAAGTGACCGGTAGCCTGGAGCAAGACGTCACCAGCAACCCATAAAAAAACCGGCCACCCACTTCCCGTGGGCGCCGGCTACAGGGGTCAGCCTGAATTCAGGCTTGTGTGAACAACTTACTCGGCGGAGTTGCGAATCAGGAAATCGAAGGCACTCAAGGCGGCTTTGGAACCTTCACCCATCGAAATCACGATCTGCTTGTACGGCACCGTGGTGGCATCGCCAGCGGCGAACACACCCGGAATCGAGGTCTCGTTGCGATCATTTACGATGATCTCACCGTGCTGGCTCAGCTCAATATCACCTTTCAGCCACTCGGTGTTCGGCACAAGGCCGATCTGAACAAACACACCTTCCAGCTCAACGTGGTGCGCTTCACCGGTGGTGCGGTCGGTGTAGTTCAGGCCACTGACCTTACCGTCTTTGCCGACCACTTCGGTGGTCTGCCCGGAGGTAATGATCTTCACGTTATTCAGGCTGCGCAGTTTCTTCTGCAGCACTTCGTCGGCACGCATTTGCTCACCGAACTCAATCAGGGTTACGTGGCCAACAATACCGGCCAGGTCGATTGCCGCTTCCACGCCGGAGTTACCACCACCGATCACCGCCACGCGCTTGCCTTTGAACAGCGGGCCATCGCAGTGCGGGCAGTAGGCCACGCCCTTGTTGCGGTACTCTTCCTCACCCGGCACGCCCATCTGGCGCCAGCGGGCACCGGTAGACAGAATTACCGTACGGGCTTTCAGGGAACCGCCGTTCGCCAGCTTCACTTCATGCAGGCCACCGGTCTGCGCCGCCGGAATCAGCTTCTCGGCGCGCTGCATGTTCATGATGTCGACTTCGTATTCGTTAACGTGCTGTTCCATGGCCGCCACCAGCTTCGGGCCTTCGGTGTAAGGCACGGAGATCAGGTTTTCGATACCCATGGTGTCAGCTACCTGGCCACCAAAGCGCTCGGCCGCAATACCGGTTGAAATCCCCTTACGGGCGGCGTAGATGGCCGCTGCAGAACCCGCCGGGCCACCGCCGATCACCAGCACCTCAAAGGCGTCTTTCTGGTTGATCTTCTTGGCTTCTTTCTCCGCCGAGTTGGTGTCCAGCTTGGCCACAACCTCTTCCAGCGTCATCCGGCCCTGGCCCCAGGGCTGGCCATTCAGGTACACGCTCGGCACCGCCATCACTTCACGCTGCTCGACTTCGTCCTGGAACAGGGCGCCGTCGATGGAGGTGTGCTTGATGTTCGGGTTCAGCACACTCATCAGGTTAAAAGCCTGCACCACGTCCGGGCAGTTCTGGCAGGACAGGGAGAAATAGGTTTCAAACTCGAACTCACCGTCCAGTTCCTGGATTTGCTGAATCACTTCCTGGGAAGCTTTGGACGGGTGGCCGCCCACCTGCAACAGCGCCAGTACCAGGGAGGTAAACTCGTGGCCCATGGGAATACCGGCGAAACGAACGCCAATGTCAGTGCCCACACGGTTGATGGCAAACGACGGACGACGCACATCGGCGGAGTCTTCGGTCCGCAGGCTGATCTTTTCGGACATCGGCTCGATTTCTTCCAGCAGCTGCTTCAGCTCCTGGGATTTCTTGCTGTCGTCATAGGCTGCTACCAGCTCGATCGGCTGTTGCAGCTTTTCCATGTAGGCCTTCAACTGTCCTTTGATATTGGCGTCCAACATGTTTGGTATTCCCCTTTATGTCGTGAAACTAACTGTCTGAATTCAAAAATGAATCGTTATCTGAAGTTGCAGGTACGATAAGGGCAAGCCGGGGCCTTCTCAAATTGATTGACCCAACCCATCTGATAGCTCAGACCTATACGATTCCATAAAGTCGATTGATAGATACAAAAAAGGCCCGCTGTGCGGGCCTTCTTGCAAGTTTCACCCGTGCAGGGAAACTTAGATCTTGCCAACCAGGTCCAGAGACGGAGCCAGGGTTTCTTCGCCTTCTTTCCACTTGGCCGGGCAAACTTCGCCAGGATGGTTGCGAACGTACTGAGCAGCCTTCACCTTGCGCAGCAGATCGTCTGCGTCACGGCCGATGCCTTCAGCAGTGATTTCCATCGCCTGGATAACGCCATCCGGATCGATCAGGAAAGTAGCACGGTCTGCCAGGCCCTGGCCTTCACGCATCACACCGAAGTTGTTGGTGATGGTGCCAGTCTGGTCGCCTACCATGTAGTAGTTGATCTTGCCGATGGTGTCGGAAGTATCGTGCCACGCTTTGTGGGTGAAGTGAGTGTCGGTAGACACGGAGAACACTTCAACGCCCAGCTTCTGCAGCTCTTCGTACTTGTCAGCGACATCGCCCAGTTCGGTCGGGCAAACGAAGGTGAAGTCGGCCGGGTAGAAGAAGAAAATGGCCCACTTGCCTTTCACGTCTGCTTCAGAGATTTCAACAAACTCGCCCTGCTTGAATGCGGTGGCGTTGAACGGTTTGATTTCGCTGTTAATGATACCCATCTCAGAATAACTCCTGTTGGTTCATTTGGGTTTAGGCTTGAAAACGGTGCACAAGATACGGCTTTGGCCCACTGGGTGAAAATTGATTATTTCCAAACCCGGGATAGGCTTAACCTATCTATGGGGCCTTATCCCGCAAGTTCAATCTTTCGGAAATCCAGAATATTTTCTTTTGGTGACGATTTGATGGCCGCCACCTCGGCCCGCTTCTTCGCCAGAATGTAGGCAAAACAGGCGAAGTAAAGGCCAATCACCAACGCTCCAACCCATTGAATACGCAGAAAATCCAGCTGGAACAGCATGGTCAGAAGCACCATAACGCCAAAATTCACGATCACGTAGTTCATTCGGCCCATGCGCCGGGCGGTCAGGTTCAGGTTATCGGTGTACAGACGAATCAGCGAATCCAGTGAGTTCACCACCATCAGAACCCCCACCGAAATCATGGCCAGGTTGGTCATCGCCGCAATCTTCAGACCCTCAGCGTGGTAGTGGAACAGCACCGAGAACCACACACCGATGGCGATGGACGGCACCACCAGCATGGCGATCAGCAACTGCCAGGTTTTGATGCCACTGACAAAACGGGCGGTGAACTGGCCGATCATGATGCTCCAGGAGAACCACCAGAACAGGTAGAACTCATGGTAGTCGTTGATCGGCAGGGCAAATCGGTGAATGTTGGTAAAGTATTCCCCAAGCATGCCTGCGGTACCGAAGAAATCCGCCGGTGAGCCCTTGCCCAGGGCAAAGGCCCGCAGCCACATACCGGCAATCAGGGCAATAAACAACACGCTGGAGCCGATGCTCAGGATACGCACGTATTTGATCTTGGAGCTGGAGTACACCGCCAGAGCAATGGCCGCAAATACGATCACATAGAACGCCGGCATCACGGTTTCACCGTCGCCCAACTGGGGCAGATACCAGGGCAGGTTCACCAGCAACAGGTACGCCGTGAAGGCGCAGGTACCGATGATCACCACGTTATTGATGATTTTCACCACCGGGATTTCAAAAAACTTCACCCTCGGCTCGATGATGGCAAAGTAAAAACACGTCAGGAAGTAGAACCCCCAGATCAGAAAGGCCCAGAAGCCAAACTCAATGGCCAGGGGGTTGGCGAACCCGTATTCCGGGCTGGCAGAAAGATCGGCATAGCTGCCGAACTCGGTCAGCGGGAACATGATCAGCCCCACATCCAGGCCCGAGGTGAACAGAATGGCAATGAACGTCAGGGTGCGAACCGGTGTGACACCGATGCACTGTACGTCCCACCATTTGTACAGAATCAGGGCAATGGCAGCGAAGGTGAAGATCAGGCCTGTGGATAACCAGAGTGTCATGCGCAGAGCCTCCGGTTGGTTGTTTTCAGTTTAATGCACAGCATGGGTGTTCCTCCTCTACTTTTTAAGCGCTGCTTAATTCGAATCGGACACAAACCCCCGCGTTTTCTTCTCGTTACGGGCCAGGACTTGCCTATCTGACGCCCAGGAAACGGCCAGCACAGCCGTCGCGTTGATAGGGAAATCCTGATGGTTTGCTAACCCCGGAGGCCTTGCGCCCCCGGGGCCGGGGCTTCGGGCGCTAAATCAGCACCCGTTTTGCTTGCCCCGGTCGTTGGTGTGCCTGCCACTGGTCATCCATTTGGACCGGCACATCCTCAGGTTGCAGGGGCTCCCTGCCCCGGATCAGGTCGGCTGCCCGCTCGGCCACCATGATGGTGGGGGCGTTCAGGTTGCCGTTGGGTATGGTCGGGAAGATGGACGAATCCACCACCCGCAGGTTCTTGATGCCGTGTACCCGGGTGTCTGGCCCGACTACCGCCATTGCGTCGGTACCCATCTTGCAGGAACAGGACGGATGGTAGGCACTCTCCACCGCCTGGCGCACAAAGGCATCGATTTCGTCATCGCTCTGCACAGCCACGCCGGGCTGGATTTCCGCACCGCGGTACTGGTCCATGGCGGGCTGGTTGATGATCTCGCGGGTCAGGCGCACGCAATCCCGGAAACCTTCCCGGTCGGCTTCGTGCTCCAGATAATTAAAGCGAATGGCCGGTGCCTGTCTTGGATCGGCGGATTGAATCCGCACATGGCCCCGGCTTTTCGGCTTGTTGTGGCCGATGTGCAGCTGGAAGCCATCGCCATCAAAGGCTTCTTTGCCGTCATAGCGCATGGCCGCCGGCAGAAAGTGGTATTGCAGGTCTGGCCACTCAACACCCGCCTTGGAGCGGATAAAACCGCAGGACTCGAAGTGGTTGGTGGCGCCCAGCCCGTCTTTGCGCAGAATCCAGCGCACGCCGATCTTGAGCTTGTTCCACCAGTCCAGCTTGCCGTTGAGCGACACCGGCTGTTTGCAGCGGAACTGGAAGTAGAATTCCAGGTGGTCCTGCAGGTTCTCACCCACGCCGGGCAGCTCGTGCTTGACCTCAATACCGGCCTGTTCCAGCACCGCTCGCTTGCCGATGCCGGACAACTGCAGCAAATGGGGTGAGCCAATGGAACCGGCAGACAGAATCACTTCCTCGGCGGCATTGGCCTCGTGCATCTTGCCGCCCTGCTCATAACGCACACCGGTGGCGGTTTTGCCATCCGCGCCACCAAGCAGCACCTTGTGCACTAGGGCGTGGGTCACCACCGTCAGGTTCGGTCGCGCCATGGCCGGGCGCAGGTAGGCGTTGGCCGTGGACCAGCGACGACCGTTCTTCACGGTCATGTGCATGGCACCGAAGCCTTCCTGCTGGGCGCCGTTGTAATCGGCCGTTTCCAGGTAGCCGGCATCCACACCCGCCTTGATGAACGCCTTGTACAGCGGGTTACGCATGTTGTTGCCGTTGTTGACGCCCAGCGGGCCGGTGTCGCCCCGGTAGTCATCACCGCCAAAGGCCCAGGTCTCCGCCTTTTTGAAATACGGCAGTACGTTCTGGTAATGCCAGCCCGTGGCGCCCTCGGAATCCCATTCGTCGAAATCCCGGGCGTGGCCACGAACATAGACCATGCCGTTGATGGACGAGGAGCCGCCCAGCACCTTGCCCCGGGGACAGTGCATGCGGCGGTTGTCCAGGTACGGTTCTGGCTCGGTCTCGAACTGCCAGGCGTACTTCTTGGTGTTCATGGGGATGGACAGGGCGGTGGGCATCTGGATAAAGATGCTCTTGTCGCTGCCGCCGGTCTCCAGCAGCAGCACCTTGTGGCGGGCGTCTTCGGTGAGGCGGTTGGCCAGCACACAGCCGGCCGAGCCCGCGCCCACAATGATGTAGTCGTATCGGTTTTCTGTCATACGCGTTCTCCTCTGTGGCCGGCGGGATTAAAACGGGGCGTCCAGATCCTGCATTCCGATATAAACGGATTTGATCTGGGTATAGTGCGCAATGGTCTCGCGCCCGTTTTCCCGGCCAATACCGGAGAGTTTGTAACCGCCCACCGGCATTTCCGCCGGCGAGGCGCCGTAGCTGTTGATCCAGCAAATACCGGCCTGGATCTGGTGAATCACCCGGTGCGCGCGGCGGATGTCATTGGTGAACACCCCGGCGGCCAGACCGGTATCGGTACTGTTGGCCCGGGCAATCACCTCGTCCTCATCGCGGAAGGTGAGCACGGACATCACCGGCCCGAAGATTTCCTCCTTCACGATGGTCATGTCGTCGGTGCAGTCGGTGAAAATAGTGGGCTCGACAAAATACCCCCCTTTCGAGTCTTCCGGCTCGAACGCCCGGCCGCCGTGGCTCAGGGTGGCACCTTCGGCAATGCCCTTGCTGATGTAGCCCAAGACCAGCTCCTGGTGCTTTTTGGAGATCAATGCGCCGAAGTTGGTGGCCGGGTTCATCGGATCACCGGCTTTGATGTTCTTGCGGGTGCGTTCCAGCAGCCTTTCAATAAAGCGCGGGTAGATGTCTTCGTGTACAAACACCCGGGTGCCGTTGGTGCAGATTTCGCCCTGGGTGTAGAAGTTGCCCACCATGGCCGCAGAGATGGCGTTCTCCAGATCCGCATCGTCAAAGATGATCAGTGGGGATTTGCCACCCAGCTCCATGGTCACGTCTTTCAAAGACGACGCGGCCGCAGCCATCACCTTCTTGCCGGTGGCCACTTCGCCGGTGAACGACACCTTGGCAATCTCCGGGTGATGGGTCAGCCACTGGCCAACCTCGGCGGCGCCCTGCACCACGTTGAACACGCCCGCCGGCACGCCGGCCTCGATGAAGATTTCCGCCAGCTTCACCGCACCCATGGGGGTCTCTTCCGACGGCTTGAAGATCATGGCGTTGCCACAGGCCAGCGCCGGGGCGGACTTCCAGCAGGCGATCTGGATCGGATAATTCCAGGCGCCGATGCCAGCGCAGATACCCAGCGGCTCCCGGCGGGTGTAGTAGAAGTCACCGCCCAAATCCTGCTGGTTGCCCTCGATGGAGGGTGCCAGGCCGGCAAAAAACTCGATGGCATCAGCACCGGTCACCACATCCACGGCTTCGGCTTCCTGCCAGGGTTTGCCGGTGTCACGTACTTCCACCGCCGCCAGTTCGTCATTACGTTCTCTGAGCAGCGCCACCGCTTTGAGCAGAATCCGGCTGCGCTCAATGGCCGGAGTGGCCGCCCACTGGGCAAACCCGGCGCGGGCGCTTTCGATGGCGGCCTGCTGTATGGCTTCATCCGCCACTTCCACCTGGTAAATCACCTGGCCGGTGGCCGGATTCACCACCGGGAAGGTCTCACCGGAACGGTTGGCCAGAAAACGGCCGTGGACAAAGTTCTGAACAACAGGAGCAGATGCAGACATAAGCGGTTGGTAACCTCGATTCAGTGTCTTCAGGCCTTGTGGGCCATGGCATTCGTGTTGGCTCAGGCGCTTGCCCGGGCCAGTGTCGCGTGAACAAACTGCTTGCAAAGCCGCTCACCGGCTTCAAAGCTTTCGGCCGGGTCCAGGCTCAGGGCGCTGCGCAACCAGAAGCCGTCAATCATCGCTGCGGTTTGTCGGGCCGCTTCCGTGGCCTGCTCTGGTGGCAACACCTGGGCAAACGAGTAGCGCAGATTGCTATACAGCCGGGCGTTGTTGATCTGCTGCAGCCGCTTCAGCCCCGGCTCGTGCATGGAACGGGCCCAGAAGCTGAGCCAGGTTTTCGCCGCCAGCGCCGAGCGCTGGAACTCGGAAAAGTTGGACTCAATGATGCAATCCAGCCGCTGGGCCGGGGAGCGATCGGTTTTCGCCATGCGCTCCCGCAGCTCCTTGCCGAGCTGGTCCAGCAAATACCGCAAGGCCGCTTCGATCAGCCCCTGCTTGCCCCCGAAGTAATGGCTGATAATCCCGGACGACATGCCTGCCCGCTTGCTGATACTGACAATGGTGGTGTTCTGCATCCCCAGCTCGGCGATGGACTCCATGGTGGCGTCGATCAACTGTTGGCGACGGGTGTCTTTGATTCCGACTTTTGGCATGGCAGGTGAGCGCTTTCCCGTATTTTTTCGTTAATTGAACGTTCAATTAATAAAAAGGTTACAGAAATGTGAGGAAGGATTCAAATATTCCAATCCCGGCTACTGCTTCAGGCGGTAATCCGGGTCGGTCCAGCACTTGGGCAATGCCTCGCCCGAAGCGAATACCAGGTCACTTTTCTCATAGAATTCCGGATCCTGGGCTTCCTCCCCGTAGTGCATACTGCCCTTGATCCGGCTTTTATGAGGGTTGAACAACGCCTGGGTATCCAGCACTTCAATCAAGTGCCCGGTGGATCTCTCTGCCACAAACATAACGGCCTCCTTTGTCCTACCAAAAGCTTAGACCATTGGCAGAGCTCAGGGGCTGTCCCACCCATCTTGCAGCAGCTGTTGCTCATCTTGCGGGCTCAGTGCGGGGCCAACCATCAGTTGATCCAGGGTATCGTCCATGGCCTGACCACCACTGGCTGTCTGGTAGGTTTGGCCGGGCTGGTGCGGTTCAACCTCGGCGTGGGCCACGGCCTGCCAGGTGCCGCTAGCATCCCGGCAAGCAACGTTTTCAGAAGAGGCCGCCGGTTGATCAACTCGGAACTGACGGCACCAGTCGCCAGCCTGGCTCCGGAAGGTCAGTCTCGGCATGACGGTGGTATCGGAACCAACCTCATAGGCCTGGCCGCTGGGCTTCTGTTCCAGGGCCTGGGCGATGGACGGCCAAGCGGGATCGTCCACCGCCGGTGAACCCAGCCACTGAGTCATGGCGAAGCCGGCCACCACGGCGGCAGCTACCGCTTTACCGGAATGTTCCTTCAGCCGGCGCCACCAGGGAAAGGCCACCACGTTGTCCGGGCGGTTCTCGGGGGCGGCCTGCGCCAGCAATTGCGTTACCCCATCCGGCATGGGCTGTTTATCAATGGCCCCGTAATGCCGCTGCAACTCGGCATCCACCGAGGCCAGTTCCGCCAGCCGGTCCGCCAGGGCCGGGTCCAGGGCGATCTGATCGCGCACCGCGTTCATTTCCGGCTCGCTCAGTTCGTTATCGAGAAACGCGGACAGTACTTCGTCTGTGATGTTCATGATTCAGTCCTCATACCCGCCGCCGGCGCCAATGCCTCACTTAATGCGGCTCTTGCTCGAGCCAGGCGGCTCATTACGGTGCCCTTGGGGACTTCCAGAATATCGGCCACTACTTTGTAGGGCAGGCCCTGAATGGCCACCAGTGAGATAATCTGGCGCTGGTCCTGGGGCAGCTCCGCCATGGCCGCATCCACCCTGCTCCATTCGATCTGCTGGGTGGTGTGGTGCTCGCCGTTGATGACCTGGCCGTCCGACAACTCCGGCTTTTCGGCCGCTTTCCGGCGAACCTTTCTGGCCCGGCATTCGTCTATCCACACATTACGGCACACCCGGAACGCCCATTTGGTCAGGTCTGCATCATCCGGCCGGTCCCGTGCCAGCAACCGCTCCACCGTGCTCTGTAGCAGGTCGTCGGCATCCGGCATCGAGCCGGTCAGCGAATAGGCAAATCGCCGCAGCCCGGGTAACAGTTCTGTCAATTCCTGTTGCATGGCATTGTCTTTTCGTGAGTGTTATCAGTAGAACGGCTCAGGCCGAACGTTATTCCCGGCCCGAGGGAATTTTTTTCGCCCCCGGCCGTTAAATAACAAGAAAGCCCTACACCCTTTGCTCAACCGGAAAGCGTTTATGAAACTCGAGTCCACCCTTGGCCTGATCAGCGTGCTTACCCTGTGCTCGGTGTCTACCATGGCGCTTGCCATTGGCAGCCAGGCACTGGATCGGCAACTGGACTCTGTGTCCCGCCATGTGGAGCAGAAAACCGAGAAGGCCATCGAACGCTCCCTGGACCGAAGGCTGGACGCCGTGGAACAACGCGTTGAAGCCCGAATCGAACAGGCCAGGGGCCAGTTGCCCCGATTACCGCGCTCCCTCCCTATTCACACGCAGCAAGGCGGCAAAGCGTTCAATGATGTGATGCTGGATGACGGCTTCCGGGCCGTGGAGCGCCAGTGGCTGGCCACCGGCACCGCCGCTGAAGTCGCCGAACTGGACCGCCCTGGCATCACCATTCTGGAGCGCCGTGAACTGACCGGCCTGGGCATGATTCTGGTACGGTTTCGGGTAGCCCCGGCGCTGGATTCCCTGGAGGCCCTGCAAGCTGAGCTACCGGGGCTGGCAGATCAACTGGACCGGAACCACATCTATTCGCCGCAAAGTGACAACGCCCCTGAAAGCAGCGACGTGGCCCAACCCCAGTGGCAAAGCCTGTGCTCCGCGCCAGTGCGGGTAGGCATGGTGGACACCGCCATTGCGCTGGACCACCCGGTATTTGAAGGTGCACAGATTGTTCAGGAACGTTTTCTGAAACTGGCAGAGGCAAAGGGCGAACTTGCCGCGCCTACTGCCCACGGTACGGCAGTCGCCAGCCTGATGATCGGCCGCCGGGCACCGCAGTGGCCGGCCCGCTTACCCGGGGCCACGCTGTTTAATGCCTCGGTGTTCTACGGGCGGGATCTGGCGCTGTCCGGGGCGACGCTGGGGCATTTGCTGGATGGCCTGAGCTGGCTGGCGGCTCAGGAGGTTTCAGTGATCAATATCAGCCTGACCGGGCCAGACAACCGGCTGCTGAAAACAGCCATCGAACGCCTGGATGAGCGGGGAATCGGTTTAGTTGCCGCTGTCGGTAACGAAGGGCCGGCTGCGCCTCCGCTGTACCCGGCCGCTTATGGGCCGGTCATCGGTGTCACGGCGGTGAATGCCTCTGGTGAACTATACCGCTGGGCCAATCAGGGCGAGCAGGTGCTCTTTGCCGCCCCCGGTGTTGCTGTGCCGGTCGCCAAACCCGAGGGTGGCATGGCGCTGGACAGCGGCACCTCTCTGGCCGCTCCGGTGGTGACCTCTGCACTGGCCTGCGAGCTCAACCGGGTTGATTTGTCCGGGGCCATACAAGCATTGAAGAGCAATGCCCGGGATCTCGGCGAACCGGGCCGCGATACCCGGTTCGGCCATGGTTTGCTGGATTACTAGAAACCCGCCCGCAGAGACACACCTGCCACAAACCGGTCGTAATCCGCGGAATCGATGGTGGAGGTGTAGTGGCCGTAGGACAGCTTCGGTTCCAGGCTGAACACCTCGTTCAGGCCCAGCCGCCAGCTGGCCTCCACCACCCGCGCCTTGTCCAACCGCTGACTGGTTCGCTCGGCCAGATCCCGGGTCAGAAACTCATTCAACCCCCGGCCGGTCTCCTCCGTGATCACCACCTCATCGTATTCCTGGTCTTCATAACGCCAGCCCAACCGGAAACGGCTGTCCTGGCCACCGACGGTAAACCGGTGCACCAACGCCACCCGCAACCGGAGCAACTGGTTGTCGTAGGCATCCGAGCGGGCATCTTCGTCGTCCAGGTCAACCCCGAACACCAGGTTGCTGCGGGCCTGATTGAAAAAGAAGAACGCATCAAAACTGCCGCCGCGGATATCGGAATCCCGGGCCGTGCCCTCGTTAAAATCCTTCGATTTGTCCTGCACACTGGCCAGCAGATACACGTTCTCGCCAATCAGACTGCCCAGATACAGGCTGGTACGCCGGAAATCCAGGAACCGCTCGGAATCCAGGGTGGCGTAGGAATAGTGATAGCTGGCGCCCACCGTGACCGGATCAAAATCGTAGCTCAGGTCCGCCGAGAGCAGGTGAATGTCCTGATCAAACCGGTCCAGATTGTGATACCGGCGCCCGGACAGGTCGTATCCCAGGGTCAGGTTCAGCGCTTCGGTGGGTTTCAGAATGCCTTCCAGCCCGGCCCCAAACACCCAGGCTTCGTCGCTCTGGTCAGACGAGGCGTTCAGCTCATCTACCGTCACATTGCTGTCGTGTTCCAGGCCGCCGGCCAGGTAGCCGTTCACTTCGGAATCCGCTTGTACTGCCGGCACCGCAAGCCCCAGCGTTACAAACCAGATCGACATTCGTTGAATGTTACGCATGTCTGCTCCTTGTTCGCTCACAAACAAAGGCCGGGCGCAGGGCCCGGCCATGGTCGGTTGAGTGATTACTGACCACCGTTGCGGACAGAGCCTTGCACAGCACCACGCACAGTGCTTTGTACCTCGCCACGGACCGTGTCAGAAACAGACGTTCCAATCTGCTTGTTGGTTTCAGCGCGAATCTCGGCATTTCGGGCCTCATTCACCCGTTCGCGGGCCTGCTCACGGCGCTGGGCCGCGCTGTCTACGGCGGCTTCGCCCTGAGCCCGGGCCGTGCCGCTGACCCGTTCACCCACTTCAACGCCCATGGTGGCCGCCTGGCTGGCACTTTCACGAGCCTCCGCGCTCACCGTCTCACCGTGGTCGGCGGCTTCGTCACGGGCCGCATCGCCATCAACCTGCGCCTGCGCATTGGCTGAGCCGCTGCCCTGAGCCGACGCACCATCGCGGGCACTGGCCTGGGCGCTCATGTTGGCCTCAGCCTCCACGTTCGCATTGGCGGCACCTTGTTGGGCGAACACGCCGGTGGAAACCAGGGAACAGATTGCGAGTGTCAGTACATGCTTTTTCATGGAAACATCCTCCTGTGTTTTGCCCTTTCGGGTTGCTTTCATCAGGAAGACGGGTGGGCAGCCAATGTATTCCGAAAAAATTCACCATTAATGCATTAACATTGAGTAACCAACGGTTTTTACGTTGTTTTTCCGGGTTTTGTGCTACGTTTGAATTTGAATCGTTACCGCAGGACACTGTTTGAATGGCCTATTTCAGCAAGCACTACCATGCGCCCGGCACCGCCCCTGGCACCCTGGTATCCTCTGACTCCGACCATAAGATGTCCATTCACCTGATCGACTACTCGGGTGACCATGTCGAAGAACAACGGCTGGCCACGGCGGAGGAGTGCCAGGACTACCTGGAGCGAGACTCCAAAACCTGGATTCAGATCAACGGCCCCGTCGACGCCAACACCCTGCGCGCCCTGGGCGATATGTTCGACCTGCACGACCTGGCACTGGAAGACGTTCTTAATAGTGGCCAACGCCCCAAAATGGAACTGTATGACGACCAGGTGTTTCTCATCGCCGCCATGCCCATGTTCGATGGCGAGCGCCTGGAAGTGGTTCAGGTCAGCCTGTTCGCCGGTGCCGATTACCTGATCTGCCTGTGCCCGCTGGAAGAGGACCCGTTCGAGCCAGTCCGCAAGCGCATTCGCCAGCCCAACAACCGCCGGTTTACCTCTCGGGGCATCGACTACCTGCTTTACGCAATGCTGGACCTGATTACCGACTCCGCGTTCCCGGTGCTGGAAACCTTTGGCGATAAGCTGGAGGAAATGGAAATCGAACTGCTGGAGCACCCCCGCAAGCAAACCCTCACGTCCCTGCACCACCTGAAGCGGGAGCTGCTGATGCTCAGGCGGGTTCTCTGGCCCCAACGGGAAGCGCTCACCACCCTGATGCGCATGGAAAATTCATTGATACACCAGGACACCCTGATTTACTTCCGGGATTGCCAGGATCACAGCATCCAGATTATCGAACTGCTGGAAAGCTTCCGGGACATGGCCACCAGCATGCTGGATATCTACCTCTCCAGCATCAGCCAGAAAACCAACGACACCATGCGGGTACTGACCATCATTGCCACCATCTTCATCCCGCTGACGTTTATTGTGGGCGTGTATGGCATGAACTTTGAGCACCCGGACAGCCCCTGGGCCATGCCGGAGCTGGGCTGGTATTACGGCTACCCGATGGTGTGGGGGCTGATCATTGCCGTTACCGCCGGCCTGATCTGGTTCTTCAAACGACGGAACTGGATGTAAGCAGCCAGTCTTTTATCGACTCCAGCGGGGCTGGCCGGCACAGGCAGAAGCCTTGCAACATATCGGCGCCCATGGTTGCCAACAGCCTGGCGGAAGCCTCGTCCTCCACGCCTTCCGCCACTACTAGAAAGCCCAGGCTGCGGCCCATGGTGATGGCGGTTTCAGCGATGGTTCTTGAGCTGTCACTGGAACAGATATCCTGCAGTAGCGACCGGTCCAGCTTGATTTCATCGGCAGGCAGACGCTTGAGGTACGACAACGACGAGTAGCCGGCCCCGAAATCATCAATAGACACCTTCAGGCCAGCACTTGCGAGCCGCTCCAGCGCCTGCAAACCTTTTTCGGGGTCGTCCATCGCTGCCGTTTCCGTAAGCTCCACGATGACATCGCCGGCCTGCAAGCCATAGGTCTCCAAGGCCGTCGCAAACAGTTCATCCAGGCCTGGAGACAGAAGATCCCGGGCCGAAATGTTGACCGACATGGTCAGCCCGGGAGACACGCTCTGCAGCGACTTGAGGTCTGCCAGGGCCTGGTCAACAACCCACCGGGTGAGGTGTTTGATGACCCCGGTTTTCTCCGCCAGCGGTATAAACTCATCCGGCGACACCCAGCCACGCTCAGGATGAAACCAGCGCATCAGCGCCTCCACGCCCACCACCTCACCGGTGGAAAGACGGATTTTCGGTTGGTAATACAGTTCGGTTTGCCGATTCTGGATCGCCTCTCGCAGGTGCGAGATCAACGTCAGCCGGCTTTCATCATAGATGTCATACTTGTCGGAATAGAACCCGGTCTCGAATGAGCCCCGGGGCGTCATCTCCATCGCCACGTGGGCATTGCGGATCAGCACACTGGCCTTTTTACCATGATCGGGGAAGCTGGCAGCGCCGTATTTCAGGTGTGGATCAATCGCCAGATGATCCAGGGCTATCGGTTGCGCCAGTTGCTTGAGGGCACTGTCCAATGCCCCAAAATCATCACCCGCCTTGCGGGCATCCACAAGCAGGCCAAAGCTGTCTCCGGAAATCTGATACACGCGCTCAGTCCTGCCCAGGCTATCCTGAGTGGCATGCACCATCGGCAATTGCCCTGCCAGCATGGTCATCTGTTCTGCCAACCGCTTAAGCAGCCGCTCACTGCGCTCAAGGCCCAGGGTCCGGTTAATCTCCTCCAGGCCGGTTACCCGAGCCACACCCACCATATAGGAACCACCCGGGTTCAGTTGCAGCTGTTCATCTACCATCCATTCAAAGCGATTTCGGTTCGGCAGGCCGGTGGCCGGGTCATGGGTCATGGCGTAAGTCAGGCGATCCTGGGCATCACGGCGCGCCTTTTCCTGGCGCAGAATATCGGCCTGGGCCTGAATCTTCTGCTCCCTTTCCCGGTACAAGCGGTCCGCCAGGGCCAGGGTAAGAATAAACGCCTCCAACCCCGAACCAATCTGCATGGCGTAATTGGTAAAGAAGTTCTCAGGAAACACCCCCAAAGCCCGACCTGCCGTGGCCATGACACCCACGGTCAGCGGAGACCACGCCACGGTAAAAAAAATCCCGGCCCGAACCCCGGCGGCCCAGCTCACGGGCCCGGCAATCATCAACAGGGAAAAGAACACAAACGCCGAGACAGCCGCCAGCAGTATCCCCGTTTTGTAGTCCAGAAACGGGACCGCCAGAAAGTACAGAACCTCGAAAATCAGCATCGCGATCAAAGCTGCCCGGAGCCGGGGGCTGTGGGAACGCACCCGCAGAAATTCCATACAGAATAATATTGAGAACATCGCCAGGAACGGGATGGACAGCATCAACACCTGGGCATGGACTGCAGGCAACGCCGGGTAGACATGCTGAAAACTGAACCCGCGAATCGACGCGAAAAAGGCCAGGTATCCGAAAATCGCCAGGCAGTAATACAGGTAGAGTTTTTCCCGCAGCGTCAGGAATACTGCCAGGTTGATCAGGATGATCACGGTGAGGCTGCCAAAATAGAAAAACTGCAGCTTTTGCTCAGCCCCGGCGGATTCGTAGAACTGATTCTCACGCCAGAGACTGAACGGCAACACCATGGTGCCTTCGGTGGCAACCCGAATGTAGAGGGTCTTTGCCTCTTGCGGGGCAAGCTGGAAACGCAGCAGGCTGTTGGGGTGGTCGACGTCACGGGGGTAAAACGGCCGGCGATCCCCGGTCTGGAATGTTCGAACCAACTCACCTTCGGCGATCACATGGAAGGTTACGTCATCGAGTTGGGAGTATGCGAGTTCGGCAATGAGGCTGAGGCTGTCCGGGGTATGGTTAACAACCGGAACCCGCAACCAGTAGGCCGAGTCGGTAATGCCCAGGGTTGCCCGGCCGTTGGCCTGAACTTGCCATGCGGCATCTGGCAGTGCCCGGATTTCATCCAGCGTGGCACGGGCGCTGGTGTCTTCCCAGTATTGAAACTGATTACCAATGGCGGCCCCGGGCATGATGGTGACCGGCTCCATGGCAGCGGTACTGATCGGATAACCGATCAGAAAAAGCACCAACCCCAGTATCCGCAATGCCTTGCAAGGGATCACCGACAGCAAACTCCCCAATTGGACGACACGCCCTTTTAGTTGTTATTTGCATTCAAGTCTAGCAAGACAGCGCAGGAACGGAAGATATCTGGCGGTATTTTGTGTAGTAATTTGTGTCGCTTCACATAGCCAACCGAGGCGCGACTAGATGATGGCCGTCTCCCCCAAAAAATAACCCCGGCACCAGGCCGGGGTCTATGTCCACAGGTTTCCTGTTAGCGCCCTGCCTCCATAACTTCTGGCTCGGGAATCACAACCGACATAGCGTTAACCGCCACGGGGTTGGCGGTTCCACCAATCGGGCCAACCTGCTCGGCGGTACCAGCCAGAAGGTTGAGAGTATACAGCGTGGAGCCTGCGCCGGTTTCCGTTCTAAGGGCCGCGTAGGCGGTGCCGCTCTGGGCAATGTCCATGGTTTGCTGAATGGCGCCATCCATCGGCAATGCCAAACCTTCCAGCAAGCCGTCACCCACCGCCACCAGAGCGCCATCGTTAGGCACCGCAACCCGCGCCAGGCCGCTGTTTCTGGCATCAATCACGTACTGGAAATCCAGGCTGGGGGTTACACCCTCAAGCTGCAGGGGCGCTGCACGGTAAGCCACCGCCACGGGTACCGGCACCATGGTGTCACCCAGGCGAACGGTGCCATCGGCAAAGGCAAAACCGGCGGCGCGCGCTTCATCCGCCAGCACACGGCCTTCATCCAGGTTCACCCGCAGGTTCTGGCCGGCATCGCCGATGATTCGCAGCAAATCTGCACGGGGGTTGAAGTCGATGTCGAAGCGGGTGCCGGACAGAGCAGTGGCAAGCGTCGCGATCTCCGTTGCATCAGCTACTGACATCGGGTCCAAAAGTCCTTCCTCGGCTTCTTCCAAAAGATAGATTCGGCCACTTTGAGCAACCGCATACAGGCCATCATCCGCCCCCTCAGGACTGGTGGTGCGAAGATCAAAGCCAACAATGACGTCACCTTCCTCCAGCCCCCTCACGGGCAACGATTCTTCATAACCGGCCAGCGCCATCCCTGGCATCGATTCAGCCGGATTCAGCTCAACTATCCGAAGCACAAATTCATCGTCTGCGGACTGTTCGAACACAATGAACTCACGCAAGGCAGGCTCATCGGTAACATCATTCACCACCAGATCCATGTAGTTACCACCAGCCTCAGGGGCCGGCAATGGCTTGATCAGGGTGGTGGCTGCGGTCTCCGGGTTAATACCGTACAGGCCAACATTACCGTCCACCTCGAACACGGCGTAGTGCTCGTTCATACCGCCTTCGGTGGTAAACACGTTATAACCTTTAACATCCACCGATTCGGCATTCGGGAACAGGGCGCCAATGCGCGTTAGCAGGCCAACATTCGGGTTCTGCTGAAAGAAGGTGCGGGAGTCTGCGCTGATCACAAACATCTGCGTGCCTTCCTGCCCGGGATTCACATTGGTGTAGGCCGTAGCCACCACACCCTGGAGGTAGCCGAAAGTACCGTCTACCAGGGCTTGCTGCTGGGCGTTCTCAACCAGGGCCGGAGACCCCATGCGGAAATTCTGCCGGGCATCACTGATCAGGCGCAGGGCATTGGCGGCGGGATTGAAATCAATGTCGTAGCGGGCACCCGCCAGTTCACCAATACTGGCAGTGACAAGGGTGGTTTCTGCCGTCATGGGGTCAACCAGCACCAACTGCCCCATATCGGTCAGCGCATAGAGTTCACCGGAGGCCGGCCGGAAATCCAGCCCCACAACCGAGCCCGCCACATCCAGGGAGCCCACGGCCACAACCGTGGATGGATCAGACAGTGAGAAACGCACCAGGCAGGCGTTGTCTGCCGTCACTGCCAGCACATCGTTGGCTGTCAGCGCAGATAAATCCGCTTCGGCGTTGCACTGGAATGGCGTGTTTGCAGCACCGCCACCGGAGCTGCTGTTACAACCCGCCAGCGCCACAGCGGCGGATAAAACCGATACGGTCATGAGTTTGTTATTCATCGCTCTAATCCCTAAGTTGATCGTAGTTTCTTAACCGCAAGGGATCGAAGAGCCATCAAACACAACGATGACCGCGCTCCCGACGCCTGCTCATCAAGCTACGGGGGCGGGATATGGAAAGTTTCAGTTCAGGTATCCGAGTCACGCGACAGGTTGGCTAATACAAGCATGTACGCAAGTAGGTGCCCTATTTGTCCGGCTCAATCGAGATATGCCGGTCCGGCGGCGGCAGGTTCGGTAGCATGGTCTCCACATCAGCGGTGTAAGTAGAAAAGAACGCTTCCGCCGCTTCAATCAGAGCCGTCTCGGTTTTGAGGATACCGAGATAGACGGGCCATTCGGCGACGATCAGTTCGGTGCTGTACCGGTGCGGATCGATGTCCAGCAACTGTGCCATAAACCGGAATTCCAACTCGTTCATGACGATGTAATCGCACCGTTTGTGCAGAAACATGTCCAGCATCTGCTGGGCATTGTAAGCGTCATGGCGGCTCAGGTTGGTACCGACCCGCCGCTCGAGTTGATCGCTGTAAATAAACCATCGGCGCAGGCAGATGCTGCCCTGAAGGTCATCGAAGGAGCCCGGCTGTCGGCCAGGTTGCGCGAACACACGGTCACGCCAGGTTAATACCGGCCCGACAGCGTGCATCTGGTCCGGCAGTGGCATCCACCGCGGGGTGGCGAAAACTGCATTTGCTCGCCCTTCTTCCAGCGCCCAGACCTGGCGGTTACGCGGCATCGGGTGGAACGCGACGGCGATACCGGCCTCCAGGCCAAAATTATTGATCACCTCGACCAAAATGCCCTTGTCCAGATTGTCACCGTAGTAAAACGGCAGAAAACCCTCGTCTGACCCCATAACCTGGAGTGTCTGGGTCAAAGCTGGAAGGGACCAGAATAAGGCAATGATCAGCAGGCCTATTCTGATTGCATGCGCTTTCTGGCATTTCAGGATGCCAGCCATAGAGAAACCTCTTTGATGCGGCTTGTTAAATTTCAGGTTAGTCTAAAGCCACCTCTTGGCTTCAACTATTATAGTCTTCATTCTCGCCTGAATTGACCGATTCCGAAGGGTACAGAGATATAGCGTTTCGCTGACCGGGTTTGCAAGACGATGGACCTTGATGTGCTCAGACTTCTCAAAGGCTTCAACTGCGTGTGCAGGTAAGACAGTAAAACCCAAACCCATGCTCACCGGCTCCAGAATCAAACCTATCTGGTTTGAGAAACCCTTTTTAGGAAACAGGTTGCTGTGCTGAAACTCAGGGTAATTGGCACCAAGAAGCAAGCTGGCGTGATGATTCCCATCCGGGTGATCGATAAACCCGAGAGCCATCAGAGTATCCCAGTCCGGTTCCTCGACAGTAGCAGGTGTTACCAACAGCAGCGATTCTTGTGCGACGGGCGTGCAGCTCACCTCGGCCAGGGTAGATTTCGACGTCATAAATCCGAGATCAACAGTCGACTTCGCGATCGCGTTTTCCACATCCGGATTTGGCGCAAACCGGTAATCGATAACGAGCTTCGGGTGCTTGCTCTGCAGCGCTAACAGATGCGGATAAAGCTTCAGCCCGACACTTCCCGGCGACATGATGCGCACACTGCCTTCAAAGGGCGGATCCTCACCGACTGTCTGCTCCAGATTCGACAACGCAAAGAGAATGCCCTGGGCCTCGGTATAGAGCCTTTCGCCGGCGCCCGATAAAGAAAATTGCTTGCCCTGCCTCACAAGCAATTCGGTACCGAGCTGCTCTTCAAGCTTACGTAAATGCTGACTAACGCCCGACTGTGTCATGTGGAGGTGATCAGCTGTACGGGTGAAATGACCGACTTCCACCAGTGTGCAAAAGGTGCGCAACCAGGTCGTATTTATCATCACATTACGTAATCTTTTAGAGAACAAATGATAATTTTAACTAATTATCGGCCACATGTAACCTGCTCTCAGTCTTAACAGAGGAGGACAGCCAATGAGCAACGTGTACCCAAGAAATTTTTCACACATCGGCATATCCGTGCCGGATCTTGAGCAAGCCGTTAAGTTCTACACAGAGGTTATGGGTTGGTATCTGATTATGGAACCAACCGAGATCGAGGAGGACGACAGCGCCATCGGAGAGATGTGCACAGATGTATTTGGCGCGGGCTGGGGCAGCTTCCGTATCGCTCACTTATCGACAGGCGATCGGATTGGTGTGGAGCTTTTCCAGTTTAAAAACCAGACCAACCCGCAAGACAATTTCGAGTACTGGAAAACCGGGGTCTTTCATTTCTGCGTTCAAGACCCGGACGTAGAGGCACTGGCTGAACGTATCGTGGCTGCTGGAGGGAAAAAACGAATGGAGAAACCACGCTACTATTACCCCGGCGAAAAGCCGTACCGGATGATCTACATGGAAGACCCTTTTGGGAACATCCTGGAAATATACAGCCACAGCTACGAGTTGATATACAGCGAGGGTGCCTACTAATACTGGCCGAACCCATTCTTGGGGGCTTTCTGCCAAGGAAAGCCCCCGGAGTTCAATTCCGTGGTGCGGCCGCCCCGGTGGCTTTTCGGCACCGCGAACAATGACATTGATAGAGGTTCGGTATCTCCCCGTCGATTTCGAACTGCAAGCTTTCTCGCCTATTTTTTAGCGTCATCAAGCAAGGCTGTTTCCAATGTCTAAAACTCCATGACCGCTTCGAACGCTTAACGCCCGGCTCATGCGCCGGTTTGGAACCGCGAAACGGCGGAAAATCGATGCTGTGCAGCCGATTGTTAAACCCTCTGACGTACGGCATCCTGACCATGTTCAACATCCTGTACAGGAGCAACCTTATGGATGCCATCAGCTACACAGCCGCTAGAACCAATCTAGCAAAAACCATGGAGCAGGTCTGTGAAGACCATTCCCCTGTGATCATTACCCGGAGCAAGTCCCAGTCAGTGGTTATGATCTCTCTGGAGGACTACGAGGCGCTGCAAGAAACTGCATACCTTCTGCGCGCACCCAAAAACGCACGGCGTTTGCTGGAATCCGTTGCCGAGCTGGAGCAAAGCGGTGGTCAAGAAAAGGAACTTCTTGAATGAAACTCATCTTCTCTGAGAACGCCCGGGAAGACTATCTGTACTGGCAGAAAACCGACAAAAAGATTCTTAACCGAATCAACAAGCTGATCAAAGAGACCAAGCGAGAACCGTTCGAAAGTGTTGGCAAACCAGAGCCCCTCAAACACAGCCTCGCCGGGTACTGGTCTCGCCGAACCAACGAAGAACACCGAATAGTTTACAAAGTCACGGATGACGCTTTGCGTATCGCCCAACTCCGGTATCACTACTGATTTAACGCCTTGCCTTTGCGGCATGACGGAGCGCCAGCGCAGGCACGTCCGATAACAGCCATTGGTTAAATGCTTGCATGCGCATAGCTATGCGCATAAGATCAGATTTTGTATTCTATATCCTCTGGGAGGCCCCCATGGCCGAACTCTATAACTCAGCCGCCCCCAAAAAAGCAGCGAACCTCTCAATCAATAGCGATCTTCTGCGTAAAGCCCGGGAACTGAACATTAACTTGTCTGCCACCCTGGAACGAGCTCTGAAAGAAGAGCTCTCGAAACGCGAAGCCGCTCGATGGGTTGAAGAAAATCGCGCTGCGATAAAAAGTTACAACGACTTTGTCGAACAACATGGATGCTTCGGCGACGAATTCAGGGAGTTCTGATGGCACAGTTCGATGTGTACCCCAACCCAAGCAAGATCAGCAAGGCTCACTATCCTTACCTGATGGATATTCAAAGCAGCCTTCTGAACGATTTGGCAACTCGCATTGTTATCCCTCTGGGCAAACGTTCTGCCTTCGGTGGCGAAGCCATGCAAGGGCTCACTCCGGAAATCAGCTTCGCCGATCAGGAGCTGTTGCTGTTAACTCCACAAATTTCTTCCGTGCCTGAAAAACATCTCAAGAGCCCGATTGGCTCTCTCTCACATTTCAGAGACCAGATTGTTGGAGCTTTGGACCTGGCTATCACAGGCATTTAACGCAGAGCGCACCGGTGGCAAAACCATAGCGAAGCGAAGGTTATGGCATCCGGTGCATGGCCTGGTTACACCTCAATTTAGTCAGTAAAGCTGATTGAAAACTTCCGGGTGTTGCTCAGCAATGCGCAGAAGCGCAACTGCAGGCCCCTGCGGCTCACGACGACCCTGCTCCCAATCCTGAAGCGTTCGTACACTCACGCCCATAAGACCGGCAAATGCAGATTGCGACATGTTCAACTTCAGCCTGATCACTTTAGGCGGTGAGGGCTCTGATAGCTCATGGGTTCGTAGAGCCAATCTGCCCTTCTTGAACTGCTTGATTTCATTGATGCCATCAAGAATCTCTGCACCAAGGTTCCTGTCACCCATTTTTGATTGCCTCCGCTATCTGCTTGAGCGCATGGCCAGGAATGCTGGCCCGCTCTGATTTACTGTACAGCGTGAGCATCCATATCTCGTGGTCAGACTTCTTCCAGTAGTAGATAGCTCTGATACCACCGCTCTTTCCCGAACCCGCTGGTGCCCACCGAACTTTACGAACACCACCCGAGCCTTTGATTAGATCCCCGGCATCCGGCTTCTGCAAAAGGTAGGTTTGAAGCCCACGATATTCCTCGTCCGTGAGGTAGTTCGGCATTAGCTTGGTGAACGTTGAGGTTTCGATGAATAGCATTGCCAAAGAATACGGCATTGCCGTACGATCGTCAAGGCAAGATCAGTGAGGTGTAACGCCGCCAGCATGCGCGCCCACGAAATGTAGCCGAAGGCGCAATGTAGTGGGCGTCGCCGTGCCTGCATTGGCTAGCACTTGTTGACGCCTGCGTATATGCTGATAATATACTTTCATGATCAATTGGGCACAAGTTACTGGCTTTGACTGGGACGAAGGCAATTCCCGCAAGAACGCGGAGAAACATGGCGTAAACCAGTCCGAAGCGGAAGAGATTTTCTTTAATGAGCCGCTTCTGGTGCTGGAAGACTCCAAACACAGCCAGACTGAGGCCCGTTTTCATGCCCTTGGTGAAACCGATGATGAGAGATTACTCCACATCACGTTCACACTGAGGCAGAACGGTACGCTGATTCGGGTGATTTCCGCTCGCGACATGCACCGAAAAGAGAGGGCTGTTTATGAGCAAACCAAAAAAGATGCCTGAGTTCAAAACCGAAGCAGAAGAACGGGAATTTTGGGAGACTCACGATTCCACCGACTACCTGGACTGGAGCCAGGCCAAGCCGGCATCGTTCCCGAAGCTGAAACCCTCAACCAAGACCATCTCACTCCGGTTGCCGGAAACTCTGCTTGATCGGATCAAAATCGAAGCCAACAAGCGGGATATGCCCTACCAATCGCTGATCAAGGCTTGGCTTGCGGATGATGTGAACGACAGCCGTCGGACTTGAGGTGCTAACGCCCGGCTTTGCGGCGTGCCGGTCGAGTAGGCCCTGGGAACCACCCCCAAAGCCTCTCACAGAACCGTACGTGAACCTCTCGATTCATACGGCTCTTGTTATCCAACCACTGCCCTTGATCCTGCCCAGTGCGCAAATAGATCCGGCCGTCGCCGACGCAGTCCATTCACTCTCCGGGCAGCCTGTAACAGACCTCTGAGTTTCCGATACTTCCCTAATGCCCACCGGCTCAACCTCAGATCGAAATGAAACAGCACATTCCGAATGTAGCTGCGGCCAAACAGGCTATAGTACTGCATCCAGCCTCGGAGGCGGGACTGACAGAATCGAGCGAACTGCCCGAGTGCTTTCTGTCGCCACCATTTCCAGGGCCACTCGTTGATCTGCTTGCGGATCTCTTTCGCTGCACTCTGGCTGATGGCCGCCGTGAAGTAGACTTTCTTTTGTCCCAACCGGTTGCGGATCAGCCGCGGTCGGAAGGTGTAACCCAGAAAATCAAACGCGATCTCCGGGTAGTCCCGCCGGTTGTACTCGCTCTTACAATACACAATCTTTGTCTTGCGGGGATGGAGCGTCAAGCCACACGCTGTGAATCGTGCCTCAAGGACCGATTTCAGTGCTTGAGCTTCCCGTTCACTGGAACAATGGCATACGATATCGTCCGCATAGCGTTCGAACTGGATGCCACCCCAGCGCTTCTCCACCCAGCGATCAAAGACGTAGTGCAGGAACAGGTTTGCCAGTAAGGGACTGATCACACCGCCTTGCGGCGTGCCCCGATCGCGTTCCTCCACGGAACCATCCGCCAACTGAACCGGCGCGCTTAGCCAGCGCCGGATGTACAGCTTCTGCCAGTCCTCGGTCACATGACGATCCACGGCCTTCATTAATAGGTTGTGGTCGATGTTGTCGAAGAAGCCTTGAATGTCCATATCCAGCACCCAGGCTTTCTTCCAGCACCGGGCCTGAGTCTGTTTCAGCGCATCGTGCGCTGACTTTCCCGGGAGGTAGCCGTAAGAGTCCGGGTGGAAGTGTTGTTCCAGTTCCGGTTCAATCAGCAGCTTGACCACCATCTGCGCAATGCGGTCGGCAACCGTTGGGATGCCGAGACGACGGGTTGCCCCATCCGCCTTTTCGATCTCCACGCGCAAAACCGGTGGTGGATGATAGCTTCCTGAGGACAAACGGTTCCAAAGCTTGTAAAGGTTATTGCTGAGGTCACCATCAAAGTCTTCCAGACTCTGATGATCTACCCCGGCGCTACCTTTGTTGGCTCGAACCCGCTTGTAGGCCTGATAAACCAAGGCCTTCGGGATGGTAAATGGTTTTGCCTGACCCTGACGGCTCCTCCCGGAATTCGGTTGGCCATCTAGATCCGACGGGATAACTTGCCCCCTTCGCTCCACACCCATTACAGGTGTTTCCACACTACTATGGGCCAATCCGTCCCTGTGTCCTGCATCGGTACTCTCGCCTCGTGGGATCTCCACTTGTGCTTCTCCCTTAACATCAGGACGACAGGTTCTCATGTTCCATACTCAAGCCTGTACCCAGGTCATGCCGCCTCAAGACCGGCTGCCGCTGTGTCCGTTGTGCCAGCTCACGTCACAGCTCATCCCGGGGAGACGCTCGGTCCCCGGTTCTGACAACATCTGTCTACATTTCGACCCCTTATCGGCGGTTCACTTTCGTTCATCTCCTTGGGTGCGTACCTGACCGCTCTTGACGGTCTTTTCCCATGTCGCTCACGACCCGCACTCTTAATGCAAGCCGCACAGGGCGGTTTGATCCCGGTGTCTGGTCACCGAGACCGAGGGGCCTTCCCTCATCTTGAGTACAGCAAGAAAGACTGAAGTCTTTCGTCATGACACACGAGCGCAGCGTAGTACCGGTCAGCTTCACCCACTGGTTAGCCACTGGGATGCTGCCTCGAAGGAGCGTCCGCAGCATCTTTCGCAAGCTTTTCGAAGTTTTCTTTCATTGCCTTATCAGGTATGAGACGGAAATTTTCGGTTGTGGTACTGACTACCAGCTCTAGCTTGTCGGCCTTTCCTTGTGCGTATGTCTTGAGGTACGAAGCAATATCCTTCTCGAACCCCTCAGTGAAAAGGAATGTGGCCTTTTCGCCGTAACCAAGCACCTTGGGTATTGTGGCGCTACCTCGGAGAAAATGAACCACTAACATTTGCGTACCAGCTCCCGGGCTCACGAAAGAAATCGAGTGAATATTCGAAGGTCGATTTCCAACAGCTACAGCCGTAACGCACAGGACTGGATTGTCGATCCCTGGAACTATTGCGAGGGAGAAATCTAGGTTTAGAGATTCCTTCTCTCTCTGCCGCTGCTCCTCTGCCAGCCAAAGCGCGACAATCACGGCTCCAAGTGCGCCTATCCCCGCCAGCCAGCTACCGATAGTAGAGAGTATCGGAAGTATAAGTGTTTTAAATTCCTGAGTTTCCCATGCGGTACCGAACGCAACTCCAAACAGGAAAGCCAAAAGAAGAGCCAGAATGACTCCTGTGCCAATGAGAAACAGCTTTTGTCGATTCCATACCATTCGACCACAACTCTCCTGGCTAACGCCAGCCAGCATGCGCGGCTGCGGAATGGAGGCGAAGCCGCAATATAGTAGGCGTCGCCGTGACTGGCCTGGTTATGTGTGGCCAAATATTTCTTCCAGCTTAATAATTGAGTCCTGCCCTACCAGCCTTGTACTGCCGTCAGTTCTCTCAACACGATATGATTTCGGTGTCTCTTTTATGCATTTAACGCGGTTTTCGTACTCGATTTCATAGCGGCCCGTTGAGAAAACTACATTGTAAGTTTTGCCTACTTCCATTTGAAACCTCCGTAAACCTGGATCTTTTTTGACCATACCAGATTTTCTTAACGGAGAATTTTTTGCTGCTAACTGTGCCGACTGACACCGTTAATGAAATTTAACAAGACCTGTGTGGTGATCACATAACGCTTAGGTAACCGGCGCCAGAGCGCCAGCGCAGGGAACCAAAAGCGCCACGCTTTTGGCGTCCGGTTGACCGACTGGTTAGAGCCTGATGATCTCAACATCATTGCTGCCACCGCCCTCAACAACCCACATGCTCGCCATGTTCTGAACATCTTCCAGTGACTCATCCGAGTGGCTGGTTGTGGTGATATGATGCTCTTCCATACGATCAGGATTCGTTACAAACAGGTCCATTGCTGACTCCCACTGCTCGCAATGCGCTCCCCATGCGCAAAACAACTCTATGCGCCGGTTGAATAAATCTTCCAACAGTGGCTCGTACTGATCAGAGTATGGTCTGTTGGTGGCTAAAAGAACCTTTCTGGGCTTCATGGTTTGTCAGCTCTAACGCTGAGCTTAGCGGCGCCCTTGTAATGGAGGCGAAGCCGCAATGAAAAGGGTGTCCGGCGGCCATCGGCCGCGTACTACAGCGACTGGTTAGATGCCACTTTCTTCATTGGCCGCACTTGGTTAAACCTAAGCCGTTAATTATTGACTGCTTTGCACCAGCCAGATTGGCACTGAAGGTGTCGCGCTCTAGAGAGTTGGTTTGGTAGCGAACTTTGAGTTCTTGGCCTTGAAGTAACTGACCGACATATCCACACCCTTCTTCCTCTGAGCCATGCCAAAGCAAAAATCCAACAGTTGCGGGTTCCCATTGAAACGTTGGTTTACCCAAAAGTTCTGCGAGTCGTTTGCTTTTCTCAGGATCGACTACCATCGTTTCATTTTTGTCTACCCTCATTTCGATTAGTCCGTTCGGCTCAAAGGTTGGACTTCCCCCAATAAAATGGACACGCCCCATCAGTTAATTCCCTCGAACTCTATCGGAGTCCGGTAACCAAGGCTACTGTGCAGCCGTAGGCTGTTATAAAAGCATTCAATATAGTTACATATATGTTTCCGTAACTGCCGCATTGTCACGAAGCTGGTGGCATGCAGCAATTCTCCCTTCAACGTCTTGAAGAAGGACTCCACCTCCGCATTATCCGTGCACTGTCCAGGTCGGTTCATGCTGTGTCGTACCCGATGCTGATTCAGCAGCGCCTGGGTCTTGTGAGCGCGATATTCGATGCCACGATCCGTGTGGAACAACAGATCGGGGGCTGGCTTTCGCGATATAAAAGCTTCCCTTAGGGTTGCCTTAGTAAAGTCTGCACTCAGGTTTTCGCCCAATCGCCAACTGATGATGCGTCGTGAGTAGAGGTCCAGCACTACCGCCAGGAACACATACTTCTTTCCCAGCTTGATGTAGGTGACATCGCTGCTCCAGTGCTGATTTACAGCAACCGGCTTATCCGCATCTAGCCGATGATTTGGAAGGGCTTTTAAATCCTCTCTGAGCTTTGTCATACGGCGGTATACGCGCATGACTCGAGCTTTCATACCCCATTCCTGCATTAACCGGGCAACCCGATTCTCGCCAACCACTTCGCCTTCACGGCGCAGCGCCTGATACACCCTGGGACTGCCGTAGCGCCCCTTGCTGTCGTTGTAGACTCTACGGACCTTCAACAGCAAATCGGCATTCGCAGCGGCTCTCTGGCTGGGCTTCCGGCTTGCCCAGGCATAGTAACCAGAGCGGGAGATGCTCAGGTGGCGACACAGAGCCTTTACCCCATGTTCTCCCCGGTGTTTCCAGACGAATCTGAACGCTTCCGTCGTTCCTCGGCCTGAAAACGTTGAAACTTTTTTAGGATGTCGTTTTCCTCCTGAAGCTCCGATACTCGGCGTTTCAGGCGATTGATCTCATCCCGCTCCTTCATCAGCTCTTTGGCTCCCGCCGGAGCTTTCTTGACCCGTTTCATGGCGAACTTTCCCTCTCTGTATTCCTTTCGCCAGCGTGACAGCATGAAGGGGTGAATATCCAGCGCTTCCGCTACCCCTTTCACGCTCCGGTGCGCCTGGTAGCTCCATTCCACTGCTTTGACTTTGAACTCGACACTATAGCGTTGGGTCTTCTTCCCCGAGAGCATCTTTGGCATCGCTCTTCTCCTGTTGCGGAGTTATCGATGCGTGTCCACTGAACTGGGGGAAGTCCAGGTCCCAATTTTCTTTCTTGTTATAAACATCCAGACAGCCTTGCCTTCGTGACTCAATTGAATTCGATGGTCGGCATCGCTAAATGCAGCGTAACGAACCTGCTCATCTGTAAAGTCGTCAACTTTGTTTACAGATGTCCATTCAGCATGAGCCGCCTGAGCGAACAAGAGGATTATTATGGTGGTGAGCAGTTTGTACATGGGTACTCCCGAAATTTTGAACTTAAGTTATTGTGGCATCTAACGCTGAGGTAACCGGCGCCGGAGCGCCAGCGGAGGGAACCAAAAGCGGCACGCTTTTGGCGTCCGGTTGACCGCCTGGTTATGGGGTTTCATGTCCACCCCGCTGAAGCCGGAGATGAAGCTGAGACATCAAAGACTGGTACACAGCCATATTGAAGATTTGAAGATTTTCGACGCTAAAGTCCCCGCCAAGAATCGGATGAAGCTGCCAGCCGATACACTCACCTTCATTAGGAATAAGGCCGTTCTCCAGAGCTATGGGATACCAGCTTGCGATAAAGATCTCGTCACACCACTCAGCAGATTTATTTAACCGATTATATTCTTCTGAACTGCTCGCCACCTTTTCATAGGTGCCGTCGAGCACGGAAAGAACGGATAAAGACCCATCTGGATTCCCGAAAACCCAGTCACCGAAAGCGCTTAAGAAGAGTGGCGTGACGCCAAAGGGAACTAACCAAGACCATTGAGGCAGTAGTGTTTCGACTTCCTCCTCGCTGGGCTTCTTCAAAAACTCCATACTCGAATCATCCTGCCCTATAACGCCGCCAGCATGCGCGGCTACGGAATGGAGGCGAAGCCGCAATGCAGTAGACGTCGCCGTGCCTGGCCTTGTTACATGCTGAAGTTTGCCACAAGCTCCGTACATAAATCCTTGCCGTAGTTCGCTGCCACTCGGATGTTGAGCCAGTTGGTCGGCATATGAAAATAGCTACCGGTACGCTCGCCTTTTGTTTTGATGGCAAGCGGCAAAGAAATTTCTTTACCTTCCCCTGTGCCATTCATTGTCGCCGACAAGACCAATAGCTTCAGCTCCATACCTTTAAATTCTCGGGGCGCCCTGACGTGATACATACCGGAAGCCGAATCGGGATCTGCTGTGATCGTGACAGCCTCGCTCTCCTGGGAGGTAGGCTCTATGCATTCCTCCGCATAAGCGCCGCTGTACAGCACAGTTAAAAACACCAAAATTATCAGTTTCATAGGCATGTAACGCCGAAGCACAGCGGCGACCTTGGAATGGCGACGAAGGAGCCATGGAAAGGGCGTCCGGCGGCCATCGGCCGCGTACTGCTGCGCCTTGTTATGAGTTTTACGGGATTGGAGCATGCTTAATCCAATAAGGGGCCGTATAACCCAGTACACCCCCAATAAGCGCGCCCACGACAACGGACTCTCCGCTGCCAACAAAAATCAGCCCAATTAAGGCTCCGGCCATTGCTCCTGAAGAAAGCTCGTAGGCCCATGCATGCTTGAAAGCCTTTGGCTCAATAGAGGGTGCCGCTAATAATCCCAAAAAGATCCCCACTACAGCAACTGCAAGCAGTCGAGCCCAATCCCCAAAGAAGAACATTAGCGAGAGAACTGAGGCGAAACCCGCGAAGAGCAAGACGGAAATTGAAATCACTTTTAGCTTAGACATAGGACTCGTCTTTACTCATAACGCT
>NZ_PXNO01000001.1:0-90000 GCF_003007715.1 Marinobacter shengliensis | reverse complement strand
AACCCGAAAGCCTTCTTCACACACGCGGCATGGCTGGATCAGGGTTGCCCCCATTGTCCAATATTCCCCACTGCTGCCTCCCGTAGGAGTTCGGGCCGTGTCTCAGTCCCGATGTGGCTGATCATCCTCTCAGACCAGCTACGGATCGTCGCCTTGGTAGGCCTTTACCCCACCAACTAGCTAATCCGACTTAGGCTCATCCAGTAGCGCAAGGTCCGAAGATCCCCTGCTTTCTCCCGTAGGACGTATGCGGTATTAATCCGGGTTTCCCCGGGCTATCCCCCACTACTGGGCAGATTCCTAAGCATTACTCACCCGTCCGCCGCTCGTCAGCGGGGTGCAAGCACCCCCTGTTACCGCTCGACTTGCATGTGTTAAGCCTGCCGCCAGCGTTCAATCTGAGCCATGATCAAACTCTTCAGTTTAAATCATACAAGAACTCGAAAGTTCTTAATTCTTGCTCAAGACAAAACTCAATTTCGACGAGTCACTGTCCTGATATTTCGTATCCGAAATACCTCGGCCAGCGCCCACACGAATTACTTGGTTAACTTTTTAAAGAGCGTTTGAGCTGTTGCTCAATCAAGGCCGCGTATTCTACATCGTTCCGCTGCCCTGTCAACCGTTTATTTCGAAGAATCTTCAGATCAAATTTTCGAATACTTTCAAACAGTTGCTTTCGTCTGGGAGGTTGCCGTCAGCGGCTTGTCCCTCAGAAGTGGTGCGCATTCTACAGGCGCCACGAAAACTGTCAACGCCCTTTTTCGAAAAACTTTCCCCTCATTCGGTTTCCACCTATGCCACTGGTCAATACGCCACCAAAATGCTTACTTTCCAATCAAGCTCTGGACTTTCGCAAGGGAACCAACGAAGAAACACCAAACCAGTATGCCCTGATAAACAGCAAAGCCAGAAGCAACAGCCCGTATACCACCATTTCGGTCACATCGCTCCTTGCCTGCCACAAAAAATGCAGCCAGGCGAAAACTGCCGACAGGTAGATCAAGCGGTGGACCGGTTTCCATCGACGACCCATCCGCTTCATCATCGCTTTTGTTGACGTTAATGCGAGAGGAATCATCAGGAGGAAGGCGACTGCCCCCAGGGCGATGTAGGGCCGGCGTGTGAAAGTCGCCCACAAATCGCCCCAACCGAGAATCAGCTGCAAGAACGCAAACACATGCAACACTGCGTAAAAGAAGGCAAACAAACCCAGCATGCGCCGATGGCGTAACCAACCAGGCCAGCCGGTCATTTTCTTCAAAGGCGTTATCAGAAGCGTCACAAGCAATAACTGAAAGGCCGCAATACCCAGCCGCTCTGTTATCTCCTGGCCAGGATCCGGCCCTATTCGGCCAAGCACAACATCGGTCACCAGCCATATCAGCGGCATCAAGGCGACGCAAAAGACGATAACTTTTGCCACAACGCTCGACACCATTCGTTCGGCTGCAGGCAACATCAGTAGAACTTGGCCAGGTCCATCCCTTTGTAGAGATGGGCAACCTGCTCTTCGTAACCATTAAACATCCGGGTTTCCATCCAATTCGGACGGAGTACACCAGAGGGTAAACGCCGCTCTCTCTTCTGACTCCAACGCGGATGATCCACCTCAGGGTTTACGTTGGCATAGAATCCGTACTCACTTGGCGCAAGCAATTCCCAGGTCGTTTTAGGCTGCTCTTCCAGAAACCGAATCCGAACTATCGATTTAATACTCTTGAATCCGTACTTCCAGGGAACCACGAGGCGGATCGGAGCGCCATTCTGATTAGGCAGGGTTTCGCCGTAGAGACCAATCGCCAGGAAAGAAAGCTCGTTCATCGCCTCATCCATACGTAGCCCCTCCCTGTACGGCCAATCTATGGTACTGAACAGGGAGCGCTGCCCTCGCATCTGTTTTGGGTCATGCAGGGTTTCGAAGTACACGTACTTCGCTCGCGAATTCGGCTCCAGGCGGCTTAATACTGTCGCTAACGGCACGCCAACCCAGGGAATCACCATAGACCAAGCCTCAACACAGCGGAGCCGGTAGATTCGCTCTTCATAGTCGTGGGGCTTCAGCAGATCTTCCAGAGCGTAACGACCTGGCCGGGCACACTCGCCATCAACCTCCACAGACCAGGGGTCCACAGACATCTCGTGGGCATACTTGGCAGGGTCGCCCTTGCCGGTGCCAAACTCATAGAAATTATTGTACTTGGCTACTGCATCAAAGGGCGTTTTCTTCTCGTCGGTCGAGTACTCCGGCGCTTCACGGAAGGTCAACGGTGTGGTTGTCGGGCTGCCACCTGCCCGCAAAAGGCCGGGCGCAGCGAGGGCTGCAGCAGAGGCAATAGCTCCGGTCATGAATTTACGTCGGTTCAGATAGACAGACCGGGGAGTGACTTCGGATTCGGGCAAAGACCATGAAGGACGCCGTTTGATGAGCATGGGCTGACTCCAGAGGAAGCGGTTTAAATAAGTGACCGTAGATTCCCGGAGAAATTCCCGCCCGGACTTCCCCGGGCGGGTGCACTATAGCATCAGGCGCGTTTTGCCTTTTGTCTAAACAAGGCGCGCACCGGACCAGACAGTGCATATATCAGGAATGCCGTAAACAATACGGTTGCCGGGTCAAGGGCGATCACCACAAGAATCAGCACTACCAGCAGGATGGCCGCGAATGGCACCCGCCCCCGCATATCGAGATCCTTGAAACTGCGGTAAAGCACATTGCTGACCATCAATAGGCCGGTGCCGCCGACAACGATAATCGAAAGCAGGGTCAACCAGGTGGCTGGCTCATACTGATGGAAGCACCAGACCAGACCCGCCACACACGCTGCAGCTGCCGGGCTTGGCAGCCCCACAAAGTACTTTTTGTCCACCGATCCAATCTGGGTGTTGAAACGAGCGAGGCGCAGGGCAGCTCCGGCAACGTAGATGAATGTAATAGCCCAGCCAACCTTGTCGAGGCCGTTCAGAGCCCAGAAAAAAGCCACCATTCCGGGCGCAACGCCGAACGCCACCATGTCGGCAAGGCTATCGTATTCTTCCCCGAACTTGCTCTGGGTATTGGTCATCCGCGCTACCCGGCCATCAAGGCCGTCGAGAATCATGGAAACAAATATCGCGATGGCGGCATTATCGAAAACACCATTGGCCGCCGAGACAATGGCATAGAACCCCGAAAACAGGGAGGCCGTTGTCAGCGCATTGGGCAGGAGATAGATACCTTTACGGCGCACCTTGGCACCCTCAACCACCTCTTCTTCAACCACTTCACCCGCCGCAATATCTGGCTCGGGACCACCTTGTGACTCGGGCTTGTCGACAGTTTTTTTATCTTCAGTCATTCCATAAACTCCGGAAAGCATTTGGGCGGAGTATATACGAAAAACGCGGCCACTAGGGCCGCGCTTTCAAACCGTACCGGAAATTCCGGATCAGTTCTTTTCTTTGTCTACGATCTTGTTCGCGGAAATCCACGGCATCATGGAGCGCAGCTTCTCGCCTACAGTCTCGATCTCGTGCGCCGCGTTCTGGCGACGACGAGCGGTCATGGACGGATAGTTCAGGGCGCCCTCAGAGATGAACATCTTGGCGTATTCGCCACTCTGAATGCGCTTCAGTGCGTTGCGCATGGCTTCACGGGACTGCTCGTTAATCACCTCCGGGCCGGTTACGTACTCACCGTACTCGGCGTTGTTGGAGATGGAGTAGTTCATGTTGGCGATGCCACCTTCGTACATCAGGTCAACAATCAGCTTCAGCTCGTGTAGACACTCGAAGTAAGCCATTTCCGGAGCGTAGCCTGCCTCAGTCAGGGTTTCGAAGCCAGCTTTAACCAGCTCAACCGCGCCGCCACACAGAACCGCCTGCTCACCGAACAGGTCGGTTTCGGTTTCGTCTTTGAAGGTGGTTTCGATGATACCGGTGCGGCCGCCGCCTACGCCGCTGGCGTAGGACAGAGCAACGTTCTTGGCGTTGCCGGAAGCGTCCTGGAAGATGGCGATCAGATCAGGAATACCACCGCCCTTGGTGAACTCGGTGCGCACCGTGTGGCCCGGTGCCTTCGGGGCAACCATGATCACGTCCAGATCTTTACGGGGAACGATCTGGTTGTAGTGGATCGCGAAGCCGTGAGCGAAGGCCAGGGTAGCGCCCTGCTTCAGGTTCGGCTCGATTTCCTCGCGGTACAGCTGGGCCTGGAACTCATCCGGAGTCAGCACCATGACAACGTCGGCGGAAGCAACGGCCGAAGCCACGTCGCTGGTCTTCAGGCCATAGGCTTCGGCCTTGGCGATGGAGGAAGAGCCGGCGCGCAGGCCAACCACTACGTCAACGCCAGAGTCTTTCAGGTTGCACGCGTGGGCGTGGCCCTGAGAACCGAAACCCAGAATGGCAACTTTCTTGCCCTGGATGATAGAAAGATCACAATCCTTATCGTAATAAACCTGCATGAGAAACCTCTATTATATGTAATGGCCCTGCCGGGCCATGATGTTCAAATTTGCAAAGCAGCCTCAGAGGCTGAGCACCTTTTCGCCACGAGCGATACCTGACACGCCGGTACGCACCACTTCAAGGATTCCGGAGGTACCTACCGCCTGGATAAAGCCATCCAGCTTTTCGCTGTCACCCGCCAACTGCACCGTGTACACGGAACTGGTCACGTCCACGATCTGGCCTCGGAAGATATCCACCGTGCGCTTGATTTCCGCACGCTGGGAGCCGGTCGCCTTGAGCTTCACCAGCATCAGTTCGCGTTCAATGTGCGAACCTTCGGTGAGGTCGACCAGCTTGACCACTTCAATCAGCTTGTTCAGCTGTTTGGTGATCTGTTCGATGACCTTATCAGAGCCGGTGGTGGTGACGGTCAGGCGGGACAGAGTCTCATCCTCCGTCGGGGCCACGGTCAGGGTCTCGATGTTGTAGTTGCGCTGCGAGAACAGACCAACTACCCGAGACAAGGCACCGGGTTCGTTTTCAAGCAAAACAGAAATGATTCGACGCATGATCACACCCTCTCCGTTTTGCTGAGCCACATGTCTTTCATGGAACCACGGGCAACCTGCATAGGGTACACATGCTCGAAGCGGTCAACGTAGATGTCCACAAACACCAGCTTGTCTTTCATCGCCAGAACTTCCTTGAGCTTGGGCTCGAGATCTTCCTTGCGCTCGATGCGAACACCGACATGACCGTAGGCTTCCGCCAGCTTGATGAAATCGGGCAATGACTCCATGTAGGATTCAGCGTGCCGGGACTCATAGTTCATGTCCTGCCATTGCTTGACCATACCCAGTGCCTGGTTGTTCAGGTTGATGATCTTCACAGGCAGATTGTATTGCTTGCAGGTAGACAGCTCCTGAATGTTCATCTGGATACTACCCTCACCGGTGAAGCACAGCACTTCGTCATCCGGGTGAGTCAGCTTGATGCCCATAGCTGCCGGCAAGCCGAAGCCCATGGTGCCAAGGCCCCCGGAGTTGATCCAGCGGTTGGGCTTATCAAACTTGTAATACTGGGCCGCGAACATCTGGTGCTGACCAACATCGCTGGTCACAAAGGCGTCGCCGTTGGTGAGCTTCCAGAGCATCTCAACCACTTCCTGCGGCTTGATGACGTCCGGACTGGTCTCGTAACGCATCCCGTGGAATGCTCGCCACTCTTCAATCTGCTTCCACCAGGCCGCGAGCGCATCCGCATCCGGCTTGTCTTTGGACTCTTTGACCAGTGAGAGCATTTCTTTCAGAACCGCATCCACCGGGCCCACAATCGGCACATCGGCATCAATCGTTTTGGAAATAGACGCGGGGTCAATGTCGATATGGATGATGCGAGCGCCAGGGCAGAATTTCTCGGTGGCATTGGTTACCCGGTCATCAAAACGCGCACCGACGCAGAGAATCAAGTCTGAGTGGTGCATCGCCATGTTGGCTTCGTAGGTGCCGTGCATGCCCAGCCAGCCAAGGTGCTGTTTGTCAGTCGCCGGATAACAACCAATGCCCATCAGGGTATTGGTGATCGGGAATCCCAGTGTCTTGGTCAGCTCAGTCAACTGGCTGGAGGCCTTACCCAGAATCACCCCACCACCGGCGTAAATCATCGGGCGCTTGGCTGCCATCAGCATATCCACGGCTTTCTTGATCTGGCCTGCGTGGCCACGAACCGCCGGGTTATAGGAGCGCAGTTTCACTTTCTTGGGATAGGAATACTCATAGCGCTCGTTCGGGGTGGTCATATCCTTGGGGATATCCACCACCACCGGGCCTGGGCGGCCGGTCGCGGCAATGTAGTAAGCCTTGCGAATGACTTCGGGAATCTCTTCCGGATGGCGCACACTGAGGTTGTGCTTAACCACCGGGCGGGAAACACCCATCATATCGGTTTCCTGGAAAGCATCTTCACCAATCAGGGTGGATGCAACCTGGCCGCACAGAACCACCATGGGGATGGAATCCATAAAGGCGGTGGCAATGCCGGTAATAGTGTTGGTGGCTCCAGGACCCGAGGTCACCAGTACGGTACCTGGTTTTCCGGTTGCACGGGCGTAGCCGTCGGCCATGTGGACCGCCGCCTGCTCGTGCCGAACCAGAATATGCTTGACTTTGTCCTGCCTGAACAGCGCATCATAAATATGAAGGGCTGCACCACCCGGATAGCCGTATATGTATTCGATCCCTTCATCTTGCAGGGAGCGGATCAGCATATCGGCGCCAGACAATAACTCCACGATTTTCTACCCTCTTCTACGAGTGAATGAGCCGGGTTTCGCCCCGGTTGCCTGGATTTTCGGTTTCCCTGCTTCTTTTGAAAGCGGAACCGGCACTCCTCCACACCATGAATAAGAGGTTGTCTCCTGGCCAGCCGCCCTCCTGAGGGTTGCGGAGAACGACCAATCAACGGGTTGCACGTAAGCAACAACCAGCGCCCGCCAGCGCGTGGCGAACTCAGTGTGGTGATTAACGGGGGATACTCGCTCGGGATTGCCTGCCGTATTGACCCCAGTCTTCAGGCAATCGGTAATTCTGACAGCGGGAAACTCACTGTCAATAGGCGCTGTGGCTTAATTGCGACCATTTTCCTCTACACTCTGCCATACTGACCGGATATAACGTGCAAGAGATTTGAACCAGGCAAGGGAAAATCCATCGTTTCGGTGGCATGATATCCCCAGGCAGTAGACAAGAAACGGGCAGAGACATGAATCGAAAAATCCTGATGCTGACACTTCTGATGGCGATGACACCGGGCCTTGTGGCCGGCGCTTCAGTGTATAAATGGACAGATGAGAACGGGGTAACCCACTTTGGCGACCGCCAGCCAACGGGCGCGAACTCGGAGCAGGTGAATGTCCGCTCCGGCACGACCAGCAGAAGCCAGTCCGGCCAGCGCCAAAGTGCCCAGGAACAGCTGGGAGAACTGCAGGAGCAGCAGCGCTCCCAGGAACAGCGCCGTCAGGAGACCGCTGTTGAGGAAGCGCGCCGCAAGCAGCGGGAAGCCAATTGTGCCACCGCCCGGTCAAACCTGGACGTGCTGAACAGCAACGCGCGGATCCGGGTTGAGGAGAACGGCGAGATGCGCTACCTGGCGCCGGACGAAATCGAAGAGCAACGTCGCCGGTTCCGGGAGATTATGGAAGAAAACTGCGGGCCGGAAGGCTCTGCACCCGCCCAACGCTAGTTTTCTCACCACAAAAAGGCCGGGCAACCACGTTTGGTTGCCCGGCCTTTTTTATTGGCTGACGCCCGGCTTTGTCAGGCCTTCGAGAACACCAACTGGTCGTTCTCTACAGCGGCACGAATAGTGTCGCCGGGCACAAAGCCGCCCTGCAGTAGCTTCTGCGCCAACGGGTTTTCAATCATCCGCTGAATCGCCCGCTTGAGAGGACGTGCACCGTAGACCGGGTCGTAGCCCACTTCCGCCAGCAGTTGCATAACCGCATCGTCCAGTTCAAGCTTCATATCCTGATCTTTCAGTCGCCGCGCCAGATTCTCGATCTGGATACGGGCAATACCTTGAATCTGGCTTTCCGCCAGCGGATGGAACACCACCACTTCGTCTACCCGGTTGATGAACTCAGGGCGGAAGTGCGTTCCAACCTCCTCCATGACTGCCGCCTTCATGGCGTCGTAGTTTTCCTCACCCGCCTTTTCCTGAATGATGTGAGAGCCCAGGTTTGAGGTCATCACGATCACGGTATTCCGGAAGTCGACCGTACGGCCCTGGCCGTCGGTCAGGCGACCATCATCCAGCACCTGCAGCAGGATATTGAACACATCAGGATGGGCCTTTTCGACCTCATCCAGCAGCAGCACCGAATACGGCCGGCGGCGCACCGCCTCGGTCAAGTATCCACCCTCTTCGTAGCCCACGTAACCGGGAGGCGCACCGATCAGACGAGCGACGGAGTGCTTCTCCATGAACTCGGACATATCGATCCGCACCATAGCCTCTTCGGTATCAAACAGGAACGATGCCAGGGCCTTACACAGCTCGGTCTTGCCCACACCGGTCGGCCCGAGGAACAGGAACGAGCCATTCGGCCGGTTGGGATCAGACAACCCGGCCCGGGACCTACGCACCGCATTGGAGACCGCCTCGACCGCTTCATGCTGGCCGATCACCCGGTCATGGAGGGCGTCTTCCATCCGCATCAGTTTATCCCGCTCGCCCTCAAGCATCTTCGATACCGGAATGCCGGTCCACTTGGAGACAATTTCGGCAATTTCCTCGTCGGTTACCCGGTTGCGCAGCAACTTCATTTCCATCATTTCAGCCTGGCTGGCCATATCCAGCTGGCGCTCCAGTTCCGGGATGGTGCCATACTGAAGCTCGGACATTTTGCCCAGATCGCCAGCGCGGCGGGCGTTTTCCAGGTCAATCCGGGCCTGCTCCAGCTGGCTCTTGATCTTCTGGGAGCCGTGGAGTGCCGCTTTCTCGGTATTCCAGACTTCTTCCAGATCGGCGTATTCACGTTCGACATTGCCGATCACCGAGGACAACTCTTCCAACCGCTTTTTGGAGGCCGCATCGGTTTCTTTCTTCAGGGCCTCACGTTCGATCTTGAGCTGAATCAGGCGGCGCTCCAGACGATCCAACGCCTCGGGTTTGGAATCCATTTCCATGCGAATCTGGCTGGCTGCTTCATCCACCAGGTCAATGGCCTTGTCCGGCAGCTGGCGATCGGTGATGTAACGGTGGGACAGTTTCGCGGCGGCGATGATCGCGCCATCGGTCACTTCCACACCGTGGTGAACTTCGTAACGCTCTTTCAGGCCACGAAGAATCGCAATGGTGTCTTCCTCACTGGGCTCGGTCACCAGTACTTTCTGGAAACGGCGCTCGAGCGCTGCGTCTTTCTCGATGTTTTCCCGGTATTCGTTCAGGGTGGTGGCACCTACACAGTGCAACTCTCCCCGTGCCAGCGCGGGCTTGAGCATGTTGCCGGCGTCCATGGAGCCTTCGGCTTTGCCGGCGCCGACCATGGTATGGATCTCATCGATGAACAGGATGATCTGACCTTCCTGTTTGGACAGTTCGTTAAGCACGGCTTTCAGGCGCTCCTCGAACTCACCGCGGAACTTGGCGCCGGCGATGAGTGAACCCATGTCCAGAGACAGCACCTTTTTATCCTTGAGGCCGTCCGGCACTTCACCGTTGACGATGCGTTGGGCCAGGCCTTCAACGATGGCAGTTTTACCCACACCCGGCTCACCAATCAGCACGGGGTTGTTCTTGCGGCGGCGCTGGAGTACCTGGATGGTGCGGCGGATTTCGTCATCGCGGCCGATGACCGGGTCCAGTTTGCCGGCTTCGGCGCGCTCGGTGAGGTCGATGGTGTATTTGGACAACGCCTGACGATTTTCTTCGGCACTGGCGTCGTTGACGGTTTCGCCGCCGCGCACGGCATCAATGGCTTTTTCCAGGGCAGCCTTGTCCACGCCCTGTTCTCTCAGCACACGGCCGAGGGAGCCGCGGTCTTCGACGGCTGCCAGCAGAATCAGCTCACTGGAAATGAACTGGTCGCCGCGCTTCTGGGCCAGTTTGTCGGCCATGTTGAACAGCCGGCCCATGTCGTTTGACATGGACACGTCGCCGGCGTTGCCCTGCACTTCCGGCAGGTTTTCAATTTCTTTGGCGATGGCCTGGCGCACGCGGCCGGGCTCTACACTTACCTGCTGAAGGAGGGGTTTGATCGAGCCACCCTGCTGGTCGAGCAGGGCCTGCATCAGGTGGACGGGCTCGATGAAGTTGTGGTCTTTGCCGACGGCAATGGACTGGGCATCGGCCAGGGCGCTTTGCAGTTTGCTGGTGAGTTTGTCGATTCTCATGTGTTCGTTTCCCCGAATTTTGTGCGAATACCGGTTGGTGGTTGGTGAAGGGTATTCGTGTTGCTTTGAGAATTAATGTAGGGGCAACCTGGGGGACTTCAAGTTGGCTTGGGGCTATTTCGTCAGAAATTTGACGGCGGTCAGTCTTGGCGTGGAGTTTGGTTCGTTACGGGCATGCTATTACGTCGTCGGGGCTGGAACAGGGAGCGCTTTCCAGAACACGCCGTAAATACTTCCCTGTAGGCTTGACTGCAGCATCCCTGCTGCAGACAGTTCTGGAAAGCGCTCCCTGCCCCAGCCCGATGCTTCGGAGTTTTTCGCCCGAGACGTCTTGGGTTTGATTATGATTTCATCCAGATCAACGTCGCCATTCTTCCGGTTTCACCGTCTCTTCGATACGAGAAGAACCAGTCGCTGTCGTTGACGGTGCACAAACTGCCGCCTGAGATGGACGTAACGCCGGCTGCTTTCAAACGCTGACTTGCGAGTTGGTAGATGTTAGCCAAGTAGTGGCCGGGGCGTTGTTTGGAGGGGGTGAATGCCTGATCGGCTTCAGGGTTGTGGTCGAGGAAGGCCTGCCGGACTTCGGGGCCGACTTCGAAGCTGTCGGGGCCTATGGCGGGGCCGAGCCAGGCCTGGAGGTTGGATGGGGGTACGGCCATGGCGGTGATCAGGTTTTCGAGTACGCCACCGCACAGGCTGCGCCAGCCGGCGTGGGCGGCGCCTATGATGGTGCCGTCGGTGTCTGTCAGGATGACGGGCAGGCAGTCAGCGGTGAGTATGGCGCAGGCGATGCCGGGGTGGCGGGTGTAGCTGGCATCGGCTTCGGGTATTGAATCTACGTTGTCTGGCGTGAGTTCTAGCACACCGGTGCCATGAACCTGGTTGAGCCAGCCGATGTTGGTGGCATCCAGACCGGTGAAGGCGGCCAGGCGGTTGCGGTTTTCCGCTACGTGGTCCGGGTTGTCGTTGACGTGCCCGCCCAGGTTCAGGGCTTCCCAGGGCGGCAGGCTTATGCCACCTTTTCGGGTTGTGCACAGGGCCCGCACATGAGCTGGCGCGCGCCAGCTCGGGGTCAGGGTGTTGTTATCAGAAATCACTGTTTTCCAGCTCCCGGGCGTGTTTGCGCAGGGCTTCGATGAGTTGGACCATATCGTCCGGCAAGGGCACTTCCCAACTGAGGGTTTCGCCGGTTGCCGGATGTTCCAGAGTCAGCCTTCTGGCATGCAGGGCCTGTCGGTTGAATGCTGCCAGGGCCTGGCGAAGCTCTTCCGTGGTGCCTTTGGGCAGGCGCAGGCGACCGCCGTAGGCAGGGTCACCCACCAGAGGGTGGCGCACGTGGGTCATGTGCACGCGGATCTGGTGGGTTCGGCCGCTTTCCAGTTTGCACTGGATATGGGTGTGGGCGGCGAAACGTTCCAGCAAACGGTAATGGGTAACTGCCGGTTTACCGGAGGAAACCACCGCCATGCGCTTGCGGTCCTGGGGGTGCCGGCCGATGGGTGCGTCTACGGTGGCGCCGCCGGTCAATGAGCCGACCACAACCGCTTCGTACTCCCGCCCCATCGTGCGGGTTTGCAGCTGGTCCACCAGGGAGGTGTGAGCAATCAGGCTTCGGGCCACCACCATGATGCCGGAAGTGTCCTTATCCAGGCGGTGAACAATGCCGGCCCGGGGCAGGTTCTCTACTTCTGGCGCATGATTGAGCAGTGCGTTGACCAGGGTGCCATCGGCGTGGCCGGCGGCAGGATGTACTACCAGGCCCGCGGGCTTGTTGATCACCAGCAGGTGCTCATCTTCGTAGACAATGTCCAGACTGATGGGCTCAGCTTCCCAGGTCACCTGTACTTCCGGTTCAGCGTCCAGGTCGAGAACGTCATCCAGCATCACCTTGTCTCTGGGCTTGCGAACGGTGCCGTTAACGGTCAAGGCGCCGCTTTTGATCCAGGACTGCAGGCGCGAGCGGGAATGCTCGGGCATCAACTCGGCGGCGGCCTGGTCCAGGCGCTTGTCGCTGAGCTGCGGGGGTACTATGTAATGTCCGGTAATCCGGTTATTGGAAGACATTCAGCCTCTTTTTGCTACAATGCGAAATTCATTCAAGTTGTGACCATTATACGGGATTCCGGCATGAGATCAGTTGTCCGATTACTGCTACTTTCCACAATGATAGCGCTGGCCACGGGCTGCGCTTCCAAAAAAGACGTGGAAGTGCTGCCGGAGAAGACCTATTACGACAATGCCCGCAAGGCGATGAACTCCGGCAACTTCAATGAAGCCGAGCAGAACCTGGATGCCCTGGAAACCTACTACCCGTTCGGCCGCTATGCCGAGCAGGCCCAGTTGGACCTGATCTACGCCCGTTACCAGAATCTTGATCTTGAGGGGTCCCGGGCAGCGGCGGATCGTTTCATGCGGTTGAATCCGCAGAGCGAGCACCTGGACTACGCCCTCTACATGCGTGGCCTTGCTTCCTATAATCTCGATATCGGTCTGGCGGCGCGATACTTCGCCATTGATGTTGCCGCCCGAAACCCTGGCGAGCAACTGCAGGCCTTCCGGGATTTTTCTCAGCTTCTGAACCGCTACCCGGACAGCGAATACGCCCCGGATGCCCGCCAACGTATGATCGCTGTGCGCAACCGGATGGCGGAACTGGAACTGCACGCTGCCCGCTATTACATCAAGCGTGAGGCATACATCGCGGCAAACAACCGGGCCCGCTATGTTGTCGAGAATTACCCGTCTTCACCGTCCGTGGAAGAAGCGTTGATTCTACTGGCCGATACCTTCCGGTTAATGGACCTGAAAAAAGGCGCCAGCGACGCCATAGCCACCCTGCGCACCAACTTTCCCAACAGCGAGGCGTTTGATGAGAACGGCGAATTCCAGTCTGACCGCCTGCGCCGCCAGAATCGTTCGCTCACCAATGTGGTCACCTTTGGCCTGATTGGCGACGAATAACCATCCAGATGTCAAAAGGGCCGGGAGCATTCGCCACCGGCCCTTATTTCTTTCAAGGGGAAGCAATCAGAAACCAAGCTTCCATCCATTGGTGATCGGATAGCGACGATCCTTACCGAAACCCCGCTCGGTAATACGCACGCCAATCGGCGCCTGGCGCCGCTTATACTCATTGATATCCACCAGGCGCACCACCCGCTCTACATCCGCACGGGCAAACCCCTCCGCGACAATCGCCTCGGCACTGTAATCCCGCTCCACGTAAAAATGCAGAATCTGGTCAAGGATGTCGTAGCCGGGCAAGCTGTCTTCGTCTTTCTGGTCGGGCGCCAGTTCGGCCGACGGCGGACGGGTAATCACCCGCTCGGGAATAACCGGTGCCAAGCTGTTGCGGTACCAGGCCAGGCGGAACACCAGTGTTTTCGGCACGTCTTTCAGCACATCGAAGCCGCCGGCCATATCGCCATAGAGCGTGGAGTAGCCCACCGCCATCTCACTCTTGTTACCGGTGGTCAGTACCAGAGAGCCAAACTTGTTGGACAGGGACATCAGCAACACGCCGCGCAGGCGAGCCTGGAGGTTTTCTTCCGTGGTGTCTGAAAGTGTACCTTCAAAGGGTTTCGCCAGAGTCGCCATAAAGGTGTCGTACATGGGCTCAATGGAGAACACATCGTACTGAACGCCCATAGCCCTCGCCTGAGCTTCCGCGTCTTCCAGGCTGGCGCTTGACGTATAACGGAATGGCATCATCACCGCCCGCACCCGCTCCTTGCCCAGGGCATCCGCCGCCACTGCGAGAGTGACCGCAGAATCAATGCCGCCGGACAAGCCAAGTACCACAGACTTGAAACCGTTTTTATTAACGTAGTCCCGAACACCGGTGACTAGCGCGTTGTAGACATTCGCTTCCAGTGACGGCTCCGGAGGTAGTGGCTGAGACACCGGCTGGCAGTGGTGTTCACACAGAAAATCCACCGGAAACAGGCCGTTGGTGAACTGGGGAATCTCTACTTTTAAGGTGCCGGAGTGGTCATAAACCATCGAACCTCCATCAAACACCAGTTCGTCCTGCCCACCCACCAGGTTGACATAAACGATACTGACACGATTTTCCGTGGCTTTGCGCTCCAGCAACGCCTTGCGACGGGCCTGCTTGTCGATGTCGTAGGGAGACGCGTTCAGGTTCAGGACCAACTGGGCGCCAGCGGCCGCCGCATCTTCCAGGGGGCCATCTTTCCAGAGGTCTTCACACACGGTGATACCCACCGGAACTCCTTTGATGTCGACCACCAGGGTCTGCGAACCTTCGGCAAAGTAGCGCTTCTCATCGAACACCTGGTAGTTCGGTGGGCAGCGTTTGAAATACCGGCCCCGGGTTTCCCCGGCCTCGATGATCACTGCCGCGTTATAGAGCAAGCCCGCCGAGCGGAGAGGCGCACCAATGATCATGGCTGGGGCCAGGTTCGCCTGCTTCAAACGCTCAAGCGCTTCTTGCACTCGCAAATCCAGGCTCGGCCGAAGCAACAGGTCTTCCGGCGGGTACCCTGTCAGGCAAAGCTCTGGAAACAGCACGATATCGGCCTGATGCTGCTCCTCTGCCTCACGGGTGGCCTGAACGATCAAGTCGGTATTGCCAGGAATATCCCCCACCAGAAAATCCAGCTGGGCCATCACCACCCGTAGCTTACGGGGCGCAGCAGTGTCTGCGGTGGTTGTACCGGTTACCGTCATGATCAGGGCTCCTGTAACTTATTGCCGTTAAAAGGCTATTATAACCCTCCATAGACAAGGATTTCTCCTGACCAAAGGCAGATAACCATACCCATGGTAACCGACGCATCTTCAGCCACAGCCGCGCGCTCTCCTTTCGGGCCACGAGCACACCATCAGCAGGTGAGGCTGTTCCGCATCTACAATCATTACCGGCTGGTGATCAGCCTGATGCTGGTCGGCCTGCTGTTTGTGGACCCATTCACCACCGATTCCAAATTTCGCTGGCTGGATTATTACCAGGCAGGCGCGGTGTCTTATCTCGCCATCAACGCCTTTGTTGGTCTAATGCTGCTGGCCGGGCTGCAGCCACGGCAGCGGCACATTACCCTGTCTATTCTGATCGATATCCTGATAATGCATGGGCTGTTGCTGGCCAGCACCGGCATCACCAACGGCCTTGCCAATCTGGTCATTGTCTCCGTTGCCGCTGGGAACATCCTCAATCCCAGCCGCATGGGCACTTTCTACGCTGCGCTCGCAGCCATCTGTTCCCTGGGCATCTCCGGCTGGGCGGTGCTGGTGATCAACGAATCCGCGGACGATATTGTTCGCGCCGGCTCACTGGGCATCCTCTATTTTGCCGCTGCCTTCGTTTTGCAAGGCATCTCGAAGCGTATGATGCGCAGCGAGGCGCTTGCCACCAGCCGGGCCCGAAGCATTGCGGAGCTGGAGCAGATCAACCAGCAGATCATCCAGCGCATGCGAACGGGCATTCTGGTACTGGACCGTTTTGGCCAGGTCCGACTGGCTAACGCAGCGGCGGAGGAGCTGCTTTTCGGTTCGGTCACCAGCCAAAGTAGCGCAGAGCACCACAACCGATTACTGCCCAAACCGTTGCGCAAAGGTTTGGAGACCTGGCTGAAAAACCCCAACATGCGCATCGAACCGTTTCAGGCGTCGCCCACCTCCCCCCTGCTACAGGCCAACTTTACCCAACTGGATCAGGAGCGGGGTGACCAGATTCTGGTGTTCATCGAGGATATGAGCAAAGTCACCCAGCAAGCCCAGCAAATGAAGCTGGCGTCGCTAGGGCGCCTGACCGCCGGCATCGCCCATGAGATCCGCAACCCCCTCGGGGCCATCAGCCACGCAGCACAACTGATGGAGGAGTCGCCCAACCTGGACAAAGGCGACAAACAGATGCTGGATATCATTCGCCGACACTCGAAGCGGGTGAACGGCATTATTGAGAACGTGCTCGACCTGTCCCGGCGCAGGGCCGCCAACTCAGAGCAAGTGAACGTGAGGGACTGGCTTAGCGAATTCACCCAGGACTTTCAACAAACCCGAGACGACGGCTCCAAAGCCATTATTGAGTTACTGGCAGACGACGCGGTGCCGCCCGCTCGCTTTGACAAGAGCCAGATTGAGCAGGTCATGGTGAATCTGTGTGACAATGGTTTGCGCTACAGCAAACAGCAGACCGGCCAAAACAGGATACAATTAGTGGTTGGCGCCACCGCCGATGGCGAGCGGGCTTACGTGGATGTCCGGGATTTCGGCCCCGGCATTGCACGGGAACACCGACACTCGGTATTTGAGCCCTTCTTCACCACCGACAAGAGCGGCACCGGCCTTGGCCTGTACCTGGCCCGGGAACTTTGCGAGGCCAACCAGGCGCATTTGTCGCTGGTGGAGAATGAACAGCCGGGCTGTCGCTTTCGCATTACCTTCGCGCATCCCGGGCGGATGATCTGAACCGGGCGCGGGGCATCGGGCGTTTGAAATTCAACAGGGAACCGAACACAAATAATGACACACCAAACAGCGCTGATTGTTGACGACGAACCGGATATCCGGGACTTGCTGGAAATCACCCTCACCCGCATGGGGATTACCACCTACACCGCACCTGACCACAGCCCGGGCCTTACTTGAACAACACAAGCCCCAACTGTGCCTCACCGACATGAACCTGCCCGATGGCAACGGTATAGACCTCGTGCATTGGATTCAGCAGCACACACCCTGCACGCCGGTGGCGGTGATCACCGCTTACGGCAATATGGACACGGCTATCGAATCCCTGAAAGCCGGCGCTTTCGACTTTGTCTCAAAACCCGTGGAACTGCCCCGCTTGAGGGAACTGGTGAACAGTGCCCTGAAGCTGAGTGAACCGAAAATCCAGGACACTGCAGATGCCGATGAACCCGGCCTTCTGCTCGGCGAGTCCCCACAAATTCGCAAGCTGCGAAACCAGACCCGAAAACTGGCCCGAAGCCAGGCACCGGTGTTTATCAGCGGCGAATCCGGCAGTGGTAAAGAGCTGGTCGCCCGCATGATCCACATGCAGGGGCCAAGGGCCGATGGCCCCTTTATTGCCGTTAACTGCGGCGCCATCCCTTCGGAACTGATGGAAAGCGAGTTCTTTGGCCACAAGAAAGGCAGCTTTACCGGTGCGGTCGAAAACAAGGAGGGCCTGTTCCGAAGCGCCAACGGCGGCACCCTGTTCCTGGACGAAGTCGCCGACCTGCCCCTGGCCATGCAGGTAAAGCTGCTGCGCGCCATTCAGGAAAAAGCCGTGCGACCCGTGGGCGACACCAAGGAAGTGCCGGTGGATATCCGCGTACTCAGCGCCACCCACAAAAACCTGCCGGAACTGGTGCAGGAAGGCAGCTTCCGCCAGGATCTGTTCTACCGGATTAACGTGATTGAACTGGCAGTACCGCCTCTGCGCGAGCGAGCGGAAGACATTTCCCTGCTGGCCGACCATATTCTGCAGCGCATCGCCCGAGAGTACGAATGCGATCCGGCCAAACTAACGCCAGCCGCAATAGATCGCCTGCAGGGATACGATTTCCCGGGCAACGTGCGGGAACTGGAAAATATTTTGGAGCGGGCGTTTACGCTGTGTGATGAAGATTTGATTGATGCGGCTGATTTGCATCTAGGAGGTGGTGCTATCCCCGGAACCCCGGTATCGGAGCGCAGCTCTGACACCGGCACATCGGAGGCTCCTGCTCCTGTGCCCGAGGGGGAGATAGACCTGGAGGGCTTCCTGGAGAACATCGAGCGGCAGGCGATTGAGAAGGCGCTGGAGGCAACCCGATGGAACAAGACGGCGGCGGCTAAGAGATTGGGGATCAGTTTTCGGGCGTTGCGGTATCGGTTGAAGAAGTTGGGGATGGAGTGACAGAAATGTGGCCCGATTATCAGAATCCCGACTGATAACCCGTAAACTTGCTCACGCTGCGGCCAGGACGGCCGCATATCAACATGAAAGGAATCACTATGACTGCCCGACGCAATCAGTCAGGGGTGACGCTACTCGAGCTCCTGATTACCTTAGCTATCCTATCCATCATCGCAGCTTTTGCCGTTCCATCTTTAAACTCTCTGGTTACACGCTCAGCACACCAAAGCAATCAAATGGATCTGCTGGGAATCATCAACCTAGCACGAACAACAGCGATTATGGAGAGCACGAACGTTACGCTTTGCCCCCTAGATGAAAACGGAAAATGCAGCAAGGACTGGAGCCTTGACCTTGTGGCCTTCAGGGATCCCAAGCGCGCCAGACAACTGGTTGACTCGTCCCAGGTGATTAGAGTGTTACAAGCCAAGAATAATGGCAAACTCAAAGGGAATGCCGGAATCCGAAGCTACTTCGGCTTCCGGCCCAGTGGCGCTGCCCGGGAAGCTATCGGCAACATAATCTGGTGCCCCAATAGCAATGACCCCAGAGATGCCTTTCAGATCAGGATCAACATGGGTGGGCGGCCTATGGTGGCCAAGGACACCAATGAACATGAGATTGTCAAAGGCGCGGATGGACGCGCTATTTCCTGCTCATGACCTCATTGCCAGTTAGTTCGCAACCCGGTCGAGTCCAAACTGATGTTGCCTCCCCCTTGTCCGTTTTTGGGAACCGCTCGCAACTCATAAGCCGTAACGGTGGCTGAGACTATTTCTAGATCATAAAACTTATTGTTACCGTCGAGAGGTGCCTCAGCTGGGAAAATTCCACCTGCGCCAACGGTAGCCCCATCGTAGGTGCCATTCTGAGTGTGGAACCGCTCCATTGCGTTAGCCAACGACATCAGGGCTGCTTGAGCATCCCCAGCTCTCGTTCGCTCAACGTGACCCTGATAAGACGGCAGCGCAATCGCGGCGATGATTGCAATGATCGCAACCACAATCATCAGCTCAATCAACGTGAAGCCCACCTGTTTTCTCTGCATAGATAGCATGGTTACTCCTCGTAATGCGGCTGCAATACAGCCGCACCCATAACATTAATCGTAAATTTCTTGCCAACTTACCCGACCAGTCCGACCACCAGGACCAAGATCAATTTCATCTTCCATGAAAGTATTGTCGGAAAGCGGCGTAATCATGTAATCGCCAATGAAACCACTCACGTTTGGCATGCTACCCTCAACACGGTAACCGACGACGGGCTCGCCAAATCTGGTAAACACCGCACGATCTGGGGTTCGTCCATCCAGGCCGAAGGCCATTATCCAACCGTCACCACCCGCAGCACAGGGATCTGATGTCGGTATGGTCGAGTTTACAAATGCATACTTACCGCGAATCCGAGTACGCTGCACGATACGCTCTCCTACGTCAGACGCACGGTCAAAGTCCACGTACCAACCTGCCTCGCTTGTCCACTCAGTCCCACTAGATTCGCGAACTTTATAATCCACCCCGTCAACATTTACATCACTATGGCTCAGGGTCCTCGGTAAAAGATCATCTCGAGTAAGTGTAGTATTCCGCCGCCCCTGATCAGTAATACCGTAATAAGACTGGATCGCAGTTCTGAACGGGTCATCGGATGTCAAATACTGACCGGTCCCGAACAATACAAGAAGGTTTGGCTCATTGCCTGGCTGGGGGCTTCGAACGACAGCGGGCGGAACCGTTATCGGTTGCACGACGCCATCTCTAACTGCAGTAAATAGGGCGCGCGGCGAAGTCCCCTGGCGAACGATAGAACTCCAGGAATTACTTGAGTATTCCGCACCCCACATATTGCCTTTGAGATCTCCGCCGTAAATTCTATCTACGATGCGATTCCCCGTGAGGTCAACGGCTGTCACGGCAGACAAGCCGGTCCCGCCAGAATTCTCAAAATTGATAAAGCGATAATCTGTGCCTGATGTCCAGGAACCGTCCAAACCACCTTCAAGATCAATCATGAAGATCCCAGTTTTACCAGACCCGGAGTTGTAGCCATTTCCTACCAGAGCAGTCCACCGGTAATCACCATTACCCCACGGAGCCATTACGATCAGAGGAGGTTCAGTGATGTATCCCAAGTCGGGGTGCGTAAATTCCCAGAGAACCATATTGGACGCATTGGTCTCGGAGAAATTGGTAGGGTTTGTTACGTCCAAGGCAAATAGTCCCCGCGCTCCGGCTCTCGATCCACCGATTAAGACGGTACGCCATGCACGAGACGCCCCTCCGGTGCCACTGATATAAACATCAGAGGTGGCGGGAGTTAAATCAACATAATACTTATGCGTATAGTTTGGGTCCGTTAGATAATGCAACCCGCTCTGAGCTTGGTCAGAGAAGACGAAGCTCGGTATATATGCAAATAGCTCCTGGCCTCCGCCACTCGCAACCAACTCTTCTGCAGAGAACGCGTGTAACATGCCATCATTAGCACCTACGTATACTACTGGATCACGATTGGCCTGATTCGCTTTAAAACTGTTGTAAGTGGACCCCGAAACCCCAAACGGCTCGCCATTCGGCCAGTTAAGGGCCGGCTTACCCACATATATCGGAGAAGAGTTCACAATATCTCCAAGACGCGAAGTACGAGATCTCATTCCCGCTATATCTTCACCCCTTAAATAGGCGATACGCTCCGCCGCAAGATCAGAATCTCCTCCGTATGAAAGATCAGCACGCTGCGTTGCATTCAGCATATTGAATTCAGCTGTTGTAAAAGGCAATCCGTCGCTGCCGTTAAAGGTAATTATCTGGCGCGGGTTAGAAATCAAGTCACGATTTGTTAGCAGGCGTCCCGCTTCCCAAATATCAGCGCCATCAACGCTCGGCACTCCCTGGGCATCTCGCGTTAAGCCACGGGCGAAAAATTCACCACTCCAGTTCGTTGAGTCAAACCGAGCGCCAAACAAAAGACTGTCCGTCTCCAGCGATGTGGTGTTGAAGCTGACACTGGTTGAGGAACCCCGAGATATTTCCGAGCCGGCAGCTTCAAATGCAGATTCCAGTGCCCGAATCATTTGAGCGGCCTCCCCGGCCAAAAAGTAATTGTCTGGTCTCGGGAAGGTACTACCAGAATTCGGCGTTAAGATCTCGCCATTTGTATGCCATTGATCAAGGGTAAGTCCTGTCATTGTGTCAGGGTCAAAACCCTCGGGTTTAACAAATCCACCATACTTAGTCGCCAGGTAATACTGGTTCCGCGCAACCCGTTCCAGGACTCGGTTTTCCAGAACGTCGACCCAATAAGTCGAAGCCGTCTGTACCCCTGCGAGATCCGATCTCATGTCACGCGTGTGATTGTGGAACGCCAGGCCCGCGAGGTAAGCCGAGTTACTACGACCGGAAAATGCGTTTGTGTTGGCTATATCACCAAGCCCCTCGAAACCTCCAATTCGGTTAGTTTCTGTCAAAACATTTACAGTATTGTCAGCCGCGACCTCCGCCGGCATGCTTGGTTCATTGGATCTGTAAGCGTCGTTACCAGGGAGGTTTTTATCTCTGTGGGTGTTTGCGTCTCCAATCCCTAACAAAACGTTGGGCTGGCACTCATATTGGATGGGGTCATCCCAGTCTTCTATCACGGGAAAAAAGTCACGCCAGCGTGCCGCAGTAGTCGCGTCGGCATTCCCCATAGCACTGTACGCTGCAACATTCCCTTGATTCTTCAGGTACCGGGTAGCTGCGTAATAGAGCTCACTCACAGGGTCGATTGACTTAAGGTTACCGGTACCCAGTTGGCCGAACTTGTTGATGTAGTTGATTACGCCACTATTCTGGATGCTCGAATGAGTGGCCGCTGCATCGTCTGCGTCGGGGTTCTGCAAAAACACACCCGTACTTGGGTTCCACTCCTTTCTCGGATTATCTACGAAGCCTTGGCCTTCCACATAACGTCTTGGTCCCACGTATTTTTGCCGGGCCCTCAAAACGCCGCCGTCACGGAGGCCATCACTATCATTTAAATAACCGAATACGCTAAAACGAATCTGTTCTGCATTTTTCTGAATCACCCCCTCCGGTTTGTAGTTACTCCCATACGCTACACAGTTATCCTCCGGGAACTGGGGATCACAAACCTTGACCCGCACATGAACGTTATAGGCTCCCGAATTCCAGTCGGTAGAGGTTGAAGATGGATTATAAGATGTACCGCTCTCTCCAAGAGAGCCGTCATCAAGCCGGAAGCGCATTTGCACCCCTAAACCATTTATTCTGGTCCTGACGCTGCTTGCTGAATTAAAGGGAGTTGCCCCGGCCACTTCAGAGCCAGACACTTGTCTATCAGGAAATAGACTACCTTCACCACTCTGGCGAGCTTTCTCCAACCAGGTTTCCGTTACAGTGTCACGATAACGGTATCCACCGGTGAGCACCTTTCGGAATGGGTCAATCGTTTGCGTGGTTGCCCAGTTGAGATAGTTCCCGCTCCATTGACCAGGACCAGTACAGCGACGGTTATTGGTCGTCGCGGTAGGATAAAAGTGGCGCTCGGCCGAACTCGCGTCGTAGTTGTAGACGTAACACTTACCCGGATCGAAATACCCTTCAAAAGTGTTGTCACTCGAATAATTGTTGCTGAGGTTCGCCACACTGTTAACGGTTGGATATTCCACAGATGGCACCAATACCATATTTCCAGGCACATCTCCGCCACCGAGGAAAAGTGGCTGGGTAGCCAATTCTCCCGGGGCACTATACCCTTGCGTTGGCAAAATCAGACTTAATGAAATTCCGATGTTCCGGGCAGCTCGCTTAAAGCCGTTAGTTACATTTTTCATAACAAATCCTCAAAAGCCCTGCCGAATATAAAAAGATTCAATAACCCGCTGGGATTCCCCGGATACACCGGGACTCCAAGCCACGATTCGAAATGCCTGGGCATCCTGCGGAGGCGGCGCACCATAACCATCTCCGATCATGATGTCTTCCGCTTGTCTGGCTTCGCCCTCATGGACGATGAAGTAACGAGGAGTTACGCCAACTCCAGTTACAACATCTCCCTCTACCACGCCGGTTCCCGACCAGGTATCAGGATCAATGGGGTCTGGCCCGGCTTCACCAATAGGATATAAACCGTTCGTTCCGTTGAACCCCGCAAGACTGGTAAGGGCGTCAATAAATATCTCAGCATCTCGGATTGCGGACTCTGCAATCTCAAGGGAGATCATTCCCTCTCGTTCCGCTGAGACCATCCGCTCCTGCAGAACGGTGTTCTGCATACTGGAAATAGCCAACAGCGTCAGGACCAGCAGGAGGAGTAAAGATAGAATTAACGCTGCGCCACGTTGGTAATAATTCATCATGTGCCCTTACCCCCCCACTCTATTGCGCAGAGACGTTGTAGTGGTGTAGACCCGATAGAGAAAAGTGTCTGCTGCAGTAGTCAGCAGTGAGGCATCATCTTCGCAATCAAGCCACCCAGGAAAGCAAAATGATTGAGAACCATCGGTAAGACCGTCCCGATCGGAACGAATCAGGAAACTTGTCCTTATCGCAATCGCCCTATCTGCTTGCTGGCGACCGGCGGCAGTCAAACCAATTGGGTCTTCCCACACATTGACTCGCCCATTCCCATTTGTGTCGACACCAAACTGCAGCTGAAAATTCACGACATTTGACATAAGCGCGGAAGCGCCCGTAATGGTTCCAGAGGTAGCTCCAGCCCTCACGTTTACACCGTCGGTAATCAGCTCGCGACGCCCATCAGTTGCATTATCAACAAGATAAAAACGTTGCTGCCTGGGCCTAAAGATGCCACCACCTCCAGGGTCTTGATTGTAATCAAGACTCAGAGTCTGGGTTGCGTTGCCTGGCCCGCCCGATGAAACAGTTCCCGTGTTGTGTACAACCTGAACCGATGAACTGGACGACGGCCCGGTCATCTGAAAAATGTCGCCCGCTTTACAGTTGGTGACTATCAGGATATCTCCAACTGTCAATGATGATGAGTCATCTACAGCCATGGTCGCAGCTCCAGGGCTAGGAACGAAGGTGACCTTTGCTTCAGCGCCTCCAGCAACGCCTCCCAGATACAACATATCCGAGCCACCGGGTCCGACATTATTCTCCGCGTCCACTCCTCTCATTAACGCTTCAACATTGAACGATGAACCCGTATTCAACATATTATTCAAATCGGAAGTATCCTGAAGACACCCCCAGTAATCAGCGTTTCGGATCTCTCTGGACAGTATGCCGAGGGCCATGCGTCCACTTTCCTGAATTCTGGAGCTCGCTTCGGCCAAACGAAAACTTTGGCTGTTTGAAGTAAAAATGTGCACCAACCCCAATGTCAGTATCAAAGACAGCGTCAAAGCAACCATTATTTCGATAAGCGACAAACCACTTTGTCGACGTATGAGCTTTCTCATTGACTTAACCTCGCCCTAAAAGTGAAGACTTGGGCAGCTGCCTCAGCTCCATATTCCCGCTCCGTCCAGGAAACTTCTATATCAACAAAGCCATCGTCTGTCGAAATGTCAGCAGTTGCCCCTGGCACCGCTCGGTTTAGTGTTGCCAACCAATGCGCCTCGTCGTCAGCCCCCACCAGCTGACCATTATTGGCCCTGATCATCTCAACCATTTCTGCAGCGTGGTGATTAACTTGAGAGCGCAAGTTTGCATTGCTCACTTGCTGAAGCGACAGTAGCTGGGTACTCGCGACACCTAACAAACCTATCAGCAGAATCAATAGTGCAATCAGCACTTCTATCAGGGTATAACCCCGTGCAGTTTTGTGTTTTGGAACAGCTATAGTTCTTTTCATGCAAACTTCCTGACGATCAACCATAACTAGCAATCCACCTCAATGGTTGAGGTTTTACCCGCTCGCTCCACTGAAATTCGACGCCCTTCAGCACCAGAACATACGGTAAAAGTCACTGGTGCCGCGGCCAAACCCAACGTCGTCAATCCACTAGCACGGAACGTCACGGTCGCATTCGAAATGGTGGTATTCCCCGAGGAAGGCTCGATTCGCCGGAGGATGGTTGCATCTGACGCCAGCTCGGCGGTCATGACGTTTCCATCGGCTTTAACCGTTACAGACTGCCCTCTACGGACAGCCTCACTTCGTCCAAAATTTACCAAGCCAACCGCCGAGTTAGTTGTGGAAACAACCCGATTATTTTCAATTAGCCGTGTAAAGCTGGGAACCGCGATACCAGCAATGACCGCAATCAACGCAATCACGATCATCAACTCAATTAGCGTAAAACCTTTTGAAGACTGCATAGGGCGATCATCTACATCCATTAACGTAGTTTCATAATAGAAAAGCCGGCGGTTAAACTCTCCGCATCGACGACGAGTGGTCTCGAATCATGGATTAGTGGCCATACACGCTAAAAAAACGTGATGGCCATCAGGAAATGGGAGTTTTGAGAGCTGAAGGAGGGAATAAAAAACGATGCTCCGCATGAGGTGAAACTGGAGAATTACGTCACCTCAACCACATCAATCCGCAATTCCTTAGGCATGGAAAACACAATATTCTCCTCCCTGCCCGCCACTTCCTGCGGCTCTTCCCCACCCAGCTCCTTCAGCCGGCTGATTACATCCGCTACCAGCACTTCCGGGGCAGAAGCACCCGCCGTTACACCGACGGCCTGTTTACCTTCCAGCCATTGCGGATCAATCTGGGCAGCTTCGTCGATCAGGTAGGCTGGGGTACCCATGCGTTCGGCCAGTTCCCGCAGGCGGTTGGAGTTGGAGCTGTTCGGTGAACCGACAACCAGCATCAGGTCGCAGTCGCCGGCCAGTTGTTTGACGGCATCCTGGCGGTTCTGAGTTGCGTAGCAGATGTCGTCTTTGCGGGGGCCTTCGATTTCCGGAAATTTGGCGCGCAGGGCGTCGATGACACGGGCGGTGTCGTCCATGGAAAGGGTGGTCTGGGTGACGTAGGCGAGGCGGCTGGGGTCTTTCACTTCCAGCTTTTGTACGTCCGCTTCGTCTTCTACCAGGTAGATGTCGCCGCCGTTGCTGTGGTCGTACTGGCCCATGGTTCCTTCGACTTCCGGGTGGCCATGGTGGCCGATGAGGATGCACTCGCGGCCGTCGCGGCTGTAGCGCATGACTTCCATGTGGACTTTGGTGACCAGTGGGCAGGTGGCGTCGAAGACCTTCAGGCCACGGCGGGCGGCTTCGTTCTGTACTGCCTGGGACACGCCGTGGGCGCTGAAGATGACCAACTTGTCGTCTGGCACTTCGTGCAGTTCGTCGACAAAGATCGCCCCGCGGTTGCGGAGGTTGTCGACGACGAATTTGTTGTGGACGACTTCGTGGCGCACGTAGATGGGGGCGCCGAATACGTCGAGGGCGCGGTTTACGATTTCTATGGCGCGGTCTACGCCGGCACAGAAGCCACGGGGGTTAGCGAGTCGGATTTGCATCATCTTGCCTTTGGAGTTTCCGCCTGGTGGAGTTGGTCGCCCGCGTGCTGCGGGGAGGAGCTTTCAGGGACACGCTGTGAATACGTCCGTGTACGCTTGACTGCAGCACCCCTGCTGCAGACAGTCCCTGAAAGTACCTCCCCGCACCCCGCTATATTCGGATCAGGTGTTCAAGGCTCAATTCGAGCCTTCAATGAGTCGGGCCGGCCGGCTCCACGTCAATAATCTTCACTTCAAAGCTCAGTGTATGCCCTGCCAGCGGGTGATTAAAGTCCACATCCACTTGATCACCTTCCACCCGTTTGATCACACCGGGCAGCTCCTGCTGGCGCGCATCGGCGAAAGACACCACCACGCCGGGCTCCAGCACCATGTCGGCGCTGAATTCGTGGCGTTTGAAGGTCTGTACGTTGCTGGGGTTGTGCTGGCCGAAGGCTTTTTCCGGTGGCACCTGGAAGGTTTGGTGGTCGCCGGCTTTCAGGCCCATTAAATAGGCCTCGAAGTTTTCCGGCAGGTTTTCGTCGCCGATTTCCAGGGTGGCCGGTTCTTTATCGAAGGTGGAGTCCACGGTTTCGCCATCCTCAAATTTGAGGGCGAAGTGGAGTTTTACGCGGGTTCCCTTGTCGATAGGTAGGTCTTTCATGGGAATCAGTTGCTCCGGTTGGCATCGCCGCTGTCGTCAGCGGGTTTGCGGAATGCGTCGAGTATCATCATGGCGGCACCGATGGTGATGGCGGTGTCGGCCAGGTTGAAGGCCGGGAAATGCCAGTCCTGCCAGTAGAAGTGCAGGAAGTCCACCACGTAGCCATGCACTACCCGGTCGTAGACGTTACCAAGGGCGCCACCGAGGATGAGTACGATGGCGATGGCCATCCAGGTTTCGTGGCTCTGGAGTTTTCTGAGCCAGCCTACCAGTACCACGCTGACCACGATGGCCAGGGTTACGAAGAACCAGCGCTGCCAGCCGGCGGCATCCGCCAGGAAGCTGAAAGCAGCGCCCGTGTTGTGCAGCAGGGTCAGGTTGAAGCTGGGCATCACCGGTACGGGGTTGCCGTAGGTGAGCATGGCGGTGGCGAGGGCTTTGGTGCCCAGGTCCAGGGCTATCACCAGCACCGCCAGCCACAACCATTTTAACTTGCTACCCACACGGGCTTCAGTCATCACAGCGTCCATCAGGCGTAGGCGCGGGTTTCGCCCGGGCCTTCCACGTTGGTAACGCAGCGGCCGCACAGGTCGCTGTGCTGCTCATTGGCACCCACATCTTCGCGGTGGTGCCAGCAGCGTTCGCACTTGGCGTGGGCAGCCGGCTGCACTTTCACCAGCAGGCCTTCCAGGTTGGTTTGCTCGGCGCCCGCCGCTTCGCTCACCGGTTTCACGGTAGCTTCTGAGGTAATCAGCACAAAGCGCAACTCTTCGCCCAGGTGGTTCAGGCGCTCAGCCAGGCTACCTTCACAGTACAAAGTGACTTCCGCACTGAGGGAGCCTTTGATTTCGCCACGAGCACGGGCTTCTTCCAGGCATTTGTTGACGGCTTCTTTCACCGCGTAGATCTCGCGCCAGTAATCGCGGCCTAGCTTGAAGTCGTCCGGCAGTGCGGTCAGGCCTTCGTACCAGGTTTCGTAGAACACGGTGTCGCCGCGCTTGCCTGGCAGGTGCTGCCAGATTTCATCGGCGGTGAAGCTCAGGATCGGCGCAATCCAGCGCACCAGCGCTTCGGCCACATGATAGAGCGCCGTCTGGCAGGATCGCCGGGCCAGGCTGTCGGCCTGGGTGGTGTACTGGCGGTCTTTGATGATGTCCAGGTAGAAACCGCCCAGGGTGGCCTCACAGAAGTTGTACACTTTCTGGTAAATTTTCAGGAAGGCGTAGTTGCCGTAGTCTTCGTGCAGTTCGTTCTGCAGCTGCAGGGCACGGTCCACCATCCAGCGGTCCAGGGCAATCATGTCTTCCGGCGCTACCATGTGCTGCTCCGGATCAAACCCGGTCAGGTTGCTCAGCAGGAAGCGGGCGGTGTTACGGATACGGCGATAGCCGTCTGCCGTCTGGCGCAGGATGTCCTTAGAGACGCTCATCTCACCGCTGTAGTCGGTGGCGGATACCCACAAGCGCAGGATGTCGGCACCCAGTTCGTTCATCACTTCCTGTGGCGCGATCACGTTGCCCATGGATTTGGACATCTTGTAACCTTTGGCGTCCACGGTGAAGCCGTGGGTCAGCACCTGCTTGTACGGGGCCACGCCGTTCATGGCGATGGAGGTTTTCAGGGACGACTGGAACCAGCCACGGTGCTGGTCAGAGCCTTCCAGGTACATATCGGCAGGGAACTGGCCCAGCTCTTCACGTACCCGCAAAACCGAGTCGTGGGTGACGCCAGAATCGAACCATACGTCCAGGGTATCCAGCACCTTCTCGTACTGGTCGGCGTCTGCGCCCAGCAGTTCGCTCTGATCCAACTCGTACCAGGCGTCGATGCCGCCGGCCTCAACCGCCTGAGCGACTTTCTCGAACAGTTCCTGGGTGTTGGGGTGCAGTTCCTGGGTTTCCTTGTGGATAAACAGGGTAATCGGCACCCCCCAGGTACGCTGACGGGAGATACACCAGTCGGGGCTCTGCTCGAACATGGCTTCAATGCGATTCTGGCCCCAGCCCGGAACCCAGCGGACGCCTTTGATGGCCTCCAGGGCATCGGCACGCAGGTTGAGCTTGTCCATGCTGATGAACCACTGGGGCGTGGCCCGGTAGATCAGCGGGGTTTTGGTACGCCAGCAGTGCGGGTAGCTGTGGCGGAATTTCTCCGAACGTACCAGCTTACCTTCACGCTCCAGCGCGCTGCACACTGGCTCGTCGGCCTTGTATACGTGTACACCGGCAAACTCGCCAGCAGCTTCGGTGTAGGTGCCGTCGGCTTTAACCAGATTGATGGTGCCAATGCCGTAGGCTTTGCCTACTTCAAAGTCTTCCATGCCGTGGTCTGGTGCGGTGTGCACAGCACCGGTACCGGCATCCAGGGAAACGTGGTCACCCAGTAGCACCGGAACCTGTTTGTCATACACCGGATGGTGCAACAGCTGGTTTTCCAACGCGGCACCGGCCACGTTGGCCAGCACCTGATAATCTTCCACGCCCCAGCGGGCCATGATGCCCTGCACCATGTCGGTGGCCAGGATCATGCGCTCCGGGCCGTTGCCGGCATCCAGCTGCACCAGGGCATATTCCAGGTCCGCACCGATGGACACCGCCTGGTTGGCGGGAATGGTCCAGGGAGTAGTGGTCCAGATCACCAGGGATACATCACCCTGGCCGCCGTCGGTTCCGAAGGCTTTGAGGACTGCGTCCTGATCCACGGCGGTGAAGCGCACGTCGATCTGGGTCGAGGTTTTATCCTGGTATTCAACTTCGGCTTCTGCCAGTGCGGACTGACCAACCACACTCCAGTAAACCGGCTTGAACCCACGCACCAGATGGCCCTTGGCGACGATTTTGCCCAGCGCCCGCACAATGCCCGCTTCGACTTTCGGGTCCATGGTCAGGTAAGGCTTATCCCATTCGCCCATCACACCCAGACGAATAAAATCGGCTTTCTGGCCTTCAACCTGCTTGATCGCGTAATCGCGACAGGCCTGGCGGAAGGTTTTGTAATCCACCTTCACGCCGGCCTTGCCGATTTCCTGCTCCACCTTGTGTTCAATGGGCAGGCCATGGCAATCCCAGCCGGGCACGTAGGGTGCGTCATAGCCCATGAAACTGCGGGATTTCACGATCATGTCTTTCAGGATCTTGTTGACCGCATGCCCGATGTGAATGCTGCCGTTGGCGTAGGGAGGGCCATCGTGCAGGATGAACTTTTCCCGGCCTTCACGCTGCTTGCGCAGGTTGCCATAGACGTTCAGGTCCTGCCAGTGCTTGAGCATCTCCGGCTCGCGCTTGGCCAGGTTGCCGCGCATGGGGAACGCGGTTTCCGGCAGATTCAGGGTATGCTTGTAGTCGCTCATGTTTGTGTGCGTACTCTTTGGTTGGTCAGTTGAATCAGGTTTCCGGCGTGGCGGGGTTATTCGCCAGCCAGGCCCGGGCATGCTCAAAATCCCGGGCGATCTGTTGCCGAAGTTCGTCAACAGAGTCGAATTTCACTTCGTCCCGCAGGCCATGGCGGAACACCACTTCCAGGTGCTGGCCATAAAGTGTGCCAGCAAAGTCGAACAGGTGCACTTCCAGTGACGGCCGCTTGCCGTCTACCGTGGGGCGCAGGCCGATATTGGCCACGCCATCGCGCCATTCACCGGTTTCAAGCCGGGCCCGCACCACGTACACGCCACGCAGTGCCGGCATCTTATGCAGCAGAATGTTGGCTGTGGGGGCGCCGATCTGGCGCCCCAGCTGGCGCCCGTAAACAATCCGGCCGTGAATGCGATAAGGGTGCCCGAGCAAACGTTCCGCTTCCTTAAGGCCGTTCACATTCAGGGCATTGCGCACGCGGGTACTGCTGACCCGCTCGCCATCTACCGTCACAGTGCGGGTGTTTTCGACGCTAAAATCATGCTCTTGGCCCACCTGCTCCAGCAATCTGAAGTCCCCGGCCCGGTCGCAGCCAAAACGGAAGTCATCGCCCACCACAAGATGGCGCACCGCCAGGCCCTGGATGAGCACATCTTCCACAAAGCCCATGGCAGAGTAACTGCGGAATCGCTCGTCGAAACGGATGCACAGCACCACATCCACGCCCTCTGCCAACAATGCTTCGAATTTCTGGCGGAACGGCATCAGTCTTGGTGGCGCGTCAGCACCCTGAAAAAACTCCCGGGGCTGAGGCTCAAAAATCATCACCACCGAGGGCACATCCAGCTCAGCGGCTTTCTGCTTTACCTGATCAATAATGGTTTTGTGGCCCAGGTGCACGCCATCAAAGTTGCCGATGGTCGCCACACAGCCATCGGCGAGCGGCGAATCCGCTTGCCCGGACAGGCGCTTAAGATTGGTCAGGCCTCGAATCAGACGCATGTACTGCGAACCTTAACTTGCCAGCTGGCTTTGTGGCGCACCTGCCCGAGAAGCGAGATGCGCTGGTGAGAAAACGCGCGATTATACCTCATGCTGGGGTGCGGTAGAAATCTTGAGGCTGCTTACTTCTGGCGGAACTGGCGAACCCGCACACCTACCAGGGCCAGAGCCACAAAATAGGCCGCCACCCCGGCAACCACCAGAATCCCCATATCGATGGCCCGCTGCAGACCACTGGCGGCAAGCCAGTCTGCCACCGGGGCATTCAGCCAGAACACCACCGCCGCCAGGGCGGCATTGGCCACCAACAACTGAATCAGGAACCTGGGCCAGCCCGGCTGGCTTTTCCAGACGCCCTCTTTGCGCAATCCGCGCCAGAGTAGGTAGCCGTTCAGCCAGGCCGAAATGGAAGTCGCCAGCGCCAGGCCAGCATGAGCCAGCGGCACAATCAACGCCAGGTTGAAGGCCATATTGGCAACCATGGCAATTACGCCGATCTTGACCGGCGTTTTGGTGTCTTCCCGGGAGAAAAAGCCCGGCGCCAGCACCTTAATCAGCATGAACGCCAGCAGACCGGCGGAATAAGCCCGGAGACTCTGGGCCGACATGGTCACATCACGATCGGTCACCTCACCGTAATGGAACAGGGTGGCAATCAGCGGTTCCGCCAACAGCGCCAGTGCCAGCGCTGCCGGCACACCAATCAACAGCACCGCGCGCACGGCCCAGTCCAGGGTAGCGGCAAACTGATCTTTGGACGCCGCCGCATGCTTGCGCGACAGGCTAGGCAGAATCACCGTGGCAATTGCGATACCGAACACCCCAAGCGGCAATTCAGACAAACGATCAGAGTAGTACAACCAGGACACGCTGCCCGTTTGCAGGAAAGAGGCCAGCACGGTATCCAGCAGCAGGTTGATCTGACTTACCGACACGCCGAACAGCGCCGGCGCCATCAATTTCAGTATTCGGCTGACGCCCTCATGCTTGTAATCCACCCTCGGCCTTGGCAGCAGCCCCAGGCGCATCAGGAAGGGCAACTGGAAAAACAACTGCAGGGCTCCGGCAATAAACACCCCCCAGGCCAGCGCCATCACAGGTTCATCCATCACAGGCGCCAGGAAGATGGCTGCGCCGATCATGGCCAGATTCAGCAACACCGGTGTAAACGCAGGAATCGCGAACCGGTCATAACTGTTCAGAATGCCACCGGCGAACGCCGTGAGAGAGATCAGCAGCAGGTAAGGAAACGTGATGCGCAGCATATCGCTGGCCAAAGCGAACTTGACGTCATCGCCCAGAAAGCCTGGCGCGAAAATAGTAGTTAGCACCGGAGCCCCGAGCATGGCGACCAGCGTAACCGCCAGCAGCACCAGGCCAAGAGAGCCAGCCACCGCATCCACCAGGCGCTTGACCTCGGAGATGTCGCGTTTTTCCCGGTAAGACGACAGCACCGGCACGAAGGCCTGAGAGAAGGCGCCTTCAGCAAACAGGCGGCGCAGGAAGTTGGGAATCTTGAACGCCACGAAGAAGGCATCCGCTGCGGTGCCGGCCCCGAAATAGCGAGCAATCACCATATCCCGCACCAACCCCAGCACCCGCGAGAGCATAGTCATCACGCCAACCACCCCGGACGAACGCAGCAAGCCGGGCGCTTTCGGCGGCTCCTGAACTGGGTGCTGAGAATCTATTGGTCGAGGTTCCGATGACATGGTTATGGGCGTCCAGAAATCCAGGGTTCAGGCCGGAACGGCGTTTCGGTAATCCGCAAGGTGCCAGCCACAGCCGGATCAGGCCCCATGCAGGCGATGCGGGAGTGTATCACAGGCCTTTTCAACACGGGGATTACTGAGCCGCGGGCCTTGACATTTGGGGCTTTCGGCGGCATAGTTCCGCGTCATTTATTCCGACGCGCTGGTTTTGGCGCGCCTGCGATGTAAACATATTCAGTAGTTACAGCAACGAATTTCAGGAGTTTTACGGTGGCAAATTCCCCGCAAGCCAAGAAGCGCGCTCGTCAGAACGAGAAAAACCGCAAGCACAACGCCAGCCTGCGTTCCATGGCACGCACTTACATGAAGAAAGTAGACGCCCAGATCAAAGCTGGCAGCTACGAAGGCGCTCAAGAAGCCCTGAAGACCGCTCAGCCGATTCTGGACAGCATGGTCAACAAAGGCATCTTCGCCAAGAACAAGGTTGCTCGTCATAAGAGCCGCCTGAACGCCAAGATCAAGGCTCTGAAAGCTGCCTAAATCTTGCGCTCATAAAAAACCGGCTTCGTGCCGGTTTTTTTGTGCCTGAAATTTACCTGCTATACGAACAACTCAGACCACAACCAGATTATCCCGATGAATCATCTCTTCGTCGGAGACATAACCCAGCACATCGGCAATGCGATCGCTTGAGCGGCCGGCAATGGCCCTTGCTTCGTCCGCATCGTAATTGACCAGCCCACGGGCAATCTCTTTACCATTCAGATCAACACAAGACACCATCTCGCCCCGCCGGAACTGGCCGGCTATGGCCTTTACGCCTACCGGCAACAGACTGCGGCCGCCCTGGCGCAACACCTTTACCGCACCATCATCCAGCGTCAACTTACCCCGGGTTTGCAGATGGCTGGCAATCCACTGTTTGCGAGCCGCCATTCTGCCCTGCTCTGGAAGCAACAACGTGCCAATCACATCACCCTGCCGCAGGCGAGAAATCGCATGCTCAATACGCCCACCGACAATCACCGTGAAAGCTCCGGAACGGGCGGCCAACCGGGCGGCCCGAAGTTTGGTCAGCATACCGCCACGGCCGAGCGCCCCGGCGCCACCGCCGGCCATCGCATCCAAATCACGATCCTCGGCTCTACGCTCGGTAACCAGCTCGGCGTCCTGGTGCTTACGGGGGTCCTTGTTAAACAACCCCAACTGATCGGTCAGGATGATCAGACCATCGGCTTCGATCAGATTGGCAACCAGCGCCCCAAGCGTATCGTTGTCGCCAAAACGAATCTCATCGGTCACCACCGTATCGTTTTCATTGACGATGGGCACCACACCGTAATCCAGAAGGGTGCGCAACGTGCTACGGCCGTTCAGGTAACGCTTGCGATCCGAGAGGTCATCGTGGGTGAGCAGGATCTGGGCGGTGTGAATATCATGGCGCTTGAACTGCGCCTCCCAGGTTTGCACCAGGCCCATTTGACCAACTGCCGCAGCGGCCTGCAACTCGTGCAAATGCTGGGGCCGCGAGCTCCAGCCCAGTCGACTCATGCCTTCAGCCACCGAACCCGAGGACACCACCACCACTTCCACGCCTTCGGCAATCAGCTCCGCAATCTGGTCTACCCACAACCCGAGGGCCGCGACATCCAGCCCCTTGCCATCATCGGTAAGCAAGGCACTACCAATTTTGATAACCAGACGTCGAGCCTTTCGGAGCTGGAGGCGTTCACTCATGATTGTGATTCTGTCCCTTGGGGTTGCAGTTTACTCAGGGGCGTAGACGACTTCGACGTCGTAATCGTCGTCGTCAAAGTCATCATCGTCATCGGCTTCTCGCGCAGCCCTGCGAGCCTGTCGATCAGCTTCAATTCTGGCGCGTGCCTCTTCGTCCATCCGGCGGCGACGAGCGGCCTCCTGCTCGGCAACTTCTGGGTTCTCAGCTTCCTGCTCCGCTTGCTCTTCAATCCAGCGCATCACCGCCTGAACCAACGGCTTGGTGCCTTCACCACTCAATGCCGAGATGCGGAATACCGGACCTTCCCAGCCAAGCTCATCCACGATGGCCTGGCAACGGGCTTCACGATCTTCTTCTGGCACCATATCGACCTTGTTCAGCACCAGCCAGCGGGGGCGGCTCGCCAGGGTTTCACTGAACTTCTCCAACTCGTGAGCAATGGCCTTTACCGCCTCCACGGGGGACGAACCATCGTAAGGCGCCACATCCACCAAGTGCAGCAACAGGCGGGTACGCACCAGATGTTTAAGGAAGCGGATACCCAGCCCTGCGCCCTCGGCAGCGCCTTCGATCAACCCCGGAATGTCAGCAATAACAAAGCTCTGGTGGGCCTGAACACTAACCACACCCAGATTTGGTACCAACGTGGTAAACGGGTAGTCAGCCACCTTTGGTTTTGCCGCAGATACCGAACGAATGAAAGTAGATTTGCCGGCATTGGGCATACCCAGCAAACCGACATCCGCCAGAACCTTCAGCTCCAGGCGCAAATTACGGGTCTCACCTTCCGAGCCTTTGCTGGTCTGTCGTGGGGCACGATTGACTGATGACTTGAAACGGGTATTCCCCAGGCCATGAAAACCACCTTGCGCCACTTTCAGGCGCTGACCTTCTTTGGTGAGATCGCCCAGCACTTCGTGGGTATCCATATCGACAACGGTGGTTCCCACCGGTACCGGCAGAACAAGGTCTTCACCCTTGTTACCCGTGCAGTTACGGCCAGCACCCGGCTCGCCATTCTGGGCCTTGTGTTTGCGCTGGAAGCGGTAATCGATGAGCGTGTTCAGAGCGCTGTCTGCCTCCAGATAGACGGAACCGCCATCCCCGCCGTCACCGCCGTCGGGACCACCCTTGGGTACATACTTTTCCCGCCGGAAACTCAAGCAGCCATGGCCGCCTTTACCGGCTTCAACAATGATGGTGGCTTCGTCTACAAATTTCATACGCCTGATGCCTTTGCATAAACTAAAAAGCCCCGCAGCCTCATGGAAGCTTTGCGGGGCTCCGGATTCACCTGAGGGCTGATCAGATCAGCATATCAGGCTCATCCAAGGTTCGACAGAACCGGATCGCCGCTGCTTACGCAGCCGGAACGATGCTCACGAACTTGCGGTTCTGCGGGCCTTTGGTCTCGAACTTCACCTGACCTTCCGCTTTCGCGAACAGGGTGTGGTCCTTGCCAATGCCTACGTTGCTGCCAGCGTGGAAACGGGTGCCACGCTGACGAATGATGATGCTGCCTGCAGTGACAGTCTCACCGCCGTAGCGCTTGACACCAAGTCGTTTCGACTCGGAATCGCGACCGTTACGGGTACTACCTGCTGCCTTTTTATGAGCCATTACCAGCCTCCTTCATTAAGGGGTTATTCGAGGGCTTAGCCCTGGATACCCGTGATCTTGACTTCAGTAAACCACTGACGGTGGCCCTGACGCTTCATGTGATGCTTACGACGACGGAACTTGATGATGTTGATCTTGTCGTGACGACCATGGCTAACCACTTCAGCGGTCACCTTGGCGCCATCAACTACCGGGGCACCGACTTTAACGTCGTCGCCGTTGGCAACCAGAAGAACACGATCGAACTCAACAGAGCCGCCGGTTTCAACTTCCAGCTTTTCAAGCTTCAGAGTTTCGCCTTCTTTTACACGGTGCTGCTTACCACCGCTAACAATAACTGCGTACATTCATAGTCTCCGCGATTGACCCATCCCTGCTCTTATCCACCTGGTTCTAAGGGAGGCGCTCTGGCGACCCTATTGCAGGGAGCGCAGGTTGGGATGAGTTGGGCGCGTGATTGTACGAAAAGCCGCCGGGCAATACAAGTCAGATTCCCGGGCAAGTTGACACTGTAGGCAGCAATACCTAGCATTGCCGCGTCCTGCCCGAAAACTCAACGAAAACACCAGCAAGGGACGTACCAGCCCGATGACAGCCCAGCGTATCCACGACACCGTGGCGGAAGACTTCAGCCGCGTCAATGACCTGATAATCCAGCGGCTTGCCTCTGACGTCCCGATGGTTGAGAAGATCGCCCAGTACATCATTGAAAGCGGCGGCAAACGCCTGCGGCCGCTACTGGTGCTGCTGTCCAGCCGGGCTGCAGGCTACAGCGAAAGCGAACACCTGAAACTGGCTGCCGTCATTGAGTTCCTGCACACCGCCACCCTGCTCCACGACGATGTTGTCGATACCTCTGACATGCGTCGGGGCCGGAGTACCGCCAACGCCAAATGGGGCAATGCCCCCAGTGTATTGGTAGGTGATTTCCTCTACGCCCGAGCCTTCGAGATGATGGTGGAACTGGAAAGTCTGCCGATCATGAACGTGCTGTCCCACGCCACGGCGGTGATTGCCGAAGGCGAAGTAATGCAGCTAATGAATGTAAAAAACCCGGATCTTACCGAAGAGCAGTACATGGTCGTCATTCACAACAAGACCGCCATGCTGTTCGAGGCGTCCTCCCATACCGGCGCGCTGCTGGCGGGTGCCGATGACACACAGGAAGCTGCACTGAAAGACTACGGCAAGCACCTGGGCCTGGCGTTCCAGCTGGTGGACGACGTTCTCGATTATCTGGGCGACGCCGAAACCATGGGCAAAAACGTGGGCGACGACCTGGCCGAAGGCAAAACCACTCTGCCCCTGATTTACGCCATGGCCAACGGCAGCGACGAAGAGCGACAACTGATTCGACAGGCCATCCGCAAGGGCGGTCTGGACGACCTGCCCAAGGTACTGGAGATTGTCAAAGCCTCCGGCGCCATTGAATACACCATGGCCAAGGCAAAGGAACAGGCACAGATCGCCTGCAACCTGCTCAACTCCCTGCCCGAGTCTGAGCACCGGAAGGCCTTGGAGTTGCTGACTGAAGTGGCGGTAGCCCGAGTCAGCTGACTATCGAGCCGGGCGGCAAACCATCAGGCGCCGCCCGTTCTAGTGCCTTAGCCAACCTGCTCGCGGCCATGGGGCGCATCGAAGTCCAGATCTGGCCCAACCGGCACCACCTGTGTCGGGTTGATGGTGCGCTGGCTGACATAGTAATGCTGCTTGATCTGCCGAATATCCACGGTCTCGGCCACTCCGGGCACCTGGTACAGCTCCCGCACATAACCCGACAGGTTCGGATAATCCCTGATCTGCTGTCGATTGCACTTGAAATGGCTGTAATACACGGCATCAAACCGAACCAACGTGGTGAACAAGCGCCAGTCTGCCTCGGTAAGCTGGCTGCCGGTCAGATAGCGCTTCCCCGCCAGGATCTGCTCAAGCCAGTCCAGAGAATCAAACAGCGCGCTGTAGGCTTCTTCGTATTTGTCTTGCGCAGTCGCGAAGCCGGCTTTGTAAACACCATTGTTAACAGTGTCATAAACCCGCTCGTTCACCGAATCGATCTGCTGGCGCAACTGCTCCGGGTATAGGTCCAGACCGGAACTCACACCTTCCAGGCCATTAAACGCGGAATTGAACATCCGGATAATATCGGCAGATTCATTGCTGACAATGGTTTCCCGCCGCTTATCCCACAACACCGGTACGGTCACCCGCCCGGAATAGTCTGGCGCGGCCCGTGTGTAAATCTGATGCATAAACTGCGACTGGTAGAGGTGATCATGGTGAGCCGGGTCATCCTCCCGGAACTCCCAGCCATTCTCCACCATATCCGGATGCACAACCGACACCCCAATGTGTTGCTCAAGCCCCTTAAGCTTCCGGAAAATCAGTGTCCGGTGCGCCCAGGGGCAGGCCATCGACACATACAGGTGGTAGCGCCCACTCTCCGCTGCAAAACCGCCCTCACCCGCCGGGCCGGGCGAGCCGTCCGCGGTCACCCAGTTACGGAACCGCGCCGCTTCCCGCTCAAACTTACCACCGGTTTTCTCGGTGTCGTACCACTCATCGTGCCACTGACCATCAACCAACAAACCCATAAAACCTCCCCTGGGGTCAGACCCCTGTGAATAACTGCGGACTTATCAACAGGGGTCTGACCCCAATTTATTTGTCCACACAAATTCACAGGGGTCTGACCCCGTTTACAAATGTTGGAGACAGGTTACCGGGTGGGCTGGTAGGCTGATAGCAAGCATTTCTGGCAAACACTTTCAGATAATTCGAACATGCATACCGCCATTACGATTGACGCACTTAAAGTGCTGGACGCCATTGACCGCAAGGGCAGTTTTGCCGGGGCTGCCTCGGAGCTGTTCCGGGTGCCTTCGGCCATCAGTTACACGGTTCAGAAGCTCGAAGAAGATCTGAACGTCAGTATCTTTGACAGGAGCGGCCACAAGGCTGTGTTGACCTCGGCCGGGCGGTATCTGCTTGAGGAGGGGCGTTCACTGCTGGAAGCCGCTGAGAACCTTGCCCATACCACGCGGCAGGTGGCCCAGGGCTGGGAAACCCGGCTGCGTATTGGCTTTAACTCGCTGCTGCCGGCTGAATGCCTGTTTCCGGCCATTCGGGATTTTCATCAGCTCGGGGTTCCGGTTGATGTGCAGATTATCGAAGAAGTCTTCGCCGGTGCCTGGGATGCCCTGCAAAGCCGTCGCGTTGATATGGTTGTCGGGGCTGACCTGCTGAGCAAACCTGCCGGAGCTTTCGCCACCAAATCACTGGGGGAGGTACCGTTTGTGTTTGCCGTAGGCGCAGAACACCCTCTCGCCAGTGTAACCGGCCCGCTGGCCGAAGCGGATATTGCGCCATATCCGGCAGCGGTAGCGGCGGATACGTCGCGCTCGCTGCCACCCGGCCATGCGGGAATATTCCGGCGCCAGAGAACCCTCACCGTCAGCAACATTGACCAAAAGATTCTGGCCCAGGAGGCAGGTCTGGGCGTTGGCTGGCTCCCCTACCCGCGTATCCGGGAACAGCTTGCCCGGGGCTCGCTGATTGCCAAAGAGACGAGTGAACCCCGCGCCGCCATCAGCGTACATCTGGCCCGCCACAGCGAAGACAAAGGCAAGGCACTGATGTGGTTCTGGGACAGACTCAGCAACGATGAGACCATCCACAAATGGCTTCAACCGGAATAAAATCGGGGCACCGGGGCCAATAGGCCCGATCATGTCATGGGCTATACTCCAAGGCCCGCAACCTTAACCGTGACACACAAGGGAGTGCGCTGGATGCGTCAGCTGTCGGAACTGGATGCCTCGTTTCTCTACCTGGAGTCAGAAACCACCCCCATGCACATTGGCGGTGTGTACCTGTTCGACGCCAGCGGCCTGAGCGATCCCCTGGCCTTCAGCACGTTTGTGTCATACCTGCGCAGCCGCCTGCACGTGGTGCCCCTGTTCCGGCAAAAACTCAAGGAAATCCCCCTGCGCCTGGGTCGCCCCTACTGGATCGATGACCCCGGCTTCAGTATTGAGCGGCACCTGGCCTACGTTAACCTGGGCGAGCACGGTAAACAGGCAAGTCTGATGTCTTTGGCGTCAAAAATCATGGAGGAGCCGCTCAAACGTGACCGGCCCCTTTGGCACATCACGTTTGTCGACGGCTTTCGCATTGACGACCCGGAAGGCGATAAACAAGGATTTGCGCTGATCGTCAAACTGCACCATGCCGCCATTGATGCCTTCAGTGGCGAGGAGATCATGGGCAAGTTACTGGAATACACGCCGGAGCCCCGCCCCATCGCACCGCCACGACCCTGGCTGGCGCGACCGGAGCCTTCCGAGGAGCGTGTATTCCTTCAGGCCAGCGCCAACATGCTCAAGACCCCCATGCAGGTTGCCTCACTCGCCTACAACGCAGCAGAAGCCACCGCCCGGGGCCTGGTCAAGAAACAGCTACAGAAACTGCCGGTACCCTTCCCCCTGTTCACCGCTCCCCACAGCCCGTTTAACCGGCAGATCACCGCCAACCGACGCATTGTCTCCGCCAGTGTCAGCCTGTCCCGGCTCAAGGCAATCAAGGCCAGCCTCGGGGATGTCACCCTGAACGACGTGGTGCTCGGATTATGCGCTGAGACCCTGCACCGTTACCTCGAACAACAGGGGGGCGACACAGCCAAATCACTGGTGGCGATGACACCGATTTCCGTGCGCTCCAGCAGCCTGCGCAAAGCCACCGGCAACCAGATGTCTGCGATGCTGCTGGATCTTGCCACTAACGAACCCAATCCCGCGGCCCGGATCCGGCGAATCCATCAGAACGCGGTGGAGTCTGAACCCTACCGAGAAGCCATTGCGGCCGACCGGCTGACAGAACTGCTGCCATCCACCCTGCTGGCGCTGTCTGCCCGGCTATATTCCGAACTGCAGGTGGCGCAGCGTTATCACCCGCTCTTCAACTTGCCGATCACCAATGTACCCGGACCACAGGTTCCGCTGTTCCTGCAAGGCGCGCGACTGATCCGGCAATACAACACGGCCCCGCTGTTCGATAGCCTTGGTCTGGTCATTGTGGCGGTGAGCTATCAGGGGCAACTGACTTTGAACTTTACCCTGTGCCCGGACGTGGTTCCCGATGGAGACAGCCTGAAAGACCTGATTGAGGATAGCCTGACCGGGATCGAGGAATGCCTGCATGACCTCGGCCCCGATCAGGGCCTGGAGACTCCGCACGGCAGCGGCCAAAACCTGACCGATGAGGTACTAGGGGCGCTTGAAAACATGATCAAGGGCGGGCTTCAGCGCTTTCGCCGATAGCTCGGGCCGGGCACCAAACGCCCGGCCCGCCGACAATACTACTCAAACGCCCAGCGAAGGAAGGTTCGCTTCTCTTCCTCGGTAGCGTCTTCCCACAGAGCTTTCAGGCGCTCCAGCGTGGTCGAGCCAGGTTCGCTGCCGGCGCTACCGCCAGATGCCGCCAACGGCGTGCGAGAAGCGCTGCCCTGAGACGCCCCATCCCACTTGCTGGATTCAGCCACCAGCGCCCCATTACTGTCGATAATGGCTGCGGAAAAGCCCGTCATCATGGCTTCAGCCTGCTGCCGCGACGACGGCTTGTCAAAACGGAAGCGATACTCTGCGCCCGGCTGGGCGTCGAAGCGCACCACTTGTTGCTCGCTTTCAACGGTATGCACTTTGGATTCGCCATCACGCACCACCCCGGTTCGGGCCCATATGGTCTTGTAGGTAAAGACGACCTCGGTTTCGCCGGGCAACAAGCCGTAGTCCAGAGCCAGATCGTCCAACATGAAGCGGGTCATGCTTCTGCCGTTGATGGCAGCTACCTGGATTTCACCCGGGGCTTTCAACACCGCCGGGTTCGCCGCCCCCTCGGGGTCGCCCTGCCAGGCATCCACTCGCGTCAGTGATGATGCACAACCTACCAAGGTAACGCTCAGCATCAGGGCAACCAACTTGAAAACCCTGGAAACGTGACACATACTCATTTCATCTCCTTTTCCTTGAGAGGCCTGGGCGGCCATGACGGGATCACACGCTCTCGCATTCTGACCATCCAGGCCATGGGGAGCAAGCAAAGCTTTGATATGCGGGTGCCAAGCACCGGAGATTTTTACCGGGCTCATGCAACGCCGATCACAAGAATGTAAAAAATTGTTGAATTAAGCGGCAATTGGATTAATTTTAATCAGGTCGGCAAACAAAACGCGTTGCCCGAGAAGAAAAGAATAAGCGGGCTCAGGAGCAACCATGGACACTCAGCGCAGGACCGGGGAACAAGGCCCGGCACCCTTTCGCAGCAGTCGTTTTTTCTGTGTAGGCAGCAAATGGTATTTCACCACCCGGGAAGGCTTTGACAGCGGTCCCTTTGCGTCCCGGGAACGTGCAGAGATCGGCCTCAAGCGATTTCTGCACGTGGTCAGGATGCTACCGGAAGAACAGCAACTCCATTAAACCTGGCCGAACGGAAGCTCCGGCTGGCCCATCCGCCGGGTAATGTTCTTCAGATGATGAAGGGCATTACCCAAACATCGATACCCCACAAGCAGACCAGGGCCATGAATCCGGCCACCACATCATCCACCATGATCCCCAGCCCTCCTGGCATCCGGGCATCCAGCCAACTGATGGGCCAGGGCTTGACCACATCGAACAGCCGGAACAGCAGAAACGCCATCAATACACCGTAGATCTGGTCCGGGAACAGGCCAAGGGCTATCCACATGCCTACAAACTCGTCCCAGACGATACCTCCATGGTCATGCACCTTGAGCGCGTCTGCGGTTTTCCCACACAACCAGATACCCACCAGGAAAGCCGCCAGAACCACCAGCCAATAGGCAACCGGGGGCAACCAGGCGAAGGTGTACCATACCGGTATCGCCGCCAGGCTCCCCCAGGTGCCGGGCGCCTTTGGCATGGCGCCACTGCCGAAGCCAAAGGCCAGAAAATGCACTGGGTGTCGCAAAAAGCCCGGTGGCAGTATAGCCGTTGGACTGTCTGGTTCATGCATCAGATCTTCGTCCTTCAAACCGATCTCCCAAAATGATCAAATCCGGCGGGTGATTCCGTCATGTCCGCTCCCGTCACGCGCAGCCCCGACGCCTGCTGAATACGCCCTATAATAATCAACCCACCCTGCACCTCCGGTGCCAGGGCAGCGTATTGATCAGGCGCGATGGCCACGCACAATTCATAGTCGTCGCCTGCGGTCAACGCCAGACTGAGCGCCGCAACCCCTTTAAGTCGGCGCAACTCCGGCAACATTGGAATGCTACTGGCGTCCAGCTCAGCACCCACACCGGACTGCTCGAGAATGTGCTCAAGATCCGCCAGCAAGCCATCGGAGATATCGATCGCCGCTGAAGCCCTGCCAATCAGCTGTTGGCCAAGCGCCAGCCTGGGCTCAGGAAAATGGTAGCGAGCCAGCACGGCTTTCTCGTCGGAAGCTGGGGCGGTTGCCTCCAGAAATTCGAGTGCGGCGCCGGCGGCACCCAATGGTCCGGACACGCAGATAAGATCACCCGGGCGGGCGCCAGAGCGCCGGATAGCAGAGCCTTGTGTCACCGTACCGTGTACCTGGATGGAGACCGCCAACGGCCCCCGGGTAGTATCGCCACCGGCCAGAGCAATTCCGAAATTATCACTGGCCTTAGCAAGCCCTTGGGAAAAATCCGCCAACCATTCAGGCTTCGCCTCAGGCAATGTCAGTGCAAGGGTAAAGCAAACAGGTGTAGCGCCCATGGCAGCCAAATCACTGGTGGCTACCGCCAGCGCTCGCCATCCCAGACAGAAAGGGGAATAGTTAGCAGGAAAATGAACGCCTTCAACCAGCGTATCGACTGAGAAGACCAGATCCCGACCCTCGGGAACACGCTGGATAGCGCAATCATCCCCGGGGCCGAGCACAAGCTGATCTGTCATGGCCTTGTTGGCCAGGGGCACAAAGAAGCGACGGATCAGCTCGAATTCACCCATGAATCAACGCGGGCGAGTCTCTGCCAGGCGCAGGCGCTGGCTCAGTTTATCCAGAATACTGTTCACAAACTTGTGGCCTTCGGTACCGCCAAAACGCTTGGCCATCTCGATGCCTTCGTTAATCACCACCTTGTAGGGCACATCAATCCGATGCTTCAGCTCATAGGTGCCCAGGCGGACAATCGCCAGCTCAACCGGATCCACCTCTTTCAGGGGCCGATCAAGGAAAGGCTCGATCAGTTTATCCAGCTCGGCCTGTTCCCGATGGATGCCCCGCAACAAATCCCGGAAATACATGATGTCTACTTTGCTCATGTCATTATCGACCATGAACTCCGCTTCAATGTCAGAGATCGGCGTTTTGCTGAAGTGCCGCTGGTACAGGCCCTGCATGGCAAGGGCCCGTGCCCTGCGCCGATCACCAGCCTTGGGCTGGCCGGTTTTCCCCGGCTGGGGGGAGGTATCACCCGCTTCGTTCATTACTCACCCAACTTTTTGAACAGACTGACCATTTCCAGGGCAGTAATGGCCGCTTCCGCGCCTTTGTTGCCGGCCTTGGTGCCTGAGCGCTCAATGGCCTGTTCGATCGAATCGACGGTCAATACGCCAAAGGTAACCGGAACGTCGGTTTCCAGGCTGACCGCGCCCAAACCACTGGAGGCTTCGCCGGCGACGTATTCGAAGTGCGGCGTGCCACCACGAATAACCGCGCCCAGGGCGATGATGGCATCGTAGTCGGAGGTTTCGGCTACGCGCTTGACTGCCAGCGGCATTTCATAGGCACCCGGTACCCGGATGATGGTGATGTCGTCTTTGGAAATACCGTGGCGCAACAGGGTATCTACAGCCCCATCTACAAGACTTTCAACCACAAAACCGTTAAACCGGCCAACCACCAGCGCGTAACGGCCGCTGCACTGGGTAAAATCACCTTCAATTACTTTGATATCTGCCATCTTGGGCTCCTTCGCGAGCTGCGGCACTCAGAGCCGCAGCCGGGTTTATCATTCGGGGGTGTAGGGTACGTATTCCACAACTTCCAGATCGAAACCGGAAATAGCAGAGAATTTTACCGGCGGGCTCAACAAGCGCATTTTGCCTACGCCGATATCCCGCAGAATCTGGGAACCGGTTCCGACGGTGAAGTACACGCCAGAACTGCCCTTCCCGGCAGATGCTGTGCCCTCGTCGTAGAATTCCTGGATTCGATCTTCCAGGTTATAGCTGTCTTCAGCGCTGTTCAGCAGAACCACAACGCCACGCCCTTCCTCAGCCACTTTTTCAAGGGCATGATGCAATGGCCAACTGCGCGAGTCCTTTCGGCGTGCACCCAGCAGATCCCGAAGGGTATCGGTGATGTGTACACGCACAAACACAGGCTCTTCAGGAGCAATATCTCCCATCACCATGGCCAGGTGGGTAGCACCCTGAATGTTGTCTCGGTAGGTACGTAACTTGAAAAGACCATACTCGGTATCCAGGTCGTGCTCTTCCACGCACTCCACGGTTTTTTCATTCATGGTGCGGTAGTGGATCAGATCTGCGATGGTGCCAATTTTCAGGTCATGCTCTTCAGCGAATCTTTCCAGGTCTTCACGGCGCGCCATGGAACCGTCGTCATTCATGATTTCACAGATCACGCCGGCAGGCTCGCAACCGGCAAGAGCCGCCAGGTCACAGGAGGCTTCGGTGTGCCCGGCCCGGCTCAACACCCCACCAGGATCCGACATCAAGGGGAAAATATGGCCCGGCTGAACCAGGTCTGACGCCTTGGCATTGCGGGCAACCGCCGCTTGTACCGTGCGGGCGCGATCAGCCGCAGAGATACCGGTGGTCACGCCTTCACGCGCCTCGATAGACAGCGTGAACTTGGTGCCGAAGCCGGAAGCATTCTGCTGCACCATCAACGGCAAGCCCAGCTGTTCGCACCGGTCGCGGGTCATCGGCATACAGATCAGGCCCCGGCCGAAGCGAGCCATGAAATTGATCGCTTCCGGCGTGCAATGTTCTGCAGCCATTACCAGATCGCCTTCGTTCTCGCGATCCTCATCGTCCATCAGGATCACCATTTTGCCCTGGCGGATGTCTTCGATGATGTCTTCAATGCTGTTCAGTGCCATACGGTTCTGCACCCTGTCACCCTGGCCGCATCTTGCTGCGACCGAAGGGAATGAATTGAATGATTAGCTGCGGGCCAGGATCAGCCTCTGATCCTCACCCACCTGACGCCGATCCAGCACTTTCCATTGCACTTTATCAGCCATTGTTTCAAGCGGCAGATGAGCGGTTGGTCGCCCGGTGCTGCCCAGAAATACCGGCGCCTGATACAACCAGAGTTCATCCACAAGGTTTTCCCGAATGAACGTTCCGGCCAGTGTTGGCCCCGCCTCTACCAATAATTCGTTGATGCCAAGTTCGCCCAGGGCATCCAGCAGCTCAGCAAGGTCAACACCATTATCTTTCCAGGCCACACCGGTCAGGCTAACGCCCAGCGCGGCCAGATCCTGCGCCGGCGCCGATGCCAGTGCCGAACTGGCGCAGAACACCTGAACATTGCCCCCCTGGAGAATACGCGCCGTCGCCGGTGTGCGGGCGTCCCGGTCTGCAATAACCCGCAGAGGCTGGCGTGAGGGGTCCGTGGCATCACCAATCTCCCCCATTTCATCCCGACGCACCGTCAACGATGGATCATCCGCCAGAACGGTACCTACTCCCGTCAGGATAGCATCGCTGATGGCGCGCAGCCGCTGCACGTCCCTCCGGGCTTCGGTCCCGGTGATCCACTGGCTTTCGCCAGAGGCCATGGCAGTACGGCCATCCAGGCTGGCGGCCATTTTCAGGCGAACCCAGGGCCGGCCAGTATTCATGCGCTTCATAAAACCGGGGTTCAAGCGAACCGCTTCATCGGCCATCAACCCCTCGGTCACCTTGATGCCGGCATCCCGGAGCATGTCCAGCCCCCGGCCAGACACTGACGGATTAGGATCTTTGGTTGCGGCAAATACCTGCGCCACGCCAGCATCGATCAGCGCTCTGGCACAGGGCGGCGTTCGGCCATAATGGCTGCAGGGCTCCAGGGTGACATACGCGGTCGCCCCACGGGCATCCTGGCCTGCCTGACTCAGAGCGCGAACTTCTGCGTGAGCCTCTCCGGCACGTTCGTGCCAGCCTTCCCCGACGATGCGGTTGCCCTTGGCAATCACGCAGCCAACCCGGGGGTTGGGGTGGGTAGAATAGCGACCACGCCAGGCCAAGTGAATGGCCCGGGCCATCATCGCCCGGTCACGGTCTGCAATCATGCCTTGCCTTTTCCGGACTGCTTGTCGGCCAACGCCCTTGCCACATCAGCCGCGGTTTCACCATTGCCCTGAGACAATCGTTCAATCTCTTCCTTGAACTCGTTGATGTCCTGAAAGCTGCGATAAACAGAGGCAAAGCGAACGTAGGCCACCTTGTCGAGCTGGCGCAGCTCTGTCATCACTTCCTCACCGAGCTGCATCGACTTTACTTCACGCTCGCCAGTGGAACGCAGGCGGTACTTGATGCGGTTCAGGGCAGCGTCGATTTCCTCGATGCTGACCGGCCGCTTTTCCAGCGCCTTCATCAGGCCTGCCCGAAGCTTTTCTTCATCGAATGGCTGCCGGGTGCCATCCTGCTTGACCACGCGCGGCATCACCAGCTCGGCGTTTTCGAACGTAGTGAACCGCTCGCGGCAGGACAAACACTCCCTGCGGCGGCGAACCTGATCACCTTCAGCCACCAGGCGCGAATCAATCACCTTGGTATCGGCTTCACCACAGAAAGGACAATGCATAATTCAGATGCTCCGGAAAGGAAGAGCCCGGGGCTCCGTTAGGAACACCCGGGCAGTCTTGTTACGCTATCACTTAGCCATAGACCGGGAAGCGGGCACACACCGCTTCTACCTGCTCACGCACGCGGCTGATGGTTGCTTCGTCTTCGAGGTTGTCGAGGATGTCACACATCCAGCCCGCCAGATCACGACACTCCCCTTCCTTGAAACCACGAGTGGTGACTGCGGGGGTACCAATGCGCAGACCAGAGGTCACAAACGGCGAGCGCGGGTCATTCGGGACGGCGTTCTTGTTCACGGTGATGTGCGCTTTGCCAAGCGCGGCGTCGGCGTCTTTACCAGTAATGTCCTGCTTGATCAGGCTGACCAGGAACAGATGGTTCTTGGTGCCACCGGAAACCACGTCAAAACCACGCTCAACAAACACTTCAGCCATGGCTGCAGCATTCTTGACCACTTGCTTCTGGTAAGCCTTGAACTCATCGCTCATGGCTTCCTTGAAGCACACAGCCTTGGCAGCGATCACGTGCATCAGCGGGCCGCCCTGGCCACCCGGGAATACGGCAGAGTTCAGTTTCTTCTGCAGATCTTCATCATCACAGGCCAGGATCAGGCCACCACGGGGGCCGCGCAGGGTCTTGTGAGTGGTGGTTGCAACCACGTGGGCGTGTGGCACCGGGTCCGGATACACGCCCGCAGCAACCAGGCCAGCCACATGAGCCATGTCCACAAACAGGTAGGCGCCAACCTTGTCGGCGATGGCACGGAAGCGGGCAAAGTCCAATTCCTGGGAATATGCTGAGAAGCCGGCAATGATCATCTTCGGCTTGTGCTCAACGGCCAGTGCCTCGATTTCGTCGTAGTCCAGCAAGCCGGTGTCGGTGTTGATACCGTACTGAACGGCGTTATAGATCTTGCCGGAGAAGTTGACGCTGGCACCGTGGGTCAGGTGGCCACCGTGGGCCAGGCTCATGCCCAGAACGGTATCGCCGGGTTTGAGCAGGGCCATGAACACGGCAGAGTTGGCCTGGGAGCCAGAATGGGGCTGCACATTGGCGTAAGCGGCACCAAACAGCTCCTTGGCACGGGCAATGGCCAGGTCTTCGGCAATATCAACAAACTCACAGCCGCCGTAGTAACGCTTGCCGGGATAACCTTCGGCGTATTTGTTGGTCAGCACACTGCCCTGGGCTTCCATCACCCGCGGGCTGGTGTAGTTTTCAGACGCGATCAGTTCGATGTGCGCTTCCTGACGCTTCTCTTCCGCCTGCATGGCGTTCCACAGTTCGTCATCGAAACCGGCGATTTTCATATCACGATTAAACATGGATGTGCTGCCCCTGTCTGTATGGCTGGCCCGGCGCTGCCTCTGTGCATGCCGTAACCCCTGAAAAATTGGGCCGCTATTCTATCCCGAAAGCGGGTTAAAAATCATCCTTTATGCCGTCCGCAGATACCGGCACACCGAGGATCCCGATTTTCACTCAATTGCTATCCCGGATAGGTTTAGATACCTTAGCCGATCAACATTCAATGGTGTCGACTTTGGCAGTGACGGCCTTCGGGGTGGGCGATTCGGGATACGCTGTGAATACGTCCCTGTACGCTCCGCAAAAACATCCCTGTTTTTGAGGATCCCGAATCGCCCACCCCGAAGGCCTTAGCCAGACACCTGTCGTGTTTTCTGTTATCTACGCGAATTTCGGATAAGGATTCTGCCAATATGGCCCAGTACGTATACACCATGAACCGCGTGGGCAAGGTGGTACCACCCAAGCGGGAGATTCTGAAAGACATTTCCCTGAGCTTCTTCCCGGGCGCCAAAATCGGCGTTCTCGGCCTTAACGGCTCCGGTAAATCCACCCTGCTCCGTATTATGGCGGGTGTCGACCAGGATTACATCGGCGAAGCCCGGCCACAGCCCGGCATCAATGTAGGCTACCTGCCACAGGAGCCGGAGCTGGACGAAGAGAAAACCGTCAAGGAAATCGTCGACGAGTCCGTCGCCCACGTACACAACGCCCTGGCCGAACTGGACCAGGTATACGCCGCATACGCCGAGCCGGATGCCGATTTCGACGCCCTGGCCAAAAAGCAGGGCGAACTGGAAGCCATCATCCAGGCCACCGACGGCCACGATATCGAACGCAAAATGGAAGTGGCCGCCGACGCTCTTCGCCTGCCGGCCTGGGATCAGAAAGTCAAAGTACTGTCCGGCGGTGAACGCCGCCGTGTCGCCCTATGCCGCCTGCTGCTGTCCGGCCCGGACATGCTGCTGCTGGACGAGCCCACCAACCACCTGGATGCGGAATCCGTGGCCTGGCTGGAGCGCTTCCTGCACGACTACGATGGCACTGTGGTCGCCATTACCCACGACCGCTACTTCCTCGACAATGTGGCCGGCTGGATCCTGGAACTGGACCGTGGCCACGGCATTCCGTTCGAAGGCAACTACAGCCAGTGGCTGGAGAACAAAGAGAAGCGCCTGGAAATGGAATCCAAACAGGAAGCCTCGCACCAGAAAGCCATCAAGCAGGAGCTTGAGTGGGTGCGTTCCAACGCCAAGGGCCGCCAGTCCAAGAGCAAGGCCCGCCTGGCCCGCTTCGAAGAGATGAGTTCACAGGAATTCCAGAAGCGCAACGAAACCAACGAACTGTATATCCCGCCCGGACCGCGCCTGGGCGGCAAAGTGATCGAAGTGGAAGGCATCAGCAAGGCCTTCGATGATCGCCTGCTTTATGAAAACGTGTCTTTCAGCGTACCGCCGGGCGCCATTGTTGGCATTATCGGTGGTAACGGCGCGGGTAAATCCACGCTGTTCAAAATGATTGCCGGCATGGACCAACCAAACTCCGGCACCATTACCGTGGGCGAAACCGTGGAACTGGCCTACGTAGACCAGATGCGCGACCTGGACGGCAGCAAGACCGTGTGGGAAGAACTGTCCGACGGCAACGACATCATCAAGGTAGGTAACTACGAAACACCTTCCCGCGCTTATGTGGGCCGCTTTAACTTCAAGGGCACCGACCAGCAAAAACGGGTAGGCGACCTGTCCGGCGGTGAGCGTAACCGCCTGCATCTGGCCAAGCTGTTAAAGCAAGGTGGCAACGTGTTGCTGCTGGACGAACCTACCAACGATCTGGACGTGGAGACCCTGCGCGCCCTGGAAGAAGCCATCCTGAACTTCCCCGGCTCCGCACTGATCATCTCGCACGACCGCTGGTTCCTGGACCGCGTCGCCAGCCACATCCTGGCGTTCGAAGATGACGGCGAGGTGGTGTATTTTGAAGGCAACTTCACCGACTACGACGCCGACTTCAAGAAGCGCAAGGGCGAATCAGCGATGCAGCCCAAGCGCATGAAGTACAAGAAGCTGGCCTGATGGCAAAAGCAAAAACTGCCTATGTCTGCACCGAATGCGGTGCAGACTATTCCAAGTGGCAAGGCCAGTGCACGGCTTGCCAGGCCTGGAATACCATCAGCGAAGTACGCGGCGTTTCCGGCCCCGGCAAGGGCGCCCGCAGCGCCCGTTTTGAGGGCTACGCGGGCAGCCTCTCCGAGGTCAAAAGCCTGGACGAAGTCAGCCTGGCCGAACAGGCCCGCATCAGTACCGGCATGCAGGAGTTCGACCGGGTACTGGGCGGCGGGTTAGTGGAAGGCTCGGCAGTCTTGATGGGCGGCCACCCCGGCGCGGGCAAAAGCACCCTGCTACTTCAGGCGGTCTGCCAGTTGGCCGAGCAACACTCAGCCCTGTATGTCACTGGCGAGGAATCCCTGCAACAGGTCGCCATGCGCGCCAAACGCCTTGGTTTGCCCACCAAAGACCTGAAAATGCTCTCGGAAACCTCCGTGGAGCGGTTGATGCAGGTGGCGGAAATGGAGAAGCCGCGCATTCTGGTGATCGACAGTATCCAGGTGATGCACGTGGCCGATATCGAATCAGCCCCGGGTTCGGTTTCTCAAGTCCGGGAAAGCGCCGCCTTCCTCACCCGTTTCGCCAAACAAACCGGCACGATTTTGCTTCTGGTCGGCCACGTTACCAAAGACGGCAGCCTGGCCGGTCCGAAGGTGCTGGAGCACATGATCGATTGCTCCATCCTGCTGGAAGGCTCCAGCGACAGCCGCTACCGCACCCTGCGGGGCATCAAGAACCGTTTCGGCGCGGTAAACGAGCTGGGCGTGTTTGCGATGCTGGAACAAGGCCTGAAGGAAGTAAAAAACCCCAGCGCCATTTTCCTGAACCGGGGCGAAGAGGCGGCTCCCGGCAGTGTGGTGATGGTGGTCTGGGAAGGCACCCGGCCGATGCTGGTGGAAATCCAGGCACTGGTGGATATGGCTCAGGGCAGCTATCCGAGGCGGGTAGCCGTGGGTACCGACCAGAACCGGTTGGCGATGCTTCTGGCGGTGTTACATCGTCATGGCGGTATGCATGTGGCCGATCAGGATGTGTTCGTGAACGTGGTAGCGGGTGTGAAGGTCAACGAAACCAGCGCGGACCTTGCTCTGCTGTCAGCGGTGGTGTCATCGTTCCGGAATCGGGCGTTGCCCCAGGATCTGGTGATTTTTGGGGAAGTGGGACTGTCCGGCGAGATCCGGCCGGTGCCGAATGGTCAGGAGCGGATATACGAGGCAGCCAAGCACGGCTTCACTCGGGCTTTGGTTCCCAAGGCTAACGTTCCGCGCAAGCCTGTGGAAGGCATGAAGGTCATTCCGGTGACCAAGCTTTCCGATGCCCTTTCGGCTTTGGAGGAGCTTTAGTTTACGGCCCCGAGCCTTCTGGCTCCAGAGTTAGGGCAGTGTTGGAGCGCCTTTCAAAAAAACGCTACGAGCACATCCATGTGCGCTTCGCTCCGGCCATCCATGGCCTCCGAGATTTTTTGAAAGGCGCTCCAACACTGCCCTTTCTATCCTCAGTGCAATCCGCACTTCAAACGAAAAGCCTCAGCGCGCCATCGTCAGTCAATCAGATGCGCAAACTCCCGCTCCAAAAGCGCCTGATCCCCAAGATTTAACTCAACCAGCCGCTTCAAATGCGTGGCACTTTCAAGATCAATATACTGACACCGAAATCCCAACCGATGATCCTCCACGTGCTTCAACTCCACCGCCATCACAATCGCGGCTTCATGCTCATTCAGATGAATCACCACCTCACAAGGCTTGTTCAGCGGAACCTTCCAACCTACCGGCCGCTGGACCAAAACGCCCTTCAGGGAAATATCCAACACCTCGGTTGACCACACCTGGTCCTGACAATGCAGCTCACAGGGCGCATCGAAACTGATTCGATGGAAACGGCGTTTTTCGGAAGTTTTGGTAGACAAGGGGCAGCTCCGGCTCGACGGTCATTACTCTCTATGACTATAGACCGGACATAAAAGGGAGTACAGCGTGGAGTGGTTAACGAGAGCTTCGCTCCCGAGGGCTTAAGGTATTCCCGAAACGTTGGACTGCAGGGTGGCGATAGAGCCTCCAAAAAATCTCGGAGGCCATGGATGGCCGGAGCGAAGCGCTCAGGGATGAGCTCGTAGCGTTTTTTTGGAGGCCCTATCGCCACCCTGCCTACTCCACAGCCCGCAGGCTAGGAGTAAACAAAGCACAAACTCGAACCTATTGGTGATACTGCCCGCTAAGCTCAACAACCGCCTCAATGAAGGCCCCGGCATGCTCCGGATCCACATCCGGCGTAATCCCATGCCCCAGGTTGAAGATATGCCCGGAACCCGAGCCATAACGCTTCAGGATATCCGCCACTTCCTGGCGAATCCGCGCCTTCGGCGCATACAACATGGCCGGGTCCATATTGCCCTGCAACGCCACCTTATCGCCAACGCGAGCGCGGGCATTGCCGATGTCCGTCGTCCAGTCCAGGCCCACGGCGTCGGCGCCACAGTCGGCAATGGACTCCAGCCACTGACCACCGTTCTTGGTGAACACAATCACCGGCACACGGCGACCCTCGCTCTCGCGAATCAGACCATCCACAATCTTCTTCATGTAGCGCAGAGAAAACTCCTCGTAGGCCCAGCTGCTCAGCACGCCACCCCAGGTATCAAAAATCTGTACCGCCTGGGCACCGGCCTTGATCTGACCGTTCAGGTAATCAATCACCGAGTCTGCCAGATGGTCCAGCAAGCGGTGCATCACTTCCGGCTGGCCGTACATCAGCTTCTTGGCTTCAGAGAAGGTCTTGGAGGAACCACCTTCAATCATGTACGTGGCCAGGGTCCAGGGGCTGCCGGAGAAACCGATCAGCGGTACCCGGCCGTTGAGTTCGCGGCGGATGGTGGAGACGGCGTTCATCACGTAGTCCAGATCCGACTCAGCGTTCATTTTCGGCAACGCGTCTACATCCGCTTCTGAGCGAATCACCTTGCGGAACTTCGGGCCTTCGCCGGTTTCGAAGTACAGACCAAGACCCAGCGCATCAGGAATGGTCAGGATATCCGAGAACAGGATGGCAGCGTCCAGCGGATAGCGCTCGAGCGGCTGCAGGGTAACTTCGCAGGCCAGCGGCGTGTTCTTGCACAGGCTGAGAAAATCACCGGCTTTTGCCCGGGTTGCGCGGTACTCCGGCAGGTAGCGGCCCGCCTGGCGCATCATCCACACCGGGGTGCGGTCTACAGGCTGGCGTATCAGGGCGCGCAGGAAGCGGTCATTCTTCAGCTCGGTCATATGGTATCCCGTTCTCGTCGGTAAATGGTCAGAGATAATGGGGAGCAATGATACCCCGTTTATACGAATAAAAAAGGGCGGCTTACCCGTAGCAAGCCGCCCTTCTGACTCTGATCAACTCAGAGTTATACGTCGAGGTAGTCCAGAATGCCTTCCGCAGCCTGGCGACCTTCCCAGATGGCAGTGACCACAAGATCTGAGCCGCGCACCATATCGCCACCGGCGAAGATCTTCGGGTTGCTAGTCTGGAACGGGAACTCGGCTTCCTCCGGCGCTGCAACACGACCGGAATCATCGGTGCTCACCTTGTGTTCACCGAACCAGTCAGCGGGGCTCGGCCGGAAACCAAACGCCACCAGCACCGCATCCGCAGGAATGACTTCCTCACTGCCCGGCACGACTTCAGGGCGGCGACGGCCATTTTCGTCCGGTTCTCCCAACTGGGTAGACACAACCTTGACGCCCTCAACACGGTCTTCACCGATGATGGCGATAGGCTGCCGGTTAAACAGGAACTTCACACCTTCTTCCTTGGCGTTTGCGACTTCCCGGCGCGACCCCGGCATGTTGGCTTCATCCCGACGGTAGGCACAGGTGACGCTCTCCGCCTGCTGACGAATGGAGGTCCGGTTGCAGTCCATGGCGGTATCACCACCACCCAGCACCACCACGCGCTTGCCCTTCATATCGATGAAGTCTGACGCTTTTTTCTCGAACCCAAGACGGCGATTCACGTTGGAAATCAGGAACGGCAGAGCATCATAAACACCCGGCAATTCTTCTCCCGGGAAGCCGCCTTTCATGTAGGTGTAGGTTCCCATGCCCATGAACACCGCATCGAATTCTTCCATGATGCTCTTCAACTGGACGTCTTTACCCACCTCGGTGTTCAGACGGAATTCCACGCCCATCTCCTCAAAAACCTTACGGCGCCGGGACATCACGGACTTTTCCAGTTTGAACTCGGGAATACCGAAGGTCAGCAGGCCGCCAATTTCAGGGTAACGATCGAAAACCACCGCCTTGACGCCATTACGCACCAGGATATCGGCACAGCCGAGGCCAGCGGGGCCGGCGCCGATAACGGCAACTTTTTTGTCTGTCCATTTCACATTGGACATATCAGGCTTCCAACCCAGCGCGAAGGCCGTGTCGGTAATGTATTTTTCCACCGAACCGATGGTTACCGCACCGTAGCCATCGTTCAGGGTACAGGCACCTTCACACAGGCGATCCTGTGGGCACACCCGGCCGCACACTTCCGGCAGGGAGTTCGTCTGGTGGCACAACTCCACGGCCTTCATGATGTTGCCCTCAGACACCAGCTTCAGCCAGTTCGGAATATAGTTGTGTACCGGGCATTTCCACTCGCAATAGGGGTTACCGCAAGCCAGGCAGCGGTGAGACTGAGATGCCGCATGGGTTTCGGTAAACGGGTGATAGATCTCACCGAATTCTTTCTTCCGCTTTTTGGCAGGCACCTTCTTTGGGTCTACCCGCCCAACTTCCACAAACTGAAAGTCATTGTTGAGACGTTCTTTCATGTTGCTACTCTCATCAGCTCAATTTCGACGGGGGCTGCGCCCGTTGGCGCAGCCCATCAACCTTTGCGTTGCCCAGCCTTATTCCGGGCGGGCACGGGTGCTGGCCAGCAGGCTGCGCAGGTTCGCAGCCTTTGGCTTCACCAGCCAGAAGCGGCCGATGTAATCGTCGAAATCTTCAAGTAGGTGCTCCGCCCAGGCGCTTCCGGTTTCGGAAATATGCTCCCGGATCACACCACGCAGGTGGTTCCGGTAGGCTTCCATGTCTTCCCGCGAAATGCGCTGGATCTCAACCAGTTCATGGTTGTACTTGTCCACGAAGGTGTTGTCCAGATCCAGCACATAGGCGAAGCCGCCGGTCATGCCGGCACCGAAGTTGTAGCCGGTGGAACCGAGAACGGTCACCAGGCCGCCGGTCATGTATTCACAACAGTGGTCCCCGGCCCCTTCTACAACCGCATGGGCACCAGAGTTACGAACGGCAAAGCGTTCACCGGCTGTGCCAGCGGCAAACAGCTTGCCCCCTGTCGCGCCGTACAGGCAGGTATTACCCACGATGGATGTTTCCTGGGTTTTGAAGTCGCTGCCGCGGGGCGGTTTAACAACCAGCTTGCCGCCAGTCATACCCTTGCCCACATAGTCGTTGGCATCGCCTTCAAGAATCAGGTTCAGACCACCCACGTTCCACACACCAAAGCTCTGGCCTGCGGTCCCGGTAAGATCCAGAGTGATCGGTGCATCCACCATTCCCTGGTTACCGTACTGCGCTGCAATTTCGCCAGACAGCCGCGCACCAATGGAGCGATCGCAGTTGGTAACCTTGTAGCTCCAGGCGCCGCCGGACTTCTCTGCGATAGCTGCAGCGGTGTCTTTCACCATCTGCTCCGCCAGGCGGCCTTCGTCGAACGGATGGTTGCGCTCAACCTGACAAGTCTGGGGCTTGTCCGCCGGGATGTGGTCATTCTGCAGCAGACGCGTCAGGTCCAGCTTTTTCTGGCGCTCGGTATTGCCCGGCAGGCGCTCAAGCAGATCGACACGGCCAACCAGTTCCTCAAGACTGCGAACACCCAGCTTGGCCATCCACTCGCGGGTTTCTTCCGCGACAAAACGGAAGAAATTCATGGCCATCTCAACGGTGCCCTTGAAGTGCTCTTCCCGCAGGTAATCGTTCTGGGTAGCAACACCGGTGGCACAGTTATTCAGGTGACAGATACGCAGGTATTTACAACCCAGGGCCACCATTGGCGTAGTGCCGAAGCCGAAGCTTTCAGCGCCCAGAATGGCTGCTTTAACAACATCCAAGCCAGTCTTGATACCACCGTCAGTCTGCAGGCGAATCTTGCCCCGCAGGTCGTTTGCTCTCAGTGCCTGCTGGGTTTCGGTCAGACCCAACTCCCATGGCGAGCCGGCATAGCGAATCGACGTCAACGGGCTGGCCGCGGTACCGCCATCGTAACCAGATACAGTAATCAGGTCGGCATAGGCCTTTGCCACACCGGCGGCGATAGTACCCACTCCAGGTTCGGACACCAGCTTCACCGACACCAGGGCTTCCGGGTTCACCTGCTTCAGATCGAAAATCAGCTGCGCCAGATCCTCGATAGAATAGATATCGTGGTGCGGTGGTGGCGAAATCAGGGTCACACCCGGCACGGAATAACGCAGGCGAGCGATCAGATCATTCACCTTGCCACCAGGCAACTGGCCGCCCTCACCGGGCTTGGCACCCTGGGCGACTTTAATCTGCATGACATCGGCGCTTCGCAGGTATTCTGCGGTTACACCGAATCGGCCAGAGGCAACCTGCTTGATCTTCGAACGGCGATTGGTGCCATGGCGGGCAGGGTCTTCACCACCCTCACCAGAGTTAGAACGGCCACCCAGAGTATTCATGGCTACTGCCAGCGCCTCGTGGGCCTCGGGAGACAAAGCGCCCAACGACATGGCCGCCGAATCAAACCGGGGGAAGATATTCTCAACCGGCTCAACCTCGGAGATATCAATCGGCTTGAGATCTTTCTTGAATACCAGGAGGTCACGCAGAGTGGCCACCGGGCGCTCGTTCACCAGGCCAGCATATTCCTGGTAATGGCCGTAATCACCACTGATAACCGCATCCTGGAGCTTGGCAACCACGTCCGGGTTAAAAGCGTGATATTCCTGGCCGTGAACGTACTTGAGCAAGCCACCTTGAGACAGCGGCTTACGGGGCTTCCAGGCAACGGCTGCGAGCTGCTCCTGATCCTGCTGGAAGTCGAAGAAGTCCGCGCCTTGAATACGGCTGGGCACACCCTTGAAGCAGAGATCCACAACGTTATCGGCCAGACCGATGGCTTCAAACAGCTGGGCACCGCGGTAGGAGGTGATGGTGGAGATCCCCATCTTCGACAGGATCTTCAGCAAGCCTTTGTTGATGCCCTTACGGTAGTTGTTCTTGGCTTCAATTGGATCCATCAGCAACTCGCCGGTCCGGATCAGATCGTTAAGGACCTGATAGGCCAGGTACGGATAAACCGCAGTGGCACCAAAGCCGAACAGTACGGCGAAGTGATGGGGATCCCGGGCCCAGCCGGTTTCCACAATGATGTTGGAATCGCAGCGCAGACCCCGCTCAACCAGGTGGTGGTGCACAGCACCGGTCACCATCATGGCGTTGACAGGCAACTCGCCTTCCACCAGGTCCTTGTCGCTTAGAATCAGCAGTACCTTACCGTCGCGGACCGACTTTTCAGCCTCATCGCACATCCGGCGAACCGCCTCCTGAAGGCCTTCCTCCGGGCGGTAGCTCATGGCAATTCTGGCCACTTCAAAGCCCGGGCGATCGTTATTGCTGAGCTTGAGGAACTTGGCCGGCGACAACACCGGGGTTGTCAGAATAATCCGGTTGGCGTGTTCCGGGGTCTCCTCAAAGACGTTTTGCTCCGCACCCAAGCAGGTTTCCAGCGACATCACGATGGTTTCGCGCAGCGGGTCGATAGGCGGGTTGGTGACCTGGGCAAACTTCTGGCGGAAATAATCCGCCACATGCCGCACCTTGCTGGACAGCACGGCCATCGGCGTATCGTCACCCATGGAACCCACAGCTTCTTGCGCGCTTTCAGCCAGCGGACGCAACACCTGGTCGCGCTCTTCAAAGGAGATATTGAACATCTTCTGATGAACCAGAAGTTCGTCCGGCTCCATCAGTTTGAACTCAGGGGTGGCCTGGTTCAGCGTGGTTTCTACCCGCAAGGCGTTGTCTTTCAACCAGCGCTTATAAGGCTGCGCGGTTTTCAGGCGCTGATCGATATCCGCTGTGTGCAACACCTCCCCTGACTCGGTATCGATGGCCAGCATCTGCCCGGGCCCCACACGGCCCTTGGCAACCACATCGTCGGGCGAGTAGCCGTAGGTGCCCACTTCCGACGCCAGGGTGATGAAGTCGTCCTTGGTGATGACCCAGCGAGCCGGGCGCAAGCCGTTACGGTCGAGCATACACAGAGCGTAACGACCATCAGACATAACCAGGCCGGCAGGGCCATCCCAGGGCTCCATGTGCATGGAGTTGTATTCATAGAACGCCCGCAACTGGGAATCCATGGTGTCTACATTCTGCCAGGCCGGTGGGATCATCATCCGAACGGCACGGAAAAGGTCAACTCCACCGGCCAGCAATATCTCCAGCATGTTATCCATGCTGGATGAATCCGAACCGGTCAGGTTAACCAGCGGCTGCAGGGTTTGCAGGTCTGGCAGGTCCGGTGAACTGAACTTGGCCGCGCGGGCGATCGCCCAGTTACGGTTGCCGTCGATGGTGTTGATCTCACCGTTATGGGCCAGGAACCGGAACGGCTGGGCCAGCGGCCACTTCGGCATGGTGTTGGTGGAAAACCGCTGGTGGAACACACAGATGGCGGTTTGCAGATCCGGGTCACCCAGATCCTTATAAAAGTTGGCGAGATCCGCCGGCATCATCAGGCCTTTGTATGCCAGGGTGCGATGCGACAAGCTGCAGATGTAAAACTCAGAGTCGTCCGACATCTCCCGCTCAGCATGGCGGCGGCCAACAAACAGCGCAACGGCAAACTCCTGCTCGGTTTTTCCGCCCGGCTCAACAAAAACCTGCTCAATCCTGGGCAGACAATCCAGGGCCATCGGCCCCAGGCAACTGTCGTCCACAGGCACTTCTCGCCAGCCCACGATTTCCAGCCCCTGATCGACGAGATTTTTCTCAACCGCAGCGCGACCGGCGGCCGCCTGGCTTTCGTCCCGGGCTAAAAAAACCTGGCCGACTGCAAATAAGTCTCCAGGTTTTTTCCCGAACGCCGCCTGAGCAGCTTTGTAGAGGAAGGCCTTGGGACTTTGAATAAGAAGCCCACAACCATCACCGGTTTTGCCATCGGCTGCGATGCCTCCACGGTGGGTCATGCAAGTCAATGACTCGATGGCCGTTTGCAACAGCTTATGGCTCGCCTCGCCCTTCATGTGGGCAATCAGGCCAAAACCACAGTTGTCCCTGAACTCATCGGGATGATACAAGCCTGTTGTCATAAGCGTTCTCTCGCGTGTAAATGCTTTCTCGCCAGCCCGAAGCGCACCAAATTAGTGCGCAAAACGTACTGACACCGAAAAAAAGGGGGAAGCGATTTTACACACGTGAAACTACGTATACAATTTTTTTCGCTGTTTTACCGCTAGAACAGGACGAAAATGCACCATAACGGTGCACCTAGTAACTTTCGAAGGATCGCACCCAAGGCTCAGATATCCCGAGCGCGGCGGGCAATTGTCCGGCTGCCTCCCGGGCGGATTCGAGGCTGGGATACTGGCCATACACCAGCATAAACCAAGGCTGCCCCTGGCGCTCTCCGACGGTATAGCTCAACTGAGGGTTATCTGGCTGGCGATCAATAACGCTCAGAATCGTACGCTCCTGATTACCAGCCACGAGCTGGAGCGTCCAACCTTTACGTTGTTTCAGTTGCGCCAAAGCCACAAAGTTCTCCGGTCTTGCCGGAGCGAAGGCTGGTTCTGGCTCTGGTTCTGGTTCTGGTTCTGGTTCTGGTTCTGGTTCTGGTTCTGGTTCTGGTTCTGGCTCTGGCTCTGGCTCTGGCTCTGGCTCTGGCTCTGGCTCTGGCTCTGGCTCTGGCTCAGCTTCGGTCACCGCATCCAGGTCCGTCAACGTGGGGTTTTCCGGTTCCTGCTGGCGTGCCAACTCCGGCGACGGCAGTGCATCAACGGGAAGTGTTTCACCCGCCCCTCGCCCTGCCTCAGGCCCGACGGTAATGCTCCTTCGAACAGTCTCTCTCGGGGTCTCCATACCCGCAGAACCAGCGACCGAGTCATCGTATTGCCGCGCCACGAACCACCATGACACCAGCAATATCACCAGTGCCAAGGCGGGCCAACGCATTGAAGCAAGGGGTGGCCAGCTACGGGCTGCGGCTCGGCTTTGTGGCGCAACCATGTCGAGCCAGATACCTGGTGCAACGCGTTTCAGTCGGCCGAAACTGCCCTGACTCAAAGCATGAAGCTGCTTTAGCCGTGATGAAGAAAGCAACTCTTCCTTTCGGCCACCAGCGCGGTGAACCCGGGGCTCAAGGAAGGCGAAAATCTCGTCTCGGCTTAACGAGGGAAGGCTGATGTGGTGGATGTGAACGGCAAGATCTTCCGCCCGAAACTGATCCTGCAAACCTTCGGCACCAGAGAACACCAAAGCAGCGGCCAGCGACCGGTCAGCCGCAAGAAATCCGGAGAGTAAAAGATTCAATAACTCCGGAGCTACCCGATCAGCATCATCCAGAATCAACACCAGCCGCTGCCCACGTTGAGCACGCGCCTGGGACCACCGGAAAAATTGGTAAACCAGCTCTCGAGGCTCCGAGTCCGCCGGTACACCTGAACGGGCGATTTTACGGAGATCCCTGGCCAATGCCTGGGCACTCGTCAGAGCTGCCGTGGGGATACGATGAAAATCGAGCCGGGATGATTCGCTGCGAACCAACTCCGTGAGTATCCGCGTTTTGCCAGCACCTGGCGCACCCGTTACCAGCAGCGCCATATCCCCGAAACCGCAGAGATGACGCAGTGACTCCAGTGCATGGTGGCGCATGGCGTCCGGGAAGAACGGCGTCTCCATGTCCAGCGGATTATCGCGCAAGCCGTAGCGTTGCTGGAGGCGGGAAAACAATCCGCCACTGTCTATCGCGTTCAGGTTATCCTGGGTCACAACTCATCCCTGCCCGTTGCTCAATCACTGCGTGATACGACGCTTAATCGATAAATTCCAATAAGGTCTTTCTGAGGTTGTCCGGCTGGGCGTCAGCGGTTACAAAAGCATCCCCCAAGGCCCGCATCAACACCAGCCGGAGCTTGCCATCCACATTCTTCTTATCAACGGCCATCAGAGACATGAAATCATCGGGCGTCATGCCTTTGGGGGCCCGCTCCGGTAGCCCAGCCCGGCGAATCAAGGCCAACGCTCTCTTATGATCGTCGGCACTGATCATACCTTCTCTCAAAGACAAGTCAGATGCCATCATCATCCCGGTTCCAACCGCCTCGCCGTGGAGCCAGTTGCCGTAACCCGCGTAGGTTTCGATCGCATGACCAAAGGTATGGCCAAGATTCAGGATGGCCCGCAAGCCCCCTTCCCTCTCATCGACGGCCACAACGTCTGCCTTGCACTGGCAGGAACGAAAAATGGCCTCTCCTATTGCTTCGGGCTCCAGCCGGACCAACGCATCCATGTTAGCTTCCAGCCACTCCAGAAAAGGCACGTCACGAATCAGGCCGTACTTGATAACTTCCGCAAGCCCAGCCGACACCTCCCTGGGGGGAAGTGTGGTCAGGGAATCGGTATCAATCAGGACGATGTTCGGCTGATGAAAAGCGCCAACCATGTTCTTGCCCAATGGATGATTGATTCCGGTTTTACCACCAACGGATGAATCCACCTGGGAAAGCAGGGTTGTGGGCATCTGGATAAATGGTACGCCCCGCTGATAGCAGGCCGCTGCAAACCCCGCCATATCCCCGATGACGCCGCCGCCCAGGGCAGCAAGCGTTGTTTTTCTGGAGTGCCGGCGCTCCAGCAGCCGGTCGAAAATCAGGTTAAGGGTCTGCCAATCCTTGAACTTCTCGCCATCCGGAAGCGTGACCACATCAACCGATTTTCCAGGGAAGCAAGCCTTCGCGCGCTCAAGATATAAAGGTGCAACCGTCTCGTTGGTGACAATCATCACCTGACTGCCGGAGACCCAGGGTGTCAGATCATAAGCCCCCAGCAACCCCTGACCAATAACGATGGGATAGCTGCGGTCACCCAGCTCTACTTTAAGCTCTTTGAGTACCTGGTACATGTTGACGACCTTCTTTACGTCTCTGCCGTTTGTGTCTTGGGGTTTTGGGATTGATTCGATTCACCAGCTGGCGCACCACCAATCGTGGACTCTTGCGATCGGTGAACATCACGATATCAGCGAGCTTGGTGTATAGCGGGTCCCGGACTGCGAACAGCCTTCTCAACACACCCTCGGGGTCATCGTTCTGAAGCAGGGGGCGATTTCGATCTTTTCGGGTGCGCTCTACCTGCTGCTCAATCGACGTTTTGAGATAGATCACCACTGCATTTTTCCGCAACAATGCATGGTTTTCCGGGCGCATGACCGCACCACCTCCGGTCGCCAATACCGTTCTCTGCGTTTCTGAAAGCTCATCCAGCATGGCGGTTTCGCGCTGCCGGAATCCGTCTTCTCCCTCGACATCGAATATCCAGGGAATATTGGCTCCGCACCGCTCTTCGATTATCCGGTCTGAATCAAGAAAACGATAACCCAGCTCTTTGGCGAGCATACGGCCAATCGTACTTTTTCCGGCTCCCATAGGGCCGACCAGGACAACACGTTCGGGCAAAGACATAATTTCCGCTCAACAGGGTTCAAGCGCGTGAGAATAGCACAGGGCAAGACATTCCATAAGCCGGAGGCCGATACAAAGAAAAAAGCCGCCGGGGTTAGCGGCGGCTTTTTATGTGCGGAGCGATTACTGAATCAGATCGTTTTTGATGATCTTGGGTGTGATGAAGATCAGCAACTCGCTGCGCTCATCAATGTGTACTGTTCGCTTGAACAAGCGCCCAAGGTAAGGAATGTCCCCCAGGAATGGAGTTTTGGTGGTTTGAGTCGCCACTTCAGACTGGAAGATACCGCCCAACACCACGGTCTCCCCATTGGCTACCAGAACCTGAGTCGTAACAGAGTTGGTATTGATGGACGGAATACCAGCTGTTACCTCACCCCGGGAATCCTGGTTTACCACCAGATCCATGATGATCTTGTCATCCGGAGTGATCTGCGGAGTTACTTCCAGAGACAGAACCGCTTCCTTGAACTCAACGTTTGTCGCACCGCTTGAGGTTGCTTCCTGGTAGGGAATTTCCTCACCGGACTTAATGGAGGCACTCTGGCGATCCGCTGTCACCACGCGCGGCTGAGACACAACCTCGGCACGACCATCGGTTTCAAGAGCAGAAAGCTCAAGGTCGATCAGGAAGTCGTCACTACCCCAGCCAATCGCAAAGGATGATGCGCCGTCTCCTGAAACACCCATATCGACACCCAGAGCACCGGGGAAGGAAATGGCGCCACTGCCGCCCGCCGCAGCGTCACGAGCTTCCTGGAGTGTACCCAGGGAACCACCAATACTGATGACATCGTTACCACTGACGTTATATGCGGCGCCGCCCCAACGAACCCCGAGACTCTCCGCAACGTTGGTCTGGGCGCGGACAATACGGGCCTCAATGGACACCTGACGGACCGGTACATCCCAGGTACCCACAAGTCGACGAATCTCTTCCAGCTTCTGCTGCGTCTCACGAACGCTGATCGTGTTGGTGCGGACGTCTGAAGAGACAAAGCCACGAGAGGATATCAACTCTTCATCCGCACGAATCAGCGCCACAATATCTGCCGCTTTCGCGTAGTTCACCTGAATAATATCCAGGCGCACCGGCGCCAGTTCGGCGATTTGCTTACTGGTCTCGAGCTCAAGCTTTTCGCGGGCGGCGATTTCCTCTGCCGGAGCCACCAGCAGAACGTTGCCAATTTGACGCTTGTCCAGCCCCTTGGTCTTCAGAATAAGGTCAAGCGCCTGATCCCAGGGTACATTCTGCAACCGCAGGGTAATGCTGCCACCAACGGTGTCACTGGCCACCAGGTTCAGGCCGGTAAAGTCGGCAATCAACTGGAGAACCGAACGTACTTCGATGTCCTGGAAGTTCAAGGACAGCTTGTCGCCGGTGTACGGGAATTTCTCTTCGCGACGGGTCTCCGCCTCTTCTTCAGTAAGTTTCTCAACGCTAACGGTAAACTCGCGACCTGACTGATAGGCAATATAGTCATAATTGCCTTCCGGGCGAATCTCAACCACCGCGTTGCCGTCCTCAACGAATGTATCGATCCGGGTAACAGGAGTGGCAAAGTCTGTAACATCAAGACGACGACGAAGATCTGAAGGGACATCCAGCCCCGGCATGGTCAGCCGGATGCGACCAGCCTGCTCAGACAGATTCACCGCCGCAGAGGCACTTCCAAGATCAACGATGACGCGCCCCTCGCCTTCCTTGCTCCGGCGGAAGTCCACGCCTGCAAGGGCATTGGAGGAGGCAGCGGCCGTCGATCCTGACTGGCGCTGCTGGGAAGCTGCCGCAGTGGCCGTAGCTCCACTGGCGCCGCCAATAGTCATGACCAGCGAATTGTTTTGACGAACTGTCTCGTGGGGAGTCAATTCCACCAGATTGAAGATCAGCCGAGTGCGATCTTTGGTTTCCACCACGGTCACGCTTTGCGCATTGCCGGACCCAAGCGGAATACTCCGCTGGTTAAGCCCACTGGTGGTGTCCTTGAGGTCCACAGCGATGCGCGCCGGGCGCTCAATCGTGTACCCGGTAGGCTCGGGCGGTGGCCCATCGAATTTCATGGTCACTTCCAGGCGTTCTCCCGGCAGCGACGAAAACGACACGTCTTCCAGCGTGACCGCGCTGGCCAGGCTGCTCCATAACCCGATGGCGATCACGCCCACGCAGACATTGAGTTTTTTGAACATCGCTAGCCTCGACCTTAAACCATTTTGTTCGTGCATGTTTTTTTCATTCATCCTTTATCGCTCCCGGCCTTATCCTTCATCCAAAGACAGGGAACGCGGGCGCTCGACCCAGCCACCCCGGCCATTTGGAACGATTTCAATCAATTCAATGCGAGTTTCACTGATACCGACAATCCGGCCGTAGTTCTGACCCATATAATTTCCGCTTCGCACCCGATGGATGCCGCCACTGCCATCACGAATCAATGCAAACAATCCGCCGCCTACACCCTGAAGCGTACCAACCATGGTCAGAGATTTAAGATCGAAGTTCTCAAGAACCTCTCTCGGCCTGTCCAGGTCCGGCTCGACATCACTGATCGGCTGTTCGTCCACCATGGTCAACTGAACGTCGACGGGCGGCTCAAAGGGGGCCCGGCGATCTGCCGCTGAATAACTGAACGCCTCGTAGGCCTTGAATTCTGGCAGGGGCTCCACGTGCCCCCGGGGCTTCGCCCGGGTATCGGCCATGAACTTGTCCAGATCCGAGAAACCGTTGCCCTGGGAACAAGCCGTCAGCAAAGACGCCAGACACACACCCAGCCAGGCTTTTCCCGCATGCTTTCCTGTCATGCTCACTCTCCAGCCCGGTAGCGGTAGGTACGTGCAACAACTTGCATATCAAGCCGCTCACCATCTCCGCCAATTGGTTTTATGGTTAAATCGTGCAATGTCACAATCCGCGGCAGACTTGCCACACTGCTAACAAACGTCGCAAGTTCGTGATACGCACCGGATACCCGGATATTGATCGGCAACTCCGAGTAAAAATCCCGCCGCTGCTCAGGCTGTAGCGCCACTTGCTGCAGAGACAGACCACTACCCAATGCGGTATTGGTGATATCCTCCAACAACCCCGGCACCTCAGTCTCACTGGGCAACTGGCGTACCAACGCGCCAAACGTCTCTTCCATCTCAGCCATTTGAGCTTTGAACACGTCAAGGTTAGCCACCTGATAGGCCTTACGCTCATATTGTTGCTTGAGCTCCTGCTCGGTGCGCTCGACCCTGTCCAGCTGGGCATACTGATCCTTGATAAAGAACCAGTATCCGCCGCCAAGAATCAGGCCAAAGATAATCAGAGCAACAATTGCTTTTATCGGTGCAGGCCAGATACCGGCGTTATTGATATCGAGGTCGTTGATATCAAATTCGTTCAAGCTCTTGAGTGAGTCCGCGAGGCTCATTAATTATCCTCCCCTTCGGGCTCTGGTGTCTGCTGCTGAACAGACAGGTTGAACTGGCTGTAACCTGCACGACGAGCGTCGGCTGCAGCCACATTGGTGAGATTGGGATTGGTGAACCAGTCAGAGTCATCAAACTGACGCATCAGATTGGAAATGCGGCTGTTCGACTCCGCCATACCCACGATTTCGATGCGTTCTCCCGTCCGCTTCAGATCGGTGTAGAAGAGGCCATCAGGCAAGGTGCGAACCAACTCATCAAACACCCGAACGATGACCGGACGTGTGCCCTGGAGATCTTGGATTACCTGCATCCGAGCCAACAACTCATCGCGCTGGCGCTTGAGGTTCTCGATCTCTCTGATCTGCTGATCAAGCTGTTTTGCAGCGGTTTCAATATAGGCGTTTCGGGATTGCTGATAAGCAATCCGGCTGTCCATATCCGACTTCCAGAGGAATGCCAGGCCAGCCGCCACAATAGCTGCGCCAAGGATCATGACCACGAACTGCTTCTGCTTCTCAGCTCGCAGTTCCTCACGCCATGGTCTGAGGTTAATCTTTGCCATCAGTCGAAACTCCTCATTGCCAGGCCGCAGGCAATCATCAACGATGGAGCATCATTGCTCAGGGCTGATGCATTCACCCTGGAACCCACGGCCATGTCGGCGAATGGATTCGCAACCAGGGTTGGCGTACCGGTCTTCTCCTCCACCATCTCGGTCAGGCCCTGAATGGATGCCGTACCGCCTGCAAGAACGACGTAATCAACAGCGTTGTACTGGCTGGCACCAAAGAAGAACTGGAGAGCGCGTGCAACTTGCTGCACAACCGCTTCACGGAAGGGGGTAAGGACCTCCGGCTCATAGTCGTCCGGAAGCCCGCCCTGTTTCTTCGCGAGACCGGCTTCTTCAAGTGATAAGCCGTAGCGGCGCTGAATTTCCTCGGTAAGCTGCTTGCCCCCGAAAATCTGCTCACGGGTATAAACTGTCTTACCCTCAGCCAGCACACTCAGCGTGGTCATGGTTGCGCCGATATCGACGATGGCAACCACCAGCTCTTCGCCCTGGGACTCCAACTGGGGCTCGATCAGTTTGTACGCCCTTTCCAGTGCATAGGCCTCGACATCGACAATCTTGGTGGTCAGGCCGGCGATCTCGAGAGCGTCCTCACGGATATCCACGTTCTCTTTTCTGCACGCAGCCAGCAGCACGTCGACCTGGTCCGGATTCGACTCAGACGGACCCTGCACCTCAAAATCGATGGCTACTTCATCCAGCGGATACGGGATGTACTGATCGGCCTCGAGGGTGATCTGGTCTTCCATCTCGAATTCGTTGAGGCCGCCATCCATCTGGATGACCTTGGTGATAACCGCAGAACCTGACACAGCCACGGCAACCTGCTTAACGCTGGTACGGGATTTAGAGGCCACTCGCTTGAGCACCTCACCCACCGCTTCTACATCAGTGATGTTTTTCTCGACAACTGCGTTGGCCGGCAACGGCTCAACCGCATAGCTTTCAACCTTGTAACGGTCGCCATGCCTTGACAGTTCCAGAAGTTTGACCGAGCTGGAGCTGACATCCACGCCCAGCACTGCACTGGATTTTTTTCCTAGCAATCCGAACACGCGCTCACCCTATACCTGGTTTAATGCACCCGGCTAAGGCGCCTCTGAACCAATCCCTGATACGGCAATCATGACAGAGACGCTTTATGTGTTTTTTATGTAAGAGAATTCTTCAAGTTTTCCGTCTACAATGCAGGCTCTTTGTTATTCAAGAGATCTTGCATTCAGTGAAGCAACTCAACCTTCCTAAAGCAATTTCTCAAATAATAGACCTATATCCAACTGTTGTCAGAAAAAAATGTCTCATTTGCTGCGCACATCTCGTGTTTTCGCCTGGTTCCTGCTCACCGGCCTGAGTGTCGCCATTATTATCGCCTCGGCCTTCTATTTATACCTTCGGCCCAGTCTGCCTCCTGTTCACCAACTGCTGGACGTAAAACTTCAGACGCCGCTTCGGGTATACAGTGCAGACAACAGATTAATAGCAGAATTCGGCGAAAAGAGAAGGGCACCGATCACAATCGAACAGATCCCTACAATTCAGTTACAAGCCTTTCTGGCCGCGGAAGACGCCCGATTCCACGACCATTTCGGAGTCGACATCAAAGGGTTGACGCGGGCTGCCATCGAACTGGTGTCCACCGGCAGCATCCAGTCCGGCGGTAGCACTATCACCATGCAGGTTGCAAAAAATTACTTTTTGTCACGCGACCGCACCTTTATTCGTAAGTTCAACGAGATACTTCTGGCTCTTCAGATCGAACGTGAACTTGATAAAGACAAGATCCTGGAGCTGTACCTGAACAAGATCTACCTGGGCAACCGCGCCTACGGCATCGCCGCAGCCGCCCAGGTCTATTACGACAAACCCGTCGACGAGCTCACCCTTGCGCAGATGGCCATGCTGGCTGGACTGCCAAAGGCGCCTTCTGCCTACAACCCTCTGGCCAACCCTGAGCGAGCACTGATACGCCGAAACTGGATTCTTGGAAGAATGCGGGATCTCGGCTACATCACACAGGAAGACTGGTCAGAAGCAACCAAAGCCCCGCTCACCGCCACCTATAACATGCGGGAAGCTGAGGTAGACGCCGATTACGTCGCCGAGATGGCACGAACGGAGATGGTTCGCCGTTTTGGTGAAGCTGCCTACAATGATGGCTACAGCGTGACGCTGACCGTTGACGGAACCAAACAACAAGCGGCAACGGAAGCCCTTCGCACCGGCCTTGAAAACTACGATCGGCGTCACGGCTTCCGTGGCCCCATCGGCCAGTTTGACGTTGCCGGTATGTCTACAGCAGAGCTGTCCAATCAGCTACTCAACTACCCGAGGGTAGAAGGCCTCATCCCTGCAGTGATCACCTCAGTCAACGATGATGAGGGCGCAGCAAGGGTTCACACCCGCCACCTCGGTCCGGGAAAAATGGACTTCGAAACCATGACCTGGGCTAAGCGATACCGCACAGAGAACCTGACAGGACCAACCCCGGAGAAGCCATCCGATGTCGTTAATGTCGGCGACGTGGTCTATGTGAAGGTAACGCAACTGCCGCAAATTCAGGAGCAACCCCCTGAAACCGACGGCAACGAGCCTCGGCTTGAACTGCAGGTTGCGCTCTCTCAGGCCCCAAGAGTGGAAGGCGCAGTGATTTCCCTGTCGGCAAAAACCGGCGCCATTGAGGCCCTTGCCGGCGGCTACAGCTTTAGCCAGAGCAAATACAACCGGGCAACCCAGGCTAACCGCCAGCCGGGTTCTACGTTCAAGCCTTTCCTGTACCTCTCTGCCCTGGAGAACGGCCGCACACCGGCAACCATTTACAATGATGCACCCATCGTATTTGAGGACTCAGAACTCGAAGGCGCCTGGCGCCCCCAGAATTCATCGGGCCAGTTTTATGGCCCAACGACACTCAGGGAAGGCCTCTATCGCTCGCGCAACCTGGTTTCAATCCGGCTGCTGAGAGATCTAGGCATTCGCCAAACACTGAACTATCTGGATCAATTGAAGATCCCGACCGCCAACATGCCAGCCAACTTGTCTCTCTCCCTGGGGGCAGGCCAGCTCACGCCAATGGAGCTGGCGCGCGGCTTCGCCGTTATCGCCAACGGCGGCTATGACGTGGAACCGTATCTGATTAAAACCATCCAGGAACCGGATGGCACCGTTGTCTACGAGGCACCTGAAACCGTACTTTGCGACAGCGACTGCGAACAGCAACTAACAGATAACGCCAGTGAAGGCCCGCTCACAGAGAGCAACAGCGACACACCGGAAACGGATGGCATTCTGTTGCCGGCAAGCGCTCAGCAGTCTGCGGAAAAACGCGTGATGAAACGCCTGGCCGACGAACGCTCGGTTTATATCATGCACACGATTCTTCAGGACGTGGTCCGTCGCGGCACCGGTCGCCGCGCACTGGCGCTGAACCGCAAAGACCTGGCCGGTAAAACCGGCACCACAAACGAACAGAAAGACACCTGGTTTGCCGGCTTCAATCACGACGTGGCAACAACCGTATGGGTGGGCTTCGACCAGCCAGCCCCCCTCGGCCGACGGGAATTTGGCGCAAGCACAGCCCTGCCAATCTGGGTTGACTACATGAAAACCGCCATGCAAGGCGCACCCGAATCTACCATGGCAAGACCCAACGGGATTGTGAACATCCGCATTAACCCCAGAACCGGCGAACGGGCGCGCCCTGGAGAAGATGGCACGTTTGAAATCTTCAAAGAGGAAGATGCCCCAGCGCCGCTATCACAGGACACCAACGGCAACGGGTCTGGCGCCAACGACTCTGACAGCCTGCCCGGACAGATTTTCTGATCCGGCGCAGCCGAGCCCAGCAATGGGCAGACACAAAAAAACCGGCGGGATCTCCGCCGGTTTTTTTGAGGCCCAACAACTACATCCAGATCAGATGATGTCGTCCATGGACTTCAGCGGGTAGTGCGCCGGGTAAGGATTGCGCGCCACACCAGAGTCTACGGCAGCACGGGCAACCGCAGCAGGCACTACGTCAAGCAGACGAACGTCCATCGGCTTGGGAATAATGTATTCCTTACCGAACTCCAGGCTGTCGACACCGTAAGCGGCGCAGATTTCCTGGGGCACGGGCTCTTTAGCCAGTTCACGAATAGCATGAACCGCTGCCACTTTCATTTCCTCGTTGATGGCGGTTGCACGAACGTCCAGCGCGCCACGGAAAATGAACGGGAAGCCCAGAACGTTGTTCACCTGGTTCGGATAGTCCGAACGGCCGGTTGCCATGATCAGATCATCGCGGGTAGCCAGAGCCACTTCCGGACTGATTTCCGGATCCGGGTTGGAGCACGCGAATACGATCGGGTTCGGAGCCATCTTCGCCAGCTGCTCAGCACTCAACAGGTCCGGACCAGACAGACCCAGGAACACGTCGGCGCCGTCAATGGCGTCATCCAGTGTGCGCTTGTCTGTCTCGTTGGCGAACATCGCTTTGTACTGGTTCAGATCGTCACGACCAGAGTGGATCACACCCTTGCGGTCGAGCATGAAAATGTTTTCAGAGCGAATACCGCAGCTGATCAACAACTTCATGCAGGCAATGGCAGCCGCACCGGCGCCCAGACAAACCACCTTTGCCTCTTCAATTTTCTTACCCTGCAGCTCAAGGGCATTGATCATGCCAGCTGCAGTCACGATGGCAGTACCGTGCTGGTCATCATGGAAGATGGGCACGTTGCACTTTTCGATCAGCGCACGCTCAATCTCGAAGCACTCCGGTGCCTTGATGTCTTCGAGGTTGATACCACCGAAGGTATCCGCGATACGCTCTACAGTTTCAATAAACGCTTGCGGGCTTTCGGAATTGACTTCGATATCGAACACGTCAATACCAGCAAAGCGCTTGAACAGTACGCCCTTGCCTTCCATTACCGGCTTGCTTGCCAGGGGGCCGAGATTACCCAGACCCAGGATCGCAGTACCATCAGAAATCACAGCTACCAGGTTGCCCTTGGCCGTGTACTTGTATGCGTTCTCGGGGTCCTTCGCGATCTCGCGGACCGGTTCGGCAACCCCGGGGCTGTACGCCAGGGAAAGGTCGCGGGAAGTTTGGGTTGGCTTGGTGATTTCAACACTCAGCTTACCCGGCCGCGGTTTGGCGTGATATTCAAGGGCTGCTTCTTTCAGATCTTGAGACATTGCCACTGTTCCGTTTGTCACGTTTAAAGGTATTAACCGCCGGGGCTCGCCCAACGGAGCGCGACATTATGGCGCGACCGCCCCGAAACGACAAGCCAAACCCGAATATTTTATGACCAGTCAATAGTGCATTTTGCGTATAAGACATCGAAAAAACCGACGTCCAGACACAAAAAAAGCGCCCTGAGGCGCTTTTTTGCAACATTTCGGTGCAGATCAGGCTTTCTTGCCGCCGATACGGCTGCCGAAACGCTTCTGGAACCGATCAATACGACCGCCGGTGTCCATAACCTTCTGCTTGCCAGTGTAGAACGGGTGGCACTGGGAGCATACGTCCAGCTGCAGGTCGTGGCCTACAGTGGAGCGAGTCTTGATCACGTTACCGCATGAACAGGTGGCGGTAATGTCTTCGTACTTCGGGTGAATACCTTCTTTCATGGCGAACCTCTGTCGGTCATGCCGCTACCTGATCACCCGCCGAAAACGGCCTACATGCCAGGCACCGCATGTTTGAATCAATTGGAAAGACCGTGCACAATCATGCCCGGCCATAAACAGACCGCGAATCTTACTGACAAACCCGGCCACAGGCAAGTATCTTGACTCCTCACAAGACTCCAGAACACAACGCCCGGCGCCAGAAGGCCCGCCATCAGGATACGCAGATACCGTGACACGGCCAGCTATCGCCCGCATCGCCCTGAACCGTCCCCTGAGGCGCCTGTTTGACTACCTGATTCCCGACAGCCTTGAGCTCGCACCTGGCCAGCGGGTTACCGTGCCTTTCGGGCGCCAGACTTTGACTGGCCTGGTAGTAGAGATTGGCGTTGAGCCCCCGCCCGGCGTCAACCTGAAGGCTATCAAAGGCACACTGGAAGCCTGGCCAGCCCTGCCAGACAACACCTTTAACCTGCTCACCTGGGCCAGCGATTATTACCAGCATCCGCTGGGAGAATGCCTGTTTACCGCCCTCCCCCCGGCCTTGCGACGGGGTCGGCCCGCTCAGGAGAAAGCCGATGAAAGCTGGCACCCGGCAGCAACAGAGGCCGTCTTACCAGCCAACGCACACCGGCAAGTCGCCCTGTTCAATGCCATCAAGGAATCACCCGGCATTAGCTCCAGCGCGTTGGTGAAATCCGGCTTCAGCCGGGCCCAGATTCGCAATCTGCAACAGAAAGATCTGATCACCGAGGGCGCCAAAGCCATAACTGCGCCGGCCACCAAAGACCTGCCGGCCCCGACCCTGTCCGCCGCCCAACAGGCAGCGTCAGCTCAGATGCCGGAGCACACACACGAATTCTCTGCCACCCTGCTCTATGGAATAACCGGTAGCGGTAAAACCGAACTTTACCTTCATTATTTAAAAACGCACCTCAACGCGAACGAGCAGGCACTGGTACTGGTACCCGAGATCAACCTGACACCACAAACACTCGCCCGCTTTCGCCGCTACTTCGGCAACCGCATTCAGGTATGGCACTCTGCCCTGAATGACGGTGAGCGCCTGAGCACCTGGCTGAAAATCCGCAATGGCGAACCGGTGATCCTGATAGGCACCCGCTCGGCAGTACTGCTTCCTTTTAGCCACCTTCGCACCATCATCGTCGATGAGGAGCACGACAGCTCCTACAAACAGGGCGAAGGTTTCCGGTATTCCGGGCGGGATGTTGCCGTCTACCGCGCTCACCTGAACCGGTGCCCGGTGATTCTCGGCTCGGCCACACCGGCCCTGGAATCCTGGCATAACGCGCAACAGGGCAAATACCAACTGATTCGACTGGAAGAACGGGCCGGCAACGCGAAGCCACCCCAGCTTGAATTACTGGACATCCGAAGCCGGCCACTTGAAGCGGGACTGTCCCGCCCAACCCTGAATACGATCAAAGAAACGCTTGCGAGGGGCGAGCAAGCACTGGTCTTCGTCAACAGACGGGGATTTGCCCCGGTAATGATGTGCTTTGATTGCGGCCACTTAGAAGAATGCCCACGCTGCGACACCCGACTGACCTACCACCGCCGCGACCACGCCATGCGCTGCCACCACTGTGACTTCCAGATGGCGGCCAGCCACACCTGCCCAAAATGCCAGAGCGAAAACTACAAACCCGTTGGCCAGGGCACCGAGCGCACCGAAGACACCCTTGCCGAGCAATTTCCGGACACGCCCATCGTGCGGGTAGACAGGGACAGCACCCAGCGCAAAGGCAGTATCCAAGCCATCCTGAAAAGGGTGAATACCGGCGAGCCCTGCATTCTTGTGGGCACCCAGATGCTGGCCAAGGGCCACGACTTCCCCAACGTGACCCTGGTGTGCGTAGTAAACGCCGACGGCGGCCTGTTCAGTGTTGATTTCCGGGCACCGGAACAGATGATCCAGACTCTGCTACAAGTCAGTGGCCGCGCCGGTCGGGGCGACAAACCGGGAAAAGTGCTGATCCAGACCTGCCACAGCGACCACCCGCTTCTCACCAACTTGTGCCAGGGTAACTACGCTGCGATCGCCGACCAGCTCCTGGCCGAGCGAGAAACCGGCGCCCTGCCACCCTACCGCGCTATGGCGATCGTACGAGCCGAAGCCGACACCATGCAGAACAGCCTGCAACTTCTGGACACCCTGAAACCCATGGCGCAAAGCCCCGGCATCGAAATCTGGGGCCCGTTACCTGCCGTTATCGCCCGCAAAGCCGACCGCCACCGGGCCCAACTGATTCTGTGCAGCGATAGCCGTGGCCACCTCAATCGCGTGCTGACACAGCTATGCCAATACCTAGACCAAGCCAGGCTGCCCTCCAGTACCCGATGGGTGGTTGATGTAGATCCGCAGGAAACCGGCTAACCTGATCAGCCAACAAAAATGTGACGCAGTCGATAACCTGCAAATCGTTACAATCTTTTGCAGAAATCGGCACCCGTAAGCATTGCGTTCGCGCCGACTGTGCTATGATTTTCAGCAAACTACCTAATAAAGCTGTAACAACACCTGAGGTTGCGGTTCTCAAGCAGGGAATGCGCAGCGAAAAGGCTTTTGCTGTAACGAAAACTGGAGATATAAAAATGTCAGGGAAATTCCTTGCGCGTGCGTCAGCGTTGTCGCTGGCTTTTATTTTGGCGGCCTGTGGAGGGGATGATAGCTCTACTCCGCTTGCAGGAAGCGGCGGCAATACGGGGGGAGGATCAGATACCCCTACTAACCCAACAGTGAGTGTTGGCTCCGTTCAGCTGCTCACAAGCGCGCCAACAATTGGCTCTTCAGGCCAGGACAAGGCTCTTATTACAGCTCTTGTTCGCGACCAAAATGGCGTTCTTACACCCGACGTTCCGGTCAAGTTTGAAGCATCAAATAACGGCTCACTGGTAGTCACGACTCCAACCACGTCTGAAGCCGGCCAGGCCAGCGCCGAATTGTCCTCCCAAGGTGATGCCCGAAATAGAACAATTGCCGTTACAGCATCCGCTGGCTCTCAAACTAATTCGGTAAACATTGCAGTAACCGGCACCAACCTAAGCCTCACCGGCCCGACTGCTATCAGTAATGGAGCCTCAGCGAACTTCGAAGCACGCCTGCTTGACTCTGCAGGTGGAGGCATCGGAAACACTGTCGTAAACATATCAAGCCAGAACAACACCGTCTCAAGCTCAAGCATGAACACAGATTCTTCAGGACGAGTTAGATTCTCGCTCAACGCGAACAGTGGTGGCACAGACACGCTCTCGGTTAGTGCATTTGAAGGTGATTCTGGCATTTCCACCCAAATCAACGTGAACGTATCTGCTGACAGCTTCATTTTCGACGAAATTGACGTAAGCGAAGTGGAAATAGGCGCTTCTCAAAACGTATCTGTGACTTGGACTCAAAATGGAAACCCTGTAGTGGGACAAGAGGTCCGTTTTGCTACAACCCGCGGAACTCTTGCTTCCAACACCGCAATAACAGACGGTAATGGCGCAGCTGTTGCCAGCATCAGCTCAACAAATGTCGGCATTGCCGAAATCACTGCCACAGCAGAGAGCTCTGAGGGCAGTCAGATTCAGACAAGCCAGGCCCTTGAATTCGTGTCTTCTAACCCACACGACATAAATATCCGAGCTTCAAAGACGCAGGTTTCAACTAACGATGAGGCAAGCATAATCGCTACGGTCCGGGACGAAAACGGCAACCTCGTAAAGAATGCGCAAGTAGAGTTCACATTGACTGATCCGACGGGCGGCACACTTTCACCAGGAAGCGTGAGAACAGATAGTCAAGGGCGCGCGATTTCGACCTATACCTCCACAAGTAGTATCAGTGAGAAAGATGGCGTTCAGATAACCGCACAGATCCAGCGCAGCGACGGCACTACCGAGCAAAAGACTATCTTGCTTACCGTGGCTGGGCGGGCGCTGACCTTGATCCTCGGCACTGGCAATACAATTTCCGCCCCAGACCAAACCACTTATGAAATGCCGTGGAGCGTGCTTGTGACCGACGCCAACGGTAACGCAAGCACCGACCAGCCGGTACAACTTAGCGTCCTTCCAGTTGAATTCGCCAAGGGATCTTATAGCTGGAATGGTGACAAATGGGTATTGCCGGACAACCCTACAACGTGCCAGACAAACCACTCCGATCCTGTGAATGGAACTGAGATTGGGACCCCCGCTGCAGCCCCTCGGTCAGTAACGACTGATGACTCCGGTGCAATCCAATTTGATATTAAGTACACCAAAGACCAGTGCAATTGGGTAAAGGTTAGATTAACTGCAACCTCGAATGTTGAGGGCTTCACGAGCTCTAACTCTAGGACATTCATTCTACCCTGTGTCGCTGATGACCTAAGTGACGAGGGAGTCAGCCCTCCGGGAGAGCAAAGCCCTTATAACGAAACAGCCTGCAACTGATCAAGGCTACTGGACAAGCTGGGCTTTCTTCATCGGAAAGCCCAGCTCTTTAATATTAGTTGGTATACCTCCATCCGTTACTGCCGACTTTCGACCAAAAATTCAATCTGTCAGCAATTTTGCTTGATATCCAACTTTCCGCGATAATACGCCTCTTCTGATTTCAACGGGCGCCCAGCCCTGCACCCATTCTCCTGAAAACCGAGTCATCTGACGCATGAAAGAGACCGTATCCGAGCTTCTCCAGTCCGCACTGGCTGCCCTGCAGTCTGAAGGCACTCTGCCGGCTGACCAGACCTTTACCCCCCAGGTTGGCAACACCAAGGACAAATCCCACGGCGATTACGCCTGCAACATTGCCCTGATGGCCGCCAAGGCGGCTGGCTGCCCGCCGCGAAAGCTGGCCGAGGCCCTGGTGGCGGCGTTGCCGGAGAGTTCAGCGGTGGAGAAGGTGGAGATTGCCGGGCCGGGCTTTATTAACTTTTTCATGAGCACCGCCAGCGCGTTCGGAATAGTGAATACCATCCTGGGCGAAGCGGAACAGTTTGGCCGTAACAACTCGGGCAAAGGTGAGAAGGTTCAGGTGGAGTTTGTGTCGGCCAACCCCACCGGCCCCCTGCACGTGGGCCATGGCCGCGGCGCCGCTATTGGCGACTGCCTGTGTCGCCTACTGGAAGCCAACGGTTACGACGTTACCCGTGAGTTTTATTACAACGACGCCGGCGCCCAGATCAACAATCTGGCGCGGTCGGTTCAGTCCCGCGTGAAGGGCCTGACCCCGGAGCATGAAAGCTGGCCGGAAGACGGCTACCGGGGCGACTATATTGTCGACGTGGCCAACGCCTATATGGCCGGCGAAACGGTGATTGCCGATGACCGGAAAGTGACCGCCAAGGCCGACCCGGACGACCAGGACGCCATCCGCGACTTTGCCGTGGCCTACCTGCGCCGGGAGCAGGACCTGGACCTGAAAGCCTTTGACGTTCAGTTTGATGTGTATTTCCTGGAATCTTCCCTGTACGAGGACGGCAAGGTGGAGGCCACCGTTGAGCGCCTGAAGGCCAACGGCTACACCTATGAGCAAGACGGCGCCATGTGGCTGAAAACCACCGAGTTTGGCGATGACAAAGACCGGGTTATGCGTAAAAAGGATGGCGGCTACACCTACTTCCTGCCGGATGTGGCCTATCACCTGGACAAGTGGCAGCGTGGCTTTACCACCGTGATCAACGAACAGGGTGCAGACCACCACTCCACCGTGACCCGCGTGCGCGCCGGCCTGCAGGCACTGAAAGCCGACATCCCACAGGGCTGGCCGGACTACGTTCTGCACCAGATGGTGATGGTGACCCGCTCCGGCCAGGAAGTGAAAATCTCCAAGCGGGCCGGCAGCTACGTAACCGTACGGGACCTGATCGACGAAGTCGGCCGCGATGCCACCCGTTTCTTCCTGGCCGCGCGCCGTGTCGACTCCCAGTTGACCTTCGATATCGACCTGGCCCGCTCCCAGACCAATGAAAACCCGGTGTATTACATCCAGTATGCCCATGCCCGTATTTGCAGCGTGCTGCGTAAGCTCGCAGCCGAGGGTGTAAAGCGGGGCATGAACGAATGTGTTGGCGACCTGAGCCTGTTAACCCTGGACGAAGAGAAAGAACTGGCCAATCAGCTGGCCAAGTATCCGGAGCTGATTGCCAACTCCGCCACCCAGCGGGAGCCGCACCACCTCACCCATTACCTGCGTGAGCTGGCCGGCCAGTTCCACACCTATTACAACGCCCACAAGGTGTTGATTGAAGACACCGCCCTGCGGGATGCCCGTGTCAGCCTTTATCTGGCCGTGCGCCAGGTGATTGCCAACGGCCTGGATTTGCTGGGCGTTAGTGCGCCAGAGGAGATGTAAAAAGACCATGGCCAGAGACTACGCCAAGAAAGACCGGCCTGCGGGAAAAGGAGCGGCTTCGTCCAGAAAGCCAGCGCCGAAGCCCCGTAAAGCTTCCCCCGCTAAGCGGAGTGCGCCATCGCACTCCCAGCACGGGGCGCTGTCGTTCAAATGGATTCTGTCTCTGGCTGCGGTAGGTGGTTTTGTCGGTTTTATCGTGTACCTCAACACACTACCAACGGGCCAGGAATCCGCCAGGCCGAGCCAACCCGCACAGCAGTCTGCCCAGCCCAAAACACCCGCGCCCAGCACCGCCAAGCAGGAGCCAAGCCGGCCACGGGAGCAGAATTTCCGGTTCTACGATATGTTGCCGGAATCAGAAGTGGTGCCCCCCAAGGTTCAGGAGTACTCCCCCAACCCTGCTCAGCAGGACTTCAATTATATCGTCCAGTCCGGCTCTTTCCGCAGCCAGGCGGATGCCGAACGGCAGCGGGCTCAGATCGCGTTCCAGGGTTTGCGAGCGCAGGTTCAGCGCATTGATCTGGAAAGTGGCAGTGTGTGGTATCGGGTGAATGTGGGGCCATTTGAGTCTCGCAGCCAGATGAATGCGGCGGTGGATAAGCTGGTTTCTATTAATATTCAGCCGCTGGTTCGGAAAATTCCGCGCGAAGGTTAAATTTCTTGTAAGCCCGCCGACTCTGGAATCACTCGAAAAGATAACCGCGCCGGAGATTGGGACAGGTTTGCGGGGGTGCTTTTCAAAACCTTGCGGAGCCATGGATGGCGGAGCAGAGCGTACAGGGACGTATTCACAGCGTGTTTTGAAAAGCACCCCCGCAAAGCTGGCCTCCCCCCCCCCAAGCCGGCCCTCTTGAATTCCCGCCAGAAGCCTCCATAAAGCTCCAAGACACTTTCATATCAGGCAACTGGAGCCAAAATGACTACCATAGTTTCCGTCCGCCGGGACGATGAAGTCGCCATGGGCGGCGATGGCCAGGTTTCTCTGGGCAACACCGTCATGAAAGGCAATGCCCGTAAGGTTCGCAGGCTCTATAACGGCCAGGTGATTGCCGGGTTTGCCGGCGGCACCGCCGATGCGTTCACTTTGTTTGAACGTTTTGAAGCCCAGTTGGAGAAGCACCAGGGTAATCTTACCCGGGCTGCGGTAGAGCTTGCCAAAGACTGGCGTACCGATCGCGCTCTGCGAAAGCTGGAGGCCCTGCTGGCCGTGGCCGACAAAACCGCCTCGCTGATCATTACCGGTAACGGGGATGTCATCGAGCCTGAACAAGGGCTGATTGCCATTGGCTCCGGTGGCCCGTTTGCCCAGGCCTCGGCTCGTGCGCTGCTTGAAAATACCGACCTGAGTGCACACGAAATCGCCGAAAAGGCGCTCGAGATCGCCGGTGATATCTGCATTTACACCAATCAGAACCGCACTCTGGAAGTGCTGTCCTTCAAAGACTGACCGGAGCGACCATGTCTGCAATGACTCCCCGTGAGATTGTCCACGAGCTCAATAAACACATCGTGGGTCAGGATGAAGCCAAGCGTGCCGTAGCCATTGCCCTGCGTAACCGCTGGCGCCGCATGCAGCTGGACAGCAGCCTGCGTGACGAAATCACTCCCAAGAACATTTTGATGATTGGCCCCACCGGTGTGGGTAAAACCGAGATCGCCCGGCGCCTGGCCAAGTTGGCGGATGCGCCCTTCCTGAAGGTGGAAGCCACCAAGTTCACCGAGGTGGGCTATGTGGGCCGGGATGTGGAATCCATTATCCGGGACCTGGCGGATATGGCGGTGAAACTGCTCCGCGAGAAGGAGATGAAACGCCACGAGAACCGTGCCCTGGATGCCGCCGAGGACCGTATTCTGGATGCCTTGCTGCCACCAGCCCGGGATTTCAACGAAGACAGCCAGCGCGCCAGTAACGATTCCGCCACTCGCCAGATGTTCCGCAAAAAGCTGCGGGAAGGCGAGCTGGATGACAAGGAAATCGAGATTGACGTTCGCAGTGGCGGCGCCGGCGTTGAAATCATGGCTCCTCCTGGCATGGAGGAGATGACCAACCAGCTTCAGAGCATGTTCTCCAACCTGTCATCTGACAAGCGTAAGACCCGCAAGATGAAAGTGGCGGACGCCATGAAGCAGGTGAAAGACGAGGAAGCCGCCAAACTGGTGAACGAGGAAGAGATCAAGCACAAGGCCATTGATGCGGTTGAGCAGAATGGCATTGTGTTCATTGATGAGATCGACAAAGTCGCCAAGCGCTCGGAGAACACCTCATCGGATGTCTCCCGCGAGGGCGTGCAGCGGGATTTGCTGCCGTTGATTGAAGGCAGCACCGTCAGCACCAAGTATGGCGCGGTGCGCACCGATCACATTCTGTTTATCGCCTCCGGCGCCTTCCACCTGTCCAAGCCGTCAGACCTGATCCCGGAACTGCAGGGGCGTTTGCCGATCCGGGTAGAACTCCAGGCGCTGACACCGGAGGACTTCAAACGCATCCTGACCGAACCAGACGCCTCCCTGGTGCAGCAATACGAAGCCCTGATGGGCACCGAAGGCGTGAAGCTCAACTTCAGCGAAGATGCCATTGCGCGGATCGCAGAGGTGGCTTTCAAGGTGAACGAAACCACCGAGAACATCGGTGCCCGTCGCCTGCATACGGTGCTGGAACGCTTGCTTGAAAGCCTGTCGTTCGATGCCGGTGATAAGGTAACGGATGGCTTCGAGATTACTGCGGAGTACGTCGATGAGAAGCTGGGCGAGTTGTCTGAAGACGAGGACCTGAGCCGGTATATTCTGTAACCGGCTTCGCCCGACACTGAAATGGCCGGATGTGTTTAACGCATCCGGCCTTTTTTGTACCCTGGCGCTTTTTTACTGGGCTTTCGAGAACAAATGAGTGACGTTACCGATACTTGCGGCTAACTTGCCCTTCTCCGCCTGCTTCTTGCGCCCCTTGGCCACATACAAGGGCAGCATTTCGCCATACAGGCTGGTGCTGATGGTGCGTTGTTCGTCTTCCAGGCGATCCCGACGCAGTTTGATGCCGTACTTGAGCAGTTTTGGCTCCAGTTCATCGGCCCGGTTCAGCAGATCTCTACGCGTCATTTGATAGGCGTGTTCGCACACCATCCGCCGGCTCTGGAAGCTGAACACGTTGGAGAAGAACAGCTTGGCGTCGTCCCGGGTGGGCTCGAACAGCAGGATGTCTTTGTCCGGGTAGTCACGACCATACTGGGCAATACCGGACTGCATCCGTGAGTAGACCATGGTGCGGAACGTCTGGGACAACAGGTTGGGCATGCCTGAGCGCGTGAGGTCGCCAGGCTTCATGGTGCCTGCACGCACCGCTGCGCTGGCGTCGATAGGCACCTGAGGGTTCACCGCCAGCACCAGATCGGCGCCGTCTTCGAAGGCGACCGAGGCATGCAACCCCTTACGCAAGGTGCCGTCCACATAGTAACGACCATCGATGTCGACCGGCACATACAGCCCCGGCGAAGCCGTGCTGGCCTGGACCGCCTTGGAAATGGGCACGTGGTCATACCCCGGGGCACCAAAGCATACCGCTTCCGTGCTCTCCACATCCGCAGCCACCACGTACAGGCTACGCTTTAGCTGACGGAAATCGTTGGTGCGGCCCAGCATGGTAAACGCCCGCCGCAGGTATTCGTGCAGCCCCTCGTTATCAAACAACCCGGCTGGCGCGGCCTGGGCCAGAATGGTCAAGGCTTCCAGAAGGCTCTGGTCGTAGGGGTTATTGATAAAACGGCTGACAGCCGAAGACAACAAACCGGGAACCGCCAGCAAGCGACTACCAATCTCCCGGAATGCAGGGCGATAGAATACTTCCGGGTGGAACGGGTGAACCTCGGCTTCATTGCGCACGAAGATACGACACAACTGGGCCGTGGTCATCTGATTGGCCAGGTTAGCCGCCACAAAGGAGCCAGAGTTAACCCCGACATAAACATCGATGTTGTTGAAATCCAAGCCATCCAGGGCTTCGTCCAGCGCCCTTAGCGCTCCGATCTCATAAATGCCACCCAGTGGCCCACCGCCCCCAAGGGCGAGGCCAATGCGCGGTGCTGGCTTGAGCTCGGTCGCTTTGGTCATAGCCTGTCCTTCGTAGGTACTGCAGTAAGAATTACGTTACTAACCTATCAACGGATTTTAGAGTAAGCACCCTATTACTGTCACAGTCGGTCAGGAAACCGCCTGCTCTGCCATCGCAGCGCTGGAGGATTTCACCGGTCGCAAATACCGGCCAAACCCGGCATTACGCAGGGCCAGGTCGACACAGCTCTTGATGACGTGGGGGGAATCCAGCAGCAGAACATCTTCCAGCAACTGGATAGCCCACTCCCGATCAATGCTGCGGATAACGGATTTCACCTTCGGCAGACTGGCCGCGTTCATCGACAGGGAATCATAGCCCATCGCCATTAACAGCAACGCGCCACCCGGGTCGCCGGCCAGCTCGCCACAGATGCCCACCGGCTTACCCACGGAGTGGGCATCCTGGGCAATGCGCACCAATGCCTGTAAAACGGCCGGATGATAGGAATGGTAAAGCTGGGCAACACGCGGGTTGTTGCGATCTACCGCCAACAGGTATTGGGTCAGGTCGTTGGAACCCACCGAGAGAAAGTCCACGCGCTCAGCCAGTTCACGAATCTGGTAAACGGCAGCCGGCACTTCCACCATCACACCCACTTTGGGCATGTGGATGTCGTAGCCTTCTTCGCGCACTTCGTGATAAACCCGGTAAATCAGGTGCAGGGATTCCTCCACCTCGGAAATGTTGCTGATCATCGGCAGCATGATCTGCAGGTTGTTCAAGCCTTCGCTGGCCTTCAGCATGGCCCGCACCTGAACAAGAAAGATCTCGGGGTGATCCAGGGTAACCCGGATGCCCCGCCAACCAAGAAAGGGGTTTTCCTCCTCAATCGGGAAATAGGTCAGGGCTTTGTCACCACCGATGTCCAGAGTACGCATGGTCACCGGATTAGGCGCAAAGGCTTCCAGTTGTTCCCGGTAATACTCCCGCTGCTCCTGCTCAGACGGAAAGCGGTCCTTGATCATGAACGGGACTTCGGTGCGATACAGCCCAATGCCTTCGGCCCCGTGAGACAGCGAGCGCACCACATCCGTCATCAGGCCGGTATTTACCAGCAGCGACACCCGATGGCCATCGGTGGTTTCGCAGGGCTTGTCCCGCAGCACCTCAAGCCCACGGATCAGCTCGTCTTCTTCCTCACAGATGGCCTGGTAGAAAGCGCGAAGATCCGATGACGGCGAGGCAAAAATCTGCCCTTCAAAGCCGTCCACCACCAGTTCGCGGCCGTCCAGCTGGTTGACCGGAATATCCACCAGCCCCATCACCGTGGGCACACCCATGGCGCGGGCCAGTATGGCCACATGGGAGTTACTGGACCCTTTGACGGACACAAGGCCAACCAGTTGCCCTTTCGGCACTTCGCCCAGCATGGCTGGCGTCAGTTCTTCACTGACCAGTACCGTGTGCTCCGGGTATTCCTGAAGCTTTTGCTCGCCTTCCTGCATATGGGACAGCAGCCGCCGGCCGAGATCCCGGATATCCACCACCCGCTCTTGCAGGTAAAGATCATCCATCATCTCGAAATGACGGATGTACTGCTGCACCACCTGTTTCAAAGCACCCTGAGCCCAGATGCCTTCGCGAATTTTGATCGCAACTTCGCCTGGCAGGGCACCGTCATCCAGCATCCGCAGGTAAACGTCAAACAGGGCCTGTTCTTCGGGGCGAAGTTGCGAGGCCAGGCGGTTCGCTACCCGCTCGATGTCTTCCCGAACGGCCTGCACGGCAGACTGGAACAGCTCCAGTTCCTGCTCGATGTTCTCGGTCGGTTTCTCCGGCACCACGTCCAGATCGGCGGACGGATACACCACCACACCAGTACCAATCGCGACACCAGGGGAGCCCGGCACACCATTGAAACTGACATCCTGGGTTTCTTCCCCGGTCAACGACAAGCCGCTTATGGCCCCGGTGGCCTCGCTGTGGGCAATGACACCCGCCAACTGGGCAGAGACCGTGACCAGGAACGCCTCTTCGCCCTCATCAAAACAACGGGAGCTCTCCCGTTGCTGAACCACCAGCACGCCCAGTACTCGGCGATGGTGAATGATGGGCACGCCCAGGAATGAACGGAAGCGTTCCTCACCCGTCTCCGGGAAGTAACGATAGCGGGGATGGGCAGGGGCGTCTTCAAGATTGATAGGCTCCTCACGGGAGCCTACCAGGCCCACCAGGCCCTCAGAATAAGCAAGACTGACCTTTCCAACAGAGTCTTTGTAAAGACCCTCGGTAGCCATCAGGATGTAACGGTTGGATGCCGGATCTAAAAGATAGACGGAGCAGACCTCGGTATTCATGGCCTTTTGCACCCGCGAGACAATGATATCCAGCGCCTCCTGCAAATCGCGGGCGCTGTTTACCTCTTGTACTAGACTTCGCAGGATGCTCAGCATGGAGTCAGTCCGTCATTTCTGGTGTTCCTTCAAACGCCGGTTCTGCTCACTCCGTTGCCACTGTTCCATGTTGTGGAACAGCCTGGGAGCCAGTTCTCTCAGCGCGCGCCTATACACTTCTCTCTTGAATGAAACTACTTGTCCTAACGGATACCAGTAGCTTACCCACTGCCACCCGTCGAATTCCGGTGAATCGGTACCATCCACGCGCACATGCGCGTCTGGCGACATCATCCTCAGCAGGAACCATTTCTGTTTTTGCCCCACACAAACGGGGTGCGAGTTATGGCGTACCATCCTCCTCGGAAGCCGGTAACGCAGCCAGCCCCGGGTGCAGCTGATGATTTCCACATCGCTGGCACTCAGGCCGATTTCCTCTCCAAGCTCCCGATAAAGCGCATCCTCCGGTGATTCGTCGTGCTTGATACCACCTTGTGGAAACTGCCAGGAGTCCTGCCCTATTCGCCTTGCCCAGAGAACCTCTCCCCTGTGGTTGGCCAGAATGATTCCGACGTTGGGTCTGAAACCGTCTGAGTCGATCACGGCACAGTCCTCATTAAAGTCGGCACCGGTTAAGTTTTAACCGGCGAAAATTGTCCAAGTTGCTCTCATTCTTACAGAATCCCAAGGCTTCGGCAAACGGAGCCGTTAGCGGCAGGTCATGGTAGACTGTGGCTCCTGCTTCAGAGCCTGTCACAATGGGAGGAAACGGCTTGACGCTCGCAATATTTGATCTGGACAACACCTTGCTGAACGGTGACAGCGACCATGCCTGGGGTGAGTTTCTGGTGGAAGAGGGCATGGTGGATGCCGAAGAGTACAAGCGCGCCAATGACCGCTTTTACGAAGAGTATCTGAACGGAGAGCTCGACGTATTCCACTATCAGCGCTTTGTCCTGGCACCACTGACCCGGCACAACATGGACGAACTGGAACGCTGGCGCGAAGCCTTCATGGCCAAGAAAGTACAGCCCATGATGCAGGATAAGGCGGCGAAGCTACTGGCCGACCACCGCGAACAGGGCCATACCCTGATGATTATCACCGCCACCAACCGATTCATTACCGAGCCAATTGCTGAACTAATGGGCATTGAGCACCTGATCGCCACCGAACCCGAGCTGGTCAACGGCAAATTCACCGGTGAAGTGGCTGGCACACCAAGTTTTCAGGAAGGCAAAGTGGAACGGCTGAACGACTGGCTGGCCACCCACGGTGAGAGCCTTGAGGGCGCCTGGTTCTACAGCGACTCACACAATGACTTGCCGCTGTTGCGGAGGGTGGAGAACCCTGTGGCGGTTGATCCGGACCCGACGCTGGAGAAGACGGCTGTGGAGAATGGTTGGCGGGTTATGTCGCTTCGGGTCTGACCCCGAACGGGGTCTGACCCACTTTTGCCCGTCTTCGGCACCCAGATCGAACCTTGGTACTGGAGTCCAAGATGGGTCAGTCCCCATGCGGGGACAGACCCTTAAACACTGGTGCTGGAGTCCAAAATGGGTCAGTCCCCGTTCGGGGACAGACCCCTAGACAATGGTACTGGATTCCAAGATGGGTCAGTCCCCATTCGGGGACAGACCCTTAAAACCTAGAAAAACCCGGTCAGCGAACGCACAAAGCAGGACTTGATGTAGTCCGTCTCCGGAATCCCCGGCACGATGGGATGGTCCGGCGCCTGGTGACCTTGCTCCAGCAGCTGCACAAACCGGTCAATCTTGCGGCCACTGCCACGAATAATGTCGATCAGCTTTTCCTGGGACAGATGCATGGAGCAAGATGCTGACACCAGCAATCCATCACGCTCCAGCAGCCTGAGCCCCAATTGATTCAGCCGGGCATAGGCCTGCTCCCCAGCTTTCTGGTCACGGCGACGGGGAATCAGCGCGGGTGGGTCCAGTACCACAATGTCGAACTTTTCTTTCTCATCCGCCAGAGCTTTCAGGGCATCAAAGGCGTCGCCTTCAATAGTGTCCACATTCTCCAGCCCGTTCAGCTTGGCGTTGTGGTGCACCGCATCCACCGCCGATGAGGACGCGTCCACACAGGTCACCTGGGATGCCCCGGCACAAGCGGCCTGAATACCCCAACCGCCCACGTAACTGAACACATCCAGCACTTTCTTACCCGGCGCATAGGCCTGCAGGCGTTGCCGATTCATACGATGATCATAGAACCAGCCGGTTTTCTGACCACCGGCCAACGGCACCTCAAAGCGAGCACCGTTCTCCTCCACCAGCACCGTATCCGCTTCCGGCCCATGGGAAAACTCCACATAGGTGTCCAGCCCCTCAACCTTGCGCATCTTGCCATCGTTCTTCAGCACGATAATCCGGGCATGAGCCAACCGCTGAACGGCACGCACAATGGCATCCTTCATCTGCTCCATGCCCGCGGTGGAAATCTGCACCACCACCACATCATCAAACCGGTCCACCACCAAGCCAGACAGCCCATCACTGTCACCAAACACCCAACGGTAAAAAGGCTTATCAAACAAACGCTCCCGAAGACTCAGCGCCGCCTCCATCCGATCCGTCAACCGCTTAGGCGTCATGCCATGGTCCGCATCCCGACTGATCAGCCGGCCGCAAATCAATGCGTGAGGGTTCACAAACGCCACACCCATCGGCTTGTCATTCGATGCACGCACCTGAACCTGCGTGCCGGGCTCAAACCCTGGCAGCGGGCTACGCTGGGTATCCACCTCATTGCTGTAAACCCACAAGTGGCCGGCACGGAGACGGCGTTCTGCGCCCTTGCGCAGGTAGAGAACAGGAAAATCCATTAAATAATCACCTAAATTGGCAGAATCGTGCTTGAGGGCAGCACTGCGTTTGGGGCGCGGTTCCGGGGGCGCTTCCCGAAACCTTGCGGAGCCATGGATGGCGGAGCAGAGCGTACAGGGACGTATTCACAGCGTGTT